>NZ_FOLT01000022.1 GCF_900112455.1 Alkalibacterium subtropicum | reverse complement strand
AATATAGCGGCGATTATTTCAGCACGTAAGAACGGAACGTTTCTCAAAGCCTTAACAGATAAAACACCTGAGCTTTTAGCGGAACTCCAGCCGGAGTTCAAAGGGGCTGTAAGAGCAGCCTTGAAGAAAAGTAAATCCAGACCATCAATAGGTGTGAAAATTGGCAGAGTAGCTAATTATGGCTCCTCTTCAAGCCCAATGGGGCAATTACAGAAATTGTTTAGTTAGAGAGAGATTTTAAGCTTTTAAAAGATACTAAAAACATAGTTCGAAGAGAAAAAATAAATAGTGTTTCAGATTTCTAGAATAAATTTCCGAGAATAACTTTACACATACCCAAATAAGAAGTGTATTGACATCAGACGTCCGTTCTTGTAAGCTTATAAGAAGCGAATTAAATAATCATCCGGATTTAGATGAAGTAGCTGATGACTGATCATTAAAGAGAGGACCTTCCTGGCTGAAAAAGGTTTATATCATCATTGGTGAAAGACAATCTGAGTAGGAATGACAGGAAAACTGTCACGCGTGAGCGTTAACTCTAAGAGAGAAAGCAGCAGCTTTCTGAATTTAAGGTGGCACCACGTATGAACTACGTCCTTTTTCTATGATTGACATAGAAAAGGGTCTTTTTTTATGGACAAATATTAAGTTAAATGCATTATTACGGGAGGTTTATTGAGTGAATTATAAAAAATTAAAAGGAACCGTCGATATTTTACCTGTTGAATCTGAAAAATGGCAGATCGTGGAGCAGCAGGCCAGAGACATTCTGCACAATTATCAGTTCAAAGAAATCCGCTCACCGCTTTTTGAACAGTTTGACTTATACGCAAGAGGTGTGGGTGAAACGAGTGATATCGTCTCCAAGGAGATGTACGATTTTAAAGATAAAGGGGATCGCCACCTTGCATTGAGACCGGAAGGCACTGCCGGTGTTGTTCGTGCATATGTTGAAAATAAATTGTATGCACCGGAGTATCACAAGCCGATGAAGCTCTATTATCTGGGATCGATGTTCAGGTATGAACGCCCGCAAAGTGGCAGACAGCGTCAATTCAATCAGCTGGGGGTCGAAGTGTTCGGAAGCAAGAATCCTGCTGTCGATGTCGAAACAATGGCGCTGGCTATGGATTTGTTCAAGTCTTTCGATATCAAGGACTTGAAGCTGGTCATTAATTCGCTGGGAGATACGGCGTCAAGACTCCAATACCGTGAAGCACTGATCGCTTATCTTGAGCCGCATTTTGATGACTTAAGCAAAGATTCCAAAGAACGTTTATACAAAAATCCGCTGCGCGTCCTGGACAGCAAAGATAAAAAAGACAAAGCCATCGTCGCTGATGCGCCGTCTGTCCTCGATTTCCTCAATGACGAGTCCAGAGCTCACTTTGAAGCAGTGAAGGATATGCTTGATGAGTTGGAAATCCCTTATGAAATTGATAAGAACATGGTCCGAGGACTTGATTATTACAATGATACGATATTTGAAGTCATGACGACGCATCCGAAATTTGGTTCCAATGCAACGATTTGTGCAGGCGGCCGCTACGATGGACTGGTCGAAGAAGTCGGCGGACCGTCGACACCGGCATTCGGCTTTGGCTTCGGTCTGGAACGGCTCCTGATCCTTCTTGACTTCATGGACTACAACTATCCAAAGACGCAAGTCATTGATGCCTACGTTGTGACGATTGGAGACAACGTGAACAAAGCAGCAACGAAACTGACCCAATACCTTCGTCAGAATGACCTGTCTGTAGAACGGGAATTCATGAACAGAAAACCGGGGAAACAGTTTAAAACCGCTGATAAATGGAATGCACGATATGTCTTTACCCTAGGGGAAGAGGAAGTCAGTCAGAATAAAGTCACAGTGAAAGATCTCGAGAGCGGCAGACAGACGGATATCGGACTCGGAGACTTGTACAGTGATTTTGAAGGAACATTCAAAAAGGCAGAAACAAAATTAAAGAAAAAGGGTGAATGATATGAAACGTACAGCATATTGTGGACAGATTACAACAAAATATAAAGATGAGGCGGTTACTGTTGCCGGTTGGGTTCAGAAACGCCGTGACTTGGGAGGCATGATTTTCATTGATTTGAGAGATCGTGAAGGACTCGTGCAGGTCGTCTTTAATAGTGATCAGAACAAGAAAGCCCTTGAAATTGCAGAAAAAATCCGTTCAGAATATGTGATCGCTGTAAAAGGGACCGTTGTGTCAAGAGAAGAGGGTCAGATCAATAGAGAATTGCCGACTGGCGAAATCGAAATCATGGCCGAAGAGGTGGAAATTTTAAGTGAAGCCAAGACACCAGCCTTTGAAATCACAGATGCGGTGGAAGTATCCGATGACCTGCGCTTGAAATACCGTTATCTGGACCTTAGAAGACCGAAAATGCAGGCGAACATGAAACTGCGCCACCAAGTCAAGAAAGTGTTCAGAGATTTCCTGGATGAAGAAGGGTTCCTTGATATAGAAACACCCTATCTGACAAAATCGACACCTGAAGGAGCTCGGGACTATCTCGTCCCTTCCCGCGTCAATCAGGGGAAATTCTTTGCTTTGCCGCAGTCTCCGCAATTGTTCAAGCAGCTGCTGATGAGCTCGGGTTATGACCGTTACTATCAGATCGTCCGCTGTTTCAGAGATGAAGATCTGCGTGGCGACCGTCAGCCGGAATTCACCCAGGTGGATATCGAGACCAGCTTTACAGATAAAGAAGATATTCAGAACACGATGGAAAAGCTGCTCGTCCGTTTAGTGGAAGAAGTCAAAGGTGTCACCTTGAAAACACCGTTCCCTCGATTGACGTATAGAGAAGCAATGGAACGTTTCGGCAGCGACAAGCCCGATCTCCGGTTCGCTATGGAACTGGTCGATCTGAATGAAGTAGCGAAAAACTCCACATTCAAGGTCTTTTCGTCAGTAGTTGAAAACGGCGGCATGGTCAAAGGCTTGACCGTCAAGGGAGCTGCCAAGCAGTTTTCACGTAAAAACATCGATGCACTGGAAAGTATCGCAAAAATTTATGGGGCTAAGGGTCTGGCGTGGATGAAGATGACTGGTGAGGGACTCTCAGGACCGATCGCTAAGTTCTTCAATGACGAAGAGGCCCAATCCTCATTAGTAGCAACCATGGATGCTGAAGACGGCGATCTGCTGCTGTTCGTCGCAGACAATTCAACTGTAGTTTATGATGCCTTAGGTGCTTTAAGAGTCCACTTAGGGAAAGAACTGAATCTGATCGATGAGTCTCAGCTGGCATTTGCCTGGATCGTCGAGTGGCCGCTGCTTGAATACGATGAAGAAGCGGGACGCTATAATGCTGCTCATCACCCGTTCACCAAACCGGTCGAAGCGGATATAGAAAAACTCGCTGCCGAACCGGAAAACGTCATGGCTGATGCGTACGATATCGTCTTGAACGGATATGAGATCGGCGGAGGTTCTATCCGTATCCACCAGAGAGCGCTGCAGGAAGAAATGCTGTCCGCTTTGGGATTCTCAAAAGAAGAAGCCTACAGTCAGTTCGGCTTCCTCTTGGATGCGTTGGAATACGGTTTTCCACCACACGGCGGGATCGCATTCGGTCTGGACCGTCTGGTTATGATCTTAGCCAATGAAAACAACATCCGTGAAGTCATCGCCTTTCCGAAAAACGGAAAAGCCATGGATCCGTTGACGGATGCACCGTCTCTGGTGTCAAATGATCAGCTGGTGGAACTCGGTCTGGAGTTAAAAGACAACAAACAAACGGAGGCAGATTAATGGTTTTACTCGGTTCACATGTATCGATGAAAGGTAAAAAGATGCTGCTTGGTGCTGCGGAAGATGCCGTCGATTATGGTTCGTCGACTTTCATGATCTACACCGGTGCTCCTCAGAATACACGTCGAAAAGATATCGCAGATATGAATATCGATGCTGGACAGGCTTTCATGAAAGAGCATGGGATCAACGTCTCTGATATCGTCGTTCATGCACCTTATATCATCAATCTGGGGAATACGATCAAGAAACAGAACTACGGGTTCGCTGTCCAGTTCATGCGGGAAGAAATCAAGCGTGCTGAAGCACTCGGTGTCACACAGATGACGATGCACCCCGGCGCTCATGTCGGGGCGGGCCCGGATGCCGCTATCGCACAAATCGCCCAGGGACTTAACGAGATCCTGCATGAAGATCAGACCCTTCAGATCGCTCTGGAAACTATGGCAGGCAAGGGAACAGAGGTCGGTCGATCGTTTGAAGAACTCGCACAGATCATTGATCAAATAGACTTAAAAGACAAGGTTTCTGTGACGTTAGATACATGTCATATCCATGATGCGGGATATAATGTCAAAGAGGATTTTGACGGCGTGCTTGCAGAATTTGACCGGATCGTCGGCCTGGATAAGCTGAAAGTGATCCACGTCAATGATTCTAAAAATATTCAAGGGGCAGGTAAGGACCGACATGCGAATATCGGTTTTGGCGAGATCGGCTTTGAGGCCCTCAATCATGTTGTTCATCATGAAAAACTGGCTCAGTTGCCAAAAATACTTGAAACACCTTTTGTAGGTGAAGACAAGAAAAATAAAAAACCCCCGTACAGACATGAAATCGCCATGCTGAAAGCTAAAACGTTCAATCCTGATTTATTGGAAGATATTTTAAACAGTTAAAGAGAAAAGGGAATCTGTTCGTTGAACAGGTTCCCTTTTTGTTATACTTGTATCAATTAATACAAGTGAGGTGGAACAAATGAATGAAGGATTGGCAAGTCAGACCATTAAAGCGATCGATGCCTATACGATAAATGAGATAGGCATCCCCTCGATGGTCTTGATGGAACGGGCTGCCTTAGCTATCGCTGATGAATTGTTAGATCATACGAGTATATCTGCAGCTTCTTATGCTGTGGTGTGTGGAACGGGTAACAATGGAGGCGATGGTCTGGCTATTGGGCGCATGCTTCACCAGGCGGGGAAAACAGTGAAGATCTATCTGGTTGGTAATGTAGACAAGGCATCAGATGAATGCAGGAAACAGTTAAGGATAGCAAAAAATCTAGGCTTAACCATTGATTTTCTTGAAGAAGGCGCTGAGTCATTCAGTGAAGATGTCGTTCTGGATGCTCTTTTTGGGATCGGACTGGATAGGGATGTCGAAGAACCCCATAAAACGGCAATAGATAAAATTAATCGATCTCATGGATATGTCGTTGCAGTGGATGTGCCGTCTGGAATATCTGCGGATACAGGAAAGGCGATGGGCACAGCTGTGATAGCGGATAGCACCCTGACGATAGGGTTTATGAAAACAGGGTTCAACGTCAAAGAGGCTCAGGCGTTCATCGGTAAGCTGAAAGTCATGGCTATCGGCTATCCTGAGAGGTCCCTGCTAAAAGGCCTAATAAAGGAGGAGCTGACGAATGACTAACCGATTTGATTTTAAAGGAGTAAATGCCCAGGCACCTTATTTTGAAGGGTGGTACGTTAAGACTACAGATGCTGAGCAGGACTTCAGCTTAGCTCTGATCCCCGGCATGGCATTATTTTCAGAAAAAGAGTGTTTTGTCCAGTATAACCTCTATTATAAGGGGAAATCAGTGAGCGGGAAGATAACCTATCCCGTAGAAGAATTTACGATCGTGAGTGAACCTTATTCCGTTCTGATGCCCTTATTTGTCTTAAGTGAAAAAGGGGTCAAAGCACATCTGAAGGATGAAGAGAATGACTTGCTTATTGATTTGAATTTTGGAGATTTTCTGCCTCTGAGACAGAGTCTCTTTTCACCGAGTATCATGGGACCTTTAGAGTATATCCGAGTTCCGTGCTCCCACGATATCGTAAGTATGCGGCATGAGGTAAGAGGGACGGTCACTGTTAATGGGGAGAAAATAACACTGGATAAAGGGACCGGATACATGGAAAAGGATCGGGGCTCGACTTTCCCCGACAGATATATTTGGGCGCAATCGAACAGCTTCATTGAAGACGAAGAAAGCGCGTTGTCTTTAGCCGTGGCTGATATCGACTTTAATGTATTCGATCTGACAGGTGCGATCGCTGTTTTTCATGACGGCATAAAAGAGCATCGTTTTGCTTCATATCAAGGGACCCTATGCAAAGTCACAATGGATGAAAATCTGGAAGGATACACGGTGTATTTGAAAGATTACAGCAAGAGCTTAAAGGTAAAAGTCAGTTTACAGCACAGTCACGAACTTATTGCCCCTATGAGTGAGGGGATGGATTACCCGATAAAAGAAACAATGAAAGCAGAGATCAGGGTCACTTTCCAGGAAAAAAATAAACAGCCTGTATACCTGACTTCGAAAAACGGGGCGGCAGAAGCAGTAAACTGGGACAATTAAAGGCCTGGAAAATAAGCGTTAAAGAAGCAAAACACCACCCGATCGAGGAGATAGGATCCTTGGTTTGGTGATGTTGCTGTTTAATTGTTCTGCAGGTTCGTACTGCAACAGACTATTGACCCATTTATTTTTAAGCTCTATACTGAAACGCTACTGGTCATGAGGGGTGCACTGCACGACCTCTCTAATGACCACCCGCCAAAATTTAACGAACATCTTGGCAGAAAAAAGGGGGTGTACGCGCCGCTCATCAAGATGAAAATATTCAGTAGTCACTACTGTATTCAGCTGTGTCGGTACATGAGCGCAGGCACTACTCCGCGGATATATAAAGCGTTAAATGCGCTCATCAAGTTTAAATGATTTATGGTATCAAACAAACTCGGCAGAAAGACCAAAAACACTGAAGGCCATCTTGATCCGACGGCCTTCAGTGTTTTTTTTAGCGGGAGCTCTTTTTTCCAGTCCCTTAAGTATATGTGTTAAAACCGTAATGTGCAAAGATGCCACATGTGCTTAGACTTTTTCACTGACTGGAATTTCCTTGAGATATTTTGTCGGCGTTTTACCTGTCATCTTTTTAAATACTTTAGTGAAATAAGAATGACTGTTGAAGCCGGCGAGGTTAGCTACTTCGCTCAACTGATGTTCTCCGAGATGGAAATAATATTTTGCCAGATAGATGCGCTGCTGGTTGACATAACCGATAAAGGTATTGCCGGTTTCCTGTTTGAATTTGCGTGCTAAATGTACAGGGTGCATGCCATAGATAGAAGCGATATTGGTCAAAGTCAATTCACTGGTAAGGTTGTCAGTTATATATGTAACGATTTCTTTCATAACTGATGAGTAATTGGACGTAGAAAAATAAACCACTGCATGACAATATTCTCGGAATATCTCAAAATAGACATGCTCGACCAGATAATCCAGAGAGTAAGTGTCTTTTATGATCATAGAAAATCGTTCAAAGATCAAATGAAGATACAAGGGCAATACGCCACCGTTTTTAGCTGCTATGCGTGTGTAGGTATTGACTGTCATCAGATGGTTTTTAAAAGCCTCCAGACGGTCGCAATCACTGTCTTTGTCCAAATACCTAAATACACGGTCTATATCTATCAGTTTCAGTGTTTCTTCTAATTTATCCTGGTTTCCAGAACTAATAGCCTCGGCCAGCTGATCCTGCATGAGATAACGATAATCCATAGATTCATTAGTCAGTTCTTTTAATTTATTTAACCGTTCTTGTTTTAATTTTTCTTTCTCCTCTTGTTTAGTCATATTGCATGATCCTTCCTAACCATCTAAATTAGATAACACTTATTATGTTAAATATACCATAAAAAATGTGAAAAAAAACACTACAAATCAAAAATAATTCCTTCATACTCTATTTTATACCTCTTTTATCAATGTATCAATCAATTATTTATAACAATTACCAGGATACCGGCACTATCTGTCAAAACACAGTCGATGATTGTGTTTTTATGCGGTTCTCTCCGGCAAGTTTAACAGATCTTTTCACTAAGCGTTTTCTTTTACATGCCGGATGTGTAATGATACCATTAAAGGTAGATAAGTGAACAAAATATGACAATATATATAGGAAGGGTGAAGGTATGGATCGCCATATTTTAGGGACATTTAAGAATGAGGAGGCAGCGGTGTCGCAGGTAGAAAAACTCCTCAATGAAGAAGGTTATTCACCAACTGAACTGATGCTTGTCATGGATAAAAACAATCAGTACGATGAAAGAATCGAATCCATAAAAAATGTAAAAATAAATAAAGTGGAAGTAGAAGAAGAAAGCATCTGGGAAAAAGTTAAAGAAGCCTTCTCCTTTGGCACATATGACAGTGAAGGAAGCAGTGCGACACTTGAAGAATATGGTGTTCCTCATGACCGGGCGGATCATTATGCGGAAGCATTGAAAGCAGGCGAAATCGTTCTTCTTGCAGATACCGACGCCCCGAAAGAAAGTGAACTGTCAGAAGTCAATGAAGACATTATCGAAAACGGGGAGAGAGAAGATATTATGACTGAAAAAAAAGACGCACCAATAGATGAAGTGAATTCAGAAGAGCCAGAAGCAATCAAAACCAAAAACACGAATGGAGTAGAAACATCCGAAAACAAAAAAGTTGAGGATTCAGTCGATCCCAGTCAGGCTAATGATATGCGGAAAGAGTCTAAAAGTGATAACAATAATAAGGGTGAACATGAAGCGACACAGGGAAAAGGATCCACAGAAGAACCGGATCTGACCGGACAGGAAGACACCGTTGAAAAAGAGGAGACAGAACATGGCTACGGCAACAAGGTAGCTGAAGGTGTTGTTCGACCGGAAGTGAAAAGTCCGCTGAACACAGATAATAGAGATATGAAAGAACCCCATGAGAACACCGAAGCACCCGAAGCTGAAGCTAACTATTCAGAGGAGCTGGAAGAACAAGGTAAAAAATCATGGGAAGACAATAAATAATCGACTGATTGAATAGGATCTGGAAAGGTGAGGATGGCATGAAGAAAGATAAAGAACCAAATAGAAAGAACTTTAAATCAAAAAGAGATGCAGAAAAAATAAAATCCGCAGATAATGTGGCTGCGCCTGATTATAGTCTGCCGAATACAAGTGCACCGAACAGTACGCCGAATCCAAATGCTGCAATGGGGTATGGTAAAGACAGACCTGTAAGAAATAAACTGGATGAATCTGAGGTGGCAGCTCAAAGAGCGAAAGGGGAAACGCCGGGGAATGAAGTCGAAGCATCACTCAACCCGGATGAAGAAAATCTTGAAGAAGACCAAACAGATAAATAGACATTTAAAGTGCCTAAGCGATGTTTAGGCACTTTTTTGTGTATGGAAGCATGATTTATCCCCCTTGTAAATGGTATACTTAGAAAAGAGAGAATAGAGGTGCAGGTCATGAATCGAGAAACAGGATCAGAAAACAATGAATCGTCCCTTCCGAATTTAATTGAATTAGGTCCGAGTATAAAAGAAAAAAAGCCAGGCGATAAAAAGAATATCACACTGGAAGATGTAAAAAATCTGAAAAAAGATCAGTCGGAAGAACCGGCTGCAGAGTTTGTCATCACCAAGGTGCAGGCTCAGAAGGCTAAAAACCGTTTCAATATCTACATCAACGATTCCTATGCTTTTGCTGTGGATGATTCTATCCTTGTCAAGTACCGGCTGATCAAAGGAAAAGAACTTGATCAGGAAATGATCGAAGAGTTGAAGAAAAAAGGAGAAATGAGCAAAGCTTATCAGGCTGCGCTCCATTATCTTAATTTCAAAATGCGCACAGAAAAAGAAATCCGGGAATATCTTGCAAAAAAAGACTATTCAGAAATCGATGCAGTCATCGAACGTTTGAGAGAACACCGACTGATCGATGACAAGGAATATGCGAAGAGTTTTGTACGTACCAACTATCAGCTGAAAACAGAAGGGCCGAAAAAAATCGAACGGTCACTTTATGCAAAAGGCTTGTCTCCCGATGAGATCGCTTATGGTCTGGAAGAGTATTCGGATGACGATCAGCTGGAGAATGCAAAAAAACTGACAGAAAAAACACTGAAGAGACAACGGAACAAATCGAACCGTGAAATCGAACAGAAAATCAGAGAGCAGTTGATGACGAAAGGTTTTGACAGAGATATCATTGCTCAGGTGCTGGACGAAATGTCTCTGGAACAGCCTGAAGAGGATGAATACGAGGCCTTAGTCAAGCAGGGGGAAAAGGCGTATAAGCGTTACGCCCGCAAGGAAGATAAATATGGTGCAAGACGCAAGACCAAGACCTTCCTGTATTCAAAAGGGTACCCGTTTGACTTGATCGAACAATTTTTATCAGAAAAAGAGGGAGAGTATTGAAACAGAAAGATTTATTGGAAAAAAACAAGATAACGATGTGGTCCGAAGAAAAAGTCAGTGATTTCCGGGCGACGTTACTGCAGTGGTATGATGAAAACAAAAGAGATCTACCTTGGCGCAGGACAAGTGACCCTTACTGTATCTGGGTATCTGAAATCATGCTGCAGCAGACACAAGTGGACACTGTGATCCCTTACTATGAACGCTTCATAGAAACCTTGCCGACCATCGAGGCTCTGGCGAATGCTTCTGAAGCTACCTTACTCAAACTTTGGGAAGGGTTGGGTTATTATTCGCGGGTCAGGAACATGAAGGTGGCTGCGAATCAGATCATGGAGGAGCATCAAGGTAAGTTTCCTGAGGAACATAAAGATGTTTTGACGTTGAAAGGTATCGGTCCGTATACGGCCGGAGCGGTCACCAGTATCGCCTTTGGTCAGCCGCAGCCTGCTGTTGACGGCAATGTGATGCGTGTCTTGAGCCGGCTGTTCGAGATCGACCTCGATATCAGCAAAGCTTCGACGCGCAAAGTGTTTGAAGAAATGATCCGATGCCTGATCGACCCAAACCGTCCGGGGGATTTTAATCAGGCCCTAATGGATTTGGGGGCCACGATCTGTACGCCAAAGAACTACTCGCCGGAAAAAAGTCCGGTTAAAGATTTCAACGCGTCCTATCTCAATGAAACATGGGAAAACTATCCGGTCAAAAAGAAAAAAACCAAAGTGACGGAGCAGACCTATTACACAGTTATGGTAAAGAATGATCTCGGCGAATATCTTTATAAGAAGCGCCCCAACAAAGGGGTACTGGCCGGTATGTATACCCCTTTGATGATCGATCGTGAGGATCTGAATGAAGAAGGGTGGAAATCATTCAGTCAGGATGACGTCTGCGATAGTCGTGTCAGCCAGGAACTGGAACTGATCATAAGCAAGTCATATGATTTGAAAGTGAAACTGAACGATCAGCCTAAAGGTATTTTATCGCATGTCTTTTCGCATCTTAAATGGGAACTGATCGTCTTTGAAGCGGAACTGCTTGAAGAGGATACACGGTCATCACAATTAAAATGGATCCATGCCGACCGGTTCGATGAGGAAATGTTTCCAGTGCCAACACAGAAAGTCAATGATCTGATCGACACTTTGACGCTTTTTTAGGAAATAGTGCTTCTAAATTCCTATTCATTATAATATCATCCATCGTTTATGATATAATGACACATGAGATTGAAGGAACAAGCTGCACCATGTAAAAAAGACTAGAAAGTTGGTAAAGAGATGACATTTCCAAAAGAAGGGGAATTCATCACAATCAAAAGTTACAAACATGATGGGAGTCTGCATCGAACTTGGCGTGACACAATGGTGTTAAAAACAACTGAAAACGCACTGATCGGCTGTAATGATCATACCCTGGTCATCGAGTCAGACGGCAGACGGTGGAAAACACGCGAACCGGCACTCGTTTATTTTCATAAACACTACTGGTTCAATATCGTGACGATGATCCGCCAGAAAGGTACGTCGTACTACTGTAACATGGCTTCTCCCTTTTTGATCGACGAAGAAGGGGCCAAGTATATTGATTATGATCTGGATGTGAAAGTCTTTCCTGATGGAGAAAAACGCTTATTGGATGTCGATGAGTATGAGGAACACGGCAAAAAATGGGACTATCCGGATGAGATAGACTTGATCCTGAAAGAACATATCAAAATATTGGTCGATTGGATAAATGAAGAGAAGGGGCCCTTTTCTGAAGGGTATGTCGACTTGTGGTACAACCGTTACAAACAGCTGACGGGAAAAAAATGATTGTGATGACAACAGTAGCAAGACTTCAGAGTCTGCTGCTGTTTTCCTTGTCTAGTATTTTAAAAAGCAGCTAAATTATATAGAGAGGACTAAGCAGTTTGAAAAAAAGTATAATGATGATGCCATTACTTTTCACCGCAGTTCTTGGCACTGTCTTTTTCGGTCGACGTTACGCTTTAGCCCAGAGTGAGGAGCTGGCTGAAAAACAGGTGACGGTTTCTCAACATGATGATGAAACAGAGGAAAATACAGCAGGGATGGCGCCTGCAGACGGAGAGAATATATCTGCAGAAAACAATCCGAATGAGTTACTGACACATTATGAAACAAACAGTGCGAATTTGTCACTTTATGAGTACTTAGATTTTATGTCCTTAAAAAACGGAAAGGTGACCCTGGCCTATTATGGGGATATAGATACAGAGGAAGCTTGGATAAATGAAGTTACTGATAGGATACAAGACTCGGTCAGTGGAACGGTTTCGGTTATCGATCATAGTTATCCAGGATATGATTCATATGAATTATACATAGAACAGACCCCTCAAGCAGTGCTCGATGAAGCCCCCGATGTCATCCTCTATGCCTTGCCTGCCTTGCCTGACCAGCAGAGAGACATGGGATTGACAGAAACCGAAGAGTTTATGGGCTATGTCCTTGATCGCCTTTTAACGTTAGAGGACATGAAGCTGTTCATGCTCGAACCCTATCCAGTACCTGAGCAGATCAGTCAGCTGAATTCACGTTCTCTTGACTATAGAAGCTATTTAGGTCGGATGCAGACGGTGAGTGAAGCGTATGGTGTGCCTCTGATCCCACTGCATGCAGAGTTCACTGCCAAATCCACAGAGGGTTCACTCGATTATTATTTTGATGAATCAGCTGAGTTGAACGAGGCAGGTAACCAGCAGGTGATCTCCTTATTAGATAAGTTATTCAGCGAAGAAATGTAAAAAAACAAAGAGCAGGAGACGCGTCTACGTGTGTGTCTCCTGCTCTTTGTTAATGTAGGGAACGGATCTTGGACTGGTTGTCTGGGTGATTGGTTTTAAAACTGCTGACGAGCTTGTTCAAGTGCTGGAGCTGTTCCTCGTACTCCAGAACGGAAGACATCAGATGAATCACCGTGTTGCTTTGTCCGTAGTCATTTTGAAGATAAGATTCCAGGCTGGCTTCATTGAAAAAAGAATGCATGAAGGTCTTTCTTAGATCCGACTTATACGCAATGAAATTGACTTCTTTTGGGAGCACCCGGCCATTCCATTTCAAGATGATCTGTTCGTGAGCCGACATGAGGGTTTCCAGTCTTTCTCTTATGAGGATACGCAGGTGCTCTGGAAAATGATTATAAACATGTTCGGATTCATGAAGAGTCAGGACAAGAAAATAGGCGGCCTCTGTTGTACGGATGAACTGGCGATAAATAACAAGGGTGCGCTTGAATGACTGATCTCTTTTCTTGCCGAGAGGGTGCCATTCCCCGTCTTTCAGAAAACTGAGCAGCCGTTTCATTTCTTTGATCGACTGTTCTATGGATTCCAGATCGGAACGCATCAGAGAATACTGACTGTTTTTCCTTAAGTTTACACGCATGAACCGAGTCAGGTCGTCGGTCACCTGGTTGGTTGTGTGAAACAGTTTTTCTTCGTAATTTGGAGGTAAAATGACTCGGTTGATGATAAAGGCGACAGCTACTCCTATGAATGTAGCCAGGACTCGATAAACAGCATTTGTAAGGATATCACCGTCTGTCGAGAGCATGATGATGATCAATGTCATGGCCGATAACCCGATCACATTATTGAGCTTCAGCTGATGAAGGAGTGAAATAAGTATGGCGGTGGCCAGACTGATGACAATGAAAGACGTTCCAAACCCAAGCGCCATAATGACAGCAACAACGCCGCCGATAGTGTTTGCAACCAGCCGCTCCTGAAATGTGCTGAAAGATCTTTTTACCGACGGCTGCATGGAAGCCACCACAGATATCCCAGCCAGAGACAAGGCATCAAACATACCGAATAGCGACGGGATCAATAAAGCAAAAAACACAGCGATACTTGTTTTAAACGTTCTTGCTCCGATTTTCATAAACTAAAGTCACAACTTTCCTGATTCGTTATTATTGTTTATATTATACTACAAATGGCTCGTTGAATTCATTAAATGAGAAACTTGCTATCTTAACAAATATGTGTTGAAAGTAGACATATTCTTGCAAAAGTTGTCTTTAAACTGTATCATTTGAGTATACAAGTAAACTAGTGAAGGATTGATAGAGATGAGTTATTTAGTTGAACAATCCATTGAACGGTTAAAATATAACAATGTGCGCATCACCCCTCAGCGCCATGCGATTTTGGAGTATTTGATCGACCAGGATAGTCATCCCACAGCCGATGAAATATATAAGGCATTAGAAGAAGATTTTCCAAGCATGAGTGTCGCAACAGTATACAATAATCTGCGTTTATTTACCAAAATGGGTCTAGTGAAAGAAATGATGTTTGGCGACAATTCCAGTCGGTTTGATTTTGCCTCGACTGAACATTACCATGCCATCTGTACGCGATGCGGCAAAATCGAAGATATTTATTATCCGGACTGGATGATGTCGAAGTCGTCGCCAGCAACTTGACGGGGTATGATGTCAATTCACATCGTCTGGAAATTTACGGTTTATGTCCTGAATGTCAGGAAGAAGTCAGTGAATAACAAGACGGGTTTCCAATGGGAAAAAGAATATGAAAACAAGCTTTTGAACGGGATGTCTATCCAGGTTTAAAAGCTTGTTTTAGATTTTAGCGCGCCACTTCATTTGAAACGTAGGAAGGGATAGTATAATAATATTTTTTTTCAGCTGATGACTGTAGTACAATGAAGGTGCTACTAATCAGTTGGAAGGGGAAAATAGAATGAATGATGTTATGATTATCGCAAATCCTTCTTCTGGGAAAAAGAAAGCCGAAGAATATGCTGATAAACTGAAACAAAACTTTTTAAGACATGACCGCAAAGCCGTCATAAAGATAACGGAGAAAATCGAAGATGTCTCCAGATTTGCCGTCCAGGCCAGCGAAGAAGCCTATCAGCATCTGATCATAATTGGCGGGGATGGGACCGTATCTGAAGCCGCAAACGGATTGCGTAACCAGAAATACCGGCCTGTTATCGGGATCGTCCCTTCCGGAACAGTCAACAACATTGCCAAGGGCCTGAACCTGCCTGCCGATCCAGAACAAACGATTGCACAGATGAGCCAGTTTAAAGAAAAAAAAGCAGATGCGGGAAGAGTCAATGACCGCATATTTCTCAGTTCTGTATCAGCCGGACCCGTTCCGGAAACGGTTTGGGAGGTCAGTGAAGAACAGAAAGAAAAATTAGGTCAGGCTGCTTACTTCATGGAGGGTGTAAAATCTCTGAGAAGTGAAGAAACGTATGATATGGAACTGACTATAGATGGGAAGAAAGTCGACATCGATTTGAATCTGATACTTGCCGGCGTGAACGGTTCTATCGCAGGTATTCCTAACTTTTTCGATGAAGCAAAGATCGACGACGGTAAGCTTTATCTTTTTGGACTGAAACGTTCAACCTTGGGGCAGAAATTGACTGTCCTTCAGGCTCTGTTTTTCAGCAATAAAGAATTCAATGACATGCAGGACGCTGCCTTTACTGTTTCTTTCAAGCGAGCTGTGTGCACTGTGAAAAATAAAGAAGCGTTCACTACAGTAGATGGTGATCAGGGACCCGCTTTTCCGGTCATTATAGAAGTTCTCCCGCAGTATTTCACTTTTCTTGTACCGGCTTAAAAGAAAGGAGAAAATCAGCTCGGCAGACTTATTGACTCACAGGGTAATGAAAAAGGCGGATCAGTGAAATTAATAAAAAAATCGAAATAAAATCACTGAATAGATTGACACATCATTGTAACCGTGTTACGATATAACAGTTGCTGAAGAAAATATTTATCCGCAATAGCTCAGCTGGTAGAGCGCATGACTGTTAATCATGATGTCGCAGGTTCGAGCCCTGCTTGCGGAGTTTCAATCTGGAGAATTGTCCGAGTGGCTGAAGGAGCACGCCTGGAAAGCGTGTATACGGTTTTTCCGTATCGAGGGTTCGAATCCCTCATTCTCCGTTTTTTATTTTTATATCGGCCCCTTGGTCAAGCGGTTAAGACACCGCCCTTTCACGGCGGTAACACGGGTTCGAATCCCGTAGGGGTCATGACATGATTTAATTGGCGCAGTAGCTCAGTTGGTAGAGCAACGGATTGAAGCTCCGTGTGTCGGCAGTTCGACTCTGTCCTGCGCCATTCAATTTAATATGCTGGAGGGATAGCGAAGTGGCCAAACGCAGCGGACTGTAAATCCGTTCCTTCGGGTTCGTAGGTTCAAATCCTACTCCCTCCATTAGTTAGGGGTATAGTTTAATGGTAAAACTATGGTCTCCAAAACCATCGATGTGGGTTCGATTCCTACTACCCCTGTTTCAATAAATTGGATAATGAATACTTTAGTTATTTGTGCTATACTATTTATTGGAAA
>NZ_FOLT01000019.1 GCF_900112455.1 Alkalibacterium subtropicum | reverse complement strand
CGCGAACAACCCCGGGAAACAAATATTTAAAGACCACACTTGTTTCCAGTGGCGGCATCGCCGGTCGATCGAAAGATTTTGCTTTTCGATCAGTGTACTACCGTATCTCTAGTAGAGGATCTAAAATGAAGGCTGTGATGGCCTGTGGTCACAAGTTACTTCGAATCATTTATAAAATCTTAACCGATAAAGTTCCGTATAACGAAAAAAGAGCACTAGGTCTGCGGCAACAGCATCTAGCACTCAATTAAAAAAATAAATTTTATCTGTATTTATTATAACATGGAGCGTGTTTTTTTGCGCTTTTTTGCACTATTATTTTCAAATAAAAAGAGACACTCAGTCGAGCACCCCTTCTTTGCTTATAATCTCTTCGATTTTATTCAGCGTATGGACGCCGGTTAGTCTGGCCAATAGCTTACCTTCATAAAAAACCAGAACAGTCGGTGTGGAGCGGATCCCAAAAGCCTCTGTCAAGTCGGGATGATTCTGCGTATTGATGTCTCCTACAAGGACAGCATCTCTGTATTTATCATCCATCTGCCCCAGGACCCGGGACTGCACTTTACACGGACCACAAAAATCGGACCAGAAGTGCAGCAGAAGCGGTTGAGAAGACTTCAGCATATCTGAAAAATTCTTTTCGGTTACAGTGACTTTCATCATTAATCCCTTCACGATCGATCAATGACGTGATCGATTTTCTTTCTTCTTTACAGTAATGCCTGATCCCAGATACACTTCATTTTTACTATCCGGATTTCTCTTCACGGTAAAGTGATCAGGGACTTTATCCACGCCTCCCTTGACAAATGGATTGCATCTCAAGACTCTTGATGTGCCCATGATCGACCCTTTGAGCGCCCCGTGCTTTTCCAAGGCTTCCACAGTATAGTGCGAGCATGTCGGATAATATCGGCAGCTTGGCGGGAATAATGGTGAGATAAGTTTCTGATAGAATTTTACGAGAGCTAGTAGAAAATTTTTCACGATGTAGACTCCTTTATTATTCTTACTCTGGTAGTATAGCAAAAAAACTTACTTTTAGAAAGCTCTCTTACTTACTAGTGCGTCTGTAAAAAATTGAGGCTGGATAAACTATAGAGACTTAAAAAGATAAATTTTCTGGGACTTATTTTCTGGAGTCGCCTCAAAATTTTCATTTTTCGCTTATTGAAAACTATTATAGAAAGAAAAAGGTTCTGCCGATTGATTGCTCTTTATAAACATAACTTCCTAGCGAACTATTGTATCACTAGGTCGCTAAGGGGTATTGAGACCACTTTTAATACATGGACGGCGGGCTGCTCTTTGGGACAAGTTTATAAAAATCTTTCAAAAACGTCAAAGGAGCTAAGACGTGTGTCCCAGCTCCTTTAAATCGTTCAGTTAAGCTTCTTCGATGATATCTTCTACTGTACGCGTCACATAACGTGCATCTTTGATTTTAGTGAATTGCTTGATGCCTTCCACTTCGAACATATCCTGACCGATGATTTGTTCCATCGCTGACTGAACGACCAGCGGATCCAGATTTTCAAGCGGCTGATCGATACCGATCACCTTTGTTTTGCCTTCGCCAGTTTCAAAGCGCAGTTCTAATCGTTTTGCCATATCGTTTCCTCCTCATTATCTTCTATATGAAGTCCTTAGAATGTGTAGCGGTATTCTTCCACTACAGCCGCATAAGATACAGGCAATGCGTTTACTGTACTCAGCGCTTGGGTGAAGGCCGTTACCTGTTCATCGGTCAACCCCTGCAGTGCGCCGTTGAAACGACGACGGATGTATTTTTCGTTTACAGCATCTTCTAAAAATAGGTCTACCTTGCTTCCATCCCATTCTTTTTGCATATTTTTTCCTCCTCTGTGTTTTTGTAAGGTGATCACTGCTTACACCTTTAATAACGAAACGACTTTAAAAAGTGTTACCTTTTTAAAGTTTTTTTTATTTTTATTTTTTATTAATCTTTTCAGCTGAACTACGGTTTTCTTTTTTTGCTCACCCTTAAAAACCATTACTGTATAAGCTTTTATCTCTGGTCACGGATAAAAATAACGATACAACTCAAGAAAAAAAGAGAAATGAACCCCTCTTTTTGCAAAAAGTTAACGCTTACTCATACTTTTATTTGATAAATTTCATTTGTTTTAAACCTTATTTTAATATAAAATTATGATTAATTATTTTTTAAGCGCATATTTGAGAGGAGAAAGATGATGAAAGTTAAAAAGAAATCCCATATTCTTATTGGTCTGATATTCCTGCTGACACTCGCATCCAGTTTGCTGTTTCTAAAAAAAACGGTCGAAGCGGCAGAACAGTCAGATCCTTATATTATTGCTACTGACGTGACCTTCGCGCCCTTTGAGTATCAGAATGAAGACGGTGAATATATTGGCATAGATATCGAATTACTCGCTGCCATAGCTGAAGACCAGGGCTTTGAGTATGAACTCAGACCCATGAATTTCAGTGCCGGACTGCAGGCTCTGGAGGGAAATCAGGTCGACGGAATGATCGCCGCCATGAGCATCACTCCTGAGCGGGAAGAATCCTTTGATTTTTCTGAACCTTACATCGATGCCGGACCCGTGCTGGCCGTTCATGAAGACAATGATGAGATCACTTCTTATGAAGATCTAGACGGAAAAACACTGGCTGTTAAAATAGGAACGACCGGTGCCCAGTTCGCAGATGACCTTGCTGAAGACTACGACATAACGATAAACCAGTTTGAAGATTCCGCCAACATGTACGAAGACGTCGCTGCCGGACAAGCCGATGCGGCCGTCGAAGACTATCCCGTTATGGCCTATGCCATTCAGCAGGGGCTGCCTTTGAAACTGCCTACCGAATCTGAAGAAGGCTACCCTGTAGGTTTTGCCGTCAATGAAGACCAGAATCAGGAACTGCTTGAAATGTTCAATGCCGGGCTGGAAAACATACAAGAAGACGGCACATATGACGAGATCATGGATACTTATCTCGTCAGTTCAGACGATACTGATGAAGCAGGTACGAAAGAGACGGCAGCACAGATGGATCCTTATATCATTGCGACAGACGTGACCTTTGCACCCTTTGAGTATCAGAACGATGATAATGAATATATCGGTATAGATATCGATCTGCTGGCTGCTATTGCTGAAGACCAGGGCTTTGCTTATGAACTCAGACCCATGAATTTCAGTGCCGGCCTGCAGGCTTTGGAGACAAACCAGGTGGACGGTATGATCGCCGCCATGAGCATCACACCTGAGCGGGAAGAGTCTTTCGACTTCTCCGAACCTTATATCGATGCCGGACCTGTGCTGGCCGTTCACGAGGACAATGATGAGATCTCTTCTTATGAAGATTTAGATGGAAAAACACTAGCTGTTAAAGTCGGGACCACCGGTGCACAGTTCGCTGACGAGCTGGCCCAAGAGTATGATATAACGATCAACCAGTTTGAAGATTCCGCCAACATGTACGAAGATGTCGCTGCCGGACAAGCGGATGCGGCTGTCGAAGATTATCCTGTTATGGCTTACGCGATCCAGCAGGGACTGCCGCTGAAACTGCCTACCGAACCGGAAGAAGGCTATCCGATCGGCTTTGCAGTAAATGAAGGACAAAACCAGGAACTGCTTGAGATGTTCAATGCAGGTCTGGTCAATGTTATGGAAGACGGCACGTATGACGAGATCATGGATACCTACCTGGTCAGTCCGGAAGATGCTGAAGTCGCTGAAGGTACAGGAATCTTATCACTACTGGCATCCAATTTCGATGCCCTGATGGCCGGACTTGGACGGACACTTCTCCTGACTCTTATCTCTTTCGGCATTTCTTTAGTTGCAGGAACTATTTTCGGTCTCTTCAGTGCCACTAAGAACCGGGCGCTGAACCTAGTCGCGAATATCTATGTCACGGTCCTGCGCGGTATCCCGCTTATCGTCCTGGCGTTCTTTATGTACTTCTCTGTACCCCAGTTGTTTGATATCCAGCTCACAGCTTTCATGGCCGGTATCATTACACTGAGTTTGAACACGACTGCCTATATTTCTGAACAAGTCAGAGGCGGGATCGCCGCCGTTCCAATCGGCCAGCTGGAAGCAGCACGAAGCCTCGGCTTGCCTTACAGACAGTCCATGCAGAAAGTCGTTCTGCCGCAGGCGATCAAGATCATGATCCCGTCACTGATCAATCAGCTCGTCATCACACTTAAAGATACATCGATCCTATCTGTTATCGGCATCGTTGAACTGACTCAGTCAGGGCGCATCATCATCGCGCGTTCTTACCAGTCTGGAGCCATGTGGATCATTGTCGGACTGATCTATCTGATCATCATTACACTGCTCACTAAACTATCCAACTTGATAGAAAGGAGTCTCATGAATGACTAAACTAAAAACAGAAAATCTGCATAAAACTTTCGGCAAGTTCGAAGTACTGAAAGGCCTGGATCTTGAAGTCCAGGAAGGTGAAGTCGTTGTTATCATCGGACCATCCGGCTCGGGAAAAAGTACGTATTTACGATGTATGAACCTGCTGGAAGATGTCAATGACGGGAAAGTGATCGTGGATGACCATGATTTGACCGATCCTAGTCAGAACATTAATAAGGTAAGAGAAAATATCGGGATGGTGTTTCAGCAGTTCAACCTGTTCCCGCATCTGACTGTCATGGAAAATATCCTGCTCGCACCTAAACAGTTAAAAAACATTTCTAAAAGCGAAGGACGCAAACTTGGGATGTCACTTCTGGAAAGTGTAGGAATGGAAGACAAAGCGGATGCTTACCCTAACTCTTTATCCGGTGGACAGCAGCAGCGCGCGGCTATTGCACGGGCACTGGCAATGGATCCGGACATCCTCCTCTTTGATGAACCGACGAGTGCATTGGATCCTGAAATGGTCGGAGATGTTCTGGGGGTCATGCAGAACCTGGCCAGAGAGGGCATGACGATGGTCGTGGTCACCCACGAAATGGGCTTCGCCAGAGAAGTGGCAGACCGGGTCGTCTTCATGGATGACGGAAACATCGTGGAAATCGGACCGCCTTCTCAAGTGTTTAAACATCCAAAAAATGAACGGACAAAAAACTTTTTAGATAAAATATTGTAAGTGATCTAAATATCCCCTCAAGGAGCTGCCTTGAGGGGATATTTTTATTCCTTATCTATGATAAGCATGTTCCGGTCATCAAACTGCCAGTCATCAGAATAGGCGAGTTCCCAGTAATAGCCGTCCGGATCCATGAAGTAGCCGCTGTACCCGCCCCAGAATACGGTTTGAGGCTGTTTGACGACTTTACCGCCAGCTTTTTCAACCTGTACCATCATTTCATCTACTTCTGCCTTTGTTTTCATGTTACAGGCAAAGGTGATGCCCGAGAAATTTCCTCTGGAGGTTTTCGGTGGATCATCTGGATCGATATCTTTCTGCAGTTCACTTAAAGGAAACAGCTCCAGTTTACTTCCTTCATTATCAAAAAAGACGATCGGCGGGCTTGCGCTGGTCTCCGGGGTCTCAAACCCTATGGCTTTGTAAAAGGTCAGCGAACGAGACATATCTTCCACTCCTACAGTAACTAGATTTATCCGGTTCATTTTACTTCCTCCCCTGATTGATTTCTCCAAAACAGAAACAATCCCTCACATGATCATTGACCATCCCGCTGGCCTGCATGAACGCATAACAGATCGTCGGACCCACAAATTTGAACCCGTCTTTCTTCAGCTGCCTGCTCATGCGCTGACTTTTCTCGGTCTGTGCCGGAATGTCATCAAGGGTGCATCTGGCATTCTGAATCGGCTGTCCACCGACGAACTGCCAGAGATAATCTGAAAATGACTGGCCGTTTTTCGTTATTTCCAAATATGCCCGGGCATTTATCACAACGGACCTGATTTTCAGTCTATTGCGGATGATTTTTTCATTCTGAATCAACTCCTGAATTTTTTCTTCATTATATTGACTGATTACTTCTGGATCGAACCGGTCGAACGCTTCCCGATAGCTTTCTCTCTTTTTCAATACGGTCAGCCAGCTCAATCCAGCCTGGGCGCCTTCCAGACAAAGCAGTTCAAACAGTTTCCGGTCATCATACAGCGGTCTGCCCCACTCTTTGTCATGATATTCCTTATGCTGTTGATCATCAGTTACCCATCCGCATCGCTTTTTCATCCGCAACCTTCCTCTCTTTCTTTATTATATTAAAAAATAAAACACAATACCGCTTTCGACCCCTCACAGTAACTATTCAGCAGATCAGTACAAGTTCAGAGATCGGTTCATTGAAGACAGTAGTTGTATTGGGCGAACCAGACCCGGCGGCATCCTTATAGAATGAATATTTAAAACCACCTAAACCAACTAGCCTACATTCCTTCTCGATTATTAAAATTTCACTCATAATATTCAGACAATTCACCTGTGGATAAGTGCTTTTCAGAGCTATAACAGTTAATGATACCTACAATTTCATAAGTTGACTTTCAGAAAAAACGCACAAAACGGGAACATCATCCTCAGTCTTTTCTTTTTTCACAAAGTTTATTACGAACGAAACCGTTTTGTCACCATTTTGTCATTTTTAATCAAATTCTTAGAATGGTGTTTTTACAGTCTGCGTAACCGATAACATTTTGCTTAAAAAGATCACAGCAGGGCCAAACGTTTTACTGTTGTTCTCATGATTGGTATAATTAATGTTGTGCAAAGGACATCGATAACGTCTGTTTTTCCTTATTTTTACGCTATTTTATACACACAGACGTTATCTGTTTAATGATTGAAGAACGCAAACAGAAGACAAAACTATTTTTAAGGAGGCTGTAAATCTTTGGCAACTAAAGTTGAAATTCAAAATTTGGTCAAAATATTTGGCAAAAAAGAAAAACAAGCTTTAGAGCTAGTCAAGAAAGGTCATTCAAAAGAAGAGATTCTTGAGAAGACAGGAGCAACAGTTGGTGTCAACCAGGCTAGTTTCAAAGTAGAAGAAGGCGAAATTTTCGTTATTATGGGACTTTCCGGTAGTGGTAAGTCAACGCTTGTGCGTATGCTCAACCGTTTGATCGAACCGACCGAAGGAAATATACTGATCGACGGTGAAAATGTCTCTCAGATGAACAAGGAAGACTTGCGCCGTGTTCGTCGTGAAAAATTATCAATGGTGTTCCAGAACTTTGGACTCTTCCCTCACCGTACCATTCTCGAAAATACAGAATACGGGCTAGAGGTACAAGGCGTAGATAAGGAAACGCGTCAGAAAAAAGCTGAAGCGGCACTTGATAATGCCGGACTTCTTCCATATAAGGATCAGAAGCCTAACCAGTTATCCGGTGGGATGCAGCAGCGTGTCGGATTGGCGCGTGCTTTAGCAAACGACCCGGAAGTATTACTCATGGACGAAGCATTTTCAGCACTTGATCCGCTTATCCGTCGTGATATGCAGGACGAACTGCTTGAAATGCAGGAAACCATGCACAAAACGATCATCTTCATTACCCACGATTTAAATGAATCACTGCGTATCGGTGACCGCATCGCCATCATGAAAGACGGAGAAGTGGTACAGGTCGGTACGGGTGAAGAGATCCTGACCAATCCTGCTAACGACTACGTAGAACGCTTCGTCGAAGACGTTGACCGTTCTAAAGTCCTGACGGCAGAAAACATTATGATCCGTCCTCAGACTCTGCGTGCAAGCAAACAAGGACCAAGAGTCGCTGCACAACAAATGAAAGCTGAAGGTCTTTCCAGCATGCTGGTCATAGATGATAATCATCAACTGAAAGGCTATGTCACTGACAAGGATGTCTTATCTGCTGTTAAATCGAACATTCGAAATTTCGACAACATCTTGCGTACAGACATTCCTAAAGTATCTAAGGATACCTTGATCGGTGATTTATATGATATTATCTACGATTCAGACACACCTGTCGCAGTTGTAGATGAAAACAACAGATTAGAAGGTATCGTTATCCGTAGTTTAGTTATCGGTGCCTTAGCGAAAGAAAGAGAGGAGGAATCTAATAATGGAGAATAGTATTTTAGATGTCATCCCAGAAATTCCTGTAGCCGATTGGATGGCCACTTTCATCGATTGGCTGACAGATAACCTTTCCTGGCTCTTTGATGCCTTGCGTGACAGTGGTGACTGGGTCATGGACTCAATGACAGAACTACTGCTTCTTATTCCGCCGGTCGTATTCATTATCCTGCTTACTGCACTGGCATTTTTCGCAGGCAGCAAAAAGTGGGGCCTGCCAACCTTTACGGTGCTGGGCCTGCTCTACATTTACAACCAGGGATTATGGGAACCACTGATGTTTACCATCACACTGGTTATCGTAGCCAGTTTACTATCCATCATTATTGGGGTGCCCCTCGGCATACTCATGGCTAAAAGTGAGATCGCGAACTTTATCATCACGCCGGTTCTTGACTTCATGCAGACGATGCCGGCGTTCGTTTACCTGATCCCGGCTGTTGCCTTCTTTGGGATCGGTATGGTTCCTGGTGTATTCTCAGCTGTTATCTTCGCTCTGCCACCGACTGTTCGTTTTACTAACCTTGGTATCAGACAAGTGTCTGATGAAATGGTGGAAGCCGCTCAGTCATTCGGTAGTACGGGCTCTCAGCAGTTGTTCAAAGTTGAGCTGCCATTAGCTAAAGCAACGATCATGGCTGGTATCAACCAGACTGTCCTGCTTGCTTTATCAATGGTCGTTATCGCCTCAATGATCGGTGCACCCGGATTAGGAGAACGCGTCATCAACGCCTTACAGCGTGCTCAAGTCGGACCTGGGTTCGTTGCAGGATTCGCATTAGTTGTTCTGGCTATCATCTTAGACAGAACGCTGCAAGGCTTTAACAAAGACTAATCGTATTTAATAATCAAACTAAGATTCACAAAATTTAAAAGGGGTTTTTATATTGACTAACACATGGAAAAAATTAGGATTCACAGCACTATCTGCTTCAGCACTATTCCTGGCCGCTTGTTCAGATGACGCTGATACAACAGATACTGGCGAAGACACAACTGAAGGCACTGTCGACGGTGAGATCAACCTTGCTTATGTGGCATGGGACTCAGAAATTGCTTCAACAAACGTTATTGGTCAGGTACTGGAACAGGTCGGTTATGACGTTACGCTGACTCAACTAGATAATGCCATCATGTGGGAAGCTGTAGCTAACGGCGAAGCTGACGCAATGGTTTCTGCCTGGTTACCAGGTACTCACGCACCGCAATTCGAAGAATACTCTGATGAAATGGTTCACTTAGGACCTAACCTTGAAGGTGCTAAAATCGGTTTAGTCGTTCCTGAATATATGGATGCAGCTTCTATTGCTGACCTGACGGATCAAGCTGATCAGACGATTACAGGTATCGAAGCCGGAGCCGGTGTTGTCGCAGCCGCAGAGCGAGCAGTCAATGAAGACTATGACAATCTTGAAGGATGGACTGTTCAGACATCATCATCAGGTGCGATGGTTCAACAACTGGATGACGCCATTGAAGACGAAGAAGATATCATCGTAACTGGCTGGTCACCACACTGGATGTTCCAGTCTTATGACTTGAAGTATCTGGAAGACCCTGAAGGATCATTCGGTGGCGAAGAAACCATTGATACCTTCGTCCGTACTGGTCTTGAAGAAGACATGCCTGAAGCCTACGAAATCCTGGATAACTTCCACTGGGATGCTGCTGACATGGAATCAGTTATGTTAGAGATCCAAGAAGGCGCAGACCCTGAAGAAGCTGCCCAGAACTGGATCGACAACAATGAAGAAACAGTTTCTGAATGGACAGAAGGCGTAGTAGAATAAATTATCGCTATTTAATATAAAAAGGGTAGAGCTCAATATGAGCTCTACCCTTTTTTTGCATTTAAAGTTTCTTTTCCCTTCGATTCATAACGACTTCTGCTGATACTGCCAACCCATCAAATCAATGATCTGTTCAGAAGATATCCATTCACAAAAGTGCTTTAAAGTTATTGTGACTAGTTCTCCTTACTTTTCCTCGGGAAGGGTTCACTTCACCAATGCAATACACATTTAGATCAGCTTTAAAAACAGCTCTTCCCATAAATTTTTCTTATTCAGCTTTTTTCAATAATCGTGGGGCTGACGCATAAATAGCCAAGGCACCCAGCGGCGCTGTCAGGACGATCGACAGGACAGCAAAAGCCAGCATGGTTGCCCCCTGTTCCACACCTAAAGCTAAGGGAATGGCACCTATAGCTGCCTGAACTGTAGCTTTAGGCGTATAGGCGATCATACAGAATAGACGCTCCCGAGGATTCAGGGCACTCTTCGCTGTCGCCAGCCAGACCCCGACACTGCGAGCGACCAGACCGACCAGAATAATCAGCACACCTGTCATCCCGGCGTCTAACGCCACCTGAATGTTGACCTCAGCTCCCACCAGCGCAAATAATAGAATCTGCAGGACCACCCACAAACTCCCAAGCGCAAGAGAAAACTCTTTGGACTGTCTGGGTATTAGTTCAAAAAGGATGAATCCGATCGTCATAACACCCAGTAGGCTCGCTATCCCGATATACTCGCCAAACTCGACAAATATGATGGTTATACCTAGTAACAGCACCAGTTTTTCCGTATACCTTCTGTCTATCGCTCTGAATACGATGACAATTAAATACGCAAGTACGCCACCAAGCAGGACCCCTCCTAGAATACTCAGGGGAATACGTCCAAGATCGAGAAGCAAATGGCTTTCTCTGGCCCCAGTTCCCAGGCCCAGAAAAAATGTAAAGAGCGTGATTGCAATAACATCATCAATAGAGGTGCCGGCTAAAAGCAGAGTAGGAATCTGTTTATCTTCCCCGAGTCTTTTCCCTTTCAAATCCAGCATGCTGGGTACGACGACTGCCGGTGAGACTGCGGCAATAATAAAACCCAGCATACCCGCTTCTGCTAGAGAGAAACCCAGCAGGTAGTATGTCAGGCCCAAGACCGTCAAACCTTCCATAATACATGGAATACTGCTCATCTTGAGTGCAATTGTCCCCACTTGGCGGATATGCTCTTTTTTTATACCTAATCCTGCTCGCAGTAAAATAATGATCAGCGCAAACGTACGTATTTCCTGTGAAACAACCAGCAGAGAGGGATCAAGCCAGTTCAGCATATAAGGGCCAGTGAGGACGCCAACAACGAGCATCCCGATGAGCGGCGGCAATTTTGCCTTTGAAGCCAGTTTGCCTCCTATGTATCCGAGTATCAGTAGTAAGCCCATTCCTGTCAGCATTTGCATTCTTCTTTCTCTATAATTTTTATATCAAAAAGGCAGCACGGCAAAGCCGGCTGCCTTTTTACTCTATCACGGATCAGTGGATCGCGCCACCCATTTCCTTAATGTCTTCTTGGCCATCTCTTTCAATGATTGCTTCGATCCCGGCTTTTAGACCTTTTACAATATCCGCCAGGCTCATTGAAGGCTGGTTCGGTTTATCTATTACTTGTTCAGGGATAAACGGACAGTGGATGAAGCCACCTGTTTTACCCTGAAAGTTCTTGTCGATCATATATAATACCTGATACATGATGTGGTTACATACAAATGTCCCGGCCGAGTTGGAGACGCTTGACGGGACGTTCGCTTCTCTCATTTTTTCAACCATTGC
The DNA here is from genome assembly GCF_900112455.1 of Alkalibacterium subtropicum. GTDB lineage: Bacteria > Bacillota > Bacilli > Lactobacillales > Carnobacteriaceae_A > Alkalibacterium > Alkalibacterium subtropicum. The sequence continues at coordinate 18,199 of NZ_FOLT01000019.1, read as the reverse complement.
CTTTATAGGCAGAGAACTGAAATAAGCAGCAGGCCCGTCTTTTTTTATTTTTTCATCGATCGGCTGCTGCTGATTATTATCAGGTATGCGGGCATCATCGACATTGATCGCCACGCGTTCGGGTGTGAGGCCGCAGCGTCCGCCCGCCTGTCCAATACATAGGATAACATCTGGATCGACTTCCCGGACTTTTTCTTCAAGTACTTCAGCAGTCAGATGGAACACTGTAGGCATTTCCATCTTCACTATTTCTGCCCCCCTGACTGAATCGGGCAGCAATTTTATTGCTTCATAAGCCGGATTGATATTCTCTCCTCCAAACGGGTCAAAGCCGCTGATCAGAATTTTCATTTTATCTTCCTTTCAGTTTTGCTGATTTTATACAAGGTCACACTGTCCCAATAATTCCAAGCAGATCTTAAAGAAAAAAGCATCAACAAACCGAATAGATAAAGCATTCAGTCCATTGATACTTCAACTATTGAACATGTTGTTACCGTGAGCGCCGGTCGGAATCCACACGTGTCCACTCAATACGTGTATCCATATCTTCCAGGCGAACGACCTGACGACACTGATAGGTCTGATACCACGATTTGATGTTAGGTGTCATACTATTGATGAAACGCTCATAGTTCGCTCCTTTAGGGGTCTGCCAGGATTCAGGGAAGGTCAAATTAATGATTGCTTTTCCCCGCTGGTACAACACATTATACTTTCCTTTTAAAAAGCCGGCTTCACCCGAAGGACGGATCGTGAACTCACCATAAAACGGTTTGGCTTCGATGACTTCTTTGTGGTTTGGAAAAACCGGAGAAAAGCTGACTTCTACCGGATGTGTTTCATGTTCCAGGGTCATGCGTTTCAGCTTGTATAACCCTTCGTCATTCTCATATAAGTAAGTGTGATGATCGGTTTTTGCTACTCCCTGTTCATCGATCTCCACCTGTTCCAGTGTGTATTTTCCGGCTTTATTAAAGCTGGCCACGACGGAATTCGTTGAAAATTCAACATAATACCGTGACTGAAAATCTTTAGGAAAGACAAAGGGATCGACCTCTTTAACGATGCCGTCAATTGACAGGAAAATATCTGTATCGCGTTTTCTGGCAAAATCAAAATCATAAAGGAAAAACAGCGGCATAGAGTGCGGTTCTTTAATATGATTCCCGACAGACGGGAGCCAGGTCAGCGGTTTCGATTCTTTTTCAATGCGTTCATCTACATAGAGGACGATGCGACGATCGTGTTTGTCATTGAACACAAACCCGGCATCCAGTCGTCCATTGACATGGTTAAAGTAAGCTTCATCGAATCTGACGTGGAACCTTTCTTTTAACCCTTTTCCGCCGACAGCTAGTATTTCATCTTCTTCTTTGATCGTCAACGAGTCCTGTACATAGGAATCCCGATATCCGTCTTTTCTCCATGCCAGCACACGAAAACCCGAACCAGTTTCCTCACTCTCGATGTAATGCAGTTCAAATGCGTCGTACTCGGAATCAGGATTTTTATGAAAATGGAACATCGCCATCTGTTTTATGGGTGACAATTCGATTCTGAATGGGACATAGGCTTTACCTTTACTCATCTTCTCACCTTCTTTTATGTGTCTTTACTAACATTTTAATTTATACTCGTTGGTTTTATGATACACTATTTTTTCTTTTCTGTAAGCCATTTTGTTTCCAGACGAACAAAAAAGCTAGCGATTACATCCTTGACCCAACTGTTAATGTCTCATCTTACGTGTTTTTCGTCTACATATACAAAAAAAGACATATCTCTCACAATGACTCGAGAGACATGTCTTTCACATGCAGGTTAATTCAGAGATTCGACTGTATAGCTGGTGTCTGCTAACGCTTCTTCCAGCTGCGCTTTGGTCAGCTGCTGAGAAGATTCAAGCGTTGCCTGCTTCTCATCCAAGTTGATCGCCACGTCTGAAACACCATCGATCTGTGCGAAGGCTGCCTTTACAGAGTTTGCACACCCGTTGCAGCTCATTCCTTCTACTTTTGCCTGATAGTTCATATCTATCTCTCCTTCATTATTATTTATCACTAACTGTTTCAGCCAGTGTGGGTTTAAAGTTTTTTAAACGCAGGGCATTTAATAATACTGATACCGAACTGAAACTCATCGCTGCCGCAGCAAAGGCCGGATTCAACAGCGGTCCGCCAAGCAGATACAGACCGCCCATGGCGACTGGGATGCCAACCACATTATAGGCAAAGGCCCAGAACAGATTCTGCTTGATGTTTTTCAGTGTGTCTTTACTCAATTCGATCGCTGTCAGTACTTCTTTGATATCACTGCGCATCAGGACGACGTCTGCAGACTCTACAGCGACGTCCGTTCCCGATCCGATAGCTATACCGATATCGGCTTGAGCCAGAGCCGGAGCATCATTGATCCCGTCTCCGACCATGGCGACTTTTTTGCCTTCCTGCTGAAGTTTCTTCACTTCGTTGGCTTTGTCTTCCGGCAAGACATCACTCAGGACACGGTCGATACCGGCTTGTCTGGCCACAGCATTGGCTGTGCGGGTATTGTCACCGGTGATCACAGCGATCTCGATTCCCTGTTTGTGCAGTGCTTCGATCGTTTCCACGCTATTTTCTTTCAGGGTATCGGCTACGGCAATGATGCCTTCCACGGTATCGTTAACGGCTAAATACATCGGGGTCTTCCCTTCATCAGCCAGCTGATTGGCTATCTCTTCCATTTCAGCTATAGAGAAACCTTGTTCGGTCATCAGTTTTTTATTGCCGAAATAAAGGGTAGCTGAACCCACTTCTGCAAGCAGCCCCTGACCCGGGATCGCTTCAAAATGGGATACATCGGTCACTGTCAGTTTATCCTTTTCAGCCTGTTTTACAATCGCCTCGCCAAGCGGGTGCTCACTGCCTTTTTCAGCAGAAGCAGCCATCTGAAGCAGGGTTTCTTTTTCAAAGGAAGACTGGTCGCGCACAACGATATCTGTGACGACGGGTTTCCCTTCCGTCAGTGTGCCGGTTTTATCAAACACGATGGTACCGACATTATGGATCGTTTCAAGCGCATCACCACTTTTGATCAGGACACCATGTTCAGCACCTTTACCTGTGCCGACCATGATCGCTGTTGGAGTTGCCAACCCTAAAGCACATGGACAGGCGATGACCAGCACCGATATCAATATGGTGAGGGCAAAAAGGAAACTCTGACCGGCGATCAGCCAGACCAGGCCGGACACAAGTGCAAGTCCCATCACGATGGGCACAAAGTAGCCAGTAATAACATCCGCCAGCTTAGCAATCGGTGCTTTTGATCCCTGCGCTTCTTCCACAAGTTTAATGATCTGAGAAAGGGTCGTATCCTTGCCGACTTTGGTTGCACGGTAATCGATCGAGCCATTCTTGTTCATGCTGGCACCGATGATCGGGTCCCCTGTTTCTTTCGCGACCGGCATACTTTCCCCCGTCAGCATCGATTCATCGACGGCTGTACGTCCTTTGACGATGATTCCGTCTACCGGCATTTTTTCACCGGGACGCACACGGATAACATCACCGGGCGAGACTTCTTCGATTGCTACTTCTTCTTCCTGACCATCATGAACGATACGTGCTGTTTTCGGTGCCAGGTCCATCAGCTTTTGTATGGCTTCTGACATGCGGCCTTTCGAACGTTCCTCCAGATATTTACCGAGGGTATGGAAAGCTAAGATCACTGCTGATGTTTCATAATAGAGCATCATAGCCAATTCGGCATTGTTAAAGAGAATGGCATAGGTTGCACCCAGACTGTAAATGAAGGCGGCTGCCGTTCCCAGTGAAATCAGCGAGTTCATATTGGGATGCCCTTTAGACAGCGTCTTGAATCCCTGCTCAAAATATGTCTTTCCTGACCAGACGACAGGGAGAGTCAGTGCCAGCTGCAGTAGGGCGAAGTTTCCGGGATTGGTCATCGGGTCAATAACGGCCGGCAGCATCAAGCCTACCATCGGTCCCATGGATATGATCAGTAAGGGAATGGTAAAGACAGCGGAAAGAAGCGTACGTTTCTTATACATTTCTTCTTTAGACAGTTTCTCCGCTTCATCTGGACCTGTTATTTCCACCTGTTCCTCTTCTTTAGGAACAGCTTTATACCCGGAACGCGAAATAGCATCGGAAATATCTCTTACTGACAATTCCAGCGGATTATAGGTGACCGACATCTTCTCTGAAGCCAGATTGACTGATGCTTTTTCCATGCCGCTGAGTTTCACCGCCGTTTTTTCAACTGTCGAGGAACATGACGCACAGGTCATGCCTTCAATGTCAAACGTTTTGGTCACATATTGCGGCATAACCATTTTATATCCGGTCGCATCGATCTGTCTTTCCAGTTCTTCCGGATCAAAGGCGCCTTCTTCCACTTTGATATTCAGTTTTTCTGAAGCCAGGTTGACGGATGCATCCGTCACGCCCGCCAGTTTCTGAGCTGTCTTTTCTACTGTAGAGGCGCATGAAGCACAGGTCATGCCCTCAATGGGGTACGATTTAGTTTCCATTTAATATTTCCTCCTTAATGTACACAGGAACATTGTCCAGGCGTACATGTACATTTAACTATTTCCGGGGCAACTGCTTTTTTCTTTTCAATAAGGGTTGCCAGGCGTTCCAGGTCGCTTTTGCTGATGACACTTTTCTCCAAAATCGTCTCTATACTGCGGCCGACTTTTGTATCACACATCTGATCGAGCAGATCATCTATGGATTCGTCGATGCTTTCTTTCTCAGAGACCAGTGGCCTGTATTCATACTTCCGTCCCTTTTTTTCTGTAGAAAGCATCCCCTTTTTTACTAAACGGCCAATAAGCGTTTTAGTTGTAGCCAGTTTCCACTCTTTTTTTTCTTTTAAGATCGCATTGATTTCTTTACTCGTAATCGGGTGCGTCGTCCAGATGACACGCATGATTTCCCATTCTGCTGGTGAAATCTGATGCTCATGCATACTTATCACTCCTTATGTTTACAAAAGTAAACGTTAATCTCTTTTTATAGTTTACAACCGTAGTCATAAAAAGTCAACAAAAAAACTATCCTTTCTGAAATATTCAGTAAAGAATAGTTTGAGTAATTGAAACAGATTTTATTGGGACAAACCGTTATATACCCGGTATGGGGATTCCCACCTCAGTCGTTCTCTAACTCCGTTTGGGACAGGTTCTGCACTATAAGACTTTTGAATCGTCTCATTTGATCTTCTGTCTGAAAAAAGCGCTTCGGTAAGACCATCGCTTTATTTTTAGATAGATAGAGCAGATACATTTCTTTATGTTCCCGGGCTTTCAGAAAATCAGTCCATTCATACTGGTTTTGCGATTTTCTGACAACCTGGGTCACCCCTTCTTGTTTAAAGGTATAGCTGATCGTAAGCTTGATAAGCTGATCGCTTTTATATTCTCTGACAGCAAAATGCCTGCGTGTTCTTTTTGCAAAATAATAGAGCAGGCTTGAGAGTAAGAGGGAGGGGATCCCGGAGATCAGGATGATCAGGATAATATCCCCGGACATGGGGATTTGAAAAACGAAGAAAAGAACGATAAAACATAAGACAAAATACACCTTGAGGAGTTTACCCAAATGATAATGGTTGTATTTTATAAAATCTTCCAAAGTCAATTTCCCCGATATCTGTATGATCTCTTCTGTCGTCAAACGTCTCTCTCCTTCAGTTTCTCTGTTGATGTTTACCTAAACTGTTTCCGGGCCAGTGATGTGAATCCTTTTACCTGAGGATATTAATCGGCCGTTTTGCTTTTTGTTAAATCTCTTGCGGCAACCCGCATCGGATCGATAAAAGGGACGGTCATGTCATCGGAGTGAAGGACCAGTTCCACTTCCGTGCAGCCACCAATGATCAGCTCGCAGTGTTCTTCTTTAATCAGCCGGTCAGCGACTTCAAGGAGGAGCTGTTTGGGCCCATTGCCGGTATTGCCCTGCTTGATGCCGTTCTCCCCGTATATAGCCCGCATCACCTTGTTCTCCTGTTCGAAGGCATTTGGGTACACGATTTCTTTATTGAGGAGATGCTGCTGGAATAAACCGGTCTCTTTCGTGGCACTTGTCGATAAGACGCCGATTTTATCTACATCCGGATAGTCTTCATTAATATATGCATTAAGCCCTTTCAGCACATGGTGGATAGGAATACTCACTTCATTTTGAATAGCACTGTAAAAATAATGAGCCGTAATGCAAGGCATGACAGCTACGGTCGCCCCCGCCTGCTGCAGGTTCTTGGCTGTCCTGACCATTTCTGAAACCGGTGAAGGACCGTCGTACAAGATAGCCTCTGTGCGATCAGGTATTTTAGGATTGCTGTCGATAATTGTACGGAAATGGTCCTGATCTTTCTGCACTTTTGTCTCTCTGATCACTTTCCTGTAAAAGCTTGCTGTTGCTTCAGGGCCCATACCACCCAGGACACCAATGACCTTCTCCTTATTTTTCATACGATCCCTCCCGTTCCGATTCTTTACCGTTTACTTCTTTGATCTTTCTAAAATCGATTCATCCATACCCGCTACTCTGTTTTTTAAAGGACTCAATACATCCGCTTCATCCAGATCCGGTCTTTGTTCGAGGATCTTATTCAGGATATATTTCGCTCCAAAATCCATCCCTTTTCCGCCTGTGAGCAGGATGACATCCCCGGCTTTCACATCCTTTAAACTGGCATCCAGAGCTGGCGGCATTTCCTTATAATAGTCGATGGCCACTCCGGTTTTTTCCAGTTCTTCTCTGACTACCTTCAATTCTTCATCCAATACTTTATCTTTATTTTTCATATGCGATTCACTGATCGTCAGGATGATTTTTTCAAGACCGAGTCTAGGGATCCATTCCGCCAGGGTCTGTGCGTTTTCTCTATTGACCTGGATACCTCTGTTCCCACGAACAGCATAAACTAAATGCAGATCGTTGTATTCCAATTGATTCAATGTCTCCAGGGTGGCTTCGATATTTTCTTTATTGACAAAGTAATCATCTATGATTTTGAACTCTTTATTGTAGATGATCTGGAATCTTCTCTCCACACCTTTAAATCTCTCTATCCCCTTTTGGATCGTTTCTATCGGCACACCACTTATCAGTCCGATAGTGATGGCAACGAGGGCATTATAAACAGAATGATACCCGACGACTGAAATAGACACAGGAAAAGAAACAGGTTCTATAACCTCGCCACTGACCATTTGAAACGGTTCACGAATCTCAACAGTGAAGTCAGCCCCTTGAGGAGTCAGATTCAAGTTCGTGACCACGATGTTCCCACTCTGATCCTCTATGCCGTAGGTAACGACTCTCGCAGCCGTCTGAGTCTGCAGGTCAGCGGAATAACGGTTGTCGAGATTTAAAACAGCGAACTGATCCGCGCCTGCATCCCGGATAAGGCTTGCTTTGGCGTTATAATACTCTTCGAATGACCCGTGCAGATCTATATGGTCAGGACTCACATTGTTCAGCGCCACGATATTGAAAGCCACATTATTGACTCGGTTCAATTCTAAAGCGGATGAAGACACCTCCATAGATACATGGGTGATGTGATTCTCATTCATCTTTACGAAATATTCCTGCAGATCAAGAGATTCTGGCGTCGTTAATTTACTCGGCTCGGCTTTATCTGCATATTTGACCATGACTGTGCCCACTAAGCCAGTTGCCCAGTTGTTTTCTTCAAAAATGGCCTGCGTCATATATGTCGTCGTTGTTTTCCCGTTCGTAGCCGTTATCCCTACAAGGAACAAATCTCTGGAAGGATACTGGTAATACCTTGCAGACAACGCTGCTAAAGCCTCTCGGCCATTCTTCACCAGAAACTGCGGTACAGCTAAATCAGGAAGAAAACGTTCCACGATCAGTGCCACTGCGCCCTTATCTACAGCTTCCGCAGCGTAATCATGGCCATCTGTCTCATATCCTTTTACACAGACAAATAAGGTGCCAGGCAGGCAGCTGCTTGAATGGTAGGCGATTTTATCTATCTCGATACTTTTTTGGTTCCTTGACTTTTCTACTTCTATTGCTTCTAATAATAATGATAAATCCATTTTTATCTCCCAACATTAATGGCATTTGTCGACTGACAATGCTGTCTGACTGATACCTTGTCAGCCTTTTTTCCGCTGATCACAATCAGAGTCGATCAAGCTTCTCTTTCACTGCGCAGGCGTGATATCTTCCCAGAAAGGCGCACGGTTTACTGTTTCTTTGATGAGAAACTTTCCGTTCCCCGCTGCTTTCTCAAGATCCTCCAGAGCATCAACATCATTGAAATGCCACCATTCTGAGGCTAGAGGATTAAAGCCGGCTTCAACCATATAACTCTGGAGTTTCAGTGCAGGTTCAGCCATTTTCGGATTGACAGCGAGCTCTTTCCAGCCTTCACGGTCGGCTGAAGCGATCGGTCGATTGAAAACCGCTGACTCTACACTTAATTCATGGATCGGTGTGTGCATCGTGTATTCTGTATACTCTTGGACTTTCAGTGCTTTGAAGTCGCCGATCGTCTGATCTGTCAATTCTTCCACTTTAGCGAGGCTGAGATCGATCGCCATCCCCCGCTGATGATTTGAGACTTTCATGTTGATGAACCAAGTGAGGCTCCAGGGTTTTTCAGTAATTCCTGCAGCTACTTCTTCATTTTCCTCGGCCAGCTTCTCCATTTCTTCGTTAACGAGCAGCTGAAGTTCTCTCGGTCGGAATGTTTCGTAGACGACGAGAGTATCACCATTCTGCAAAGCGAGCTGCTGGGCATGAAAAACTTTCTTGGCCGTTTGATACAGAATGGGCATGACGTACTCTTCTTCTTCCAGACGTTCATTATAGTCGATCATCGGATTGAGCGGCTCACCTGTCAATTCAGGGATATCCATATAAGAGGTTTTAAACCGCGAGTCATAACTGTTTGTATGATCATAAATGATGGACGGGACCACATCCGGTAGATTGATGAAAGCGAAGCGGTGTTCGATCCAGCCTTCAAAAGAATCTGCTTCTACCTGCCAGTAGTCACCGGCTTCGCCTTTTATTTTAAAGGGAGTCCCCGGCTTTAATTCTCTGATTACCTTCGCATCCACATCAGGATCTTTATACAGGGTCTGGTTCACTGAGGTATACCCTGCTGCCCCGATAACAGGCAGCTCGAAGGATCCCTCCATGTACCACACCGGCAGCTCCGGCTTTTCCTCACTGTTTGCACCCTCAGTTGATTCACCATCTCCAGTCTGTCCTGACGGTGCTTCATTTTCTCGTCCACTCTGATCCTGCGCTGGTGACCGCTCTAAGTAAAGCACGATGCTGACGATCACGATCGAGAAAAGCAGAATGATGAGCAGGCCATTTAAGAACGGTTTCTGTTTCTTCAAAGTCAAAGCTCCTTTTTCTGATAAACCACTAGTCTGTTCCGATTTAATTTGTCTTTACACAGTATAAGACCTTAGGTGCTCCAGGTCAAAACATCTTCAATGCATAAAGGAATATCAGATGCAGAGGATAGAACCAGTAAAAAGCCCACTTCGTGAACCAGGTTCTTTTCCCCGGCTTTCTGTTGTAATAATAAAAGAACGGTAAGGCCAGCAGACTCCCGAAACGATACGTGACTTCAGCTCCATACTGCTGCAGGCCGGGGATGATATAGAATAATAATGTAATGACGGCGAAGCCAGTGAGTTTAAAACCCATTCGTTCTCTGAACAGCCCGAAGTTCAGTACCCACAGTACGGCAATATAATTCCAGTTGGCCGGGGCGGCAAGAATCAGGCTCGCTCCCACGATCAGGACCTTCCAGATATCAGCAAGTTCGTCAGTCGTTGCTGCTGTCAGTGCGATCAGCCCCATCAATAAAGACCAGAAGACACTGGTGGCCTGAAAAAAGCCGAAATTAAAGTACACTACATAAGGTATATGAGAGATCAGAGCAAAGACAAACAGCCGTTTTGCGTAGGCTTGTTTATCCGATGTGTAATGGTGACCTTCCGCCACGAGATACGCGATAAGCGGAGCGGCCAGCCGTCCGAACAAGTGCAGACTCCAGCTGGTTGCTGTCCCCTCTTCAGTGATGACCCGTGAAAAATGATCGACAAACATAGAGGTGATAGCAATGATTTTGATCAGATTGGCATTAAAGCCGACATTTTTGATATGTGAAAGCGAGAATGGATTTTCCATCATAACCCTCCAATACTTTGAAACCGGATTTTAGTCGTCGCCTAAAAATGATTCGTCGATACCGGCCACGCGTTCTCCGAGGGGGGCCAGCACTTCTTCTGCATTGAGATCCGGGCGTTTGTCAACGAGCTGATTCAGGATATATTTCGCTCCAAAGTCCATTCCTTGTGCACCGCCGATCAGAATGACGTCCCCGGTTTCGACCTGGTCGAGACTGGACTCCAAAGCATCCGGCATTTCTTTATGCAGTTCGATCTCTACGCCGACTTTGTCCATCTCTTCTTTGAACGCTTCTAATTCTTCAGGCAGGACATCGTCTTTATCGATGACATGTGATTCGCTGAGAGAAACGATCACTTTTTCCAGACCTAACTTAGGCGCCCACTTTGCAAGGGTCTCTGCGTTTTCACGGTTCGTTGTCACTCCACGGCTGCCTCTGATGGCATAGACGATATGCAGCTTTCTATAATCCATTTTCATCAAGGTTTCCAGCGTGACCTCTATATTTCCGGCATTGGCAAAATGGTCGTCTACGATTTTAAAGTCCTTTTCATAGATAAACTGGAAGCGACGTTCCACGCCTTTGAAACTTTCGATGCCCGACTGAATCGTTTCGATGTCAACACCGCTGATCAAACCGATGGTTATCGCTGCCATGGCATTATAGACAGAATGGTAGCCGGCCACAGACAAGCGGATGTCGAAGGCTGTTTTTTCAACGGTATTACCATTGATCGTTTTAAAAGGCTTGTTGATTTCTACAGTGAAGTTCCCTCTGCCGGTAGACAAATCGATATCCCTGCACTGAAGATAACCTGAAGTATCTTCAATGCCATACGTGACGACCGTTGCCGGTGTTTCATTTATCAATAAGGCAGAATGCGCATCATCCAGATTCAATACCGCAAACTGATCGGCTCTGGCCTCACGGATCAGACTCGCTTTGGCATTGAAGTATTCTTTAAATGAGCCATGCAGATCGATATGTTCACGGCTGATATTATTCAGGGCTACGATATCAAAGGAGACACTGCCCACACGGCTTAATTCGAGGGCAGAAGAAGAGACTTCCATCGTGACGTGTGAAATGTTTTCCTTGCGCATTCTGTCAAAATACCCGTGCAGATCCAGCGATTCAGGTGTAGTCAAAATGCTTGGGACCAGTGTATCACCGTATTTAACCATGACGGTCCCGATCAGACCCGTCTTCCAGTTGTTTGCCTCTAAAATCGCATTCGTCATGAAGGATGTAGAGGTTTTGCCGTTAGTGGCCGTAATCCCGATCAGTGTCATATCCCGGGAGGGGTGACCATAATACTGATCGCCCAATGCGGCGAGTGCTTTTCGGCTATCCGCCACACGATACTGCGGGACACTGATTTCCGGAAGGAATTCTTCAACGATCAAAGCTACAGCACCGTTATCCACGGCATTCTGCGCATACTGATGGCCGTCTGTCTTATATCCTCTGATACAAACGAACAGCGAATCTTCTTTTGCCTTTCTGGAATGATAGGCGATCGTCTGGATTTCAACATTTTTTTCGTTCTTAACTTCTAATACATTTATAGCTTGGAGCAGCTCAGATAATTGCATAAGTTCGGTTCTCCCCTTTTAAGACATTCACTCAATACAAGAGAATCTCTTTTTTATTTTACCTTTGTACTATCTTATTTTTGACTTTATTTGCAAGACCACCCACATAATACAGGCCGGGCTTTGGATCGCTGCGTGCCCAGATCGAGCCGACTCTTTTTTCTGTATAAGTTTTCAGTATGTTTTTCCATGACAGCTGGCCGGACTTCACATACGCACGGGACGCATGCAGGTCCTCATACATGTAATGGAAGGCCAGATCGGTCGTTTCTTTCAGACTGTCCTGACCGATTTCCTGCTCCGTCAGTTCCTTATAGGCTAAAAGCGGCATATTGAAGCCCAGTTCTGTCAGCATCTGGTTAAAATTCGTTGTGCGGACATTGATTTCAATGAGGTAATACTCGCCGGTCTTTTCATCTTTTTTGAACTCGATTTCAGCAAAGCCTTTATAGCCGATCGCCTCCAGGAAGGGTGCACCGATCTCATGAAGTTCCGGTACAAATTTCTGCTTGATGTAAACAGAAGCACCGAAATTGATCGGATACTGGCGTTCCTTTTGAGCTGTCACCCAGTGTGTGACTTTTGAATCCTGGTTCAAGTAGGCGTCGAAAGTGTACATGTGGTCGTCAAACCCTTGCACCAGCTGCTGGACGACTACTTCGATCCCGGCGTCTTTGACTTTTTTCAATCCTTCTTCGAGTTCTCCGCGGTTCGTCACCTTGAACAGTTTCTTCCGGAAAGTGGACACAAAGGTCGACGAATCAGACGGTTTGATGATGCAGGGATAACCCAGATCCCGTTCGACTTCTCCAACGACGTCGTTCTGTTTGACCTGGATCGTTTTCGGGACCCGGACATTATGCTGCTGGGCCAGGATATACAGCTTGTCTTTGTCGATCAGATCGCTCCAGAAGCCCTGTTCAGTCTGATTGATCAGATAAAATTCTTTCAGTTCATCCAGATACGTGTCGATAAACTCAACATAAGGATCAGCTGAGGGATACAATACCGGTTTATGATCCTGATTTTTAGCATAGCCGATCAGGAAGTCCTTGAATTTATCCGCTTCTTTTTTGTAATGCGGACCGATCAGTTTTTCAGTCACATATTTGGAGTGGCGGGCATAGGCACCTTCCTCCTGATAATCTACGACAGCCACTGGGACGCCATGTTTCCCAAGGCTCCTGATAATGCTCAGTCCGATATAATAATTGTTGCCCAGAACGACAGCTTTGTGTTTGGTTTCCATTCTTTATTCACTCTCTCCATTGCTTTGCTGACTGTCAGTACAGCATAAGCGATATATAGTTTCAGCATAGATATCCATGGCCTTATAAAATTCATCCAGTTCTATGCCTTCATTCTCCTGATGTTCAAGACTGACACTTCCGGGGAAATGGGCACCGAAAGCGACCATATTCGGCATCGCGCGTGCATAAGTGGCTCCGCCGGATACCATCGGCTTGTTTTCTGTGTCTCCTGTTTTTTCCTGGTAAATAGCCAGCAGCGACTGGACGAGCTCGCTGTCTTCAGGTACATACAAGGAGTCCAGAAAATCATGTTCTTTATATTCCAGTCCATACGCACTGATTGCGTCTTTTACTTTTTCTACAATGACTTCTTTGTCGTAAGTTACCGGGATCCTGATGTCCAGCATAGCCTCAGATGTGTTCTCATTGATCGCCAGTGTACCGACGTTCAAGGTCAGTTCGCCTGACACTTCATCCTTCACTTCACCAAACAGCGTTTCACCATTCGTTTCCATACCGATTTTTTCAGCTAAAAATGATAGCAGCGGATGAGGCTCTATGTCGACCAGCCCCTGGGCCAGACGCGTCACGGCATTTTTCCCTTCTCCGGCCTTGCTTGCATGCACACTTTTCCCTTCCACAACGATGCCCTCTTCTGACTGATGATACGGAATATCTTTGTCAGTCAAGATACGGCTCAGTTCTTCCTGCTGGCCACCTTTGTATCCTGCCCGTTCCGGCACGACATTCGGCGCGCTCCCGCATTGCAGTTTCAGTTTAGATGCACCCGGCCCAATGACCTTGGCCTGAAGCAGACCTTTTTCAGCGTAGGTAAGCGGGAATTTGGAATCCGGCACAAATCCAAGGCTAGGAAACTCTTCCTTTTCTTTGTAATGATCCATGCCACGCCACAGGATTTCTTCATCTGTACCGAAAATAAAGCGGATTTTTTTGTTGAAGGTTTCGCCTGCATCCACGACAGCCTTGAAGGCATAGAGGGCAGCAACGGTTGGACCTTTGTCATCCTGCGACCCGCGTCCGTAAAGCACGCCATCACGCTCGACTCCTTTAAATGGATCGGATTCCCATTTCTCTTTATCGCCTTCTGGAACGACATCCAGGTGACAGAGGACCCCGACTGTTTCTTCGCCTTCTCCATATTCTGCGTAGCCATAAAAGCCTTCCGGATCATAAAAAGTATCCATGCCTAATGTTTCGCAGATAGACAGAGTTTCTTTCAGCGCCTGGTCGACCTCTTTTCCAAAAGGGGGATAAACCTCTTCAGGCTCTTCAGTCGTGTTGACCGAAGGAATCGCTATGAGTTGTTTGAGTATGTCCAGACTGTCATTCTTAATTGAATCTGTTAAATAATTTTTCATGAGTATTCTCCTTTTCTGTTCTACTTATTATAGAACATTTTTATTTATCCTCTTGTTAATCACGTTACTCGATATGTGCAAAAAGTCAACTATTCCTGTCCGCTTTTGTGCAACAAGTTACTTCTTTCATTATACCTCATAATTGTTTATCATTCTTTACGAATCCACTACGATTTCACCACTGCTATCCTTTATTGGAGTCACTGCCATAGGACAGATCCGGCTGACTGTCTTTTTTGGCTTATTTTTCTCCAGTCTGACCGGCCAGTTTTGACTTTTTTTAAAATAGTGAAATTAAGCCTTGTTTTTACAGTCAATAAAGCTATAATTATCTGGTACTAATAAATCTAACCATCTGGCTTATTTTTTTGCCCGGAAGTGACACTTTGTCACAATGTGTTCAGACCCACAGGAGTGATTACAATGAAAAAAGATATGACCCACGGTAATCCGATCAGACTGATCCTTGGATTCACCGTTCCTTTACTTATAGGGAACCTGTTTCAGCAGCTTTATAACATGGCAGATGCCTATATCGTCAGTCAGACGATTGGTGTAACGGCCTTTTCAGCTATCGGTTCCACTTTGAGCCTGCAGTTTCTTATACTCGGCCTGGCTATCGGTATTACAGCCGGTTTATCGGTCATCACTGCCCAGCGCTTCGGACGTAAAGATGAACAGGCGCTGCGAAAGAATCTGGCAACCGGCCTGATCATCAGCCTGACGATCGGCATCACGCTGACCTTTTTGACCACGACCTTTACAGAAGAGATTCTGACCATCATGAAAACACCGGATGAAACCTTCACATACGCTTATGACTACTTGAATGTCATGTTCAGAGGTATCGGTGCGGTTATTCTTTTTAACTATCTCGCAAATCTGCTGCGTGCTTTAGGCGACAGTAAAACGCCGCTGTACTTTTTGATCGTTACTTCCATTTTAAATATTGTGCTGGACTATGTCTACATTCTTGTCTTTGATTTGGGCATAAGAGGAGCGGCTTTAGCAACTATAACGGCCCAGATCACATCCAGTGTTCTGACGATCTGGTTCATATGGAAGAAAGTGCCTCTGCTGCGCATCCATAAAGAGGACTGGAAACCGGATAAAGCGGAATTCAAGGAACATTTGCGTATCGGTCTGCCTTATGGTTTTCAGTACTCCATTATCGCCATAGGCTCCGTGGCCATCACCATGACGCTCAACCAGTTGGGGGCGCCGGCTGTTGCTGCGTTTACTGCAGCTCAGAAGATCGACTCGGTCGCCGTGTTGCCGCTGCAGTCTTTCGGGATAACGATGTCGACCTATGCCGCTCAGAATTATGGTGCAAGAAAACTGAACCGGGTCTGGTATGGTGTGAATCAGGCGCTTAAAATGAGCATCGGCTACAGCGTGGTGATCGGACTCATTCTTCTGATCTGGGGCAGGACGTTTGCTACTTTATTTGTGGGGGCAGATGCACCCGCAGAAGTTATGCAAATGATACAGCAGTATTTCTTGGCCAGCGCTACTTTGTACGCTTTATTATCTGTCTTGTTTATATACAGACATACCTTACAAGGTCTCGGCAACAGTTTGGCTCCTACAGTCGCAGGCATTGGAGAATTAGTGGCTCGTATCATTGCTGCCTTTTTCTTATCCTTACATTTAGGATTTGCCGGGATCGTCATAGCCAGTCCTCTAGCCTGGCTTGCAGCCGTGGTCCCGCTGGTATGGGCTTATCGCGCGACCAAGCGTGACCTGTCCGGCAGAATGCCTGTCAGTATCGAGACTGAACCGGACTTTACTCTTGACCAGCTGGAACCGTCACCCTCAAAAATCAAATAAGGTTTTTAAGAGCATGGATCTCAGCGATCCGTGCTCTTTTTCTTATTATCATTTTAATCAATTTCTCATTTTTCATATTTTGTCTACATTTTCAAAAATATCCTTTTATATCAAGGAAAAGCCCTGTTGAGCAAATGAAAACGGCTACTATTTTCATGGTTTTTTTCGTTCACAAAACTGTCAAGTTTACCTTCGTTTACGGGTTGTAATCACATGTAATCTGCCTATACTTATCCAAAGACCTAAAAAATGAAACGCATTGAAAACACGTCATAAAAGACACGAACAACCCAAAACGGAGGAATCATTTTATGAACCAGGATATGACCAAAGGTAGTCCCTTAAAACTCATTTTACTCTTCACTTTACCTTTAGTGATCGGAAATATATTGCAGCAAATGTACCAGATGGCAGACACGTACATCGTCAGTCAGACCTTAGGCGTCAATGCCTTCGCAGCCGTCGGATCCACGCACAGCATCAACGTCCTTGTTTTAGGACTTGCGATCGGATTGACATCCGGTTTATCCGTTATCACCGCTCAGCGTTTCGGCAAGAAAGACGAAAAAGCCATCCGCGAAAATCTGGCAGCCAGCGTGATCATAGCCGGTGCCGTGAGCGTCGTGCTAACTGTATTAGCTGTTTCGTTCAGAAGAAACATTTTAGAATTCATGAACACACCCAACGAACTGATCGGTTTTGCGAACGATTATCTTACAATGATGTTCATCGGCTTAAGCGGCATCGTATTATTCAACTTAGTCTCGAACCTGCTTCGCGCCATTGGCAATACAAAAGCGCCACTTGTCTTTCTGGCTATTGCATCCGTCTTGAACGTGGTTTTGGATTTAGTCTTCATTTTAGTTTTTAATATGGGTGTGGCCGGTGCCGGTTTAGCGACCGTCATTGCGCAGTTCATCTCTGGACTGATCGGACTCGTCTACATTAAACGCAGTGTGCCGCTTTTCCGCATCCATAAAGAAGACTGGGCAGCCGGAATGAAGCAAATCAAAGAACACTCAGCGATTGCTTTCCCGATGGGCTTCCAGACATCACTTATCGCGATCGGTATGATCGTCGTAAGTATGACTCTGAATACGTTAGGCCCTGAAGCTGTAGCCGCAACGACTGCCGCACAGAAAATCGATTCCCTGGCCACCAAGCCTTTGATGGCCGTGGGTGTGACGATGGCGACTTACACGGCTCAAAACTACGGTGCGGGGAACCTTGATCGTGTGTGGGAAGGCGTTCAGAAGGTCCTGAAAGTGACGACCATCTACAGCATAGTCGTCGGCGCCATCCTGATTTTCTTCGGTCAGTATTTTGCTCTCTTGTTTGTCGGCCCTGAAAATACGGAGATCCTGGAAATGACGCGTCTGTACTTCATCACGAACTCAACATTTTATGTTCTGTTGTCATCACTGATCGTTCACCGTTATACGCTGCAGGGCTTAGGTAAAAGTACTGCGCCGACCCTTGCCGGTTTATTCGAACTCTTCGGTCGGGTCGGTGCCGTCCTGCTCCTGACACATTCATTAGGCTTTGTCGGCGTCGGATTATCCAATCCGATCGCCTGGGTCGGTGCACTGTTCCCACTATTGGGATCATATTACGCACTGAAGCGTCAGCTGACTGGCGGCAAAACAATCAAACCTTTCAGAAAACTGGCTAACGTCATCAAATAATTTGTTTATCATGTCCCAACTGTCTGTGTGATGGTTGGGATTTTTTGTTTATTGTGACGTGGCGTTGATTCGACGTTCTCCAGGTAGTTTTTTACTGAGTGATGCTAATGGTGCCTTCATTAGGTGTACTCACGGTGTTTTGTGTTTGAGTGATGTCATTGACGCCTTCATTCGACGTGCTCACGGTTATTTTTGTTGGAGTGCGTCCATTGACGCCTTCATTCGACGTGCTCACGGTTATTTTTGTTGGA
>NZ_FOLT01000026.1 GCF_900112455.1 Alkalibacterium subtropicum | reverse complement strand
TTTCTCTAGCGTTGTCGTTATCTCTAGATTAAGGGTCTTCTTTCTTTTTGTCTAGGTCGACCTTTTTCACTTCCGACATTAATTTTACACATAGTACAGAAAGCTGACTTATTTTGAATGATTCCAATTTAACGGATAACAGCGATATGGGATGAATGTTTATGCGAAATAAGGTATAATTGTTCTATACATATATATTAACTTATAGGAAGCGGGGAGGATATGAGAAAATCAGAAAGACAAATGCTGATCAAACAGATCGTATTGAACAATGAAGTGTCTACACAGGATGAACTATTGACATTTCTGCATGATAAAGGGGTCACCGCCACTCAGGCAACGATATCCAGAGACATCAAAGAACTGAACCTGGTCAAAACACCATCGGGTGACGGCGGCATAAAGTATACCATTTATCAGAACGATCAGGTGACTCTGGAAGAAAAGCTGGATTCCACGATCAAAAGCGTAGTGACCGACGTGACTCAGGTCCAGTTTATCAATGTCGTTAAAACGTTACCTGGCAATGCACACGTTATTGGTGCATTGATCGATGATATCCATTATCCTGAGATAGTAGGAACGGTTGCGGGAAATGACACGATCATGCTGATTTCAAAGACCGATGAGGAAGCTGAAGGCGTGTTTCGTCACTTTGACGGTGTGTTGAGAGAAAATGAGTAACAAACCATCTCTTGGATAGGCTCATATAAGCAAAGGAGAATGAATGATGACAGAGATAGATTTGAAAACCTTACAGAACGGATCAGATATCAGAGGCTTTGCTCTGGACACTGAGAAGCAGAAAAAGAATTTGACCGAAGACACCATCAAGCGGATCGCCCATGGTCTCGCAGCCTGGTGGAGCGAGAATTCAGATAAATCTTTAACGGAGACGACTATAACGATCGGACACGACAGCCGTCTGACCGGTCCTTCAATCAAAAACTGGCTGATCGATGTGTTCACCAGTCTGGGGATCAACGTTATCGATACCCATATGGCGACGACACCGGCACTCTTCATGTCGACCCAGTACGACGCATTCCAGTCTGATATCGGGATCATGATCACAGCCAGTCACTTGCCGATGGAATACAACGGTCTGAAATTCTTCACGCAAAGTGGCGGACTCGAGCATGAAGACATTGGATCCATTCTTTTTCTGGCAGGAAAAGAAGTCGAAATTTGGGATGCTGATAAAACTCAGGCGACCGAAAAAGATCTGCTGTCTGTTTATGCGGCTGATCTGGTAATGAAAATAAGAGAAGCACTGAACGTGGATGCTGAGGCCCAACCACTGGCAGATAGAAAGATCATCGTGGATGCCGGAAATGGTGCCGGTGGTTTCTTTGCCGAAAAAGTGTTGAAGGTTTTAGGTGCGGATACCACCGGCAGCCAGTTCCTTGACCCGGACGGCACGTTCCCGAATCATGAACCCAATCCCGACAATAAAGAAGCCATGCAGAGCATTTCAGAAGCTGTACTGGAAAACAAGGCGGATCTCGGGATCATTTTCGATACGGACGTGGACCGTTCAGCGATCGTAGACAGTGAAGGCAACAGCATCAACCGCAATAACCTGATCGGTCTGATTGGGGCCATCATATTAGAAGAGAATCCGGGAACCACGATCGTGACGAATTCGCCGGTTTCTGATCACCTGATTCAATTTGTCGAAGAGATGGGCGGGAAAGTCGACCGATACATCTCTGGCTACCGCAATGTCATCAATCGTGGAATCGACCTGAATGAAGAAGGCGTGGACTGTGCCCTGGCCATCGAAACCAGCGGACACGCAGCCCTTCGTGAAAACTACTTCCTGGATGACGGGGCATACCTGGCTGCAAAGATCGTTGCGAAAGAGGCCGAAATGGCAGAAAAAGGCAAGAGCGTCACAGAGCTGATCAGGCATCTGGAGCAGCCGGCTGAAACAGAAGAAGTGCGTTTCGTGATCACGAATGACGACTACAAGGAGCTCGGCATGGACATACTCGAGCGTTTTGCTGTCTGGGTGAACAATACCGATGGCTTCACACTGGTTCCGGACAATCTGGAGGGCAAGCGCGTGCAGCTGAGTGAGCCCTACGGCAATGGCTGGCTGCTCCTCCGTATGAGTCTGCACGAACCGAAACTCGTTCTGCAGATCGAAAATGACAAGGCCGGCACGATCCCTTCAGTCAAAGATAAACTGAAATCCTTTTTCCATTATGAGAACCATCTAGATAACAGCAAATTATAGAAGAAACGGCCTTCCCTTCAAAAAAAGATCGGGGGAGGCCGTTTTCTATTTGATGATTTTGAAGCGTCGGGCGGCCCCGACGCTTTCCTTTTTTGTTGGTACTGGTGACTTTGGTCTAATGAGCATCCCAAAACGAAGGAATGAGCCGAACCCTGCAGAGTTCGGCTTGTTCATGGTGAAATGTGTCTTTTATAAACCGAAGCTGAGAGGGGTTCGGTCCTTACGACTTAGTGAGCCTTTTGAATAAGCCGAAGATAGGGTCCTTCAGTTTATTCAAAAGGCTCACATCTGTCGAATACACCGAAAGTCAGTTTGATTCGGCTCGAAACTGGACCGGGAAACAAGTGAATAGACCGAAGACGTCAAAGTTCGGTCTATTCAAGAGAAATTGTCTCGGGTTCGGACCGAACCGGCTCTAAAATGCTCCTTTTAGCGACTCAGGAATCGTTAAAATAACTAAATAGTCATGCTTAAATAAAAAAAGTCCGATATAGTCAGCTTTTACAGCTGCTTATACCGGACTCTTGATACACTTAAATCTGTCTGTTTAGTCTTTCGGGTTATAGAGCCATTTCTGGCCGTCTTTAGCGAGCAGTTCATCCGATTCTTTCGGCCCCATCGAATGTGCAGGATAGAAGGGGATGGATTCCAAGTCTTCGTTCCAGGCCTGTCTGATATGATCCACATATTTCCATGAAGCAGCCACTTCACCCCAGTGTGCGAAGTGTGTCTCATCTCCGTTCAGGACGTCCAGTAAAAGTTTTTCATAAGCTTCCGGACTTTTCCTGATCGTCTCTTCTGAACGCATAGAGCTTAAAGTGACAGGACGCAGGTGCATGCCCGGTCCGATTTCTTTGTCGTTCAGCTGAAGTTCAAGGCCTTCCTTGGGACTGATATGGATCGTCAGCAGAGAATCACTTTCGTCGAACAGCTGCTGGTCGGTCTTCTTCCAGAGCACATCGATACGCGACGTTTTTTCCTTCATACGTTTACCTGTACGGA
Organism: Alkalibacterium subtropicum; assembly: GCF_900112455.1. Taxonomy (GTDB): domain Bacteria; phylum Bacillota; class Bacilli; order Lactobacillales; family Carnobacteriaceae_A; genus Alkalibacterium; species Alkalibacterium subtropicum. The sequence continues at coordinate 5,769 of NZ_FOLT01000026.1, read as the reverse complement.
TGTAGATCGGGACATTGCGCCATTTATCCGAATCGATCACGACTTTCCCGGCAACAAAGGTCTCGGTCAGGGAATCAGGATCCACTTTTTCCTCATCGCGGTAGGCTTTGCAGTCGCCGTCTTCCGAAGCCTGATACTGCCCTCTGACAAATTCGTCTTTAACATTCGGCTGCTTGAGCGATTCGAGCAGGGCCAGTTTTTCTTTTCTGACATTTTCAGTGGAGAAGGATTCAGGTTCATCCATCGTCAGCAAACTGACGATCTGCAGGACATGATTCTGGACCATATCACGCAGGGCGCCGCTTTTATCATAGTACTCACCGCGTTCTTCCACACCCAGGTTTTCAGCCAGCGTGATCTGGATGGAAGAGAGGTTCTCGCTGGTCCAGCTGTCCTGGATGATGCGATTGGAGAAGCGCAGCGCAAGGATGGTCTGGACCATTTCTTTTCCTAAGTAGTGATCGATGCGGTAAAGCTGGTCCTCGTCGAAGGAGGCATTGATCTCATCGTTGAGTTCCTTGGAAGATTCCAGATCCGTTCCGAATGGTTTTTCAATAATGACGCGGTTGAAGCCGTTTTGAGTCACCAGTTCCTGATCCCTCAAGTGTGTCGTGATGGTCCCGAAGAAAGTGGGGGACATGGACAGATAGAATAGGCGGTTCCCTTCAATGGCATACTCACTATCCAGTGAATCAGCCAGTTCTTTCAGGGTATGGTAATGTTCTGAATCTTTGACGTTATGTGACTGGTACCTGAAGTGACTGGAAAAGTCTTCTGCATCTTTATCGGATTCTTTGATGTCGTCGATGGCTTTCTTGACGACGTTCTGGTAATGCTCATCAGACCATTCTCTGCGAGCGGTCCCGATGACGGCGAAATGATCTTTCAAGTATCCTTTTGAATACAAGCGGTATAAGGCTGGATATAATTTCCTTGAAGCTAAATCTCCTGTAGCTCCAAATATAATATATAAAGCTTTCTTTTCTTTGGACATTATTTCCCTCTTTTCTACATGACAGGCATGTGTCATACTCTATAAACTATTTTACTTTTAATTGATGCATCAATCAACTGAATTGTCGCAAAGCGTCGATTCTTTCCGGATAAGGCGTCTTTTTTGCAATAAGGAAAGTGGAAGGATTAAAGTTGGTGTAGAGTGAAAAAATCGAAAGGATGGGTATGGATGGACAAGTATGAACGGTTGGATATGAACTACATCAATGGTGACTGGCGCAAAGGAAAAAGTCAGAAAGTGATCGAATCAGTAGATCCTTATACAGAAAAAATCTATATGAAGCTGCAAGTGGCCTCGCTGGATGATTTGGATGAAGCCTACGAGAGTGCTGAAAGCCACCAGAAGGGATGGGCGGAAACGAATCCTTTCCAGAGGGCAGCGGTCATAAAAAAGGCGATCCAGATCATGAAAAACAGAAAAGAGGAAATCGTCGATATCCTAGTGAAAGATGCGGGCTCCACCATAGCGAAAGCTGAACTGGAACTGGACATCACGCTGTCTGTGATGCAGCTGGCAGCAGGCTTTCCTTTCCAAATGGAAACGATCGTCAATGATTCGATGATCCCAGGTAAGAAAAACCACCTGATCAGAAAACCGCTCGGCGTGGTCGGTGTCATCGGTCCTTTTAATTTCCCGTTGAATCTAGCGATGCGTTCAGTTGCTCCGGCACTGGCAGCGGGGAACGCCGTCGTTTTGAAACCCAGCAGTCAGACCCCGGTCAGTGGTGGGAATATCATCGGCAAAGTCTTTGAAGAAGCCGGGCTTCCCAAAGGCGTCCTTCAGGTTGTCCACCCAAAATCCTCTGAAATCGGCGATGCCTTCTACTTGCATCCGGTTCCTGATATGATCTCCTTTACCGGTTCAACAGCGGTCGGTAAAAAAATCGGTGAGGTAGCCGGGAGAGAAGTGAAAAAGACTATCTTAGAACTGGGCGGGAACAACGCCATGGTCATCCTGGATGATGCCGATATAGACAGAGCGGTCAAAGGGGCGATTTACGGACGTTTCATGCATAGTGGACAGATCTGTATGTCAACGAATCGGATCATTATAGATGAATCCATTTTTGATGCCTTTGCCGAGAAATTCGTCGATACAGCCCGTTCACTCAAACACGGCGATCCGACTGAAAAAGGCACACTGATCGGTCCGCTTATCTCAGGAGACGAGGTTGAGCGGCTGCTCGAAGAAATCGAAAAAGCCAAGTCAGAGGGGGCTGAAGTCATTCTGGAAGGCAAACGGGAGGGCAACGTCCTGACGCCCGCCATTTTAAAAGGGACCAATGACATGACGACAGCCCAGCATGAAATGTTTGGACCCGTCGTGACCCTGATCCCGGCAAAAGATGAAGCGGAAGCACTGGAACTGGCCAACGATACAGAAGCTGGTTTGAGCGGGGCAGTCTCATCAGAAAATGAAAAACGCGCCTTTGCTTTTGCAGAACGAATGGAAACAGGCATGGTCCACATCAATGATCAAAGTGTCAATGACGAACCGTACATTGCTTTTGGCGGAGAAAAGCAGTCAGGGATCGGACGCTTTGGACGTGAACATTCATTGGATGAATTCACGACCTGGAAATGGATCTCTGTCCAGGAAGAACCCAGAGACTATCCGTTTGATTAAAAGACGATGAAAATGTGGCGGCATCTTCTTCACAGAGGATGCCGTTTTTGCATCGATCGTTATTTACTATGGTCAGGACGGCCTGGCTTTGGTACAATGTGAGTTGAAAAGAAATGAGGAATGAAAAATGACACACCCATTCGATCGTTTTAATTTGAACGATTATCTTATTGAAGCTATCAAAGAAATAGGTTTTGACCAACCGACTGAAATTCAAGAGAAAGTTATCCCCGTAGTGAAAAAAGGACGAGACATCATCGGACAGTCACAGACAGGTTCCGGAAAGACCCATGCGTTCCTGCTTCCGTTGTTCAATCAGATCGATCCGAAAAAAGAAGAGGTTCAAGTCGTGATCACTGCACCGAGCAGAGAGCTGGCTGAACAACTGGCCAATGCCGCAACTCAGCTGGCCGGTCATTCGCCCGAACCGATCAATGTGCAGTCTTATATCGGCGGCACAGACAAGAACAGACAGATCAACAAGCTGCAGAACAGCCAGCCGCACGTCGTTATCGGGACACCGGGCCGTCTCTTGGATGTCATTGAAAGCAATGACCTGCTGATCCATACGTCCACCTATATGGTCGTGGATGAAGCGGATATGACTTTGGACATGGGCTTTTTGGAAGATGTCGACAAGATCGCGACACGTCTGCCTGAAAACGGACAGATGCTGGTCTTTTCAGCGACCGTGCCGCAGAAGCTGCAGCCTTTCCTGAAGAAATACATGAACAATCCAATCATTATTGAAGTCGAAAACAAGCAGGTGATCGCGGATACCGTAGAGAACTGGCTGATCTCGACCAAAGGCAAGAACAAGATCGATATGATCCACCAGCTGTTGACGATCGGACAACCTTACCTGGCTTTGGTCTTTGCCAACACGAAAGAATATGTCGATGACATTGCTTATCAGCTGAAGAAAAAAGGGCTGAAAGTCGCAGTGATCCACGGTGGGATTTCTTCACGTGAGCGCCGCAGAGTGATGAGACAGATCCAGAATCTGGAATATCAGTATATCGTAGCGACCGATCTGGCTGCACGCGGTATCGATATCGAAGGTGTCTCACACGTCATCAATGCAGAAGTGCCTCAGGATCTGGACTATTTTGTCCACCGAGTCGGCCGTACCGGACGGAATCAGCTGAGCGGGATCGCCATCACGCTTTACGGTCCGGATGATGAACAGGATATTGCAACGATCGAAAAACGCGGCATCACCTTTGAGCCGAAAGAAATCAAAAACGGTGAAGTGGTCGATGCCCATGACCGCAACCGCAGAGAACAGCGCAAAGGGAAGAACGTTCACAAATCCGACTTCGACCCTGAGATCCACGGTCTGAGAAAGAAACTGAAGAAAAAAGTGAAACCGGGATACAAACGCAAGATCGAACGCAAGAAGCAGAACAAGCGCAAACGCGCCATGCGACTGAACAAGAATAACAAAGACTAAAGCAAGTCAATCAATGTAAAAAGCCTTCACTGCAGTTGACCAATAAGGGTCCGGCGGTGAAGGATTTTATTTGATTTTGGTAAGTTCGGTCTAATGAGCGTTCGAAAATGAGACTATGCGCCGAACCCCTGCAGAGTTCGGCTTGTTCATGGTGAAGTGTGTCGTTAATACACCGAAGCTTGGAGCGGTTCGGTCCTGATGATTTTGTCAGTGTTTTGAATAAGCCGAAGTTAGCCTTCTTCGGTTTATTCAAAAGGGAGACACTACTCGGCTACACCGAAGTTGGAGTTTTTCGGCTCAAAATTGAACCGGGAAACGAGTGAATAGACCGAAGATGTCCATGTTCGGTCTATCCAAAAAATTATGGCACGTGTATGCTCCGAAGCGGCGCTATAATGATCCTTTTAGAAACTAAAAAAACCAGTAAAAACACTAAATATACATTTTAATAAAGAAATAACCCGGTAAACTCAGCGGAAGGAGACATGCTGGTTTTACCGGGTGTGACTTCATATTAAATCGTGCGATTCTTCTTCAGATTCCTTAAAGAGGCATAAAGGAAGTAGACGGAAAAACCAATGGTGATCTCAAGGGTAAAGGGGAGGAACAGTCCGAATGCATCGAAGACAGCGAAGATGATCGTCGGGACACTCAAGGCGACCAGCGCCATGCGCGCCACTTTTCTGAATGGAAGCCTGATCCGGAACAGTGTTTTCAGTATGTTTGCAAATAAAGCGATGATCAGCCATTCATACAATAGACTGAAACTGCTGGCCAGGTAAGTGACGACGAAGATAAAGAACAGGACGATGGGAGAAAACTGCCCCATTTCTGACATCACCTCTCTGAAATCCGCATCTGTAAAGCCGTCTATCTGTTCGTACGACACGGGCAGGGGCTGTCCCATGATGTTGAGGTAAAACTGATCGTCCATCAAACCGATGCCGATGGGGACATTCAGCCGTTCAACATTCGTGTCGATTTCTTCTTCCTGGATGGAATCATTGGGATCGAAGAAAAACAGGAAGGAGTCCGTCTGGTGGACATAGGATTCTGTTTCTTCTTCCACGACCAGCGCATTGTCTGTGATTTCAAACGCCGGCAGGGTTTCAGTGATCTCCTGACCGTCTTCTCTTAAGGCTCCCATAACCGATATCAGAACAGATGCCATGGAAAGGGTAAGGATCAGGGCGATCAGCGCAAAATAGGAGACTAAATGCTTTCTTGACATTCTGATTGCTTTGTATAGATGTTGGGGAGATGTGAACCCCAGTTTCAAATAATCTTTCATTATTTAACGCCTTTCTGTTTGTAAGTAATAAAACAAGTTTACTTCTATTTGTGTCAAATTGCAATCATCCTTTAGAAGTAGTATGCGTCAAGTTTTTCTCGGTAACCTTTAACTAGTAGAATTAACAGAAATTATGTTGTGTTAATATTTTTAGGAAAATGCCTGGCCTAATTTCCCAATGAAGCTACTCACAGGGCCAAAGTTGGATATTTTCCCAGTTTGAACAGTGTGTGTGGTTGAACGAGGCTTTTTCAAAGCCTGACGGACTGCTCCCTTAAGATCTTCACCTAACGGTTCAACGATAGAATCAACTTTTGTGGTCAAAGCTTTTTCCAGAAGACTGTTTTGCTCTGCTGTTAGTAATGCTACGACATTAGCTACACC
>NZ_FOLT01000017.1 GCF_900112455.1 Alkalibacterium subtropicum | reverse complement strand
CCGGATGCCATTTTGGTACTCTCTCATCCTTTGGTATAATGGAACGCTTGGAAACAGTTCTCAAACTTAAACTCGAAAGGATAAACGAATGGAACACATAGAGCTCTATATTCCAGCACATTTAATGAATAATGCTCAAAATAGCTCTTATTTACATGACTACTATAACAAACTCATCAGAAACAAATGGTTAAATAATGAATTGGACATAAAGCGTGAAATGGTCATAAAGGCACGATTGCTAAAAGAAGACAAGGTGGCAGAGTATCTTGCTGATCTATTTTCGTAAGTATTTTGTCTGTCGTAGCTTAACTCCTGCGATCAAACTTTGCATTCCAAAGCGTTAAATATTCAACTGCAAATTTATTTTCTATACCAAAAAGACGCAACCGATGTTCATCGACTGCGTCTCTTTTCAGTAAATTATTATATTTTCATTTTCTGATCTTTATCCAGACAGCATTTTTTGTATTTCTTTCCGCTGCCGCAGTGACAGGGATCATTACGTCCTAATTTTTTGGTCAGTACTTGATTGCCAGCAGATGCATTACCAGCAGCACTGTACCCTAAATCTTTTAATTCTTGATTCGTATGCCCTTTATTTGTCCATAGTCTTACATTATCCTGAAGCTTCCTGACTAATCGCTTGACTTTATCTCGCTGCTGTTTACTATTAAATTCTACACCTAGATTATCTAAAGTTGACATAACTGTTCCAAAACTCGCATTGACTTCAATCATGCCCTCAGCGTCTTCGCAGACTTCTTCCGCCCGTTCTTCATTACCATCAAAGTGATATTTTAATACATGGTCATATAGGTCGTTGTATGCTTCAGACTTATAGAAGTAAAACTGATCCATATACTTCATTAATTCATCCATCTCAGGAATGTACCTTGGCTTACCTGCTTGCTTTGCCAGAGTATCATCCAAATCATCATATACGAGAATTGTTTCATGAACGAAATAGTTGCCTTCTTTATAAGTAAAGTGCTTTTCGATTTCTTGAACCGATGTATCGAAACAATCTTCGACGTCTTGAGGAGAAATTTGCTCCTCGTTTTGCTGATTATAGATTTCAGCGACCACATCTCTATGTACCACACCATAAAGACGGGTTAAAGTGACAATATATTTTGAAAGTAAATTCATGTATTTTCCTTTCCTCCAGTCAGTCTTTAAGAAAACATTTCACTATAATTGAGCAATTTCATATATATCGTTTATAGCACTTAATAAACCAAATTTTCCAGAACATAAGAATATAAAAAGGAACCCCTCCATATGGCACATTTAGGTTGTCTAAAAAAGACAAGTACTCCAGGAGGGATTCCCTTCTTTTATTATACAACATCTGACCTTGTTTGGCATTAATTTTTTTGAATTGATGTTAAAGAGAGATCAAAAAAAGCCTTTTTAAAATTTTAAGCGTGATTTACTTATTCAAAAGGTTATTACCGAGTACAAATATCCTGTTATTTTTTAAAATGACTAAACATCTTCTCCACCCATAAACGAAAATACATATTCTCTGCACTCATCAAGTAGTGATGTTGGAGCCGATTCTACAATTTTAAACATTCTACTTTTCAAGTCAACAGAGCAGAGGTGATCTGTAAGAATAACTCCCGTTGTTTTCATTCCATCTCTCAGTTGTACTTCAAATGGATAGCCTTTCTTTTGGTTGGTGATAGGTGCGACGATACTTAAACCAAGGACTTTATTAAATCTAGAGTCTGAAAGAACTATACAAGGTCGGAATCCGCTTCGTACGTTACCTTTAGTTGGCGAAAGATTTAACATAATAATATCACCCTCATTAGGAAAGTTTACCATTTTTCTCTACCTACTTCTTCCCCCCAGTCAGTCATGTCATGTCTATTTTCATCCATCACTTGACTGAGTAGTTCGTCTAAGGATAGTTTCTTCTTTTCTGGTTCAACCACCAATTTACCATTCACAAGTTCTATCGATACGTTCGTTTTATTTTTTATGTGCAAGTCATCTGCCATCTCTTTTGGAATGCGTATGGCTATACTGTTTCCCCATTTTTGAGCTTGTTTATGAACTTTTTTACTCACTGCAGCCATAACAGTGCCCTCCTAGTATTTTATACCACAATTTTACCATTGTTTATACAATGTGCCTACATTGGTGATCAGTATAAGCAAAAAATGACCTTCGAGGTATAAGTAGTATCTCCTTGAAGGTCATCTGCAATTTAAAACGGCAACTCTAAATCTTCATCATCTTCATCACTGGTCAACTCATTTTCTTCCAGCAGTCCTTGTTCTCTGGCTTCTTCCATAGTTATGCTGTAATGAGCTCCTCCACTGGTATGACCTGCGATGAAGAAGTAGCTATCGCTATAAACAAAATCTTCAAAATTTTCCTCTTCAGATTTTTTCATTTCGTCCCTCTCTTTTTCAAACGTCATCCAATCAAGTCTAGCTTGAACCGTTCTTTAACAGTATCCTCTTCATCATTAGCATTCTCCATAACAAAGTAATGGGTATCAAGTGAGCTGTAAGATTCGTTGAGTAGAACAAACTTTTCCGTATAGACACGTTCGTCACTTGCTTTATTTTCTCTATCCGCAATGAGTGTTAATTCATTAGAGATTTTTCTTCCCTTTTCATCTTCAAAATAGAGGTTCAGTCGTTTCTCTTTCTTCTGTTCTGACACCGGTTCTGTCTGCAGGAAGGATAACCAGACGATATTGTTTGTGAGCTTCCGTGTCTGACTGATCAGTGACACATCCACTTCCGGTATTTCGTTCCGACTGCGGTCTGTCTTGATTCGAAGTAAAGGGACCATCATTTCTTGTGGCAAATGTCCCCCATGACTATATTGATAGCCTCCTCCTTTTAAGGCAAAACGATTCATGCCTCTCGGTACGGTGATGTAGCCTGTATTATCTAAGCGCTCTGACAGAGTAAAACTCAGTCCGCTGTAATGATCCTCTTCTTTCTCAGATAATATAAAGCGTTTGTTTCTTACCCAGGCATCTAAATTATTTTTTACCGAAACTTTATCACTGCTTGAAATAGCAGATCGTGTATAGAGATAGCCATGATCGGCAGTAACCAAGAAGGCGCCAATACTGACGTCCCCTGTTAAGCGATTCATTAATTGGATCAAGTCATTGATTGAATCCCTCGTTGCTTTAAAAACATCGTTTTCCGTTGGCAAATGGTCACCTATAGCATCCACTTTGTTATGGTAAACGTAGACCAGCTTCTTACCTGCCATCTTCTCTCTTAACTGGTCCTTAGTCATTTGATCAATGTCTGTCGCTTTTAATGCTAGGGCTTCAGGATGGCCATTCTTTTTCAATATAGCCTCACGGTTTGCGAGTCCTATCGTTTTCATCTCATCGACTAAGACAGTACCATCTGTTTGAAATTCTAGTGAGTGATGTGGGAGCAGACTTGCCATACCAACCGAAGTAATAGAAGGCAGTTCTGTTTGCATCCAGTCGATTTCTCCATTAAACCGCTTCTCTTTTGTTAACTCTTGGTACAGTTCCTTACCCGCCTCATAGCGTAAGCCATCCGAAATAATGACAACAATACGCCGGTCGTTAGCTAGATAAGGCTTCACTTCTTTGTCAAAGAAGTTAGCTTGCAGTTTGTTTGAATCAAAAGTGTGGCTGTTTTTAAAGTACAGATCCCATTTTTTTGTAAAGTCATTCAGATACTGGTTGACGTAAAGTCGCTCCATTTGATCCTTTACCGGTCTGACTGTATCCTTTTGGTCAGGTTCGAGATCATCATAGTATTCTGTCATTTTACGGTAAGCAGTATCCACATGATAGCCTTGATCACTGTAATACTGCCAAAGTTCACGGGGCTCTGCCATCCCCTGCCAGTCGGCTTCAAAGCTTTCTGTATAATGGTTCAATTGAATGGCCCATTTCAAGAAGATATAACTGTTTTGAAAATGGTCGAACCAGATAGTGTTGCGGCGTTTAGCTAGGAGCGGCAACAGTCGGTCGCTGTCACTGACATGCATTTGAATCGATTGCACAAATCGGTCGATGAGTTCATGGTCGAACCATTTAAATGTCTCGCACTCCGTCAACGTTTCACTTGGAAGATCATGTAAGAGATGATCAAAGTCCCATGCACTTTCAACGACTGTGGAGACAAAGTAAAAGGCTGATTCTTTATTTTTCGTATTCATCCACTGATTGATGAAGATCACGATCGGATTACTTTTTTCAAGCATGTAAGGTTTAAGTTCTTTTGGCATAGACTGTCCAAGTTCCGTCCCTAAATAGGTGAGAAAGACTTGATGCATGAGTTCGTCGACGGATAAGCTGCCATTCATGCTCGTATCTTTATTGTAGCCCAATAACTGGTCAATCATGCTCCAGAACTGCTTTTCATCTCCGAATTTAACGAGCTGGTCCCACTTACTGTTTTCTTTGGAAGCCGCTTCTTCAAAGAGTTCGATCAAAACAGCCATCCAAGTCGCAGCTTGCGCCTTAGTCAACGCAGCAAAGACGGCATAGTCAACGACTTCTGCTGAGTGATAGGGACTTTCATTATATAGACGCTTGAACTGGCTGATCCGATTTTTGGCCCTGAAAAAGACAGGGTATTCTTTGATGACCGAGGTCACCTCTTCATTGTCTGGATCGATACCTAGAGTCAGATACAACTGGCTTAAGGCATCGACTTTCAGCTCCTCGCTGTAGAGAAGAACATCTAGGAGGGGGTTGTCTTCCATACGCGGTCTCTCCATAGCAAAATATAAAAAGAGATGCGTGTCCTTTAACTCCTTTTCAATCAGATAGTTAGTTTGAAAAAAATTGTGAGTGGTAACTGTTAATAGTTCTACTGCATCCGTTTCTTCTGCCCACGTTTTGATTGTGTCAGCGTAGGCTTCTTCGGGATCGAACAAGTATAAGATCTTTCGTTTTTCGCCATCTTTTAAAGGAGCGTCATAGTAGGTTTCGATACGCGAAAGTAACTCTTCAGCCAAGTGAACACCTCCTGTTATATTTTTTCAAAGACGTTTTGCTTTTTAGGTTTGTTTGATGTATCATCTGTCACTTCAATATTTTGGAATTTTTGATAGTTGACTTTTACACCGTCATCCAAGTCAAGGTCGATTTGCTGTCTGGCGACGTGTTCGATGACCCGGTCATATTTGGCGAGTTCTGCCCGGTCTTTAGTGTACTCATCGATCGTCTTTTGTGCCCGAGCTTTTTGTGTGGCTGAACTGGTTTCATCGGCAATGACTTGTTGTTCGTGAGTGATAAGATTATCCAGCACTGTGGCCTGATGCAGAATGTACTCGGTACGGAGCTGAGCAACGGTATATTTGTGGTACCGGTGAAGATACATGAGGCCTTTGAATGCGCCACGTTTCCCACTCGTGAACTGCCAGTATATTGGACGTTTCTGATAGGTCTTCAAATGATCTTTATAAAATTCTTTCATGAAGTAACGCCGTATGCGGTCTCTTGCACTTTCATTGCTCTTCATCTTGAGTGCTTCGGCAATGAAACGCAGGTTCTCTTCAAGTGTCTCTTTTCCGTAAATTAAACTGACCAGTTCTTCTATCTTATTCATAATGTCATCTTCGAAATATTGATCTTCAGTCAATGGGATGATATTGGTGTCATCTGGTTTATAAGAAGTGTAGTGGCTCTCGTCCCACTCTCCACCAGCATAAGCCAAACCTTTTTTATCAAGTGAATAGCGACCGAACATCAAACCAACGAGATAAGATAAGAAACTCTTAACGTCTCGGTCCAATACGGCTTTATTCACTGTCACATCTTTTTCTTCCACTTCAGGAGTCAGTTCATCTTGAAGACCATAGATATCAATGAAGATACGGTTCAGTTCTTCTTCATTTGCTTTCAACTGGTAGAAGCGTTCTTCAGCAACTTCTTCCCAGTTGTTAAAGCTGTTTTCAATTAATGCAGAATCTTTTTTGTGAATTATGAAAGGATGGTCCTCAAAATCCCAGGAGGTTTCGAAGGAATTCCAGTCATTTTTTGATAATATTTTATTTATATTAACAATATCAGAAATTAAATTATGTCTTTTATCATTATAAATAACAGGTATAGAGCGAATATGCCCTGTTTCAAAATTTAATGTTGGTGATAGCATTAACAATATTCTTTTTGTTACTTTTGAGTTTAATAAAGCGAACAAATAATTTAAGTAAATTTTGTTTTTTACAAACATACTTAGACCTGCAACATCGAACATGTTTCCAGAAGGTACAAATCTAAAAGAAATAGAGGCAGAAGAAATTTTAGACCATGTTAGACTAGTTTTAAACATATAACTTAAACTTCTAGGAACTAAGTGCCCATAGTTTTTTATTTCACGTCCATTATCAGACCAATTAATCACATGTTTTAAATTACCATACCATTTTCTAAAACTTCCACCTTTATTATAGGGAAACCAAGTATGTGTATTTTCACTTACATATTCAATACTACTTTCATGAAAATCGATATTATGTGGATCTACTTCGTGCCATAATCTTAAGAATAAATTATTATTTCCTGTAGTAAAACCATTTTTAGCTTCAGCATATTCTTCTAATAAGATTCCTTCAACGAAAACCTTGAGCATTGAATTACTTATCCAATAAGCAATTGGGCTTCCTGGAATTTTGCTGAAGTTGCTAGAGTCAGTTTCATATCTGAATGAGGTGGTAGAATCATGCTTGGCTTCTAAGAACTTCTCTTCTTGCACATCCATTCCGCCAGTAAATTCAGTTAGACGTATGTATGTCCCTTTTTCATCGGAAAATTCATTCTTCAACACAAATGTACACAATGGCACGGTGGCATCTTTAAAGGCAGAATATTCTAAGTGAACAAGACTTCCAATAGACTTATGTTTAACAATATAATTTCTTAATTTTTCATAGGAAGATATAAACATCCATACCATGGGTGTCATTAGAGCTGTATAACCATGTTCTTTAGTAAACAGAGTACATCGATAAATAAATACAGAGAATAGATCTTTCTTGTAATCTTTATAATGTTTATTGATGAAGTCCTTTAAATTTTTATTGAAGTTATTCATGTATGGAGGATTCGTGACTACAATATCATATGTTTTACTCAATAATTTATATTGATCGATCAAATCCTCAATTAGAGGAAAGACGTATTCAATTAATTCAGTAGTAAAGATATCAATCTCTGTTCTGTTTTTAATTGATTCCATTTGACCTTCAATTAGAGATATATCAATCTCTGGCACTTGAAGGATGGATCCATATAGTTTTGCATCATTATATACACTTACTAATAATTCTGTAACAGTTTTTACATCTGTATTTTCATCCGCAAGTAATTCCACATATTCATTTTCAATCGTATTACTTTCTTCAATACTATGAATATGAACCTTATAGTCTCGACTGAATAAACGTCGGTCATATTCTCTGGCTTTCATAGTTAAAGCAAATGTGGCTAATTGTGCTGCACGTTTATCTATATCAAGCCCAAAAAGGTTATTATTTAAAATTAATTTAGGAATCTCTCGTTCTCTATATCCTCGTGAGAGATATAGCTTATAATATACATCGAAAGCATAAACTAATATGTGTCCAGAACCACAACTGGGGTCTAAAAAGGTCAGCTGTTCGATGTCGACCGCTGGTTTATCACCAAGGTTATTATCACCTGACTTTAAATAATAATCTAAGGACGTTTCAATATCTTTATCCGGATATCGTTCTAACCAGTATTTTCCTAAAGAATTATCAACCATATATTTCACTATCCATTTAGGTGTAAATAGTTGGGTAGCTACTGGGATATCCTTTTTACCTGCCTTTTTACCTCTATTAGAAAAGAAGGATTCTTTCTGGTCAGCAATGTAATATTGATACAACCAGCCGACGATTTCAACTTCTGTCCAGTCTTGTTCATCAACCATCGTAACGATATCTCGAATAACACTATTTTCGTTAAGCAAATTATCTGGAAGAAGTAGTGCCAAGTCATCGGTAATTGGATCAAAGACATTAGGAAGTATATCTCCCAGTTTGATGCTTTGTTTAATTAATAAGTATTGATAAAGCTCATTCAGCTGACTGTCTTCCTTCATCTGATAAACACGCTCGCGGTTCAGATCAAGGTCATCCACGAGTGATAAAATCTCTGTCAAAGCATCAGGTTCGCGTTTGTCTGGTTTTTTTGAAGATAAAATACGCATATTAATGGGTAAGAAATCATTGACTTCCATGTAGCGCATGGCAACGAAGCGGTTAAACCAAGTGTAAGCCGCTTCGTCCATGACTGTTTCGTATCCTTCCATTAAGATACGGTTTTTCAAATGATTGTATTGCTTTTGTTCACGCTCGCCTATAACCGTTCCATTGATAATGAGCCCGTCACTTAATTCTTGTAAAGGGTTGATCTCATCTTTGGTGATGCCAAACGAGTAAGCTTTTTGCTTTACAGCATCTTCTATTCTCTTGCGAGCCGTTGCTGCAAATTTTCGTAGTTGTGTCTTATTCAAAGTCCGTCTCTCCTATATCAATTTGATGTAGTCGGCGTTGTCTAGGTACTTCTTCAAGGTTTTGCGCATTTCATTTAGATAATCTTCAATGTCTTCTTCACTATTCAGCTCGACCATGCGGTTTGGAATGATTGTGTCTTTGTGAACCACAACTGTTTTAGGTGGACTTGCTGGTGGTGTCTGGTTAATGGCAACTTCTCCACCATCTCGACCATTTGCTCCATCGCCCTTACCTCCAGTGGGTTTAGGTGGAGTTGTATTAATCGGTGGAGTTACTTTTACTTCTTTATTCCTTTTCGCAATCACTTGTTTCGCTTCTTCGATCTGATGAATAAGTGTTCCTTTGATCGTACTGGATTCCTGTTTAAATGATTTTAAGTCACGAACTGTTCCTGCTGTCTGTAAACCTGTTTCAACATTGGATAGACGGAACTTATAACTGCGGTAAAGCTTGTCGTACTCCGGCTCCCCTTCTATTGCTTTAAGTTCCTGTTCGATGTCTAACTTGTCTTGCTCGATGGCTTCATGAACAGGCTGTGATACAGATTCCAGTTCATCTGTGTACGCCGAAGTGAACTGATCCGTCCAGTCTTTCAATTCTTTCATTTTGCGATATGGACGGGGCAAATCTATGATCGCCTTCTCCGCTTCATAAATCGTTCGTAACTCATCGTTTTCGATATAGTTACGGTCTTTCTCGTAAAGACTGATTTGCTCTGTCGTTTTATCAAATATACCTTTGTGATTGTTTAAAAATTCTAATATATCTTCAAGATCTTCGAATAGATCTAACAGTTCGTCTCCCTGTTCAACATACTGAGTCAAGAACTCTCTGGCATCTTTGATAGAAAGTAGACGCTCTATTTTTGTGATCGCATCGCGGATCAACTGCTGGTCAGGATAGCTATTTTCTCGGTAAAGCGACAGTTTATCCTGCAGCTCTTTCAGTTCTGTACTGAATCGGTTAGTTATGGTCTGATACATGTCTTCTTCTTTATCTTCCAGTGCTGAAATGTTAAATAGGTCCTTGGTCAGCTCTTTGACTTGTCTTTTGATTGAGTCATTTAATGTTTTGCGTTTAGCAACAACGATTTTCTCCTGCCATTTGGAGCTTTGAATATTTCGCATAAAGTCGTTTTCAAATACATTCATGTGTTTGCTGTTTAAAGTGAACTGAACCTTTTCAAGTTTGATCAAGCGGACTAAGCTCGCTAAAATGTCCAGATCATTCCATCCATAGGGCTCCACCGTATAACGGTTCAGAACTTCTCTCAACGTCACGACCATGTTGCGCTCTTTTTGCATATCAAGATAACGTTCGATCTCTTCCGTTGCTTCATTATTTTTATCTTCATACTCTTCTAGCAAGGAAACATCTCTACGTAAAATAAGTTTTTCCAGTTCATCTTTTGAATAAGAATTTTTTATATAGAAGATTTTAGGGTACGTATTTGAAACCAACGAGTATAAGCCTTTTTCAATACGCTTTTCCGGTGTACCACTGATGTCAATTTCTGATCCATTGACTAGGATATTGGCATCACTAATATCTTGTTTCAATTTGGCAACAAAGACATCTTCTAATTGCTTACGTTCAGAAGCTTTTCTCTGGCGAATGTCTTGCTGAGAAGGTGTCAGTGACTGAGTCGTCTGTCTTCTTAAATACTGATTGATTCGTAAGTAATTCTTGATCTCAGTGAAGTCTTCCTCTTCAGGCAAACGGACGATAACCATTTTATCTTCGCGTTGAGACAAGGCAATGGCATCCTGATCTTCATAGTGGTCGGAATAGGTTGTCATGAAACGCACACCGATCGTTGAAGACGTGCTTCTCAGTGAACGGTCATCGATCCATAAAGAGATATCCATGAGATAGGTAATATCAGGTTGATCACAATAAGGCTGATAAGTAAAGCGTCTAAGATTCAACACGTCGTTGATCAGGCGGTTCCCAGCTTCCATAATGTATTCCGATGTAGGAATTTCGATATTATCAATTTCACGGTTGATATCCTGTTCTTCATTAGTCAAGAACAAGTATTTGTTACCGATACGCTGGATCAAAAATTCATTTTCCAGCAGATCTAGTGAGCGCTTGATGTTGTTGCTTAATTCGATCATATCTTCATCGATAGAATGGATCATCAAAGTCGTTAAGTTTTTGAGTGTTCCTGGCATTTCATCGACATAACGAATGAGGAACAAAAGCTTCAAGACATTGACATCAAAATCACTCAGCATCTCATTCTGATTGGCTTTGATGATCGTTGAACGAACCGAATGCTCTAGAGCCTGGTCGATATTATCGTAAAAGACATGGAAAGGAATCAATGTGTTGAGATCGGCCTCTTTATGCTGAATCGTTGCCTGCTGGATGGATTCCAGTAGGTTACGTTCACCATCCGATAAGTGTTTCCCAGCAGATCCATGTTCACGAATGCCAGTAAAGACTTTTTGGAGGAGGTTAAATTGATACGGCACAAAGGGATACACTTTGGCAAAATCTTCGCGACTTTTATAAAACTGCATCGTTGCAGCATCTTCGAACTCGAGCTTATTTTTGATCGACACAGCATGCTCATCGTAGTTAGAAAGAAGCTTAGCGTATGCGTCTGCCTTTTTATCAAGCAAACGAATCTTGATAACCTCATCGGCGTTCGCACTGCTCAAGCTCACACGGGTATTAAACCGACCTTGGATTTTAGAGAAATCGGTTGAGGACATATGTTCTTGTAAACTGTTTATATCTTGTTGGGAAGTAACGATTACCCATACTTTACCGTTGCAAAGTTTACCTAAGTCTTCAACGACGGTTTGCAGGTTAAGCATCAAATTCGTATTTTCAGATATATACTGACCCACTTCATCTACAGAGAAAATCAGACGGTAGTCTTTATCTTTCTTATCGACGTATTTTTTGATACGTTGAGCGAACTCCTCTACTGATATTGAGTAATTATTTTCACCATTCTCAAGCCAGCGGTTAGCACTCTCTTCACTGCTGTTCGTTGCTTTGGCTAAAGCGATAACTGTCTCGTCAAAGTTATAATACAGTTCTTCTCTACCCTCGGACCATTTCAAGCCTGTTTCTTCTTCAAAATAGCTTTGAAATGCTTCATATTCTCCTTTTTCATCCAAGGTCTCTTCTAGTTCAGCTAACCATGGAATACTGGCAGAATAACCGCGCATTTCGTTATACACTTTATTGAACACTTTAACGATCGCCGTTTTATTCTGCTTGCTGTCAGAGTCAGCCTTAGAGTCAATGTTAAACAAGACGACGTCACTTGGATGAGCCGTGACTTTCTGCATCATCGACAGTAACTCCTGATTATGTAGTTTATCCTTAAAGAAATCAACAGGTTTTTTACCATCGATTTCCATATTGGACTGAAGTAAATAAGAAAGTATTTTCAAGAAATGAGATTTACCAGATCCAAAGAAACCTGAAATCCAAACGCCCATCCTATCGGTCGGTTTATCATAAGCTTTTGAGTAGGCTTTATAGAACGTTTCGAAATGCTGATGCAGTTCTTCAGTTATGACATACTCTTCAAGTTCCTGCTTGATATTCTCTTTTTCTTTTTGACCGATTTTTATAACACCTTGAATATCTCGTGTGATGTCTTTTTTAAATAGTTGTTCTATTTTCATAGACGTGTACTCCTTTTCGTTTAGTTTTCTATCAGTTTAAATGCACGGTAGTAATTGTCATCCATAAAGCGTGAAAACAAACGTAATCCACCGTTCTCATAACGCCCTGGATAAAACATGATCAACGGTTTCTTTTCAACGACTGTTTGAAGATTATTCAATACCGTGTGTGAGCGAACAATCGGATAAGCTTTACCTACTCCTGTAATGAAAATCATGGCATCTTCATCCATATGTGCACTAATATATTTAACGATCCAGTCATTATCAGTCGCAAGCTTCAAGGCTTTTTTCATCTTGTCGTAAAGGAATTCACTTCTTTTTTTATCTTCCATTTTAAAGTTCTTATCCATATACCCACGTTCTTCAAAAAAAGCTAAAACGATATCGAATAAATCAAATACCTGAATTTTTGTTCCCGGGTTCTCCCTCTGTATCTGCTTCTTTATATAGGGAATAGCATCTCTAACCACCAGTTCGTCTTCCGGTTCGTAGTCAAAAATGTAAAACCCCACTTCGTTACCTAGACCTTTGTTTGATAAGATTTTCGGATCTGATAATTTTTCATTTAACTCATCAAGCCTTACTGTGATTGGTCTCACTCGATAACCTCCCCTAACAATACTTCTACGATATGTTTTTCTTTCTCGGATTTTAAATGCTGTTCAACTTGAGATGAAATGATTGGTCTTTGTAATATGATCTTAGTTTCCGAATAATTGGCATACTCTGCATCCACCAGCGCTTGGTGGTAAGCGTTTACTAAACGTTCACGTGTTAACATCTTCCATTTTGCCACAGTTTCATTTTGCTCAACCTTGTTTTCAATGAATGAAGTAGTATCTAATTTTGTGACTTCGTCATCAAGCGTTAACCATTTGTCCCAAACAACTTCTCTCATCCATTCATAGAACAAAGTGTCTTTCATAAGAATGGCATAGAGTAAGATAGCTTTACGTGTCGATGTATCAGAGACTAGAAATTTTTCTAGCAGGAATTCATCTAGGTTGTTCAACCGTTTTCTGATTTCGCTCAGAAAACTTGTACGCCGATCTTTACTTGTCAGTTGAAAAATATTATCATCTATTACTTTTTCTTTAATATCTTCATCACTCATACCTTGATCAATTAACTCAGCAACCATTTTAGTTTCTCGATATAAAAACGGACGTGTATTTAACGTTGTTAGGTACTTTTTAGTCATAATTTTCGCTCTTTTCTAATAGACTCTATTACCTTTAAGTATAACAGTTTGGCCTGATCGGCGAAATGGTTAAGCTAAAAAAGACCACCTCAATAATAAATAGGTGGTCGAGTATTAGTAATGATTTATGTGGACACCTGCAATCCTGAGACCAGTATCTATGCAGATTTACTTTTCAATATAATGCTGCTAGATGCATATAGGACATTTCAGTAAATATCTCTTCTATGCCCTACTTCTAAAATGAGAATGGTAATGGTTTCGTCATTGATATCGGCAATTAATCGATAATCGCCAATACGATAACGCCATTCTCCGGAATGATTCCCGACCAATCCTTTACCAAACTGTCTTGGTTTGGTTGTATTGACTAAATTTTTCTTGATCCAACTCATAATCAAAAGTGACTGATGCTTGTCCATTTTTTTTAATTTCTTTTGAGCTTTTTTTGCAAAACGAACCTGATAGTTTTTTGCCATTTAATCGGATAACTCCTCTAGCATCTCATCAAAAGAGAGGCTTTCAGGGTTTTCTTCATATTCTTGCATTGCTTGTTTGTATAAGTTCAAGTCAATGTCATCTTCTATCTTTTCTAAAACAGAATTTCTAAATAAAGCAGATACAGAAATATTTTTTGATTTTGCGTATTCTTTTATGACTTTTTCTTCCTCAGGATCGATTCTTAATGAAATAGCAGCCATCGAAATCACCCTTTCTTTTGTACATACATTGTAATACAAAAAGGCAACGAATTCAATTTATTTCTTTGAGGAAAATTGACTCATCAGAATCTATAATCCATAAATTTAATAGATACCTTCTTCCATCTAAACTTGTAACTAGCAGCACTTATCGCAGCATTTTTTTACTTGCCTTTGCAACATTTTCAGAATTGAGATTGATTACTGTGTAGTCTTACTAAGTCATAATTTATCGTAGTATTCTTTTATTTTATCTGCCATCAACTTTCTTCTCTCGACAAGAAAATCTTCATAATCGTCTACGTCCATTGAAGATAACGAAGTCGGAATAGCATTCATTCTCATGTTTTCTTTTAGTTTCTCACTGTCATTGATTTCTCCTAGAGTAAATGACTCTTTATCTAACTGATCAATGATCCACCCCATGTATTCTTTAGGTGGCTGTGCTTTTATTTTAAGATTCACTGGCTGTTCAGTATAAGCATAATTGGCAATCTGATTATAGACTCCACGTCGGTTGTAACCATTTTTCTGGAGATAGCGTTTAGGGAAAATATGGTGAATATCTCCTCTTTCTTCTATCAAATGCTGTACGGTCACACTATTTGAAAGGAACGCATAGTCTTTCAAATAGACTTGAGCCATTACAAATAAATTGAAGTAAGGACTGCTTCTGACTGACGTTTCGAAGTTATCGGGCAATATAGTATCCCAGTATGCGCTAGACAGTTCTCCTTGCTCGATCCGTTTAACGTAGTCTTCCGGATTTTCAGCATCTGCAAAACGTTTGATATCATAGTCAAATTGAGATTCGGCTGAAGATGAATAACGCTCAGTTAAAATTGAGATGACAAACCACTTTCGTACAATCTTGTTAATGACTGGTGTATGTACACCTTTATCTTTAAGAAGTAAAAATAGTGCATAAGCAAAATTCAATGTATTTTGCGATCTTACTAATTTTTTGTGTACAACCCCTGATGATTTTATAATTGTAACAAACTGCTTAAAATTCGTTTGGTTTACAAACTGTAATACAGCTTCATGTAGTTGCTCAAATGATTCTTCTTCGATTTCCTTTTTGTAATCTCTCGTTTCAAAATCTCTTCCGGATAAGAGGCTAACGAGATCTGACAAACGTCCTCTTAAAAATTTAAAAGTAAAAGCGACTCTTAAAACATCAGTATAACTTGGTTCATATATTCCTGAATTATAGCTTTTCACCCAGCTGATGTAGCGAAAGTTGTCAGTGTTCGTAAATTCCTTGTCATTATTCTGAATATGATCGTAGCTGGCTGGTTGAGAAATAATATTCGCAAAGTAGTCGACCGTTTTTCTAATGGTCGGTCCATTGAACTCATCATTCACTGAAATTTTAGACATAGCAAAATCAGCCTGACTTAGTGCTACTCCTGCTGAGTTGATACGTATGAAAATTTCAGTAACTTCTTCTATATCGAGTGCATGTGAAAGTTCAATGACACCAATCGAACTGTGCTTAATGCTTTCGAGTTTATGCAGAATTCTACTCAATTTATTTCTATCAATTTCTGGATTTTTTTCACAATAGTCTTCTACAAATTCGAATAAATAAAAATGTTCACTGAAAATGTGTGAAATGTCTGGAATCCAGCGCTTATCTTTCCTAATGGCCGGGTTCGATACTTCAAAGTTTTTGTTTATAGGATCGAAAGCAATACGGATCGGTTTCTTATTATACTTTTTATCTACTATCTGGTGGCCAGAAATTGCAGCCATTAAAGCAGTCACACGTTGTTGTCCATCAATCAGGATGGTTTTACCTTCTGAAAGATGACCATTTTTTAAGCGCGCATCTGGATTACGCCATGTAATGATATAACCAACAGGATAATCATTGAAAAGTGAGTCTAGTAAGTCGCGCACTTTGGCACTTTTCCAAACGAAAGGGCGCTGAATTTCTGGTATTGCAATTTTCTTTTCGTCGATTAGAGATAATAGTGAATTGACCGTTGTATTATTTACATTATAATTTGCCATAGTTTCACACCTAATAGTTTTTACTTATTCTAACACATTCATAAAGCGTTACCAACCTATCAAGAGTTTAAAATATATTCTAATAATTTTTAAATCTATAATCATAGAATCCATACTTTTAATACTTTAATGAAAAAAGCATAGGTCTCTGTCCATTTAGAATGACAGAAACCTATGCTTCTTATTTGTTCTGAAATAAGATACTTAATTTTTGTTTAGTAGTTATACTTCTATACCTTCACTGTGTAACTTCCATTTCTTATTTCGTCTAATGCATTTTCCATAAGCTTTATCTTATCTTGGTAGTCATTTTCATCATACTCAATATACCCAATTGACATGACCTTTCCATTATGAAACCGTTTCTTCTCAAGTCCAGGCACCAAATTTGACTCAGTTAAATAGTTGTAAATATTCCATTTCAAGTCATTGATTTTATCTCCACTGACAATCTTAATTACAATAGTATTGTCTTCTATTTGCAGATAAAGATCATTTACATTATAATTTTCTAACCCTGTTTTTTCGAGTTCTTCAGGAGTAGAAAAATACCACCATAACCCATGAAATCCACCTCTGGGATTAGGTACGTATCCCCATCCATACCCTCTATCAAGTCTAAGACCATCCGCATTGTTCTCATCATCTGTTAGATAGTCAAAGAATCCACGGTATTGGTCACCAGACCACTTATCAATCGGTAGTGTTTCAAACTTCTGAACTCTTTCTTCAAGTTCATTTAAGAAATAATAATAATTGGAAAAAATTGTATTATCCGTTTTATCGATGTAAGGTGCCATAATATCTAGCATATCTTTACGAGTGATATGGATGTTTACATCTTCTGGATGAGCTTGACCAATGATTTTGTAGTAAACAGTGATGATATTTGCCTTACCTTCGTTTTCTATCAAATCTTTATAACGTTCTATTTGATTACTATGCTGAGAAGTGTAAGTTTTATCTTCAAGAATGATGTGGTACTTATCATTAATCTGAATGTAAACATCAATATTTTTATATTGCTTCTTTAATTGGGTGACTGTAATCTTTTCATCTTTTTTTTCTTTGGAATATTTTGAAGAGATGATTTTTCTGAGCATTTCAACAGCACATTTATTCAGATACTGATCGTCTTCTTCATATTCATTACTAGCGAAATTAAACAAATAACAAAGAAAAGCATCTTGTGATAATTCACTTGTTGCATAATCAAAAATATTATTCAAATGAGTTCCTCCTTAAGAAATTAAAATGTTGTATACGTTATAATTTTTTGTAAAAATATAAATTATTCCATATACCACCTCTTTTATTCTTAGCTCTTTTGTCAACTGTAACTATTTTTAAGATATAAACCCCTACTTCACAATTCATGAAATAGAGGCTTGATCTGATTAATTATTATTATCATTGTTTAATATCTCCAATGCCTCTTCCAAACTCTTCCCTTTATAATCCTGTGCGGCTAGCCACTGTCCAGTGACCGTTTTTGGAACAAAGGCCCCTAGGATCATTCCAGGGATGACAGTTTCGACCTCATTCGAGGCTTTTTCTCCGCCCATGTCTGTTTTGATCCAGCCAGGGTCGACGGCGTTGATGGTGACGTTTTTAGCTTTCAGTCTGCTTGCGTAGTCCTTCGTAAGCTTGTCCAGCGCGGCTTTTGATGCAGCGTAGGCGCCTATCGCCGGCTGATTCCTGACGCCGCTCGTGGTGTTGATGATGCGTCCAAATTTTTGTTCCAGCATGGCTGGCACGAACTTCTCTATCAGGATCATGGGTGCGATGACGTTGACCTGATACGTCTTGATGTAATCTTCGGCATCGACATGCCACTGTGGGTTTTGACTCGTTGACATGACGCCTGCATTATTGAACAGGATATCGACCGTTGTTTTCTCTAAAACTGACTCGGCCATTTCTCTGACGTCTTCTTCCTTCGACAGTTCCGCAGCGACCGGAAAGACCTCGACACCCAGTTCTTTGATTTCTTCGACTAGCGATTCTGTGTGTTCCAGTTTTCGGCTGTGTACGATAACGTTCGCACCCTGTTTCGCCATTGCTAAAGCAATCTCCCGGCCGATCCCTCTGCTGGCCCCGGTGACCAGGACCCATTTGTTTTTGACATCTAGCATCGTTGTTTCCTCCTTGTTTAGGTAATAAAGTTTTACTCAATCCCTTTTCTAGGGTTACTCATTTGGCCGATCCATTGTATTCGTCCGCTTAGAATAAGTATACTCTTATCGGAACCGCTTACGCAAGAAATCTGTCGTTCGAGTAGCACTTACGGGTACGTATTTTTTTATAAGAAAATTCAGTCGTGATCGACTTTTATGTGGCATTGGGGTGAACGAAGAGTGAGTTAGTTGCCCTTCCTACTCTTGATAAGAGTGAACAGTTTAAGTCGTGTAGCGAAAAAGGGCAGGAAATCAGAATGATCCACCTGATTCCCTGCCTTGCTGGTCTTGATTTTTTTTGGCTCCTAGTCCAAAGATAGCTGTTTCGTGTAACCCATTTCCCCTTGCTTAACTGCCGTATATGCAGCCAAGCATCCATCAGTTAAACAGGCAGCAATATATACTAGCTCGTTACAGTGCACCAGTAATTAAGATAATATCGAAGCTTGTTATAACGACACTCACAATAATAATGGCTTTTTTGATATACTGTGGTTTGTTTTCTCCAGAAATATAAAAGAGAAGGAACAGTGCCGTCGTAAAGATGCTTACGACTATCGAAAACAAAATATTGCCTTGAAAGTCTAATAATGTAGCGAGTAATTCAAGGATGATGCCGATGGCTGATGAGTAAAACAAGGCAGACCAAATTTCATTTTTATAGACATGCGTATCTTTGGCGATCCACTGCGTTGGGAATTTTGTCACGAGATACTGAAAACCCACGCCAAGTAACCCACCTATCAAACCAATGACGGCTCCGAAAATGAGCCCGAAGGACCGCACGCCTGGATTCATTTCAAATAGCTCAGCCACTTCCGGTTCAGCTGAAATATCTAATGTACTGAAATTGATCAGGATAGACGCGATCAAAACAATACTAAAAACAGCGAGTGCTAACCACGGGAAGCGTTTTTTAGTGTTCCTTACGTTCTCATTCATCTGTGTTTCCTCCAATTTTTAACGTTATCATAAAACATCCTGCTTGTTGAAGGCATAGTAGGACAGTCCTATAAACACTCCCACATACACTACATTAACGATCGCAGAAAACGAAAAACTTAAGCCCTCAATGTAGGTCATCCGTCCTGGTAAATAATTTTCTAAATTCCAGTTAGCCGTTAATAAATACTTTGCCAGATCCGTTTGTGAGGCTAAGTATTGAGTCAACCCGGTACCTAAGAATATGACACCTAGTGTCGCACCTAGGGATAATGAGGTGTTTCGCGTAAGGGGTGACAGCGTAAACGCCAGAGACCCAATAATGACTTAATAAACCAGATTACTGGCCACTAAGCCGGCAAGATAGCTTATAAATTGCACATATTCATAGCTGCCGTTCATCGTCATGAAGACATACTCCGATGTGGGATTCATATCTGTGGTTAATAACGCGAAGATCGTCATCGATAAATACAACAGTCCATAATAGAAGAACGCCAATAGTAGAGTCGTAAGGTATTTAGCCGTCAAGATTTTTGTTCGGGACTGGGTACGTATTATGAAAAGCCCTTATAAAGTGTCTCTTTATGGGGGGGTTCATACGCCTTAGTCAGTTCACTTCAATTACTCGACCATTTCCAATGCCTCTTCCAGACTCTTTCCTCTATAATCCTGTGCGGCCAGCCACTGGCCAGTGACGTTTTTGGAGACGAAGGCCCCCAGGATCATGCCTGGGATGACGGTTGCCACATCATGAGAGGCGTTTTCTCCACCCAAGTCTGTTTTGATCGAACCGGGGTCGATGGCATTGATGGTGACGTTTTTGGCTTTCAGTTTCTTGGCATAGTCCTTGGATAGTTTATCGAGCGCTCCTTTTGATGCCGCATAGGCGCCTTTTCCTGGGCTGTTTTTGATGCCGCTCGTGGTGTTGATGATGCGGCCGAATTTCTGGTCCAGCATGGCCGGCAGGAATTTCTCGATCAGGATCATGGGCGCGATCACGTTGACCTGATACGTCCAGATATACTCATTTACGTCCACTTGCCAGTAAGGGTCCTGACTATCTGGCATCACGCCTGCGTTATTGAACAGGATATCGACGTTTACTTTTTTAAAACGGCATCGGCCATTTTCCTGACCTCTTCTTCCTCCGACAGTTCTGCGGCTACAGAAAAAGCTTTTACACCGTGTCCTTTGATTTCTTCAACTAAATCTTCTGTATGCTCGCGCTTTCGGCTGTGGACGATAACATTCGCCCCATATTTGGCCATGGCGAGTGCGATCTCCCGTCCGATCCCACGACTGGCTCCTGTAACAAGTACCCATTTATCTTTGAGCTCTAACATATTATTCCTCCTGATTTGATCATTCTTTATTTAAACATAGTGATTCTCTGCCACTATAAAACGTGACATAAGACATAACACCATAATAACAGTATACGCTTTCATAAAAGGGTCATGCAAGGAATGCCTACTCCGGTTCGTTGACTTGTCCTTTTTATAGTCAAAAAAACCCTTAGTCGAAGGCTCGACACTTCTATTAAAAAGTGCCTAAGCTCAAATCGGCCAAGGGTCAGTATCGGTATTTTCTCAGATGCGTCTACTGTGTTTGAGTGAAACCATCTTATTTGCAGCATGGTAGAATCCATAGATATTCACATCGGTCAATTATTATTTATTCTTGCAGCTCAAAATCAGATGGTATCAGTACGGTGTCAATGGCATGGATCACACCATTGCTTGCTTCGATATCCGTCGTGGTTATGGCTGCATCGTTTACCATCGGATCTCCGGACAAGTCAAAGGTCAATTCTTCGCCGTGAACGGTTTCTGCTGTCTGACCGTCTTCCAGATCGCCTGCCATGACTTCAGATGGGATGACATGGTAGGTCAAAATCGATCCCAGGTCAGGCTGGCCAAGGAGTTCTTCTGCTGTAATATCCAATTCGCTCAGCAATGCTTCGAAGGCCTCGTCAGTTGGAGCAAAGACGGTGAATGGTCCTTCTCCCTGAAGGGTCTCAACAAGCTCTGCTTCCTGCAGGGCAGAGACTAGGATACTGAACTCAGGGTCCCCTTGTGCAATGGCCACAATATCTTCTTCGGTTTCTTCAATATTGTCTTCTGTTTCTTCAGTATCTTCGTCTAAATCCAGTTCTTCTTCTACATCTTCCTCAACCTCTTCTATTTCCTCTTCAGCAGTTTCAGGGTCTAACTCTGTATCTGTCTCATCATCGGTTGCACAGCCAGCTATAAGACCGACAGCTGCAACAGACAGGACGCCTGCGTGTAACAGTTTCGCTCTTTCTTTTGTCATGATCTATTCTTCCTCTCTAATGCTACAAAAAGAACACTCAAACAGATAAAAGATACGATTATCTTCTATACACCCAAAGAGTAGCAAACGATTTCATAGAAGTCAATGAATAGAATGGCTGGGATTCCCTTTCATTCCGCTCATCATGGAGGAATAGACTTTTTAGCCGGATGTTTTTATGCACGTTTTTCCGGTTTTTCCTGTATACTTATGAGATAGAGAGTGAAAGTAAGGTTTTACACTATAAATGACCTGCTTATCGGCGGTTACTAAAGGAGAATGGTATGGTTAACACACATCCCATGTGGGACGACTACCCCACTGTTCAGGTCCCTTTACAGGCATGCCTTGAACTGATCATAGAAATAACGACGATTGAAAATAAAGACATAGAAAAAACAGTGACTGATTTGATAGAGAGTCAGGGAAAAAGTCTCAGACCCGCCTACTTCCTGCTTTTTTCACAATTAGGCACGGCCCCACAAGACGCCTATGACAACATCATTGCTGCGGCTGCGTCGACGGAGGTCTTGCATTTGGCCACGCTCATTCATGACGACATCATCGATGAGGCGGCATTACGGCGCGGGAGTGAAACGGTCCACTCCAAACACGGTCAGGATGTGGCGGTATATACGGGGGATCTCATGATTTCGGTGTATTTTGAACTGCTGGCGGAAGCGACGGATTCGGTCGACATCATCCAGTTGAATACACAGTCGATGAAGCGCGTGCTGCTGGGCGAGATCAATCAGATGACGAATGTCTATGATACGGATATCACCTTTGAGAAATACCTGCAAAGCATCAAAGGCAAGACTGCTCAGCTGTTTGAACTCAGCTGTTACGAAGGCGCCTACTTTGGCCAGTGTGAACCTGAGATCATTGAACAAAGCGGCGCGATCGGTCAGAACATCGGGATCGCTTTTCAGATGCTGGATGATATCAGTGATTACACGCAGACAGCTGACAGCCTTAAAAAGCCCGTACTGAACGATGTCCAACAAGGGATCTATACCCTTCCGCTCATTTTAGGCATGGAGAGGAATAAAGAAGCTTTTCTTCCTTTGTTGCATAAGGGTGAAGACTTATCGGACAGTGACCTGGACGCTTTAGTGGCTTTGCTGCATGACCATGACTGCCTCGAACGTTCACATGCTATTGCCAAAGAATATATCGATAAAGCTTTAGCTTTGATCGATTCCCTGCCGAGTCAGCCTGAAAAAGACGTTCTGTATACTTTGACGCAAACACTACTCACACGAGACTATTAAAAAAGGAGATTCTTATGACACTCAAACAATATATCCTGCTCGCTCAAGTTGAAACCACCACGACCAGTATTTTTCCGGCTCTGATCGGCATCCTTTACGCCTGGTACAATTATGACATCTTCCGCTTAGGTTTTTCGATTTTAGGCTTACTCACCGTCGTTATCTTTCACCTGGCTGTCAATATAAGAGACAACTATTTGGATTATTACATCGCGGATAACAAGAATGCGGACCACGCTCAGGATATGACCGTCGGCAAGGAAAACATCCCGCTTAAAAATGTGCGGATAGCTTATTATATCTCCGGTGCCGTCGCTCTGGTCATCGGTTTGTACTTAGTGTTTCAGACGTCCATCATCCTGTTAGTCATCGGCTTTATCGGAGGCATGCTGATCGGCGTACTGTATACCGCGGGTCCACGGCCGATCTCAAGCACGCCGACCGGTGAATTCTTCATTGGCGTGTCGATGGGCTTTGGTATCTTCGCCTCGATGGTTTATGTGAACGCCTTTGATGTGATGACGTTTGATCTCGTCACCACCGGTCAACTCATCGTTGCATCCATCCCGACATCGATCACGGTCATGGCCATCTTGCTCGCCAATAACATTTGTGATTTGGAAGAAGATATCGAAGACAACCGGTTTACGCTGCCGTATCATATCGGCGTGGATAAAGCGCTCGTTGTCTTCAAATGGTTTTATTACGCTGCTTACACTGCGGTCATCCTGTCCGTCGTTTTCGGGACCTTCCCAAGACTAGTAAACTTGTCCTTGCTGACTTTCCCGTACGTCTTGAAAAATATCCGCATCTTCACGAATCATCAGGACAAACAGACGACCTTCATGACAACGATCATCAACTCCGCCGTGATCCCGGTCCCGATCATTATCACCTTATTCCTCGGCGCGTGGCTGAATGTCTAGTAGTCCTTTGACAAGATTTCTTGGAATATCACTATGACAGCAAAAACAGTCAGTGATGTACTGAACGTGAATAAAGCACAGACGTCCTGTTTGCTAGTCCAACAGAGCATCTGTGCTTTTATTTTATACCCGATACCAAGTACCCTTGATTTACAAAGGTTCCCCACAAACTCGCTTAGTAATCGTAGTTTTTGCGTTACTGAAACAGGAATTGCTTACATTCTGTCCGTTTATCCTACTTAATATTAAGACAAACCACCCAATTGATTTCGTGTGGTCAATCTCTTAAATTAAACCCAACAATATTATAATCATCTGCATTCACTAACTTCTCAACGTTTCCAACTATATCTTTATTTTCAGACTCAAATATTACTAAATATAGTTCTTCTTCAGATTCCAGCACCATGTCAGATAAGTAATACTCCATTACGCCATCTTTATTCAACGCACTCGGTTTAACCTTTTTAATAGTCGCTTTTTCTGGATCTACCACTTCAGCTTTTTCACTTGACGATAATTGTTTATATGCTGCCTCTACACTATCATTATTACTACTATAACCAACAGTTAACATGACTAGTATCATTGGCGTGGATAATAAAATTTGTTTGATTGTGCGCATATCCTCACCTCAATATTAAAAATAAAAGGCCAACTATTGTTTCGATATTAAGGTCATGGTACTTCAAACCGAAATGAAATTATATCGTCCCGTAATTCATTAAAGTATAAATAAATATTATAGATAATGTTATAACCAGGATAAAGCTTAAAACGCCTTTTGTTTTTCGCCCTTCTTTGAGATCATGTAAGGCCATTACAAAAAGTGATACTAATTGAAAGACAATAATGAGTGGAAATAATGAATAATTTCTAGAGATCAAACCATACACTGCAATGATTATACTTATAACCAATGCTATTTTTTGTAGTGCTTTTAGCAATTTTGACACATCCTTATTAGAATAGTCTAACTTCACTAGATTATTTCTTTCTGGTCTTTCTGGATGACAGGTAAGACAAAATCGATCTGTTTGTCTGCCCACCCAACCGCTATAGCAGCCATGGTTCCACTGTTTGACTGATGCTCTTCTTTCACCTGTTCAAATAATGCGTTTTAAGGTTGATGAGAACACTAGTTACATTTAAGAGGTCCTTAACCTCTTCTATATCTAGGTTAATTTGTTATGAAAAAGTTAGGGAGCTATGCCTACTATCCATCTCGTCATATTGAGATATAGTTTAAATCATTAGCTCAAAAAGACTACTGCCATTCATATGTACCTCATAACTATTGTCATATCTTCATAATTAAATTCACAAACGACTTCCATTTCCATCCTATTCTTCATCTGCTTCTTCAGAAAAATAAGGCAATACTAAGAGTCCTGTGCCGATTCCGAAAGATAAATATATTAAAACATTTAGTAAATCGGGAGTACCTGATACCATTGCTGCAGATAAAATTTTTGCATGATAAAGAATTGCAGATATCAAGTAAAAGAGTGTTCCCATTATTCTTGTGCTCATAATACTCCTCCTGTTAATATGATATATTTACGGCTAATAACATGTATTACTGGTTTTTTAATGGTGTCCAGCTTTTTCACGTTACTTTTTTTAGTAAAAGTCAGATGGCTCTTTTAAAAACGCCTCTCCTTGATGTTGTATATGATGTGGTCTCCTAGTTAAACTTATCATAATAACTGTAGAAAGGAAAGAATATGATTGTAATATGTTAGTATATATAATTGATCATGATTCTGCACAGTGGATGTTATTAAGCTATCCAGTTCCCGATAGAGGCAAAGCTGGGTGTTCTGGAGCTGTAGGTGTTCTTGGTAACTTAAGGTGTTTTCCGTTCTTCACATATGAATACTTTACTTAAACAGCTTCAACCATGCTTTTCGTTTTGAAATCACCGTCATGTTTTTGTTAAGATGTAATAACGCGAATCAAGCCTTAGGCACTTCGTTCAACTGTGCCACTGTATTTAAAAACTGAAAGACGACTATTTGATTTAAGTGTGACGAAAGGGAAATGAAATGAAGACCAATTTTTTAGATCAATTTTATACCATCGATCCAGATACAGGTTATTATATTATTGATATTGCTTTAAAGGATTATGACGAAGTATTCAATACGTGGGATTCATCTGTCTACAATATCAGGGATCTGGATTCCAGCCTGAAGTCTTTTTTAGATGAATTTTCTTATGAGATCGACTCAAAAAATAAAATAAAGCTCATATTTAATATGCAGAATGAAAAGAAAAACACTGAAATGGAAAAGACCATCAAAAATGGCGTCCGCAACCATTTCAACTATCGCTATTTTTTGACGACGAAGCACACGAACCGAAAGCGAAATAAATCCTTCGTCTATATCGTGGTCTCCGTTCTGTTCACGATCCTGACGACCTATTTGCAGATCAGCGAAGAAGGCAGACTTATCCAAGAACTGCTTCTGCTGAATTTAACGGTCGGCAGCTGGGTGTTTTTGTGGGAAGCTTTCTCTATCCTCTTCATGCAAAGCAGTGATCTGACACAAAGACGGAAGCATTACAAACGGATCGTCACTGCACCGATCGAATTCAGATACCATTAGAGTTATCCTATCTTCCGGTAACTTCAGTGGAATAAAAAATTCAGTATATTAAAGAGCACAGGAATCTCTGAAAGTCGACCCTGACAGAGAAGCCGGTGCTTTTTTCATAACCAGAAGCATTCTTTGGTGATAACCGGAGCTGAAATAAGAAAGTTTAGTTGAGTTCCCATTATCAGTGCCCCTTCCACCGATGCGGTCTGACTCGATCATCGGTATGGACTGTATCCACCTGTCAAATCGTCCGATTGGCGACCGTCTCCTTTTAGCCCTCATACCACCGCTCGACATACTGCTTCAACTGCTCGAATTCGTTGAAGTTTACGTGGTCCCCCCTCTGTTTACAGATGTCCATTTTCTTTTTAATGAGCGCAATGTATTTTCTTCTGGGGAGTTCTTCTTCCAGATAATCTTTGAAAGCAGCGATAAGCTGGACGGATTTTTGGATGTACTTGTCGTAGAGTTTGTGGTCCAGAGTCAGCTCCAGTGTGATGATGATGTTGGCTTTCTTCACCGGTGAGATGAATGGATTCTGATCCAGGCGCTGCTGCATCTCTAACAGGATGTATGTAAGTAACGCGTCGATGCTGCCGAACTGGTCCTGGGTGTATTCTTTGATCATCAGGACTTCGGTGTAGAAGAACAGCTGCGTGTTAAAGAAGAGGACGAGTTCATCGATCTCTCTGGCGATATCGACCACTTGGGCCAGATCATCGGTGACGTCCATCAGGGTGTAGGAATTCAGATCCTCTCTGCCGTTCAAGTAAAACTCGATCTTTTCGACAAAGGTCATTTTCAAGTAGCGCAGATCCGGGTAAAGCCGGTACTTGGCATGCTTCATCAGGAGATATTCCTGCTCAGACGGGTATTTCACAGCCATCTCAACGAGCAGCTCGATCAATTCGTTTTTATAGAGCCGTGAGAGACTGAGGCGCAGGTTCGTGTCGTTGACCCCCACCCCTTTCAGGCCCAGGCTCACAGACAAATGGTAAAAGGTTGCCGCCTGATGTTTGCAGAAAGGTCCCTTGTCATAAGGACAGTCACAATGTGTGTGCGTGATGGTGTTCCGGTCCTCGGCAAAGGTCACGGTAACGGTATACGGTTTTGTGCCTTCGACGGTAAAGGTATAATGCCGGTCGTCTTCTTTTTGTACATCGATGATCTTGTCCCGCTTGAAGTAATCCAGCCCGCGTTCGAGGATCACGGGGTCGATCTCGGTTTCAAAGGCAGTCAGTTTCATCTCCCTCACCTCTTTCCCAGTTAGTCTAATGCGTCATGACGCTTCTGTGTCAAATGTTTGTCCTGCTTTATAAGTGTGTAATGCTACT
The DNA here is from genome assembly GCF_900112455.1 of Alkalibacterium subtropicum. Classification (GTDB taxonomy): domain Bacteria; phylum Bacillota; class Bacilli; order Lactobacillales; family Carnobacteriaceae_A; genus Alkalibacterium; species Alkalibacterium subtropicum. The sequence goes on along the minus strand of NZ_FOLT01000017.1, from coordinate 4,562 downwards.
AACAAGGCTGATATCTTTTCTGACGAACACCCTAGCTGCCTTTCACAAGACCATGTCTTTTTTCAGGTCTACAAAAACGATGTCTCTGGCCTCATTAAAGTCATCAAGATAAAAGGCCTGCAGATCAATATTCGACCGCTGTTTAATGTAATAAGCTTTTTTCCAAGTATCCATGATGCCCGTGTACAGGGTTTCATCTTTATGACCGGTCAGGCTGTCTACGACGGCACCGGTAGGGATATCAGCGTGCGACAAAATACGGAAGGCCTGCAACACAGCGTCTTCGTGGGTCAAGTCCACCGGGGTGTTGGCGACATAGTAGGCACTGCGGACGAACCGGGACGGTGGTGTGAAGTCGCCAGGCAGACCGACCGAACCGGTCCCTTCCCCAAGTTTTGAGACTGTATGTGTGTTGAACGTTCGTTTCTCGATATTTTCCGGCTGTAAGTGCAGATGGTTTTTCAGATTCGTCGTGTGCCAGGAAAACTCTGGCGCATTGGTCAAAACGCCGAACGGATTATCGTAAACCCTCAAGCGGCCGTTTTCTGGTTCAAGGACCACTTTATCTCCGGTTTCATCCATGAAAAAGAAATGCATCTCATTCGATAGGTCACTGTCGTCTATCCCTTTCGCCATAATGTTCAGGGTTTCGGCTGTTTGTTTCACCTCGTTGACCGTGGCACATCGTGTAAGCAGGTAATCAAAAGCACGGGCGATGGTCAAGTTGAGTTTGTTAGGAGCTTCTTGTTTTGAAAAGGTGGCCATCTTGGGGAATAGGTTGTTCGAGCCCATCAATCCTTTTTCATTTATACCGTCACCGAAAGAAGCGATGTCATAAAACACCGTCCCCAGCGTCGCATAGGTTGATGGGAAGGCCCCGTTCAATGTGGGGATGAATCCTGCAGTATTTGGAGGCACATACCCTATTCTGTTATTTAAACGGACACCCACTTCAAGTGTGCGGCCGAAAACACAGCCTTCTTTATAAGAAAAACCGATCGTGGTGCACATGATTGCATCCCTCTTTCTGTGTATATGATTTATGATCAGCTGACTGCAGCTGTTTCTTCATGTCAGACTTTGTCCCTGAACGCAGAAGCTGTCTCCAACCTATGTCGTGCTACTGTTCGTCCGCTCCGTCACAACCGCTCAGGAGACTCACGCGGTATGCTTCCTTAACGATCACATCCTTCGTGGTGCTTCAGTCTCTATTTCAACGTTTTCTTTAAGTAGATAATATTTCGGTTCCATCTGCAAGTCTGTTCCGATTTGATCCTATCATCAATAATGCCGGTCAGCTTTTCTTTTTCCTGTACTCTGCCGCAAATTGTCTTAAAATAAACAAGAGCAAAAGCCCCAGGAAGGACCCGGTGAGCGACAAGGTATAAAACAGGGATTCCTGTTCTCTGTTCACATAGGACAGGACCAGCAAGCCGGTAACAAGACTGAAAAGTGCCAAGGACAGGATGATCCTGACGGCTGTCGCTTTTCTCTTTATATGAATGACTTCGATGAGGCCATCCAAAACAAAATCCAAAAGTAATTCGACTAAATCCGACACGTTCGTGCCCTCCTTTTCGGGTTGCTGTTTTATTTTCTGGCTAGCTTTCAACGTTTCTTGTTTAGTAGTCCTTTTAGCAAACTGGGTTTACATACTGTTCCAGAAGCGGGCATGAATTTGTTTGGAATCAGACTGGGCAATGTACCGAAGCTTGACGGCCAAAGCCAGTTCCCCTTCTTTATAGGCAATGGTTAAGTGACCGAGATTTTTTCTTGCCAGCCATACCGTTGTGGAATGCGTAAAAGCCTGGACGTTTTTCTGAGCAATAAAGAGCTGGACTGTCGACAACCATTGAAACTGCTGGAGGCAGAGAATGGCGTTGTCCAGAATGCTGTATCCTTGCACACGACTCTTCTTCCATTCGATACCTAAGGCGATGACCAGGATCAATAAGGAAGCGGCCCCGATCAAGCGATTGATGAAGAACGCCGAAATGACCAAAGGCACGCCGATGAGCAGCAGCCAGCGCCAGAAATACCACAGCCTGTCCGTGGACACGTTTTCTATATCCGGTTCCTGTACGGCAAAATCAGGCAGGAACTGATTCAACTGTCCGTATACCTTTGCGTCATCAATGAGCGGGAACAGATACACTTTTTTCGTGTTGAACCCTTCCCCTTCCTTTTCCTGGCCACCCATGATCACCAGTTCGACTGTCGACCGATGGAAACGTCTCCGGATGATCTGCTTGTGCAGCCTTATGCCTTGAATTTTGCCCAGGGGTATTTTTTGTGTTTTCCTCTCAAACAAACCGTATGCGATGGTCAGCGTCTCTTCTTCCCTGTAGGCTTCAAAGTTGTAGAACAGGATGAAGTTTTTCAGGAGCGACAAAGTGACGACGAGCCCGATACCGATAAATAGCAGCAGGATAAGCAGCAGGCCTTCAAAATAATCAATCAGCGATGTGAGTTCAAAAAAGAATCGTTCCGGCAGCCATTCAAAGACAAAGGCGGCAAGCGTCCCCACGATCAGGATGGCGGTGAGATCAGTGAGGGCATAAAGTAGGATATCCTGATTGCTTAAAGTGAAATGACTTGCTGGTGGTGCTTGTAAAAGCGTATCCTGGCTGACACCGGTTCCCGTTTTATTTCTGTAGCTTTCGATCTTGTCTAAGAGAGAAGAGTCGACGGCAGCCAGGGAAGCTTCTGCTTCTCCGGCTGACCCACCGGCAGTCTCGATCAGAATTTCAATGACGTTAAACGGTTTGAAGAAAAACCATTGACGCTGTTTAACGGTCTGAATACGGTCATAGGCAATTTCCGTTTCTTTTTTGTTGATGATACCCTTATAGATAATGATATTCTCCGGTGAGAGTCTATAGGTATGCGTGCGGTATTTGATGATGCTTTTGATTATCAGAGCGGTCACCAGAGCGGTCAAACCTAAATACGAGTAGAGATTATCGCTGTCCAGATCCACGAGCAGCAGGATAAACAAAAAAATCCAGTTTCTGAGGTCGCGGATAAAATAAACAAGCATCACTGAGGGATGAAACTGTTTCCGTTCATTCGCCATCTTCCATGCTCTCCTCTACTTTGACCACTAATTTTTGACGGATCATCTGGGCTTCTTCGATAGATAAGCCGGCAATGTGGTGATTTGTTGCGGCGGTATGTATGATCAGCTCCATCAGGCCTTCCTGTCTTAAAAACGGCCCCTGTTCTGTCTCGATATGCTGGATCCGTGAAAACGGGACGTACGTGATCGACCGGAAGATGAAGCCTTTTTGAAAGATGATTTCTTTCGTGCTGATTTCATAGCGGAAATAGTTGTAGCGGTAGCTGATCAGGAAGAAGTTCAGTGCGAAAAGAATGAGTGTAATGGAAAAATAGAGGGTCGCCGCAAACTGCAGGCTGCTGTTCATCATGCTGAAATATGTAAAGATGCCGTAAGCAATTGCGCCGGAAAGAACGAAAAGTAGAAATGTGAGCAGGCTCGATTTTTTCCAGACCTTTTTTACCGATTCCGGCAGTTTGTTTTCCAATAAAGGATAGTTCATGAAGGGTGCCCCTTTCATATATATTTATTTTTAGTTTACCATAGTACTGAAGTTTTGTTAAAGACTTCTCAAAGTTTCACGCGAGATAGTTCTATATTCGGATGAAAATTTAGTGATGCCCCTCTTTGGTACTTCAGTATAGTGACACGATGACTGATATTATATAAAAACACATAAGTGTGATAAGCTGAAATCAGAAAAGATTTAGAGGAGGCTATTCAATGGAAGAACGCACACTGGTCATCATCAAACCGGATGGGGTCGAACGTAATCTGACGGGCCATCTGTTGAAAGAATTCGAACGCAATAATTTGCGCATCAGCCGCTTGAAAATGATGCAGGCTGATATGGAGCTGGCACGGAAGCACTACGCTGAACTGGCTGACAAGCCATTTTTCAATAAACTGCTGGATTACATCACCCGTGGTCCCCTGGTCGTCTGTGTGATCGACGGTGAGGATGCGGTCAATCGGGTCCGGGAACTGGTCGGGGACACCGATCCGAAAATCGCCCGTCCCAATACCATCCGTACCCTTTATGGAAAAGACAAGACGGAGAATACCGTCCATGCGTCGGATTCAGTCGAAAGTGCCGAGCGGGAAATGCTGCTGTGGTTCGGTGAACTGTACGATAAATAATTAAGCTGAATGAGAAAGGTCGAGCTGGAAGCTTCCAGCTCTTTTTTATTTGAAAATAATAGTGCAAAAAAGCGCAAAAAAACACGCTCCATGTTATAATAAATACAGATAAAATTTATTTTTTTAATTGAGTGCTAGATGCTGTTGCCGCAGACCTAGTGCTCTTTTTTCGTTATACGGAACTTTATCGGTTAAGATTTTATAAATGATTCGAAGTAACTTGTGACCACAGGCCATCACAGCCTTCATTTTAGATCCTCTACTAGAGATACGGTAGTACACTGATCGAAAAGCAAAATCTTTCGATCGACCGGCGATGCCGCCACTGGAAACAAGTGTGGTCTTTAAATATTTGTTTCCCGGG
>NZ_FOLT01000003.1 GCF_900112455.1 Alkalibacterium subtropicum | reverse complement strand
GAAAATAGTGAGAGAATTATGCGAACGAAAGGATGTGGAGATTCATGAAGCCAATGCCTGTAAAGATCATATTCATATGTTAGTAAGTATCCCTCCAAAGCTTAGCGTGTCGCAATTTATGGGCTATTTAAAAGGAAAGAGCAGCTTAATGATTTTTGATCGGCATGCCAACCTGAAATATAGATATGGCAATAGAAAGTTTTGGTGTCGCGGCTATTTCGTTGATACAGTCGGAAGAAATAAAAAACAAATAACAAGAATACATTAGAAATCAGCTGAGAGAAGACTACATGAGCGATCAGCTAACCTTGTTTGAAGAATATGATCCCTTTACAGGGAAGAAAAACAAAAAGAAATAGACGATTCTTTTAGAATCAGTGAGTAAATGTGGTGCAAAAGGGAAACCGATTCAGTGGGCCTTTTAGGCCGAGGCCGGCATACGAGGCTTTCAGCCGCAGAGCAAACCACCAGTTCACACTGGTGGTTTTGATTGACTTTTAAGCTGAAATTCAGAGTTAAACATAAAGACATAAGAGCCTGCGTGCCCTTCAGGAGAGAAAGCCGTGGGTGAAGGTCATGCGCCAAGAGTCAGGGTGCCTTAGCAAAAAAGCAACAGCACAGAAGGGCATAAACCTAAGATGTTGCTTCTTATGTTGAATAGTCTTTTCTGAAAAGCAATTCAAGACAGAACGATACTTTTTCAATGAGTCAAAGATCTTTTGTAATGAAAGCAAGCGCCCGGCGCTTGCTTTCCCCTTTGAGAAACTTTAGTAGATGAGTCTACTCAAACGCTCAAAATATTTATGATATACTTGAGCAAAGGGAACGATCATTTCAATATAATCACAATGATTACATAAACTAAAAGCAGAAGGAGAAAAACATGAAAGACAGGACAACGAAATGGTTAGTCGCTGGAGCAGTAGTGAGTGCTGTAGTCATGATCATAGGTTACTTTTTGTGGACGAATCTTGCGCCGCTACAGGACATAAACAGCTATTCTCCACAGGAACTGAGAAACGTTCAAAAAGAACAGGCGATAAATTACCCTCTGGGCAGCCTGCTGATGAACCTTGGATTTGTCGGCTTTTCGTCATCACTTCTAGCACTGGTCGTCAGGCAGCTGTTGGCTTTCCTTAAGAAAAAAGAGTAGGGTATACTATTTTGCAAAGTGACCGTCATTCGTTATTATTAGAGTATACACTCAGATCGATGAAATCAAAGTGGAGGGATGGCAAATGTTCAATGCATTTGAAAAAGTTTTTACAGTGAAAGAATCAGATACAGCTGAAGCAGTAGGGTCAGGTGGCTTGCCTGTATTATCTACACCGCACTTGATCGCTTATATGGAGAACACGGCCATGACATTAATGTCAGAAGAACTGAACGAGAAGGATACATCAGTGGGGATGGAAATCAGTGTCCAGCACCTCGCTCCAACAGCTTTAAATAAGGTCGTTTCTGTTAAGGCACAGCAGACCGATAAAAGCGGAAAAGTCTTTACCTATGAGATAGAAGCGTATGTGGATGAAGAACTGATCGGCAAAGCGACCCACAAACGAGCGATCGTAGATAAAGATGATTTCATGAAAAAAGTCAGACCGTAATTTGACTCAAACACTAGAGACCATCGTCTTTAGTGTTTTTTTATCGAAAATAAAACAGGAAGCGGTCGTCATCCTGACGAGGCACTTGGTCATGACTGTTCGTTACAAGTATCTAACAAATGTTATTTATTGAAGTCTTTCATTTGAAAACGCTTCTAAATGCTATACACTGAGGGTAAGCTAAAATAAAGGAGTGTAGTGAATGGAACAAACCGTGTACACTAATTATTGGCAGAACCGACTGACTGGCGTGAAGAAAGAACATGGCAGTTATAAAAGTGAAGAAGAAGCAGTGAATGGGATCAAAGCCTGGTGGGAACTTCATAAAGAAGACTATCCACATGCTGAATACAAACGAACCAACTCAGGTGCTCTGGAAATCATATATAACGATGATGATCATTTTTACCGCATAGAAAAAAGAAAAACAGACAAAGCCTTACCGAAATCAAAAACCAAATTGAGAAACAAGAATGAAGTCGCATCCATCAGACAGAAACATGGTCTGCATGATGAAGCTTTCTTATTTGAAGAACTGGCTGAACCTTATCGCGACAGACTGATGATGGCAATGAACGACAGTGGGAAATTGATGCAGTACACCTTCGATTCAGAGGGCCGTCCGATAAAAAAACTGACCGATCATTAATTGACGGTAGAGCTCCAGGACAATTGCGTTCCCTGGAGCTCTTTTCTTATGTTCGATCTCAATTTTTACGGATCATCTTTTATAAATGCTATAATGAAGATACCGGGGCGAACTGATTTGACAGGCATTAATTTCAAAAAAATCTATCTATAGATAAGGGTGATGATAATGGGAAGCAACTACCAGCGCTTTATGCATGCGTTCAACGAATTACATAATGTGATCGCCAAGAAAGTGAACCGGGATCCGGACACGAACTTCGGCGAACTGATGGGGGCAGCTGCAAAAAAACGTGACAAAGTCATCGAGAAGTATGTGGATGAGATAGACTTCTACCGTGAACTGAGAAACCTTCTTACTCACAACACTATAAACGGAAATGAGGCTGCAGCAGAACCCAGCGAGTCTCTTATAAAAGAAATCGAGAGCGTCACGGATAAAATCAGATACAGCAAGCAGGCTAAAGATTTGTTCCTGAAACGTGTCCGGACATTCGACGTCAACGATCCTCTGGGGAAAGTGCTGGACGTCATCAATCATGTCCGTTACACCCAGTTCCCGGTGTTTGACGGGGACAAGCTGATTGGGATCCTGTCATCTATCGGCGTTACGAAGTATCTGGCGAAAGCGATGGATAAAGATATCAGCGCAATCAAAAAAGCGACAGTCAGACAGATTCTGGAAGTGGAGGATGAACAGGATTTTTATGAAGTGGTCCCCGCAGATACATCGGTCTTTGATATCGAGGAGATATTTTCAGAACGCATCAGAGAAGGACGGACAGCTTATGTTCTGCTGATTGCCAAAAAAGACGAAATCCAAAAGAAAAGTGACTTGATAGGTATCATCACGCCATGGGATCTGCCGAAAGTCGTGGCTAACAAATAAACGCTTGTTTAGGAGGTGAAGACGGATGTCACTAGCATCCCTGAGTTTTAGGATAGCTGCTACCATCCACGACAAAAAACGGGACTGGGGACTGAAAGTCGATCCCACGATTCGTGCCCATTCTGATATTCAGTACGGAAAATCAAAAAAATATAACAGTCTGGATATCTACTACCCGAAAGGGACGCATGAAAAGTTACCGGTGATCGTCAATTTTCATGGAGGTGGCTATGTACATGGATTAAAGAAGAATTATATACACTACGGTATGTTTCTCGCTAAACAGGGATTCGTTTTTGTTAATCCCAGCTACCATCTGGCGCCAAAGAAAAAGTATCCGACGCCGCTTGAAGACTTGAATCAGGTTATGCACTGGATAGCGGAAAATGCGGACACCTATTATATGGACGTGTCTAACCTGTTTATTGTCGGGGATTCTGCCGGCGCTCAGCTCGCCTTTCAATACAGCACGATGTATACCAATCCGGAGTACAGTAAACTGTTCGATTTTGAACTGCCCCGGACGCCAGTTATCCAGGGGATCGCTTTGAACTGCGGGATGTATGAGATTTTTAAAAAAATGGCCGCTTTGATCAAAGGGGAAAAGGTTGATGCCGATTTGGAACTGATCGTTCTGCTGAAGGATTATCTAGGGATAGACTGGAAGCAGTATGAGGAGCATTTCGCAGTGAAAGACTTTGTAACAGAACGATTTCCTCCCACCTATCTCATGACCGCCGAATATGATCTGCTGAGAGAAGAAGCACTGCCGATGTATGAAGCTCTGACAAAACGGGGTGTAAAGGTCACCTACAAGAAATTCGGCGAACAGGGGGAAGAAGAGTACACACACATTTTTCATTGTGATATGAATCTAGAAGAAGCCAAGGAAGCCAACAGAGAAGAAACCCGCTTTTTTAAGTCACTGTTAAACTGATGAGAGAGCTGCTCTGCCAGGAAGCTGGCGGGACGGCTCTCCTTGCTTAGTTATTCCCCTTCAGCTTTCTTTTCAAAGCTCGCATCCCGTTACCGAAATCCGTGACTTCGACCCGCTCAAGATCAAATACCTTCTCATACCGTTCCAGCGTTTCACGACTGTCGGGAAAAACAAGATCAATTTCAATACCTTTTTCTCCCTTGAAGATCGGATGGGGATATATTCGTGTTACCTTTTAACACGAATATGCACTTGAATAGGGGGGGACGAAGAATAAAAGTGAGCATCGATTCGTGTCTATCACTCTATCAGCACGAATTTCCTTCAAAATAAGCGGGCTGATGCATACTTTTTTATTCGTGACAGAAAATAACGTATACTTAAGGTATGAATAACGCTGCGAAGGAGGATTCACCATGTTCACTGATCAACGCTTGACAGAAGCATATGAAAAAGCTAAAAAGGTTTATTTTGATGATCAGTCCCGCATCGTATTCATGAGTGATGCGCATCGAGGGGACGGGAGTCTGTCCGATGAATTTTTAAAAAGCCGTAATATATTTGTGCATGCTTTGAATGAATATTATGAAAATGGCTACACTTTCGTTGAAGTGGGTGACGGAGAAGAGTTTCTGGAGTACTCTAATTTTGAACATATAAAAAATGCCCACACGGATGTTTATGCATTGATCAAAAAGTTTTTCGACGAGGACCGTTACATACGGATCTTTGGCAACCATGATATCTATCTTCAGAACCCGAGGTTCGTCGAAAAGAATTTCGGTATCAACTATGATGAATTTACAGAAGAGTTCTTTGATTTCATGAAAGGCCTGGATCCTCAAGAGGCCATCATCCTAAAACACCGCTATACCAGTCAGGAGCTCTTTGTCATCCATGGGCATCAGGGAGACGCCCCAAATGACCAGTTCTGGTTCTTCACCATGCTGTCGATCAAATTCTTCTGGCGCTTCTTCCACAGGTTCGGGATCAAAAATCCGGCGAGTCCATCAAAAAATATCAACAGGCGGCATAAAATCGAGAAAAACTACAGCAAGTGGATCGTTGAGCATCAGCGCCCCCTGATCTGCGGACATACACATCGATTCAAATTTCCTAAAGACAAAAGTGTGCCCTATTTTAATACGGGCTGCGGGATCTACCCGGCCAGTATCACAGCCATCGAACTGACCGAAGGCTGTATTCGTCTCGTCCGCTGGAAAACATATGTCAACGATACAGGATTACTGTACATCAAGCGGGAAACGATGCGGGGACCGGAACCGATCGAAGCATTTGACACACGCAAGCCGCAGGGGGTAGTAGAATACCTGACTATGCGCAAGAAACAGCGTATGAAGAAATCACGGGAAGAGCGGGCGGCGTTCAGAGAAGAACAAATGGATGAACATGAGACCCATGAGAAATCTGAGAAGGAAGAACTCGATGATCAGTAAAAAAATGACCGACAGTGATGTGCCTGAAGTTGCAGAACTGCTGGGCAATGCCTTTGCGGACAAATTCACTGAAAAGACAACTCTGCCAAAACGGACAGCGAAAATTCTGATGAAGCTGCTGTGGCTGGAAGAAGCAGGCGTCTTTGGCATGCAGCCCTATATTCTGGAAGACAAGGGGGAGATAGTGGCTGCTTTTGGGATCACAGGGATGCAAAAGAGGACACTCACGCTGTCTTTTACCGCCAAAGTTATGGCAGCTGTTCATCGGTTGGGGGTCAGACCGTTCATTGCTTTTGCCCGGAAAGGACTTGAGACGAGCCGGACACCTGATAAAGATGAACTCTACATCGATTTTATTGCAGTAAAAGAATCCAGACGGAACGAAACCATCGGCCATCGCGTAATGGAAGAAATCGAAGCACTGAATGTTTTAAATCCGCGCATCAGCAAGTCGAGCCTCTATGTGCTCAAAAATAACGAACCTGCCATACATCTGTATAAAAAATTCGGCTTCACTGCTGTGGATAAGTATGAACGGTCAGATTACTTATTTATGATGAAAAAACAGTAGCTGTGCTTAGCGTGAGGCAAACACAAGAACAGGACCTGGGATGTGAATTAAATACCCATAACGGCTGATGCGCCCTTGAAACTGTTGATTTCATGCAGTCTTCAAGGGCGCATTTTTTTTCGTGCTTTATATATTCTGTCACAGAGGAGAATTACGCTTTTTATTCCCCTCTTTTTTTGCTATAGTGGGTTGATGAAACAAAAACAAATAATTAATTTGAATGAAGGAGGGAATCCAGATGAAAGAAAGAGAACATTATGGATTAAGTACAGCGGTATCGATGATCGTCGGGATCAGTATCGGATCCGGCATATTTTTTAAATCGGATGATATATTACAGGCCACAGGTGGGAGTGTCTGGCTGGGCGTGCTGGTTTTCGCGATCGGCGCTTTTTGTGTTATTTTCGGAAGTATCACCTTGTCTCAGCTGGCGAGCCGTTCGACAAAAAAAGGCGGGGTCATTTCCTATTATGAAGAATTTGTTTCGCCCCGTTTTGCCAGCGCCTTCGGATGGTTTCAGATGTTCGTCTATTTCCCGACCATAACAGCGGTCGTCAGCTGGGTATCAGGGATCTATACGATATCTTTACTGGACCTGACTATGACACTTGAACGCCAGACACTGCTCGGATTCGGGTACTTAAGCTTTTTCTTTTTGATGAACTACCTGTCCTACAAACTGGGCGGACGCTTCCAGAACGTTACGACGATAGTCAAAATGATCCCTCTGATCGGTGTGGCGCTGATCGGCTTGTTCTGGACACAGGAAGCACCGGCGCTGCCGCAGGATATCGTGGCGGTCGAATCGAGTGTCGTCGGCTGGGGCTTTTTAGCCGCACTCGCTCCTATTGCCTTTTCTTTTGACGGCTGGATCGTTTCGACGTCGATTACACAGGAAGTCAAGAACCACCGTAAAACGATGCCGATTGCCCTGACGATCGGTCCGCTGATCGTGTTAAGTGTCTATCTAGCCTTTTTCCTTGGCATGATCGCGATTGTCGGAACAGAATATATTCTGTCTGCCGGTGATCAGGCCATCAGTCAGGTCGGTAACTCGATCTTCGGTGCAAGCGGAGAAAAGATTCTGCTGGCTTTTGTACTGATCGCCATTTTAGGTGTGGTGAACGGTGTGTCGCTGGGTTATATTCGTTTGCCTCAGACACTGGCATCCAAGAGTATGGTACCGTTCAGTGATAAGATCACACAGATCAGTGATAAAAAAGGTCTGTCTCCCTATGCGGCGTTGACAGCGTATCTGATCACTGTCTTCTGGCTGGCTGTCCATTATCTGACCCAGAGATTCGATGTCCTGGCTGGGGGCGACATCAGTGAGATAGCCATCGTCTTCAGTTACGTGGCTTATATCCTGCTGTACGTGAAAGTCATGGGACTAAAAAAATCGGGTCTCATCACGAGTCCGTTTCTTGGCACCATAGCGCCAGTATTAGGTGTGACGGGATCCCTGATCATTTTGCTCGGCGGTATCGTAGCCAACCCGGTCTACAGTCCATTATTCCTGCTGTTCTCAGGAAGTATCTGCGTGCTTGGTTATCTTTACGGCGTAAGAGGGAACAGCAGCGAGGAAGTGGATCTGTGATCAGAAAAGAGTTTTGTGCAGAGAATTTCACCCGGGTCCCTGAAGCGGTCGAACGGGGTGCCGACCGCATCGAACTCTGTGACCGACTGGATCTCGGAGGGACGACGCCTTCAAAAGAAGTGATCAGAGAGACAGTAGCCTATGCCAAACAGCACGGGGTCGAAGTGATCGTCATGATCAGGCCGCGCGGCGGCTCATTTGTCTACAGTGAAGCAGAAAAAGCACAGATGCTGAAAGAAGCAGAACAGGCCGTGAATCTGAGCGTAGATGGGATCGTGTCCGGTGCTTTGACGAAGGATAACGAGGTCGACTGGCCATTCCTTGATGATTTGCTGAAGCGGACAGGAGACAGGCAGATGGTCTTTCATATGGCTTTTGACGGGCTGCCACGAGAAAGGCAGCTGGAAACCCTTGACGGACTGATCGAACGCGGCGTTACGCGTCTGCTCACCAGAGGCGGGCCCCACGGGTCTGCACTGGAGAACAGTCACTGGATCAATGAACTCAGCGAAAAAGCTGGAAGGGGCCTGGAGATCCTAGCCGGCGGAGGCATCACCGCTGACAACTTGAATCAGGCTATCGAAAAGATCCGTACCAGCCAGTTTCACGGTACTAAAATAGTTTTCGACTAAAAAGTGAAGAGCTATCTAAAAAAGAATGAACCGTGTGAATGCACGCGGCTCATTCTTTTTTTAGCGGTCAAAGTCAAACTAATAGAAGGTATAACGAAGTCTTTGTGGTAAGTTTATATCCTTATGCTACACTGAATGTATGCGCTTTACTAATCTCGAATAAAAGGATGATGAAATGTGTCTAAAACAATGTCAATCAATGCGGGAAGTTCAAGTCTGAAGTGGAAACTTTACGACATGCCGCAAGAAACCGTGCTGGCATCCGGTATCGTTGAAAGAATCGGCCTGGCTGACTCTATCTTTACGATCGATTATTATAATGGAAAAAGGTATGAGGTGACCCTTGCCATCGCCGAACATGAAACCGCTGTCAGGCTGCTGCTGGAACAGCTGATCCAGCTTTCGATCATCAGTGAGTTTTCGGAAATAACCGGAGTCGGTCATCGTGTCGCTGCCGGGGGGGAATCGTTTTCGGATTCGGTGGTCATTACACCGGCTGTCCTTGAAGAGATTCAGAGACTGGCTGAACTTGCACCCCTGCATAACCCGGCCAACGCGATGGGGATCCGGGCCTTCAAGAACATACTGCCTGAAATCACCAGTGTGGCGGTCTTTGATACCTCATTCCATCAGACAATGGATAAGACACGCTATCTGTACAGCATTCCGATGGAGTATTACAAAGAGCACAATGTCAGAAAATACGGTTATCATGGTACCAGTCACAAATATGTGTCAGAAAGGGCTGCTGTGCTGCTGAAGAAACCGCTTGAGAAACTCAAGCTGATTTCCTGCCATTTGGGCAACGGCGCTTCTGTCTGTGCAATCGAAGGCGGCAAGTCGGTCGATACCTCAATGGGGTTCACTCCGCTTGCCGGCCTGACGATGGGGACCCGCTCAGGAGATATCGATGTCTCCATACTTCCTTACCTGATGGAAAAAGAATCGATTTCAGATATAAATGAAATGATCTGGATACTGAACAATCAGTCAGGTCTCAAAGGCATTTCCAGTGTTTCCAGTGACATGCGGGACTTGCATGCGCTGGAGGATTCTGATGAACAGGCAGCTCTCGCACTGCGGATTTTTGAAGACCGCGTAAAAAAATATATCGGTGCCTACGCTGCCTTGATGGATGGTGTGGATGCCATTATTTTTACAGCAGGTATAGGAGAGAACGATATACAGACAAGAAAGAATATCGTCGATGGTCTGTCATATTTGAATGCAGAGTTGAGCGACGAACGAAATGACTGCCGAGGGGTGGAACGCGTGATATCCTCGAATCAGTCAGCTGTTCAAATCCTGCTGATCCCGACCGATGAAGAAGTGATGATCGCCAGGGATGTCGAGCGTCTGAGGTGAAAGGAAAGCGAGTTGGAACTGGCGGATTCAGCTAGAGGTTTCTGCCGCTGTGGCGGAGGCCTGACGCACGAGAACCTGGAACAGGCAAGAGTAGAGATCCCGGCGGCTCAATTTTACAGAACGAAGATCGTTCCATTGCCTTGATCATAACTTTAAAAAAAGTGTTGACAGAGTGCTGCCGGGTCTGTTAGACTTCTAATCATTAAAGAACACCGAAATTAATGAGAAAAAAATGAGCGTTGACAAGATAAGTACAGATCAGAGCGTCATCTCAGAGAGCTTCCGTTTGGTGAAAGGGAGTATGATGATCGGTTTGGAAAATGGTCTTTGAGCAGAGATGGTAAGTGGATTCCATGAGCTATTTCCGGTCGCACCCGGTACAGTGCCACAGTATGCAAAAGGTGTAAGTCCTTTTAAGTACTGGGAGAGGTTGTTTTAGTGATAAAACAACGAATGAAGGTGGAACCGCGCTAACTAAACCAATTAGTCGCCCTTTTTGAGTCACAGGACTCGAAAAGGGCGTTTTTTTATATCTTAAAACAGTACGTCGAAGGAGTGAGAAGCATGATCACATTAAAGGGCATCAAAAAAACATATGAAAATAAAGCGGGTCGCTTTGAAGCGCTCAAAGAAGTGAACCTGGCGATCCAAAAAGGAGAGATCTTCGGATTTGTCGGTTATTCCGGGGCCGGTAAAAGTACACTTCTCCGGCTGATCAATGGACTGGAGCATCCCACTGAAGGAACGGTCGAACTGGATGACAAAGTGCTGTCTGAACTTGATAAGAAAGCTATACGGAAAGAACGCCAGTCGATCGGCATGATATTCCAGCATTTTAATCTTCTCTGGAGCCGGACAGTTCTGGAAAATGTGATGTTCCCACTGGAAATCGCCAAGGTCAGTAAAACAGAACGTAACAGAAAAGCCAATGAGCTGATCCAGCTTGTGGGTCTGGCTGGAAAAGAAAACTCTTATCCCGCTCAGCTCAGCGGGGGAGAAAAACAGCGGGTCGGCATTGCCCGGGCGCTGGCTAATGATCCGAAAGTCCTCCTCAGTGACGAAGCGACCAGTGCTCTGGATCCTCAAACGACAGACGAGGTCCTGGACCTGCTTGAAAGAATCAACAGAGAACTGGATGTCACGATCATTTTGATCACCCATGAAATGGAAGTGGTCAGGAAAATCTGTCACCGCGTCGCTGTCATGGATTCAGGGGTCATCGTTGAAGCAGGCTCGGTCCTGGATGTATTCAGGCATCCTGAACACCCCGTGACCCGGCGCTTTGTCAAGCAGGACCGGGAAATGGATACGAAAGAAACAAAGGAAGCCCTGAAAGAACTCCAAACTCTGTATCCCGATGGCGATATTGTTCAGCTCCTCTTTCAAGGCGGCAGCGTAAATGTCCCGATCATCACTCAGGTCAGCCGCGAAACCGGTGTAGATATCAATATCATTCAAGGCAGCATGCAGTCGACATACGAAGTACCGATGGGAACACTGGTCATCCAGCTTCTGGGAAGCAGAGAAAAACGGCAGAGAGCACTGGAGTTATTTAAAACGTATCCGATAGAAGTGGAGGTCTTGGGTCATGACGAATAATTTACCTGTCACAGGAAGTGTCTTTGCAGACTACTTTGACTTTGCATCCATCTCATGGGACCGGGTATGGGAAGCAACGTTAGAGACGCTCTATATGACCAGCCTTTCCGTCGTTGCCGTCTTTTTTCTGGGTATTCTACTGGGACTGCTTTTATATGAAACACGTAACAGTGAATCCGCATGGGCGACCGCTTTATATAAAATCGTTGCCTTTCTGGTCAACGTGTTCCGCTCGATACCTTTTATCATCCTGATCGTCCTGCTGATTCCTTTTACAAAGACGATCCTGGACAGCATAACGGGACCAAGTGCCGGTCTGCCCGCACTTATTCTCTCTGCAGCACCCTTCTATGCGCGTCTCGTCGAATCTGGACTGAGAGAAGTGGATAAAGGCGTGATCGAAGCAGCGGAAGCCATGGGGGCGAACAAATGGGAAGTTATTAAAAAAGTCTATATACCTGAAAGCCTGCCGAATATCGTGGCAGGGATCACAGTCACAGCGATTTCACTCGTCGGTTATACAGCCATGGCCGGGGTGATCGGTGCAGGTGGTCTGGGGAACCTCGCTTATCTGGAAGGTTTCCAGCGCAGTCGACCGAACGTGACACTCGTTTCAACGGTCATCATCCTGCTCATCGTATTCGTGATTCAGTTCATTGGAGATACCTGGGTAAGCAAGATCGATAAACGGTAATAAATGATTAAAAAAATCAAAAAAATGAATTAAGGGGAGAATGAAAATGAAAAAAATTAAAGGATTGTTCATTTTAGGTAGTACGTTACTGCTTGCAGCATGTGGAAACGGTGAAGAGGAAAGTGCTGAAGAATCAAAGACACTGACGGTCGGGGCAACCAATGTCCCGCACGCAGAGATCCTGGAGTTTATTGCGCCTCAACTGGAAGAAGAAGGGATCGACCTGGAAATCGAGACGTATAATGATTACGTGATCCCAAACCTGGCACTCTCTGATGGGGATCTGGATGCCAACTACTTCCAGCACGTGCCATATTTTGAAGCTCAAGTGGAAGAAAACGACTATGACTTTGTCAATGCCGGGGGCATCCATCTTGAACCGCTGGGGGCTTATTCCAACCGCCACGACGATTTAAGTGAACTGCCGGAAGGTGCAACGATCCTGACAAGCAACAGTGTATCTGACCATGGACGTGTGCTGGGTATCCTTCAAGATGCAGGACTCATCGAAGTGGATGAGTCAGTCGATTTAGTGGATGCCACATTTGATGATGTCACAGAAAACGACTTGAACCTGGAGTTCGAATATGAGTACGATGCAGCTCTCCTTCCAACATTATATGCGGAAGATGAAGGGGACTTGTTCTTCATCAACTCGAACTTTGCAGTGGATCACGACATCAGTCCGATCGACGATTCGATCGCTCTCGAAAACACATCATCACCTTATGCAAATATTGTTGCAGTCCGTTCAGAAGACGAAAGCGACGAGCGTATCGCGAAACTGGTCGAAATCCTGCGTTCAGAAGAAACACAAGACTTCATCCTGGAGACTTGGGACGGGGCAGTTGTCCCTGTTAATGAGTAATTTTTTTCACAAACTATCATATTTAATCAGTTTTAATGATCAGAAATACTGTTATTAGTATGTCTTGTGATTTTTCTGATAGTTACACTATTCACTATTAGAAATCGATTATAATTAATAAAAAATATATAAAATCAGCGATGTGATTTACTGTAAAAAAGCAGAGGGAAGCCTTTATAAAGGCTTCCCTCTGCTTTTTTATATCGTATAGAAGATTAGAATTCAATAAAAGTTGTAAGCGTTATCATAAAATGGTTGACAACGCTTACATAAAAATATAAAGTTGCTTTACAGACGTGAATGACCATTCACCTGAATACTCATTCATGGTATAGTCAAAAAAATTCACAAGGGAGAGAGTCAAATGGCAGGTTTATTAAGCGATAAGGTAGCGGTGGTTACAGGAGGAGCACGAGGCCTCGGAAAGGCGATGTGTGAAGCTTTTTCATATGAAGGCGCACGCGTGATCGCTCTGGATATGGGAGAAATGACTTATGAAAAAGAAAATGTCGAGTACATGGAACTGAACGTGACAGACAGCGAAGCGTGTCGAAGAGTCTATGAGGCGATCCTTGAAAAATACGGAAAAATCGATGTCCTCGTCAACAATGCAGGGATCACAAAAGACGCCTTGACCCGTAAAATGACGGAAGACCAGTGGCAGGCCGTGATCGATGTAAACTTGAACGGGGTCTTTAATCTGACCAGACACATTGGACCGCATATGGCAGCGCAGGGAAGCGGCTCGATCATCAATATATCTTCTGTCGTCGGTACATACGGCAATATCGGGCAGGCAAACTATGCCGCCACCAAAGGCGCTGTGGTCTCTTTAGGGAAAACATGGGCCAAAGAATTTGCGATGAAAGGAGCAGATGTCCGAGTGAATACGATCGCTCCAGGGTATACAATGACTGACATATTAAAAACAGTTCCCGACGATCTGCTTGAAAAATTTGCAAAGATGACCATGCTCAACCGTCTGGGCCAGCCTGAAGAGATCGCCAGTGTCGCCCTGTTTTTAGCCAGTGACATGTCTTCATATGTGACTGGACAGCTGATCAGTGTGGATGGAGGGATGAGACTCTGATGAAAGAATATGAAGTGAAAAAAATAGAAGTGAAAACTGGAGAAACACTTGCCTATCGGGAATCGAAAACAGAAGGCCAAACAATATTGCTCCTTCACGGTAACATGAGTTCGTCCGTCCATTTCCAGCCACTGATGGAGCAGCTGGAAAAAGACTTCAACGTTTACGCCCTTGATCTGGTCGGCTTCGGAGACAGCACGTATAATCGGCAGCTGGAATCACTGGAAGACTTCAGTCGGGACGTGCAGGCATTTATCAAGCAGCTGGATCTGAAAGAGATCCACATACTGGGATGGTCTACGGGCGGCGGGGTCGCTCTGGAGGTTGCAGCAGCGCTTCCTGACAGGATAAAACAAGTATTTCTGCTGAATTCAGTCGGTTTGCAGGGCTATAAGATGTACAAAAAGGGACCGGATTACAAACCGGTACTGACTGAACGCATTTATACGAGAGAAGAGATCGAAAAGGACCCGGTCCAGGTTTTGCCTGTCCTGCAGGCTTACAGTAGCGGGAATAAAGACATGCTGAAACAGACCTGGGAAGCAGCGATCTATAATCTGAAGAAGCCAGATCAAGAAGACTATGAAATGTTTATCGACGCCGTATTGAAACAGAGAAATCTGGTGGATGTGGATGTTGCCCTTACCCAATTCAATATGACACATGAAAACAATGGTGTGGTGGAAGGGTCTGGCCGTATGGATGATGTCAAGGCTCCTGTGGTCATTATCCATGGTGAGAAAGATTTGGTCGTTCCGGTCCAAGAAGCCCATGAAACCAAAAGGTTCTTCAAAGATCAGGCTGAACTGGTCATAATCGAAGGAGCAGGTCATTCTATCGTCACCGATGATCTGCATAGGCTTACAGAAATAATAGCCACACACATAACAGAATGATACAGGAGGATTTGAAATGACAAATGTAGGAATTGCAGGCATTGGCTTATACCTTCCTGAGAAAACGATGTCTGCAAAAGAGATAGCTGAAGAAACAAAAGGAAGATGGACAGAGGAAGCTGTCAGGGAAAAACTCGGTATCAATCAGATCTATCTTGCTGGTGAAGGCGAAGGGACCCAGGAAATGGGTGCTTTGGCAGCGCTTGATCTGATCGAAAATACAGGAGTAGACCCGAAGGACATCGATGTGATCTTATGTTTTGGGGAAGAGTGGAAAGAATACCCGCTGACGACATCGGCTATTTATATCCAGGACAGGATCGGAGCTGAAAATGCCTGGGGGATCGATGTACAGAACAGATGCTGCACAACGGTCACGGCATTGAAGATGGCCAAAGATATGCTGGTTGCTGATGAGGCTATCGATACGATTTTGATTGCCGGCGGATACAGGAACGGCGATTTGATCGACTACTCTGATCCGATGAACTCGATGATGTATAACCTGTCAGCCGGTGGGGGCGCCCTCCTGCTTAAAAAAAATCACGATGAGAACCTGCTGCTGGGGTCACATATCATCAGCGACGGATCGCTTGCCCGGACGGCAGGGGTGGAAGTCGGAGGGATCGAGAATCCGTATACAGCAGAAAATGTGGAGCACTCGAAGCGGACATTAAAACTACTTGAACCGGTTAAAATGAAAGAACGTCTGAATGATGTTTCCATGATCAACTGGATGAAATGCATCGACCATGCTCTGGAGAAAAGTGAAATGACCCGGGAGGATATCGATTACTTGGATGTTCTGCATATGAAGCGTTCAGGACACAGAGCGATACTGGAAGATTTGGATCTTACTCCGGAGCAGACGGTTTATCTTGAAGACTACGGTCATTTAGGGCAGATCGACCAGATTCTATCCCTGAAAGCTGGTCTGGAACAGGGAAAAATCAGAGAAGGAACGGTTGTCTGTTCGATTGCAGCCGGTATAGGCTATGTATGGGCAGCTGACATCATCAAATGGGGGAAAGCGGATGGCTAACTTTATTGGTGTCTTTTTAAGAAGTTTGGAATATGGAAGTTTTTACGCGTTGTCAGCCTTGAGTATCATCTTGGTCTACAAGACTTCCTACACGACGAACTTTGCTCAGGCTACACTGGGCATGTTCAATACCTTTCTGGTTGCTACACTTGTGATGAGACAGGGATGGAGCCTTTATGCGGCTATTCCCATCGGCATAGTAAGTGCTGTCATATTAGGTGTGCTGATCGATATCGTGATCATAAGGCGAGCGTCTAAAGCCGGGCCCGTCGGAAAACAGATCATCACCCTAGGACTGATTTCCGTTTTTCTCGGACTGACACCCATATTCTTTGGGGTGGATAATCTCTCGCTGCCGCGGTTTATTTCAAGCGGAACGCTGACGATCATGGGGACGCCGTTTTCCTACAACGCGCTCTTCAATATCTTGTTCGGGATCTTCATCATGCTGACCATGTTCGCAACGATCCAGAAAACAAAAATTGGTCTAGCTATCCGCACAACGGCATCAAATGAGACAACGGCACGAATAATGGGGGTGCCGACCAAAACAGTCACTATGGCTGCATGGGCGGTCGCGATCGTTCTTTCGCTGATCAGTGGACTGATGACTGCACCTTATTCTTCCGTCTCACTGACATTTATGAACGATGTACAGATCACAGCCTTTCTGGCAACGGTCGTCGGAGGGTTTGCGACCTTTCACGGGCCGGTCATAGCGGCTTACGGCATTTCGGTTTTGTTGAATATTTTTCAAGTGTATATGCCAAGTGGGACGATCTGGGGCAAACCGCTGCTGTATGCCGTCCTGCTGCTGATCATGTATTTCAAACCTTACGGCATATTCGGTAAACAACGATTGAAGAAGGTGTAATGATGAAAAAAATAATGAAACATCCTTATAGTCAATTTATCCTGCTGGGACTGGTGTTACTCACTTTGCCTTATCTGGCGGAAGCCGGAGCAATAAGAAACAGCACCGTAACGGTAATAGGAACGACCATCATCTACACGATCGCCGCACTCGGGTTGAACGTCCTGCTTGGTTTCTCAGGTCTGATCTCGCTGGGGACTGCCGGTTTCATGGGGCTGGCCGCGTATATTTCAGCTTATGTCACTGAAACGATGGCTTTGCCCTTTGAATTAGCCGTACTGGCTGCCATCGTGATCCCTACACTTTTAGGGATATTGGTCGGCATACTGTCCTTGAAGTTCGAAGGGATTTACCTGGGTATCGCCACACTGGTCGTAGCTGAGATTTTCAGAGAAATCTTTATCAACGTGACGTCCTTTACAGGGGGCGCAACTGGCGCCCTGGCAGGTCGGCCGGAACTTTTCGGCACGTTTCGACTGGATCGCATACAGACGTACTATTTGATCGTAGTCGTTATGGTGCTGATCTTCATCCTGATACACAATTTGACTAAAGGCCATTTAGGAAGAGCATTAAACGCCATGCGAGGGTCCGAAGCTGCAGCTCAGGCTATGGGAGTAAATATTTTCAAGTACCGCCTGATCGCTTTCGGGATCGCGACAGTTTTAGCTTCCGTCTCAGGTGTCCTTTATGTTCACTATGTAGGCCTGTCTTATCCAACGACCTGGAATCTGATGCTGTCGCTGGATTTTCTGGCCATTATCGTCGTTGGCGGGTTCCGATCGATCTTTGGGACATTCATCGGTTCATTCATCATATTTGCCATGAGTGAATTGTTTTTAAAACCCATCCCGGCATTAGCCAACATCACACCCCTGGTAAAAGGGATACTGATCATCATTTTCATCCTCTATTACCCTAATGGGCTGGCTAATATCAAACATCAGGTATCACATTGGCTGGCCAGACGTAAAGGCAAACGCGATGCCTTTGGCCAGACAAAAACTGAGAAGAAAAATTTGACCCGAGCTGAGGTGAGAGAAAATGACACCGTCTAAGACGAAAGAACTGGCACTGAAGATCGAGGATGTATCCATCGCCTTTGGAGGACTGAAAGCTGTAGATGATCTCTCGTTTGCGATAGAACGCCATGAGATTTTCGGTTTGATCGGTCCGAATGGTGCAGGAAAAACAACGATCTTCAACTGTATCACACAATTCTATAAGGCCGACTCCGGAAGAATCCATTTTGTTAATGCCAAAGGAAAAGAAACGAATCTAATGGATCTGAATGTTCATGAAATCATCGATGAAGGCATCGTGCGTACCTTTCAAAACGTGGAACTCATTAGAGAACTCTCGATCATGGACAATGTACTGATCGGTGCGCATCATGTAATGAAACAGCCTTTGCTGGGGCAGCTTTTTAACAGAAAAGCTATAAGGCAAGATGAAGCAGACTCCAGGGAGAAAGCTGAAAAAATACTGGCTTTTCTTGATATTGCTCATTTGAAAGACCTTATTGCAGGGAGTCAGCCGTATGGGGTTCAGAAAAAAGTGGAGATTGCTCGAACACTCATGTCCGATCCGGAGCTCATCATTCTTGATGAACCGGCAGCGGGGCTGAATGATACGGAAACAAAAGAACTGGCCCTACGTATAAAACAGATCAGAGAAACCTACCAGACCACGATACTGCTGGTCGAACATGATATGAGACTCGTCATGGATATCTGCGACCATATCTGTGCGATCTCATTTGGAAAAAGAATAGCAGTCGGTACACCGAAGGAGATCCAGTCGAATCCGGAAGTTCAGAAAGCTTACCTGGGAGAGGAGGGAGAACTTGAGTAAAGAACCTATACTGGAAATCAAAGATCTGGAAGTGCACTACGGTCCGATCCGGGCTTTAAAGGCAATCAATATCACAGTTTATGAAGGCCAGGTCGTGGCGCTCTTGGGTGCAAACGGCGCAGGGAAAACAACGACACTCAGAACACTTTCTGGTGTGATCAAGCCATCTAACGGAACGATCTTATTTAAAGGTGAACGCTTGGATAAACTGGCTCCAGAAAGCATCACTTCGAGCGGGATCAGCCAGTCACCTGAAGGGAGGCAGATATTCGGCGACTTAACAGTAGAAGAAAATTTAAAAATAGGAGCATACATCATCAAAAGCAAAAAAATCCTGAAGGAAAATTTTGAAAAGGTGTACCGCTATTTTCCAGTCCTTAGAGAAAGAAAAAATCAGGTGGCGTCGACCCTTTCCGGTGGGGAACAGCAGATGTTGGCGATCGGACGGGCATTGATGAATAATCCGAAAGTTCTTCTTCTTGATGAACCATCGCTGGGACTGGCTCCGCTTTTAGTTAAAGAGATTTTAGAAATAGTGAACACGATCGCAAAAGATGGTGTGACAGTCGTTATCGTTGAGCAGAATGCAGCGCAGACACTGAAGATCGCTGACTATGCGTATGTACTGGAAGTAGGCTCGATCAGCAAAGAAGGTGAAGCCCATGAGTTGATGAATGACTCCTCATTGGCGGAAGCTTACTTAGGAACGGTTACAAACTAAAAATCAGACAAAAGTCTAGGAGGAAAAAACATGATGAAAGCAAAATGGGCAAGAATTTTAGGAACAGCAGCCGTCGCATTGACATTGGCCGCCTGCGGGAACGGAAACGATGAGACAGATACGAGCGCTGGAGAAGATACAGGGTCTAATGAGACGGAAACAGAAGAAAGCGTGGAACCGGCACAAGGTATTACCGAGGATTCCATCAAGGTCGGAAACTCAGCCGCAACGTCCGGTGCACTGGCACCAGTAGGATCGCCCTTTAACGCAGGTATCCGCGCATATTTTGAAATGGTCAACAATGACGGAGGCGTGCATGGCAGAGAAATCGAATTTGTGCATACTGATGATGAATTCGATCCGGCGATCGGTCGTGCAGCCCTTCAGACTTTAGTGGAAGATGAAGAAGTCTTCGCACTGGTCGGTCACTTCGGCACACCAGTCATTGCAGCAACGATCGATGATATCAAAGACTATGGGATCCCTGCCGTCTATTTTGCAGCGGGTATTGGTCAGCTTTATAATGCACAGGCTGAAGGCAGCGACCGTGTAGCCATGCCGGTCCAGCCCATCTACACGACTGAGGGTGAAATGATGCTTTCCCGCGCAGTGGGTGACTTTGGTGCCGAAAAAGTCGGTGTCATCTACACAAACGATGATGCTGGCCTCGATATGCTGAAAGGTGCAGAACAGAAAGCCGAAGATCTGGGAGTTGAGCTGGTTTCAGAACAGGTCCCTGCAGGAGCAACAGATGTCTCGGCAGCTGTCACCTCTATCGTTAACGAAGACGTCGATTTTGTCATCGGTGCAGCGATTCAGAACACGATCCCGACGATCGTCAAAGCACTTGTCGCTCAAGGCAGTACGGCTGATTTGATCACCTCGTATGTCAACGTTGATGCCAGCATTTCACAGCAGATCTGGAATGACATCGATGGCCAATTCGATGTATACGGCAATGGCTGGGTCGATTTGGAATCAGAAGAATCCTTAGAAAGTTTAGCCATGATGAACGAGTGGATCGATGATGAATACGACAATAATGTTTACGCTATGACAGGCTGGATCGCGGGCCACTTCTTTACTGAAGGGATGGACCGTTTAGGAGAGGAAACACCGACATGGGATGCTTATATCGATGCAATGGAGTCTGAGCCGATCGACAATCCATTCGGTGGAGAAATCGACTTTGGAGACGGACAACGTGTCGGCACTCAGGAAATGAATCTCTCCCGCATAGAAGGCTCAACGGAATGGGTAGTCGTGGAAGAGCTGAAGAGTATCGAAGAAATTTTAGGAAATAATTAATTAGTTTGAATTACAATAGAGGGGCTAGGGAAACCTAGTCCTTTCTTGTAGAAGAGTATAAAAATGGTAAGGAAGGTGTTTATAATGGAGTCAATGAATATCATCACACCAGAAGAAGCAGTGAATCTGGTAAAGTCAAATGATGAGATCGTTACGGGATTAGGCTGTTCAGAAGGACGCAGTTTTATGGAATCCCTCCATCTGGTCGCGGACAAGGTGGAAAATGTATCGGTCACGAACTGTCTGCCTATGAATAAATTCGATTTTATGGAAGAAAAGTATAAAGATGTTTTCTTCATCAATGGCTGGTTCTATTCTCCAGCTGTCAGAGCTTTGCATAGAAACGGGAATGCCAGTTTCATTCCCAACAATCTGCATTTTGCAGCCACCAAACGCTTGGCACATAAACAGCCGTCGATCTATGTCGGTGCGTGTTCAGCTGTGGATAAGCACGGGTTTGTTTCGCTTTCTATGGGTAACACGTATGAAAAGCGGATGATGGATGCAGCAGATATCGTGATTCTGGAAACGAACAAAAAGTTCCCGCGGACATTTGGAGACGTGGACGTGCATGTTTCTGATGTCGACTATTTTATTGAAGCCGATTATGAGGTGCCTGAACTGCCGCATGTCGAGTCGAATGAGAAAGACAAGAAAATCGGACAGTATATTGCAGATTACATTCAAGATGGAGACAATCTGCAGTTTGGGATCGGCGGGATACCTAACGCTGTCGCCGCCGCCTTGTATGACAAGAAAAACTTAGGTATCCATACAGAAATGCTGACCTCTGAAATTGCGAAGCTGGCTCAAGCCGGTGTTATCAATGGTTCAAAGAAAACCCTCCATAAAGGAAAAATCGTTACGACATTCATCATGGGCAACCAGCTGCTCTATGATTTCGTCGATGACAACCCGTCGGTGATGGTCCTTGATGGGAACTATGTCAATCATCCGAGCATTATTGCTCAAAATGACAATCAGGTTTCGATCAACACGACACTGGAGATCGACTTGACCGGCCAATGTGCATCAGAATCCATTGGTCCGATCCAGTATAGCGGGACAGGGGGACAGGCAGACACAGCCCGCGGGGCACAGGACGCAAAAAACGGGAAGTCCTTTATCGCTTTGTATTCCACGGCAATGATCAGGAATAAAGAGACAGGCGAACGCGAAGAAAGAAGCAAGATCGTTCCGTTCCTTACTCCGGGAGCCGTCGTTTCCCTTCAGCGTAACGATGTGGATCATGTCGTAACGGAATATGGCGTTGCAGAATTGAGAGGGACAACGGTCAACGAACGTGTTGAACGTCTCATTGCCATTGCTCATCCTAAATTCAGAAACGAGCTGTGGCAGCAGGCCAAAGAGCTGAATATAATAGGTGGGGATTTAGATGCAATTTACGCTGAGCAGCGGTAAAAAACTGTATTATGAAATGCATGGAAAAGGGGACCCTTTAGTCATATTTAACGGCATCATGATGTCTACAGCAAGCTGGAAGGAATTCGTCGGACCTTTATCGGAACGGAATCAGCTGATACTGATCGACTTTTTGGATCAGGGACAGTCCGATAAAATGAGCGGTCCCTACAGACATGACCTCCAGATCGAAGCGGTCAGAGAACTGCTTGCAGAGGTCACTGATAAACCTGTCAATTTATTCGGGATCTCTTATGGCGGAGAAATAGCCGTTCAGTATGCCCTGCGTTATCCAGCAGCCGTAAAAAAACTCATTTTATTCAACACCTCTGCTGAAACCTCCTATTGGCTGGAAGAAGTCGGCAATGCCTGGAACAAGGCCACCCACGATCCCGAAGCCTATTACTTAACGACGATCCCGTTCATTTACTCCCCTTTGTTCTTTACGGAAAACAGGGAGTGGATGGAGAAGAGAAAAGAGATCCTGCTGCCTCTATTTGGCGATGAGACCTTTATACAAGCAATGATCCGCCTGACGGACAGTTCAGTGGGGTATGATGTAAAGGACAGGTTGTCTGAACTTGATATGCCGACGCTCATTGTCGGTGCCCAATATGATTTCGTAACCCCGTTCTATCAGCAGGAATATCTGAATGATCACATTAAGGACTCTGAACTCATCTATGTGCCGAAAAGCGGGCATGCGATCATGTATGAAAAGCCGCGTTTGTTCGTGAGCATACTGAAGGGGTTTGTCAGTGAAATGAAGACAACCTATGTATTATAGATAGACTTTGACCGTTTTGTGATAAAATGAAAAAAATCTGATTGTTTGTTAAAGGAGAAGTACGATGAAGTATGTCAATCAACCTAAAACAGAAAAAGGCCAGGAGACCCTAGACAAGATCATTCTTGAAGCAGAACGGTTATTCAGTGAGAAAGGGTACTACAAGACGTCGATCAAAGATATTACGAAAGCCGCTGAAGTAGGCATCGGGACATTTTATATTTA
This sequence comes from Alkalibacterium subtropicum, assembly GCF_900112455.1. GTDB lineage: Bacteria > Bacillota > Bacilli > Lactobacillales > Carnobacteriaceae_A > Alkalibacterium > Alkalibacterium subtropicum. Next base: position 324,580 of record NZ_FOLT01000003.1, on the reverse strand, counting down.
TTTTGAAGATAAACACAGCCTGTACCAGGCTATTCTGTCAGAATACGGTCACTTTATCAGGAAAACGATCGCTGAGAGTGTAAGGACAGCTGGCACACGTATCGAAGCAGAACGAATGGGTATCGAAACGTTCATCCGCTTAGTCAGGAAACGCCCGTCGATGTATAATGTGATCTGGCAGGCGCTTTACGTGGATAAAAAGTTATTTGTCGATTATTATACTAAATTTTCAGAAAATTATATAAAACAGATCCTGATCGCTCAGAAAAAGGGTGAGATCATAGCAGACTATGATCCTGAAGCCTTATCCTATATGCTGATGGGGATCACCAACTTCATTGGTTTAAGATATGCGATTTTTGATGATCAGACAGACCTTGATCCGATACTGGATGAAGTCATGGATATGCTGGTCAATGGAATCTACCCACATAACGAAAGGATGGAATAAATGAACAGAGTATACATTGCAGGAGCAAAACGCACGCCGATCGGTTCTTTTTTAGGTGCCTTGAAAGGAGTATCTGCTTCCGATCTCGGGAGTTACGCAATCAAAGGTGTCCTTGAACAAAGCGGCATTAGACATGAAGATATCGACGAAGTCGTCCTGGGGAATGTACTTCCCGCAGGACAAGGCCAGGGGGTTGCGCGACAAGCGTCGATCAAAGCAGGGATCCAAGTGGAAGTGCCTGCTTATTCACTGAATATGGTCTGCGGGAGTGGACTGAAAACAGTCATCAATGCCTACCTTGGCGTTAAATCCGGCGAATATCAAGCCATCATTGCCGGTGGGACAGAATCGATGAGTCAGGCCCCCTACCTGATTCCGGGCAGTACGCGATCCGGACACAAAATGGCCGGTTATAAAGTCGGTGATCACATGCTGGATGATGCCTTGACGGATGCGTTTGAAGGCTATCATATGGGTGTCACAGCTGAAAACATCGTTGAACGCTATGGTATTTCAAGAGAAGAGCAGGATACATTCGCGATCACTTCTCAGCAGCGTGCAATCGAAGCCGTGGACAATGGTTCGTTCAAGGACGAAATCGTTCCTGTTGAAACGAAAGTACGGCGCGAGACGGTAGTCGTGGATACAGATGAGTACCCGAACCGTAAAACATCAGAAGAGAAACTGAACGGTCTGCGGCCGGCCTTTAAAAAGGACGGTTCCGTAACGGCGGGCAATGCGTCCGGTATCAACGATGGCGCCAGTGCGACACTAGTTGTCGGGGAAGAATATTTGAAGGCCAATGACTTGAAGCCGCTGGTCGAAATCGTAGCTGTCGGTCAGGGCGGTGTGGATCCGTCTGTCATGGGGCTGGGCCCGACCCCGGCCATCAGGCAGGCTATGAAAAAAGCAGATATCTCATTTGAAGATATCGACGTCTTTGAACTGAATGAAGCGTTTGCTTCACAAAGTCTGGGCGTCATACAGGAGATAACCGAAGAATTCGGTGTTTCTAAAGACTATATGCTGGAACGCACCAATCTGAACGGCGGCGCGATCGCTCTCGGTCATCCGGTGGGGGCCAGCGGGAACCGTATCCTGGTCACACTGATCCACGTCATGAAACAACGCGGACTGAAATACGGTCTGGCTTCTCTTTGCATCGGCGGCGGTATGGGCGTGGCTGTGCTGGTGAAAAATACGGATTCGGAGTAAATATTTATTGACATATACTTAACTCCGTTATATCCTTAAAGGGACAAACAACTAAATAGTCTTCAGGGCAGGGTGCGAGTCCCTACCGGTGGTATAGCCCACGAGCCGCAAGGCAGATTCGGTCAGATTCCGAAGCCGACAGTATAGTCTGGATGAAAGAAGACAGTATCAATGACAAAACTATGAGTCTGAATGGTCCATCAAGGAGCGTTCAGATAAACTGACGTCGTCTTTTTGAATGCCCTGGAATTTTTTATTCCAGGGCATTTTTTATGGGATCAGACTAGAGGGGAAGCCTCTTTTGGGATATAGTTTTTTAAAGTCAAAGACCTATTTGCATTGCCCTGAATCTACCGCGATTCGGGGCTTTTTTAATGCAGTGAAAGGATAAATCAATGGACAGAAAATATATGAAACGTGCACTGGAACTGGCTGAGAAAGGGCGGGGCTTCACTTCGCCCAATCCCATGGTCGGCGCTGTGATCGTTAAAAACGGTCAGATCATCGGCGAAGGGTATCATGAAAAATTTGGCGAGGCCCATGCAGAGGTCAACGCGATCAGTTCAGCCACAGAATCGGTAGAGGGGGCAACGATATATGTCACCCTTGAACCGTGTTCTCATTACGGAAAAACACCTCCGTGTTCGAATCTGATCATCGATAAGAAACTGAAAAAAGTCGTGGTCGCGGCCACGGATCCGAATCCGCTGGTTTCCGGCAGGGGTCTTGAGCGGATAAGAAAAGCGGGTATCGATGTCGTTGAAGGTGTGCTGGAAGCAGAAAGCAATAAGCTGAACGAAGTGTTCAATAAATTCATCACGACCCAGACTCCCTTTGTCCTGATGAAGTATGCCATGTCTTTGGACGGCAAGATAGCCACCCATACAGGGGATTCGAAGTGGATCTCATCTGAGGAGTCCAGAGAACATGCGCATCACCTGAGAGGCTATCTGTCAGGCATCATGGTAGGCATCGGCACGGTCTTGAAAGACGATCCACAGCTCACCTGTCGGGTGCCAGGCTACCCGAATCCGGTGCGCATCGTACTGGACAGTCAGTTGCGTGTTCCGCTTGATTCCAAGATCTTGAAAGATCAGGATGAAGCAAAGACGCTGATTCTTACAACCGAACATGCATCGCTGAGCATGCGACGGGAAATAGAGCAGATAGGAGTGGAAGTCCTGACTGTTCCTGAACAGGATGGGAAAGTGGATCTTGAAAAAGCGCTGGAGATCCTTGGAGGAAAAGGCATAGACAGTATCCTGCTTGAAGGCGGCGGCACCTTGAATGCAGCGGCTTTAGAAGCAGGGATCATCGATAAAGTCAACATCTACGTCGCACCGAAGATCATCGGCGGTGAAGAGGCTATATCACCAGTCATGGGACGTGGTGTCGAAACGATGAAAGAAGCCTATGGCCTGTCAGACATGCAGGTGACTAAAATGAGTGAAGATATATTTGTAGAAGGTTATTTACGGGAGGGACAATGAATGTTTACAGGAATCGTAGAAGAAATCGGTGAACTTAAAAAGGTGAAAAAGGGTGCGAAATCGAGCGAACTGACGATCAAAGCTGATAAAGTCCTTGAGGATACTAAAATCGGCGACAGCATCATGACCAGCGGGATCTGTCTGACGGTCACTAGTATGACGGACAAGGAGTTCACTGTCGACGTGATGTCGGAAACACTAGAGCGGACCTCTTTGGGTGATATGTATAGCGGCAGTAAAATCAATCTGGAACGGGCCCTGAATCTGCAGACAAGGTTAGGCGGACACATGGTCAGCGGTCATATCGACGGGACAGGCATCATTACTGATTTCAAAAAGGATGACAATGCGGTATGGGTCACCGTCAAGGCAGGCCCGGAGCTTTTGCGCTACGTTATTGAAAAGGGCTCGATAGCCATTGACGGGATCAGCCTGACTGTAGCGGCAGTGTCGGATAAAGACTTTAAAGTGTCCATCATTCCGCATACGGCTGATGAAACCACTCTATTGAAGCATGCTGTGGGCGACAGAGTGAACCTGGAAGTCGATCTGATCGGAAAATATGTCGAAAAACTCTTGGGACTGTCTTCTCAAAAAGAGGTCCCAAAATCAGCATTGACGGAAGCATTTCTAAAAAATAACGGATTTTGATAAAGGATAGGAGCGAATAAATGTTTGATAAAATCGAAGACCTGCTGGAAGATTTGAAGCAGGGAAAAAACGTCATCATCGTTGACGATGAAGACAGGGAAAATGAAGGCGACTTTGTGTGTGCCGCTGAATTTGCGACACCTGAAAATGTGAATTTTATGGCGAAATATGCCCGCGGACTGATCTGTATGCCGATGACCAAAGAGTATACAAAAAAACTGGGACTGCCGCAGATGAGTTCACTGAACACGGATGAACATACCACAGCCTTCACTATTTCGATCGATCATGCAGATACAACGACAGGTATCTCAGCAGGTGAACGTTCGCTTACTGCCATGAAAACGGTCGAAGAAGGCGCCACACCCAATGATTTCAAGCGCCCGGGGCATATGTTCCCACTGGAAGCTGTTGAAGGCGGCGTGCTGGCAAGAAATGGTCACACGGAAGCGACCGTCGACTTGATGCGTTTGTCCGGGCTGAAACCCGTTGGCTTGTGCTGTGAAATCATGAATGACGACGGATCGATGGCCAGACGGGATGACCTGTTTAAAGTTGCAGAAGAACATGATCTGAAAATAGGCACGATCACTGATCTGATCGAATATAGAAAAGCCAACGAAGAGCTTATCGTCAGAGAATCAAAAGCCAAGCTGCCGACCAAATATGGTGAGTTTGACATTTATGCTTACGAACACAAATTCACAGGTGAACATCATGTTGCTTTGGTCAAAGGGGATGTCTCTGATGGCGAACCTGTTCTATGCCGTATTCATTCCGAATGCCTGACGGGGGACGTCTTCGGTTCAAAAAAATGTGACTGTGGGGAACAGCTGGAAACAGCTTTAGAAAAGATCGCTGAAGAAGGCCGTGGTGTCCTCGTTTATATGCGTCAGGAAGGGCGCGGCATCGGTCTGGTCAATAAAATCAAGGCGTATGCCCTTCAGGATCAGGGACATGACACGATCGAAGCCAATCTGCTGCTTGGATTGCCGGTGGATGCGAGAGAGTATTACGAATGCAAGCAGATCTTTGACGATCTGGGTGTCAGCCGCTTGAACCTGATGACGAACAACCCGATCAAAATCTCCACACTGGATAAATACGGCTTGAAAATCGAAAACCGTATCCCGATCCAAACGAAAATAACGGATGAAGACAGAGACTATCTTGCCACGAAGAAAAATAAAATGGGTCATTATTTAGATTTGTAAAAAATAAATTTTGGAAGGAATGGATAACAATGAATACGATCGAAGGACAGTTAGTAGGGACAGATTTGAAAATAGGTATCGTTGTCGGACGGTTCAACGACTTTATCGGCTCCAGACTGCTTGAAGGCTCACTGGGGACATTAACGAGACACGGCGTAGAGGAGTCTGACATTGATGTGGCGTGGGTCCCAGGGGCTTACGAGATCCCACTGGTAGCTAAGAAAATGGCAGCTTCAGGAAAATATGATGCGATCATCACTTTGGGCGCAGTGATCAGAGGCGCAACAACACATTATGATTATGTCTGTTCGGAAGTGGCTAAAGGCGTTTCTGCTGCTTCAGATGCAACGGGTGTTCCGGTGATGTTCGGCGTCCTGACGACGGAGAACATCGAACAGGCCATAGAACGTGCCGGCACAAAAGCAGGAAACAAAGGAGTAGATATGGCTGTTGGCGCTATAGAAATGGCTAACTTGCTGAAGAAGCTGTCGTAATGACCAAATTTAAAAACGTCAAGACCATTATCTTTGATTATGACGGGACGCTGCATGACAGCAGCAGGATATACATCCCTGCGTTCAAGCGTGCCTATGCTTACCTGGTTGAAAATGAACAGGCTCCGGAAAAAGTTTTCCAGGATCAGGAGATCACGCGCTGGCTGGGTTACAGTAAAAAAGAAATGTGGGAGCTGTTTATGCCGCATTTAGTGGATGCTCATAAAAACGAGGCTTCGCGTCTGATCGGAGAAACGATGGTCGATAAGATCAGCAGGAAAGAAGCGCATTTATATCCCGATGCGTTAGAAACACTGGCATATCTGAAAGAAAAATACACACTGATTTTTTTGAGCAACTGTTCTATCGATTATATGGAGTCTCATGCGGATATGTTCAACTTGAGAGACTACTTTACCGATATGTACTGCACTGAAATGTATGATTTCAAAAAATCCAAGAAAGAAATCGTGGCGGACTTCAAGCACAAATATCCGTCTGAGTATGCGATCGTCGGAGACAGACATCAGGATCTTGAAGTAGGCGAACTGGATCAGACCTATGCGATCGGCTGTTCTTATGGCTTCGGTCAGAAGGAAGAGCTGGCGCAGGCTGACAATGTGATCAGTGATATAGCGGAACTGAAGAACATGTTTTAATCTGAAAGACGCTCTGACAAAAGTCTCACTTAAACTCTAGTAAGTAAAAAAAGCAACGCTATTTTGTAGACTAATACAAAATAGTGTTGCTTTTTACTTTTTCTCCTTTTGAGAACCGGGACTTTTGTTCCAGCCTCACCCCGTTTTGAGGCTTTGGCAAAGAATATGTCCAACTCAGGAGCGAAGGTGTAGCTGAACGGGTACTGGAAATAACTGGAAGACTAACTGGGCAAGCTGATGGTACTCGAGCTGGTAAGCCTAGGGGAGCGCGTACTAAATCGAGGGGTGAATGCAGATCGAGATGGTATGCATATCTCGACGCATACTTACTCATTGGAATAATTGACATCAAGTTGGTAAGCTTTCATATTCCCGTACCATCTCGATAGAAAAATCATCTTTGAGATAGTAAGCCTAGAACATAGTATACTAGCTCGAACAAATAAATACTAGCCAGTTGGTAGGCCCGACGAATTGCTTACCCACTCAAAGCAGCTTTACCTTTGAGATGACAAAGGTAAAGCCAGCAACGTCATCTTTCTGCTGACTACTATTAAATGTGCCCTAAAAAAGGAGAGGCCGGGACTTTTTTGTCCTGGCCTCTTTTTAACTGAATATCACAATAAAATAAACAGGAAACTGGCACTCAGTACACCGGTGATGAATCCCTCCAGATTACCTTCCCTTTCTGAGGGAAGCTCGTGTTTCACGACGTTCAGCGTCATCGCTCCAGTAACGAAAGCCTCTACGCTACCGATAAAGTATTCGGGAAAGTCGCTCCAGTGTCCGATAAGGTAGCCAATGAGGATACTGATCGAAAGGATCTGCCTGCCATAATGATCATAGGCTTCTTCATGGTGATGGCGCAGCCCCCAGTCGTTGGTAATGAAATGAAGCGCAAAGGCCACAAAGAAAATCAGGAGAGAGGTATTCAAGACATTCCGGTAAGTAAGTAGATAGCCGATCATCATATTGTAAAGTGAAAAGAAAGCGATATGGGACCAGAAGAGAGCTGATTCTGTGACATTGGGTTTCCGGATTTCTTCATCTTCATAAGCTTTTGATATGAGTCTATCCAGCACATAGACAAGGACTAATCCGCTGAGTGCCACCATGTATAAAGCATAGTGCATAACATGACCTTCCAGCCACTGAATGTGTTCTTCCGCTATAGCCTGAGTATGAGCCACTGCAGGCCATAAATGAATAAAAACATAGGCGATGCCTACGCCGGCGGAAAAAGAAATGAAACGACGCAGGCCGATTTTTTCAAATTTCAGATGGATCGAAAAAAAATGAATGATGACAAAAGCAGTCATAAGGACACCGGATAATAGCATGATTTCGCATCAGTCAGTCTGACGCCTGTCCCTCCTTTCTAGGAATATCAAGTTATATCAAGTTTACCTTATATCTCACGAAAATTCGACTCAAGTCCTTTCGTGGGGGGCTGGACACATAAAAGATGACGTTTTCAGATATTAAGAGTACACTGGAAACAGAGAACAGATTGGAGAAAGCGAGGGTGAAAGGATGCTGACTGAAGGACAACACTTAAATCATCGACCTAGGGGTAACTGGATCATTATGAGCTGCCCGTCAGAGACAGAGAAGAATAAACTGATCAATGTACTCGGCCTGCCGGTGTCCTTTTTTGAATCGAAGGAAGAAAAAGCCATAGCAAGCATGCAGTCATATTACACCCATTTAAATGAAGAAGGATTCATTTTACATATGCCGTTATGGGATAAAAGTGAATTTTCCAAACTTGAACCAGCGTCACGGTCCATAACCAGTTATGCTGCACCAGACATGACCCTGATCTGGACAGGTGCATCGAAACATAAGGATACGGTTACCGCAATGGAACGATCCCAGTCTGCCATCGACTATATTTATGAAGAAATCATGGAAGTGTATGCCGATCTTTCGGCAGTCCTTGACGATCTTCAGACACGGATCGTGGAAGTGGAAAGTCAGACGAAAGAGAAAGCGAATCGGGAGGTCTTATTGCAGCTGACCGATCTCGAACAGGAAGTGGTGATCGCCTCCAGCCGCCTGGACGACTATGAGGAAAGCCTGAGCCGCTTTCTGAACCATCCTCTCGTTGATAAAAATTTAAGTATCAATCACCGTGAAGATATTCGTCTGGTCGTGAAAAAAGCGCACTATCGTATCCACCTATACAGAGACTTAGTGGAATCGACCAGCGGACTCCTGTCAGACAGCATCGACAACAAACTGAACACCATCATGGAATATCTGCAGACCTGGGCTCTAGTCATTTCCATCCCCACGCTGATTTTCAGTCTGTTCGGGATCAATACGAACGGCATGATCGGCAGAGAAACTCCTTTTGGCTCATGGATCGTGATCATTGCTGCGGTTCTTTTAGGCGCCGTGACGGCCTGGTGGTTGAGGAGGAAAGAGTTCAAATAAAGAGGCTCTGGTTAGAATAATTCTTTCGTTTCGGTTAAACTGAAAGTACCAACCATCAATGATTAAAGGAGGCTCATATATGAATGGTAAAAAATTGAGACGATCGACTTCTGATCGTATATTTGCAGGTGTCTGCGGTGGGATCGCTGAATTCTTCGGTATTTCTTCACTGGCAGTGAGGGTATTGTTCGTTGTTCTTGGACCGCTGGATTTTCTGCTTTATATTATTCTCGCAGTGATCATACCTGAGGAATAGTGAAAAATGGCGTGTCATATTCAGTGAGTAAATGCGAGCTGATGATGTGTCAGCAAATTAATCGATCAAAAAAACGTTCAGTGACTGAATCCGATTCAGTCATTGAACGTTTTTTGAGCCTTTTTGAATGATCATACGCCATGTTGATTCAAAGACGGAAGTAAGCCGCCAGTGAAAAACGGGTCGGCAGAACTGAGCATCTACAGGTCGGCATCGAGGTTTTTTGTGAACAAATGAATGATTTTATCGATCTCATCTTTATTGGCATTTGTTTTGTCACAGACTAAATAAAAATCCTGATAGAAGGACACATCTTCGATCGTGATCGTGTCGAGTATATGAGCATCAAGTTCCTCGATAACAGAAATGGCGTAAAGAAAACCAATGCCTTTGTTCGCTGCTATATAATTTTTTAATAGAGCGATATTTCCGATACGTGTGTTGTGTCTAAACTGGTCACACGTGAGTCCATGCTTTTTAAAGAACTGTTCGACACTGTCACATACACCGGATCCCTGCTCCCGCGAGAGCAAATTTTCGGTAAACAATTCATTTATGGAAACTTTTTTTCCGGCCAATGGATGTTCAGGCGAGCATGCCAGGATGACGGAATCGCGATAGAAGGGGCGCGTACAATATTTTTCTGTGTCCACCGGTCCTGAAATAAAGGCATATTTGATTTTGCCTTCTTCGAGGTGATTCAGCAGCCGGGTCGTATTGTCGACCACTAAATCTATTTTCAAATCAGGAATATTCAGAAGCTCTGTATAAGAAGGGATAAAATACTCTCCGATCGTTCGGCTGGCCCCAAGCGTAACATGGCGCTCGGGGACTTTATCAGAAAGGTGCAATTTCACATCTTCGATTTCAGCCTCTAATTCTTCTATTTTTTTCTTTAAAAACAAGCCTTTACGTGTCAGAGTCAACTGGCGATCCTCATAGTTGACGAGTTTGGTGTTCAGATGCTGTTCAATATATCGGATGTGCTTGCTCACTGCTGGCTGACTAAGCGATAATTTTTTTGCGGCTTTGGTGTAATTGAGTTCGTTTGCCACCACTAAAAATGTTTTATAACGATAATCCAACATCGCTTCTTGAACCTACTTTCGTTTGAATGTTTTCTCTAGTAACTATACCATGACAGAAAACAGCGAACAACTTGACTAAGAATTTACTCATTTATTCACAAAGTATAGCAGACACATGACGGATAAATGAGTAAAGGAAACGGTTTTAGCGGGATTTTCTACACAATATCATAACATCTGGTTATAGAGACATTCTTAAATACTATTTTACAATGATCAGTTTACAGGTTAAAGTGTAAGATGCAAATAGAATAATGCTTTTATAAGTGAAATTTTTCACTAACAGACTGTTTCTTGAGGGACATCTCTTTGGGTTCTGAATGAAAAAATGACACTCAGTGTTCACTTGTAAGTAAATATAACCGGTTTTTACCTCGACTGTTATCGGGCAGGGGTGATCTTCAATAGAGGAGCAGACACGTGGGCCTTCCCTAAAAAGGTATGCTCTTGACCGCTGTGAATGAAATGCAAGTAAAATATTAGGAGGAGAAATAAAATGAGTAAAAAAGTATTGATCGTAGGTGGCGTTGCCGGAGGAGCCTCTGTTGCTGCTCGCGTAAGAAGATTGGATGAACAGGCAGAAATCATTATGTTTGAAAAGGGACCTTATGTATCTTTTTCAAACTGCAGTATCCCCTTTCACATCAGTGGCGAAGTTGAAGAGTCACAGGATCTGATTCTGATGCAGCCGAGCAAATTCGACTCACAGTACAAGATCGATGCGCGTGTGTATAATGAAGTCATTGAAATCAACCGCGAAGACAAAACTGTTGAAGTCAAGAATCATCAAACAGGTGAATCATATACTGAGTCATACGATGTCCTTTTCTTATCTCCTGGCGCAAAAGCGATTTTACCTCAGAATATCAAAGGTATCAATGACCCGCACGTCTTTGTCATGAAGACTGTACCGGATGTAGAAGGTTTGATGAGTTATACGACAGCTCATGACGTGAAAGACGTGGCCGTAGTCGGCGGAGGCTATATCGGTCTGGAAGTTGCAGAGAACCTGAAAAAAGCCGGGTATGCAGTAACGATAATCGAAGCCCAAAATCAGGTAATGGCATCAATGGATTATGACATGGTCCAAATAATGAACAGAGAAATCATGAGAAATGGCATCGAACTGATTTTAGAAGATGCGGTGACAGAAATCAATGAGGATCACGTCGTTCTCCAATCAGGGAAAGAAGTCAAGGCTCAGGCTGTCGTCATGTCTATAGGTGTGCGTCCAGAAACAACACTTGCTGTCAAAGCGGGATTGGATTTGGGACAAACCGGGGGCATAAAGGTCAATCATCATTATCAAACGTCTGATCCTTCGATCTATGCTGTTGGAGACGCGATCGAAAGCACGTGTTTCTTTACACGCAAGAAAAAAATGCTGACACTGGCAGGGCCTGCTCAGCGACAGGCACGTGCGGCAGTGGACCATGAATATGGACGAACCTATTTGAATACCGGTGTGATAGGCTCATCAAGTGTCAAAATGTTTGATTTAAATGCTGCTAACACTGGTCTCAATGAAAAGCAGTTGAAGGCTGCAGGCATCGACTATGATTTTGCTTATGTCATTCCAAAAGATAAAGTGGGTCTCATGCCGGATGCAGAAAACTTGTTCTTCAAGCTTATCTTTGCTGTGCCTTCAGGTCAGATCATCGGTGCACAGGCCATAGGTAAGGGTAATGTAGACAAGCGTATAGATGTCATAGCCACAGCGATCATGCTGCACGGAAACCTTGAACAGCTGAAAGAACTGGAACTCACATACTCTCCTCATTTCTCAACAGCCAAAGATGTCGTCAATCATGCAGTACTGGTAGGATTGAACATTCTTAATGGAGAATTCAAAAAAGTACCTGTAACAAAAGTTAGAGAATTAGTAGAAAACAAAGCGATGATCATCGATGCCCGTGAAGAAAATGAATATGCTAAAAGTCACATTAAGGGCGCAGTCAATATCCCGCTGAGTCAATTCCGTGATCGTCTGGATGAAATACCTAAAGATCAGCCGGTGTATGTCCACTGTCGTTCAAGTCAGCGCAGTTATAACATGGTCCGGGCTTTGGGACACTTGGGTTATTCAAACATCTATAACATCGATGGTTCATTCCTTGGTGTGAGCGAGTATGAATACTTCAATGATGTAAGACTGAATAGAGATCCAATCGTTACAGATTACAATTTTGCTTAACAAATCACTTGAGAAGAAAAATTCTACACGAATTTTTCTTCTTTTTGATGTCGGGCACCACACTTTTTATTTCGGAGGGAACAATGAAGCGACAGAAAATGGATACGCACCTTGAACGGGCTCTCACATTAGGAACATGGGTGGTGATACTGCTGGTTTGGGTGGCGGCGACACGATCGGAAGGACTGTCCTCACACATCTTGCCTTCACCGCAGCAGGTGTGGCGAGCGTTAGTCCAGATTATGCAGGAGGGCTATAACCAGATCAGCTTGTGGCAGCATCTGGGTGACAGTTTCATACGGCTTTTCGGTTCACTGTTTTTAGCGATAATAACGGCGATCCCGCTGGGCCTGTTGAGTGGCTTTTTTCCTAAATTCAGAGCCATCATCGATTCGCTCGTTCAGTTTTACCGGCCAATTCCACCATTGGCCTATTATGCTTTACTGATTTTATGGATGGGCATTGAAGATGGATCGAAAATCACTTTATTATATTTAGCTGCCTTTGCACCTGTATACATCGCCTGTGTAGCTGCAGTAAGCAGTATTAATCGTGACTATGTGTTAAGTGCACAGTCGCTGGGGGCATCTCAGAAAGATGTTTTCATGAAAATCATCCTGCCCGCTGCCATGCCGGATATTTTCACTGGCGTACGTACGGCGAGCGGGTTTGCCTACACGACGCTCGTCGCGGCAGAAATGACTGCGGCGACATCTGGGATCGGCTGGATGGTCATCGATGCATCAAGATACCTGAAATCAGATGTGATGTTTGTCGGGATCATTCTGATGGGTATCACGGGACTCTTGATGGATGGACTGTTTATCTTACTTGAACGAAAATTTATTTTTTGGAAAGGAAACGAATAAGAATGATGAAAATGAAAAATATAACCAACCTGGTGTTTGCTGTTTCGAGTCTCGGGGCTTTAAGTTTAGCCGGTTGCTCCAGCGGGACCACCGCGGAGCCGAATCAGGTGGATGAAATAAACATCGGCTATCTGCGCGTACCGAATGATGAGATGGTTTCTCTATCTTCTGGCCTATACGAGGAACATTTTGCAGAAAAAGGGATCAAGACGAACTTTATCGCGTTCGACTCCGGGGTGGACGCGAACAAGGCCCTGGCATCTGGAAGCATCGATTTTGCTTCAATGGGTAATACGAATGGCATCATCGCGCTGGCCACAGACATTGGAGCAGAAATGATCTGGATCCATGAAGTTTTAGGAGAAATCGAAGCTCTTGCAGTGAGGGAAGGAGCGGGGATCGAAGAAATCAAAGACCTCGAAGGCCGAAAGATAGCCACAACGTTTGCATCGACCTCCCACTATAGTTTGCTTCAGTCACTTAAAGAGGAAGGTATTTCAGATGAGGTGGAGCTTCTGGACATGCAGACAATGGATATTGTGGCCGCCTGGGAAAGAGGCGATATCGATGCCGCCTACACCTGGCAGCCTTCACTCGGAAAACTGCTGGAGGACGGAAAAACGATACTATCCTCAGCTGAAGTGGCAGAGATGGGACACAAAACCGCGAATGTACTGCTGACACGTCAGGCATTTTCAGAACAGAACCCGGAGATCGTTGCTGATTTCATCGAAGCGACCATTGCCGGGGGAGATATTTACCGTCAGGATTCTAATGAAGCGGCAGAAATCGTCTCAGAATCCCTGGAAATAGATCCAGAGGATGCTTTGAAACAGATGGAGGGTTCCCTATGGCTTTCTCCTGAGGACCAGATCACCCAGGATTATCTGGGTACCACTGAAAAACCTGGAGATTTTTCTAAAGTGATGAAAGAGACAGGCGATTTTCTTGAAGAGCAGGGTTCGATTCAAACGTCTCCTGAGCAGTCAGTTTATGATGGATTTATCGATCCACAATTTATCGAAAGAGTTCTGGGAAGGTAAACATATGGATGAAAAACAGCAGCTTATAAATCTGAAGAATGTATCCATGATTTTTGGTGAAGGTTCACAGCAGACGACGGCACTGGAAAATATCGATTTAAAAGTGAATAAGGGGGAGTTCATCTGTGTTCTCGGCCCCTCAGGCTGCGGAAAAAGTACGCTGCTCAAAATCATCGCCGGCTATCAGTTTCCGACAAAAGGAGAAGCGGTCTTTCAGGACCGGCCGATCGAGGGACCGGACTGGCACAAAGCTGTCGTGTTCCAGTCCCCGACGCTTTATCCCTGGTTGACGGTTGAACAAAATATAACCTTTGGTCCCAGGATCAGAGGGGTGGAACGAGAAGTGATACAGGAAAAAACAGAACACATATTAGAGCAGATCGGCTTGTCTCAAGATGCCGGAAAAAACATTTTTGAGCTCTCTGGCGGGATGAAGCAGCGTGTCGCTTTAGCCAGAGTGCTCGCCAATGAACCGGAACTGATCCTCATGGACGAACCTCTAGGCGCCCTTGATGCCCTGACTCGTTTGAACATGCAGGGGCTGATCCGAAATGTATGGAAAGAAAACGGCAATACGGTGCTGATGATCACACATGATGTGGATGAAGCCATGGCTTTGGGGACGCGAGTCATCGTCATGTCAAAGCAGCCGGGACGAATCCTGCAGGAAATCGAGATGGATTATACGTATTCGGCGTTTCGGTCAGATACTCACCGCATAGAGATGGATAAGAATTATTTAAAGACAAAAGACGAGATCCTTGATTTGATCAGTCTGGATTGACAGGTCAATCGTCTGGGGAAGGGCCGTGTATTCTGCGGTAGTTTAATAATTAAAATAAACATGCGCTCTAAGCCTGGTTCGATCCAGCTGAAGAGCGCATGTTTTATTAACATGAAACGGGAATTATTTGGAACGTTAGTAAGGAAACCCCGGTTTCATCCAGTCGAACGCCCGCTGTTGGACTTTGTCAGTTCATCATTGACTAATTGCATGAAGTCATCTTTAGACACCTTGCCTACCGTACTGGCAAAATAACTATGTGACCATAAGGAACCTTTCCAAAGCTCCTTATTCTTATCGGGAAATTACAGAATAAATACAAGTGCCAGTGTCATGAGAACAAGAGAGACCATGATGCTTGCGGAAGCAAGGAAACTGGCTAATGAACGTTCGGATTCATATGCGATGATATTGATCGTTGCAACTGTTCCGATCGGCGCCAGAGCCAAAAGAACAAGGGACATGCGTACGATATCTGGTAAAGGCAGGAAGAAGTAGAAAACAAGGGCTAAGCCGATACCTAAAGCATAGCGAGTGAAAAGTAAAACCAGGACCTTCTTCAGCGCGTTCGCATCGATGCGTATATCCAAATATAACCCTACCATAAACATGGCGAGAAAGGCATTGCCACTGGAAAAGAGCCTGAAGATGGAAAGTACATTTTCCGGGAGCACGATGCCGACGAGTGCCAGTGAAAACATGATTATGTAAGTAGTAAAGGATGGAGAACGGAACAAGTTCAGGAAGGTCCTGAATAAATGATTATTAGATCGACGCTGTTGGGTCATTTTATCTACGACCATGGGAGTGCCGCCAAAAATCATTAAAGCGTTACCCATATCGAAGCTGCCGATATAAGGAATTGCGGCGGGGAAGAAGCCCTGCACAAAAGGAATGGTAAAGTTTCCAATATTGTAACCGGCTTGACTGAACATCATCAGTGACTGGTTGGGGGCATCTTTTTTTCGCCACACGTACCCGCCGATCAGAACGAGTCCGAGGTTGGAAACCAGACCTAAAGATATCATTATAAATAAAATAGGCTCAACAGTTACCGCGTTAAAGCCGACGACGATCGTTGCCGGCAAGGTCAAGTTTAAAATGATTTTCTGCAGTACGATACCATCAGTGGCTTTAAAAATCCTGATTTTTTTGAACAGGTAAGCGACCATAATGACAAGCAGAAACTGCAGGGATTGAAGCAGGACGATCAGCACATTTTTCACACCTCTCTAAACACAGTATAGTATAACATGTTTCAAATCGATACAAAATAATTGTTTGATAATCAAAGTATATTATAGTATCATTTATGATGCAATAAACATAAATTCAGAGAATTTATTTATTTATATCAAACGATTATGTTTAAACTTTCTTATGAGTGAGGACTTTCTATTTACTTATCAGAACTGCTTCAATCTATTTTAAAAAAGGGGAGATGAAGATGAAAGAAGAATCAAAGGAAACGAAAGAAACGAAAAGGTGGCAGGTACTTTTGGGAGGCGTTTTGATGCAGCTCTGTATAGGCGGTATTTACACATGGAGCTTATTCAACCAGCCTCTCGTTGATACATACGGCTGGGCCCGGACAGAAGTCTTCACAGCCTACTCGCTGATCGTCTTTATCTTTGCTTTAGTGACTATTTACTCAGGGCGACTGCAGGACAAGATCGGTCCCCGCAAAGTTGGAACGATAGGCATCATATTTTTTAGTGTCGGCTTGATCGTTGCTTCACTGGCCCGAACCCTTCCCGTTTTATATTTAGGGTACAGTGTTCTCGGCGGTATCGGTGTCGGAATGGTGTATGTCTGCCCTCTGTCGACATCATTGAAATGGTACCCAAAGAAAAAGGGGATGGTTACCGGGATCATCGTTGGAGCCTTTGGACTTGGCGGCTTTGTTTTTAACTTTGTGCTCAGTTTTTTGATCCAGGAAATCGGCGTTTCTCAAACGTTTCTGGTTCAAGGGCTGGTTTATGCGGTCGTCGGTCTGACTGGTGCCCAAATGCTGAAGGTACCCAAAAAAACAGACAGCAGCCAGCACGTTCTGGTCAACGAAAACGATTTTCAGCCTAGACAGATGCTGAAGACCAGGTCCTTTTATCTCTTGTGGATCATTTACTTTATCGGTAGTTTGAGTGGTCTGGTAGTGATTGGTTTGGCACAGGATATCGCCCGCGAAGTTGTTGGACTGTCTCCACAGATCGCCGGGTATTCGATTGCCGTGGCGGCAGTCGCCAATGCGGTCGGCCGAATCGGGTGGGGGGCATTATCGGATATTTTCGGACGTCTCCGGGTATTCAGCCTGCTGTTTATCATTACAGCCTTATCCATGCTGATTTTAAGTCTGTGGACAAATCAGGCTTTCCTGTATTTCTTCGTCCTGGTCCTGATCGTCAGCAGTTTCGGAGGCTTTCTTGCAACCTTTCCGGCAATTACTAGTGATTACTTTGGATCATATTATTTTGGTTCGAATTACGGCCTGATTTATCAGGCGTACGGCGTGGCATCTCTGGCAGGCCCCTTTTTACTGGGACTTACGGATCAGGATACGCACGCTTTTCTGATCGCCAGTATCCTTTCTGTGGGAGGGCTGCTGCTGACGCTGTTCGTCAGACCACCGAAAACAGCCTATTAAGAATATAAATCCTTTATTAATAATTATGTATGTCAGCAAAAAAAGACTGGATATCCAGTCTTTTTTTGTTTTAAACATGCAAGCAGATGGGACGGGTTATTCTGTTCAAGCGCTTTCATTTATGCTATACTGAAAATGGAAATAGGTGGAAGCAGGAGAAAGGAGAATGCGTCATGTTATTCACAGAAGTATCAGATGAACATGCAAAAGATAAGCATCCGGCAGAGATACTGGCGATCGTAACCGGTATTGATAAAAAGGTCATCATGGAAGGTGTCAATGAACACGGGTATCAGAAGGTTTTAGACGATCCATCCTTACTCGATATTTCAGAAGAAGATCAGAAACGTATTATAGAAGCACGAAAACTGGGTTATCTTGACGCGACACTTTTATAAGGACTAAGCTAGAAGCTACTCTCCTTCCAGAGTAGCTTTTTCCTTTATATTGTGCGTCGATTTTTGCAGCCCCAACGATACTGATTTGATTTCTTTTAATAGAGTTCATCTAAGCCGCTGCGTTTACTCCATTGGGCAGATCAGGAGTGAGTGCAGCAATTTAGATGGTTTCTTTCATGCACAGGTACAAAAGGTCTGTATTTGGGCCTGCCAGAGTCGTTCCGTTCTTATAAAGGTGTATTGGCCGGAGTGAAATCAAACAGCCACTGAGTACGTCCAATGAAAGAGCATAGCCTCACTGAGGAGTGGGATGGCAACCGATTGCTCAAAGTTTGAAAATACTGTGAAGGACGACTTTATTATTTCTAATTAATAGTATTTATATGGTAAGCTATTATAAAGATTCAAGGAAAACTGTTATGTAGAATAAGAAATAATATCTCATAACCCCCTCAAAAAATAGAGGAGGAAAATCATGAATAAAAAAAGTAGAACAGCCTCTGACAGAACGGTCGCCTATGCGTATTGCGAGGAGATTATAAAGAAACATTCTAAAAGTTTTTATTTTGCCTTTTCCAAACTTCCAAAAGAAAAGGCCAATGCTGTGTATGCGATCTATGCTTTTTGTCGACTGGCAGATGACAGCATCGATGAAGCGGAGACTAAGGAAGCCCAGGGTGATGCCTTGACTTTCTTGACTAACGAACTGAATCGTTTTGAAGAGGGACATGAACCGGATCATCCGGTGTGGCAGGCATTGAGAGATGTTTTTGAACGTTATGACATGTCTATTGAGCCTTTTTATGATCAGCTTAATGGACAAGCCATGGATTATCATTTCAAACAGCCGCTGACGATGGACGATCTGGAGGAATACAGTTATTATGTTGCCGGATCCGTTGGACTCATGCTTTTGCCGGTTATCGCTTCCGAAAATCACAAAGATCTGGAGGAAGATGCGATCGCTCTGGGTGTGGCGATGCAGTTGACTAATATACTGAGAGATATCGGGGAAGATTATCAGAAAAGCAATCGGATATATCTGCCGAAAGAATTGATGGATGAAGAAAATTACAGCGAAGCCGAACTCGCCGCTCAGATCATTAACTCCTCGTTTATTGCCGTTTGGGAGACCATTGCGCATCGTGCAGAACAACTTTACGAAAAATTTGAACAGTCTCTGAAGTATTTTGACAAAGACAGTCAGCTTCAAGTGGCCTTGTCAGCAAAAGTATACGGCGGCATCCTTGATGCTGTGAGAGAGAATGATTATGACTGTTTCTCAGTGAGAAACAAAACGTCTGCTGCAAAAAAAGTCGTCTTTTACAATGAAGTGAAAAACAGTCTGTGAACGAGACTAACGAAGTGAAACATAATAAAATATGAGGATAAATCGTTATCCGAAATGAAGTGGAGTGGTTAGTGATGACAAAATCAGTAGATGTTGTAGTGGTCGGTGGCGGGTTAGGAGGTTTATCCGCCGCCATTTCTTTAGCTCAAAAAGGATATCGCGTGGCCTTGTATGAGAAAAACAAGCATCTCGGAGGGAAACTGAATCGTCTGGAGGCTGAGGGATTCGGCTTTGATCTGGGACCGTCCATACTGACTATGCCGCATATCTTCAGGAAACTGTTTGAACAGAGCAGCAAGCTCATGGAAGATTACGTATCGATCAGGCAGCTGGATCACGAATGGCGATCCTTTTTTATGGACGGGACTGTTCTGGATCTTTACAATTCAACAGAAGCCATGCTTCAAAAGAATGAGGAACTGTCTGAAAAGGATATCGATGAATTCAAAGATTACCTTGATTACACGAAAGGATTATATGAAAAGACTGAAGCTGGCTACTTCGGTAAAGGCCTGGATACGATGAAAGAAGTACTCGATCATCACGGCTACCTCAGCGCACTGAAAGATTTTGATTATTTCCATACTATGTCTCAGGGCATCGAAAAACGCATTTCTAATCCGTACTTAAGCGACATGCTAAAATACTTTATCAAATATGTCGGGTCTTCTGCAGACAATGCACCTGCGATCCTGAACGTCCTGCCATATGTGCAATATGACTTTGGGCTATGGTATGTGGACGGCGGCATGCATAAGCTGGGAGAAGGTCTGGTGAGACTGGCTGAAGAAATCGGTGTCGCGCTCCATACAGAAACAGAAGTAAGCGAAATCTTAGTGGATGCCGATAAGAATGTCTATGGCATTCAGCTGGCGACAGGCGAAACGGTACAGGCAGACCGTGTGGTTTCAAATATGGAAGTGATTCCTGCCTACGACCGGCTCCTTCACGTGGATAAAGCCAAGATCACTAAGCTTGAGGAAAAATTTGAGCCCGCTGCCTCAGGAATCGTCCTGCATCTGGGTGTAGACAGAGAGTATCCGCAGCTTGCACATCACAACTTTTTCTTTTCAGCTGACTCAGAAAAGAACTATGAAACGGTCTTTGACAAACACGGCTTACCGAAAGACCCGACCATCTACCTTGTGAACAGCAACAAAACAGATCCAGACCAGTCATTGCCCGGTCATGAAAATATAAAGATACTTCCTCATATCCCTTATATTCAAGACGTTCCGTTCACCGAGGAAGACTATGCCCGGTTGAGAGAGCGTGTCCTGATCAAACTGGAACATATGGGGTTGACGGATCTCAGAAAGCATATCGTATTTGAGGATCAATGGACCCCTCACGATATCGAGCAGCACTATTATTCCAATCGCGGGGCTATTTACGGTGTCGTTTCAGATCGCAAAAAGAATAAAGGATTCAAATTTCCCAAAAAGAGTCAGTTATTCAATAATTTGTATTTTGCTGGTGGTTCAGTCAACCCGGGCGGCGGCATGCCAATGGTGACTCTCAGCGGTCAGCAGGTGAGTGATATCATCGAAAAAGAAGATAGAGACAGTAAAAGATAAAAAAGCACGTTCAATAAAGTGAGAGGAAGGATATCAGATGGCACAAATGATACAGTTACTTCTATTTCTTATTGCTTTTTTGAGCGGCTTTTTCTTTTTGTGGAAACTGCCGCTGATCAAGCAGGCTAAAGGTGGAGGCCTTCCAGCTTCCGTATCGGTCATTATTCCTGCAAGAGATGAAGAAACATCCTTGCCCAAACTGCTCGCTTCTTTAAATGGTCAGTCTCTTGACATCAAAGAAATCATCGTGGTAGATGATGAATCAGAAGACAGGACTGTTGAAATAGCTGAAGAATATGATGCAGTTGTACTGTCGACCAGAGAGTCAGAATATTCCGTGGCGGGCAAGTCGTCAGCATGCTGGCTGGGAGCGCAGCACGCCAAGGGCGACTATTTGGCATTTATGGATTCGGACACGCAATGTGCACACAAGCATGCGTTCAAGGATATCCTAGCGCAGTTTAAAAGAAATGGAGATACGGGCCTTTTATCCATTCAGCCCTACCATGTGATCCAGTCATTTTATGAAACCTTGTCCATCGTGCCCAATATCATCGTACTGGCAGGTTTGAATCGCTATACTTTTTTTAACAAACGGATCCCTGAAAGAGGAGCATTCGGCCCCTTCCTCTTTGTTAAGGCAGACGAGTACTTTAAATTAGGTGGTCATGAGGCCACGCTATATACACATATGGACGGCCTTGCAATGGCTGATCTATACCAGAAAGAAGATTACCCCGTTACTGTTTATGGAGGGAAAAACAGCATCCATTTCAGGATGTATCCGGAAGGCCTTCAGCAGCTGATCCAGGGATGGACCAAAAGTTTTACCTACGGCGCTAAAGTGACTCATCCCATGGTGATGCTCTCGATCATGTTATGGGTCACGAGTACGTATCTGCTTCTTACGGGTTTCATTGATGGACTTTTGCGTTCGGATGTGAGTTATGTATTCATTATCCTGGTCGGTTATCTTTTGCATGCCGTGCAGTTCAGGTGGCTGATGAAGAAAGTTGGCCGATTCCCCTGGTGGACGATGCTGTTCTCGTTTATTTACATAAGTGCCTTCCTGCTGCTCTACCTATGGGCAGTTATTCAAGTTTACCTTTTAAAGAAAGTAAAATGGCGAGGACGCGAATACAAGTCGTGAAGGAGCATAACTGATGAGGTTATTCTTATTGGATTTAGGTGTGTGGCTGTTTTTACATTTAACTATCTCGCTCGGACTGATAAAATTACCCGACCGGTTCTTATCGGGTAGTCACTTGCTGTATGAACTGTTTAAAGAGCGTTCTTTTGAGAAAAATGGAAAGTTCTGGAAGGATAAAGTTAAGGTCCATAAATGGAAAGACAAGTTACCGGATGGTGCCTCGTTGTTCCATGCAGGGTATAAGAAAAAAGAATTGCAGAATAATGATATATATACGATCAGGGTATTTATTAAGGAAACAAAGCGGGCGGAGCTGACACACTGGCTGCTGATAGTTCCGGCCCCTTTTTTCTTTTTGTGGAATCCAGTATGGGCCGGTTGGGTAATGATCGTGTACGCTCTACTCGTCAATGTCCCCTTTATCATGATCCAGCGTTATAACCGGATCAGACTGACCCGTATAGAAAAGAAAAGACAGACTTATACTGACAAAAAGTAAGCAAAGTGATATACTAGTTTTGTAATAAATAAAAGGAGACGATTGAATGACGAACTTTGCTATAGACAAAAACTTAAGTATACATTCTGTTGACTTGAATGTCGAAGACCTTGAAAAGATGACGACGTACTATAAAGATAAAATTGGATTATCTATCCTCGAACAGTCAGCGAACCAAACTGCGCTTGGAACGGAAAACGGGAAGCAAGTTTTGATCAATTTGATCAAAACAGACACAAAGGCGTCACCGATGAGAAAAGCGGGACTGTTTCACACAGCCTTTCTCGTTCCGACACGCAGAGATCTCGGTAATGTCCTGTTCGGCCTCCTGAAAAAGGAAGTCCCTGTCGAAGGGGCTTCGGATCACGGTTATAGTGAAGCGATATATCTGACTGATCCTGAAGGAAACGGCATCGAGATTTACAGGGACAAGCCGCAGACTGCCTGGGACATAGAAGAAGACGGGACGATCAGAGGTGTGACAGAACAGATGGATGCAGAGGGGGTCCTTGCCAGCCGGACTGAAGAATTGGTCGATAAAATGCCTGAAGGAACGAAAATCGGACATGTTCATTTATCTGTAAGTGATTTGAAAAAATCTCAGGCCTTCTATATTGACGGTTTAGGCATGCAGCTGAAATATGAATTCGGCAGCCAGGCCCGATTTATTGCTGCTGCAGACTATCATCACCACTTAGGACTGAATACCTGGCTGGGCGTAAATATCCCTGAGAGAGAACAGTATGATATCGGACTTACTCGATTCACTTTAGCACTCAGCAGTGCAGTTGAATTAGAGAAAACGAAAGAGCATTTTAATGCTGAGGAGATCTCGATCAAAGATTCAGGAGAGAACTTTGTGACAGTAGTCGATCCGAATGGCATCCGTGTTACTCTAATTACAGCATAATGAATGCTTCAGGCGCTCCTTCAATCTGATTGAAGGAGTTTTTTCAATTTGCCTAAGCTTCAAAAGGCACATGCTCAATCCTTATTTTTTGTAATAATTGTTAAATTAATTAGAGAAGTGATTTTTTTCACAATATATTTTAATAATTAAAAGCTTGTTTCAAGGCTTTTTTTATATTTTTCATTTAAAATATGAACTTTTTTTTCAAAAATACTTTGACATAAAACAGAAACATGTTATTATAAATGTGCAGTTAATCACAACAAATAAAAGGTAGGAGGAACAAAGATGAAGTGGAACAAATTATTACTTATTACGGCGAGCATGGGGTTACTTGCTGCATGTGCCGACGAAGGAACAGATGAGGAAGTAACGGATGATACAGAAGAGGTTGCTGATGATACGGAAGATACAACCGAAGAATCTGATGCAACAACAGGCGCAACACAATCTGTTATCGGTAGTGCAGATGACCTTGAAGAAGCATTCTCTGCTGACGGCGGCTGGATCGTTATATTTGAAGGCGATGTAGAAGCTGATCAGGAACTGACATTGGCAGAAGGTCCTACAAATGACGGCGAAATCGCCCGCAAACTTGCTCTTTATACACAAGATGAAGACCGTAACATCCAGGAAAGATTCACTTTGACAGTCCCAAGCGTGACGATCGAAAGTGAAAACAGCCGTATCCAAGGTGGTACAGTTGCCGGTGACGTATATGTCAACGCAAACGGCTTCTCAATGCCTGAAGGAACGATCGACGGCGACCTGATTTTCGGAAGCGAAGAATATCAGGAATCAGCTGATTTAGAAGAAGGCGAAGTAACAGGTGAAGTACGAGTTGAAGGCGGAGAAGAAGAAGCTGATGCAACAACGGGTGCAACACAATCTGTTATCGCTGGCTCAGATGATCTGGAAGAAGCTTTCTCAGCAAATGGAGGCTGGATCGTTATATTTGAAGGCGATGTTGAAGCCGATCAGGAATTGACTTTAGCAGAAGGTCCAACGAATGATGGTGAAATCGCCCGTAAATTAGCTCTTTACACTCAAGATGCTGACCGTAACATTACTGATAGATATACTTTGACGATCCCAAGCGTAACGATCGAAAGTGAAAACAGCCGTATCCAAGGTGGTACAGTTGCCGGTGACGTATATGTCAACGCAAACGGCTTCTCACTGCCTGAAGGAACGATCGACGGTGACCTGATCTTTGGAAGCGAAGAATATCAGGAATCAGCTGACCTAGAAGAAGGCGAAGTAACAGGCGAAGTACGCGTCGAAGAATAAGACAAGTAAACTCCCCCTATAAAAATGAAACAGACTGCAGCCTGGCTGCAGTCTGTTTTTAATCTCAATCTAATATGTCGGTCTGGATACTCAGAACACAAGAGGGAGAGTAAAAGCAGTGGCTTTTGACTGGCTTGTGAGAATGATGACTCCAAGCTTATGACTATCGAAAATAGTATGTGAATGAGAAAAAAATGAGTGGATTTTTATATTTATAATAATTCGCAATTGTTGACGCCTTCACATATGTATTATATAGTAGGTTTTAGTAATGAACGAATCAGAATGTCCGAATGCTCGTGCTCTCTCCTTCTGTTTCAGTTCATTCTACGTGTTACAAATTTACTTCCATCAGGAAAGGTAAGGGATAATTATGAGTTTATTGAAAAAGAAATTTGCAGCAGGCGCTGCTGTAGTGGCTTTAGGCGGATTTTTAGGTGCATGTGATGATGCAGAAGAAACTGTCGAAGACACTACTGAAGAAGTAACAGATGAAGTTTCAGATGAAAATGGCGATGCTGTAACAGCCGCTTCAATTACTGATCAGGCAGATCAAGTCGTTGCTTCATTGAGTGAAGACGGTAACTGGCTTACTGCTCTTACTGCTGACGTAACTGTTGAAGAAGATATGACGGTTGCTGGAACATTCTACGACGGCGGAGAAGAATCAGGAGATGAATACCGTAAGTTAGCTTTATATACTCAAGATGACGAGCGTAACGTCACTGACACATTTACTTTGACTGTACCAATGATGACAGTTGAATCACCAAACTTCCGTATTCAGGAAGGAACTTTAGACGGCGATGTTTATGTTGACGCTGAAGGTTTCGAATTAGCTAACTCTACTGTTACAGGCGACGTCACATTCTCATCTCAAGAAATGATGGACGCTGCTATGATGGACGAAGGTACTGTTGAAGGCGAAGTAAGCGTAGAAGAGTAGTTTCCTCCGCTTTTCTTTTATTCACCTGTCAGTTCCATTAATCATCCAGTATGCTGGTATTCAACCTAACGGACTCAGGAGAGCAGAATCATCAGCAGATATTTTTAAAAAAATCAGGAGCAGTTCTTCAGATAGGGTTATCTGGGGAACTGCTTTTCTGTCTGAAAAGAAGAGGTGTCAAGGAACTGCTCGATAGAAAGCGAAAAGTCTAGTGTGTTTTTTTCTGTGTTAGTGTGTTTTTCGATCGAAAAAAGTGTATACTGATAATGACAAAGAAGTTCACAGAACGATACACTTGAGGGGGATCAGCGTGAACCGTAAACAACGCGTTTTGAATTATGTCAATGATGCCTGCACGTCCTTTACGCGCCAGGATATAGAAAAAGGTATGGGGATCACCACTAAAGAAGTGGCTGATGCGCTGGGCAGTATGCGCAGCAATATTTCCAAAGACCTGAACCAGCTTGCACGGGAAGGCAAGCTGAAAAAAATCGACGGCCGACCTGTCCGGTTTATACCGATCGAAAAAGCACGCCACAAGCCATTGACCAGACATGTATCCAGTTATAAAGAAATAAATCCGCCGTCTGCCGGGGTGACTCAAGAGGTATTAGATTATTCATACAAGCAGACTCGTGACATCTTTAAGTCGATCATCGGTGCAAATGGGAGTATTAAGAATGCAGTTGAACAGGCCAAAGCAGCCGTTCTTTACCCGCCGAAAGGACTGAACACCCTGATCACCGGTCCGACAGGTTCCGGGAAATCATTCTTTGCCCATGCGATGTTCCGCTTTGCTCAGTCACAGGAACTGATCGATAAGGACCAAGAACTGATCGTCTTTAACTGTGCCGACTACGCAACGAATCCTCAGCTTCTGATGAGTTACTTATTCGGGTACGCCCAGGGAGCCTTTACAGGGGCAGCGAGTTCTAAAGAAGGACTGATCCAGCAGGCAGATGGCGGTATGCTCTTTCTTGATGAAGTGCATCGGCTACCGCCGGAAGGACAGGAAATGGTCTTTTACTTCATGGATACCGGCACATACAGCCGATTGGGTGAGACAGGGAAGAATCGACGTGCCAGCGTCCGTATCGTGTGTGCGACGACGGAAGATCCAAAGTCCACCTTTTTAGATACCTTCATGCGTCGCATCCCGATCAATATCCACCTGCCTTCATTTAAAGAAAGACCGGTCAGTGAACAGCTCGATCTGGTCAAATTGCTGACAGGACTCGAAGCCAATCGCATTCAGCGTAAAATCACTTTGAACGAAGACGTAGTCAAAGGTCTGATTGCGAGCGTAGGATATGGAAATGTCGGTCAATTGAAATCTTCCATCCAGCTGGTCTGCGCCAGAGGGTTCATGAATCAGTTGAATAAAGATGAGATATCCCTCACGGTGAAAGATCTGCCGGAGACCATTAAGGATCATCTAGTCGGTCTGTCATCTAATCGGCTTGAACAGGCCGATCTGTCAAAGCACGTGGAAGCTAAAATGACGATCAATCCGAATGAACCGTTTTATAAAATGGCGATGGATTCTTATGAGCTGCCTTATAACATATACGATATCATTGGTGATAAAGCGGCACTGCTGGAAGCGGAAGGGCTCGATCGGGATTCGATCAATCAGTATATCTCAACCGACATCAACGTGCATTTAAAATCTTTCTACCGAAATCACGGTTTCTCTTTCCAGACAGAGTCTAAACTTGCGGAAGTGGTCAGCAAAGAAGTGATCCAGTTTGCCCACCAGATCTCCGAGGAAGTTGAACGGGCACTTGGTGGTTCATTTAAACAGAACTTTATCTATGCGATCAGTCTGCACATCAGTTCTCTGTTAAGCAAGATCAGCACTGGTCAGGAAAGAAAGATGAACAACCGCATACGTGAAATGGCGATGACTTATGCGAAAGAATACGCTGTAGCAGAACAGCTAAAAGATAAGATCGCCGATTATTTCGAGGTGGAGATACCCGACAATGAAATCTACTACTTGACAGTCCTGCTGGTTTCTCTTAAAGAAGAACTGGCTTCTGGACGGGTCGGTATCGTCATTGCGACACATGGGAATTCGACAGCGAGCAGTATGGCGAGAGTCGCCGAGGAACTGCTGGATACATCAGGGGTGGTGGCCATCGATATGCCGCTCGACATGTCTCCGACCGTTGTTTATGAACGCATCAAAAAAGCGGTCCTGGATGTAAATGAAGGCAGTGGTGTCCTGCTGCTTGTGGATATGGGTTCCCTCGCCACGTTTGAAACGTCTCTGCAGAAAGAAACAGGCATCCATATCCGTTCGATCGATATGGTGTCGACGGCCATCGTTCTGGAAGCTGTC
Source organism: Alkalibacterium subtropicum (assembly GCF_900112455.1). Lineage (GTDB taxonomy): Bacteria > Bacillota > Bacilli > Lactobacillales > Carnobacteriaceae_A > Alkalibacterium > Alkalibacterium subtropicum. The sequence goes on along the minus strand of NZ_FOLT01000003.1, from coordinate 296,627 downwards.
AGAAAAGCGTCATTAGTAGATGCGGATATTGAACTGTTGTATGAATCACTGACAAAGTTCAGTGGCTACACAAAAGAATTGCCTAGACATGATGACCAGCGTCAGCCTTCAAAACGTAAACCGCCTATCGTCCTGGCCGTGTGTGCCAGTGGGGAGGGAACAGCCCGGAAGCTGAAGGAAATCATTGAAAAAACCCTTGTAAAATCAAACGATGCCGGGATACAGGTAATGACATGCTCCGTGGCAGAACTGGATGCAAGAATAAGCGAATGGCAGGAAAAATATACGATCATTGCATCGACTGGCATCGTCAATCCTAAAATACCGGCGCCCTTCATTCCGCTTGAACGGTTCATCGAAGAGAAGCCTGAACATCTACTCAGCAAATTCGTCGGGCTGGCATCCGCTGAACCCGAAGAGCCGATAGCCGATGAGAGTCAGGCAAAAGCAATCATTTATTCTTACGTCGAAGAAAACTTTGCCTTTATCAATCCAAGAAAAGTCGTACCGATCATCTGGTCATTCGTCAGTCAGTGCGAAGAGCTTCGGACGGAAGCAACGGACCAGTACGCTTTTCATATCAATTTAGCGTTTCATGTAGCAGGACTTATTGAGCGTCTGCTTCAAAAAGATGACTTGCCGCAGGAACCGGAAGAGAAACAGAAAACTGTGGAACATCCGCTGTATCCTGAATTCCAGAAAGTAATCAGACGCTTTGAAAAAAGCATTCAGTTGACGGTTCCGTTAGCTGAATATCGCTACCTTCTTTACTTCATTACGAAAGAAGAAGGGAAAATGGAAGATATCGACACACTGCTCACTGAATAACACACTCAAACACAATAACCGACACACTAAAATAGTGTGTCGGTTATTGTGTTTTTTTAAAAAGTCCGACACAGCGCTTTATATCATTTTAGTGTGTTGGCACACTTCTTGCTTATATATAAGTGAGGGGAATAAATAGGTGCTAGTGTAAGATTCCCGAGAATAATTGGAAGGAGTGTTGTTTATAGCAGGAGGGGTTATGGAACGATGGATATTCGTTTGATTCGTATAGATGATCGGCTTATTCACGGACAGGTCGCCACGACATGGTCAAAATCTACAGGGATCAGTCGGATCATCGTAGTGAGTGATGAAGTCGCACGTAATCCTCTTCAGAAGGTGTTACTGACTCAGGCTGCACCACCTGAAGTGAAGTCCCACGTTGTCTCCATTGCCAAACTTAATGATATCGCGCAGCATCCATTGATGGATGGTGTCAAAGTCATGCTCTTATTTACCGATCCTAAAGACGTCATGCGCGTATACCAGAACGGCTTGGATTTTGACAGCGTTAATATCGGCGGTATGAAATACACTGAAGGTAAACAGATGGTGACACATTTTGTATCCGTTGACCAGGAAGATATCGAAGCCTTTAAGTATTTAGATGATAGAGGTATCGATCTGGAAATCAGAAAAGTTCCCGGGGACCGCAGTCAGAAGATGATGGATGTGCTGAGAAAAGGGGATTTTCTGTAGGTATTATAGAAAAAATAACCAGCAGAATATGCTAGTAGTAGGAGGGAAATAAATGGTAGGAATTATATTGGCAAGCCATGGTGAGTTTGCCGAAGGAATACTGCAGTCAGGACAAATGATTGTAGGAGAACAGGAAAATGTCAAAGCTGTTACGTTGATGCCAAGTGAAGGGCCAGACGATATCAGACGCAAGATGGAAGAAGCAATTGCTTCTTTTGATTCAGATGAAGTGCTGTTCCTCGTTGATTTATGGGGAGGTACGCCATTTAACCAGGCCAACACATTGTTCGAGGATCACAAAGATAAATGGGCGATCGTGGCAGGGCTGAACTTGGGAATGCTTATTGAAGCATTTACAGGACGTTTTGGAATGGATAAAGCACAAGATATCGCTAAAGCGATCATCGAACCCGGAAAAGACAGTGTAAAAGTAAGACCGGAAAGTCTCCAGCCTGCAGCTGCAGCTGTTGAAACGAAGAGCGAAGAACCGAACCAGCCATTACCTGAAGGAACAGTGGTGGGTACCGGGAAAATCGATATCCGTCTCGCTCGAATCGATTCACGTCTGCTACATGGTCAGGTGGCAACTGCCTGGTCAAAAGATGTTCAGCCAACACGTATCATCGTTGTGTCTGACGACGTAGCTCAAGACGATCTGCGTAAGAGCTTGATCACACAAGCTTCACCACCAGGAATCAAAGCAAACGTCGTTCCCGTTGACAAAATGATCGAAGTCGCAAAAGACCCGCGTTTTGGTAAAACAAGTGCGCTGCTTCTGTTTGAAAACCCGCAGGATGCCTTGCGTGTCATTGAAGGCGGCGTAGAGATCGAGGAAGTCAATGTTGGATCCATGGCCCACTCAGAAGGAAAAGTCATGATCAATAATGTGCTTTCCGTCGATGAAAAAGACGTTGAATCATTTAAGAAAATGAGAGACCACGGTGTGTCCTTTGATGTACGTAAAGTGCCTTCAGATCAAAGTAAAGACATCTGGCCAATGCTCAAGAAAACGAAGTACGTTGATTAAGAAAGATTTTAAGGAGGGAATATAAAATTATGAATATCATTACAATTATTTTAGTCTTACTCGTTGCCTTTCTGGCAGGGATGGAAGGGATTTTAGACCAGTTCCAGTTCCATCAGCCTATTATTGCGTGTACCTTGATCGGACTTGTCACAGGTAATCCGGTCGACGGTTTACTTTTAGGTGGGACATTACAGTTGATCGCCTTAGGGTGGATGAATATCGGGGCTGCCGTAGCACCTGATGCCGCGCTTGCATCTGTCGCTTCAGCTATTTTAGTAACTTTACGTGGTGCCGGCGTATCAGAAGGTATCGCTTTGGCGATCCCACTAGCTATTGCGGGTCAGGTACTGACGATCTTCGTTCGTACATTGACTGTTGGTATTGCACACGCTGCCGACGGAAAAGCAAAAGAAGGCTCATTCAGAGCTGTTGAATGGCTGCATATCGGAGCATTGATGCTCCAAGGTCTGCGTATTGCGATCCCGGCTGCAATCATTTTATCTGTTCCAGCTGAACTCGTAACAGACGGATTGAATGCGATTCCTGCCTGGCTGACTGGCGGACTTGCCGTTGCCGGTGGTATGATCGTTGCCGTTGGTTATGCGATGGTTATCAATATGATGGCTACACCTAAGTTATGGGTGTTCTTCGCTCTAGGTTTCGCGTTATCAGCTGTTGGTGAACTGAACCTTATCGCGATGGGTATTATCGGCGTGGTCTTAGCTCTGTTATACCTGCAGTTTGCACCTGAATTCAATCAAGGTGGCGGCGGTGGAGGAAACTCCAATGGCGGAGACCCACTCGATGATATCTTAAATGATTATTAAAAAGGAGCGTTGAAAAACTATGGATGAACAAAATAAAGTAAGATTAACAAAAAGCGACCGTTTAAAAGTTTTTTGGAGAAGTCAATTCCTGCAAGCTTCATGGAACTTTGAACGCATGCAGAACGTTGGATGGGCGTATTCCATGATTCCAGCGCTTAAAAAATTATACGCATCAAAAGAAGACCGTGCACTGGCATTGAAACGTCACCTGGAATTCTTTAACACACACCCATACCTTGCTGCACCTGTCCTTGGTGTGACATTGACTCTTGAAGAAGAGAAAGCTGCCGGTGAAGATATCGACAATGCTGCGGTCCAAGGGGTCAAGATCGGTATGATGGGACCTCTTGCCGGTGTGGGCGACCCGATCTTCTGGGGAACACTGCGTCCTGTTCTGGGTGCTTTCGCTGCTTCACTTGCCTTGAGTGAAAGCTGGTTAGGCCCAATCATCTTCTTCCTGGCCTGGAACATTATCCGTATGGCCTTCCTATGGTATTCACAGGAACTCGGTTACGTTCAAGGGGGTAACATCACTCAGAACCTGGCCGGTGGCCTGATGCAGAAACTGACTCAGGGAGCTTCCGTTTTAGGTATGTTCATCATGGGTGTCCTGGTACCGCGTTGGACAGCCATGAATTTCCCGATGGTCATCAGTCGAGTTGAAAATGCCGAAGCAGACATGATCGACTTTGCGGCGATTTCAGAAGCGGCCAATGAAGGTGTCTTATCTGGTGATATGCTGAGAACCGTTGTTGCGGATATTCAAGCAGGCATGGCTATCCAGCCTGAAGAAGTGACGACTTTACAGAACACATTAGATCAGCTGCTGCCTGGTGTGGCACCCTTACTGCTGACACTCTTCTGTGTGTGGTTATTACGTAAGAAAGTCAGCCCAATTACAATTATCGGCGGTATCTTCGTAGTCGGCGTTATCGGTTACGTTTTAGGTATCTTAGGATAATATACACGTTAAAAACAAAAAAACACTTTCTGAGAGCGGGGCGTCAGTTGACGCCTCGTTTATCAGGAAGTGTTTTTTTACTCTTTTCGCTGTTTGGACGAAGGGATGTTCAGCTGCTTGCGGTATTTTGTCACGCCTCTTCGGGACAGAGTAATGGCCTGTGCCTTAAGCGCGTCTGAAAGAGCCTGATCCGACAAAGGCTTGGCTTTATCTTCTGACTGGATCAGATGCTGAAGAGCCTGAATGATCTGATCTTTAGACAGCTCAGACTGGCTCGAGCGCCGGGACAGGAAGGTCTTTAACTCTCTGGCCCCGTATGGCGTTTCGATATAGGTCTCCCGCACGGCCCGGCTGATCGTAGACTGATCCAGACGCAGTTCTGCAGCCAAGTCATTCAGCTGGAGAGACTTGAGCGGTGCACCTGTATTCTTGAAATAGGCCTGCTGGTGCAGGGCGATGGCGGTTCCCACGCGCAGGATCGTTTCTTTACGTTTTTCAAGACTCACCTGAAGGATATCGTATTCCTTTTTCTTCTCTTTGATGTAGGATTTTAGCTGCGGATCCTCAGAACCGCTCAATTCTTCAAAGTAAGATCGATTGAAACTGACCAGCGGTGTTTGATATTTTGTCTCCCGGATAATGAGCTCGTCTTTGTCAACGCTGACACTGAGTTCAGGAAGAACAAAGGGGGTATAGGAGGACTGATAAGTTTCACCCGGCGAAGGGTTCAGTTTCTTGATAAACTGATAAACCTGTTTGATTTCTGCTTCAGTTACATCATAAGTTTGAGCAAGTGAAGACCAGTTCTTGTGTGTCAGGGATTCCAGATTTTCTTCAATGACGATATAGGCTATAGACGGTGCAAAGTCCAGCCGTTCCGTCTGAAGAAGCAGGCATTCTTTAAGATCACGGGCCCCGACACCGGAGGGATCGAGCTGCTGAAGCAGGGTCAGGGCATCCAGGAGCTCAATAGGATCAGCACCTGTTTCATTCCTCGCTTCCTCGATCGTTTTGGTCACATACCCGCGATGATCAAGCTGATTGACCCACCAGAAGATGAGTTCGCGCAAGTAGGTTTTTCGGTAAAATAATTCGATCTGTTCTTTTAAAAAGTCGTAGAGTGAAGGCTGACTGGCTGACGTCTGGTCAATGGTTGATGCGGTTTCGTTCAAAGCCGATTGAATCAGGCGACTTTCCTGTTCTGGCATATCCACAAAAGGATTGTCCAGGATCTGATTACTTAAATAAGTGGAAAGCTCTATCCGATTCAGCTGAAGAAGGTGGACACCCTGCACGAGATTCGGGATATAGGACTGCTTCTGTTTCTGCAGCTGCTGTGGTTGATGTCTGAATTCCATATAAACCTTCCTTTCCAGTCTAGTTTAACATAAACAGCTCCGTTATTATTATAATCTTATGAAGTGATTTTTAGGTACAGTCACTAATATAAACGTTGAGGAGTCTGATCATTTCTTTATTGGACGTGCTCACAAAGAAAACAGTTTGAGCGATGCCAATGCACCCTCTATGGGACGTACTCACAAGGAAACCAGTGTGAGTGATGCCAATGCACCCTCTATTAGACGTACTCACGAAGGAAACAATTTGAGTGATGCCAATGAGCCTCACATTGGACGTAATCAGCAGGAAACCAGTGTGAGCGATGCCAATGTGCCCTCAATTGAACGTGCTCAGAAGAAAACCAGCTTGAGCGATGTCAATGAGGCCTCAATTGGACGTACTCGACAGAAAACCAGCTTGAGCAATGCCAATGTGCCCTCAATTGAACGTGCTCAGAAGAAAACCAGCTTGAGCGATGCCAATGTGCCCTCAATTGGACTTACTCAGTAGAAAAACAGTTTGAGTAGTGCTAATGCACCTCACATTGGACATGCTCAGCAGAAAAACAGGCTGAGTAGTGCTAATGCACCTCACATTGGACGTACTCAGAAGGAAACCAGCTTGAGCGATGCCAATGTGCCCTCAATTGGACGTGCTCAGAAGAAAACCAGGCTGAGTAATGCCAATGCACCCTCTATTGAACGTACTCACAAAGGAAACAATTTGAGTGATGCCAATGAGCCTCACAATGGACGTGCTCACGAAGGAAACCAGCTTGAGCGATGTCAATGAGGCCTCAATTGGACGTACTCGACAGAAAACCAGCTTGAGCAATGCCAATGAGGCCTCAATTGGACGTACTCGACAGAAAACCAGCTTGAGCAATGCCAATGTGCCCTCAATTGGACGTACTCGACAGAAAACCAGCTTGAGCAATGCCAATGTGCCCTCAATTGGACGTGCTCAGCAGAAAAACAGGCTGAGTAGTGCCAATGCACCTCACATTGGACGTACTCAGCAGAGAAACAGGCTGAGTAGTGCCAATGAGGCCTCAATTGGACGTACTCAGAAGAAAACCAGCTTGAGCGATGCCAATGTGGCACGCGTATGTGTATCGTTCACTGACTATAGGGACAGTTTATGGGGCTAAGCGGGTTTGAAACTGAGCGTTTCTTCATTTAATTATACTGAAATTATAATCCCTGTGCTATACTGTTACTAACTTATATATATAGGGGGAAGACCATGAAATTTAATGACTACACTTATGAACGACCGGATTTTGATTTATTTAAAAAAGATTTCGTACATCTGATCGATCAGCTGAAAAGCGCCGGATCCGCGGAAGAAGTCAAAGACGTGATCGACAATGTATCTGCACTGACCTCTTCACTGGATACCATGGCAACACTGGCTTCCATTCGCTATTCGATCGACACAAAAGACGATTTTTATGAACAGGAAGACAACTACTGGAATGAATATGGTCCGCTGTATCAGGAGTTAAACACGCGCTATTACAAGGCTATTATGGATTCACCGTATCTGGATGAGCTGAAAGCGGCTTACCCACGGACCTTTATTCAGAATATGCAGTTCGAACTGGATTCCTTTGATGCCAGTGTGATCGAGCTGCTTCAGAAAGAGAACCAGCTGAGCAGTGATTACCAGAAACTGATCGCCGCTGCAGAAATCGAATTCGACGGAAAAACACTGACCTTGTCTCAGTTTGGCCCCTATCTTCAGTCGACGGACCGGACAGTCAGAAAAGAGGCGAGCCAAGCCCAGCTGAGTTACTTTGAAGAAAACGAAGAAAAACTGGATACGATTTACGATGAACTGGTCAGCGTCAGAGATCAGATCGCTAAAAAACTGGGCTACAAAGATTTCGTGGAACTGGGTTATGTCCGAATGAAACGCTTTGACTATGACCGCGATATGGTCGAAGTTTACCGAAAGCAGGTCCTGGACTATGTGGTGCCTGTCACGAAAAAACTGGCTGAGCGTCAGGCGGACCGTATCGGGATCAAAGATTTGAAACACTATGATGAAGCCCTGCAGTTCTTAGACGGGAATCCGACACCACAGGGCGACCCGGATTACATTATTGAAAACGGACGGAAGATGTATCATGAATTAAGTGATGAAACCGCAGAATTCATCGATTTTCTGTTTGACCGTGATCTTGTTGATCTGCTTTCTAAAGAAGGAAAAGCGAGTGGCGGCTACTGTACCTACATTCCTGACTATAAATCGCCGTTTATTTTTGCAAATTTCAATGGGACGTCAGGCGATATCGATGTCCTGACACATGAAGCCGGTCACGCTTTCCAGGTCTATCAGTCACGCTGGATCAAGCAGCCGGAAATCGTATTCCCGACGTTTGAAACCTGTGAGATCCATTCAATGAGCATGGAGTTCTTTACTTATCCGTGGATGGACCTCTTCTTTAAAGATCAGACCGAGAAATACAAATTCGATCATTTGAGTGGCGCGCTCCGTTTTCTGCCTTATGGGGTGCTGGTGGATCACTTCCAGCATAAAGTGTATGAAAATCCGGAGTGGTCACCCAAAGAGCGCAAAGCCTGCTGGAGAAAACTGGAGAAACAGTATCTGCCGCAGCGTGATTATTCTGAAAGTGATTTCCTGGATAAAGGGACGTATTGGTTCAGACAGGGACATATCTTTGCCTCGCCGTTTTACTATATCGACTACACGCTTGCACAAGTCTGCGCCCTGCAGTTCTGGCAACGTGCCATCGTCGATGAGGATGACAAAGCCTGGGGAGACTATATGGCCATCTGTGAAGCAGGCGGCACGAAGAGCTTCCTGGAAACAGTAGAAACAGCCAATCTGCGTTCACCTTTTGAAGAAGGCTCGCTGGAGCGTGTCGTGAAAACGATCGATGACGCTCTGGAAGCCGTGGACGATAAAGCGTTATAAGATAAGATAAAAAAAGATAACCGCTGAGTATAAGTCAGCCGGTTATCTTTTTTTTGCATTTTACTCCTTGTTTGTATGGTCATGAAGCTGATTTTCAAGTGCATCAAGCGTTTCTGTCTCTTTTTCAATAATCTGCTCCAAATCCTGCAGCTCTTTCTCTACATCCTGGATCAATGTGTTTGCCCGTTCGAATGATTCAGAAACGTCGTCAGACAAAAGTGCCTCTTTGGATAAGCCATGCAGGATCCAAGGGGAAGGCAGATCGAAAGGATGATCCGTTGGAAGAAGGGCAGCTTCTCTTTCAGATAGATCCCACCAGATCACTGTGTCACGATCTTTTTGCTGGGCAGCCTTCAGATTTTTCTGAATGGTTCTGAACAAACCCGGCTGTTCCATAAAATCGTGCCACGGATAAACTACATGTAAGTAATTCATGCCTTTAAATTCTTCCCATAGGATGACGCAGCGAGATTTATCTGCATTCTCGTAAAAGTGCCAGTCGTCAAGGGACCCTTCGAACAGTTCTTCACTGACAGGGAAAGGGTAGTACGCTTCAAGCGGAAAAACCTTTTTATCAAAAGATGGATCAAGGTACGTGCGTCTGATCCAGTCCGCCTTCTCGGAGATATCCGTTATTTCAGCCCAGTGCGTGGAATCGTCTTTGATCAGACTGCTGACTGAATCTGTTTGAGCGGCATAAAGCAGTGTTACTGGAGGCAGACCGACTTTTTTCAGGACTGCCTGTGAGGCTTTGTTATGCTGTTCAGTATTGGCGCCGATCCATTTTACATCCGGATGCAAGAGGGCCTGCTCCAAACTGTATCTGACTATTTCTGTCCCGTAGCCGTTTTTTCTATAACGCTCGTCGGTCCTTAAACGCCCCAGCATGGCATAGTGATCTTTGAATACGGTGAAGCCCGACAAGGCAACGAGTTCATCAGACACAAACAAGCCGAAGAGATGATTGGGTCCACTGATGATACGGTGAAAGGCCCACAACATATAGTCGTCATCCAAGCCTGTCTGCATGTTTTGGTAGTAAGCAAGATCGTCTTGTGTTAGTCGTCTTATCTCTTTACTCATTTAACCTTCTCCTTTGATAACTTTTTGTGCGCCGATACGAAAGCCTTCATAGTTGAATCCCGCTTTTTTATACATCTCTTTAGGAGAATCTTCCGCATCCGCCGCAAGGAAGACAAGGGTCTGTTTTGCCAGTGCTTCTTCAATAACGAAGGCTTGCAATGCCGTCGCCACTCCCTTGAACCGGTATGTTTCAAGGGTAAAGAGATCATCCAGTTCCAGTCCCGCGTCACTTTCGATCGTAATACAGGAACCGGCCGGATCACCCTGGAAGCAAGCAAGCAGAAACGTCACCGATGCGTCCCTGTAAAGACGGTCATAATAAGTCTGTTTGGACTCCGCGAAAGATTCAGATACCGTTTTGTCTTCTATATAATTAAGTCGTTTGAATGAAGCCAGCTGATCAGCCTGTACGACTTCTACAGAAATGTCCGGATTTTTCTCCTTCCCTGTATATTGAGCGGGGTCTAGTGAGTAAAGCTCAAGCTTTTCCAGTCCATACTCAGCTTCATTTAAATAGTCCAAAGTATCCGGCAAGATGCCCTGATTTTCGGGCCAGTAGAATTTGACATGACTCAGACCGTTCTCTAATGAGAAAACGAGGTGCATCGATTCGATCAGTTCAAATTCTTCCCGCGTCGGTGAATACTTCAGCTGAAAAAAATTGGAATCATATCTGAATAACGCAGCTGGATCATAATACTGTGCAAAAAACTCATTCTCATCGATCAGCGCGCTGTGTGTAGCGATGGATTTAAACGTGACCATATTCGTCTTCCTTTCTATACTTAATATAGAATAGCAAATTCACAGAGAAACTGTAAGTCTAAAGTGTCATGTCGTCTTAAAAGAAAAAAATGCGATAAGGCACGGCAAACATAACTCGACAGGGAGCTTTGCAGAAGAAATGTGTCTGTGCAAAGATACAGCGTGAGGATTTTTATACGAGAAAGTGAGAAATTATGTCAAATGAAAAAGGGATTTGTCACCTTTTGTTCACTACTTTTTGAAGATGATTTCTTATATATTTTCAAAAAATAAACGACAAATCCCTTTATACCAGCGTTTTTTAAAGTTACGGTTCGCCAATTTTCCTTCAAATAATACAGTTGTGTAACAAAGACGCATATCTTTTGTCATTGGATTTAAATCTTAGGTTCGATTATCCTATGCTATCATATATCTAGTGCTCCCTCTAAGCGAGCAAACTTAAAAGGTATAAACTGATATTTAAACGTAAATAATAGAATGATCAGGAAGAGTCGCTGATCAAAAAAATGATGGATTAGGAGTTTTTCAGAGTGAATAAAAAACGTATCGTTACAGCAATGGCTTCAGTGTTACTTGCAGCACCATTCTTGCGTCCGATGGAAGTCGATGCTTCTCAGAGATTAAATGAACTTCAGCAGCAGGAACAACAACTGAGAAAAGAATCGCAAAAAGTGAGCGGTGAAATACAGAGTCGTGAAGAAAAAATGGCTGCGCTTGAAAAAGAAAAAGCTCAGCTGGAAAAAGAAGTAACGGCACTTCAGGCAGACATCGACACGTTAGTAGTGGAGATCAGTGAACAGGAAAAAGAAATCCAGCGTATCAAAGAAGAAATCGAACGCCTGCAGGAAGAAATCGCACAGCTGCAGAAACAGATCGATTCCCGCAACGAACAGCTGGAATCACAGGCTCGTTCGGTTCAGACGAACGCCAGCGCTTCAGACATCATCGACTTATTGATGTCAGCTGAAAGCTTATCTGATTTAGTTGGTCGCATCAACGTCGTAAATAAACTGGTTACTGCAAACCAGGAGATCATGGATGCACAGATCGCCGACCAGAATGCTTTAGAAGAAAACGAAAAACAAGTTAAAGCTGAACAGGAAGAGATGGAAAAAGTAAAAGCTCAACTGGAAATCAGCCGTAATAATTTAGTGAACCAGCGTCTAGAATTAGATGACAAAATCGTTCAGATCGCAGAGAAATATGAAATGACTGCTGAAGAAAGAGATTCATTCATCAACGAACAGGCGATCCTTGCAGAACGCACCAGCACTTTAAATGAAGAAATGAAAGCTGAAAAACAGCGCATTATCGAAGAAGAACGTGCCAGACAAGAAGCGATCCGTATCGCTCAGGAAAAAGCGCAGAGAGAAGCAGAAGCGAAAGCTAAAGCAGAAGCCGCAGCAAGAGCTAAAGCAGAAGCCGCGGCCGCAGCCAATAAAAAAGAGGAAGCTACAACCTCTTCAAACAGCTCAAGCAATGCCTCATCTAACAGCTCAAGTAATGCTTCATCAAACAGCGGCTGGTTACGTCCGGCAAATGGCCGATATACTTCACACTTTGGCTACCGTGTCCATCCTGTAACAGGTAGACGCTCGTTCCATAACGGAACAGATATTGCTGGAGGCGGACCGATCCGTGCTTCTCGTGCAGGGACAGTTAAATCAGCATCTTACTCTGGAACATATGGCTACCGTGTAATCATTGATCATGGTGATGGCTATGAAACACTATATGCTCACATGCAGCCTAACTTAAGTGTTGCGCCGGGACAGAGAGTTTCTCAAGGACAGCAACTGGGAATCATGGGTACGACTGGACGTTCAACAGGCGTTCACTTGCACTTCATCGTTTATAAAAACGGTACACCGGTCAATGCCATGAACTATATCAGATAAGTAAATAAGACTCTATACCAGGAGAGAAAGCAAAACAGCTTTCTCTCTTTTTTTTTGTCGTGTATACTGAATGAAGAAGACTAATGCCTGGAGGAATAACCGATATGGAGAGAATCGAATCGACACAGAACAAACAAGTTAAAGAATGGAAAAAGCTGCTCACACGAAAAGGGAGAAAAAAACAAAACCGATACCTTGTAGAAGGTCTGCATTTAGTAGAAGAAGCCATGAAATCTGATGCTGAGATCGACGTACTGGTCATCAGAGAGGATAAGGTTACAGACTACGCTTATTTATATGAAGAAAGAGAGATAGACGCTGTAGAGGTAACAGAAGAAATTTCCAGCATGCTGAGCGATGCCGTGACCGAACAGGGGGTACTGGCCGTTATAAAAAGTCAGGAATCACCTGAAAGTTTAAGAGGAGATAAACCGGTCTTGATGCTGGATGAAGTACAGGACCCGGGAAATCTCGGCACCCTGATACGCACCGCTGATGCTGCAGGCTTTGAAGGCGTCATTATCGGAAAAGGGTCCGTGGACTTGTTTAATCCGAAAGCACTGCGGTCAGCTCAAGGCAGCCACTTTCACTTGAGTATCATCCATGATGACATCGAAACATGGATCAGCGTGTTTAAAGACAGAGGTATTCCTGTCTATGGTACAGCTTTAGATGAAAGAGCGGTCTCGTATCGTTCGATAGAACCGCAGGAAAAGTTTGCCCTGATCGTAGGAAACGAAGGGAACGGCGTGAATCCTCAGATATTAGAACAGACGGATGAAAATCTGTATATTCCTATTAAAGGTCAGGCAGAATCGCTGAACGTCGCGATCGCAGCCAGTATATTGATGTTCAGTCTTTATCATTGATCAGGCGTTTTTGACAAAATTGTCACAAACGCCTTGAAAACGTTTTAAAAACGGATTGTTTCCTTTTCTTTTTTCACTTTAAGGAGTAAGATAATTTATGGACAGTCGCATAGCGTACGACTGCAGACATCACTGACTCGTTTGAAAAGGAGACTTTCCATGGAATTTGTTCGTTCAATTTGGGAAAATGACACAGACTATATGACATTAGTCGAAGATTTACTTAAAGATGAAGATTTACTTAAACTAGATGATATTACACATCACCACTATACAACACGACTGATCCATTCATTATTTGTATCCTATGTAAGTTATAAGATCGCCAAACGCCTGAACCTTAACGTGAGAGCAGTTGCCAGAGCTGGTCTGCTGCACGATTTCTTTCATGAAGGCAGAGAAGAGATCGCGTCGATGAATGAAGGTTCTCACAACTGTGTTCACCCAAAAATCGCAGTTAAAAATGCTCAACGCCTGACTGAATTAAGTGAGCTTGAAAAAGATATCATCCTGAAACATATGTTTTTAACCACCAGAAAATCTGGAATCCCTCTATATAAAGAAAGCTTTGTTGTGACGTGTGTGGATAAATACTGCGCCATTAATGAAGTATCAACGCCAGTAAGAATGAAAGTGAAAGAAAAAATTTCTGAGTGGAGCTTGAAACTAAGAGTGGTTCACGCTTAGTTCACTTGTTATAATACCGATTGCGTTTAGAAGCTGTTTCTACTTATGTTCAAGTTCTTTGGACATAAATGGAAACAGCTTTTTCGTTGTATCATTTTTTTACTTTATGGACCGTTTAGTAAAGAAGAGGCGAGTCTCGGAGGAAAATGTGGATGCGCGTGACGTTACAGTTCATGGATGACACACTCGATATACAAACAGGAGCTGAGCGTGTCATTATGGCAGTGAAATGACACACTCAAAATATAAATAAGTCTGATCTTGTCATTTTGGGTTCGAAATAACAAAGTCAGACTTAACAGGAACCTGAGCCGGTCATTTTAACTATAAAGTGACCGGCTCAAAAATCAAAAATGAATGAGTGTGTCGTTTTCTTCTAAAAATGGCAAACTCGGATGTGAGTAACGAGCCAGTTTGTCATTTCAACAATAAAATGGCAGACTCAACTGAAGACAGCTTGTTGACTTGGTCATTTGCAGTATAATACGTAAAGGATACTTATATTTATGTTGTGCTTGGGGTCTTTGTGGCGCTGTTGATCTTTCTTGGGCGCAAAAAAGTGCTGAAATCGATAGTGACGCTAATTCTCTCACTTTTATATTGATATAAGTACTGCTACCGGGATCACCGGCAGGGAACTAAGTCAGTATGCAGCTGAACGATTAATAACCGGGAAAGTCAGTTCCGGACAGCTTAATAACGAGAAAACCCGATGAATCAGAAGATTCAGGTTGTACAATAAAGGACGTTGGTGAGAGAGAATCTCACTAACGTCCTTTTGTTTATATTAGAAAACAAGTGAGTTCTCCTGTAGAATAATAGTCGACGAAAACATCACCTAAGGAGGAACCCACTTGCCTACTTCAAATAATATGCGAAACGTTCTAGATATTCAAGATAAACATCTCACTTTTTCCGATGATTGCGTCACCAAAGGTGACTTTAAGGGTAAGAAATGTAAGTTCATTGACTGCACATTGTCCTATGTACCTAAAGAATGTGCGCACTGCGAGGCGCCCAATGTAGGGTTTAGTATTTATAAAAATGGAACTCAGACCTCTCGGGTAACCTTTCCCATGGCGGGGATCTTGCCTACATACTTGCGTATCAGAAAACAGCGTTTTATGTGCAAGCGCTGTGGTAAAAGTTTTACTGCTCAGACCCCCGTCGTTGAACGTAACTGCTTCGTCTCGAACTACATAAAAGCACAAATCTTGACTCAATCCGGTGAAACCCGATCGGTAAAAGATATAGCCAAGCACACCAATGTCTCAGAAGCGAGTGTTCAGCGTGTCCTTACATCAGAAGGTGAATGTTACCGTCCACATTATCATTCACTACCAGAAAACTTGTCTTTTGACGAATTTAAATACGCCAGTGGGCGCATGGCTTTTGAATACATTGATGCAGAAACGGGCGATATTTTGGATATCTTACCAGCTAAAGACAGTCGTTATGTCACTCAACATTTCTTGTCTCGATACAGCCTCAAGCAAAGAAGCGAAGTGAAGACCATAACGATAGACATGAACGCCAGTTATATGAGCTTCATACCCACGCTATTTCCTAACGCTCATATTATCATTGATCATTTCCACATCATCCAACTTATTAATCGCTCAATGAATAAAACACGGGTGACAATAATGAACCAACTGAACAACTCAAATGGCGAAGATCAGAAAAAGTATCGACGGTTAAAACGCTACTGGAAAAAGTTACTTAAGAAAGAAAAAAATATCACTTATACGACCTATACCTTCTACCGCCTGTTCGGTCAACGAACTGAAGCAGCCATTCTATCGGAAATACTTACCTATGATCCAACATTAAAGGCCACCTACGTTTTGTATCAGTCTATCATTGCGGCCGTTGAAGCGAACGACTTTGAACGATTGTCGGCTATATTGAATCAGCCTTGTTCTCCGGATGTGTCCCCTCAGATGAAGACAAGCCTGCGGACGTTGAGAAAACATCTAAGTGCGATACGCCATACCTTTATTTATCCGTACAACAACGGACGGATCGAGGGCATCAATAATAAAATAAAGGTCCTGAACCGAGTAGCCTACGGCTACCGCAACTTTGCCAATTACAAGAATAGAATCATATTGCACTTCAAGCTTAATCAACAAATAGAACAGGAATCTGTCAAAAAAAATGAAGAGCACACATCAGCTGCCTAGGTAGCTGAGATGTACTCTCCGATAACTTAAAAATATTTAGCTATTATTCTTCACCAACGTTAGTTGACGTAGAACCAAGATTCATCGGGTTTCTTTATACATAATATATAAAACTCAGCCGTTGACGACGGTGCCGCCATTGACGTGAAGCGTCTGGCCGGTGACATAACTGGAATCACTCGTGGCGAGGTAGACATAAGCCGGCGCCAGTTCGTAAGGTTCACCGGGACGATCCATCGGCACACCCGCATGTTCTTCATAAGAACTGCCTAGAGTGGCCGGGATAAGCGGTGTCCAGATAGGTCCTGGAGCCACAGCGTTCACGCGGACTTTCTTCTCGATGAACTCTTTGTTCTGAGCCAGCGACCGGGTAAAGGCGATGATGGCCCCTTTAGTCGACGCATAATCCATCAGTCCGGGAGATCCTTTGTAAGCTGTAACGGAGGAGGAGTTGATCACCGCACCGTTTTCAGCTAAGTAGGGGAAGACTTCCCGTGACCAGAAGATAGTTGAAAAGATATTCGTCCGGAATGTCCGGTCCAGCTGTTCTGCACTGATATCCATGAGGCTTTCCTGGGCATGCTGTTCGGCAGCATTATTGACCAGGACATGGATAGTGTTCCATTCATCCGCAACAGCCTTCACTGTCTCTTTAACAAAATCTTCGTCACCCACATCGCCGGCAAAAGTCAGGCATTTCACGCCTAATTCTTCAATGCGTGCCTTGGCTGATTTAAGATCTTCATTGTCTTCTAAGTCGACCAGGGCAACATTTGCGCCTTCTTTGGCAAAGGCAATGGCCACCGCACGGCCGATACCGCTGTCTGCACCGGTCACGATGGTATTGAAGCCTTTCATTTTATCTGCCGGTTTATAGGCATCACTTTCCACTTGCGGGACCGGGTCCAGATTCTGGCGGTCATCATCCATCAAATATTCTTTCTTCGGCTTTTGAGATTTAAGATTTTCTTCTCTGCTCATTAAAACCGTCCTTTCTTAAAATAAATGGATCAAAAAGTTTAAATCGGTGAATTCTGAATGACTTGCTCATTGGCTACGTCGATGATCTCCAGACTGTTGTCTTCTTCGACATAAATGGTTTTAAAGATTTGCACATCGCCTTCCATGAATACGAAGACACGTCTTGTTCCTTCTGAGACTAAATAAGCGTCATAATCGTTTGGATCAAAGCCGTCCTGTTCAGCAAACTCTTCATATTCGTCCAGATTTTCAACAAGTTCAGCCTGTTCGAGCTCTTCATCGCTCACCGGCGCCAGATCTTCCTCTGTAATGATGGCCTCGTTGGGTTCGTCTTCTATAGCGGCTTCTTCCTCGATCGGATCCAGGCCTTCTGTTTCGCCGGGATCATCCTCTGTTGTACAGGCACCTAAGGTTAAGGCAGCCATAAATAGAACGATCAGTTTTCTTTTGTTCATTGTAACCCTCCTTGAATAATCGACTTGAAACGTGTGTCCTTACTCATTAAGTATAAGTAATCTGGGAGACTGCTACAAAGATAACGCTTCGTATCGACATTTCCCAAAAGTCGCTTCCTGTTACAGTTGATATGATAATTATTGCTTGCTTGAGTAAATAAGATTCGTTATGATTAGTACGAAAGATAACAGTAACCTTGTTAGGTGAGGCTACCATATGGAGACACGCTACTGCCCGGAAATGTCTAAAGACGCCAACGGGTCAGCAGGAATTTTCGGATGAAGGGGATTCTTAACGTAGCTGAGAACATTTCTCTATGCCATGTGAAGCTGAAGCTCAACGACAGAGGTGTTTTGGGAGATGACATACCGTTCATTTTCTTGACACGCTCATAACGCAGCGTGTTTTTTTGACTGTATATTTATCTTTAAGGTGATCAGTCAGTGATGTATTTCTATGATACCTTCTTAAAAAATTCTCGGAAAATGGAGGTGAGGCGAATGGATCCGGTTCCCTTGTCAATCAATAATTATAAGAACCAGTTAGCTTTATATTATGTACCATCGCCAAACCGGCATAGAGAAGGGTGTTTTGACCATGAAACTAGTAAAAAGCAATAAACAGAAAACCTACGAACACATATTTAAGGCAGCCAAAGAAAACGACAAGCAGGCTTTTCGAGAACTGTTTTTAAGACTGCATGACCGGGACCAGCATGAAGTGTTTCATCTGCTGTATCCAGATAAGAAACGTAAAATATCTGAATTTCTGACGCCTGAAGAGTTTGCGGAAATATTCGAATGGATGGAAACGGAAGATCAGGAAGCTGCCGTCCAGTACTTGCCGGATGCCTATATGGCTGAAGTCTTCAATACAATGGCTGCGGATGACGTGGCTCGATTCCTGACTGAGAGTGACGAGACAGATAATCAGACATTGCTGGACATGATGGACGATGAAGAGAGCCAGCGGGTTCAGGAAATCATGGCTTACGAGGCAGAAACTGCCGGCTCGATCATGACGAAAGAGTTCATTGCCATCAAAAATACAGAATCTATGGCTGAAGTCGTCAAACGTTTGAGAAAGATCGGCCGTGAAGCAGAAACGATTTATTATTTATATGTTATCGATGATAAAGAAAGACTTGTAGGTGTGCTGTCTTTAAGAGACCTGCTGCTGTCACCGGAAGATGAGATCGTGGAAAATATCATGTTCAACCAGGTCGTTTCTGTTAAAGTCAGTGATGACCAGGAACACGTGGCGCGTGTCATTCAGGACTACGACTTGCTCGCCGCCCCTGTACTGGGCTTTGACGGAACTATGCAGGGCATCGTCACGGTCGATGATGTCATGGATATTATAGAAGAGGAAACGACGGAGGACTTCAACGAATTTGCTGCGATCAGTCGTGGAGATGAAGACCGCCGCAAACCTTCGCCACTCTCTACAGCAAAAGCGCGTATTCCCTGGATCGTTGTCCTGTTGTTTCTGGGCATGATCACTGGCGGACTCATCGGCATCTTTGAAGAGACCCTGGAATCGGTGGTCCTTTTGGCCGCATTCATGCCCATCATGATGGGGACAGCCGGTAATGTGGGAACGCAGTCGCTGGCTGTTGCGGTCAGAAATCTGACCGTCGATGATGACCGGGACAAAGACAGCTTCTTCCAGACCATAAAAAATGAACTGGGTGCCGGGATGATCATGGGTCTGATCGCCGGGATCGTCATGATCGGCATCGTTGTGGTGGTTTACGGCAATCCCGTACTGGCCTTTATCATCGCTGTGTCCATGTTCATCACAGTGAGTCTGGCGACCGTTATCGGGACGACCATACCGACCATCATCAATAAATTCAAGATCGATCCGGCAGTAGCTTCAGGACCTTTTATAACGACCATCAATGACTCGCTGAGTCTGATCATTTACTTTACTATTGCGACCATGCTGATCGAATTTCTGTAATTGTGAACGAAAATCTAAATTTTGAAAATTCGGAATGGGGCGTACCATTTTAATTCTGTTAGTGGTATACTGTTTAGTGTGAAAGTAGAGGTGACAGCATATGATAGAAATGGCTACAACAGATACAGTTCAAGATAAAGTCATTTGCCCGAAGTTTGAACAGACCTTTGCCATCCTAGGTAAAAAGTGGACAGGCTTGATTATTGATGTATTGTTGGATGGACCTCGTCGTTTTAAAGATTTATCTCAGTCAATATCCGGCGTCAGCGACCGCGTGTTAGTTGAACGCTTGAAAGAGCTTGAAAAAGAAGATATTGTAACAAGAGACTTGGACGATTCCTGTGAGATGAAATCAGGCTATTGTTTAACTGAAAAAGGAAAATCCCTTAAAAATGTCATGACTGAAATTCAGGAATGGGCAGATCAGTGGATCTGTGAAATAGACTAAAACAAGAGATGAAAAAGAGTACGTTGATGAGACAAGGTTAGAGAACGGTGCCCCGGCTGAAAGCATCGATTGGATCATTTGCGGAAGTTCACTTTCATCACCTCTCTGTAAGGATCCTTTGAGCAGAAAGGTATGTAGATCGGTAAGTGATCTCGGTATGCGCCGTTATGCAGAAGTGCAAAAGGAAACTTTTGAACAAGGGTGGTACCGCGTGTTGACCTCGTCCCTCTATTGGGATGGGGTTTTTTATTTTGTCAAAAAAAGATAGTATGCAAAACGCATAGTTAAAGTAAAGGAGCATGACGATGGAAATGGAAGAGAAGTTAACAGCGCTGCTTGAAGAGGCCAAAGCAGAAATAGGGAATGCGGCAGGGTTAAAAGAATTGGAGAGTTTGCGTGTCAAATATTTAGGGAAAAAGGGTGAAGTCACAAGCGTCCTTAAGGGAATGAAGGACCTTACACCAAAACAGCGTCCGGTCCTTGGTAAATTAGCCAATGAAGTGCGTGACGCAATCACTGCTCGTTTGTCTGAGAAAAAAGAAACGCTTGAACAGGAAGCCCTGAAAAAACAGCTGGCTGAAGAAACGATCGATGTGACGCTTCCCGGTAAGAAAGTCACGACGGGACAACCCCACGTGCTGACTCAGATCATGGAAGAAATCGAAGACCTCTTTTTAGGTATGGGCTACCAGGTGATCGAAGGGACAGAAGTCGAAACCGATTACTATAACTTTGAACGCGTCAATCTGCCGCAAAATCATCCGGCCCGTGACATGCAGGATACGTTCTATATTACTCCAGACGTCCTTTTGCGTACGCATACCTCGCCGATCCAGGCACGGACGCTGGAACAGCATGATTTTGCAAATGGACCGCTTAAAATGATCAGTCCCGGAAAAGTGTACCGTCGTGATACGGATGACGCCACACACTCTCACCAGTTCCACCAGATCGAAGGAATGGTCATTGACGAGAACATTACCATGGCTGACTTGAAAGGGACGCTGGAACTTCTGGCTAAAAAGATGTTCGGAGAAGAAAGAGAGATCCGTCTCCGTCCGAGTTATTTCCCGTTCACGGAGCCGTCTGTTGAGGTCGACGTGTCCTGCTTCAAATGCGGCGGTAAAGGCTGTAATGTCTGCAAGCAGACCGGATGGATCGAGATCCTCGGTGCCGGTATGACCCATCCGCATGTGCTGGAGATGTCCGGTGTCGATTCCAGGAAATATGGCGGTTTCGCATTCGGACTGGGACCTGATCGTATCGCCATGCTGAAATACGGTGTGGATGACATCCGCAATTTTTATCTCAACGATCAGCGGTTCTTAGAACAATTCAAGAGGAAAGGGTAGAAGAGCATGAGAGTATCAGTGAAGTGGTTAAGTGAATATTTAGATTTAAGCGACATAGCGCCGGTTGAACTGGCTGACCAGATCACCTTGACAGGTATCGAAGTGGATGACGTGACCTTACCGTCTCTAACGTTAGATAACCTTGTTGTCGGAGAAGTCCTGACAGCTGAAGAGATGGCCGATTCAGACCATCTGAAAGTGACCGCGGTCGATGTCGATCAGGAGGCGCCCCAACAGATCGTCTGCGGTGCACCGAACGTGAAAGCCGGTCAGAAAGTGATCGTTGCCTTACCGGGCGCCAAGCTTCCGAATGGATTGAAGATCAAAAAAAGCAAATTGCGTGGAGTGGAATCCAACGGGATGATCTGCAGCCTGCAGGAACTCGGTTTTGCAGAGGCTGTCGTGCCTAAAAAAGCGGAAGATGGGATCTACGTCCTGCCAATGGAAGCTAAGACCGGTCACAGTGTCTTGCCGTATATCGGGCTGGATGACGCGTTTATCGAGCTGGACATCACCCCGAACCGTGCCGATGCCTTGAGCATGCGCGGTGTAGGATATGAAGTGGGGGCTATTTTGTCACAGAAACCGGCCTTCCCTGAAGTGACCGTTTCGGAAGATCGATCTGAGAATATCAGTGACTATATTCATGTATCTGTGGATAACTCACAGGATGTCCCCGTTTACAAGATGCGTGTCATCAAAGACGTCACGGTACAGGAAAGCCCAATGTGGCTGCAGCGTAAACTTATGAATGCCGGTATCCGGCCCATCGATGCCGTGGTTGATGTCACCAATTATATTATGCTGGAATACGGCCAGCCCCTGCATGCCTTCGACTACGATGCGCTGGAGTCGAAAACGATCCGCGTGAGAAGAGCCGAGCAGGATGAAAAACTGGTCACCCTTGACGGGCAGGAACGCCGTCTGAATCCCGGCAACCTTGTGATCACCAATGGCGAAAAACCAGTCGCCTTAGCCGGTGTCATGGGCGGTGAAAATACTCATGTAACGGGTGCTACACAGACGATCGCACTGGAATCCGCATTGTTTGAATCTAGTGTCATCAGAAAAACAGCGCAGTCACTGAATTTGAGAAGCGAGTCAAGTGCACGTTTTGAAAGAGGGCTGAATACCGCAGCTATTGAACGCGCACTGGATCATGCGGCACAACTGATCGCCGACCTTGGAAACGGCCAAGTCGTAAGCGGCGTTGCCCGCGTCGAAGCGATCCAGCCGGAAAGTAAACAAGTGACCATTGCTCTGGAGAGGATCAATCAGGCATTGGGCACAGATTTGGTCATGGATGAAGTCGTTCATTTAATGGACCGCTTAGGCTTTGACAGTGAAACGTCCACGCGTGAATTGACTGTCACCGTACCGCCAAGACGCTGGGATATCGAGATCGAAGCAGATATCATCGAAGAAGTGGTGCGCCTGCACGGCTATAACCGTTTACCTGCAACCCTTCCTAAAAGTGAATCGATTCCAGGGGAGCTGACCCACAAACAGCAGCGTGTCCGCGATACCCGTCATTTCATGGAAGGAGCAGGCTTGTCTCAGGCCATCAGTTATGCACTGACGACGAACGAGAAAGCTGCAGCCTTTTCGCGTGTCGAGGGAGAACCTGTGAAACTGGACTGGCCGATGAGTGAAGAACATCAGGCTCTGCGCAAAAGCCTGTTAAGTGGTCTGCTGGACAATGTGCAGTACAATGTGGCCCGTCAGAACAAGCATGTCGGCTTTTATGAAATCGGACGCGTCTTTTATCCTGTGACAGACAGTAAACTGCCGAGAGAAGTAACGCATGTAGCTGGAGCCTTGACCGGATCCCGTGTTGAAGCGAACTGGCAGGAAGACGAGCAGCCGGTCGATTTTTATGCAGTGAAAGGTATCCTGGAAGAATGGTTTACGGTCATCGGTGTATCGGACGAAATCAGTTACGTGCCGACCAATACTTATCCGGAACTGCATCCGGGACGCACAGCCAAAGTCAGATGGCAGGGTCAGGTCGTGGGTGTGCTCGGTCAGCTGCATCCTCAGCTGGCAGACGAACGCGATCTTAAAGAGACCTATTTATTTGAAATCGACATGGATGCCTTGCTGGATACAGACAAAGAACCGCTGATCTATTCATCTATCCCTAAATATCCGGGCACGTCAAGAGATGTGGCCTTTGTCGTAGACGAGACAGTCCTCCATGAAACGGTTCTTTCTGTCATGAAAGAAAACGGTGGAAAATGGCTAAAATCCATCCGACTCTTTGACCTTTATCAGGGCGAGAATATCGAACAGGGCAAGAAATCGATGGCGTACAGTCTGTCTTATCAGAATCCTGAAGCCACGCTGAAAGAAGAGGAAGTCACAAGTGACTTTGAACAGATCAAAAAAGCGTTAGTTGAAGAACTGAATGCGGAGATCCGTTAGTGAAATAATAATCTTATGACGAAATAAAAAAGAGACTGGGAAGTAATATACGGCCAGTCTCTTTTTATCGTCTGATATCTTTAGCAGTGACTGGAAAGCGAGAAGGTAGGTTCGACACTTTGGAATAAGATATCATAACGTAGCTGTCGAAGAATGAGAACTTCGGTCATTAGGAAAAGGTTCCAGGCTGGAAAGTACCGAAATTACCTCAAGTTAGGTATGTAAATCAATGGCAGGCACTGCTAATTGTCGAATACGTCTATGTTCGGCAATTAGAAGTATAAGCCTGTTTTCAAAGTGTCGAATACATGTGATATTCGGCTAGTAGGATAAAGAGGTCTCTTCTAAAGTACCGAATCATTCAAACTTCGGCACTTAGACTTTAATGGAATAAACCTGACTGTCGAACGCGGGGATATAGGACTTTACTGCTCTTATGATTTATTGAAACAGCTTTGCATCTTCCAATAAATCGTATAAAAAACCTTGTAACTAATGCACTTTTAGCGAATTCATGTTATTATAATAAAGAATTTGAGAAGCGAGGGGGCTGTGTCATGTCCGAAGGGAAGCGAAGATTTAAAGCAACCATAGATGGAGAAACATACACAATTGTTGGTTCAAAGCCTGAAAAGCACATGCGCGTTGTTGCTGAAACAGTAGACGAACAATTAACCCAACTGAAAGAAATGACCAAGGGTTTGGATAAAGAAAAGAGAGCCATCTTGCTGGCGATCAATGCAGTATCTGATCAGCTGGCCATGCGAAATGAATTGAACGAATGGAAAGAAAAATATAAGCAGTTGGAACAGACAAAAGAAAACTAACTGCAGGGAACAAGGAGAAAAGTATGCTGTTAACAGGAATTATAATCTTTACATTATTATTATCACTTTATAGCGGAGCACGACGCGGGCTGATCCTGCAGCTGGTCCTGACGATCGGCTATGCCGTTTCATTCTGGATAGCACTGAACTACTATCAGATGCTCAGTGATTATGCTGAAATGTTCGTTCCGTATCCGACACCTTCATCCACTTCAGCAAATCCGTTCGTTTTATACGGGATGGACTTTCTGTTTGAACTGGACAGCCCTTTTTATAATGGGGTATCCTTCGTGGTCCTTCTCTTTACCGGCTGGCTGCTTACACGAGTCATCGGCGGCTTGTTCCAGGCACTGGCTGATCTGCCGGTCGTGCGTACAGTAAATGCGATCGGCGGAGCGGTGTTAAGTTTCATTGTTCATTACATAGGGGTTTTCTTAGTTCTCTTTGTACTGTCAATGATGCCGATAGCCATAATTCAACAACAGTTCGAGTCCAGTGCGCTTGCCAGAGAAATCGTTACGGACACCCCTGAATTATCACAGCAGGTCTATGACTGGTGGGTAGCACAGGGTATTGAAGAATAATTTAAAGATATAAGAAGGAGAGTTGGTTGAAGGAAAACATCAGTATGATGCCTTTCAATCAACTTTTTTGTAGAGTGACAGAACAGAAGAAAAGCCTGATCCATTTATTTAAGGAGAGAAAGCATGACTGAAACATTTCAATCGTCATTTAAAACACTCGAATATGAAAAAGTAATCTTAAAGTTGAGCCAGCACACCGTTTCAAAATTAGGCAGAGAAAAAGTGCTCACCATCCGTCCGTCCAGCGACCAGGAACGAATCCTGGAGCAGCTGGAAGAAACCGAGGATGCGGTCCTGCTGATGCGATTGAGAGGCGGTATGCCTCTGGCGGCCTTTGAAGATATAAGGCCGCACTTGAAACGCGTAAGAGTTCAGGGAACACTGAACGGGACAGAAGTGGCTCAGATCGGTCGAATGCTCCGGACACTTCGGGAAATAAAAACATTTTTCAGAAAAGCGGAAGAAGAGGACATCCCCCTGAACCGCCTTTATGACAAAATCAGTGGACTGCAGACCTTTAATGCTTTAGAGAAAAAAATCTTCTCGATCGTTGATGAGGGAGGGTACGTCCTGGACGATGCCAGTGCGAAACTTAAAGGATTGCGGGACGGCATCAAACAGACGGAAGGGCGGGCCCGTCAGAAACTGGAAAGTATCGTCAGAGGGTCTCAGGCACGTTTTCTGACTGATGCACTGATTACGATGCGTAACGACCGGTACGTTATCCCGGTCAAGGCAGAGAACCGTTCGACCTTTGGCGGAGTGGTCCATGACCAGAGTTCGACCGGACAGACCCTGTTCATCGAACCGCAGAGTGTCGTCGACTTGAACAACCGCCTTCGTCAGTATCAGGTGGAGGCCAAGCACGAAGTGGACCGGATCCTGGCAGAACTGACCGTTGAGATAGAACCCTTCAGGGAAGAGCTGGAAGAGCATCTCAAAATGCTGGTCGATCTGGATGTGATCCAGGCGAAAGGCCGTTATGCCAAAGCGATCAAAGCGGTCAAACCGAGAGTAAGCAGTGAAAACCACGTCGAGCTGTATCAGGCTCGCCATCCACTGCTGGCTGAAGATGAAGTGGTCCCGAACGATATCATCATCGGCGAAGAGTACAAAACCATGATCGTGACTGGTCCGAATACCGGCGGGAAAACAGTGGCTCTGAAAACCCTCGGTCTGCTTCAGCTGATGGGGCAGTCCGGTTTGTTCCTCCCAGCCGAGGAAGACAGTACGATGGGCATCTTTTCAAGTGTCTTTGCCGATATCGGGGACGAACAGTCCATCGAGCAGAGCCTGTCGACCTTCTCGTCACATTTGACAACGATCGTCAATATCCTGAAACAGATGGATGATAAAAGCCTGATCCTGCTGGATGAACTGGGGGCAGGGACAGATCCTCAGGAAGGAGCGGCTCTGGCCATAGCGATCCTGGATGCGATCGCTCAGCGGGGCAGCTACGTCATGATCACTTCCCATTATCCTGAACTGAAGGCTTACGGTTATAACCGGTTGGAAACGATCAATGCGAGTATGGAGTTCGATGTGGATACATTGAGCCCGACTTATCGTCTGCTGATCGGTATCCCCGGAAGAAGTAATGCCTTTGAAATCGCCAGACGCTTAGGGCTGGATGGCATGATCATCGATTCAGCCAAACAGCTGATGAGCGGCGAGAGCCAGAGTGTCGATCAGATGATCGAAGATCTGGAAGGCAAGCGCAGACAGGCTGAAACGGAAGCCGGCAAAGCCACTGAAGAACTGAGAAATGCTCAGCGGCTCCACAGAGAACTCAAGGCGGAATACGAAGCGTATCAGGAAGAAAAAGAACGCCTCCGTAAAAAAGCGGAGAAAGAAGCCAACACTTATTTAGAGAAGAAGAAACAGGAAGCGGAAGCCATAATAAAAGACTTGAGACAGAAACAGCTTGAAGGTCATATGAATGAACCGCTCAAAGAACACGAATTCATTGACGCACAGACCCGCTTATCCAATTTGAAGGCGGAAGAAGAAAGTCTGAAGAAAAATAAAGTACTCAATAAACAGAAAAAGAAAAAAACGCTGAAAGTCGGCGACAGCGTCGAAGTCCAGTCCTTTGGTCAAAGAGGAACGGTCATCGACAAAGCCGATAATAAGCATTGGGTCGTTCAAATGGGCATGCTGAAGATGAAACTGCATGAATCTGACCTGGTACAGGTGGCAGCTGAAAAAGAACCCCAGCAGCGTGTTTCAGTCAAGCGTTCATCCAGCGCGGGGGTGTCAACTGAAATAGATGTCAGAGGAGAACGTGTGGAGGAAGCTGTGAACAAAGTGGATCAGTATCTGGATCAGGCTCTACTGGCGAACTACCCGAAAGTCACGATCATTCACGGCATGGGGACCGGAGCCGTCAGAAAAGGCGTGCATCAGTATCTGAAAAAACATTCTCAGGTCAAGTCATTCAATGATGCACCGGCAAACCAGGGTGGCAGCGGCGCGACGATCGTCACCTTTAAATAAAACGAAACACAACGGTAGACAACAATATAAGAATTTGCTATACTAATAAATGGAAAGAGTAACTTACTTTTAATAAGTAAGCGAATATATAGGAGGAATTATAATGGTAAGAGAATTAACAGATAAAAACTTCGATCAGGAAACAGAATCAGGCTTAGCCCTAACAGACTTCTGGGCAGCATGGTGCGGACCTTGTCGCATGCAGTCACCTGTCATCGACGAATTGAATGAAGAGTCAGACGGAAGTGTCAACTACTTCAAGATGGATGTCGACGCAAACCAGGCTACACCAAGCAAATTCGGAGTCATGAGTATTCCGACCTTACTCGTAACAAAAGATGGCGAAGTCGTAGACAAACTGATTGGCTACCACAGCAAAGAACAGATCCTTTCTAAATTAGAACAGCATCAATAATCAATAGTTGACCGGGAGCAAAGTCCAAACGCTTTGCTCCCTTTTTCTGTTTTAAATCTAGTTAGTAAGTTAAGTATCCTTACAATTATAATGTGTCTAATCTATGACTTTCCGCCATATATAACTAGTAATAACTGGAAAGGGACTATACATTTGCGTTTGCGTGATATAAAATGATGTTAATAATTACGGGATCCATACCACTTTTGATGTTCATCGTGTTATAGATCCGACTGTATATCTATCGAATCGTCCGCCTATTCTTAACTTGCCTGGAGAGTGATGTAATGTCTCATAGTGAAGAAAACCAGTCTGTATTGACACCAGCGATTCAGTACAGATACTTGATCGAATGTAAAGACAAAACTGTGGAACTGGAAGTCGAAAACCGGGATGTTCTGCATAACGCAGATGACGAAATCGATTGTCCTCTGGATGTCGTTTTGAGAAAAAACAACTACACGTTCAATGATCTGATGTCCTGGGATGCAAGAGAAGTCAGGTTTGTCGAAGTATGCGAGGACGAAGTATACACATTGAATAGAGTATCTTTAAACGTAAATCTATAAACTTAAAGTGATTTTTCTTTTAACGAAGATTGATCACTTTTTTTGTTTGTAGGAAAGAAACGCACCTGTCGTATCTCTTCCTCTGGCAGTAGAGATGGGCTGTCGAACGGATGAAAATTCGGTCGGATCTGTCAGCATCTTTTTAATTTACATTTAAATTCTGGTATGATTAAAAGGACAAATGACGAGCTGGAGGAGCGACGCATGCATATAGGGATTATTGGTTTAGGGGTAGCCGGCATCAGTGTTTTAAAAGAACTCGATAAACAGACCACACAGGAAATGAAAGAGCCTCTGTCTATCACAGTATTCTCCGACATCGAAGGTTTCGGGACAGGCTTTCCTTATCAGCCGGATGACGAAGCTCTGCTGATCAATCAGTATACTGAAACGATGAGTATCGACCTTGATAATCAGGAGGATTTCCTTGAATGGGTGAAAGAAAAGAGAAACTTGACTGACTTGAAAAATACTCATTTGCCGCGCAGTTTATTTGGCGAGTATATATATGAAGAGGCACTGAGGTTGATTGAAAGGCTGAATGTGACGACCGTGCGTGAAAAAGTTCAGGCTGTAAATATCCTTGAAAACGGTCAGTTTAAAATCACGACTGAGCGGACAGAAAAACAGGTGGACAGTGTGCATCTCTGTATCGGTCATTTGGCTTATCAGGATCCTTATGAATTAAAGGGAGAGACGCATTATATCTATAACCCATACCCGGCGGTGAGAAAGCTGTCATTTAAGAATGAGGCGCCGGCGATCGGTATCCTCGGGACCGGACTGACTGCCATTGACACGTATTTATATATAAAAAAGACGCATCCTAAAGCGGAACTGACTTTTCTATCTCTGGAAGGCCGGTTCTCATCCGTGAGAGGACATGAACCCGAAACACACACCCACTATATCTGCCGGGAGAGCATCCAGCATCTGATAGAAGAAAACACAGAATCAGTGTCCCTTGACCGGATCAAAGAATGGTTCCAAAAAGAGACGGCCGACCACGGCATCGACCTGTCTTGGGTCTGGCAGAATCTGGGCGAAGGAACGGTCGAAGGCATGCAGAAAGACCTGCAGCACAAAGAAGAGTTAGGGAAGTTTCAGGCGCTTATCCGCAAGATGCGAGACTGCTATGCCCTGTTGTGGAACGCTCTTTCAGATGAAGAAAAAGATGTGTTCCTGAAAGAGTTTGGACGAAAGTGGTCGTTTTTCAAAGCGCCCATCCCGCAAAAAACAGCCCGACATCTAATCAATGACATCTCTGGAGGTAAAGTTAAGCTGTTGAGTGATATCCAGTCTATCAAGAAAGAAAAAGAACGGTTCAATGTGATGTTCAACGATCATAAAGAACAGTCCTGCGATTATATAGTGAACGGCACAGGACAGCAGATGGATCTGACCCGTCATCTTCATCTTCAGCAGCCTTTAGTCAGACAGATGATAGAGGATGAAATACTGACGCCTTATCGTTATGGGGGAGCTCTGATCGAATATCCGTCGATGTGTGCGATCGACAGAAAAGGCAAGCCGATTTCCAATCTAAGAATATACGGCCAGCTGGTATCGGGAATACATTATGGCAACAGCAGTGTGGAAATGATCGCAAAGAGTGCCCGGTATGGTGTCAGAGACATGATTAAAGAGATTCATTGAATGGAAAAACCCATGCTGTGACAGGCTGTTTCGATAACAGCAGTCAGGAGCATGGGTTTTTATATTAGTCACTCAAAGATACTTGAGAGTCGGATTGCAGTAAAAAAGTGACCAGGGATTTTTTGGGGTAGACCGTATAGGTGGCTTCTGTGTAAGTGCCAGTCACCTGCTGATAGCCTTCTGCAAGAAAGCCGGCTTCCAATGAAAAAGTAGGATCGGTCTTATCAGACAGCCGATGTGTGACTAAAAGGCCGGTCCAGTCATAATGAAGGGTCTTTCGGGTAGCTTTTGTCTGAGTCAAATCGCCTGCAAAAACGGTGCGGGTCTGTTGAATAAGATCCTCCAGGGATGAAAAGGTAAAAGAACGAGCCAGTTCTTTTCCGGCCCAATACAATATATCTTCTTCATCTTCTTTAAGCAGGTTGGGCAAAAGAGCATCTCTTAAGAGACTGATACTGTCTAAGTGGGATGTGTGTTGGTTTTCAGCGTGCATAGTTTCACCTCTCGCTTTTCGTCTCTAATGTATACGCGTTTTGTCTTTCACTTTTCCACAAGATTCTTTATAATGGAAGAGGAGACAAAAATCATACTTATTTATTTTACCTTTTTTTTAACGAGGTTTCTATAGTAAGGTGCTGATTTAATTATAAGTGAGCGTGTTAATTAAAATATAAGACAGTAACTGAGATAAGGTTGTATAAATATGTTGAATAAACCAATAGGATTACTCGACTCAGGTGTGGGTGGTTTGACAGTGCTGAAAGCTGTGAAAGACCGGTTACCCAACGAGTCGTTTGTTTATATAGGAGATACCAAGCGGTGCCCGTATGGAAACCGTACAAAAGAGGAGATCATCACCTTTACACTTGAGCTGGTCCAGTTCCTGCTGGATCAGGATGTAAAGATGATCGTGATCGCCTGTAATACGGCTACTGCCCATGCCCTGGAAATAGTGAGGAGCAAGGTGGATGTCCCTGTCATTGGCGTCGTGGGACCGGGAAGTCAGGCGGCAGTTTCGACCACAGGCACCAAGCAGATCGGCGTACTGGCTACAGTCAGCACAGTCGAATCGGGATTCTATGAGCAGTCACTTTTAGACAAAGACAAAGGAGTGCAGGTCAAAAGCCTCGCTTGTCCGGAGTTCGTAGATATTGTAGAAGACAATGCCTATGAATCTGCTGAAGCAAGGCAACTGGTCGATGATAAACTGACGGGGTTCAAAACGCCGGAAATGGATACGGTCATTTTAGGCTGTACACACTTCCCGCTGCTTGCGCCTTTTATTCAGGAGGTCTTAGGTCCTGATGTGACTTTAATC
Organism: Alkalibacterium subtropicum; assembly: GCF_900112455.1. Lineage (GTDB taxonomy): Bacteria > Bacillota > Bacilli > Lactobacillales > Carnobacteriaceae_A > Alkalibacterium > Alkalibacterium subtropicum. The sequence continues at coordinate 265,019 of NZ_FOLT01000003.1, read as the reverse complement.
GATTCGGGGGCCCTGACGTCTTATGAAGTGGAAAGTGTTTTAGATGAAAATAAGCTGGAAGCTGACGAGGCGAAAGAGAGAACGATCCGGATCTTTACGACAGGGCCGGTAGCGATGTTCCGGACCATTGTAGAGAACTGGCTGGAAACAGATCAGCTCGATATAAAAAGTATTGAACTGGAAAGGTTGAAAAAAACAGATGACTGAAAAGAATACGATCGTCATAGCGACACGAAACAAAGGAAAAGCGAAAGAATTTGAAGCGCTGTTCAATAAAAAAGGATACGGCATCGTCACGCTGCTGGATTTTCCTGATATCGAAGACGTGGAAGAAACAGGGGAAACGTTTAATGAAAATGCGCTGCTGAAAGCAGAAACGATTTCGGGAAAACTGGATACGCTTGTTCTGGCTGATGATTCCGGCTTGGTCGTGGATGCGCTGCATGGCCAGCCGGGCGTGTATTCTGCCCGTTATGCCGGGGAAGAGAAGAACGATGCGAAAAATAACGCCAAATTACTGAACGCACTTGCCGATCACAATGAGAACGAAAGACAGGCACATTTTCACTGTTCCCTTGCACTAGCCCGTCCCGGGAAAGACTCTTTGGTCATCGAGGGCAGACTGGATGGGGAAATCGCCGGTGTTCCTCGAGGAGAGAATGGTTTCGGCTATGATCCGCTGTTTTATCTGCCCGAAAAAGGGAAAACTCTGGCCGAATGCACCCAGTCTGAGAAAAATGAGATCAGCCATCGTGCAGATGCCTTGAAAAAGCTGGAACGTCATCTGGATGACTGGCTGAACGACTAGTGGAAAGGGAGTGGCTTGATGAAAATAGTAGTGGTCAGTGATAATCACGGAAATACGTATTTTATGGAAGAAATTTATATGATCCATCAGGAAGATACCGATGAATGGGTGCACTGCGGTGATTCAGAATTAATGGAAGACCATCCGCTGTGGCAGACGTACAAAACGGTCCTTGGGAATATGGATATCACGAATAAATTCCAGTTGAGCCGGACGGAATATATCAACGGCTTACGCTATCTGCTCGTACACGGGCATAAACACAGTGTGAAACGCTCGTATGAGAGACTGATCGAAGAAGCCAGAGCAGCAGACGTCAACGTTGTCTTTTACGGTCACACCCACATTCCAAAAGTGGAAAAAGAAGCCGGCATCGTCTTTATAAACCCGGGCAGTATTGCTCAGCCAAGAAATAGAGATAAAGGAACGTATCTAGTAATGCAGCTGGATGAGGGCTTGTCCAAAGCTGAACTGACATATTACGATCAGGATCATAATAGCCTGCTTGACTTGAATACCACGGTTTCATTCACTGACCAGTAGATCCAACTCCTCATTGATTTCTCATTTATTAAAAGGTCTTAACCACGATAAACAGCGTTATTGATAAGAATGTTCGAAAAATTCTAAGAATGTTCTCTAAAATGATGGCTTTATTTTGGAATTCAGAGAAAATAGGGGTACAATGTAAGTGAGGAGAATGGGTACGAGGAGTGAAGAAATGATAGGCGAAAAGGTAAAAAAACTGCTGATCGAGAGTGAAACGACCTTAGTCAAACCGGCTGAGCAGGTGGCTGTCGTTGGTATAAAAAACAGACTGAATCATGCCCTGCTGCTGCTGACGACCGATAAGTATGCTGTGGTCCCGGTCTTGGATGATCAGTCCAAGATGCGTGGGCTCATCTCGATGCCGACGATCATGCAGACGATCATGGACATACAGGATGTTCATTTTGAAAAATTGGGAGACATCGAAGTCGGTGAAGTCATGGACAGGGATTTCCCTTACGTATTAGAAGATTTTGAACTGGAGGATGTTCTGCATATGCTCGTCGATAATGCGTTTATCACCGTTGTTGATAGAGAAGGCTATTTTAAAGGAATCATCACCCGCAGCGAAATACTTAAAGGAACGAATCGCATCGCTCATGAGTTCGAGAAGAAATATATAGTTAAAGAGAAAGAAATCGTTGCACAATAGCTAAAGAAAAACCACTTCAATCCGCTTAGTTATAAGCCGATCGAAGTGGTTTTTTAAATAAAACTGCAGGCTGGCAAAAGTTAACCATTCGGCAGCTCAAGCGTGACATTGGGAAGGTCGATACCTGCTTTTGTCAGCGCGTCCACATACTTTTCATAAAAAATATTGCGCATACCATATTGCGTCCCGGATTTAGTATACATAATGATCTGGACGGCAAGCTGGCCGGGACCTACAGGCACAAAGGAAATTTCAGTCGGTGCAATGGTGATTTCATCATATTCAGGAATCGACTCCTTGTTCACCTGTTCCATGACTTTCCTCACATCCTGCAAGCTGGTAGAGGGATAGAGTCTGATCTGAATGAGCACACGCATGTCAGCCCGGGACCGATTACTGATAATAGTGATTTCCCGGTTGGGGATAAAATGCAGGGTCCCGTCAAAATCCTTTACTTGTGTGGTTTTCAGATTTACATCTTCCACGGTTCCTGTAAGACCACTGATCTCCACCACATCGCCCACATCGATCTGTTTTTCAAGCAGGATCATAAACCCATTTACGATATCAGCTACAAATCCCTGGGCACCTAAAGATAACGCTAAACCGATGACACCAGCACTGGCCAGTAGTGTACCGACAGGAATACCGATAAGTTCAAGGATCACGTAAACCAGGAAAAAGTAAAGAACAGCATTGAAAATATTTTTACTTAATTTATGCAGAGTATTCAAGCGGTTGGGTACCGTATGCTTTTCCTTGATGTAGCGGGTAAAGACTTTCTCGATCACATACCGTCCGATCCTTTTTAAGATAAGAAAAACAATGACGGCCAGTAAAATTTGAATGGCAATGATGAAAATCGAAAAAGCGATCTCCTGCCATTCAATGGATTCCCAGAATGCAGCAAATAAATTCAATTGCTCATCCACATCTTGCAGTACATCATTTGGTTGATCCATATAAGCTCCTTTCCTATTTTCCAATAAATGATAGAGTCAATTATTATTTTAACATGATTTTCAAAAGATACAATTTAATCGTGAGCTCAATTCTTCTTAGTTGCATTTAAATCAACTAAAGTGGTAACCTTAACTCATACAGAATATAAGAAAGAGGGATAATTATGACAGGTGGAGAAATAGCAGCATTAATTGCAGCAATTGCTTTTGCAGTACTTGTTTTAGGTCTGGTTTACGTGCTGTTCAAGGTAGCAAAAATGGTTTCCGAACTGAATACGACAGTGGAGGAAGCAAATAAAAGTCTAAGCACGATAACAAAAGATGCCGATCTTCTGCTGATCGAGGTTGAAGGTTTACTTAATAAGTCGAATGTCACATTGGATGATGTGAACGGTAAACTTGGTCTGACCGACCCATTATTCAAAGCTGTTGGAGATTTAGGCGAATCTGTATCCAGTCTGAATCATTCCACACGCAACTTGAGTTCGAGCTTAGCTACTATTTCCAAACGCGGAGCCTCTGTGGGTATTGCAAAAAGAGTAGGCTCGGCAATGAGCAGAGATAGAAGAAAATAACAGAACACTCATTTAATCAAAAAAAGGAGAGGTTTTATATTATGTTGATGCAAAAACTCGAAAAAGTCTATGAAGTCAAGGGATTTGTACTCGGAACATTCGTTGGTGCTGCTGTGGCAGGATTGACTGCACTTCTTCTGGCTCCTAAGTCAGGTAAAGAAGTACGCGGTGACATCAAGGACCGTACGGTCAAAACGAAGGATCAGGCCAAAGACTACGTGAATAAAGCAAAAGACAAAGGGATGGAACTAAAAGATTCTGTCAGCAGGAAAACGGAAGACTATAAGAAAGATGCTTCTGCAAGTTATGAACAGTTAAGTGGTCAAGCTGAAGAAAACATGGAGAAAGCCGGAGAAAATCTGGATAAAATCAAAAAAGAAGCCAAAGAAACGGCTGAAAAAGTCAAAGGAAAAATGAATAAAGAAGAAACTAAGAAAAATGATCCGACTGTACCGCAGACAACGTCTCGTGCAGTAAGCGCCGAGTCTCAGTTGGACTCAGAAGATGACAAAACAGATGCCACTTATTTCAATCCTGACAACAAGTAGAAAAATAATAATAAGTTAGGATGAAGGATGCGGTCGTTATCGCATCCTTTTTCATACATAAAACGGCAAAAGTCACATCAGGCACCAGAGGGGGAGTGGGAACTTGGACATCGAACAGATGGGAGAACTTTTCCTTGTCACGTTTTTCAGCTATATCATTGTTCTGTTTCTGCTCAGATTATCCGGTAAACGCACACTACTTAAGATGAATGCCTTTGATTTCATCATTACGGTTTCACTGGGTGCGGTTTTTGGAAACATGCTGATAAATTACAGGGAAAACTTGTATCAGGGGATATATGTCATCTTTCTGCTGCTGCTGTTTCAGTTCTTTTCCAGTCTTCTTTCTTCAAGATACGCCTTTTTTGACACTCTGCTGAAAGCTAACCCGACATTACTTTTTTATGAAGGTACCTATTATGAATCCATATTAAAAAAGGAACGCATTCCCAAGTCGGAGGTGCTGCAGGCCATGCGTGAACAGGGAATCGGTCGAATAGAAGAAGTGGGGGCTGTCATTCTGGAAACAGATGGAACGATTTCCGTTCTTCCAAAAGAGAAAAGTCAAGAGAAGGACCTGGATACATTAGAAGACCTGGATAAAAAAAGTAAAAATAGAAAGAAGGATTCAAATGACGATCATTAGTTTGATTGATGCTGTCAAGCTCATTGCGATCAGTGTGGTGAGTTTCGTTTCCATTGTTCTCATTTTGAGAGCATCAGGAAAAAGAACGTTATCCAAGATGAATGCCTTTGACTTTATCGTGACTGTTGCTTTAGGATCGGTTTTAGCTACGACGATCGTGAACTATAAGAATGCTTTCTGGAATGGTATACTGACCTTCGCTATGCTGGTTGTCCTGCAGCACATCGCTACCTGGTTATCTGTCCGGTTCAAATCGGTAGGATCCATGTTAAAGTCGGAACCTGCGTTACTCTATTACAATGATACCTTTCAGGAAAAAGCGATGAAAAGAGAGCGGGTGGACAGAAATGAATTGAAGCAGGCGATAAGAAAATCAGGATACGTGTCGTTTGAAGGCATCTCGGCTATTATTCTCGAATCAGATGGGACCTTGACTGTGATGGCAGACTTCGACAAAAGAAAACTTGAAAAAGAAGATTTCATTTTCATAGACTGACAGACAAAAAGATCCTGCCGCAAGAAGACACGAACGTCTTGCGGCAGGACCTTTTTCTATTCTGTTATAGGGAGTTCGATCAATTCTTTTGTTGTGCGGGTAAATGGGATGGCTCCGGATTCTGTGACATAGACACAGTCTTCGATACGGACACCGTAATACTCTTCAATGTATATACCGGGTTCTATCGAGAAACACATATTCTCTGCGATTTTCAGTGCAACATCTGGTGCGATATTCGGATATTCGTGAACAGATTTGCCTAACCCGTGTCCCAATCGATGAGAAAAGTACTCACCGTAGCCTGCCTTTTCGATATGCTGGCGGGCTGTCCTGTCGATATCACCGGCCTGTACGCCAGGCTTGACGAAAGCTTGGGCGTTTTCCTGAGCATCTTTAACGACTTTGTAGATTTCCTGCGTCTTTTTATCTGCTTTACCGTAAACGACTGTCCGGGTCATATCGCTCGTGTAGCCATGGTAAACGACCCCTAAATCAAAAAGGACCCACTCATTCGGCTGGAGCTTGCGGCTGCCCGGATTGCCGTGAGGACTCGCAGCGCGATCACCGAATAACACCATGGTCGGAAAACTCATCTTTTCGACCCCGTGTTTTTTTATTTCATATTCGATCAAGGCAACGACTTCTGCTTCAGTGATGCCATTTTTTAGTGAAGACATGCCGATTTCCAGCGCTTTGTCAGCTAGTCGACCGGCTTCTTTCATGATGTTGATTTCATGAGGCTGCTTGATCACTCGCAGATGCTGAATGAGCGCGGTAGCGTTTATGAATGCTGCATTTGAGAATACGTCTTCTAAAGCATGATAACGTGAGACCACGAGCGAATGTTCATCTACACCGACGGTTTTGATCGTATCGCTCTCGTCTTTTAATGCATCTTTGAGGAGGGAGCAGGGAGAGACTTCATCCCTATATGAAAGGATGAAGTCGCATACGGCAGCGGTTTTAGCCGCCTGTCTTTCAAGTTCCGGGACGATCATCCAGACTTTGTCTTTAAAGACTAGAACAGCCACTACACGTTCGTGCGGCTCGCTTTCAAAACCGGTTAAATAAGCGACGGTCAGTGGTTCATCAAAATAAAGCATGTCTATGTTTTCATCGTGCATCGTCTGCTGAAGTTTCTTTATCAATGTCATAAGTAGCCCTTCTTTTCTGTAATTTAAATTAAGTTTATCAGAAAAAAAGGCCATAGTATAGCTGAAGAAAGCCTTTTCTGAAAAAGAGTTAGAAAGTTTCATGAAAATTACATCTTATAATTGAAATTGTAAGCGGACTCTGTTATTCTGTATTAAGAAGAATGCGCTCACAAAAAATCAAATCTCTTTAGAAGGAGTCATATCATGGATAAACAGACAATTACGATTTACGATGTTGCCCGTGAAGCAGGCGTCTCGATGGCGACCGTCTCACGTGTCGTCAATGGCAACCCGAACGTTAAACCAACAACCAGAAAGAAAGTACTAGAGGTCATCGACCGTCTGGATTATCGTCCGAATGCAGTGGCCCGTGGACTGGCGAGTAAAAAGACCACAACGGTAGGGGTTATTATCCCTGACGTTACCAACCTTTATTTCTCATCACTTGCTCGCGGGATCGATGACATTGCGACGATGTACAAATACAATATCATCCTGGCAAACTCAGATAAAAATGAAGAAAAAGAAGTACAGGTACTGAATACACTGCTGGCGAAACAGGTAGATGGTGTTATCTTTATGGGCAACAAGATTACGGATGAACTGCGTGCTGAATTTTCACGTTCCCGCACACCTGTCGTATTAGCTGGTACAGTGGATCCGGACGAGCAGGTAGGCAGCGTCAACATCGACTACGAAAAAGCCACAGAAGAAGCCACCACGATGCTGATCGATAATGGCCACAAAAAAGTAGCGTTCATTTCAGAGAGTCATGAAGAACCGATCAATGGTGTTTATCGCCTGAACGGGTACAAGCATGCCTTGGAAAAAGCCGCTTTCCCTTATGAAGAAGAATTGGTCTTACAGTCTGAATACACATATAAAGTAGGGGAAGCCGTTTATGAACAGCTTAATAAAGCGGGGGCAACAGCAGCGGTCGTTGCTGATGACGAATTGGCTTTAGGCGTGTTGAATGCGGCACTGGATCGTGGCGTGAACGTACCTGAAGATTTTGAAATCGTCACATCGAACAACTCGAAGCTGACTGCCATGTCTCGACCAAGACTGACAACAGTAGAACAGCCGCTTTACGATATTGGTGCGGTAGCCATGCGTCTGTTGACGAAACTGATGAATAAAGAAGAAATAGAAGAAAAAACGATCACGTTACCTTATACGATCGGGAAGAAAGGCACGACGAAATAAAAAGGTGAGATGAGAAGAGGCTGGGGTAACCCCGCCTCTTTCGCTATGTAATAAAGGTCCTAAAAAATACGAGCTGCTGCAAGTTCTTCGATGATGTCGGTGGAGAATCAAACTGTTGTTGAGACGACTTCCTGAGTAAATTGTTCAGGAACAGGTCACTAAAGCGTTATTGAGACGACTTCCTGGGAAAAATGTTTGGGAACTAGTCGCTAATAAAAGAAGAGACTGGGGAATGAATCCCCAGTCTCTTTATTGTACAACCTAATATCTTATATCTTATTCTTCAGAATCATTACTGTCTTCATCAGATGATTCATCCGTTTCCGGATCGGATTCCGGTTCTTCTTCCTCTTCAGGTTCAGGTTCGGAATCAGCTTCTTCTTCCTCTTCTTCTTCTGGCTCAGACTCTTCTTCGTTATCACCAGACTCTGATTCTGAATCTGAGTCGCTGTTATCGTCGGATTCATCATTGTCAGACTCGTCTTCACCATCATCCGACTCCTCTGAAGGGCGTCTGCCTCCCCAGAATCGGGCCAGTTCTTCATCGCTTGCTCCAATGGCAAAGTCATAGACAGTTGGGCCAGGTACATTGTCTTCCTTGAAGAGTTCTGTATGAGTAGGGCCTGAATAGTTGAAGGTGCTGCCTCCAGGTGTTTCTACAGTTCCTGACTTCATTCCTGTTGCCTGTATGACAGAATCAGACGTCACATCTGATGGCATAGGGAATTGCTCCCCGATCCCAAAGACATCTGGGTTCACTTCGTAAACGGCGCTCACAAGCTCTGCCCAGAAATTTCGATTACGGCGGCTCGGATGAATACCGAAGTCATCGCCCAGTTTGATTTCGTTTGTCCCATAACCGATCCAGGTACCGAATGTGACGCGAGGGGTACCTGCAACATACCAGATATCCACCCGATCTTGAGTTGTACCGGTTTTTGATATCCAGTCGGCATCAAATGGCAGGTTATCCATGGTGCCGCGAGCTGTCCCCTGAACGGCAACATCTCTCAGTATGTCAACCAGCAGATAGTTGGCTGCTGAGCTGAATACTCTTGTATCTTCTGATTCATGTTCATGAACGATTTCACCTTTGCTGTTTTCGATACGCTCGATCACATAGGGTTCGACGTGTACGCCGTCATTACCTATACTTGAGAAAGCGCTGATCAAGTCAACAGGAGCTGGACCTTCACCTAGTCCTCCTAAAGCAAAAGAAGCATTATCAAATTCTGAATCTGGAATGTCTTCCGGACCTAAGCCAGCACGTCTGACATAAGCACCAGGATCATGTTTTTCTTTTAACTCCATCCAGATTTTGGAAGCTGGAATATTCTGAGAAATCGTGAGAGCTCTTCGGGTGGTCATCCACTCATTCGTGATCCTTGTCGCGTTTCCGACAGGTTTATCCACGTAATCTCCGATTTCCGGATTCCAGTCAGGCACTGTATAAGGCGTATCTGGAATAATGGTGGCAGGAGTGATCAAGTTTTCGTCAAGGGCCGGACCATACACAGCCAACGGTTTAATGACTGAACCTGGTTGTCTGTTCCCGTCGAATGCTACATTAAACTGTGAATAGTTATAATCGCGTCCGCCGATGAAGCCCAGTACACGACCGGTCTGATTGTCGATCATGGCACCACTTGTATTGATGGGCTTTGTTACTGTCTGTGTTTCACCTTCACTGTCTTCATACGTATAAGATCTTTCCTGGCCTAACTGATCGATATATTCAGCTGTAACTCGCTCGAGTGTATCGTGGATATCCTTATCGATCGTCGTGTAAACTTTATACCCTTGATTCTTCAGGGCATACTCGGCACGATCTTGGTATTCATTGGCCAAGTCAGGATTTTCCTCGAGCATTTCATCCGTGACTTCTTCTTCAGTCATGAATTTTTGGGCAAGCAGGTCTAATGACTGAAGATAGGCTACGTCATAAACATAAGAATTATCATCATAGTCGATGTTTTCCTGATTGATAAAGTCCTGAGTGATGTCGTAGGCACGAGCTTCTTCATATTCTTCTTGAGTGATATGACCTTCACGGTACATACGGAACAAGACTTCATGCTGGCGTGAAATACTTAAGCGATGGCTTTCTTTTATCTGACCATATTGCGTGTAAGGACTGAATACGATGGGGCGCTGTGGCAGTCCGGCTATGAATGCGGCCTGAGGAAGCGATACATCGCTCGCTGAGACGCCAAATATGCCTTGTGCAGCTTCTTCGACACCTGCAATGTTCTGTCCTTTGTTGTTACGTCCAAAAGGAGAAACGTTAAGATAAGCTTCCAGTATCTGATCTTTGTCTATCTCATTTTCCAGATGATAAGCAAGCAGGATCTCGTTTGCTTTTCGCTCATGCGTGACTTCAGGAGATAAAATCTGCTGCTTGATCAGCTGCTGCGTTAAAGTCGATCCACCAGTCGTTGCTCCGGAATCAGAAAGTTCCTGCACTAAAGCTCGGGCGACCGCTTTGGGCACCACACCTTCATGTTCGAAGAAGTATTCATCTTCTGTAGAAACAACCGCATTGATCAAGAGGTCTGAGACATTATCAAGAGGGACGGGCGTACGCAGGAGATCTGAGCGGACATCGCTGATCAGACTGCCGTCTGCATAATACATGCTGGATTTACGCGTGTAGTCTTGTATCTGATCGACCATTTCCTCCCGTTCCGGTATCTCTGAGCCGTGAACAAGAGAGGCAAAGTATCCGACTGCCGTCCCAGCTCCAAGAGAGCCGGCAACGAGCAGGACGATAATGAGTAAAATGACTAAAGCTTTAACGACACGGTAAAAGATATCGAAGTAATAGACAACGGATTCGAAACGCGATGACTGTTCAGTTTCTGTGGTTTCTTCCGACTGTTTTTGTTCTTCATTTTCAGATCGTTTCATTATAGGCTCCTTATTTAGTTTATATAGTGATATGACTTGGTATATTATAGCAAAATCAGAGAGAAAATAAAACGAAAGGCAGGGGATTCCCGGAACTAATCCGGTTTTGTGTCGAAATTGTTAAGAAACGCCGGGGCAGCTGGTCCCTCTGCGAAAGACGGACGCAGAGGGGGAAAGCAGCTATACCTTTTCAGGAAGACTTTCACCGATAGCTTCAAGACGCTTTGCAACCTCTTCACGGCTCAGCTGGTGTTCCTCAACATAGCGGTTGCGAGGATGCACACGACATTCATGCGTACAGCCTCTTAAATACTTGTGTTCGTTCTCTTCTGACATGATGACCTGACGGTTGCATTCGGGATTGGCACAGTTGACGTAACGTTCGCACGGTTCGCCGTCAAACCAGTCTCTGGCAATGACTTTCTTATCCACTTTGTTGATGTCGACGCTGATACGCTCGTCGAAGACATACATTTTACCGTCCCATTTTTCACCTTGTGTCTGTGGATCGGTTCCGTAGTGGTGGATCCCTCCGTGCAGCTGCCCGACATCTTCAAAGCCTTCTTTCATCAGCCAGCCCGTCAGTTTTTCACAGCGGATCCCGCCGGTACAATAGGTGACGATACGCTTGTCCATGAATTTCTCTTTGTTTTCCCTGATCCATTCCGGCAGTTCTCTGAACGAACGGATATCGGGACGAATGGCGCCTCTAAAGTGTCCTAAATCGTATTCATAATCGTTACGGGCATCCAGGACGATGGTGTTTTCGTCTTCCAGAGCTTCTCTCCATTCAACCGGATCGAGAAATTGTCCGGTCAGTTTGCTGGCATCATGGTCTTCTTCCCCCAGCTTCAATGAAACGATTTCCGGACGGTAGCGCACATGCATTTTTTTGAAGGCATGCCCATCGGCTTCGTCGATCTTAAAATAAATATCACTGAAGCGTTCATCCGAACGGACGGCTTCCATGTAACGGTCTGTCTGCTCGACTGTTCCTGAACAGGTGCCATTCAGCCCTTCTTCGGATACGAGAATGCGTCCTTTCAGCCCAATGTCCTGACACAGTTTCATATGTTCATCTCTGAATTTTTCCGGATCTTCAATGTGTACATATTTGTAATACAATAATACGCGGTAGTCACTCATGACTTTTTCCTCCTAGGATACATTTCAATACATAAAAACAATTAAGTGTAATCACTAAAAAGTATAGGTGTTGGGGCGCTAAATTGCAAGTAATCGGTACTTTTGGACTTGGGAAAGACGTCTAAGTGACACGGAAGCGTAACCTTAATGAAACCAGCTTATTATTTACACATGTTATACTTAGCCATAGTCAGGGAAAAAGCATGTTCATTGCTGATGGGGTATATATTTTTATCGATGTTAATTTACTTAAATATGGAGGGAAAGTCCGTTGAAAAAGAAATTGATTGTATCTGCATTGACAAGTACATTGTTAGTGAGTTCACTTGCGCTTACACCCGAAGTTCTGGCGAACGAGTACGATGAAGCTATTCAGGAAAACATGAATATAATCGAAGACACTGAAAACAAGATACATAACTTGGAAGGGACGATCGATTCTTTACACGTTGACGTCCAAACGACCGAGGATGAACTGGAAGCGATCAATGAGGAAATTTCAGCAAATGAAGAACGGGTCACAGAGGCTGTTGAAAAGCTGGAAGCAGCCCATACAACAATGAAAGCATTGCAGGAAGAAGTTTTAGAACTCGAAGCCGTTATTGAAATGCGGAATGAACAGCTGGAGAAACAGGCTAGAAAAATCCAGGTGGACGGTCAGGCAGTCAATTTCATTGAATTCCTCATTGATGCTGACTCCTTAAGTGATATTCTTGGACGCATCGATGTCGTTGCCAACCTTGTGGGCACAAACCGCAAACTGGTCGATGCACAGGTGAGGGATCAGCAGGCAGTCATTAAAAAACAGGAACAGACTGAAGAAACGATCGTCCGGCAGAATGCTTTAGCCGCTGAGCTGGAAGGCATGTCTGAAGAACTGGAACAGCAGCGTCTGGAAAAAGAAGTGCTGGTTGCCCAGCTTGCTTCTGCACGAGCAACAGCAGAAGAAGACCGGGACCGCTTCTTGTCTGAAAAGGCAGAGGCCGAAAAAGCAGTAATGGAGCTGGTCGCTGCCAGAGAAGAAGCAGCCCAGGCCGCTCAAGCAGCAGAGCGAAGACGTGCAGAGGCAGAAGTTGCCGCTTCTTCATCTCAGGAAAGTGGACCGGCTGAAAATGCTTCTGTCGGTGAAGCTCACTCTTCATCATCTGAATCATCGAGCAGTCAGGAAGCAGCTTCATCAAGTCAAGAAACACAGCCGGTTAAAGAAACAAGCAAGCCGAAACCTGATCCGAAACCGGCTCCTGAACAGTCAAGCGGTGGGGTGACATGGGAAGAGATCAGCTCGTATGCCAATGGTGTGTTAGGCACACCTTACCTTTACGGCGGGTCAACGACCCGAGCCTTTGACTGTTCAGGCTTTACCAGTTACGTCTTCAGACAAGTTGGAGTAAACCTGCCACGTTCCGCCGCCGGTCAATACGCGTCTTCACAGAAGGTATCGAACCCGCGTCCCGGTGATCTGGTTTTCTTCTCTGAAAACGGGTCACGTGTGAGTCATGTGGGCATCTATGTCGGTAACGGACAATTCATCGGTGCACAGACAAGTACGGGTGTCGCGTACACTCAAGTCCACTCGAATTACTGGGGACGCCGTCTTGTCGGATATGGAAGGTACTAAAAAGAGTATAGTGTAACAAAAAGCCCTGATGACAAACCAGAGATGGTTTGTCATCAGGGCTTTTAGCGTTGAAAGGATGATTCTCGTCAGTGGACGAGAATCGACTATACGGAAGGGCAGTAAGACAAAAAAACGGTCGAAGCAGCTGAACAGATCTTTGAATTCGGGAAAAGAGAGGAGCGTATGAAGGATCGTTCTCACTAGGACTTGTCGAAAGAATACCAGACTCACTTTCTAGGCAGATATTCTTGGATTTACAAGATGCAGAGTCTTAATTCGATATAGTCGTACTAAGAATTATGCTGAGTGAGCCGAATGCAGCCTTCAATAAACGTACTCGGATCAGAAAAAAATGTGAGCGAGGGAAATGGAGGGGGCAATAGGCGGGCTCCATTCAGATGACGCGCGAGTACTGTCAATGACGAATGCATTCGACGTGCTGAGGGAGCAAACATTCTGAGCAGTGTTAATGATGAAGGAATAAGGGGCACCCAAATGCTGACCAGCAGCGAGTACGTCTAATGGAGGGGACATTAGACGTACTCAGCCCCATGTATAAACTTGGCGAGCTTAATGAAGGGGACATTGAGCTTATTCAGGTATCAACGCCTCTTCAGCACGTCCATTGCCGGTCCGATAGACAGTACTCGGCTATAAGTGTAGACTGACTGAGCGCAATCAATCTATCATCAGGAAATCAACACGCAGATAAAGCAAAAAGGAGCAGCGGTCACCCTGAAAGAGTGTGCTGCTCCTTTCCAATCGACTTTGTTCACAGATTGATGTTAAACACGATCTGCGGTCAATGCAAGGTACTCATCGATATCTGTTAAGATCTCATCGATCGCTGACTGCCAGAAATCCGGCTGAGTCAGGTCGACTGCCAAGTGCTTTTCAGCCAGGTCTTCCGTCGTCATGCTGGCCGTATCTCTCAGCAGGTTGCGATAGTTATCGGAGAAGGACTGTCCTTCCTGCTTGGCTTTGGAATAAATCCCCAGACTGAACAGGAAACCGAATGTATATGGGAAGTTGTAGAATGAGATCCCTGTGATGTAAAAATGCAGTTTGCTTGCCCAGAACGTCGGGTGATAAGTGTCCAGCGAATCCAGGAAGGCTTCTTTTTGTGCCTCTTCCATAATGGTACTCAGTTCCTCTTCGTTGACGAGACCGTTCTGACGGGCTTCGTAGAAACGTTTTTCGAACAGGAAGCGGCTATGGATATTCATAAACATGATCGCCGCACGTGAGATTTTACTGTCCAGAAGGGCGATCTTTTCTTCTTCAGAGGCAGCGGCTTCAACAGTCGCGTCAGATATCAGCATTTCCGCAAAGGTGCTGGCTGTTTCGGCTACATTCATGGCATAGCTGCGGTTCAATGCCGGCAGATCACGCATGACGTGGCTGTGATAGGCGTGACCTAATTCATGAGCCAGTGTCGACACGTTGTTGGCACTGCCTGAAAACGTCATGAAGATACGGGACTGCTTGCTTTCGGGCAGATTGGAGCAGTAGGCCCCGGGACGCTTGCCTTCTTTGTCTTCAGCCTCGACCCAGCCTTCATCAAAAGCCCGCTGTGCCATATCCTGCATTTCCTGACTGAATGTTCCGAAGTGAGTGGTCACAAAGTCCTGTGCTTCTTCAAATGAATAGGTCTTCGGTTCATAATCACCGACAGAAACAGGTGCCGTCACATCGGCCCAGTTGAGCTTGTCTTTGCCCATAAGTGCTGCCTTGCGGTTCAGGAATGTGACTACTTTCGGCTTGTTCTCAGTGATCGTGTCCCACATGGTGTTCAGCGTCTCTTCTTTCATGCGGTTGTATTCAAGCGGCGGCGTCAAGAAATCTTTCTCGTCTCTCAAATCATAGGTCTGTAGTCTGAACCCGGCCAGATGGTTCAGTGTATCGGAAAACAGCGGCGCTTTTTCTTTCCAGGCCATCTCCCAGTCCTTCAACAGACGTGCTCTGACAGCCGGATCTTCAGACCCTGTCAGCTTGTTGGCTGCCTGTCCGGCTGAAAGGTAAATGATCTTACCGTCTTCCTCAAACGGCACGCTGACACTGTTGACGATGGTCTGGTACATATTGCCGAACCCATTCAATCCGTCCAGAGACAGCTTCTGGATGATTTTTTCTTCTTTTTCGGATAATAACTTCTGACCTTTTTCCCTTTTTTCCTGCAGTGGGAAGGCACTCTGTTTGAACGGTTCGGTGGCTACTAAAGTGTTCCATTCATCTTCCGGCACGTCTTTCAGCTTTTTCATGAAGAGGGTTTCCACTTCACTCATCTGACTGGCGACGGTACTGAGCTGATTCACCACTTTTGCAGCCTGAAGATCTTTAGTATTGGCTGAGAACAGACCGCGGGCAAAGGTTCCGGCTTCAGACAGGCCGTTGCCGATGGTTTCTCTATTTTCAAGGAATGCGGCCAGTTCGTTGAACTCCGGATGATCTTTTGAAGGCTGCCATGCGCTGATTTGAGTCAGAGTCGCCTGGATCAGTGTGTCTAGCTCTTTAATACGAGATTGCAGAGCCTCTGAATGACTTCCCCCTTCAAAGACGCTGTCCATATTCCAATTCTGTGATGCTGTCATTGATTATCTCTCCCCTTAAATTAGACTGTTTTTATTGTATCGTTTTTTTCTTTCCATATCCAGACACATCAGTTAGAATAGAGGTATTGACTGAATGAGGTGTATGAGAATGAATAGAAAAGTAAGACCTATAGACAATGTATATCTGCTGCTCGCGTTTGGTGTCATGGCTCTGCTGTATTACAGCTCCTCGATGGGGTATGAAGACCAGAATGTACAGCCCCTGCTTCACCAGTGGCTGGAAGGCGAACCTTTGAGTGGACTTTTTGAACGGATCGAATTTATGTATGCCGGCAGCGAAGTGAGCGTTGCCGCACGTGGTTACATAGGATTTATAGAATTCTTCATCAGAAAAGGGGCGCATTTTGTCTCCTACTTCCTGCTGGGATTATTCTGGTTCCTGGGACTAAGAAACCGGATGGCTCAACCGTGGCTCACGTTTTTAGTGGCCCTGCTGCTTTCGGTCGGTTATGCTTCTTTTGATGAGTTGAGACAGGCTTTTCATCCGAAGCGTACGGCGCTCATGGAAGATGTGATGCTGGATACCGCCGGTGCGCTTGTCGGGGTAGTAATAGCCTTGCTTGCCAGACCTAAGGGGAGAAGACGACAGAAACTGCGCTTCAGATCTTGATTCTGATCAGTGAGAAAGGAATAAAGGATAAGGAGTGGGTTGTAAGCGACACCACTCTTTTTCTGTCCGGTTGATATAGCTGGAGATTTTGGTATAATAACAAAGGAAAAATGTAAATCAAATTCAGGAAAGAGGAATTGTGATGGCAGGACATTCAAAGTGGAACAATATCAAGCAGCGTAAAGGCGCACAGGATGCCAAACGTGGAAAGATCTTCCAGAAATTATCTAAAGAAATTTACAAAGCAGCGAAAGACGGCGGAGCGGATCCGGAAATGAACGCCTCCCTGCGTCTGGCTGTGGACAAAGCAAAATCGAACAACATGCCTAACGACAATATCGATCGGGCGATCAAACGCGCAACCGATGCCGGACAAGGTGATAATTATGATGAAGTGGTTTATGAAGGCTATGGACCTAACGGGATCGCTATACTGGTTCATGCGTTGACAGATAACCTGAATCGTTCAAGTACCAATATCAGAGTCGCGTTTGACCGTAATGGCGGTTCTTTAGGCGAAAAAGGCTCTGTAAGCTACATGTTCGACCGTAAAGGCTACATCGCTATCGACCGTGAAACGACTGATGCAGATGAAGATACCATGCTGATGGAAGTGCTTGAAGCAGGTGGAGAAGAACTGGAAACCAGTGACGAAGTCTTTGAAATCTATACGGAAGCTACAGACTTCACTGCCGTTAGAGATGCACTAAAAGAAGCGGGCTTTACGCTGGATCAGGCAGAGCTGACCATGATCCCGCAGACGACCTTGCCGGTGCCTGCCGATAAGGAAGAAACATTTGAAAACCTGATCGATGCACTGGAAGACGACGATGATGTCAGTGAAGTCTACCATAACGCAGAAGTTTAATGAGTGATCACGAAAAAACTTAACAGATCGAAATAAGACCTTGAGTAGGTGGAGAAAATTTTTCCATTTATTCAAGGTTTTTTTCGTGAGCAAAAAAATAAAAGGACAATATATAAGATAGGACAAATAATTGATGAAAGGGAGGATGTGATGGACACAGAGGCCTTTGCCGGTCACCTGCTCACCATGGCCGATTCTTACCGGACAAGTGATATCCATATACTGCCTGAACAGAAACATTACGACGTTTACTTTCGCCTGAATGGTCAGATGGAGAAACAGTATTATCTGGACCGGGAAGAAGGCACCCGGCTCATTTCCTACTTTAAATTCCTGTCGAACATGGATGTGGGAGAGAAGCGGCGACCCCAGAGCGGCAGTACCACGTTCCAGCTGAGCGAAAAAGCCATCGACTGCCGATTTTCAACGATCAGCAACTATCAGTCGCAGGAATCTCTCGTCATTCGCCTGCTGAAACAGAAAGAAGAAGGAGAGGGCGTTTTGGGAACGTTCTTTTCCCACGAGTGGGAGAAACTGGAGCGGCTGGTTCAGGCAAAATCCGGCCTGCTGCTGTTTTCGGGTCCGGTGGATTCAGGCAAGACCACGACCATGTACCACCTGATCAAAAACCGCATGCAGGGAGAGAAACAGCAGGTCATTACCGTCGAGGATCCGGTGGAGATAGAAGAAAGCAGCTTCCTTCAGACGCAGGTCAACGAGACAGCTGGCATCTCCTATGAGCACCTTTTGAAGTCCAGCCTAAGGCACCACCCGGATGTTATTATTGTTGGAGAGATACGCGATGAGGAAACAGCCCGCATGGTGATACGCGGTGCCCTGACCGGTCACCTTATAGTGGCTTCCATTCATGCCAAAAATGCCAGCGGGGTCATCTCAAGGATGCAGGAGTTAGGCGTCGGGCTATCGTTACTCAAACAGACCCTGATCGGCGTCGCCTTTCAGACCCTGCTGCCGCTGTACTGTCCGCTGTGTGGAACGAATTGTCAGACGTACTGTTCGCATCACGAAAGAGGGAAAAAGCGGCTGGCCTTATTTGAAGTGATGACCGCTGCAGAACTTTCAGCTGTACTGGAGAAGAATGCTGCCGGAAAATCGCTACGGGAAAAAAACGGCAGCCGGGATTTCAATCATTTACTGGAAAAGGTGTTATTGAATGGCTATATCACTGAAAAAACCTACCACCGTTATTATATTTCGAACGCATAAAGAAACAGTAAGGCAGGGGCGATTCCTGAAGCGCTGCGGTCAATTGCTGTTAGACGGATTTTCCCTTCAGGAAGCACTGGTTTTTCTGGAAACCATCGTGGAAAGTGATGCCAAAAAGATGATTGAAGTCATTCACACCGAAGTCAGTCGCGGCGAACTGTTTTCCACAGCGTTGAAGGAGGCAGGTTTTTCCGACGTGGTGTGTGCCCAGCTGTATTTCTCGCTTTTTCATGGCCAACTGGCTCAGACGGCGGTGAAAGCGGGCAGTCAGCTGCTAAAACAGGCAGAAAGAAAACGGAAAATGCAGGCCCTTTTACAGTATCCCGCTGTTCTCCTGGTATTTGTGATGATCATGCTGCTGGCGATGCGGTTCATCCTCCTGCCGCACATCAGCGAATTGACGGCTGTCCACACAGAACAACTTGATATTGGGACCCGCCTTGTCGTTGGAGGGGTCTATCATGCGCCCGAGATCCTGGCTGCAGGCAGTCTTGTCGCTCTATTCATCCTTCTGCTGTTCATGAATAAGGGAAGGAAACTGACACCAATGAACCGCCTGCAGTGGCTGACCCGATGGACCAGGTCGTCGCTGTTCACCTTATACTGGAGCCAGTTTTTCTCCAGCGAATGGGGATTTCTGCTCAAAGGTAACAGCAGCCTCCTGGAAGTCGTCACGATCATGAAACAGAATGCCTTGTCGCCACTTATCACTGAAATGGGCGAACATATAGAAATGGAAATGAAGCAGGGGAAGTCCTTTCATGATAGTCTCCAGAAACTGAGCTTCTTGAAAAAAGAAGTCACTCTGGTGGTCAGGCAGGGAGAGAAATCGGGTCATTTGGGGCAGGAGCTGGAAATGTATGCCAGAGAGTGCGAGGAGGAATTTGATAAACAGCTCGAACAGGTGATGAACTGGGTTCAGCCGATCATCTTTATATTCGTGGCGCTTGTAATCGTGGCGATTTACGCGGCTTTGCTGCTGCCGACCTTCAATGCGCTGCAGACATTTTAGGAAAAGAGGAAAAAAAATGAAGCAAATCAATGCATGGATAAAACGGGAAGAAGGCTTTACTTTGATCGAAATGTCACTGGTGCTCTTCATTATTTCGGTCCTGCTTCTGCTTTTTGTGCCGAACCTGTCCGGACGACAGACCGATGCCGCCAATACTGGAGAGGAAGCACTGGTGAGCGTGCTTCAGAACCAGGTGGATATGTACAAGATGGATAATGACGAGGTCCCGGCTTCACTGACGGTACTCAAAGATGCCAAATATATTACCGATAAGCAGTTCGCTAAAGCTGATGAAAAGTATACAATCACTGATGGTGTGGTCAGCGAGAAAACAGTAACGAGTGGACCCTGAGTGAAGGAGTAGCTCATGATCACCTTTTTCGCAAAAGACGACGGATTTACACTCATTGAAGTCCTGCTGGTCTTAGCGCTCGTGTCACTGCTGGCCACCTTTCCGGTGATGCACTTTGCCCAGCTGAAAAAAGAAACGGAAACGCAGCTGTTTTTTGAAGCTCTGCGCTCGGGGATCACGCTCATCCAGACAGAGGCGGTCGTCAACGACCACTGGACGAACATGGAAGTGCGGCCGACCAACCGGCTGATCCGGTTCAGAGTCACTGGGACGGAAAACACGGATCATCCGGCCAATCACATCCTCTATTTACCTGAATCCATCTCTTTATACGGCACATCAAAAGAATATCTGTTTTCAAAAAGTTCAGGTAATCTGGGGAACATCAACGAATTGAATTTCAGCACCATTCACGGCAGAGTGACCGTGAGTTTTCAGATGGGAAGTGGACGATTTGTCATTGAATGAAAAAGATGGCGGCTTTGTCATGCTTGAAAGTCTTGTCAGCCTCAGCATACTGGCCCTGTTTATAGGCGTCGTCTTTCCGTTTGCCATGGAGCTGATGGTTATAAGGGAGCAGACCAAAACAAACGTTGAACTGAACCGCTTCTTATACGAAACTGCTTTGTTTTACGATCAGGGTGATCTGAAGAGCCGCCAGTTCGTATCAGGTGATGTAAAAGCTCACAGCATTGAAATAGCCAGCAGTATTCGTATTTACGCTGAAGAGGATCTGGTCAGCAGCGTCGAGCTCATAACCGCGGAGTGGAATCCATGAACGTACACGTGAAGAGTGACAAAGGTTTTTCACTGCTGGAAGTCATCCTCGCTCTAAGTATCCTGAGCAGCTGTGTACTGCTGTTCTCATTTGCCATTTCACAGATCCAGACGACACGGAGTCATATAAAAGATGAACGGCAAATCGAGTGGCATCTCTTTATCAACCAGCTGGAACACGAACTGATCGATAGTGAAAATGTTTCAGCTAGTAGAGAACAGATCTCTTTTCAGAAGTTTGATCCAGTCGGTCAGCGGATAGAGAACATCACGTATGAACGGCGTTTTCAGATCATAAGGCGGCAGGTAGGGGCGCTTGGTCATCAGCCGATCCTGCTGGAGGTGCTGGCTGTCGAATTCTCATTGCTTGAAGAAGCTTTATCGATTCGGGTGGAATTTAAAAATGGAGAAGAATACAACGCCAAGTTACGTGTGAATGAACAGGACAGTGGATGATGGATAAGAAGTTAAGGACAAATGAAGAAGGTAGTCTGCTGCTGTCGACTTTTCACTTACTATTGTTCATCTCGTTTCTTATCCTGTCCGTGACAGCTATCGTTAATAATCAGCTGATGCAGCTGCATCAGATCAGTCAGGCTTATGAAGCAAAAGCACTGATCGAAGTAAGTGAGTCTTTGCTCAAAGACAGACTTGTACGGGAAGAGGTGGAAGCAGCCACCCTCTATTTCAGCCAGGGTCACGTGGAAATCATTAAAGAAACGGATACAGACTATTCACTCGTAGCCCATTTGACTAACCATTATACGCGTCGTCAGATGCTTCGCATCGAACCGGAACCAAATCCCAAGGGCATACTGATCATTCCAGAAGACTCAGACACTGGTGATGTGTTTTCAACTGATGAAAACAGCAGCACGGGCATGTCTTGGGAATCGACTGGAACGTTGGAAGTAATAGAGACGCTTACAGGAAACGAATGATTTGCTTCGGGAATGACCTAAAAAAAGGATTTCAATCACTAGGATCTAGAACTTTTTAAATCAACTGGACAGACGATAGAGCATTTCTGTAGTGAGACATAAAAGTCTTAACAGTATGCTCTTTCTTAATATTCGGTCAATGGACATACATACCGGCGTGCGTTTATTTTTCACCACTACTTTGCTATAATGATAAAGGAGTGTTCATAAAAAAATGAACAGAGTGGAATTCAAATTATAGAATAGGGTGTAATGATGTCACGTGTAGAAAAAATTCAGAACAAGATGAAAGAACAGAATATCGAAGCAATACTGATCACCAGCCCATACAATCTTAGATATGCCTCCGGATTCACTGGCTCAACTGGGCTGAGTGTGGTGACACAGACTAAAGCGTTCTTTGTCACAGATTTCCGGTACACGGAACAAGCTTCAGAACAGGCTGTCGGCTTTGAAGTGATTCAAAATACAGGACCGATTTATGAAGAAGTGAAAACCATCGTTGAAAAGGAAAAAATCAGCGTGTTGAGTTTTGAAAAAGACTTCGTGACCTATGCTACATTCGATCAGATCAGAGACTTGCTGCCATGCGAATTGAATCCGAGCAGTGGTCTGCTGGAATCTCTGCGTGAAATCAAAGACCAAGACGAAATCGAAACGATCCAGCAGGCGATCAGGATCACGGAGAACGCCTTTGAAGAGATTCTAAACTTCATTAAACCCGGAGTGACAGAAATAGCTGTCGCCAACAAACTTGACTTTTTGATGCGTGAACAGGGTGCGACAAGTGTCTCTTTCGACACTATCGTGGCCAGCGGCAAACGGTCGGCAATGCCTCATGGTGTGGCCAGCGACAAGGTGATCGAAGAAGGCGACATGATCACGATCGATTTCGGCTGCTACTATAAAGGGTATGTCTCGGATATGACCCGCACCTTTTCTTTAGGCGACCCCGGCGAAGAACTGAAAAAGATCCACCAGATCGTTTTGGATGCTCAGCTGAAAGTTAACGAGGCGGCCAGACCTGGTATCACAGGTAAAGAACTGGATGCGATAGCTCGTGACTACATTACGGAAAAAGGATACGGTGATGCGTTTGGTCATTCTACCGGTCATGGCATCGGGTTGGAGGTTCACGAAAACCCCGGGATCAACTTCCGCAATGACAAACCGCTGGTGGAAGGCAATGTGATCACCAATGAACCCGGTATTTATATCCCCGGTTTAGGCGGGGTCAGAATCGAAGACGATCTGGTCATCACGAAAGACGGCAGCCGTAATCTGATGAATGTAACCAAAGAACTGATCCAGCTTTAAAAAAGTTAAATTTACAGAAAAATTTAACTGTGAAAATAGGTTTTCATATTTAATCATGATACAATAGAAGCAAGCAATCGTATCGGTAATTCAATTCCGGTCGAAAGGTAACTAGGAGGAAAACGAATGATATCTACAAGTGATTTAAAAAATGGATTAACGATCGAATATGATGGAAGCATCTGGCGTGTCATGGAATTTCAGCATGTCAAGCCTGGTAAGGGAGCCGCTTTTGTTCGTTCTAAACTGAAAAATCTGCGTACAGGTGCTCTTCAGGATGTGACATTCAGAGCCGGTGAAAAATTTGAAACGGCGCATATAGAGAATAAAAACATGCAGTACTTGTATGACAATAACGGCAGCCATGTATTCATGGATACGGATACTTATGAACAGCTGGAGATCCCTGGCGAGCGCATCGAAGAAGAACTGAAATATATGAAAGAAAATATGGCAGTCAGCATCATGATGTATGGCAGTGAAGTTCTAGGCGTTGAATTGCCGACAAAAGTGGAGCTGAAAGTCGTCGAGACTGAACCGGGCATCCGCGGTGATACATCCGGCGGCGGGTCAAAACCTGCTACACTGGAAACAGGTGCAGTCGTGACTGTTCCCCTGTTTGTCAACAAAGATGATGTACTGGTCGTCAATACAGCTGAAGGCACATATGTCTCCCGTGCTTAATTAAAAGTTTGCTGAACCATTTTAAAGGAGGAACGACAGTGGAAGAAAAAGTGATGAGAACGAACCAGAGCAATCCTTTAGGTGAAATCGAAGTCGCCCCCGAAGTGCTTGAAGTTATCGCTGGTATTGCGGCGAATGAAGTGGATGGCGTGTATGCCATGCAGGGGAAATTTACCAAAAAAATGAAAATCGCTTTCGGGAAACCGAATCATAAAAAAGGTGTGCATTTAACTTCTGATGAAGACGGTCTGAAAGTAGACATATACTGCTACTTCAAATTTGGCGTCAACGTACCTGAAGTGGCGCAGGCCATCCAGAAGAAAGTGCGTGAACAGATCTTCCATATGACAGATATCACTTTAGCAGAAGTGAATATCCATATTGCAGATATCGTACCTGAAAAAACATCATTCCAGGACTTGTTTGACTTGGACAGAGAAGAGGATGAGGAAGAGTGACCACTGTCAGGCGTGTAATTCGGGAAAAAGCCTTTCAGTCTCTTTTCCAATTAGCTACCCATGAAGAATTGACCATAGATGAAGCCATTCAGTTAGCCCTGGATAGTACATTGTCTCATAAAGACGACCGTACGATCGAAGAAGCGATGGCCGCTGCACTACCAGGCAAGAAAAATAGTGAAGAAATCGTCACCGATGCCCTGGCTTATCTGAGAGTTTTAGTCACAGGTGTGCAGGAACATCGCGACGAGATCGATCAGACCATTACAAAGCATTTGAAGAACTGGACGATAAACCGTCTGGAGCGAACCAACTTATTACTGCTGAGATTAGCGACATACGAATTAGTATACCAGCCGGCTGTCGATAAACGCATCGTCATGAACGAAGCCATCGAACTGACAAAGACGTTCAATGATGACAAGTCGAGTAAGTTCGTCAACGGTATACTTCAGAGTATAGCTGACAATAGATAGCACTTTTTCTGTCGTTCCCAAATTATCTGCTTTTGTTATGGATGAGCTCAAAATTGAGATGAATGACGAGCAGTAAACGAGGGCGAAAAGCAAGGCGGAGAACCGTCTGCTTTTCTGCTCTTTTTCTATTTACATAACAAACAGCACTGAAAAAGCAGGAAGGAAAGTATGATATGGACCAGGAGTACTTAACAGTCACTCAGTTAACACGTTACGTGAAGCGAAAATTTGATTATGACCCTTATCTGGAGCGTGTTTTCGTCAAAGGAGAAATTTCAAATTACAATCCAAAGCGACGAAACAGGCATCAGTACTTCAGCATAAAAGACCAGGGGGCGAAACTGTCTGCCGTTCTGTTTTACAAAGAGCAGCAGAACCTCTCTATGGATCTCGAAGAGGGGATGAGCGTCTTGGCGGTCGGTCGCCTGTCTGTGTATGAAAAAACTGGCTCCTACCAGCTTTATGTCGATCATATCGAACCGGAAGGCTTAGGGCAGCTGTACGCCGCTTACGAGCAGACAAAGAAAAAACTGACCGATGAAGGCTGGTTCGATCTCGACCGGAAGAAACCGCTTAAACGGTTCCCGCAAAAGATCGGGATCGTAACAAGCCAGAGCGGAGCCGTTATCCGGGATATCCAGACGACGATCGAACGCCGTTTCCCGATCGTGGAACTGTATCTGTTTCCCGCTGTCGTCCAGGGAGAAAAAGCCGCGGATTCCATCGTCAGAGGTATCCGTCAGGCAGATGAATATAACCTGGACACGCTGATCGTCGGACGTGGAGGCGGGTCATTCGAAGACCTTTTCCCTTTTAATGAAGAAAGAGTGGCGCTGGCCATTGCAAACGCACAGACACCTGTCATTTCTTCTGTCGGACATGAGACCGATACGACCCTGGCCGATCTGGCTGCTGATATCAGAGCTGCGACACCGACGGCGGCTGCAGAACTGGCTGTCCCTGTACTGACTGAAGAAGTCGGCCGAATCGGTCAGAACCGTCAGCGGGTGATGCAGGCAATGACGACGATCATCAGACGGGAAAAGGAACGTGTCGACCGTTTGGAGCGTTCGTATATTTTCAGACAGCCCAGACGCCTGTATGACGGATACAGTCAGAACCTTGACCAGCTGACAGATCAGCTGATCCGGACAGCAGATAACCAGGTGAAAGAAGAGAAGTACCGGGTCCATCTACTGGATCAGGAACTAAAAGCCTACCATCCTGGAACCCAGGTCAGACAGGCTGCCGGAAATCTGGATGCACTTACCAAACAGCTGATGACTTCAGCCAGACAACTTGTGAAAAACGAAGAGAACGATGTGAATAACCTGATCCAGTCGCTTGACCACTTATCCCCACTGAAGATTCTGAGCCGAGGGTATGCCATCACCCAGGGAAAAGGGGGCATAGTGAAATCGGTCGAACAGGTGAAGCCGGATGACCCGATCGATATCACAGTATCGGACGGTCTTATAAAAGCAAGAGTGGCAGAGACAATCAAGAAAGAAATGGAATGAAAAGGAGAAACAAATGGATAAAGAGAAAACATTCGACGAAGCAATGAAAGAGCTGGAAACCATCGTTCAGAAACTCGAACAGGGCGATGTCCCGCTGGAAGAAGCACTGGATCAGTTCCAGGAAGGCATTAAGTTGAGTCGTTATTGTAAAGGTATCGTAGAAGATGCGGAAAAAACAGTAACAAAAATGGTCAATGAAAATGGAAATGAAGAAATACTTGAAGACTAAGCTATTATTTAATGACATAAAAGGAGTCGACTATGCAGTTTCAGACGTTTACAGAAGCATACAAAGAGTCATTTGAAAACTATCTAACGGATCTTATTCAGAATAAAAGCCAGACGGCCATCGAAGAGGCCATGCGCTATTCTCTTGAAGCCGGCGGGAAACGCCTCCGCCCGCTGATTTTGCTTGCGCTGGTCAGGGCCTTCGATCAAGATTATACACAGGCATTACCGGCAGCTGCCGCACTTGAAATGATCCATACGTATTCTCTTATTCATGATGATCTTCCTGCCATGGATGACGATGACTTGAGAAGAGGCAAACCGACCAGCCATATCAAGTATACTGAAGCGACGGCTATACTGGCTGGCGATGCACTTTTGACCAAAGCGTTTGAAATACTGACGCAAGGGAACCTTGCCGATAAAGTCAAGCTTTCGCTGATCAGAGAATTGGCTCAAGCTTCAGGCCATGAGGGGATGGTCGGGGGCCAGCAGGCAGATATGGACGGCGAGAACAAAGACCTGAGTGTTGAAGAGCTCGCCTCGATACATTCCCGCAAAACGGGCATGCTTATTCGCTTTGCGTTCAGAGCAGCGGGCCTCTTAACTGAAAGAGATGAAGTTACGTTGACAGATCTGGATACGATCGCTGACAAAGTGGGGGTAGCTTACCAGATCAGAGATGATATCCTGGATGTCACCAGTACAGAAGAAGAAATCGGGAAACGTGTGGGAGCAGACGCCAAACACGGCAAGAGCACGTATCCCGCTCTGCTTGGACTGGAAGGTGCACAGGCGCGCTTCGATGAACATCTGGATGACGCGCTGGAACTGAACGAGGCGATAAAAAGGCGGCATAGTGATTATGACAAAGAACTGCTGGCGTCCTTTATTCTGTCCCTGAAATTGAAGTGAACGTGTCGACAGCGAGGTGAAAAAGTGAAAAAACAACGGGCAGATGATTTACTTATAGCACAAGGATGGGCCGAAGACCGGGAACAGGCAAAACGGTTCATTATGTCCGGCAAAGCCTATACAGAAAAGGAAGAGCAAATATTTACTGCCGGAGAAAAATGGCCTGGGGATACCACGGTCTATATCAAAGGGGCAGATCAGCTCTATGTCAGCCGCGGCGGCAGAAAATTGGAAAAAGCACTCGAAGTTTTCGGCATCGATTTAACTGGACGCATCGTCCTGGATATCGGGGCATCCACGGGGGGCTTTACTGATGTGTGTCTGCAGCAGGGGGCGAAACTGGTCTATGCTCTGGATGTCGGCACGAACCAGCTGGCCTGGAAACTGCGTATCGATAAGCGGGTCGAAGTGATGGAACAGACCAACTTCAGGCATGTCACGATCGGTGATTTCAAAAAAGGCAGACCAGAAGTTGCGACGATCGACGTATCGTTTATTTCTCTACAGAAAATCTTTCCGACATTGAAAACGATATTGGCACCAGGCGGCGAAGTCGTAGCGCTGATCAAACCGCAGTTTGAAGCTCAGAAAGAGGATGTCGGCGAAAAAGGCATCATCACTGACCGTTCCGTTCATGAATATGTCGTGAGAGACAGTGTCGACTATCTCTATGATCAGGGCTTCCAAGTGAAACGAGTGATTCCCTCGCCCATCAAAGGCGGGAAGGGAAACAAGGAATTTCTGGCGCATATCGCTTTAAGTGAAAAGATAGCGCTGAGCAAAGAGGAACATATGAACAGTGCCATCAGCGACGCGCTATTTGTGGACTGATCACTGTATATAATCGATTATAATATTAATAAATGTCTCTTTCTATGCAGTTCCTATTTTAAAAAGAACAGGGTTTTCCAAAGTGTTGATATTGGCATACACAGTAAAAAGAAGTATAATAAGAGTGAATAAACTGTATAAATATACTGACGACCTGTGGAACTGACAACGAGGAAAACATGCATAGGAGTGAATAAAAGTGAAAAAGAAAGAAAGACATCAATTGCTGAGGAAACTCGTTCAGCAGGATGTGATAAGGAAGCAGGAAGATTTCGTCGATAAACTTCACGAAAGAGGGATCGAGGTCACTCAGGCGACGATATCCAGAGACATCAAAGAACTGCAGCTGGTGAAAGTACCTGCTCAGGACGGCGGTTATCGGTATAATCTTCCTCCTGAAATGAATTACGATATATCAAAAAAACTCTCACGCTTGATGAGAGATGCCTTTGTATCCATCGACACGCAGAGAGAATTTGTTTTGATCCGTACGCTTCCTGGAAATGCCTTTGCGCTGGGATCTCTGATCGAGACAGCGAAGTACAGTGAGATGTTCGGTTGTGTGTCAGGAGATGATACAGTTTTGATCATCTGTCGTGACGAAGAAAGTGCAGAACGTTTCCAGAGAAGGATCATCTCCTTTATATAACACGACCACCAACAGACTAGGAGGTTTGTCTTTGTTAGAATCGTTGCGAATCAAGAATTTTGCAATAATAGAAGAATTGAAATTAGACTTTAAAGAGGGCATGACTGTCCTGACAGGGGAAACCGGTGCAGGAAAGTCCATTATCATCGATGCGGTAGGCTTACTGGCCGGCGGAAGAGGTTCGACGGAATTCGTCCGTTTCGGTGCAAAGAAGTGTGTCCTGGAAGGGGAATTCGGTTTCAGGCCTTCGGCGGAGCTTTTGAATCTGCTCAGTCAACATGAAATCGAACACGAAGCCGATACCCTGCTTATTCAGCGTGAGATTTTTGCAAGCGGTCGGACCGTCTGCCGTATCAACGGCAGTATCGTAACGATTGCCGTACTGAAAGAAATCGGCAGTCATCTTATCGACATTCACGGTCAGAATGAACATCAGGAACTCATGGTGACGGAGAATCACAGCCATCTGCTCGATTACTTTGGACCCAAAGAACTGTTGAAGCTGAAAAAAGACTATCAGAAGGTTTTTCATGACTTTAAACAGCTCACAAAGGAACGCGAACAGTGGGTGTTCAACGAACAGGAGCTTGCTCAGCGGCTGGATATTTTAAGGTATCAGGTCGATGAGATCGAAGCGGCCCAGCTGCATCCAAAGGAAGAAGAAGAGCTGCTGGAAGAAGAGAAGAAGCTGGCGAACCATCAAGCGATCGTCGAAGCCTTATCTTCCAGTTATGCGGCCCTTCAAGGAGAAGAATACAGCGGACTCGACAGTGTCGGTCAGGCCATGGAAAAGATGGCTGCTGTAGAAAACATCGACGAGTCATTCAAGCAGATAGCGGAAAGTTTGTCTACAGCCTTTTTCCAGCTTCAAGAAGCGGCCAGTGATATTTATTCGGAACTGGACGGTCTGGAGTATGATGAAGAGCGTCTCAACGAGATCGAGACCCGCCTGAACTTTATTCAGCAGCTGAAACGGAAATACGGGAATTCTGTTGAAGCCATCCTGGATCATTTTGAAAAGTCAGAAAAAGAACTGAAAAAGCTTGAAAACAGAGAAGAACAAGTCGATGGATTAAGTAAAAAAATAAAAACAGCACAGACAGAAGCACGGAAACTGGCTGAAAAACTGTCAGTGCTTAGAAAAGAGACAGCAGTCGTACTGGAAAACAGTATTCAGGAACAGCTGAAAGAACTTTACATGGAGAAAGTGAAATTTCAAGTGGCCTTCAAAGGTTCTGAAGCGGCTGATCCGGTGCTGACTGAACAGGGGATCGATAAAATCGAATTCTTCGTCTCCACAAACCCAGGAGAACCGTTGAAAGCACTGAGTAAAGTGGCTTCCGGCGGGGAACTGTCGCGCATGATGCTGGCTATGAAGACGATTTTCTCTCAGTCGCAGGGGATCACAAGCATCATTTTCGATGAGGTCGACACCGGCGTCAGCGGCCGTGTCGCTCAGGCGATCGCGGACAAGATCTATTCGGTCGCCAAGCATTCCCAGGTCCTGTGTATCACGCACTTGCCGCAGGTCGCCGCTATGGCTGATCAGCATCTCTACATCAAAAAAACCACGGACGACGAACGCACGCAGACGAGTGTGGAACGTCTTGTAGAGCATGCCCGCGTAGAAGAGATCGCGCGCATGCTTTCCGGAGATGAACTGACTCAGCTGACGAAAGACACAGCAGGGGAATTACTGAAACTGGCCGGAAAGAAAAAAACACGCGTCTAAAAAATCGACTGGAATTAAAAAATCTCCTGTCTGAAGACCAGACAAGAGATTTTTCCAGGATATTTATTTGATTGTTGATTATAATACGCTCAATAATGAAGCAAATACTGGGACAACCATCGTCAGAACAAGAATACCAATCATGATGCGAGTCATTGTGCTTGTAGATCCTTTATCTTTTCTGTTAGCCATAGGATGTGCACCCACTTTCTTTATTCATTTCAGCTATAAGTGTACTGAAAGTAACGGTGAAATGCAAGGGACAAGTTGAGAGTTTCAAAAGTGTTCATATTTTGTTAATATATAAAGGTAAACTCTGTAACAAAAGAGATAACTAATTCAGCACGAAATAATAGGAGGAGTTTGATCAATGAGTAAACAACAAGTCGGCGTCATCGGAATGGCTGTCATGGGTAAAAACCTGGCTTTGAATATCGAGAGCCGTGGCTATTCCGTGTCGCTGTATAACCGTACGTCATCAAAAACGACAGCTGTGGTCGAGGAAAACCCTGACAAAAATGTCGTAGCAACCTATGAACTGGAGGAATTCGTCAATTCGCTTGAAAAACCAAGAAAGATTTTGCTGATGGTTCAAGCCGGAAAAGGAACGGATGCTGTGATCCAGCAGTTACTGCCTTACTTGGATGAAGGGGATATCCTGATCGACGGCGGAAACACATTCTATCAGGACACGATGCGTCGCAGCAGTGAACTGGCAGACTCAGGCATCAACTTCATCGGTACCGGCGTTTCTGGCGGGGAAGAAGGCGCGCTTAAAGGACCTGCGATCATGCCGGGCGGACAAAAAGAAGCCTATGATCTGGTCGCACCGATCCTTGAAAAAATCGCAGCCAAAGCACCGGCCGACGGCGAACCATGTGTGACTTACATTGGGCCGAATGGCGCCGGCCACTACGTCAAGATGGTGCATAACGGCATCGAATACGGTGACATGCAGCTGATCGCCGAATCTTATGACCTGATGAAAAATATGGTCGGCTTGTCGAATGAAGAAGCGGCAGAAGTCTTCAACGAATGGAACGAAGGCGAACTGGACAGTTTCCTGATCGAGATCACAGCCGATGCATTGACGAAAAAAGATCCTGAAACAGGAAAAGACATGGTCGACATCATTTTAGACCGTGCCGGCAACAAGGGGACCGGTAAATGGACATCCCAGAGTGCGCTTGACCTGGGGATCCCGCTGCCGCTGATCACTGAATCTGTCTTTGCCCGTTATATTTCAGCCATGAAAGAAGAACGCGTGGAAGCCAGCAAAGTCCTGCCTAAACCGGCAGCTAAACTATACGAAGGCGACAAAAAAGAACTGATCGAAAAAATGCGTGAAGCGCTGTACTTCAGTAAAATCATGAGTTACGCACAAGGTTTCGCCCAAATGGGGACAGCATCTAAAGAGCATGACTGGAACCTCGAATATGGCGAGATCGCCAAGATTTTCCGTGCCGGCTGTATCATCCGTGCGCGCTTCCTGCAGAAAATCACAGAAGCGTATGAACGTGAACCGGAACTGAAAAACCTGGTCCTGGATGAATATTTCATGGATATTGCTGAAAGATACCAGCAGTCAGTAAGAGATCTCGTTGGACTGGCAGTGCAGGCAGGCGTTCCTGTACCGGCCTTTTCATCTGCGATCGCCTATTACGATTCCTACCGTTCAGAACGCTTGCCGGCCAACATCATTCAGGCACAGCGTGACTATTTCGGTGCGCATACCTATCAGCGTGTCGACAAAGAAGGAACGTTCCACTTCGACTGGTATGGTAATGAAGGCGAAGAAAGCTGGGACTAAACCAAACTGATCGAATCAAATAATCAACAATAGCAGGTTTTCTTTCAGAAAACCTGCTATTGTCTTGTTATAAAATTTATAACTTGTTATAATGTTTAAATTAGAGGAGTCTTACATTTCTAATTATTTAGAATTGTGGTAAACTGAAAGGGCGTAATGTCAGGAATAATCAGATTAATTTAAACTCATAAACGCATAAAAAACAGTAGGAGTGAAAAATGTGGCAAAGATTTTAATTATAGAAGACGAAAAGAACTTAGCTCGCTTTGTCGAACTGGAATTGACACACGAAGGATTCGAGACGGAGGTCCGATTTGATGGACGTTCAGGTCTGGAAGCTGCGGTCGATGAAAATAAAGAATGGGACATCGTCCTGCTCGACTTGATGCTTCCCGAATTGAACGGTATTGACGTTGCAAGGCGTATCCGTCAGGTAAGCAATGTGCCGATCATCATGATGACTGCCCGCGATTCTGTCATTGACCGTGTCTCCGGCTTCGATCATGGTGCCGATGATTATGTCGTCAAACCTTTCGCGATCGAAGAATTATTGGCGCGCATGCGTGCACTGCTTCGTCGTATCGAAATCGAAACCGAAGAAAACGTCAGCCGTCAGACGACGATCACGTATAAAGACATTACGGTCGAAAAAGAAAACCGTGTCGTCAAACGCGGAGACGACATCATTGAACTGACGAAAAGAGAATACGAACTGCTCGTTGAACTGATGGAGAACTTGAACGTGGTCCTTTCCCGTGAAGTCCTATTAAATAAAGTCTGGGGCTATGAAACGGAAGTGGAAACCAACGTCGTCGATGTTTATATCAGATATCTGCGTAACAAGATCGATGTGCCAGGAAAAGAAAGCTACATTCAAACGGTCAGAGGTACAGGATACGTGATGCGTACGTGAAACCTCAAGCAGCCGTTGATACGAAAGGAATAAACGAAACAAAACGTATTTCTTTGAGATGGAAGTGGACTATCGGGGCTGCGATTGCATTATTCTTGACTTATACCATATTTTCTACGATCCTGTTCATCACGTTTCAGCAGATCATGATCGATAATGAACAGCAGGCTGTAAGAAACGTCATGGTAAATTTAACGGAACGATTCGGTCAGCATTTTTATGATTTGACCGAAGAAGATGTCGAAGATGTTTTGCTCCAGCAGGAGTTATACTTGACACCTGAAATGCCTATACTGGAAGAGTCGCAGAATCAGCGAAGCACCCCTTTGCGTGCAAGTCAGGGGAGCATCGTGATCAGAGTCTATAATCCTGAAGCAGAACTATTGTACGAAACCAATGACGTCGATATCGCTTTCGAACCGAATGAAACACTTCAGATCGAAACGATCGAAGAAGGACCGAACGGCGAAGCTCTTTCAGCGGTCACACCTGTGTACTCCTTTTTAAACAATCAACGGATCGGCTACGTCCAGGTCATCAATACCTTGTCGTCCTATCACGAATTGTTTAGAAGTGTATTAGGTGCGATCCTGCTGACCGGAGTAATCGCCCTGCTCTTTAGTGGGGTCATCGGTTATATTATAGCTATTTCCTTCCTTCAGCCGATCCGTCGGTTGACCGAAGCCATGCACATCATTGAAAAAGATCCCGAGTCCCGTGAACGTATCGATGTGGGCGATGGGAATGATGAGCTGACAGAGCTGGCCAATGCCTACAATGCCATGCTTGATCGGATGCAGCGGAACATCGAACAGCAGAAACAGTTCGTTGAAGACGTGTCCCATGAGCTGCGCACACCCGTGGCTGTCGTAGAAGGGCACATGAAGCTGTTAAATCGCTGGGGTAAAGACGATCCGGTGGTTCTAGACGAGTCACTCAGTGCGTCACTTCAGGAAATCGAACGCATGAAGAGTCTGGTGCAGGAGATGCTCGACTTGTCACGTGCCGAACAGGTGGAGATCCATTATAAAAATGAACGGACATCCGTTCGAGAACTTATCAATCAGACCTATAACAACTTCAAGCTGGTCCATCCTGACTTCACCTTCATACTGGATGATGATCTGCACAAAGAAACGTTCGTGAACATTTACCGTAATCATCTGGAGCAGATCCTGATCATCCTGCTTGACAATGCAGTGAAATATTCCACCGATCAGAAAGTGGTGCATTTGAGCGTGTCCGACAATGGGCCGAACGTTCAGATCGCCGTTCAGGACTTCGGTGAAGGGATGACTGAAGAAGATACCGAGAAGATTTTCCACCGTTTCTACCGCGTCGACAAAGCAAGGAGTCGTCACAAAGGCGGGAATGGACTGGGCTTGTCTATCGCTAAACAGCTGATTGAAGGCTATCATGGAAAAATCTGGGCAGAAAGTGTCCTGCATCACGGCTCTATTTTCAGGATCGAATTGCCGAAACTTAAAGAAGATCAGTCAGTGCCAAAAAAGAAAGCAAATAACATCGATGAAGAATAAAACAGCGAAGTTTAGACTCCGGACCGTACATCAAATTGTATGGTCCGTTTTTTTTGACAAAAAAAGTTAATTTTTGATCGGTTGGACAATATCTACTAATGAAGGAAGATTTAATAGTCTATAGAACAGGAGGAACAACATGGAAACAGCGACAAGAAACAAATCGGAACAGTTAAAAATAATGGAGTCGCTCAACAGCAGAAGCCGGCTGCCACATTCACAGAAGCAGTACCTGCTGAATCTGAAAAAGGGTTTTGAAGGAGAGGAGCTTTTTGACCAGCTGATTCAGAAACATCTCGGCACGGATGTTCTAGTTTTAAACGACCGGCTAGTCACTTATAACGGTTCCACAGCCCAGATAGATGCCCTGGTTGTTATCGGGAATATACTCTATCTATATGAAGTGAAAAATTATGAAGGAGAATACCAGCAGTTAGCCGGACAGTTCCGTCGGCTCAAAGGCAAGGATTTTATCTGTCCGAGTGTTCAGTTGTATCGGACAGAAAAAGTTCTGCAGCAGATGATCAGTCAGTGGACCGAATCCCTTGAGATCTGTTCCTTTGTGATCTTTGTCAGTCCTGATTTCACCTTGTATGATGCCAGGATCACTAACCCATTTATTCTACCGACGCAAATCAGCACGCATTTCACCAAACTGAAAAATGCTCAGCTCCAGTCTTCTATTGAAAGCAAGCGTATCCTTAATAAACTTCAGTCGGAAAGCAGAAGCGGCGAAACGTATCGAGGAACGCCCCAGGAGTATAAGTACGAGGAATTGAAGAAGGGACTGATTTGTCCGGACTGCTGCTCATTTAATCTGAAACTGAGTGAGCGTCAGGCAATCTGTCTTGATTGTGGAAGGAAAATTAGTGCGGATGCTTTGCTGTTGAACCATATGAACGAAATAAAGATGCTATTCCCTGAAACAGATCTGACCACGTCACTAGTGTACGAATGGATAGCGGGGAAGTTTGTTAAAAGGAGGATAGGTCGATTATTAAGGAGTCTTAAATTAAACGATAGAGATAATAAATCAACTTTATGTCGAACTCGCGGGTAGTGGGGAACGTGAATCGACAGTTACGAAACCGAAATGTCGAATTCGCAGACAGTGGAGAACGTGAATCGACAGTTACGAGACCGAAATGTCGAATTCGCGGGTAGTGGGGAAGACGAGTCAACAGTTTTGCGACCGAAATGTCGAACTCGCAGAGAGTGGAGAACATGAATCGACAGTCACGAGATCGAAATGTCGAACTCGCAGACAGTAGGGAACGTGAATCGACAGTTGCGAGACTGAAATGTCGAACTCGCAGACAGCGGAGACCGTGAATCGACAGTTGCGAGACTGAAATGTCGAATTCGCAGACAGTGGAGAACGTGAATCGACAGTTGCGAGACTGAAATGTCGAACTCGCAGAGAGTGGAGAACATGAATCGACAGTCACGAGACCGAAATGTCGAATTCGCAGACAGTGGGGAACGTGAATCGACAGTTGCGAGACTGAAATGTCGAATTCGCAGACAGTGGAGAACGTGAATCGACAGTTGCGAGACTGAAATGTCGAACTCGCAGACAGTGGAGAACGTGAATCGACAGTTACGAAACCGAAATGTCGAATTCGCAGAAAGCGGAGAACGTGAATCGACAGTTACACCACCAGAATGTCGAACTCACTAACAGAAAGCTTGATGAGCGCGCACTTTGAGTATGCTGCATCCATATTAGGACAGCAATCGCCAGGGGCGATTGCTTACCACTCTAAAGACCTTAAAAGATAAAATGAAACGAGGTGTCACGGGACACCTCGTCGCCCCCATTTAAAAGGCAAAAAGAAAAAGGAGACGCCGCGGCGTCTCCTTTTATCATCCTGTTATTTATTGCGCTGTTGTTTACCGGAATTTCTGCGTTCTTTCTGTTCAAACGGACTACGGTTGCGTCGTCTGTCTTTAGCGGAAGGCGCAGGATTCAGCTGGTTTGCTTCTGTCTCAGTTTCTGTGGCTTGAACTGTTTTACGCTTGCGTTTCTTACGTTTGATGACAGGTTTGCCCCCGTGCTTTTTCTCCATCTCTTTTTCCAGTTTAGGCTTGTAGTAGAGGTTCGTGATCAGTGATTGACCGATCGCGACAAATCCGCCGGCGAACCAGTACAAGGTCAAACCAGCCGGACCAGTGATCGAGAACATCAGGATCATCACAGGACTCATGTACATCATGGCACCTGACTGCTTGCGCGTTTCTTCAGGCATGCCGGCCTGCATGACTTTTGTCTGGACGAAATACAGGATACCGGTAAATACGGCAAGCAAGATACTTGGATCACCCAAATTGATGCCTAACCATGTGGCGCTTTGAATGGATTCGGACATGCGGATCGCCTGGAACATTGCGGTGAAAACCGGCAATTGGATCAGCAAAGGCAGACAGCCGGACAAACCGCCAAGCATATTGACGTTGTTCTCGCGGTAAATCTCCATCATTTCCGCCTGCAGTTCCTGTTTTACTTTTGGATCGTCGGTTTCTTTCATTTCGGCCTGTATCTCATCGGTAACGGGTTTGACCGTCGACATTTTAGCCTGCTGTTCCATAGTCGTACGCTGTTGTTTGATCGATAAAGGTAAGATCAAAATACGAACGATAAAAGTGATGGCGATGATCGCCAATCCGTAACTGCCTGTAAAATCCGCCAGAATTTCTATAAACTGCTGCGTCGGCAGAACCAGGTAGTCAAAGAGGAACTGGGAAAACCCTCCGGTAGGATCGCCGGCCTCATCGACTCGCATACATCCTGATAAAAATAAAACGATGGAAAGCATTCCACCTGATAATAGCCATCTTTTAGTACGGTTTTTCAATTCTATTCAATCCTTTAAGTTAAAGTAGTGGTGTGGTTTCTAACATGCTATTGACCACTATACCTTAATGGAAGAAAGAATTCAATTAGCCTGGGAAAAGTTTGATTTTTCTTCAATGTTTTCGTCATAGGTCACGACAACTTTTTCCACTTGCGCCGCTGGTGAAGGGCCTTTGCGCAGGGCTTCGATAAAGCGGCTCAATTGTTCCCGGTCACCCATGGCTTCAACATGAACCGTTCCATCAGGTTCATTACGCACAATGCCTTTGATCCCTAACTCATCCGCGGTCTGTTTGGTAGAAAAGCGGAACCCCACTCCCTGCACGCGTCCAGAAATATCGGCCCTGATTTTCTGTTCGCTGATATTTTCCGATGGGTCATTCGCATAAATGACTTCCCCACTGGATTCCCTGTCTTTTCCCTGATCA
This sequence comes from Alkalibacterium subtropicum, assembly GCF_900112455.1. Lineage (GTDB taxonomy): Bacteria > Bacillota > Bacilli > Lactobacillales > Carnobacteriaceae_A > Alkalibacterium > Alkalibacterium subtropicum. The sequence goes on along the minus strand of NZ_FOLT01000003.1, from coordinate 226,997 downwards.
AAAAAATCTTTAAAAATAGAGCCCATCCTAGATCCTCCTCTTTGATAGTGCTGTAGATACATTCTTATAGTAACAGTTTACTTGTCTGTAGCGGTAAAGGTCAAAGAATAAGGATCGCTGGACACTCAGATTTTGGGCCGACCTACCTTGAAAGGACATTTCATGCTATAATTAATCAGAATATAAAGGAAGGAGTGCAGAAATGGCACGCACAAAGAAACGAGGAAGGCCAAAGAAAAAACAGCACGTTGTAGCTCCGGAATGGATCGGATTCATCCTGTCGTTCGTGAGTATCCTGACATTAGGATCGTTCGGATTCGTTGGGCGCTTTTTTACCAATGTCCTGCGTCTGTTCGTCGGCGAAACCTACACGTTTTCAGCAATTATTTTATTAGGATTAGGCATATATCTCATCCTCAAAGGGGACTGGCCAAGTTTGAAAGGGCATCGAACGAGAGGCGGGGCGCTTTTATATACAGCCTGGCTCGTTTACCTGCACTCAAGATGGTTCGCGCCGATCATAACTGATTCCATAAACAGTATCGAGGCCACTTGGCGTTTTTTCTGGCCGCAGTTCATGTCTAACAGTGTCGGGACCGATATAGGTGGTGGCATGATCGGTGCGCTGTTCTTCAGTATCAGCTACTTCCTGTTCAGTGTAGTGGGGACATATCTGATGATCATTGCGCTCGTCTTTTTCGGGATCATGACTTTTTTCCAGTTTTCCTACCGTCAACTGTTTGACCGCATAAGACATGCGCTCAAAGCTGTCCTTATGTGGATAGGTAATGGCTTCAAGGCATTAAGAGCCAAGCGTTCTGAAAAAGCAAAAACCAGAAATAGAAGCAAAGCTAAGTCTAAAAAGGCGAAAAAGAAAGCAGACAAAGCAATGGCCACTCAGCCTGCGGATCCCTCCGAAGACACCATCGCACCGCTTCAGGAGCAGGAATCTGAGCAGACTGCACTGGAAATCGAAGGCTATCAGGAGCTGCAGGCCAAATACAAGCAGCAGACGGAAAATCAAGAGTCTGCGAAGAAGGCCAAAGAGGCCAGTCAGTCAGATGAAGGCAACGAAGATGGCCCAGTGGAGTTTGAGATCGGCGAGGAAGAAAACCAGTCGTATAAACTTCCGCCTGTTACCCTTCTAGCTGAACACGAAGCCGTTGATCAGTCGGATGAATATTCGATCATCCAGAAAAACGTTAAAAAACTGGAAGAAACCTTTGAAAGTTTTGGTGTCAAAGCCAAAGTGACCAAAGCCAATCTCGGGCCGGCGGTAACGAAATATGAGATCCAGCCCGCCACCGGTGTGAAAGTCAGCAAGATCGTCAACTTAGCTGACGATCTGGCCTTGGCGCTAGCTGCCAAAGACATTCGTATGGAAGCCCCGATCCCTGGTAAAGCGGTCATCGGGATCGAAGTGCCGAACTCGGAAGTTTCGACCGTATCCTTTAGAGATACGATCGAAGGACAAGCGAATAATAAAGACAAACTTTTAGAAGTACCTTTAGGACGAGACATCGCCGGCAATGTGGCCATGGCAGATCTGGCTAAAATGCCCCATTTGCTTGTCGCGGGTGCGACCGGTTCAGGGAAATCCGTCTCGATCAACGGCATGATCACCAGTCTCTTGCTTAAAGCGAAACCAAATGAAGTCAAGCTGATGATGATCGACCCGAAAATGGTCGAATTGAACGTTTATAACGGTATTCCACATCTATTGACACCTGTAGTCACCAACCCGAAGAAAGCCGCTCAGGCTCTGCAAAAAGTGGTTCAGGAAATGGAACGGCGCTATGAACTGTTTGCGGCCAGCGGTACCCGAAATATGGAGGGCTACAATCAGTACGTCAAGAAGAAGAACGCTGAAGATGACGAAGGCTTATTGCCCCTGCCGTTCATCGTCGTCATTGTTGATGAGCTGGCGGATCTTATGATGGTGGCTTCCAATGAAGTCGAAGATGCGATCATCAGGCTTGCTCAAATGGCCCGGGCTGCAGGGATCCATATGATCCTGGCTACGCAGCGCCCCAGTGTGGACGTCATCACGGGGATCATTAAAGCGAATGTTCCGTCACGTATTGCGTTTGCCGTATCCAGCGGGACCGACTCGCGTACCATTTTAGACAGTAATGGAGCGGAGAAACTTTTAGGCCGGGGAGACATGCTCTTTCAGCCTATGGGCGCCAATAAAGCGACCCGTGTGCAGGGGGCGTTTATTTCAGATGATGAAGTGGAAGCCATTGTACACTTTGTAAAAGATCAGCAGGAAGCTAATTATGTAGAAGAAATGATCCCTAAAGATGAACCGAAAACTGAGGCAGGCGAATCAGAAGATGACTTGTACAGCGATGCGGTCGATCTCGTCGTCGATATGCAGACGGCCAGCATTTCATTGTTACAGAGACGTTTCAGGATCGGATACAACCGGGCAGCGCGGATCGTTGATGAAATGGAAGTGAGGGGGATCGTCGGCCCGCATGAAGGATCCAAACCGAGAGAAGTCCTTGTCACGGAGGAAGAGATGCATCAGACTGGGGCTCAATCAGAAGAACAGTAAGTATGTGTAAATAATGAGGGGGATTTAAAGTAAGATTAAAAAATTTTAACTTTCCTTTTTATTACAGGAGTGTTACTATATATCCATGAAAGGGTTAACAGTTGAACTATTACAGTATTCTCAAGTGGTTTTCTGTAATAGAACTTCTTTGTCCCTTAAAGCAACTAAAAAACAGTAGGGGGAATTATCGTGTCAAAAATGAAGTTAAGAAGTTTACTCGCAATTGGTTCATCAGCATTTCTTTTAGCAGCTTGTCAAGGTGAAGATGCATCAAATGGAGCATCTGACGAGCCAGCAACTGAAGAAGAAGATACAGGATCAGATGCCGGTGAAGACACAGCTGAAGATACAGAAGCTGTTGATTTTTCAATCGCAATGATCACCGATGAAGGTGGCGTAGACGACCGTTCATTCAACCAGTCAGCCTGGGAAGGTATGCAGGAATGGGGCGAAGAACACGGACTAGAAGAAGGCGAAGGGTATGCTTACTACCAGTCAGATGACTCAGCAGACTTCGTGCCTAACTTGAATCAGGCTTTAGCAGACGGCTATGACATTATTTATGGTATTGGTTACTTGCTGCTAGACTCAGTCAACCAGGTAGCAGATCAGAACCCGGATCAGCACTTCGGTATCGTCGATGATGTTTCTGACCGCGACAATGTTGTATCTCTTACTTTTGCAGACCATGAAGCAGCATTCTTAGCAGGTGTTGCAGCAGCAGAAACAACTGAAACAGGCCAAGTCGGATTTATCGGTGGGATCGCCGGACCGATCATCGACCGTTTCGAAACAGGATTCACAGCAGGTGTTGCTCACGTTGATGACAGCATCGAAGTAGACGTACAGTACGCAGAATCATTTGGTGACGCAGGTATTGGTCAGCAGATCGCAGCGGGTATGTTCTCAAACGGAGCAGACGTCATTTATCACGCAGCTGGTGCGGTAGGTAACGGTGTATTTACTGAAGCCCGTAACCGTATGGAATCAGATCCAGACACTCAATTATGGGTGATCGGTGTTGACCGTGACCAGGAAGAAGAAGGCGAATACGACGGCGGAAACCTGACGTTGACTTCAACAATCAAAAAAGTAGGAACAGCTATCCAGGAATCTGCTAACACAGCTATGGAGAGTGAATTCCCTGGTGGTGAAACGATTGCTTATGGTTTAGAAGAAGGCGGTGTTGACTTGGTAGAAGGTAACCTGTCTGAAGATGCTTGGTCAACCGTACAAGAAGTTCGTCAAGGCGTCATTGACGGAGAAATCGAAGTACCAGAATTTTCATACAGTCAAGAATAATTAAATACTTTAAAGTTCAGAGTTCTAGAAGTTAATAGTTAAGCGCTGGTCTATCGGCTGGCGCTTTTTCTAATAATTCAATTAAATCACTTGCACAAATACTTTGAATAAGTAATAATGTGTAATGTTATAAAATATAACGAAGATAGGGAGGGATCGGTAGTGGCACAGACAGAAAAAGTCATAGAAATGAAAGGCATTACAAAAAAATTCGGCGAATTCAAAGCGAATGATAATATTCATTTAAATGTCGAAAAAGGTGAGATTCACGCCCTTTTAGGAGAAAATGGTGCGGGGAAATCCACGTTGATGAACATATTGTCTGGATTGTTAGAACCGACTTCAGGAGAAATATACGTAAACGGTAAGAAAGAAATAATTGATTCCCCAGAAAAAGCGAATCAGTTAGGTATTGGTATGGTGCATCAGCATTTCATGCTCGTAGATAAATTTACAGTAGCTGAGAACATTATGTTAGGTAAAGAGAAGCATCATTACGGACTGATGGACGAAGAAGGCGCTGAAAAAGATGTAAAAAAATTATCGGACCGCTATGGACTGACGGTCGATCCATCTGCCCGTATCGAAGATATCACGGTCGGAATGCAGCAGCGTGCTGAAATCCTCAAAACACTTTTCCGAGGAGCGGACATTCTGATTTTCGATGAACCGACAGGGGTGCTGACGCCACAGGAAATCGATGAACTGATGGATATCATGAAAAAACTGACAGATGAAGGCAAATCGATCATCCTGATCACGCATAAACTGGATGAGATCAAAAAAGTTGCTGACCGCTGTACAGTAATTCGTCGTGGTAAGAGTATCGACACGGTCGACGTAAAAACAACGTCTCAGCAGGAACTGGCTGACATGATGGTCGGACGTTCTGTTTCATTTAAAGTCGATAAAGTAGCCAGCAAGCCCAAAGGCCCTGTTCTTGAAATCAAAAACCTGACTGTAAAAGAATCTCGTGGATTAGATGCAGTAAAAGGTATCGATCTTGAAGTCAAAGCAGGTGAAGTTTTAGGTATAGCCGGTGTTGACGGCAACGGCCAGTCAGAACTCATTCAGGCCATTACAGGTCTGACCAAAGTAGAATCGGGGACGATCAAACTTGACGGTCAGGATATCACAGGTAAAAAACCCCGTGAAATCACTGAGACCGGGTTAGGACACATTCCTGAAGACAGACATCGTCACGGTCTGGTCTTGCCTATGAAGCTGGAAGAAAACATGAGTCTTCAACAGTATTATCAGGAACCGTTCAGCAAAAATGGATTCTTGAAACATGACAAAATCAAAGAATACGCTAAGAAACTGATCAAAGAGTTCGATGTCCGTACACAAAGCGAAGAATCTACAGCGGCTTCACTGTCTGGCGGTAATCAGCAGAAAGCGATCATTGCGCGTGAAATCAGCAGAAATCCTGCTTTACTGATTGCAGCACAGCCAACACGTGGGCTGGATGTCGGTGCGATCGAATATATTCATAAGCGTCTGATAGAACAGCGGGATAATGGAAAAGGCGTATTGCTTATGAGCTATGAATTAGATGAAGTTATGAATGTATCTGACCGAATTGCTGTTATGTACGATGGAAAAATCATTGCTGTTGTCAATGCAGACGAAACGTCAGAAAATGAATTGGGTCTCTTGATGGCTGGTGTGCCGCTTGAAAAAGCGAAACAGGAATTAGCCAATAAAGATATTAAAGCGGGAACGGCTGGAGCAGCCGGAACTGCTGAAGAAGATGGAAAGGAGCGTGAGACTGTTGCTAACGACGAATCAAAATAGATTAAATGCCTTGCTCATCCCTACTTTATCCATTCTTTTAGGATTCATTTTTGGAGCTCTTCTAATGCTGTTTTTCGGCTATAATCCGATCGAGGCGTATCAGGCAATGTTAGCGGGTGTATTCAACAGCCCCTACTTCATGGGTGAAGCGATGAGACAAGCTACAGTCCTGACATTTACTGGTTTGGGGTTTGCTATTGCATTTAAAGCGGGATTCTTCAATATTGGTGTCGCTGGTCAACTGCTGGCTGGATGGGTTGCTGCCATATGGGTAGCTCTAAGTTTCCCTGATCTGCCAAGAATCATCCTGCTTACGCTGAGTATTGGTGCTGCGATCATTGCCGGTGCTGTATGGGCTGGTATTGCCGGGGCCTTGCGCGCTTATTTTGGCACAAGTGAAGTTATCGTTACGATCATGTTGAACTATACAGCGCTGCATTTAACTAACTACATCATAAGAAGTGTCCTGACTACCGGGAACACAACAGAACGAGTCAGTGAGAATGCGAGCCTGAGAGTCGGCTGGTTAACGACCCTGACACAGGGATCACGAATCAATATGGGGTTATTCATTGCTATTGCTGTAGTTATTTTATATTGGGTATTCATGACTCAGATGACAGCCGGTTTTGAAGTCAGAGCAGTAGGATTGAACCCGGATGCTTCAACTTATGCTGGTATGAGTGCTGAGAGGAATATCATTTTATCCATGCTGATCAGTGGTGGTTTAGCAGGATTAGGTGGGGCCATTCATGGCTTGGGTACATTTGGTAACATTTTTACTCAGAGTGGACTGCCAAGCTTAGGATTCAACGGAATCGCCGTAGCCTTGCTTGGTTTAGGTAATCCGATCGGAATATTCTTCTCTTCTATTTTATTCGGTGTCCTTGATGTCGGAGCCGGCTTTATGCCTAACCGCGCGGGTGTACCAGATGAAATGGCCGATATCGTTATTGCTGCAATCATCTTCTTTGTCGGCGCGAACTATATCATTCGTGTGGCACTGGATAAAATGCGCAGCAGTAAAACTGCAGAAAAAGGAGGAGAATAGGCATGAATATTGTTTCATTGTTACAGTTGATCGTTTCAAGTTCTCTGATCTATGCCGCTCCACTGATTTTTACTGCCATAGGCGGGGCATTCTCTGAGCGTGGCGGGATCGTTAATATCGGGCTGGAAGGCATCATGGTCATGGGAGCCTTCGCATCAGCTATCTTCAATCTGACGTTTACAAGTACATTTGGTGACATGACTCCATGGCTTGGACTGCTTGCAGGTGCTCTGATCGGAATCCTGTTTTCGCTTATTCACGCTGTGGCGACAGTACATCTCCGTGCCGATCATATCATTTCAGGTACTGTTATCAACCTGGCTGCCCCTGCTCTGGCAGTGTTTCTGACACGTGCTATTTATGGTGCTGCTCAAACAGGGCCATTGGCAGAACCTTTCGGTCGGGCTAATATATTCCTGCTGCATAGAATTCCAGTGATCGGACCGATCTTTTTCGAGAATACTTCCGGTCCAGCATATCTGGGTATTCTGGTAGCTGTCATTTCTTGGGTGGTCATGTTCAAAACACGTTTTGGCCTGCGCCTTCGTTCAGTAGGTGAACACCCGCATGCCGCAGAAACGTTAGGGATCAATGTTTATTTCATGAAATATGCCGGTGTACTGATTTCCGGATTATTAGGCGGGATCGGTGGTGCGATTCAGGCTCAGGCCATCAGTAATGAATTTGGTGTCCTGACCATTGCTGGTCAAGGATTTATCTCATTGGCTGCAATGATCTTCGGTAAATGGAACCCGCTGGGCGCCATGGGAGCAGCTATCTTCTTTGGGTTTGCTCAGAGTCTGGCACGTATCGGGAACTATATCCCAATTATTCAGGACATACCAGGGATCTGGCTGCAAATCATGCCATATCTCTTGACTATTATCGTATTGGTCGGTGTCGTCGGGAAAGCTGTCGCACCTAAAGCGATCGGTAAGACATTTATCAAATCTAAATAATCTGATAGAAGAAAAAACCATTCGATGATTTTCATCGAATGGTTTTTTTGTGGTTTCATCCATCAGTCTTTGCAGGAAGGCTTTTCTAACCTACCTTTTCTCGATGGCGATCATAAAAGGTGGTGAGTGTTTCTGATTGATGAACTGATAGTTCAAAACAGAATATTTATTCTGCGGCAGCTGTTTTACATAATCTGTCACGGCTTCCATTTCTTCCCGGCCGCCTTCATGGCCGTAATAGATCATAAGCAGGAGCAGACCACAATGTTTTAAATGGTCTAATGCCTGTTCGATACTTTTTATAGTCGTTTCGGGAAGCGTCACGATCGATTTGTCCCCATGAGGTAAATAGCCTAAGTTATAGACGACTAAGGAGACTTCCTGAGAAGGAGACAGGACATCGTTAAGTTCTTCGTGTCCCTTATGGTAAAGAGTGACGCGATGATCAAGTTTGGCTTCGATCAGTTTCTTTTGGGTCGTGTCGAGGGCGGATTTTTGAATGTCGAAACCTATGACCTGTCCGTTGTCTCCGACACAGTGGGCAAGCGTCAACGTGTCATGACCGTTGCCGACAGTCGCGTCAATCACGGTATCGCCTATCCGTACAGCCTGCCTCATTAAATTTTGTGTATATGAAAGTGCTGAATGCAGCATATCCGTGTCCTCCTTTTAAAATGTGATCCGGGATGATTTGCCGGTCGTTCGGTGAATGTCTGCCCCCTGCAGGTTATTTACAGAAAAAGTGGGGCATAAAAGTACAGCGTGAATAATATTACAATTAGGTTACAAAGATAAATTAGAACTTTTTACGTATTTCAACTTTCATAAAAGAGCGATATAATGTATAAATATAAGCGGTTTCATATCGGGAAGGAGCAATCACTTTGATGACTAAAAGACAATACATGCCCCTGGAACCAAAAGCTAAGCTGAAAATCAGGACCAGGTTCCTCTTTGTATCTACCGGGATACTCGCAGGACTGATCACTATGAGCGGAACACCTCAAGCGGTAGACGCTGAAGGATTAGATGTAGACCAAGAAAAACTGCAGGAACTGTATGAGCAGTATCACCAGATCGATACAAATGACACGCTTGATAGCGAAGCCGAAGGTTCACTTCAAAGTGACAGTGGACGGACTCAGGAAGATGAAGAAGAATTAAAGTTCATAAAAAAACAGCTGATAAAAATGATCGAACTGGCCGGGGGACACGAGATCCTGGAGCAATTACATAATCATTCATTATCTTACGACCAGCTGGATACTATATTTACTATTTTACTAAATCAGCAGCTGAATACCAAGTCAGAAAAACCGGTTGAAATTGAAAAAAATATTAATGATGCTGTTTTCAAAAAACAGAATAAAACAGACAGTGAGAAAAGAACTCCTTTGTCTATAACGACTGAGACCGACTTGTCTGATGATGAAAAACTGACCGGTGACCTGAAAGAAGAAAATGAAAAACCCACAAAGCCAGAGGATGGTATATCCACAGTCGATGGTAGAAATAGCAAGACTCAAGAAAAGGGCGACGAAGTCCAGGAGACTGAAACAAGCCGGGTGACTACAACTGATGATTTAGAGGAACCATTGGTTTATGTCGTCAAGTCAGGTGATACTTTAGGAAAAATCGCCCAGACCTACGGAACAACGGTCAACACGCTCGCCGCACTGAATAAAATCTCTGATGTGAATCGGTTATCTGTCGGGCATGTCCTGGCTGTCAACGAAGCTGGAAAAGAAGAAGCTCGGAAACCGCAGCCGACGAAACCGAGTGACCTGAACAATCTAGCCACCCCTGCCGAGTTTGTGGAGAACATTTCCGGTTATGCTCAGCGTGTGGCCAGTGAACAGAATTTGTACGCCTCCGTGATGATCGCTCAGGCGAGCCTTGAATCGGGTTATGGTAAGAGCAGTTTATCCGCTCCACCGAACCATAATCTGTTCGGCATAAAAGGAACTTATAATGGACAGTCGGTCGCCAAGCGTACGCAGGAATATTATAAAAGTACAGGTTGGATCACGATCATTGATGATTTCAAGAAATACCCGTCCTACGAGGAATCCCTTCAGGATAATGCCGACTTGCTGCGCAGAGGCTTGAGAAGCAACGGAGCATTCTACTCAGGGACCTGGGCCGAGAACACAACGAGTTACCGGGATGCAACCCTTTGGCTGCAGGGAAGATACGCAACGGATCCGACCTATGCATCCAAACTGAACAGGATCATTGAACAGTTCGACCTGACCCGTTTTGATATCGTCGAGCTGAATAAAGACAGTTCAGAAAATAACCTGCCGGATACACCGGAAAATCCATTTGAAGATGCAACGACATATCAAGTCGTCAGCGGTGATACGTTGAGCAGGATCGCTCAGAAGCTCAATACGACGCTGCGGGAGCTGAAAACAGCCAACAAACTGACCGGTGATCTGATATTCGTCGGACAGGAACTCGTCGTGCCAGCAGGACCGACCGGTGAACAGTCTGAAGTTGGCCTGGAAAAACCAGAGCATCCGGCTGATCACCGGGACAAAGATGAAGATGTCACAGAGCAGCCGGATCAAGGTGAAGATGGCCCGACTGATGTCCCAGTCGAAGAGGAAAAAGAGGGGGCCGAAACGGCAAGCACCGCAGACCGTTACAAGGTGGTCAGCGGGGACACGCTCTCAAAAATCGCCAAGCGTTTCAGCACCACTGTTTCTCAGCTGAAACAATGGAATAGGCTGACCGGAGACGTCATTTATGTGGGACAGAAGCTGACCGTCTCAGCAGCAGATAATACACCGGAAGAAAGTAAAAAGCCTATGGCGGACCAGGAACAAAGCGCTGAAAAAGACCAGGAGGAGCAAACCGCCTCCTTCGTACGAGTGGTCCGTGGCGACACCTTATCCCAGATAGCCAAACGCTATGGTACGACGGTCGCCGCTATTCAGAAAGCCAACAAGCTGTTGTCCGATCGGATCTATGTCGGACAGCGTTTGACCCTTCCAGACTCAGCTGTTCCTGATACAAAACCAGAATCAGAGCGGCCGGTGACTGAAAAAGAAGGAAAACCGGAAACGCCGGAAGTGGTCCCTCCCTCTAGCGACAGAGAGGAGACGAGCTATGTCGTCAAGTCAGGTGATACGTTGGGATACATTGCCAGGCGTTTTGAGACGACGGTCGCTCGGCTGAAAGAACGGAATGGCCTTTCTTCTGACCTGATCCGCGTCAGGCAGAGATTGAGCGTTCCTGTTGACAAGGCAGAAACAGCCCAGCCTGAACCGTCTAAGCCGGCTGAAAAACCGGTGAAGGAAAACAGCGGAAAAACTGAAAAAGAACAAACAACGTCCTCTGCAACCTATACAGTAAAATCGGGGGATACCTTAAGTCGAATCGCCAGACATTTTGAGTCGACTGTTTCATATCTCAAATCAGTAAACAAACTGACCACCGACATCATTTTCGTCGGTCAGAAATTGACTGTCAGGGAGTCAGTACAGGAAAAAGAAGAGGAACACGCGGCAGAAAAACCCGCTGAATCATCCGCGCCTGAAAAAAATACACGTTTGACGTATCAGGTCAAAGCAGGTGACACGCTTTCCCGCATTGCGAAAGTATACAAGGTAAGTGTCAGTCAGCTGAAAAAGTGGAACGCATTGACCAGTGACATCATCTTTGTCGGTCAGAATCTGACTGTGAACGTCCCGGCGGTTGAACCTGAAAGGACTGGCTTAGTAAAATCAGAGTCAGAAGTCAAGGCCTATACTGTGAAAGCGGGCGATACATTATCACACATAGCTAAAGGTTTGAACCTGTCAGTCAGCGAACTGAAAGAAATGAACGGCCTGAAAAGCGATCTGATTTTTGTGAATCAGCGTTTGACGGTCTGATATAATGAGAAAACCAGCTGCGTATCGCGTGGCTGGTTTTTAATTATGTTCAGATTTGTTGCAGGGTATTTAGAACAAGTGACCGGTTACTTTAGCTTCACTTGTTCCGATAAGCTGTTTGCGGGACAAGTGGAGGAGATTTTAGGACTCACTGCTCACGTTTGACGATCATCTTCACAAGTGACGACACTTTTTCTGTTCACTTGTGAAGATGCTCAACGCCCAAAAAGACATTCCCCCGCATACGATTTTTTTAAATCAAAGCCGGTTTCGGTCCGAGTACGCATTCAGCGTCAAATAAGTGTTGCGACGGTCTTAAAGCTTTGGTATGATAAGACCAAGATTTAAATGCTTTGCAGGAGTAGTAAGTGATTTGTCTGACTTAGAGAGTGTATGGGTGGTGAAAATACACGAGACGATAACTGAACTCGCCGGCAGTCGATGCAGCTTTAAGGTGTCAGAGCCTTAAGGACGTTCTCCGCGTTAAGGAAAGAGGCTGCCCGGTATTCTTTGAGTATCGGACGGCAAATATAGGTGGTACCGCGAATTTAACGCCCTATGATCAGTGAAATTATGCTGACCATGGGCTTTTTTATTTGTCGCTGTAATCATCGAACAACGATTAAGAAAAGCTAATCAAAAAAGGAGAGAAACAACATGTCTTTTAATCATCACGATATCGAAAAGAAATGGCAGGATTTCTGGGAAGAAAATCATACCTTCAAGGCTACAGAAGACGACAACAAGGAATTCTTTTATGCCCTTGATATGTTCCCGTATCCGTCCGGACAAGGCCTGCACGTCGGTCATCCGGAAGGCTATACTGCGACGGATATCATCTCACGGATGAAACGCAGTCAGGGCTATAATGTGCTGCATCCGATGGGCTGGGATGCCTTTGGACTGCCGGCTGAACAGTATGCCCTGGACACAGGTAACGACCCGGCTGAATTCACGGAAAAAAATATCCAGACCTTCAAGCGTCAGATCAATTCGCTTGGGTTCAGTTATGATTGGGACAGAGAGATCAACACCACAGATCCAAAGTACTATAAATGGACGCAGTGGATCTTTACGAAGCTGATGGAACATGACCTGGCTTATCAGGCAGAAGTCCCTGTCAACTGGTGTCCGGCTTTAGGCACGGTTCTGGCCAATGAAGAAGTCATCGACGGAAAATCAGAGCGCGGCGGACATCCGGTCTACCGCAAGCCGATGAAACAGTGGATGCTCAAGATCACGGCCTATGCCGACCGTCTGCTTGAAGACTTGGAAGACGTGGACTGGCCTGAACACATCAAAGACATGCAGCGCAACTGGATCGGGAAGTCCGAAGGGGCCGAAGTGACCTTTGACGTCAAAGATTCATCAGCATCCTTCTCCGTCTTCACGACACGTCCGGATACCCTGTTCGGGGCAACGTATGCAGTACTGGCACCGGAATCTGATCTGGTCGACAAGATCACGTCAGCCGAACAGAAAGAAGCGGTCGAGGCCTACCGTAAAGAAGCGGATAAAAAATCCGATCTGGAACGAACAGACTTGAATAAAAACAAAACGGGCGTCTTCACAGGAGCCTACGCCATCAACCCGGTCACTGAAGAAGAGATGCCGATCTGGATCGCCGACTATGTTCTGGCTTCTTATGGAACGGGCGCGATCATGGCGGTACCGGCACATGATGAACGCGACTATGAGTTTGCACAGAAGTACGACTTGGAAGTCCGTCCTGTCCTTGAAGGCGGCGATACCACGAAAGAAGCCTTTGTCGGCGACGGCAAGCACATCAATTCCGATTTTATCAATGGTATGGGACTTGAAGAAGCCACTGACACGATGATTGCCTTCCTTGAAGAGAAAAACATCGGTGAACGAAAAACGACCTATCGTCTGAGAGACTGGCTCTTTGCCCGCCAGCGTTACTGGGGCGAACCGATCCCTGTGATCCACTGGGAAGACGGTACGACAAAGGCAGTCCCTGAAGAAGAACTGCCTGTGATCTTGCCGAAAACGACGGAAATCAAACCGTCAGGAACGGGCGAATCACCGCTTGCGAACATCACCGACTGGGTCAATGTCGAAGATGAAGAAACAGGCATGAAAGGCAAACGCGACACCAATACCATGCCGCAGTGGGCAGGCAGCTCCTGGTACTTCCTGCGCTTCATCGATCCCGACAACCAAGAGATGCTGGCAGATCCTGAAAAACTGAAAAAATGGCTGCCGGTCGATTTGTACATCGGCGGGGCAGAGCATGCCGTGCTGCACTTGTTGTATGCGCGCTTCTGGCACAAATTCCTGTACGATCTGGACCTGGTCCCAACCAAAGAACCATTCCAGAAACTGTACAACCAGGGGATGATCCTGGGCGAGAACAACGAGAAGATGTCGAAATCAAAAGGCAATGTCGTCAATCCGGACGATGTGGTCGACCAGTATGGAGCAGACACGCTGAGAGTCTATGAGATGTTCATGGGACCACTGGACGCAGCGATCGCCTGGAGCGAAGAAGGACTGGAAGGCTCACGCCGCTTCCTTGACCGTGTCTGGCGTCTGTTCGTTGACGAAGATGGCAAACTTCGCGACCGCATCACGACCTATAACGACAAGTCGCTTGAAGTGGTCTACCACCAGACGGTGAAAAAAGTGACCGAAGACTTTGAAGCTCTTCAGTTCAATACCGCTATTTCTCAGCTGATGGTCTTCACGAATGCGGCTTATAAGACAGAAGGTCTGCCTTTAGAGTACGTTAAAGGGTTCATTCAGATGCTGGCTCCTGTAGCACCGCACTTGGGCGAAGAACTTTGGGCAAAAGTGACCGGATCTGAAGAAAGCATTTCTTACGAACCTTGGCCTGCGTTTGACGAGACGAAACTGGTCAAAGACGAAGTCACCGTGGTCTTCCAGGTGAACGGTAAAGTCCGTTCGAAGGCACAGGTCTCAAGTTCCATCTCCAAGGATGAGCTGGAAGCGATGGCTATGGAAAATGAACGTATCCAGGAATTTATCGAAGGGAAAACGGTCCGCAAAGTGATCGTTGTTCCTGGTAAACTGGTCAATATTGTAGCGAATTGATTTTTTAAAAGGATTCAATGGAGAGGGGATCAGCTCAGGCTGATTCCTTTTCCTATTTAAATGAAAAACATCACTGGGGTTGACTGATTTAGATGGAAAGAACAAATAGTTTCTGTCGGAAAGCGTCTTAAACCGTAGCTCAAGCGATGCAGGTGTGCGAGTTCCTGTTACCGAGACTGATAACTATAACTCGATCGATCGCTGGTCAACGGGTTCCTGTTATGAAGCGCCATAACCCCAGCTGGGTAGTTGTAAAGGGCATGGGTTCCTATTATAAGAGCCGATAACCGTAACCCGGATTAGCCAAAGTGAGCGAGTTCCTATTGTACCGGCTGATAACCGGTACTCGCAGACGATTTGATTTTTGACATAGTGCTATAGAACTCCATAAGCGGAACTCACGCGCTTTTTAACAGTGAGTTTCGGGAATAGCGCTATATTCTCGGAAGGGGAAGTGACTTTCGGTCTTGAATTCCCGAAATAAGCATGCAATTTCAAAACTGAAACTGACACCGGCTTTCGAGTTCCGGTAATACGCAGCAAAACAGCACAGCAACCGACAAAATTGTCTTTTTCAGAAAAAGTCGGGGATGATAATCAGGAAAACTGGAGAATGAAGAACAAAGGAGGATAGAGGATGAGCCGGGCGGCTCATCCTCTTCATTTTCAATGGCTTACTTCAGTTGGATACGTTAAAATAAAGGAAAGAGTTATAACATATAGTGAGACAGGGATTGAGGAGAGAATGAATGGACAGAAAAAGAGAAGGCAAAACACCGACCAAGCAGGATTTGAAAAAATTCAGCCGCCTTTTGTGGTCGACTAATATATCCAAAGGGCTGATCGCCATCGGTCTGGCTGGGAGCATCATCTCCACACTGACCCAGCTGATGATCCCGCTGGCCACCCAGCAGTTTATCGACGGCATCGCCTTCGATTTCTTTACGCCGTGGATGATCGCCGCCGTCATCGGCATCTTCATCGTACAGGTTTTATTCAACGGTTTTTCAAATTATGTCTTGCATAAAATCGGGCAGCATGTGGTGGCGGGTTTGAGAGAGTTTCTCTGGAACAAGATCATCAGGCTCCCGGTATCATTTTTTGACCGTTATGCATCCGGAGAGATCGTCAGCCGGCTGACGAATGATACATCCATCGTGCAGAACCTGATCTCATCCTTCTTTCCGCAGTTCATCAACGGGATCCTGACCCTGGTCGGGATTTTCTTCATCCTGATCGTCATGGACTGGCAGATGACACTGGTCATGCTGACAGCGGTGCCGCTGGCTTTGATACTGACGCGTCCATTAGGCAAGCGGATCGCCAGAGTTTCCCGGGAGATGCAGGACGAGACGGCTCAGTTTTCCGGAAAAGTCCAGCAGACGATCGCAGAGATCCGACTGATGAAGTCTTCGACAGCAGAAGTTTTCGAAAAAAACAAAGGCGAGCAGAATATCGGCAAACTGTATCGCATCGGTCTGAAAGAAGGCAAGTATATCGCCATTATCGGTCCTTTGATGTACACGTTGATGATGGGCGTTATGGTCTTCGTCATCGGGTATGGCGGGGTAAGGGTGGCGCGGGGCGACATGACGACCGGACAGCTGGTCGCTTTCCTGCTGTATCTCTTCCAGGTCATTTTTCCGATCACGACCTTCATGAATTTTTTCATGCAGATCCAGAAAGCTGCCGGTGCGACAGAGCGTATCGCTCATATTCTTGAAGAAAAAGAAGAAGAGAAGTCTCAGGGGAAAGACGTCGCCATCGACGATCTGCCGATCATCTTTGATAACGTGAGCTTTTCCTATGAAGCAGATAAGGAAGTCATTAGTCAGGTCTCTTTTAAAACACGACCGGGAGAAAAAATCGCCTTTGCCGGACCGAGCGGGGGCGGGAAATCGACACTCTTCGCTCTGCTCGAACGGTTTTATAAGCCGGACAGCGGTGAGATCCGAGTGGGGGATTTACCCATCGAAGAGATCAGTCTGCAGTCCTGGCGCAGTCAGATCGGCTATGTGTCGCAGGAGAACGCGATGATGTCAGGCACGATAAGAGAAAACCTCTGTTACGGCCTGCCGGAACCGGAAAGCCTGACAGAGGACCGGTTATGGGAAGTACTTGAAATGGCCTATGCAAAAACCTTCATCGAGCAGTTCCCGGATAAGCTTGATGAAGAGATCGGTGAACGCGGCATCAAGCTGTCTGGCGGACAACGCCAGCGCATCAATATCGCCCGGGCCTTTTTAAGAGACCCTAAGATCCTGATGATGGATGAAGCAACAGCCAGCCTGGACAGTCAGTCAGAGAGGATCGTCTCACAGGCCTTGAACAAACTGATGGAGGGACGGACGACCTTCGTCATTGCCCATCGGCTGTCAACGATATTGGATGCAGACAAGATCCTATTTATCGAAGAGGGACGGTTGACTGGCATGGGTCAGCATCACGAACTGCTGCAAACCCACCCTCTCTATCAGCTGTTTGCCAGTCAGCAGTTGTCAGAAGAAAGGGATTATAACGAATGAATGACAATTCTGGTACGTTTCGTGAATCTTTACGCTAAAAGATTGCGCCTTAATCATTAAAACAGTAAAATAGAAGTTAGGTCAAAAGGAGCCGCGTGCTCCTTTTTTTCTGAATAAAAAATGATCCACTATATTTAATGTTAAAGTATAAAACTTGATCTTTAGCTTAACGTAAAAAGATACTTTGAAAGAAGGTTTCAATGCAATGACTAACGATACAACAAAACAGGCAGGTCACACAGACGATTCTCACGATAGCAGAATGGTCAGCGGCGCTGCATGGATGACAGCCGGAAGCATGACGTCCAGGATCATGGGAGCCTTGTATGTCATCCCCTGGTTCGCCTGGATGGGCGGTCAGGAACCCGGAAATGCAGCCATGGCGCTGTATCAGATGGGGTATACGCCTTATGGCTTTTTCCTTGCGCTGGCCACAGCGGGCGTGCCGTCGGCGATCTCAAAGCAGGTCAGTTACTACAATGCCCTGGGCGAGTATGAAGTGTCCAAAGGCATTTACAAGCAGGGGCTTAAAATCATGGCCTTTACTGGTGTCTTGTCGGCGCTGGTGATGTACTTCATTGCGCCGCTGATCGCTCAGTCCAGTCCGTCGGCGAATACGAGTGAAGCCGTCCTGGTCATGCGTTCACTGACGCCGGCCTTACTTATCATCCCCTCACAGAGTGTGACCCGCGGCTTCATTCAGGGCCACAACAATATGGCGCCTTCAGCTATCTCGCAGATCCTGGAACAGCTGACCCGGATCATCTTTCTTTTAAGTGCCGTCTATATGATCAGACAGGTGATGGGGGGAGAAGTCGTCACTGCCGTGGCCTTTTCTACCTTTGCGGCTTTTGTCGGGGCGATCTTTTCGCTTGGCTTTTTGGCTTATAACCTCAAGCATATGAAGACGGCCTTTGACTATGCACCGGAAGAGAGTGCAGGCAAGGTATCGGTGTCGCCGAATCAGCTGATCGTCAATATCATCAAAACCTCGATCCCCTTTATCATCATTGCTACAGGGATCATCGTTTTCCAGATGGTCGACCAGCTGACATACAGTCCGCTGATGCGGGCGTTTTCTGATATGAGTCCTGACATGATCGAAGAGACTTACGGCATCACGCAGGGGAATGCGCATAAGCTGATCATGGTGCTGACATCGTTCGGCACGGCGCTGTCGATCGCTTCTGTTCCGCTGATCAGTGACCTGATCGCCAAGAAGAATATGAATGAAGTCAGAAGACAGTTTTCAAAAGCTGTGCAGCTCCTGCTGTTTGCCATGTTCCCGGCGGCCATCGGTATGGCTATCGTTGCCGAGCCGCTGTATGCCATTTTCTACGGTCAGAGCGACCTGGGGACCAGCATCACACAGGTATCGGCTGCCATGAGCATTTTTGTTGCTTTATATGCCGTCCTGGGTAATATCCTGCAGGCCTCTAACCTGACACGTCCGGCGATCAAAGCCCTGCTTACGGGACTGGCTGTTAAAATCACCAGTCAAGTGCTGTTCGTCTGGCTGGTCGGACCATATGGCATGCTCTTGTCAGCAATCGCAGGCTTTTTGGTCAGCTGCGGACTGATGATGAAAATCATGCACAAACACACGCATTATTCTGCCACACGTCTCTTCAGGCGTTCACTGCTGATCTTCCTGATCTCTCTAGTGATGGGGGCAGGTACTGGACTGACGAAAGTCGGTCTGAACTTCGTTATCGACTACAACAGCCGGTTCCAGTCACTGCTCGCCCTGGCGATACTTGCCGTTGTCGGTATCCTCATATACGGATCACTGGCACTGAAAACGCGACTGGCTGATCGACTGGTCGGAGCGAAAGCTGCCAGCGTCAGACGTAAACTGAGAATGAACTAGACTTACCATAAATTACAGAGCGAGACGAAAGGAGAGCTTATGCGTTTAGATAAATTACTGGCCCACAGCGGCTTAGGTACACGCAAAGAAGTGAAAAAACTGCTGAAGAAGAAAATCGTCGAAGTGAATGATGAAATCATCGTCGACCCAAAAATCCATGTCGATCCTGAGACAGATACCGTGACGGTCGGAGGGGAAATTATCGATTATCAGGAATTTGTTTACTTCATGCTGAATAAACCCCAAGGGGTCATCAGCGCGACGGAAGACCATGTCCACGAAACGGTCCTGGATCTGCTGGAACCTCAAGACAGTCTTCAGGAGCCGCATCCGGTCGGTCGTCTGGATATCGATACAGAAGGCCTTTTGGTCCTGACCAATGACGGGAAGCTGACTCATCGTCTGCTTTCACCCAAACACCATGTGAACAAGAAGTATTTTGCTGAAGTCGAAGGACTGGTCACGGAAGAAGATGTAAAGACCTTCAAAGAAGGCATCACGCTCACTGACGACCACGAATCCTTTCTGACTATGCCGGCTGAACTGATCATTCTGGAAACGGACGAAGCGTCCGGTACGTCACGCGTGGAAGTCATCATCCAGGAAGGTAAATTCCATCAAGTCAAACGCATGATGGCGGCTGTCGGAAAAACGGTGATCTACTTGAAGCGCCTGTCGATGGGCGATTTGAAACTGGATCCGCAGCTGGAACTGGGATCTTACCGACCACTTACGGATAAAGAAATCGACATGCTGAGAAACAGTTAAATTAGGAAGAAAAAGACATGAACCGTCTAAGCCTCGCCTTTAGCTTGAAAAGGGGAGCACCGAACGGTTCATGTCTTTTTTTCTGATTGTTGAACGGCTTGCCTTACAAAACGAACGTCTGCAGAATAAGTGCGAGAAAGCCGGCTGAAATATAAGCGGCTGCAATGCTGAGCGTCCAGATCGTCCGGCGTTTTTCATACGCATATTCTTCATCGGAATATTCACCGCTGGCTTTTGGCATCTGCCAGAGCGTAAACACGAAAATCGCTGCGATACCCAGAAAGTATACGAGCTGAAAATTCAGATACATCAGAATAAAGCCGAGGATAAAGGTCCATCCACTGATCCACAACAGTTTCTTTTTCATTTGAGTTCATCCTTCACAGTAAACTTGGTCACTGTTTAATTGTATCGTTTCTCATGATGACTGGCAATGGAAAATAGTGTGAACGCATGCGTGATCGAAAGACAAAGAGTCTGTGAGCTGTCTGGATCAGAGCCAGCGTCTGTGTTTGTCTGTGGAGAATTCCTTCATGACTTTCGGGATCTCTTCGATGATTGCGGTCGGCAGGGTCACATAATGAGTCAGACTCAGATCATCCGCGATATAGCTGTGCAGATACACGGCTGACAGGACCCCTTCTTTGAGCGTGTCGAACTGGGGAACGAAGCCGCCGATCATGCCGGCCAAAGTATCGCCCATCCCGCCGGTCGCCATGGACGGATTGCCAGTCGTGTTTTCCCAGACTTCATCGTCACAATAGACTTCTGTACGGGCTTTTTTTAGCACGACGATGGCATTGAGCTGTTTGGCATAGCCCAGATTGACATCGTCATACTGGTCATCGGGCGCCAGATGGGTGAGTGTGCGCCATTCGCCCAGATGAGGCGTCAGGATCAGCGTGGCATCAGGTTCAGGCACCGTCTCATTGACATGCAGATAGATGCCGTCGCCGTCCACCAAAAGGATCTGATAAGACTTGACGGTCTCGTAGACAGTCTGCAGCACAGCAAGAGATGTCTCATCACGTCCGAGGCCTGGCCCAAGTACGATCATATCCATAGACTCGACGTAATGCTTCAGCTGCCGTGAATCGGTCATATCCACAAACATGGCTTCAGGCAGACGGGCATGCAGAGCCGCTTTATTGGACGGATGCGTGGCCACTGTGACCAGGCCTGCACCGCTGTATACCCCGGCAGAAGCGGCAAGGATGATCGCGCCGCCCATATGCTCGTTACCGCCGACGAACAGGACCCGACCGTATGACCCTTTGTAGCTGTCGCGTTCACGGGTCGGCATAAAGGCTCTGACTTTTTCTTTAGTGATTTTTTCCATGTGATATCCCTCCTGAAATTGACAAATGTTCTTACCCTTAGTTTAGTACTTCTGACCGAAAGAATCACGCCAAAGCGACTGTTCGAGAGAGGAAAATACCGGAGCAGAAAGCCAAGGCGGAAATCTTCCGACAAAGATTCGACACATTGATTGGCGTTTCATGAAATTAATGATAAAATGATAAAAGAGAGTAAATTTAGCTACTCAATCAAGGAGGACGATTAAATGACACAAAATATTGACTGGAAAGCAGAAGCGGCGAAACGCAAGGATGTGTTTTTCGAAGATTTATTCGACTTGCTGAAAATCGATTCTGTCCGCGACGATGACAAAGCGACAGACGATGCCCCAGTAGGACCTGGTCCCAAAGAAGCGTTGGAAGCTTTTCTTAAATTAGGCGAACGTGACGGTTTTGAAACCAAGAACGTCGACAACTGGGCCGGCCACATCGAATACGGTGACGGCGATCAGCTGATGGGCGTTTTAGCTCACGTCGACGTTGTACCAACAGGGACAGGCTGGGATACCGATCCCTTTGAACCGGTCATCAAAGACGGTCGTCTGTATGCCCGTGGTTCAAGTGACGATAAAGGACCTGGTGTGGCAGCTTACTACGCACTGAAAATGATCAAAGAGCTTGATCTGCCCGTATCTAAAAAAGTCCGTTTCATCATCGGTACGGATGAAGAAAGTGAATGGAAAGGCATCAAGCATTATCTGGAAACAGAACAGGAGCCGGACTTTGGGTTCTCACCTGATGCGACTTTCCCGATCATCAACGGTGAAAAAGGGAATGCGACCGTCTTTATCGAAACCAAAGGGGCGGTAGACGGCGGATCAGAAGAACTGGTTCAGTTTGAATCAGGTCTGCGTCCGAACATGGTCCCACAAGACGCAGTCGCTGTTGTTAAAAGTAAGAATCCGGAAACCTTACAGTCCGGTCTGGCTGATTTCTTAGACGGCTTACCTGTCTCAGGCGTAGCTGCTGTGGATGGCGATACAGTAACATTAGAATTCACAGGTAAAGCGGCTCACGGAAGTAAGCCAGCCAGCGGAGTCAACGCGGCGACCTTCCTTGCTCGTTACCTTTCAGATTTCGACTTTGCCAAAGATGCCAAAGCCTTCCTGGAACTGACGACGTTATATCTTCACGATGACCCTAAAGGTGAAAAACTGGGGATCGCTATCACCGACGAAACCATGGGTGAGCTGACATCCAACCCTGGCGTCTTCTCATTCAAAGCGAATGAAGGCGGGAAGATAACTGTGAACATGCGTTACCCTCAAGGCACGACGGAAGATGAACTGTTTGAGACCTTCAAGACGAAATTGTCAGACTACGACGTCTCACTTTCTAAAGCAGTAGGGAAAGAGCCGCATTATGTACCGGCAACAGATCCTTTAGTCACGACACTTTTAGATGTGTATCACCGTCAGACAGGCTTGGATGCCCATGAAATGGTTATTGGCGGAGGAACCTACGGCCGCTTGATGGAACGCGGTGTCGCGTACGGCGCAATGTTCCCGAACAGTGTGGACACCATGCACCAGGCCAATGAATTCATGGCCGTGGATGACCTGATGAACGCTATGGCCATCTATGCAGAAGCCATTTACGAATTGATCAAATAATTAAAACAGACTGAAAATGACTCATCCCCTTGACTGTTTAGCAGCAGTCAAGGGGATGTTTTTTGATTATTCTTATATAATATATAGCTTTTTGTCGAAAAACGCTCATCAGTTTACGGCAGCTGTGTTATACTGGTTAAAAATAGGTTGAAAAGGAGACGTCTTATGAAAAAGTTACTCGCTGATAGTTTTCACTCCTTAGGTTCGTTTATTAAAGAAAACAAAGCGGCATCCAGCATCATATCGGCACTGGTCCTGATCTTGTTTATTATTGTGACGATCGGCATCGGACGTGCCCAGCACCGTATCGACCGACAGGACTTTCAGGCCGTGGATTCGGCAGTGGATGCGGCTGAAGAAGGTACGGCCACTGAAGAGAATACTGACGACCGGACAGATGATCTGGAAAAAGCAGACAGCACCGCTAATGAAGAAGAAGCTGATGAAGAAGAGGCAGACAAGGATTTAGAGGAAGACCTCGAAACGTCAGAACTGGATGAAGAGACTGACGATTCAGATGTTGAAGAAGAGTCGGCAAATGAAGAAACAGAATGGACAGAGACGGCCGAAACAGCCTCGTCATCAGAGTCGGACTGGACGGCACCAAAAGAGGATCAAGCCTCTCAAAATACGGATGCGTCAAATGAGAATGATGCCAGCCAGTCGTCTGACAAGCAGGAAACAAGCAAAACAGACAGTGGATCCACAGAAGATTCGTCTGTGAAACCAGATACTTCTAATGAAGACTCAGCCAGCGATGCTGACAAGGAGTCAGGTGAAAATCAGTCCGCTGATGGTGAAGATGAGACGGATGAGAAGACGACGGATCCAGTAAAAGAAGAGCCGACGGAAGAAACAGAAGATGAAACAGACGAACCATCAAAAACCGACTCAACAGATGAAGATCAGACGGAAGGAACACCCGTCAAAGATGAACCGGCAGACGAACCGGTAAAAGAGGAAAACAAGAAGCCCGCTTCAGATTCAGGTCAGCAAACAGACGCTAAAGAACCAGCCAAAGACACAGAACCGGCTGGCAACACTACGCCAAACGACAGCAAGCAAACGAGTGATGATCCTGATATTGAAGGATAAGGGTTGAAAGCATTAAAGAAGAAGCTAGCCGCGTGCTAGCTTCTTTTCGTAAGTAAAAGAACAGCTGTAGAGACTACTCACAGAACGTCTAAAGACTGAGTGAGCATTATCTAGACCGAAATGTCGAACTCATGAAAGAGCGAGCTTGCGAGTGAGCAGTTTCATGCTCAAATTGTCGCACTCACGCAAGCCTCGATCAGTGAGTGGACAGTTTCACGCTCGAAATGTAGCACTCACGAAAGAGCGAGCCCACGAGTGAGCAGTTTCATGCTCGAAATGTTGCACTCAAGAAAGAGCGAGCTTGCGAGTGAGCAGTTTCATGCTCAAAATGTCGCACTCACGCAAGCCTCGATCAGTGAGTGGACAGTTTCATGCTCGAAATGTTGCACTCACGAAAGAGCGAGCCCACGAGTGAGCAGTTTCATGCTCGAAATGTCGCACTCATGAAAGAGCGAGCTTGCGAGTGAGCAGTTTCATGCTCGAAATGTTGCACTCACGCAAGCCTCGATCAGCGAGTGAGCAGTTTCATGCTCGAAATGTTGCACTCACGAAAGAGCGAGGCCGCGAGTGAACAGTTTCACGCTCGAAATGTCGCACTCACGAGAGAGAGAACTCGCGAGTGGACACTTTCACCCAATATCGATCAAACACGGGGATACGAAAATCCCAAGACCAATAAGAAAGCTTTGGGGATCCAAAGCTGTCCAAATGAAAAAGGCTGTGCACTCCGATGTCTCAAAGACAAAAGAGTGCACAGCCTTGGTTACTTACTCATTGATGTTTGAATAGTCGACGGACAGGGTCTCGCCTTCCTCGAGAGCGATATGCCCGGATTCATAAGGTTCGTTGTCCAGTGTGAGCAGGACGTCTTCCACATTATAGTAACTGCCGATGGTATTGACGATCCCCTGAAGGATCAGCGCTTCCACACCGGAGCCGGCATTCATGTCCGCAAGATCGACAGAGAAGTCGGCATGCACGACCCCGTCCTGACGCAGGTACATGAAATTGATCTCCGTACTATCCACAATGACCCGGGCCGTTTCAGTATCGGGAGCCTGGCCTCTCAGGATCTCAGCCATGGCCAGCCGGGCCGGTTCGTTGGTATAGAGTTCCATCGTCACCGAAGTACGCTCCAGGCCCATTGCCTGGTCATCGACACTGTAGACCGTCAGTGGAAATTCTTCCGGGGTATTTTCAGCTCGTGTATTGAGCGTTGAGCTTATAATGTTTTCACCCTCTTCTGTCCGGAAGACCCGTTCGACCAGCCCGATGTCTTCAGCGTAATACTCGACCGTTTCGCTGCCGTTCTCCGATGTGCGCGTGACTTCCAGAGCGGTCACATTTCCCGAAGGCAGTGCTTTATCGACAGCGACGCCCGTGATTTCAGAAGTCGATCCGCTGGGGCTTTCCCACGAATGGCCTTCTTCCAGAGGCAGCTGAAGAATGATCTCAAAGTCCTCCTGCTCACTTTCCAGACCGGTATCGGCGAAGTCTTCACGGAAATAGGTTTCTGGCCGTATGAAAACTTCTCTGACTTCATTTTCGGAATACTCATAGATCGTCACGACATCCGTTCCACCGGTCGATTCGACTATCTGGATCGACTCATCTTTGACAAACTGCGGATAACGGGTAAAGGGCGCAAATTCGTTGCCTTCCCCTTCATAATCCATAAGCGTATCTTCAAACTTGGGGAACCAGACGGTCAGATCCTGGTCCACTTCAGCCTGATCATCGTCTTCTGTTTCATCCTCAGGATCAGTCTCCTCGCCGGGATCTCCTTCAGCGTCTTCCGGCACTGCTGACCCGTTTTCGTCAGAAGGGGTTTCTTCTTCCATATCGGGATCCTCTGTGTCCATATCGGGATCGTTGAACCAGCCGCAGCCGGCTAGCAGGACACCCGAGAGGAGAAGGGAAGACAGAAGACGGGTCATTTTTAGCTGCTTCATCAGACGTCACTCCTTTCGAGCGCTTCAAGAACGTATCCATTAAAAGTTCAGGTCCAGAGCTTTCTGGTAGATTTCGCAGGAGACGTCCAGTGTCTGGTCGCCGCGTTCGGAAATCGCTTCGTTACCGTGGTCTTTCAGCTGTCTGACCAGGGTGTCGATATCAGCTTCATCCACACCGACGTCTGAAAGGTTGGTCGGCATGCCGATGGACTTGAAGAAGGCGACCGTTTTCAGGATAGCCGCATCGATCTTGGCTTCTTCGGTGCCTTCTGTGATGCCCCAGACTTTTTCGGCATACTGAACGAGCTTGTCCCATTTCTTCAGTTTGCGTACCACCATGACTGCAGGCAGGATCGCTGACAGACTGCGGGCGTGGTCGGTGTTGTTCAGGACAGTGATCTCATGCCCCAAGCCGTGGGTGGACCAGTCGCCGGGTACGCCGCGGGAGATCAGACGATTCAAGGCCAGGGTCGCCGTCCACATGTAGTTGGCGCGCAGGGCGTAGTCATGGTTGTCTTCATCCACGACATCCGGACCGATCTCGATCAAAACCCGCAGCAGTCCTTCGGCAAATTCGTCCTGGACCATCCCGTTGACTGGGTATGTCAGGTACTGCTCGATGACATGCACGAAGGCGTCAGTGATCCCGTTCGCCAGCTGACGTTTAGGCAGGGTGTAGGTGAGCTCGGGTTCCAGGATAGAAAATTCCGGGAAGACGTGCCTGGAACTGAAACTGATTTTCGCTTTTTCTTCCTTGAATGTAATAACTGATGTTTCATTCATTTCTGAAGCCGTCGCAGGTAAAGTCAATACGGAGCCAAAAGGAACGGCTGATTCGACCGGCAGACCTTTACCGACGCCTTGACCAAAAATGTCTTTTGGATCGCCGTCGAATGCGATGGCTGCAGCGATGAACTTGGTCGCATCGATCACTGAACCGCCGCCGACTGCAAGCAGGTAGTCGTATCGGCCTTCCTTGAACCGTTCGACTGCCTCCATGCAGGTGGAATAAGTCGGGTTAGCCTCGATCCCGCCGAATTCCCCGACGATGTGGCTGTGAAGAGCTTCCTTGACGCGATCCAATGTACCGAAACGTTTCACGCTGCCGCCGCCGTAAGTGATCAGGACCTTTTTACCGTCCGGGATAAGGGCGCCGAGTTCGCTGATCTTATTTCTTCCAAATAATACTTTAACAGGGTTATAGTAGACAAAATCTGACATTGCTTTTTCCATGAAAGTGACCTCCTTGTATAGTACCTCAAGTATAGCATAAGTCCCTGAAAGTCTTAAAAGAGAAGCAGGTGAACAGGCTAAGATTAGAGAGTTATGAATGCGCTTACTTAAATTTCTCATCTTCCCCTTTTCTAGTTTCAGAAGTAAGGGAATCATGTTAAAATGAATAGGAAAAGACAGAGTGGGGAAAGATGAAAACTTTGTCAGAAGAAATGTGTGGAGGGATAGCTTTGGCAAATGATGAAACTGAGTTGCAGCGCACGCCGTTATATCCGTACTATCAGGAAAACAATGTCAAACTGATCGATTTTGGATCATGGGCATTGCCTGTCCAGTTTACAAAATTGAAAGAAGAACATCAGGCCGTCCGGGAACACGCCGGAATCTTTGATGTGTCGCATATGGGAGAGATCAAAGTGTCGGGCGACAAGGCCACCGACTGGCTGAACCGCCTGATCACGAATGACGTGAAAAATATCGATCCCGACCAGGCCGTCTACACGCTGGTCACCAATGAAACGGGCGGTATCCTGGACGATATCATCATTTTCAAGCTCAGTGAGACCGACTATCTGCTGACGCCGAATGCGTCGAACACAAAGAAAATCTGGCAGTGGCTAAATGAGCATAAGGGAGCAGGTATCGAGCTGACCGACTTGTCCAAAGACACGGGGCTGATCGCTATCCAGGGTCCACGAGCCAAGGATATCGTCGCCGAAGTCTTCGGAAAAGAAGTACTGGACCTCGAGAATTATCACTTCAGACAAAATGTTTCGGCGGAAGGTCTGGATAACGTCCTGTTGTCACGCACCGGTTATACCGGAGAAGACGGCTTTGAATGCTATGTGAAATGGGACCAGACAGTAACGCTCTGGAAGAAATTCCTGGAAGCGGGCGCAGCGTATCAGCTGCAGGAATGCGGTCTGGGCGCACGCGATACCCTGCGTCTTGAAGCCGGGATGCCGTTATACGGACAGGATCTTTCCGAACGAGTGACGCCATTGGAAGCCGGCCTTCGATTCGCCGTTAAATGGGACAAATCGGAACCCTTTATCGGTCAGAAAGCACTGGAAGAACAGAAAGAAACAGGCACGACGTACTTGTTACGCGGCTTTGAAGTCCAGGGCCGAGGGATCGCAAGAGAAGGCTATCCTGTATTCAACGAAAGCGATGAAGAGATCGGCGAGGTCACATCGGGGACCCAGTCACCGACCTTAGGTAAAAGCATCGGTTTCATGCGCATCAGAAAAGCCGGCATCAAGCTGGGCGACACCGTCAGGATACAGATCCGCAAAAACACAGTGGATGCAAGGGTCACCAAGAAAAACTTCTTAAAGAACTGATGACACTAAAAACTTATAAATAAAGGAGAATGCATAATGACAGATACAGCTAAATTATTCTACACTAAAGAACACGAATGGGTCGAAGTGATCAATGATGATTATGTACGTATCGGCATCACAGAATACGCCGTCGAGCAATTAGGCGATATCGTTTTTGTCGAGCTGCCTGAAGTGGGGACGGATTTATCCGAGGAAGATGAATTTGCCACGGTCGAATCTGTCAAATCAACTTCTGAGATCTATGCACCAGTGGATGGTTCTGTGGCAAAAGTCAACAGCAGTCTGGAAGACGAACCGGAAAAAATGAATGAATCTCCTTATGAAGAAGGCTGGCTCATCGAACTGCAGTCCAAAGATGCCGTCGACACCTCCGACCTGCTGGATGAAAAAGCGTATCAGGATTATCTGGATACACTTTAAACACTGTAACCTATGACCATGTAGAAAGAAAAGGTTCTAACTGTCCTTTTCTTTCTACCTTTTTATTACAGACTGCGTTAAACGTTTCATAATAAGAATGATGTGGAAAAGCCACATGAGGAGTGATAAGTTTGGACAACCAACACCGTTACCTGCCAACGACCCAAGAAGATCGAAAAGAGATGCTGGAGACCGTCGGCGTGTCGTCGATCAAAGAATTGTTTTCAGATATCCCTGAATCCACCCGGGCAACGAAAGAAAAGACCGTCGAGCTGGAAGAAGCCCTGAGTGAACAGGCGCTGACCCGTTATATGAAGGCACTCGCCGACGTGAACATCACGACCGATACCCACGCGTATTTTATTGGCGCCGGTACATATGACCACTATATTCCCAGTGTCGTGAATCATGTGCTGCTGCGTTCTGAATTCATGACGGCCTACACACCCTATCAGCCGGAAGCCAGTCAGGGAGAACTTCAGGCCCTGTTTGAATTCCAGACCATGATGTGCGAACTCACAGGCATGGATGTCGCCAACTCAAGTCTCTATGACGGGTTCACATCACTTGGGGAAGCCTGCAATCTGGCTACATCTGCGATGAAACGGAATGAAGTCGTCTATTCCGGCGCCATCCATCCGCAGGCCAAAGAAGTGGTCGGGACCTATGCTTACGGTATGGAATACGGCGTGAAAGAAGCCAGCCTGGATGGCACGTATACCGATATGGAGTCACTGAAAGAGCTGGTGAGCGACCAGACGGCTGCCGTCATCATTCAATACCCGAACTTTTACGGCACCATCGAAGATTTGAAGAAAGTCAAAGAGTTGTGTGACACAACAAAAACCTTGCTCATCGTCATGGCTAATCCTTTAGCGCTGGCACTGCTTGAATCGCCAGGGAAACTGGGCGCCGATATCGTTGTCGGTGACACCCAGCCTTTAGGACTGCCGATGAGTTTTGGCGGACCACATTGCGGTTACTTTGCCGTGAAGAAGAAGTTCATGCGTAAAGTCCCGAGCCGTATCGTGGGCCAGACTACGGATGAGGACGGCAAGCGCGGGTTCGTTATGACCTTGCAGACACGTGAACAGCACATCCGCCGAGAGAAAGCCACGTCCAATATGAGTTCCAACCAGGCACTGACTGCTCTGGCCAGCTCTGTGTTCCTGTCCACTGTCGGGAAAGTCGGCCTGCAGGAAATGGCGCACCAGAATATCAGTCATGCCTATTACGTGAAAAATCAGCTGAAAGCCAAAGGGCTGGAGATCCTGTCTGATGATGCCTTCTTCAACGAGTTTGTTGTCAAATGCAACGAGCCGATCGAAGAGGTGTCCAAGAAACTTCTGGAACAGAGCATTGTTTCAGGCTACGATGTGTCCGATTATCTGGGTGTGGATAACGCATTGCTTTTATGTGTCACTGAGAAACGGACGAAAGAAGAGATGGATACACTGGTCGATGTTTTAACAGGGGAGGGAAAATAGATGCATACAACCTATAACGATTTAGTCTTTGAGATTTCCAGAAAAGGACGTCAAGCATACAGCCTTCCGGAATCGTCGATCGAAAAGACGGACCTGGACGCCGTCATTCCCGCTCATCTAAAAAGAGAGATACCGGCTGAACTGCCTGAAATTTCCGAGCTCCAGGTGATGCGCCACTATACGGCATTATCCAATAAAAACTTTGGCGTGGAAACCGGCTTTTACCCACTTGGATCCTGTACCATGAAATACAACCCGAAAGTCAACGAAGATATTGCAAGGTACAGCGGTTTTTCCAACATCCATCCGCTGCAGCCGGAAATGACGGCGCAGGGTGCCCTGGAACTGATGTACCGACTGGAGGAAAACCTGAAAGAAGTGACCGGCATGGATGCCATCTCACTGCAGCCGGCAGCGGGGGCTCAGGGCGAATGGTCCGGCCTTCTGATTTTTAAAGCTTTCCATGAAGCAAATGGGGAAGGCGAACAGCGCAAGAAGATCCTGGTTCCCGATTCCGCTCATGGAACGAACCCGGCAAGTGCAGTCGTAGCCGGATTCGATGTGGTTGAGATCAAATCCAACAAAGAAGGCCGTGTCGGCGTCGAAGCGCTGAAAGAAGCCATCGGACCGGACACAGCCGGACTGATGCTGACGAATCCGAATACTTTGGGCTTGTTCGAAGTCGATATCGTCGAGATCGCCCGGATCGTTCATGATGCCGGCGGGCTCTTGTACTATGACGGCGCCAACGCCAATGCGATCTTAGGCAAATCAACGCCTGGGGAAATGGGATTTGACGTTGTTCACTTGAACCTGCATAAATCATTCAGCACACCGCATGGCGGCGGAGGACCAGGATCCGGTCCGATCGGCGTGGTCGATTATCTGACTGACTTTATGCCGTCACCGCGCATCGAAAAAAATGAAGATATGTACAAATTGACTTACGACCATCCCAAATCGATCGGTCGCGTGAAAGGCTATTACGGCAACTTTGGCGTCAACGTACGCGCCTATGCCTACATCCGTTCGATGGGAGCAGAAGGCCTCAGACAGGTTTCTGAAGATGCCGTCTTACATGCCAACTACCTGAAAGCAAGACTGGAACCGTATTTCGACACGCCATTCAAATCGATCTGCAAGCACGAATTCGTTTTGAGCGGCAATCGCCAGAAAAAACTGGGTGTCAGAACACTGGACATCGCCAAGCGTCTTTTGGACTACGGCTTTTACGCCCCGACGGTCTACTTCCCGCTTATCGTGGAAGAGTGCCTGATGATCGAACCGACTGAAACAGAAGCCAAAGAAACACTCGATGCCTTTGCGGATGCCATGATCGAGATCGCTAAAGAAGCCGAAGCAAATCCGGAACACGTCACCGGTGCACCCTATACAAAATCCGTCAGACGGCTGGATGAAGTGACCGCCGCAAGAAAACCGGTCGTAACGTATCAGAGAGAGACAGGTGCTGAGTAAAAGGGCTGTTCTTTAGTAGTGCCTTAGGCGAAGAGGGGAACGCTGGAACGTGTTGCTGCAGATAAGTTGACAAGTGAGGGAGAGGATAGGATGGATTTAGAACTTTCAGGAAAAACAGCCCTGGTCCTGGCATCAAGTTCGGGACTCGGAAAAGCCATCGCCCATGAACTGGCAAAAGAAGGGGCCAATGTGATGCTTGCGAGCCGGACGCAAGAAACGCTTATAGAGGCAAAAAGTGAGATCGAAATGGATGCCAAAGGAAGGGTTTCCTGTTGCGTCGCGGATCTCACAAATGCCCAGAGTATCAAAGAATTGGCAGCCTCTACACGGAAAGCGTTTGGACAGATCAGTATTCTCGTCAATAACACCGGCGGGCCGCCAGCCGGCTCATTTGAGACGTTCACAGATGAAGACTGGCAGGACGCCTTTGACCTGACCCTTTTAAGCTATATCCGGATGATCAAGGAAATCCTGCCTGACTTGAAAGAAACCAGGGGGCGCATTTTGAATAATGCCTCGTCTTCCATCAAGCAGCCGATCGACGGTCTGATTCTGTCTAATGTCTTTCGGATGGGGATCCTCGGGCTGTCAAAAAGCCTTTCACAGGAACTGGCCGGAGACGGCATCCTGGTCAATACGATCGGAGCCGGGCGCATTCAAACAGACCGGTTACAGGAACTTGACAGCAGGCGGGCCGAACGTGAAGGGAAAACCGCTGCTGAGGTCACTGACTCCATTGAAGCGGGAATCCCGCTGGGCCGTTATGGTCAGCCGGAAGAACTGGCCAAGGCGGCAGCCTTTCTCGTCTCAGGAGCCAACACCTATATTACAGGTCAGCAGCTGCTGGTCGACGGCGGCATGAACAAAGCGTACTAAACTGATTTTTATCTATTTAATTTAGATGACTGACTCGTGTATTGATCAAGCACGGGTCAGTCCTTTCCTTTATAAGGTGACCCGCTCATCATGAGGTAGTAACGGGGGCAGTGAGTTTTGTCATGAAATGACCAACTCACTGAGACTTGTTTGGTGACTGTGCCCCCCTTCAGAAAAAAACGACAAGGGCAGCGACAGCTGACTCGTGAGTCTGTTCCTCTTGGCACAGAGTGACCCGCTCAAATAAAGAATAGCCTGGAACGGTCGCACGTTTTGTAAAAGAAAAAGAGCGGCAGATTGAAAAAATAGTACTTCTCTATGATTTTTGTTAAGATTAAAGAGTGGGAGACACGCACCTGACCTAATTTAAGTCTAAAGGGCATGAGTAGTACAAGTAAAAAACAAAAATGGAAAAATATGTACACATATTTTTCTGATGAAGCGCGGGCTCTATGACATCATGGGAGGCTGAAAAAATGAGTAGAACAAAAAAACTGATCATCACGGCGGTTTCTGTGGCAGGAAGTCTGGCAGCATCTATTTCAGGTCTGTTTCTGACATTCTTTGTGATAGGTAAAAAAATAGATCAGGCTTACTTAACCGAAGATAAACAGGATAACAAAGACTACAACAACTGATCGGGCTTTTTGAGCTGGATTGATTTGCCCGGGGACTTACATTTACAACAGAAAAGGTGTATACTGCCGGCTGCGTGAAGATTCATTTCACGCGGTATTTTTTGTGGAGTCGTGGAAAGGGAATGAAAATGAAGGAAAGAATCAAGCGAGGTCTGGTGTCCTTCCAGATGCATACATACAAGGCGTGCGAAACACTTTAGACATATGACACAGGCAGAAAGCACAAATTAAAATTTTCCCTTGAAACTCCTGAGTTAATAAGGTAAACTGAAAGACGTTGAAAATAGAAGATAAGATAGAGGTGCGAAGAATAAGAGTACTGTCTGGAGGCGTGACTGCCCGCGAATGACAGGAAAGGGTTCTTTGCCGAAGGAAAGCTGAGCGTCATCTCGTTTTCCTGGGCATACGTTTAATAAGCGTATGACTGTCACGCTTGCGTGGAGCACTATCCTTAACTATGCGAATCTAAAGCATCTGAGGAATTGTGCCCTTGGATGCTTTTTTCTATACAAAACTAGACAGAATGGAGAATAACAATGAAAAAACAACTCAAACGACTGAGCCCGCTGCTTGCTTTAGCTGGTTTAATGTGGCTCCTTCCGCTGCCTGTATTTGCGGCAGAGACTGAAGCCAGTCTGGCTCAATCCATGGGGCCCTTGACGCTGATTCCGCCGATCGTGGCCATTATCCTGGCTTTTGTCACTAAAAACGTCGTCCTGTCCTTGTTCTTAGGCATCTTTGCCGGGACGATCATTATTCAGTATGCCGGAGGAGCGAGTATCCTTTTAGGTATGCTCTACGGTTTTACAGATATCGTGGATTATGTCCTGGGGTCGCTTTCTGACCCGTGGAACGCCGGGATCATTTTACAGGTGCTTGTGATCGGTGGACTGATCGCACTTATTACCTCAACAGGCGGGGCACGTGCGATTGCTGAAAGTCTGGCTAAACGGGCAAAAGGACCGGTCAGCACCCAAGTGATCACGTGGCTCCTGGGTCTCCTGATTTTCTTTGATGATTATGCCAATGCCCTGATCGTCGGACCGATCATGCGTCCCGTTTCAGACAAAATGAAGATCTCACGTGAGCGTCTGGCTTTTGTCATTGATGCAACAGCCGCACCGATCGCGGGTATCGCTTTGATATCGACCTGGATCGGTTATGAAGTGGGACTGATCAACGATGCTTACCAGTCCATTGGACAGAACGTCAATGCCTACGGGATTTTCCTTCAGACGATCCCTTACCGTTTTTATAACATTCTGATGCTGGTCTTTGTGCTGGTAACGTCCTTGACTTTGAGAGAATTCGGCTCGATGCGTAAAGCACAGGAACGTTCGCGTGACAAGCACGAACTCATTGCCAAGGGCTCCCATCTGGATAACGCTGACGAAGAAATGGAAGTTGTTGTCAAAGGCAAACCATCAGTGTGGAACGCACTGATCCCGATCGGTTCACTTATCCTGTTCAGTTTCATCGGCTTTTATACTGACGGCCGTTCAGCTATATTAGGCTCGGATAATGCCGCACTTATTCAGACGATCGAAAATGCGCCATTCTCTTTCGTCACATTACGAGAAGTGTTCGGCGCATCCGATGCCTCCGTCGTTTTATTCCAGGCTGCTCTGGTCGCCAGCATCATTGCCCTGATCATGGGCAAGCTGCAGGGGCATTTCAGTTTCAGTAAAGGGATTGACATCTGGGTCAACGGTATGAAGACCCTGATGATCACAGGGGTCGTCCTGCTACTGGCCTGGTCACTTTCAGGCGTCATGGGCGAACTGGGGACAGCCGATTACCTTGTGTCCTTACTAAGTGACGCGATGCCGCCGTTCCTGCTGCCGACCGTCATCTTTTTACTGGGTGCGATCATCTCATTTGCTACCGGAACGTCATACGGTACGATGGGTATCCTGATGCCGCTGGCTATCCCGCTGGCTACAGCCATGCAGCCGGGCGATGCGAACTTTGTCGTCATGTCAGCCGGTGCTGTTTTAACAGGGGCCATCTTCGGGGATCACTCGTCTCCGATATCAGATACAACGATCCTGTCATCGATGGGTGCCGGGTCCAACCTGTTGGATCATGTAAAGACACAGCTGCCTTATGCGCTTGTGGTTGCCGGCATATCCATCCTCTTCGGCTATATCCCGTCCGCGTTCGGTATGTCCGTCATGCTCGTCCTGCCGATAGCTCTGATAGCGGTCGTTGCCGTCATTTATATCTTTGGTAAGAAAATCGATACCACAGAAAATATTACAGATAACGGCTAACTGTTAAAAGCTTAGTCCTATAGTAGTGTGTAAAAAGCTGATCCACGGCTTCAAACACGCTGCTGTCGGGACTAAGCTTTTTATTTGCCTAAAATCAGCCTAAGTTATACGATATTGATAAGGAGGTCACAAAAAAAACGGTGTGGGTGCCTTCAGCACGGATCGAATGGACTCCGGACTGGAGATACCAGCAGGCGGTCATCGATCAGACCTTGCAATTATTTTCTGTAAAGGAGGACATACATGAAGTGGGAAGTGCACAGAGGCGACATCACGAGGCTGGAAGTCGACGCGATCGTCAATGCCGCCAACAAATCCCTGCTGGGAGGTGGAGGCGTAGACGGCGCTATTCACCGCGCGGCCGGGCCAAAGTTGAAAGAG
Organism: Alkalibacterium subtropicum; assembly: GCF_900112455.1. Lineage (GTDB taxonomy): Bacteria > Bacillota > Bacilli > Lactobacillales > Carnobacteriaceae_A > Alkalibacterium > Alkalibacterium subtropicum. Next base: position 191,061 of record NZ_FOLT01000003.1, on the reverse strand, counting down.
GCGTGCAGAAAGCTGGGCGGAGCAGAGACCGGTGAAGCCAAACTGACCAAAGGGTTCGATTTGCCGGCTGATTATGTTATCCATGCCGTGGGTCCGGTCTATCGGGACGGTAAACACGGTGAATCGGAAAAACTGAGAGACTGCTACAAAAATAGTATCACCATCGCTAAGGAAAAGGGCATCAGTTCCATCGCTTTCCCGGCCATCAGTACCGGCATATACGCCTATCCGCTTGAAGAAGCCAGTGAGATCGCCATCCGTACGGTGTACGAACAGACAAAGGATGATGACACGATCGATAAGGTCCTGTTCGTTGCCTTTGACGACAAGACAGAATCGGTTTTACAAGACACGTTAGACAAAATGACACAGAGAGGACAATGACTAAATGAAAAATTATATACGCTTTGGACTTATGATACTCACTTCAACAGTCGGGATGTACTTTTTAATGTACTTCAATATTCTTGAGATCGATCATTTCTGGTTCAGCGAATCGAAACTCTACATGGCCTTCTTCATGGGTGCCTGGATGGCAGTCGTTATGCTCTTGTTCATGTGGAAGATGTATGAGAACAAAAAAATCAATTATGCTATTTTAGGATCGGCGGTCCTCGTGTTCGGTTTAGGACTGTATCTGGAAAGAAGCCAGACGACCGTTCAGGATGTCAGTTACATGAAAGCCATGATTCCACATCACTCAATAGCTATTTTAACGAGTACACGAGCAGAAATCAGTGATCCTCAGGTACGCGCACTGGCTGATGATATCATCAAAGCTCAGCGGGAAGAAATTGCTATAATGACTCAGTATATTGAGGAATTAGAAGACGGAGACGACGAAGAATTACGACCTGTCGAGGAACTGCGCGGAAACTAGGACGTCAGATTTGAATCGGACTTATCTTGAAAAGCAGTTTATATAAATAAGAGATCCGGCAGAGACAGCTTCAACCGTCTTCTGCCGGATCTTTCACTTTCAATGTTTTTTTATGACTGCTCCTTTAAGCAGTTCAGATTCACTGCTGCACTGTTTGTTTCAGCGATCCGTCCCGAGCTGGTACCGGTCATCATTACGGAAGGATTCTATCAACTCAATGCTTTGAAAGAGTGCAATTGATAAAAGAAGGGCATTCTTCTGCTAACTCCTGTTTACAGTTTGAGCCCAGTCAGTAAAAGAAAGGCGATCTTTCCCCAACTCTATTAGGTTATGGCGGTGAGCGGTTAAAAGAAAGCCCTTCTTTTGATCGCTCCAGACTGAAGACATTTTTGGTTGTAAAAAGAAGCCCCGTCTTCTAATAACTCAGCAGAAATTTTAGAAACGGGTAGATAAAAGATGCCAGAACTTTTATCTACCCGTTACACTACAATCATGCAGTTTCTATAAGTATTACAGTAAATGTTGACTGAAGGAGTGAATGGGTCCCAGTTCACAGAAGCCGGTACTTCTTTCGATTATCTTCTCTAAAAGCATGCAATTTTTCTGATCGCGCCTGCTTTAAATAAGTCTATAAGACAAGTCACCGTTGATCTCAGCCTCAAAAGTGACCGGCTTACCTCACTGAATCTCTCCGAATCATCAGAAATAACTGGCATGCCAATTCTTGTCAGTTCGTTAGTGTAATCATTTGGTCTTTAAGCTAATTATCCTCTGCCAACATTCCGATACGCGCCAGATAATCCGACATGTCGAATTTCCGTTCAAGCCCATTGGCGTTCATGTAACGGACTTTACCGAAAACAGGACGTTCTTTCCAGCCGTGATCATGCTTGCCGAAGACCCAGGCGATGCCGGTGAAGCTGTTAGGATCCCGGCCGTCGAGATGATACTTGTTGTTGAGATAAAGCGCCCTTAAAAAGGCATCTTCTGGCGTCTTTGTCCATTCGATGATCTTTTTTCCCCAATACATGCGCATATAGCCGTGCATTTTACCGGTCTTGACCATTTCTGACTGGGCGGCATTCCAGTAAGGGTCCCCTGTGTCCGCCGTTTCGAGCTCTAAAAGACTGTAGACCGTTTCGCGTTCATCCTCGGCATGCTCGGCCAGGGTTTCTCTGGCCCAGTCCGGCAGGCAATCATAGGTGTCGTAGGCCTCGTTGTAGAAAACGAAATTCATGCTCAACTCTCTGCGCACGACGAATTCCTCGATGAAGGCCTTCTTATTTTCTGATGAAGGAACGTTTTCCAGCTGGTGGTAGATATACAAAGGTGAGAGCTGACCGAAATGAAGATAAGGACTCATGTCAGACGTGACTGAAAGACCCGGCTCGTTCCTCTTTTCAGCATAATCTGCAAGGTCTTCCTCAATAAACGCAGCCAGCCGTTGTTTGGCTTTAGAAGTCCCGCCCGTGATCCAGTCGACGGGGGGCACGCTCGCGTCACAGCCCAAGTCGTCAAGAAGGGAGGGAATATCTGTCAGGTCGACTTTTTCAAAGGGCAGATCCAGATCGGCGGATGGTCGATCGACCTTACTTTCTGAAAAAGGTCCGGTATAGTCATCAAGCTGCTTGTGGATCTTGCTGCGAATCGTGCGTGCCGCATATTCTTCTTTATCTGATGCGACCTCCACGGGCACGATGACGTTCGTTTCGACCTGAATGAGCGGACAGGCGATCTCATCCGCTAACTGACTGCGCCAGTCCCTTTCGATACGCAAGTAGCCGCGATCCACGACCATCAAGGCAGCCTCTTCTGACAGAGCAAGCGCCCCTTTTTCCGGAGAAGTTTTCTGCACTACGAAAGCGATCTGGCGTTTGTTCAGTTCTTTTTCGACCTCCTGAAGTCCCTGGAGCATGAAAGCATAGTGCCTGGCATTGGCTTCAGGAAAATCAGCGGTAAGGCCAAAGTAAACGAGAAGCGGCTTATTCAGGTCGTTAGCCTTCTTTATCGCGTATTCCAGCGCATGATTATACTCCGTCCGCTGACTGGCCTGCATCCAGTAGACGACGTAGGGATTGTCTGCGGGTTCCTTTTCTTTCAACTGTGTGATCCGGTCGTTCATGATGATCTTCCTTTCTAAATTAAATAAATGTAATAAAAAACCACCCCTCATTTAATGTCTATGGACTTAAACAAAGAAGTGGTTCAGTTTTATTATGCGCGTGTTTCTTCGGGCAGTTCTTCTGTGGCATCGTCGGTCTTGCCTAAAGCAAACGTCAAGCCATAGCAGGCTAAAGCGATCACCAGCGCGATGACCAGTTTAATAACGGCATTGCCTGTCGTCAGATCGTTCAGCGCATCTGTATTGGCAATAACTGCCACAGGTGAAGCCATGACGAGTCCGAGGATCGATGCGTAGGTGAAGCTCGGATAATGGGTGAAGAAATAATCGATCACTTGACTGATCAAAATGATGCCCGCCACCATACCTAAAGCATAAGCGATCAGCAGCACGGTGAAAGGGATCAGCTCAGTGATATTAAAGGCCGCCAGATTCGTAGTGAAGCCGTTGATCGTATACACGACGGCGTAATAGTACCCCATGATCAGCATCAAGAGTGAGCCGCTGATCCCCGGGACTACCATGGCTGCGGCAGATACGAGTCCCACAAAGAACAGGGCGACTACTGGACCGATGCCCAGGCTGATCGTTTCAGGTCCGCCACCCGAAACATCCGCCACGCCCATCCAGGACACGAGGACGAAAAAGACCGCAAACAGGATCAGGTGGACAGGGGTCGCTTTGCGTTTCGTTTCAAACAAACTCTCTTTGAACGACTGGGACAAAATAGGCAGACCACCTAAAATCAGACCTACGAAAGCAAAAGCCGTGTATAACGTGTGTTCAGCCAGCAGCCATTCGATGACCATGGAAAAGCCGGCAACACCGATCAAAGCCCCTGCGACGAGCGGCAGCAGCACACGCATGCTCGCCTTGAACTCTTTTCTGACATGAGTGAAAGCATGGATGACATCATCATAGATGCCGAACGACACAGCCATCGTCCCGCCGGAAACACCTGGAATAATATTAGAAATACCGATAAACAATCCTTTAATAACTAACCATAAATACTGCATAATAGTCTCCTTAAAAATAAAATGATAACGTAACTGTTATATAGTTTAACATATAAATGTGAAGGTGTGCGTAAAAAAATGTGACCAATGGGTTCTGTTGAGGCTTTGCCGGGCGGTCTATTCTTTTGTGACAGCTCTTATTGTAAGATGTTCGAAACGTGAACTATATAGTGTGTGCTCCTCCCTAAGGCCGGACAAGAAAATGTTGACTGTTTATGTGAAAATGGAATATGTTATAATTGAGTAAGTGACTGAGAAATGACTGAGATAGACTGGATACGATAATCAGCAAGGAGGCAGCAGGAATGGTCCTGATGGGCGTAGAAGTAACCCTATTGATCTTCGATTCCTATTCCCTGAAAGAAAAGCGCAGTGTCATCAAAAGCATTTTGAGACGGACAGAAAATCGTCACCACTTGGCCGCTGCTGAAGTGGGTGATATGGAGCTGCACAATAAAGCCGTGATCGGTTTCGGTATCGTCGGGAACGACCGCATGCTCTGCCGCAGGAGACTGGAAGCCGCACTCAGGGAAATCGAAGAAAACTATGAAGTGGAGATCCTTGATTTCAACTGGATCGAAGCATGATCAGAAGTCAGTGCGTGAAAGATAAACGATGAAAGGAAAGGACATCATCATGACTAATACACCTGAAAATGTGTCATTTATCAAATGGAAAGATGGAGAGACCGAACTGTTCGATCTACTGAAAGGTCACACGAAAGCAGACCTGCTGGAACTAGCCGAGAGCCAGTCCGTGGCTGTCAGAAAAAGCTGGAACAAGACGAAGATATCAGCCATACTCTCCGAAAAAATCACTGAGCTGGCCGAGACGATCTATCATCCCGTGCTGAAAGAGGTCCTTGAGCGTCTGCCTGACCGGGAGACAAACGTTTACCGGGTCAGTGACTTGAGTGAGATCGTGGGCTTTATCCCGCTGATAATAAAAGGATTCTTCTTCGTCGCCCGTGATGGAGACGGCATCCTGCTGCTGATCCCGGAAGATATCCTGTTCAGCGTCAAGGACCGCATGGATCTGGACAGTGAAACGAATGAAATACTTAACAGGGGCACCGCCAGAAAAGCACCTTCCCATGAAGGGGACAGAAAAGCCGAACTGCTGAACAGCTGGAAAGAAAAATCCCTGGCGATCTACGGGAACGTTTCGGTGGCGCACCTTCAGAAAATCTGGAATCGCTATTTTGATGACCCGGTAAGCCCGGAAGAAATAAGACAAATACTTAATTAAGTTCATACAAGGAGAAATGCATGATTAGAATAGTTATTGACTCAGGGATCGACCAGAATGATTACATGAAAGAAACCTATGACTACGACTTTTTACCGTTGAGCGTCATCATCGATGAAAAAGATCATCTGGATCAGGTGGAGATTTCACTTGAAGAGGTCCATGAAAAAATGGCACAGGGCATCCTGCCAAAGACCTCCCAGGTCTCACCGAAAGCCATTTTAGATATGCTGGATAAAGCCAGTACACAGGGGGATGATGTGATCTACATCACCATTTACAGTCAGTTTTCCGGAACGCACCAGGTCGCCCGGACGGTGGTGGAAGAATACCGCAGCACCTATCCAGATATGAATATTGCCGTCATCGATTCTAAAGGCGGATCCGGCGGGGGAGCCCTTTTAGCACTTCAGGCTATGGAGATGGTGAAGAACGAACGGGATTTTGAAACGATCGTTCAGCAGACGAAATGGAACGCCGAGCATATCCAGTATCATTTCACGCTGAATAATCTCATGTGGCTCGTCAAAGGCGGACGGCTTCCGAAAGTGGCCGGGTCTGCCGGAGATGCCCTGAACATCAAACCGTATCTGTCTGTCAATGAAACAGGCATTTATCTGAAGAAACTGGTGCGCGGACAGGAACGCATCTATAAGCGGATCATCAAAGACATGAAAAAAGGTGTCGGGTCCTTTACCGATCAGCTGATTACTATCAGTCACGTCAATGATTATGGAATGGCGCTTAAACTGGAAGCCATGGTCAAGGAAGCCCTGCCCGAAGCCTCAGTACAGATTTTCGACATCGGCGCAGTGCTTGCGGCCCATTTGGGTATCGGAGGCGTCGGCGTCTTTTATCTGGATGAAAAACCAGAAAACTATATGTATATAGAAGAATAATAGGTAAGACATCCTTGTTTTTATACAGGGATGTTTTTTGTATCAATGCATATTATTTGGCGAAATATACAGTGAGCGATATACTTGAACTGTTCAGATAAGAACAAAATTAAAGGAAAAGGAGTCGGTTATTAATGGATAACATAGCTAATTCGTTCGAAAATGCACTGGCGAATTTCATCGATTATTTGCCGCAGTTGCTGATGGGGATCCTGCTGATCCTTGTTGCATGGATTGTGGCAACATTGGTCAAGAAAGCCATAGTCAAAGGACTGGACGCAACCAACTTGTCAGGTAAGCTGGCACGGTGGGGAGCAGCAGACACCAACGATCAGGGCAATTCAATGGTCATAGCGTTAGGTAAAGTGGGGTATTTCTTAGTTTGGGTATTATTCTTGCCCGGTATTTTTGCCACATTCGGACTGGAGTCGATCGGCGAACCTGTAACCAATATGATCGATACAGCCCTGGCCTTCCTGCCCAACATCATTGCAGCCCTAATCATACTAGTGTTAGGGTTCTACGTAGCTAAATTCGTTAAGAACTTAGTCTATAACCTTGGTGTGGCAGCGAACATTGACAGAATGATGAGCAAGTTCGCTGGATCAACCAATGACGATGATATGGATGCAGACAAAGTAAAAGACAATAAGCAGACCCTGGCATCAGTACTGGCCAACACTGTTTATGTGCTTATCCTCATCCCGATCATCCTCATGGCACTGGATGTGCTCAACATCGACACGATCGCTGAACCGATCAGCGAAGTACTCAATTCCATCCTTAATGCCATTCCAAACATTCTGGTAGCGATCGTCCTGCTTGCCGTGGGTGTCGTCATAGCCAAATTTACTGGAGACATGCTTACTGACTTGCTAAGAGGTACAGGCTTCAACAAGTACTCTTCTTACCTGAACAAATCAGGGAACATGAACCTTGACTTAGCTAAAATCATCGGCAACACAGTAGCAGCATTGATCGGACTATTCTTCCTTGTTGAAGCATTGAATGCCCTCAATCTGGAAATGCTGAACAGTATCGTTTCAGCCGTCATTGCTTACTTGCCGAACATTTTATTCGCAGCGATCATTATCGGACTGGCATTTATTGGAGGAAAAATGCTGGCGTCCGCTATTAAGAGCTCAACAGGCAGCAAGTTTGCCGGAGAATTAGTCAAATATATTGTGATCGTCTTTGCCTTATTCATGGCATTAGACCAGCTGAACTTCGGTTCTAACATTGTAAACCTTGCTTTCTTATTCATCATCGGTGGGTTAGCCGTAGCATTTGCTATCTCATTCGGTTTGGGCGGCCGCGACTTTGCCAGAAAACAACTGGAGCGCGCTGACCAGAAAATCGATAAAGAAAGCTCAAAACCAGGCAGCTCCTCAAGCGACAAATCGAATCTATAATTAAGAGTTAAAAGCAATAAGAAGAAATCCGGAAGAGCCTTTAAGCTCTTCCGGATTTTTCTTTGTGTGAATGAATTCCTTTGAAAGGCTATAATGGAGCATTCGGTAGTTAGACAGCAAGTATAAGCACCTAGTTACCGAAATCCGTCAGGTTCAGTAATTAGGTGGATAAAAGGGGGCGCTACCTGACGAATATAAGCATGGTTCGACACTTTGGATCAGAGGCTCAGAACCTACTTACCGAAAAAGCTCTCGTTCGGTAGTTAGGAACGATATGATCAACTGTAAGTGTCGAATGGCAGGCAACTTCAGCTATTACATTCAGTCTATGGCAGCCTACTTACCGAAGTACCTCGAACTCGACACTTAGAACGGCTGTCCGGGTCCCTACCTGTCGAATGGCACACTTATAAGTGCTAGAAGACTGGATTTCAGTTTGCAATCGAATAATCAAGTAATTTCTAGGCATTCACACAAAAAACACTTCTGTCGGGATTTAGAGATCCCTACAGAAGTGTTCGGGTGTTTACGTTATAGTGTAATAGCTGCTTATACGAAGAGCCAGTTGAATACGCCGAAGCCTAAAACGAGCGTGATGGCGACTGGAGCGAAGAAACGTGACAGGCCATAGAAAGAGTTGCGCATGGAACTTTTATCCAGATCCGTATGCGTAAACACATCCTCCTTGCTCCAGGTCCATGCCACGAACAAGACAGACAGCAGGGCACTTGATGGAAGCAGCACGTTCGCTGTCAGGAGATCCATAAAGTCCAGGAAACTGCTGCCTAAAACAGTGATCTCCATGGCACCCTGACTGAGTGAAGAAGGGATACCTAACAAGAAGATGACCGTTCCTAAAAGCAAGGTAATACCTTTACGTGTCATATTGACTCGATCCATCAGGAAGGCAACGGATACTTCAAGTAAAGAAATACTTGAAGACAGAGCAGCGATAGATAGAAGAACGAAGAACAGCAGGCCGACAAAGACACCGATACCGCCTAAAGCTTCAAAGATAACTGGAAGGACGATAAAGACAAGACCTGCGCCTTCAGTTGGATCCAGTCCGAAAGCGAAGAGGGCCGGGAAGATCATAAGCCCTGAAACAAGCGCGAAGCCTGTATCCAGAAGGATAATAACGGCCGCCGAGGATGTCAGACGTTCTTCCGGTTTCAGATAACTGCCATATGTGAGCATGATGCCCATGCCCAGACTCAGGGTGAAGAAGGCTTGTCCCAAAGCGGCAATATAGACGTCTGGGTCAGTAAAGGCTGACCATTCCGGCTGGAACATAAAAGCGAAGGCTTCGGCTGTTCCGCCTAAAGTCAGGCTGTAGACAGCAAGACCAATAACGAGCAGGCTAAGGATCGGCATCATCCATTTGCTGGATTTCTCAATCCCTTTCTGGACACCCAGTAAAACAATAACGACGGTCAGCCCCATAAACATCAGTGACCAGAAAATAGGGGCGACGGGCTGAGCAATGAAGTCAAGGAAGAACGCCTGTGAATCTCCGGCGATGCCGCCAGCGAGATACTCAAATGTATAACGCAGAGACCAGCCACCGATGATGCCGTAAAACGACAGGATCAGAAAGGCTGCCAGGACCCCTAAACCACCTGCAACATACCAGTATGTGTTCGGCGCGATTTTTTTGAATGATTGGACGGCGTCATCCTGACCGCGTCGGCCGATCGAAAATTCAATAAGCATAACTGGGAAACCTATCAGAATAACGCTGAGTAAATAAATAATTAAGAATGCTGAACCACCGTTAGATCCCATTGCGTATGAAAAGCGCCAGATATTACCAAGACCGACTGCCGATCCCATCGTTGCTAAGATGAAGCCCCACCGGGAACCCCAGTGTTCTCTTTTCTGTTCCATGATATCACTCCTTGTTTTTTTACATTAAAAAATAATGAGAATTTAATGATGATTCTCATTCTATAGGATTCAATTCTACTTTACAAGTGTTTTTTTAGAAAAAATAACTGGTTATTTGGTTGAAAATGCTTTCTTTGCAGCATGAAGTGATTGTGTCCGGTTTCAGGCTGATATGACTATAAAATGATTAAATAATTTATTGCTCCCGTTTAAGAAGTGAAAAGGCATACAATAAAAAAAGCCGGAAATTAGTGAGCAGACTGAATAGTGTTCCTTGGAAAGTCCGGAAGTGTTCACAATTTATACACGTTTTCACTCGGATATTTCTGATTTTTCCTGGCAACTTATGAATGCTCATGCAAGCCAACTTGTTAACTTTGTTTCATTTATTTGAGATGAAAATAAGTAAGACTGAAAGCTGCCGATCCAGCGGAAATTATTCACAAATGACTTAATTTAGACACAGACACTCCCTGGCTTCTCTAGTATAATTGGGACAAATAACGAATACTTATAGGTCGTATAACTTGTCAGAGAGCAGGGGTACTCATGAAAAAACGTTTTGTCTACGTCATCGACACACCAACTGAATCAAAAGAACTGTTAATAAGAGAACATGAACTGATCGAAAATGCCGACGGAGAACTGGACTGTCCACTGGATCTGATCCTGCATCGCTACCAAATGGAATGGGGAGACCTCTTTCAGATGAAAGCCGCAACGGTATCACTCATGCAGGAAGACTTTTATGAAAGAAAAGTCATCCGCTCCATCTCATTCGAAAATCTTTACTACTTCCAAGAAAAATAAGCGATCAGTCACAGGATCGCCTGCACTGTCGCTTATCCATTCATTTTATGCATCTGTTTCAATACCTTCTAATATCTCCCATTATCTTACTTACTGATCTTCCTCTTTAACTTCTTTTAAATCTTCCGCCTTCGTCACGTCAAATTTCTCAAAATCTTTGGCTTTTGTGTCATCCGCTTTTTCTGCTTCATTTGTCTTTGTTTCATTGACCTCGTCAGCAGGGCCGGACACAAATGCATTGTCTTCAGTCTTTTCGTCTTTAAGGAATTCCTGGGGAACAAGGTTTTCCCTCGGTTCATTACGGAATGCTTTATCTTTTTTTGACAAGGTGATCGTCTCCTTTATTTGATTTATCCCGCTTTGTGAGAGCGAACAGGTGAAAGTCTTTAGGAGTCTCCGTTCCACTTTTCACGGTTCACTAAAATAATGGCCTTGAGATCTTTCCGCTCAATCACCCTCGCAGGTTCGTTCTTTAAATGATCGGCAAAGTCAGTCACTTTTACAGAAATTTTTTGCTCACGTACTCGCCTGGTTCGGCTGCTGATGATGCAGGCCGTGTTCGTTTTGCATAGTGAACCCTGTATGCTCACAAGTGGTTTAACTAGTCATAGTTTATCACAGTTGAATAATGAACGCTTACATGACGCATTCTGTGTTACAATAGGGGTAGATTTTTCAGCACAGATCAATATATTGGAGGAAGAACAATGGCTTGGATATTTTTAGTGCTCAGTATCGCAGCACTCGTGTATATTTACATACAAACTTATATGATTGACATTTCCCATTACACTATAACGATCCCAAAGTTAAGCAAGACGATGCAGGGGAAGAAGATCGTGCATTTAAGCGACCTTCACTTGAATCCGAAAACTAATAAAAGTTTTGTTGAGACGATTCTCGATACGACTGAAAAACAGGAGCCGGACTATATTTTCCTTACAGGCGATCTTGTTCAGGCAGGCCTCGATGATTTCGTCGACACACCATTACGGCGCTTTGTCGAAGAGTGTGCGAAGATCGCGCCGACGTATGCCGTCACAGGAAATCACGACATCATGAGTGGCTCGTTCAGTGACTATCAATTTATTCTGGAGACGGCGGATGTGAAACTGCTGATAGATGAAGCGGTGGTTTTGCCGGAAGGATCAGCAGAAGGCATCACCCTCATGGGACTGACCGAAAGACAGGATCAGTCCAGCTTGCCTCAACCGATACTCGGACCGATCACGCTGACGAAGGAAATGGTGGACCTTCCCAAAATCCTGCTGGCACACAGACCGGAATATTTTGTTCATTATATGCTGGATAAAACCAAAACGCCCGATTTGATATTAAGCGGCCACACACATGCCGGACAGTTCCGTCTGCCGATCATAGGGGGTGTGTTCGCACCGGGTCAGGGGCTGTTCCCTAAATATGATTTTGGGCTCTTCACCCATGAGGAAGATCCGTCTAAGCGCATGATCATCTCACGCGGTTTAGGTAACTCATCCTTTCCCGTCCGCATCAACAACCGTCCGGAAGTCGTCACCATCACACTGAATGGATTGTCAGAAAGTACCATAAGTTGAAGTGACTATCTGTTTCATTTGCATGATCGATTGTTTACAATGAAGTAAAGGAGAGATTTTTATGACAAAATTGAGGTTAGGTACCATCGGAACAAGTATGATCACGGAACAGTTTATTGAAGCAGCCCAAAAGAGTGGCGCATACGCCTATCAGGGGGTGTACTCCCGCCATATGGAAAAAGCAGAGGCTTTCCAGGAACGCTATCAGGCAGAAGCGGCTTACGACGACTTTGAAGCCTTCCTGAGTGACGACAACATAGACGTCATCTACGTTGCTTCACCTAACAGTCTGCATTTCAGTCAGGCCAAAGCCGTCATTGAACACGGAAAGCATGCGATCGTCGAAAAGCCGATGGTCACCTCATTGGACCAGTGGACAGAGTTGACAGAACTGGCAAAGGAAAAAGGCGTGGTCGTCGTTGAAGCGGCTCGTCATATTTTTGAACCGAATTTCGAGAAACTGACCCAGCTAATCAAAGATTTCAAAGGCATATACGGCGCGACCCTGACTTATGCCAAATACTCTTCACGTTACGACAACGTATTAGCCGGAGAAGAACCGCCGATCTTTTCACCAAAGTTTGATGGTGGAGCGGTCAATGATCTAGGGATCTATACCGTTTATGCCGCACTGCGCTGGTTCGGCCGACCTGAATCGGTCCATGCCTTCTCACAGAAAGTACGCACGGGCGTTGACGGCAAAGGGACAGCTGTCCTTCGGTATGCCGATTTCGATGTCACGCTGCATTACGGTAAAATCATGACCGCGACGGTGCCTTCAGAAGTTTACAGTCTGGATCAGACCCTGGTCCTGGATGCCATCACCGGTGTTGAACAGGCCGAACTGGTGGATGCCAAAACACGTGAAAGTCAAACAGTCGAGCTGGATAAGTCAGCTGACAATCCGCTGATCTGGGAAGCCCAAGCATTTGCTGATGTCATGCAGGACCCTGAAACCTCAGGGAATAAAGAAGCCTTGGACGAGTGGCTGACCCTTTCCTATAACGTCCATGAAGTGCTGGATCAGATCAGACAGCAGAGTTAAAGAGACAGCCAGGCATTCCCGCCGCGCTTTGCTAGACACGAAAAGACCTGAGGTGTATGATTAATCTAAAGAAATCGCTTTAAACGTGTCTCAGATAAAGTGAAAATAATTGTTGGGAGTGGTCGATGTGGCAACAAAAAATATCATGCTCGTCTGTGCAGCAGGAATGAGTACCAGTATCTTAGTCACTAAAATGCAGGAAATTGCTGAGCAAAGAAGTCTCGATGTTCATATCTTTGCTGTTTCAGGAACGGAAGCGGAAGATAAACTGAAAGACAGACCAGTGGACATCATGATGCTGGGACCTCAAGTGCGGTACATGAAACCGAAATTTGAAGACCTGGCTGAAAAGAATGATATCATTATTGAAGTCATCGATATGCGGGACTACGGGACCATGAACGGTGAGAACGTGTTGAACACGGCCTTGAAACTAACTGAATAGCAGATCTGTTTAAGGAGGACGAGACATGCCTGAACGTAGAGATGAAATCATGGAAGTTGTAATGACCCTTATCATGCATGGGGGCGATGCACGAAGCAGCGCGATGGAAGCCATCCATGCCGCTAAGGACAATGACTACGAACGCGCTCAGAAAAAGCTTGACGGGGCGGATGAGTCGATCAGTCAAGCGCATAAAGTCCAGACGGATCTGCTGTCTCAGGAAGCATCCGGAGAAAATGTGGAAATCAATTTGCTCCTGGTCCATGCCGAGGATCATTTGATGAACGCGATGACCTACCGTGACCTGGCCGGAGAGATGATCGAGCTCTATAAGCGCATCAACTGAAAATCTGGATTCTTGAAAGGATGCAGTTGCTTGGATGAGTGACTGCGCCTTTTAAGAGTCCAGGTTCTTTTTTATGTCTAGGGGTAGCTTGGGGCTGTGGCTTATGGAAGCAGGGGATGCTGGGAACATCGATCAATGTCGGCTCACAGGACGTTCGTTGAACGCGTGCGACATCGGGTGCCAGAAAGTGTCGACTGGTGCGGAGATGTGGAGACGAGTGCGACATTGAGTCCTCGAAAATGTTCACTGATACGGAGATGTGGAGATGAGTGTGACATTGGGGGCCAGAAAGTGTCGACTGGTGCGGCGATGTGGAGATGAGTGCGACATTGGGCATCCAAAAGTGTCGACTGGTGCGGCGATGTGGAGACGAGTGCGACATTGGGCATCCAAAAGTGTCGACTGGTGCACAGATGTGGAGATGAGCACGACATTTAGCCTTCAAAAGTGTTCACTCGCGCGAAAATTGCTTTTCGGTAGACAACTTAGGCCCGCTCGCTTCAGTGTTGACCGTAAGATCTTCAAGAATGAAGTTGAACGGGCACGTTCAACCTCCACGTGAAAATGCCCTTCACAAGGATCTGGGCGTCAGGCCCAGATCCATCCGATACCGAAAAATGTTAAAAAAGTCCGAATGGTTGTTGTATTTGAAAACGTTTCAGTGTATAGTTGTAAGCGAAAAGAGTTTTCATAACTATTACATAAATCAGGAAGGAGGATCACCAATGACGATTACAGTAAACGCCCGTAGAGGCTTCGCCGATAAACCAATTGAACGCAAAACGAGTCATGTGCACTCCTCCTGGAAGATACACTAGAATCCGTTTGATCAGCAAACGATAAGTATAAACCCGTTATGGGTGATTCAGTCTATTCTCTAAAAGGGGGTAGACTGTCTTTTTTTGTCTGAGTATTAAAATCAAGAGTTATTAAAGCAGCCGAAATCATACAATGAACAGCGCTTCTTTAATAGAGGAAGGATGGATCCATCCATGTTTGATGTTTTGATCAAGTTAAAATTTTTCTTTAAAGAACATAAATGGCAGTACATCATATCGTTTGTCACACTGTCCCTGTCGAATGTTTTTGCAGTCATTATTCCCTTTATCATCGGCCGTTTCGTCGATGCGATCGTCACCGGTGAAATGGATGGGGAACTGCTCCGTCTCTATACGATACAGTTTGCCGCTCTGGTCTTTATCACCTATGGACTGGATTTTATCTGGGGGTATGGGCTGTTTGCCGGCGCCTATAAATTGCAGCGGCAGATGCGCAGCACGTTGATGCGCCACTTTCTGCGCATGCGGGCACCATATTTTGAAAAATTCCGCACAGGTGACTTGATGGCGCGCGGGACTCAGGATATCAGAGCGCTGGCTGACACGGCGGGATACGGCATGCTGGTCCTGATGAGTGCCACAGGCTTTACCGCCACCTTAGTCGTCATGATGGGCCTCACCGTCAGCTGGTCACTGACCTTTGCGACCGTAATCCCGCTGCTTCCGATGGCTTATATCATCAAAGTCAAAGGGGCACAGGTTGATGAAGCGTACGAAATCGCTCAGAAATCCTTCTCATCTGTCAATGACGATGTTCTGGAAATGATCGACGGCATGCGTGTCATTCGTGCCTATGTCAAAGAGGACGACTTCATCTCAAAATTCAAGGATCAGACCAATGACCTGCTGAAAAAGAATAACCGCGTCAATGAGATCGCAGCTATCTTTGCCCCCACCGTCAAAGCGTTTGCGGGCATCAGTACCATGATTGCATTGAGCTACGGTGCCATACTTGTCTCAGAGGGGGTTCTGACTGTAGGGGATATCATTGCCTTTCAGATGTATCTGGGGATGATGATCTGGCCGATCGTCTCCGTGTCTGAACTTATTCTGATCTTGAGACAGGGCAGTGCCTCCATGCGTCGGGTGGAAGAGATCACCCATGCCACAGACGGACTGACCTTCGAAGGGACAGTCGACGCCCGGACAGTCGACGATTTCGACTTCAGAGACTTTACCTTCCGATACACGTCCAGCGAAACGATCAATCTGGATACGATCGACTTGTCCCTCCCCAAAGGCAAAACATTGGGGATCGTCGGCAAGACCGGTTCAGGGAAGACGACCCTGATCCGTCAGCTTTTAAACCAGTTCCCGTCCGGATCCGGGACATTCAATATGGGACAGCGGGCGTATAGTGACTACCAGGATCCATCGGTCAGAGCCCTGATCGGCTATGTCCCGCAGGATCATGTCCTCTTCAGCCGTAGTGTGCGGGACAATATCGCATTCGGTAAAGAAGAAGCCTCGGACCAGGATATTCTAAGAAGTATCCGGCTGGCTTCCTTTGAAGAGGACTTAAAGAACATGGAACGCGGTCTGGATACGATGATCGGAGAAAAAGGCGTCTCCATTTCTGGCGGACAGAAACAGCGCATCTCGATCGCGCGTGCGCTCATTAAGGATCCTGAAATACTGATCCTGGATGATTCTTTATCAGCGGTGGATGCCATGACAGAGCAGAATATCATCACCAATATCCAGGATGTGAGACAAGGCAAGACGACGATCATCGCTACCCACCGGCTGTCGGCGGTCAAGGGAGCAGATGAAATCATTGTGCTGGATAACGGCAGGATCATTGAGCGTGGGACCCATGATGAACTGATCGCAGAAAAAGGCTGGTATTATGAGCAGTTCATGAAGCAGGAAATCAAAGGGTCAGCACCGGACAGCACTGAAGATTTTCCGGACGGATTGCGACCGGAATACGAAAATGGAAGGGGTGACGGCAGATGAAAACAGTGAAACGTCTCCTTAAATATATGAAATATTACAAAGGGTACTTTGCCATTGGGATCAGTCTGGTGATTTTATCGACCATGACAGACTTGGCCGCACCGATCATTGCCCAGCGTGTCATCGATAACGTCATCACACCGGCTGCACAGGAAGGTGAAGCTGTGACAGGCACACTCATAGAACTGATTGCTGTGTATTTCGGTCTGACAGTGTCGACCGTCATCCTTCGTTATTTCTCAGCCATCTATCGGATGCGGGCAGCCAACGGGGTCATCAAGATCCTGCGTGATCAGCTGTACACGCACGTTCAGGAGCTGCCGATCAATTACTTCGACAATCAGCCGGCCGGCAGCATCGTGGCCCGGATCACCAATGATACTGAAAGTTTGAGAAAGCAGTTTTATGTCGCCACAGTCGGTCAGATCCTGATCAATGTCTTTTATATCATCGGGGCCTATCTGGCGATCGCCTTTTTCCATCAGGGGCTGGCGCTGACCCTGCTTATCCTGATCCCGGTCATGTATTTATGGAACAAGTATTATACGACGTATGCCCGAGATTTTCACCGGAAGGAACGGGACCTCAACTCGGATATCAACGGCAAGCTGAACGAGTCGATCCAGGGGATGCAGATCGTGCAGGCTTTTGGGCAGGAAGAAAAGATCCAGGGCGAGTTCGAAGAAATCAACGACAAATGGTATGATGTGATGCGCAAGTACGTCATCCTGGATTCCGCGTTTCAGTGGACCTTTGCTGACTTCTTGAGACGCTTCTCGCTGCTGCTGTTAATGGTCTACTTCAGTACCCGGTACATCAACGGTGTGCTGGGGATCTCGGTCGGGATGCTCTATCTGTTCGGGGATTATGTCAGCCGGTTGTATGAACCGATCAAAGGGACCATCCAGCAGATCGCTTTTGTCCAGCAGGCTATTGCTGCGGGAGACCGGGTCTTTGAGCTGATGGATATGGAGGCCGAAGACAATGCGGCTGAGTCGCTCGAAGTCACAGAAGGACGGGTGTCATTCAGCAGCGTTCACTTCAGTTACACAGAAGACAAGGAAGTCCTGACCGACATCGACTTCACAGCCGAGCCCGGACAGACTGTGGCCTTGGTCGGTCACACCGGATCCGGGAAAAGTTCCATCATGAATCTTTTGTTCCGTTTTTACGATCCGCAGACCGGTAAAATCACCATCGACGGTCAGGATACCAAAGCTTGTTCAAGACAATCTGTCCGTCACGATATGGGCATCGTGCTCCAGGATCCGTTCCTCTTCACGGGGACCATTTATACGAATATCACGATGGACAATCCGTCTATTTCCAGAGAAACAGCCACACAGGCACTTATCGACGTCGGGGGCGAAGACCTTCTGGAAAAATTCGAAAAAGGCATCGATGAACCGGTCGTGGAAAAAGGCAGCACCTTGAGTTCGGGCCAGCGCCAGCTGATCTCTTTTGCGAGAGCTTTGGCCTTCAACCCGAAAATCCTGATACTGGATGAAGCGACCTCCTCGATCGACACGGAAACGGAAGAGATCATTCAGCACGCCATGAACGTATTGAAAGAAGGACGCACGACCTTTATCATTGCCCATCGGCTGTCGACGATCCAGCATGCTGATCAGATCCTGGTGCTGGAGCAGGGTGAGATCATTGAGCGGGGCCGACATGAAGAACTGCTCGATCAGCAAGGCGCCTATTCAGAAATGTATGAAATGCAGAAGAAAGGCCAGACTGTTCCGGCATAACAAAAAGCCATTGTCCGCGTGAATCGGGAACAATGGCTTTTCTGCTGGTTTATTTTTTTGAAGAATAGTTCAGTGCTCGGGTGTCCAGGTCCTTCTTGAAGATATCACGGAAGAACTGGATAAAGGGTCCCAGGAAGAAAGCGGTGATGACTGTATTGACGCCTAGGCCGGCACCGAGTAAAAAGCCGATAACAGTGATCGACACATCGATGATGACACGGGCCAGTCGGTAAGACAAGCCGGCTTTCTCAGCTAGAATGATCGGCATGGCATCATAGGGTGCGACCCCTTCTTTGGCCTCGATGTACAAGGCAGCTCCCATTGAAAGGAACAGGATACCGAGGATCGAGATGAAAATGCGGATAGGCAGTCCTTCAAACGTCCCCAGCGTGCTGGTGATCAGATTGACGAAGACATCCGAAAGGTTACCGACGATGAAAATATTGAAAATCGTGCCGATACCGATGAGGGCTCTGTTCGCAAAGAAAACGTAGATGAGCATCAGGAGACTGGAATACATCAGGAAGATGCCGAATTCCATATTCAGTACTATACTGAAACCTAAGTTGAACGTCGTATAAGGATCGGTCCCCAGACTGGCTAAACGGAAAGCCGTTACTGCCATGGCGATAAAGATCGTACCGATCAGCGAATATGTTATTTTGATTTTTTTCATAGATATACCTCATTTATAAAAATTTGTCCATTATCCATCTTAAGATTAAAAAAAGATAAAGTCAATGTAAAAAAGAAAACTCTAAGAAAACAAACCGTGTCTGACTGCGTTCTGGCTTATTTTAGACACAGCTGGTGTATCAGCTGCGCCATATAAAAAGAAATCGGCTGAAAGTGAAGTACAGCGTTCCGGATTTAGTCTGAACTCAAAAATACGGTTTCTGAACTCAACTTAAAAGGCTGTGAATGAGGAACAATCTGGCACAGCCAGATTGTCATGAGTGATCAAGGTCAATAAACGTCATTGAAAACTACGAGAGCGTATACGCAATCATCCTATCCATACCGATGCAAATTTATGTTAGTCAAAGCAGCCGTCTTGTAGTATAATAAAAAAGAACGAACATAGAGCTATAGCTCAATTGAATAGAGCATTTCCCTCCTAAGGAAAAGGTTGCCGGTTTGATTCCGGCTAGCTCTACTATAGTAAACACCGGTGATCCGCCATACTTGGATCTCCGGTGTTTTTTCTTTTAAACGTGTATGTCTTGGTAAAGTGCCAGCCAGTCCGTATACTTAAGGTGATAAATTGGATACAGACTGATTATAGAGAAAGGAGCAGAAAAAAATGACGAAAGGACCCGTACTCATTGCGGGTGCCGGCCCGACCGGACTGGTGCTGGCGTTGGAACTTGCTTACCGTAAGGTCCCTTTTAAGATCATCGATAAAGCTAAAGGTCCTGGCGAAACGTCCCGGGCCATGCTGGTCGTTCCCAATGTGCTGGAAAGTTACCAGAAGTATGGACTGGCGCAAACTGTGACTCGGCAAGGGATCATACCGGATTTTGCTCATTTTCACAGCAGGAATACGCGCATCGCTTCCTTACCCTTAGGCATCATGGGCAAAGGTCAGAGCCTCTATTCCTATCTGGTCACTTTTCCTCAGGATCAGCATGAACAGGTCCTTCTGGATAAGCTGAATGAATTTGGGATTAGTGTAGAATGGGAAAGCGAGCTGGTCGGCTTAAAACAGGTCGAAGCACACTCGGAGGTGACCATCAGGAAAAACGGTATAGTTAAAACGGAACCATTTAACTATGTCGTTGGCTGTGACGGCGCCTCGAGTCAAGTCCGCAAACAGAGCGGGATCGACTTTGAAGGCGAGACCTATGAACAGGTCTTTTATGTCCTGGATGCAGAAGTGGACGGAAAAATCGTTGAAGATGATGCCGGCGGCTTTTCCTTCATCAAAGATTATTTTGCCTTATTTTTCCCGCTGCGAAACAGAGAAACGACACGAATCATCGGCATGTTCCCACCCGACTTATCCAGAGCCGGCGATTTGAGTTATGAAAGCCTGAAGCCGAGGCTGGAAGCAGCCTTTGAAATCAAAATATTAGAAATGAACTGGTTCTCGGATTACAAGATCCATGCGAGAACGGCCACACATTTTAGAAAAGGCAATCTGTTCCTGGCGGGGGACGCTGCGCATATCCACAGCCCGATCGGCGGCCAGGGAATGAACCTGGGGATCGGTGATGCGGTCAACTTGGGCTGGAAACTGGGCGAAGTGATCAACCGAAAAGGACCAGCAGAACTGCTGGACACTTATGAAGAAGAGCGGAAAGGCATAGCTGAGTTCGTGGTCACAACGACAGACCGCCTGTTCGATCTCGTCGTAGGTGACGCGATCAGGAGCCGGCTGACGCGTCAGCTGCTGATCCCGACTGTCGCTAGTCTGGTTGAAAACGCACCACCTATGCAGAAAATTCTGTATACCCTCCTGTCACAGCTCTATATCGCTTATGAAAACAGTGACTTAAGCGAAGGAGCGAGCGAAAGACTAAAAGCGGGGCAGCGACTGCCCTATGTCGACAGCGAACCTTTTGAGTTCATTCGCGAAGCCGGCTGGCAGCTGCATACCTTTAAACCGATCGATCCAGACATCAAGGAAGCCTGTGACCGACTCGGGATCACATGGGTGATGCGCAAATGGACGAACCAGACGCGAGACAAAGGCTTCTTCAAAGAGCAGTGGCTCCTCGTTCGGCCGGACGGCTATATCGGTTGGCTGGGAAGCCAGGAACAGCGGAAGGACTTAGAACGCTACATCGAAAAATGGATGGGCTAACAATATTGATGAAAACTTTGCTGAAATCCTTTGTTAAATGAAGCGTTATCTGATATACTAGTATATGAGTAAAGATGAACAATATTTGAATGGAGGAATTTTAGTGGTCAATTTGAAAGCGAAACCATTTAATCTGGATGACAAGGGCGTCAAGTGGGTAGAAGATACCATTGCCAACATGTCACTGGATGAAAAAATCGGACAGTTATTCGTAAATATGGGTGCTGAGCGCTCAGAGGAATACTTGACTGGAGTGATGAACGACTATCACATCGCAGCCGTTCGTTATAACAAAGGAAAAGCATCAGAGGTTTACGATCAGAACAAAATTTTACAGACAAAAAGTGATATTCCATTGCTGATCGCAGCAAACACTGAAGCAGGCGGAGACGGTGCAGTCACTGATGGAACCAAAGTTGGGGACGAAGTTAAAGTTGCTGCAACCAACGACGTCAATTACGCTTACGAATTGGGACGTATCTCAGGAATCGAAGCATCAGCTGTTGGGTGTAACGCATCCTTTGCACCGATCGTTGACTTGACGCGCAACTGGAGAAACCCGATCATCTCAAACCGTACATGGGGTGCTGATGTTCAGCAGACCATCGATTATTCAAAAGAATACATGCGCGGGATCATGGAATACGGCATTATGCCTTTTGCCAAGCACTTCCCGGGAGACGGCATCGACGAACGCGACCATCACTTGTCCTATGCAAGCAACCCGATGGGCGTTGAAGAGTGGGATGCAACGTTCGGCCGCATCTATAAAGAATTATCAGACGCAGGACTTCCAGGTATCATGGCTGGACACATCCACTTGCCTGAATACGAAAAAGCGCTGCACCCTGAACGTGATGAGAAAGACTTCCTGCCTGCATCATTGAACAAAACATTATTAACCGAACTGCTGCGCGACAAATTAGGCTACAACGGCGCGATCGTTACTGATGCTTCACACATGGTCGGTATGACTGCTGCTATGCCGCGTCGTGAAATGGTCCCGACAGCGATCGAAGCAGGCTGTGACTTGTTCCTGTTCTTCAACGATCCGGATGAAGACTTCCAGTGGATGAAAGAAGGCTACGAAAACGGACTCTTGTCTGACGAACGTCTGCATGACGCCCTGCGCCGTACGTTAGGACTGAAAGCGAAACTTGGCCTGCACAACTATGAAGGCAAGCGCGAAGAGATCATGAAGCCGAAAGATGAAGCACTAAGCCTGATCAACACAGAAGAAAGCCAGGCTGTCGTTCGCGAAGTGGCTGACAAAGCGATCACACTGGTCAAAGATGAGCAGAAAGACCTGTTCCCGGTAACACCTGAACGGTACAAACGCATTTTACTCGTTCCTGTTCAAGGGCTGACGGGCGGATTCGGTGCCATGATCGCCGGCAACAAGCCAAAAGCGCATGATCACCTGAAGAAATTGCTTGAAGCACGCGGGCATGAGGTATCGATCTGGGAAAATACGGAAGAGCGTATCATGAAACTGCCTGAAAGCGAACGTGCCGGAGCCATTGCGAACGTTTATGCTCAGAAACAGCCGATCTCCAAACTCACAGAAAACTATGACCTGATCATCAACGTTTCTGACGTCAACAGCGGTGGAACCATCCAGCGTACCGTATGGCCGGCTTCAAAAGGCACACCGGACATCCCGTTCTACGTTCACGAAGTTCCGACTCTGTTCGTTTCCGTTCAGAATCCATTCGATTTGGCTGACGTTCCACAAGTTGGCACATACATCAACACCTATGACGGCATGGAAGTCACGATGGAAGAGTTAGTTAAGAAACTGGCCGGCGAAACAGAATTCAAAGGCGTAAGCTCAGTCGATGTATACTGTGACTTATTCGATACCAAAATCTGGCGTACAAGCACTTACGCTAAATAATTCGATAAAATAAGAAGGAGCCCCGCAAATCAGTATTGCACTGACCTTGCGGGGCTTCTTTTCTGAAGGATACGAATTATATAATACCTAACACAAGGACGATGGTACCGAGAACGATAGCGATCCAGTTAAGTGTTTTTTGAGGTGAAGCCAGACCGATGATCCCTAACACGATGGCAAGAAAGCCCAGGGGCATCTGGAAAGTGAAGTAACCCAAGACAGCCGCAAAGATACCGATAATACCCAGCCACATGCCTTTTGTTTTTGATAAACTGTTGTTTCCCATAAAAATCTCCTTTCTAAAAGTTCACTAGTATAACAATATCAGATTAACTGGAAAATTACGAACAAAAGAAGACTGCTCGATTCATTTTTTTCTGATTCGGTAGTTAGGATGATCACGTTGTTTCCTAAGTGCCGAAGAGACAGGTATTCGGTAAGTTGAGTCAGCAGCTTTGATCCTAACTGCCGAAGTTCGTGCATATTCGACACTTTTAAATTAGATTTAATCAGCTAGTTACCGAATGTTGCCAAGTTCGGTAACTAGCTGTTGTTTCGACTTTTTAACCTACCGAACCCATACCACCTTCGACACTTAGATGGATACATTCGCCGTCTACTGACCGAACTTCCCTGTATTCGACACTTAGCGAGATAGAAGAGATTTCAAAGTGTCGAACAGCGGCATGAATGAACTAATACTGGATGTAGGGACAGATTTTCTATCCGCAAAAAAAGGTTAACACGTCTAGAAGGACCATACTCGCCAGCGGGCGAGTATGAACAGCCTTGAACAGCCTGATTTCTTTTTCAGTATAGAAGAACTGCTTCTTTCTATGATTCTATAGTCACACGAGCCTCTTTTGCCAGCCAAGACTAAAGAGTTTTAGTTATGCAAGTAGAGTGTAGCGTATGCTATACTTGAGTAAGTAATCATTACTTTAGAATGGAGTGGTTAGAGATGAAAGTATCAACAAAATGGGAAGGCGACATGGCCTACACGATGACGAATCCGAGGGGCAAGACGATGCACCTGGATCCAAACGGTGACGGGGTGTCTCCGATGGAATCTGTGCTGGGCGGCCTGGCTGGATGCATGGGCATCGATATCGTGATGGTCCTGAAACCTTATGCGGATAAAATCAAACGCCTTGAGATCGACACGGACGGCGAACGCAATGACGAAGCACCTAAATACTTTAAATCAGTCGCTATAACGATCAATATAGACGGAGACATCCCGGCAAGCCGTGTGTGGCGTGCCGTCAAGTTGAGCGATCAGAAATACTGTTCTGTGGCCAATTCCCTTAATGCCGACTTGAGCTATAAAGTCGTCCTGAACGGCGAAGATGTCCCAGATCCTAAAAAATAAGGAGCTGAATCAATGGCGACACTGACAACAACCTTTCAATCCGAACAGCTGCAGCGCAACGTGACGTTCCAAGCTGTCATCCCGACGTCCACCAAGTCTCTCTATGACTATGAAACGAAGGCAGAAGTCAAGCCGGAAGGGTTCCGGACACTGTATCTGCTCAACGGCTGGAATGGCAACCACGAAGACTGGATCATCAATTCCACTATCGTCAAGCTGGCTGACCAGTACAATCTGGCCGTCATCATGCCGGCCGGCGAGAACAGTTTCTACGTCGATCATGTCGATGGTTCGAACTATGGTCAATTTATTGGCGAAGAACTAGTCAATGTCACGCGTAACCTGTTCCCACTTTCAACCAGACGTGAGGACACCTTTATCGGGGGTCTGTCTATGGGCGGTTACGGGGCGTTGAGAAACGGCTATCTGTACAATAAGACCTTTGGTAAAATTATCGGTTTATCTAGCAGCGTCCTGCACAAAAACGATCAGGTACACGATCTGTCCGAAGAGAATGCCGTCAACACGAAACTGAGATATATCATTCAAGGTGACGTGTTCGGGGAAATGGATGATACACTGGATATTTATGAAGTGATCAGGCATGCCGAAACAAGACCGGACCTGTTCCTGGCCATCGGCACAGAAGATTTTCTCTACAAAGAAAACCGACTCCTGCATGAGTGGCTGGAAAAAGAGGGCATTGCGCATGATTACATCGAAGCGCCGGGCGAGCATAACTGGAAATTCTGGGAAATGACGATCAGACAGGCGCTCGAATGGATCTATGGAAAGTAAAGCTTCTAAAAAGTAGAACGTCACATGACCAGTAAAACAAACAAAAAAACAGAGAAAAAGCCGGTTCCCGATTAAATGGGACCGGCTTATTACTTAACTCAACTCATTGACCGCCTTGATTTCGTTTTCTGTTAATGAAAAGTTGAAGAGATCGGCATTCTCTTTGATATGATCTTTGTTGCCGGAACGGGGAATAGGGATCGTACCGGCTTCGATCGTCCAGCGCAGGGCGATCTGTTCGGGTGTTTTTTTATACTTTTTCGCCAGTTTTCTGATCACGTCACTGTCAAGCTTTCCTTTTTTGATTGGCGAATAAGCCATGATGAAAATGGACCGGCTTTCACAGTACGCTTTCGTTTCCCAATCGACCGTTCCCGGCGCGAATTTGACCTGATTGATCACAGGCTTGACCGCCGCATTTTCCAGTAAAGGCCCCAGATTATCCGGTGTAAAGTTGGATACCCCGATGGATCTGACTTTTCCGGTCTCAAGAACAGCTTCCAATCCTTTCCAGGTATCTATATTGACAGGGTCTTCATCGTCAGGCGCATGAATGATCAGTAAATCAAGGTAGTCGAGGTTCAGTCTCGCAAGACTTTCCTCCAAGGATGTTCTCACCCCATCCGCGCTCATATCTTCACGCTCCACTTTAGTCAGCACGAACAAGTCCTCCCGTCTGATCGAGCGTTTGAGTGCGGTTTGGATCCCTTTGCCTACGTCCGCTTCATTGCCGTAATTGGGAGATGTATCGACCAAACGATACCCCAGTTCCAGTGCGTAGGCGACGGACCGTTCGGCTTTCTGTCCTTTCAGACCGGCCGTCCCGAACCCCATCACAGGAATCGTCTTGTCATCATTTAATTGATAAGAATCGGTAAATGATTTGCCCATTGTCTATTGTCCTCCTTGCGTAGTTGAATAGTTTAATTTTAATGAAAACGGTAACAGTTTTCAAAGTTTTAGACCTAAGCAAGAGAGTCAGATGAAAATGAGTCTCTTAAAATCAAATGACCTTCAAAGAATGATTCGGTCAAAAGCGTAGAGGCTAGGTAGGTCAAGGATCAGGAGGCAGGTGACTAAGTCGGGAGAAAGTTCCAGCTGATCATACGAATCGGGGCGCGAAATGACGGATTAAAGGGCTCGAAATTATTGACCTGATCATCTGTATTAAAGTGACACACTACTCGTATAAGTACCCAACCTGCTGTAATATGAGTTTAAAGAGCTAGCACAACGAGGGCTTTTCGATACGTTTGACATCTGCGGGAAATAAGCGCAAACTCATAAAGATAAGAAAAAAGCCCGGCAGACGATCGAAAAATAGAAAACCAGTGAGCCCCATTATGAGTTTGAGATTTTCTGCAATCATTCAATCAAGGAGGCAAAATCATGGACGTCACCCCCATCGCCCATTTGGAAAATAAAGACATCCGAAGAATGAAACGACTCAATAAAGAAGCTTTTCCCACAAAAGAGAGGATCGCTTTCACCAAGCTGCTGGCGCTTTCCAGGTCGCTGACCTTCGATTTTCTGGCAGTCAAAGAGGGGGAGACCTTTATAGGGTTTTATCTTATAGCTAAGAATCCAGGCAGTGCGTATATCTTTTTCTTTGCGGTCACTGAAAAGCAGTCGTCAAAAGGCTACGGCAGACAACTATTGAATGCGATCAAAGACTATTACCCGCACCAGCAGATCGTACTGGACTTGGAAGAAATGGCTCAGACTGACCCTCTCGAAGCGCATCGCGAAAAGAAAAAAGAATTTTATGAAGAGAATGGTTTTCATGAAACAGGATATGATCTGGCATATGGCGGGAAGAAGTATGAGCTCTTGTGCAGTAAAAACGCGTTTGACAAAGAAAGCTTCAAGACCCTGCTGACGGATATAAAGCCAATCATCAACAGGATCAAACCGGAAAGGTTCGAACCCGATATCATAGCAAAAACAGCCGAATGAAATGCAAAAAAGCTGCCCGCGAAGGCAGCTTTTGTTGATCAGTCAGTGTCATGCTTTTCGATGGTGATAGCGATCGTACCCCACTCTTGTTCTTTTTCAGGGGAGTAGATCGTATGGGTTTTTTCCAGCATCTTCTCAAGCGAAGAACCTTCTGCTCCCACAGCCTTTGCAGGAATCGCTTCGTACAGTTCTTTGAACGTAGGGAAGCGGGTCAGATCCTTGATCCGGACCGTCACATCTTCCAGTGGATTGGTCAGCTTGTTGAACGTGATCAGATCACCCGTTTTGAGTTTACGGCGCTTTCTGTCAAACAGCCGCACCTCTACGGTCTTCTTCCCGGAGGCCACTAATTCAAAGGGATGGTCATAAATCCCCATAAAATAATGCATATAGATTATCCTTTCACAAAAAAATCCCCTAAAGAAGCCAGGGGATTTTTTTATTATTAATATTTAGAGTTCTAGTACAAATCGAATGGAATGAGATTCGCGACTCTAATCTTGTCCAGTCATTTAATTTTGACTGGACAATAAGGAAACCACGGTCGCTTTGCTCCCCTGGTACTGGCTAGGGGGACAGCAATTTTTCATGAGTGTCAATCGAACTTAAATTGCTTTTTGGTGAGGTTCTAGTCATTTATGACGTAGAACCGCAGTACGAATCGATTGTAATGAGATTCGCGACCTTATTCTTGTCTAGTAATTTAAGTTTGACACCTTCATGAAAAAAGACAAATATAGCCATTGCGCAGTATGCTCATTCAGGCTATATTTGCTATTTTTCATGAGTGTCAACCGAACTTAAATTACATTTCTTTTCTTATGCCCAGGCGCCTTTACGGAAGACTGGGACACGGGTGCCGTCTTCACGGATACCGTCGATGTCCATCTGGTCGGAACCGATCATAAAGTCGACGTGAACGTCAGAGCGGTTCAAGCCGGCTGCTTTCAGTTCGTCTTCAGACATTTCTGTTCCGCCTTCCAGGTTGAAGGCGTAAGCAGACCCTAATGCCAGGTGGTTCGAAGCATTCTCATCGAATAGTGTATTAAAGAATGTCAGGCCAGACTGGGAGATAGGGGAAGCATCAGGAACTAAAGCCACTTCACCTAAACGTGCAGCACCTTCGTCGGTTTTGATCAGTTCCTTGATGACATCTTCACCTTTTTCAGCTTTAACGTCAACGACTTTACCGTCTTTGAAGTGGAACTCCATGCCTTCGATGATGTTTCCGGCATAGCTCAAAGGTTTGGTCGATACAACGACTCCGTCAACACGGTTGGCATCCGGTGCGCTGAAGACTTCTTCAGTAGGCATGTTGGCCATGAAACGTTCGCCGCGCGCGTTCAAGCTTCCGGCACCTTCCCAGCGGTGACCTTTTGGCAGGCCGACTGTCAGGTCAGTTCCTGGAGCAGTGTAATGCAGCGCAACGAATTGTTCTTTGTTCAACTCATCAGCTTTAGATTCCAGTGTATTGTCTTTGTTTTCCCAAGTCGAAACCGGGTCTTCGTCATACAAATGGATCGCTTTGAAAATAGCATCCCACAAAGCGTCGACACGTTCTTCAGCCGTATCCAGTTCAGGGAAGACTTTCTCTGCCCATTTTTCTCCGGAAGCTGCGGCAACGACCCAGCTGACTTTATTGGCTTGTGTGGCTTTACGCATCGCTGAGAAGGCTTTGCCTCTTGCTTTTTGAGCAGCAGCGATTTTCTTGCTGTCCAGTCCCTTCAATGAATCGGGATCAGATGAACGGACACTGATGCGGCTGGCACCTTTTTCAATGTGATCTAGAGATTCGTCGACTTTATACTGTTCGACTGTAGCCACGACCTCTTCCGATGCATGTTTGAACGTGGAACGGGTGACCTGATCGTCCGTCCACTTGACGATCACTTCTTTCGCGCCTCTCTGATAAGCGGCTTCAGTGATCAGACGGGCCAGGGGAGCCTGATCGACATCAACGCTCAATACAACGGTATGTCCGTCAGAAACATTCACACCCGTTGATACAAGCAACTCAGCATATTTCTTAAGATTCTCTTCAAAATTTGGTAAGACCATTAATTTTCCTCCTACAATTTATCATTACTTTATAATATTAGCACAGATGACAGGATGTCACAATCCAAAAACCATTATCGTCTGATCTTTGGGTTTGGCAGACGGACAAAATTATCAGTTATGTTTGATTTTTACTAAATCCTGTCAGTTTTCAAAACGGACAGAAGTTATTATGTTAACATGTTTCAGACCCCTTCCCAGTATATGTTAAACGTGTTATACTTATATGCAAACCGCTAAATAGGTATTGTTATAATACTAATATATTAGCAGGGGAGTGAAGGGTTTGCCACGAAAAAGGAGAATTTTGAAAGAACATATTTTGGAGGCCGCTTTAGAACTAATGAAAGATGAAGGGTTTCAGAACTTTACCGCTCGGCGCATTGCAGAATACTTGAATGCTTCGACGCAGCCCATCTATAAAGAATTCGATAGTATGGATCACTTGAGAGAAAATCTGCTCGAATACGTAAAAGAGAACATTCGGCAAGAGGTTTTCAAAGGGACCAAGGACAAGATCGATCTCGTAAGTGTCTGTGCCAATTATATCCATTTCGCCAAGAAAGAAGCCACGCTGTTCTGTGCACTTTTTATGGGAAGAGACTATCCTGTCCGGGCGTTACATGCCTGTGCACTTGATTCTCTGAATCAGCTGATGAACGATATGGAAGAACTCGAGGATCATGAGGAAAGAAGAGCCTTTCTGGATATTATCTGGCCGTCGATCCACGGAACGGCCGTGCTTACCGCCCAGGGTCAGCTTGAGTACGATGAGCAGACGATCAACGAAAAGGCGGAACACATCGTGACACATTCTCTCGCTGCCTGGAAACAATCCAAAATAGCTTGAGGATGCTAAAATGAAAGAAGACTTGACTAAGAGGTATGAAACCTTTTAGTCAAGTCTTTTTGCTGCTTGTCCTATTAGAAAGAAATAGTATCTGGATCAGTGGCGGAACCGGCTCGTCCAGTCATGCCGTCGATGACCTTCATATCGTCTGCATTGATTTCAAAATCAAAAATGTCCGCATTCTCAAAGACCCGCTCTTTGGTCACTGTTTTAGGAAGCGGCAGGAAGTCATGCTGAAGACTCCAGCGCAGGACCAGCTGGGCAACGGTCTTATCGTACTTTTCAGCCAGCTCCTTCAGTTCGTCGATATCGAATATCTTGCCTGTCCCCAACGGACTGTAGGCTTCGTTGATGATGTCGTGCTCAGTGTTGTATGCCACAACGTCTGGCTGCATCTCACTTGGATTGAGCAGGATCTGATTGACTGCCGGTTTGATATTCGCCGTTTCAAGCAAGGCGTCCAGATGGTGAGGCAGGAAGTTGGAGACACCAAGTGTTTTGATCTTGCCAGCGGCCACAAATTCTTCCATCGCTTTCCAGCTTTCCGCATTCGCTTCTTTCCAGTTGTCACGGAAATACTTTGGGTTCGGCCAGTGGATCAGAACGAGATCGAGGTAATCCGTATCCAGTTTGCGCAGAGAATCGTTCAGCGCTTCAACTGTGTTGTCGTAGCCGTGTTTCTTGTTGTGCAGCTTGGTCGTCAGGAAGATTTCTTCCCGCGGCACACCACTCTCTTTGATGGCTTCACCGACTTCTTCTTCATTGTTATAGCCTTGTGCTGTGTCGATATGACGGTAACCCGCTTCCAGTGCCCAAAGGACGGACTGTTTGGCTTCATTGTCTTTGGCCTGCCAGGTGCCGAAACCGACTTTCGGGATCGTCAGACCGTTGTTCATTTGATACCCGTCTGTTAATGACATGTATGCATTCCCACTTTCCACTGTATTTTTATCTCTGTAAAAAGTATAGCGAAACAAGAAAGCGAGTGCCAATATAAGTACTTAAAAAAAAGCAGCGAAAGAGGGAGTTGTCACTCATCACTGCAAAGTTGCCGGTGACAAGTATCCATCATTCACTGCTCATCTTTCTATTATATTGACCTGACCCTACTGATCTTCGAAAGCACGAATCAGTTTAGCTGCAAATGCCTTGAGGTTCTCAATGTCTTCCTCTTCAGGATTCAAGTTCACTTTTACGTTTTCGGCGCCTTTTGTGGCCCCCGTCTTTTCAAACTGCTCGTCAAAGTCATCGACTGATTTACAGTACTTTTCATAAAACGTATCGCCTGACCCAAAATTACCGTAAATCTTTCCTGTTAAATCGACATCCTCGAGTTCTTCATAGAAATCAACGATTTCATCCGGCAAATCTGCATCCGTCCCATAGGTGTAAGTACCAACGACTGTGATGTCGGCATTTTTAAAGTCCTCCGGATCAGCAAAGACACTTTCGACGAGTTCGACTTCGGCTCCCAGTTCCTGAAAAGCTTCTTCTAATATCTCCGCGCATTCTTCGGTATTTCCTGTCAGACTTGCATAAACGATCATT
The DNA here is from genome assembly GCF_900112455.1 of Alkalibacterium subtropicum. Classification (GTDB taxonomy): domain Bacteria; phylum Bacillota; class Bacilli; order Lactobacillales; family Carnobacteriaceae_A; genus Alkalibacterium; species Alkalibacterium subtropicum. The sequence goes on along the minus strand of NZ_FOLT01000003.1, from coordinate 159,537 downwards.
ACACTAGGCATAGCTTGATATCCTTCTTTCTCTATATAATATAACTGCTCATTTTCGTATAAAGCTTGTCTAAAAAAGAATACCATTTAAACGGTTAAGATTCAACGGAGGACACAGATACAATCGGGGGGATTAAGATAATTATGGTGTAATTAGCTGATGAAAACAGGTATACTAGTAGATATAGAAGGTTTTACTTAATGTGACGACAGACGTTCATTGTAGAACAAACAAAGTATAGGAGAATGTTTTATGTTAGCAAAAATCCGCCGCATACCGGCAGGAACGTTTTTAGTGCCGCTCATTTTGAGTATGATCACGTACACGATCTGGCCGAATCTGTTTATGATCGGGGGATTGACACAAGCGCTGTTTTCTGGCCAGAGTGTCGGCTTTATCGCAGCCATCCTGACCTTTTTCTCAGGTACACTGATCGATGTCAAGCAGCTGGGTGATCTTATCAAGCGACAGGGGATCCTGTTTCTTTATAAAGCGGTCTTCAGTATGCTTCTGGCATGGGGATATATCCTCTTATTTGGGCAGGACGGTATCTTAGGAGTCAGTGGACTGGCATTTGCCTCCACGATCACCAGCGTCAATACAGCGATTTACCTGCTCACTGCAAAAAGTTACGGCACAAAACTGGATACGGGTGCATACGGTTTGTTCGGGGTACTGAGTCTGCCTGTACTGCCGATCATTCTGTACAGTCTGCTCTATTCTGGCGGAGGCTCAGCTATCGATCTGACCCCGGTGTTTTCTATCCTGATCCCTTTGATCCTGGGAGTGATCCTTGGGAACCTGGACGAGGATTTCACAGAATTATTCGCCCCCGGGGTGAGTGCGATCCTGCCATTTCTCGGCTGGAATGTCGGTCAGGGCGTCAATCTGATCGAAGCGATCCGTTCGGGCTTGCCCGGCGTGCTGCTGACAGTCTTTTTCATTCTGACCATGTCGACCCTGATCATTCTGGATAAAAACATCCTGAAAAACGACGGGTTATATGGAATGGCTTTGATGACTGTGGCAGGTCTATCGACATCATCTCCTGCAATTGTGGCCGCTACATTCCCGCAGGTCGAACAATATGTGTCAGGGGCAACGACCCAGGTTCTTCTTGTTTCAGTCCTGACGAGTGTCGGTATGCCGATCATTATCGCCAGAGTCGCACGCAGGATGAATAAGAAGACCAATCGATTGTAAGCATGACAACAGCTTTCGGATCCCACCTCTTTGGAAGGGATCCGGAATGTTTTACTGGACAAATCCTGTCTGGTATTAGGAAATGTATACGGTTTTATATATTTAGAAACAATAATCAGATCAAGGAGTGAGTCAATGTTTCATAAAGAACACGATGCCTTCCCGAAAGACTTTTTATGGGGATCTGCATCAGCTGCCTATCAAGTCGAAGGGGCAATGAGTGAAGACGGTAAAGGGGAGTCCGTCTGGGACCGATTCGTCAAGATCCCGGGAAAGACCTTTAAAGGAACGACCGGTGAAGTGGCGGTCGACCATTATCACCGCTATAAAGAAGACGTCAAACTGATGGCGGAACAGGGGCTGAAAGCTTACCGCTTTTCGATCGCCTGGTCACGGATCATTCCGGATGGTGACGGAGAAGTCAATGAAAAAGGTCTCGAGTTTTACGACAGCCTTATCGATGAGCTTTTAAAATACGACATCGAACCTGTTGTCACTTTGTATCACTGGGATATTCCGCAGGCCTTGCAGGATAAATATCAGGGCTGGGAAAGCCGTCAGGTCATTGAGGACTTTACACGTTATGCCGAGATCCTGTTCAAACGCTACAACGACAAGGTGAATTACTGGGTCAGCTTGAATGAGCAGAACATCTTCATCATGCTGGGCTACCGGATGGCGGCCCATCCACCGAACGTCACGGATGAAAAACGCATGTATGCGGCCAACCATATCGCCCATCTGGCCAATGCCTCAGTCATCAAGCGCTTCAGAGAACTGGGCATAAAAGGGCAGATCGGTCCGAGTTTCGCCTATGGTCCGACGTATGCCTTGAACAGTCATCCTTTAAACCAGCTGGCTGCCGAGAACAATGAAGAGTTTAATGCTCATTTATGGATGGATATTTATGTCCGGGGCGAGTATCCATCTGTGGTCTGGAAATATCTGGAGCGCCACGATCTGGCTCCTGAGATCAAACCGGGCGATACGGAACTGCTGAAAGCCGGCAAACCGGATTTTATGGGTCTCAATTATTATCAGACAGCCACTGTGGAAGCGAATCCTATAGACGGTGTCGGCGCGGGCAAAATGAACACGTCCGGGAAAAAAGGAACCAGTGAAGCGAGCGGTGTACCGGGCCTTTATAAATCTGCCGAAAACCCGTTCATTGAAAAAACGGACTGGGACTGGGACATCGATCCGACCGGCCTGCGTGTGGCCATGCGCCGTATCAACAGCCGTTACCAGCTGCCTATTTTAATTACGGAAAACGGACTGGGTGCTTATGATGACCTGGAAGAAGACGGTAGTGTCCACGATGATTACCGCATCGACTTCTTGAGAAACCATGTCAGGGCGATCCAGGAAGCGATCACTGACGGTGTCGAGGTCTTAGGTTACTGCACGTGGAGCTATACGGATCTGTTGAGCTGGTTGAACGGCTATCAGAAGCGTTACGGTTTCGTGTATGTGGACCGCGAAGAACTGGACGAAAAAGAGCTCAAACGCTACAAGAAGGACAGTTACTTCTGGTACAAAAAAGTGATCGAAACAAACGGTCAGGAACTTTAATAAAGGTTTATGATAGAAGAAAGGAAATGGTCTCGGGGGGCTCGAGACCATTTTTTCGCATATCGACAGACTTTACAGTAAAATAGTAAGAGTAAAAGGACGTTTACATAAAGGAGATTGATGATATGACTAAAGCAGTAGTGATCGTGAATCCGTCAAGCGGGCGGGCCGAGGGAGAAGAGTATGGTCCGAAAGTACAGACTGAACTTGAAAAACTTTATGACGAAGTGGAGCTGAGATGGACGGAAAAAGAAGGCGACGCCACCGACTTTGCCCGGGAAGCCGCTCGCGCGCACGTGGATGCGATCTATGCTTTAGGGGGAGACGGCACGGTCAACGAATGTATCAACGGCATCGCGCCAGAAGAGCATCGCCCGCCGTTCGGCTTTATCCCATTGGGTACCGTCAATGACCTGGGGCGCGTTTTGGGCATCCCGATGAATCCGGATAAGGCTGTGAAACAGTTGACGAACCGCCGGAAGAAAGCCATCGATATCGGAAAGATCAACCAGAAATACTTTGTCGATATCGTGGCCATCGGGTCGATCCCCGAGGCCGTTCATTCCGTTCCGGTGGAAGAAAAAACCAAGCTGGGTCCCTTTGCCTATATCATGGAAGGGTTGAAAGCCTTGTCTGAAAAGGAAGTTTACCCGTTCCAGTTCGATATCGAAGGGGAAGTATCAGAAGTGAATTCCTTTTTAGTAGTTATCGCTTTGACCAATTCCGTGGCCGGTATTCCGACCATGATCCCGGAGGCCAGCGAAGACGACGGCTATCTGCATCTCCTGGCAGTCAAAGCAGACAATCTAGCTCAGCAAGTGAATCTCGTTCCCAAGATTTTTTCCGGAAAAATCCCGGAAGACGATGAAGTCTTTTACCGCAAGTTTACCGAGGCTGAGATCTCCCTTACTGATGAGAAAAAGTACGAATCCCTCATAACCAATGTCGACGGGGACGAGGGGGATTATTTGCCGATCGATTTAAAAGTATTTAAGCAGCATATGGAAGTCTTTGTACCTGACAAGGCGGATTAAAGGGAGTATACTCAAGGTGAGAACTAGGGAGTGGCTTAAAACCCGGCCCTGGTTCCTGAAGTGGCTTTCTTACCAGACGGACCGTCCTCTTATTAAAATTCACTGTTCAAAGAAAAATCAAACCTATTTCCTCAATTGAATAAGCGTTGCCCCCTATGCTAGAATAGGAGAGGAAAATAGTTAAGATAAAGATTCAACGAACACGACAAATTTTGATAATGAGCGAAGAAAAATCAATCAAGAGGACGGTCTTTTATGGCAAAAACGAAAGTGAGAGAAATACTGCAGTCAAACGATACACCAAAAGAAAAAGCGGATTACCTGTGGGGATATTATCGCTGGCACGTGATTATCGCGGTGTCAGGGTTATTCTTTGCGGGTTATTTGCTTGTCGACTGGATAAATCGACCGGTCACGATCTTTCACCTTGGTGTTCTGGCATCAGAAGTCGACTATGAAGAAGAGCAGCAGCTGACGGAGGCACTGAATGAACTGATGCAGCCGGAGGGACGCAAAGAAACAGCTTATGCAACCTTTACCCCTCATGGCCGATCGGTCGAACGTTTCCTGGCACAGTTCTCTGCAGGCGAATATGATGTGATACTCATGAACGAAATGGACTCAGTGGAATATGCGGCGCAGGACAGCATGATGACCTATAGAGTCAACGGTATGTCCGAAGACGACTATTTCCAGCCGGAAGATTCTGAGGAACCCATCGGCATACATTCAGACAGTCTGCCGGTTTTTGACGGGTATCAGACGACCGAAGACATGATCGTGATGATCCCAGAAAACACCCGCCGCCGCGACGCCATCGAAACCTTTTTCGAGACCCAGGGCTACACCCTCGAATTCATCGACGACAACGAATAACCTTATTATCATATGGAAAGCCTTCGACCCCGGTCGAAGGCTTCTTTTTTGTTTTGGGTTCAGGGAGGACGAAACTGGCCTGGCCAGTTTCAACATTACAAGAGGTTCAGACGGAACATACGCGCTTTTTGGCGCGTATGGGCATTATAGAGAGCGGTTTTACGGTTTTTCAGCCGGTTCGGCTTATTCAAATGTAAAACTTGAACATAAAAACCGAAGATATGAAAGTTCGGTCTGATCATGGAAATAGTTATGTAGAATGAGCCGAAGTAGGTCCTACTTCGGCTCATTTATTTCTAGCATGCCTTTGTACAGACTGAACAGCTCCGTATTCAGCGTATACGGTACTTGCTCGAATCTGAATAGACCGAACCTGTTATAAATTCAGCCTGTTCAACGCTATAGACTAGCTTGTATAAACCGAAGTTACAAAAGTTCGGTTTAGTCGTGACATTAATTTGATCTGAATAAGCTGAAAAAAACTAATTTCGTGATTTTTTCATTCTTTTGTAAATATTTAAGAGTGGAGGTGATCAACTAATGTTGATATTAAAAGAGAGAAATAAGTCTAAACTACTATTAGGGCTTCAGGCATTGGACAAACGTATGAATCTATCGGAGTCAGACAAGAATTATCTGCTGAATCTTGAAAAAGGGTATGATGGAGAGGAACTTTTTGACTCTTTAGTCAAAAAGTATCTGAAAACAGATTGTCTTGTACTAAATGATTTACTCCTGGTCAGTGGCGGAAACAGTTTTCAGGTAGACAGTATCCTCATTACTTCCGATACCCTATATATTCATGAAATAAAGAATTATAAGGGAAAGTATCAGTTTACTTCCGGTCAACTTCTGACAGTGACGGGGCAGGAGATCGTTAGTCCTGTTGGTCAGATCAATCGGTCAAAAGCCTTGATGAAAGAAATGATCAAAGAATTTGGTTTAGGTCTCAATGTGAAGTCGTCGGTTGTATTCATCAATCCCTCATTTTCTTTATATTTAGCAAAACCATCGGATCCCTTTATTCTTCCAAACCAGATAGAAACATACCTGAAAGGAATAAGTCAACAGAGCTTTACCTTATCAAAAGAACACCGTTACTTGGCAAATAAATTAATGCAGGAACATAGAGAGGAAGTGCCTTATCAGAAATATCTACCTGATTATCAGATCGGTGATTTGAAACGAGAACTATATTGCACGAAATGTAGCAGTGCTTCAATTAAATTGACTAAACGCCGGGCGTATTGCAGTCGCTGTACGTTGAGTATGACAATCGATAAACTCTTAGAGGCGCATATTAGTGAATTCATACTCCTTTTTCCTAATGAAAAAGTAACAGTGAAAAAGATCCATCAGTGGTGCGGAGGAAGAATCTATCACAGGAAAGTAAGGACAGTTCTGATTGAACAGTATGAAAAAAGAGGAAAGACGAGCAACGTGTATTACGTATAAAGCATGATTAGTAGCTTTCGTTATTTCAATAAGATGAAACTGGCTGGCCAGTTTCGACATTATAAGTTTTTAGAGTTGAACATACACGCTTTCAGCGCGTATGAATATAATAAAAAAGCAGTTCTGCGATAGTTTCAGTTTATTCATCTTGAAAAGGATCGTGAAAAGACCGAACATTCTAATGTTCGGTCTTTTCATAATGGTAGTTACACTCAATAAGCCGAAGGAGATGAAGCTTCGGCTTATTCAAAAATTCTGTTTCACTGGTTGGACCGAACTGAGTCATCTTCAGCTCATACATGATTCTCCTGGATTTGAATAGACCGAACCTACCTAAACTTCGGCGTGTTCATAAATGGATTACAGTCGTATAGACCGAATTCATTGAACTTCGGTCTATACGACTGGATCTAATAACGCCAATAAGCCGGACCTCAATATATTCTTCCAATACCATCAAACCCACAAACCCACAACCCTCAATGGCGGTCCATACGCGCCGTCAGCGCGTATGCTCATCCTTGACATCACTCTTTTCAAGAAAAAGGTTTTTAAAAGCCGGGGTTTTCGCTATAATAGTAAGGGAAATGAATAGTGAAGGAGAATGTTTTGTGATCACCTTGAAATCACCTCGCGAAATCGAAGCGATGGACAAAGCCGGTGACGTGCTGGCTAAGATCCATGAGCATCTGCGCGATTTTATCAAACCGGGCATTACCGGCATGGCTATCGAAAAATACGTAGAAGAACTGATGGAAAAATACGGCGCGACAGCGGAGCAGAAAGGCTTTGAAGGCTACGAGTACTCGACATGTGTCAGCGTCAACGACGAGATCTGCCACGGCTTCCCGCGTGAAGACGTCCTGAAGCAGGGCGATCTGATCAAAGTGGATATGGTCGTCAATTTGAACGGCGCTTTAGCCGATTCATGCTGGAGCTACAGTGTCGGCGAACCGACGCCGGAACTTAAGAAACTGATGGACGTCACGAGAGAAGCCTTATATAAAGGCATCGAAGCGGCCAAACTGGGTAACCGTATCGGTGACATCGGTCATGCGATCCAGACGTATGTTGAAGCAGAAGGCTTTGCGGTCGTCCGCGAATTTATCGGACATGGTATCGGCCCGACCCTGCACGAAGCACCCAGTGTGCCGCATTACGGTCAAGCCGGCAAAGGTTCACGCCTGAAAGAAGGCCTCGTCATCACGATCGAACCGATGGTGAATACCGGCACATGGCGCTCAAAAATGGACAGCAACGGCTGGACAGCCCGAACCAAAGACGGCGGACTCAGCTGTCAGTACGAACACACCATTGCGATCACCAAAGACGGTCCGCGGATCCTGACGAAACAGGAAGGCGAATAGTCCGACCCAATGAAATAGAATACAGAAGAAGTGCGCAGCCGCGCACTTCTTTTTTCGAAAAAAATCACGGTACGTTTGTCCCGAAAAGCAGAATAGAGTCCGGACGCATTCGTTTAGCTCCTCACTTCTGATACAATGAAGGAGAGAAGAAACACTTTGTAGAGGAGAGCAGCTATGAAAACAGAAATCATTTCAGTCGGCACCGAGCTCCTAATGGGCTATGTGGTGGACACCAATGCCGGAAGGATCGCCCGGGAACTCTTGACCCTCGGCCTCGGGACCTATTACCAGCAGACTGTAGGGGACAACCCGGACCGCCTGCGCGATGCGCTGGAACTGGCATCAAAGCGGTCCGATATCATCATCCTGACAGGAGGACTGGGGCCGACGCAGGACGACATCACTAAACAAGTCGCTGCCGATGTTTTAGGCGACGAGCTGGTTTTAGATGAGAAACAGCTGGATATCATAAAGGGCGTGTTCAAAAAGCGCGGCACAGAACCGGACGAAAAAGTCTACCGCGAAGCCCTGACATTCAAGCACGGACAGACCCTGCTCAATGAGGCTGGGCTCGCCTGCGGATCCGCCTATGTACGGGAGACAAATAAAGAAACGAAGCAGCACATCCTTCTGCTTCCGGGCGTCCCTTACGAAATGGCGCATATGCTGAAAAACAAGGTGAAACCCTATCTTCAGGAAATCATACAGGACGAAGGCGTCATTGAATCCCTCTTTATGAATTTCAACGGGATCGGCGAGTCGAAAGTGGCGACGCTTCTGAATGATAAAATCGAAAATCAGACGAATCCCACGATCGCCATGTACGCCAAGCCGCGTCACATCACGATCCGCCTCACTGCCAGTGCCAAAGATGCCGAAACAGCGGCCCGAATGAACCAGAAAGCAGCGGAGGAGATCCAAGAGATCCTTTCCAAACACTTCATCGGCTACGGGGAAGACCAGACGATCGAAACCTATGTCGTCGACCGGCTGAAAAAAAAGAACCTGACCTTGAGCATTTTAGAAGGCTTCACTTCAGGGCTGGTCATGAGTTCGCTCACACGTGTGGCCGGCGTGTCTGCCGTGTTCGAAGGTGGACTGGTCTCCCTGAACGACAAGATGACAGAAAGCCAGCTCGGTCTCGAGGACCTGTCTGACGCTTCAGCAGCAGATGCGGCCAAAATGACAGCTGAACAATGTGCGGAAACATTCCAGACTGCTATCGGCTTGAGCGTCACAGCTGAAATCACGCCCAACACATCCGGCCAGCTATTGTCCGGCACTGGCTATATCGCCGTCTTCATAAAAGGGAAACCGGTCAAAATGAAGCAGTTTCCGCTGCCGGAAAAACCGCAGGCGGTACTGAGAGACCTGCTCAAAAATGAGGCACTGGCTTTCTTGAAAGACACCGTCAACTAGTTTACACTAAAAAAATATTTTTCCGCAGCATCATCGAACCGACAAAAAAGGCTTGAATCCCTTGAGATTCAAGCCTTTTCCAATATCTAAAAACTTTACAGGCGTTTCTTCTGGATCGCTTTTCTGACATGCTGCAGAGAAGCCTGCCCTTTGTCATCCAGCGAGGCCATGACATTCACGTACAACGCATCTAAAATGCTCAGCTGGGCGATGCGGGAGGCCAGCGCTTCCGAGCGGAAATCGGTTTCTTCTGACAAGGTATAAAGAGAAATATCTGATCCCTGACTGAGCGGGGACTGGGTGAAGCCGGTGATGCAGATGGTCGCAACCTGCTGCTCTTTGACGGTCTCCAGGATCTCCAGGATATCTTTGGAATGCCCCGTATGCGAGATCAAGACAGCGACATCGCCTTCTGTTAACTGGGACGCCGAGATCAGCTGCATATGGGAGTCGGTCTGAGCGCTGACGGTCAGACCGGTCCGGATGAATTTGTGGTAACCATCCATCGCAATGACGTTCGAACCACCGAACCCGAACAGTTCGATCTTGTTGGCATGCAGGATCGTGTCGACGGCCCGGGCGAAAGCGATATCATCGATCACTTCCAGCGTATCCTGCAGGGTCTTGATATTGGAACAAAAGACCTTTTCCAGGATCGTTTTTTCATCATCACTTTTAGACACCTTCTCATGCACGTCTTTCATCGCGTTCACCGACTCTGTGGCCAGAGAGATCTTCAGATCCTGAAAGCCTTTATAACTGAGCTTCTTTGTGAAGCGGAAGACGGTAGAGTCGGCCAGGTTCAATTCTTCAGCGATCTCGTTGATCGTCCCGTGGATGATTTTTTCCGGATGTTCCAGGATGAAATCCGCCATGAGACGTTCCTTGTCGCTCAAAGTAGAGTAGATAGATCGGATGCGCATCTGAGTATTTTTATTCTGGAAAGACTGATTCATACACTCACCTCTCAGGTCGTTTTTTCCAGTATAAAGTAAAAAACAGAAAAAAGAAATATTTTTCTTGAAAAGGCTTGCATGGAATAAAATTCTTTTGTATACTTACACCATAGAAAAATATTTCATAAAGGAGGATGAAAAATGAAATTAGCGATTTGTGGGTTAGGAAAAATGGGCATGAACCTGGTACTGAATTTGCTGGATCACGATCATGACGTTGTCGCGTACGATATCGACGAGGCACTGATTGCTGAAGCAGAAAGGAAGGGTGCCACAGGAGCCGCGTCACTAAAAGAGGTCGTGGATCACTTGCCGGAAAGGAAAATCATCTGGATGATGGTCCCGGCTGGAGACATCACGGAAAGTCTTGTAAACGATATCACGCCGCTGCTTTCTGCCGGGGATATTCTGATGGACGGCGGGAATGCATTATATAAAGACACGATGAGACGCTATGAAAGGCTGAAAGAGTCTGGCATCCATTATGTCGATGTGGGCACGAGCGGCGGTATGGAAGGGGCCAGAGAAGGCGCCTGTACGATGGTCGGCGGTGACAGGGAGGTCGTCGCAGAAATCGAAAAGGTTTTCCAGGACATCTCAGTCGACAAAGGGTACTTATACACCGGGAAATCCGGCAGCGGACATTTCCTCAAGATGGTCCACAATGGCGTGGAGTACGGCATGATGCAGGCAATCGGGGAAGGCTTCGATATCCTCGAAAAAAGTGCCTTTGACTACGACCACGAAGAAGTCGCTAGAGTATGGAACAACGGGTCGGTCATTCGTTCCTGGCTGATGGAACTCATGGAATATGCCTTCGCAGACGATCCGAAACTGAAAGAGATCAAAGGGATCGTTCATGCATCCGGCGAAGGGAAATGGACCGTCGAGACAGCGATGGAACTGGAGGCAGCTGCCCCGGTCATTGCCTTGTCACTGATGATGCGGAACCGCTCACTGGAGTCTGATACGTTCAGCGGGAAAGTGGTTGCTTCGCTGCGTAATCAGTTCGGCGGCCATTCAGTAGAATTGAACGATTGACATAAATACATTTAGGATCGAGCCATTCATGTATCACTACATTGAAGGTCGAACAATTTAAAAGATCAATACATTTAAGATCGAACGATCACTATATCATTACATTTAAATTGGAGGAATTATAATGGATGGAACACTATTGATTTTCATGGCGCTGGCTGGGATCGCCGTTTTGTTATTCCTGGTCATCGCATTCAAAATGCATGCCTTCGTGGCACTGCTGTTAACAAGTTTGATCGTCGGTGTCGCAACGGGCATGCCGCTTAACGGGGTCATCGACTCTGTCATCAGCGGGATGGGCGGGACTCTCGGTTTTGTCGCCATCGTCGTGGGTCTTGGGGCCATGTTCGGTAAGATGCTTGAGATTTCAGGCGGTGTCGAACGGCTCGCAAGCAGTCTATTGAGCCGATTCGGTGAAGACAAAGCGCAGTGGGCCTTAGGCATCGCCGGCTTCCTGGTCGCTATCCCGGTATTCTTCGATGTCGGCTTCATCATTCTGGTGCCGATCGTTTATGGCCTGCAGAGAAAAACAGGCCGTTCACTGCTATACTATGGTATCCCGCTTCTAGCCGGACTGGCCGTCACGCACTCATACATCCCGCCAACCCCCGGTCCGATCGCTGTCGCAGATCTCGTCGGCGCTGACTTAGGCTGGGTCATCCTGTTCGGTTTCATCGCCGGTATCCCGTCAATGATCCTGGCTGGACCAGTCTTTGGTAAATGGATATCAAAACGGATCAAGATCGGTATCCCTGAATACATGAATTTGGAAGATAAAGAATGGGACAAAGAACTGCCAAGTTTCGGCATGATCGCCTCGATCATCCTGCTGCCTTTAGCCCTGATCCTGTTTAATACCCTATCAACTGTTCTATTTGCAGAAGACAGCATCATCCGCAGTATCTCGACCTTTATCGGACATCCGATCGTCGCTCTGCTGCTGGCTACGCTCGTCACCTTTACTGTATTAGGGACGAAACGCGGCTATACCCGTAGAGAAGTGCAGGACATCGCCACCAAATCACTGGAACCTGTCGGGATCATTATCCTTGTGACCGGTGCCGGTGGTGTATTCAAACAAGTCCTGATCGATTCAGGCGTGGCACAGGTATTAGGGGAGCAAATGGCCGCTTCACCACTGCCACCGATCCTTTTAGCCTTCGTTCTGGCTTCTGCCATCCGTATCGCTCAAGGTTCAGCGACCGTATCCATGGTCACGGCGGCCGGATTGATGGCGCCTGTATTACCGTCATTGGGTGTTGAAGGACCCGGCCTGGCCCTGATCGTTATTGCCATCGCCGGCGGAGCAACCGCCTTCTCACACGTCAACGATTCCGGCTTCTGGCTGGTTTCACGCTACTTCGGCCTGGATGAAAAAGACACACTGAAAAGCTGGACAGTCATGGAGACCATCATCGGCTTTACCGGGCTTGCCATGGCGATGCTGTTAGGCGTATTCTTTATGTAAGACGTAAGGATCAGCAAAACAGAAGAAGCTTCTCCAGGAGAGGCTTCTTCTTTAGATTCAAGTACAGAGAGGGGTCATGAAATGAAGCAGTATTCGATCGGTGCAGATATAGGGACAACGAGCACCAAAGCGGTATTATTCACATCAGAGGGGGACATCGTCTATCAGGCGACAGTGGAATATCCCTTGCTGACACCGGAACCCAAAGCGGCAGAACAGGATCCGGATGAGATCGTGGAAGCCGTTGTGACAGCCATCCAGAACGTCATGGAAAATTCTGGAGTCGACAGGGAAGACATCACGGTCCTGTCGTTCAGTGCCGCGATGCACAGCCTGATCGCTGTGGATGCAGAAGGGAAGCCGTTGACCAAGTCCATCACCTGGGCGGATCAGCGCGCAGAACCCTATGCCAGACAGCTGAAAGAAACCAATGGCACGGCCATTTACGAGAAGACCGGCACGCCCATCCATCCGATGTCTCCTTTGACGAAGCTGATGTGGCTGAAAGCGGAAGAACCGGAAATATTCAGCAAAGCCAGCCGGTTTATCGGGATCAAAGAGTACGTCTTTTACCACTTTTTCAATAAGTATGTGGTGGATCACTCCATCGCCTCCGCAACAGGTCTTTTCAATATGTATGAACTGGACTGGGACAAGGAAGCCCTGGAAACTGCCGGTGTGACCAGGGACCGGTTATCTGAACTTGTGCCGACCACGGCCGTGTTTACGGATATGGATCCGGAACTGGCTGAGCGCATGGGTATCCATCCCGATATGAAAGTCGTAATCGGTGCCAACGACGGCTGCCTGGCCAATCTGGGTGTGAATGCCATCGAAAACGGGGTCGTCGCTGTGACGATCGGGACCAGCGGGGCTTTGCGTACGGTCACGGATAAACCCGTATCGGATCCGAAAGGCCGCATCTTCTGCTATGCCCTGACTGAAAAGCACTGGGTCATCGGCGGACCGGTCAATAATGGCGGCATGATCCTGCGCTGGCTGCGGGATGAACTGTGTGCTGAAGAAGTCAGCGAAGCGAAAGCACAGGGAAAGGATCCCTACGATCTCATTACGGATAAGATCGCAAAGATCCGTGCAGGTGCGAACGGTTTGGTCTTCCATCCCTATCTCTCGGGTGAACGGGCACCATCCTGGAATGCCAATGCCAGAGGGTCTTTCTTCGGCCTGGCGATTCACCACAAACGCGAGCACATGATGCGTGCCGTCCTTGAAGGGATCAACATGAACCTGTATATGGTCCTATTGGCTCTGGAAGAAGTGATCGGGATACCGGATCGGATCCATGCGACGGGCGGCTTTGCGAAGTCTGCCGTGTGGCGCCAGATGATGGCCAACATCTTCGACCAGGAAGTGCATGTCCCGCAGACAGTAGAAGGGGCCTGTCTGGGAGCGGCCGTCTTAGGCAAATATGCCATTGGTGAGATCGTTGACCTGACGGAAGTCAGACATATGGTGGAAACCAAAGAAATCACCGAGCCGGAAGCAGAAGAAGTGGCTGTCTATGAAGAACTGATGCCGCTTTACATCCGGCTGAGCCGATTATTCGAGCAGGAATATGACGCCATCACCGGCTTCCAGCAGAAGTATAAGTAAAAGATATTAAAGTCTCACACTGAATGAGTGGCCCGGAGGAAAGACGGCGGCTCGTTCAGTGTTTTTTGTTTTAAAACATTAAGCTAGGTAAAACAATAATGTCATAAGAGATTATCGTGCAGAAGCGTGTTAAACTATATGAATAATGATCGCGAGTGATCGATCATCGTCTTATAAAGGAGGCGTTCAAAATGAAACTTTCCCCTGAGACCCGTCAGTGGCTGGAGGGAACATTAGATATAAAAGTAGTCAATAGTGAACCGCTTTTGGGTGGGACGTCGAGTCGGTTGTGGCTGATAACGATAAGGGAGGAGAACGCTCGATTTATAAAGGTCGTTCTGAGAGAATACACTGATAAGGAGTGGCTGGCACTGGAACCGGGGATCGCAGAACAGGAAGCGTTGAACCTTAAAACAGCTCAAAAATCACCAGTCACTGCACCGATTCTGCTTGCAGCAGATCCGTATGCCAAGGTGACGACCCATCCGACGGTCGTAATGAGTCATATAGAAGGGAAGGTCATGCTTCAGCCGGAAAATATGGCAGAGTGGCTGGATGAACTGGCCAAAACTCTCGCAGCCTTACATAATAATAAAGCACACGTTAAACACAGCTATTTCCGCTACTTTGACCTAGAAAAAACGGTCAGAGCAGCCTGGTCAAGTCAGCCGCAGCTATGGAGAAAAGCGTTCAGTCATGTAAAGAATACGCCTCAGCCCGAGTCTGAGAAAATTTTCATCCACCGCGATTTCCATCCGACGAATGTCTTATTCAAAGGAACGACTGTCAACGGCGTGATCGACTGGCCGAATGCCTGCATGGGCCCGAGGGAAGTCGACGTGGCTCACTGCCGCTGGAATCTGGCGATGCTCGAAGGCGTGGATGCAGCCGATGCCTTTTTGATTCAGTACTTGAAGCACAGCGGCATCAAGAAGTACGACCACTACTGGGATCTGGAAGCTCTTTTGAATGTCTTTTCCGAAGAATCCCCCGTCGTTTACGCCGGCTGGGAAATATTTGGCCGGACTGATGTGACCCCGCAGACCATACGTGACCGGATGGATGCCTTTCTGGTACAGGCGTTGATGCCCGGAGCCGACCGGTAAAGTCATGCACCAAACGATCCTATAGATCAAGAAGGCATTTCGTATGATCACTGTACAGGAAGTAAAGAAACAAAGAACCGCATAGGGAGGACTCATGAGCTGAGCATATACGCTGCCGGTGCCTATGCTCGACGGCAGCAAAAAGGTTGAATCGATGCTTTCGGGTGGGTTTGGTTCAAGGTTCGGTTCATTCAAAGGATTAAACTATCTGGTTAAGCCGAAGAGTGACTCGTTCGGCCTGTTCTGAAGTTTCCTGTGAATGTATAAGCCGAACTTTGAGGAGATTCGGTCTATTCCAACTACCGTGAACGGTGTACACCCTGAAGACGAAGCTCTTCGGTGCCACCGCCCAAGCAGAGAATTTGAATAAGCCAAACCATAACATATTTCGGCTTATTCAGTTTATATCTCATTGCGGAAAGACTGATCCTTCTACTGTTCGGTCTTTCCATGAACCTGTACGTCAGTGAATAAACCGAACCACCAGAGAAAACTGCTCTTCATGATGTGTATACCCGCCCGCGGCGGGTATAGTACAATAAAGCTTCTTTTTATGGATGTTCAAGTTGGCTGAGAATCGCTGAAGCAAGACTGGTCACCCGAGAAAATCACTGTAAAGCTGTGCAGTCTCGCTTCAAGGCGAGACTGATCCCCTTTGAAAAAATTTTGTGATGATCATATGGTTTCGTATAGGTCAAGACGTCAAATCCCGTCTTCACGGCAAATAAGTGTGTCATAAAGTTGTCATATTTAGGTAAACGATTACACAAAATTCAATATAACCGTTGCACTTTTTTATAATAACCATTAAAATGACTCATGAATTCAACTGACAGCTTTGAGAGAGGGGAAAGCGGAAACACGCGGGATGATCCTCAGCTCAAAGATGTCAGTCAACAGAAAGGAGTGATCAAATGGACAATGCAGAGGGTGGATCTTTAAACCTCTTCATGAAAGGATTCGACTGGATCGCTACGCTGGCCTTTCTCAATTTATTGTGGCTGGGTTTCACACTCATGGGAGGCATCATCTTCGGTGCTGGACCGGCGACGTTCGCTGTCAATGCACTGGTCAAAAAGAAAATGAATCAGGGCGATCTGTCACACGTGTTCACGAAATTCAAGAAGGAATTTAAAGAGCACTTTAAAGAAGGGAACCGCTATTTCTGGCTGTTGACTGCTGCGACACTCTTTATCTACGTCGATATAAGAGTCATCCAGGCGTTGCCGCAGAACACATTCATCCAGCTAGTCGTCTTGCCGTCCCTGCTGATATTAAGCGCTTTAGTAATCATCGTCGCGACATTCACGCTAGGCCTCTATTTTGAGTTTGGTGAGTCAGTAATGAAGAGCCTGAGTGATGCATTCTGGCTGACGCTTATTTCACCCGTCGCAGGCATCATGATCGTGCACGCGTTTCTGATCGGCATCCTGATCTATGCTTACGTACCGGCCTTGATCATGTTCTACTCCGTTTCGTTTTATGCAATCGCCACACAATGGATCATGTCAAAAACATTCAGAAGAATAAAAAGAAAAAAAGTTTCAAATAGTTATTGACATCGATTTCATATTACGATATAGTTACACATGTAAAGCGCTTTCGATTGGAGAAGAACAAGATGGTTACAATTTATGACATCGCTGAACATGCGGGGTACTCGATCGCAACGGTATCCAAAGCCTTGAACAACAAAAAGGTAAGTGAAAAAGCGAAACAAAAGATCTTGGACGCAGTTGAAGAACTGCATTACACACCCAATTCTTCTGCTCGGACACTTGCGACAAACAAATCCTGGATGATCGGGGTGGTATTCGGTGAAAATCTCGGAATCGGGATCGCCCATCCATTCTTCAGCCAGGTGATCGAAGGGTTCAAAAAGCACGCAGAGTTATACAATTATGATTTGCTTTTTGTCTCAAGACACATGGGACTCGGCCAGGAGACATACAAACACCTGCTTCACCGGGGTGTCGACGGTATCGTCATTGTCCAGTCGCATGGTGAAGATGAAATCGGGAAGCTTAACCATGCGATCCCGACAGTGTACATCGACAGACCGACGAACGAACCGGGAACGGTTTACAGTGACAATCTGACCGGCAGCAAGCTGGCAGTCAATCATCTGGTTGAAAACGGTCACACTAAAATCGCTCATATCATGGGTGAACAGACGACCTTCGCGGGTATTGAACGGGCGAAAGGCTTTAAAAAAGCCATGCGCGAACAAGGATTGCCCGTCAGAGAGGAATATCTGGTCGATGGCGGATTTTATTCGCACGCTGGTGGTCGAGAGGCCATGATCCGTTTGCTTTCTTTAAATGACAGACCGACAGCGGTTTATGTTGCCGGTGATGTTATGGCTATTGCAGCCATGAAAGTCACGAAAGAATGGGGACTCAGAGTTCCTGAAGACATTTCTTTTGTAGGGTTTGATGATATCAAACTTGCAAAGCATGTCGATCCGGCACTGACGACGATTCGTCAGGATAAAGGACTGATCGGACAGCAGGCTGCAATCATCCTGCTCGACAAAATCAACACACAAGGTTCAACTCAAAATGTGGATAAAAAAATGGTGCCTGTATCATTGATCAAAAGAGATTCGGTACATCGCCTTGCTTAAGCAAGGTACCATTTTATATTTAATTGTTAAGCGCTTAAGGCAAGGTGGAAAAGATTTTCAATGAAATAAAGGGGGAAATGAATAGAATAAAGAGATTGTAAGCGTTACAAAAAGAAAGAACAGTCGAAATTGCATTACTTTTTTATTTATTCATTAGGTTAAGCGCTTAATGATCGTTAGTCTAATTAACGAACTCAAAACGCTTGCCTGCAGCAGTTCTATCATCACTACTTATATCAATCAGCAACACATCAACAACCCAAATTTAGGAGGAAAACAATGAAAAACTCATGGAAATTAGCAAGCTTATTATGCGGAGCAGTATTAATGACAGCATGTGGATCAGATACAGATACAGGATCTGACGCAGACGGCGATTCAAACGGCGGAGGCGAAGGCAGTGTTGATTTAGTCATCAACTCATTTACCGACGAGTTAGCTTATCCGATCGAAGTATTTGAAGAAAGAAACCCAGACGTCAACATCGACCTGCAGATCATCCCGACTGAAAACTATGTGGATACATTACGTCCGGCTCTTGAATCAGGCAGCGGCGCACCAGATATCTTCACAGGTGAGATCGTTTACCTATTAGACTGGATCGAACAGGACTACTGGATGGACTTGAACGAATACAACGTTGACGAATGGTCAGACGACTATCTTGACTATGTATGGGAATTAGGCCGTAACGAAGCCGGCGAAATGAAAGCTTTATCATGGCAGACAACACCAGGCGGCATCTACTACCGTCGAAGCATCGCTGATGAAGTATTCGGCACAGACGATCCGGACGAAATCGGCGAAATGTTCTCAACAATGGACGGCCTGCTGGATGCCGGTGAAGAACTTGCAAACGCTGGATACCGTTTATTCCCGGATGAAGGATCGATCGCTCCTTACACAATGGGCAACAACCCTGAGCCTTGGGTCAACGACAACAACGAACTGCAAATGACAGATGCCCGTCTATCTTACTTCGACTATGCTAAAGAACTTCGTGACAACGAGTATTCAGCTCTTGCACCAGCATGGTCACCAGCATGGTACGCATCATTCAACGAACCGATCACATATAATGCAGGTTGGGAAGAGATGGCAGAAGGCGAAGAAACAACAGAAGTCTTCGGTGTATCATTGCCAACATGGGGCTTGCACTCAGTACTGAAAACAGACGCACAGGCAACAGCAGGCGACTGGGCAGTCACAAACGGTCCATCAGCATACTTCCAGGGCGGAACATGGATCGGTATTTATGAAGGATCAGAAAACAAAGACGTAGCCTTCGACTTTATCCAAATGTTAGTCAACGACGAAGAATTCCTGACACAATGGGTAGAAGAAACAGGTGACGTATTGAGCTACAAACCAGTTATGGAAGAAGTTGCTCAAGATTACTCAGATGACTACCTTGGCGGACAGAACCACTACGAATTCTTCCTGGAACGTGCGGAACAAATCGACCCAAGTAACGTCACACGTTACGACCAGCGCTTAGACCAAATGTTCGGCGCATCCGTTGGTGCATATGTTGACGGCGTACTGACTAAAGATGAAGCACTGGAAGAGTTCTATGCAGAAGTACAGAACGCATTCCCAGACATCGAAGTACCTGAATCTAACTAAGAATAATTAAACGAAGAACAATTAAACATAGGGGGCTGGCTTGATTAAAGCCCCCTATATTAATTGTTAAAGCATAGAAGTGAGAAGTTTTGAGCCAAGTGTGTCGAATCAGAATTGACATGCTTTTATGATCGACACATAGAAAGGAAACGATTGATTATGAATAAAACTGACGATCAGACAGTTGCTGCTGATTCGACTGCTGCAGTTTCTAAAAGAAAAACCAAGAAAAAGAACCACAATCATCCCTATTTTTACATTGCACCCTTTGTCATCGTATTTCTGTCATTCAACATTTATCCGATTTTACTGACATTTTATTACTCCCTGACCAACTATACAGGTTTGGGCGGTATCGAAAATGCTGATTTTGTCGGATTTGAGAATTACGCCCGACTGATAGGAGACTCATTCTTTTATGAAGCCTTCTTCAATACGATAAAAATCTGGGGTGTGAACTTTGCCATTCAAATCACGATCGCGATGGGGCTGGCACTTCTATTCTCGGACATGCGTCTGAAACTGAAGGGTCTGAATACGTTCAGAGCATTATTCTTCCTGCCGAACATCATCACGATCGCTTCGGTCGCGCTGTTGTTCAGTATCCTGCTGGACTGGAACTATGGTTCACTGAACCAGATGCTTTTAACCCTAAACCTGATCGATCGTCCGATCAACTGGCTGAATGATCCTGTGCTGGCACAGGGATGGGTCGCCTTGATTGGTGCCTGGATGTGGTTCGGTAATACCTTCATCATCCTGATGGCCGGTATTTCTGGTATTCCAAAAGACTTTTATGAAGCAGCCTATATCGACGGCGCTAACTGGTGGGATACCTTCACTAAAATCACGCTGCCTCAGCTGAAGCCGATCCTGCTTTACGTCTTTATCACCTCCATCATCGGTGGACTGCAGATCTTCGACTTGCCGCTGCTGATGACAGACGGGCGCGGCGCACCCCGAGGCGCACTGAACACGATGGTTATCTATCTGTATAACCAGGGATTCAGTTATGCCAACTTCGGTTATTCCGCTGCGATCGCCTATGGACTCTTTATCATTACCATCGTCTTCTCAGCCATTACATTTAAAACAATGTACCGCAGTCAAGTGAAAGTCAAAAAAGGAGGGAGAAAATAATCATGGGAAAAATTAAAACAGCACGAGGCGTGATCTATTTCTTCCTCGTTTTACTTGTCATCATCTGCTTCATCCCTTTCTATATGATGATCATCAATGCGACCCGTTCAAACTCTGAGATCTTAAGAGGATTCACGCTGATCCCGGGCAATGCGCTGATGGATAACTATGATATCCTGAACAGCTATATCAACATCTGGATCGGGTTCCGAAACAGTCTGATCATTGCGGTATCCGTCACAGTATTGAATTCATACTTCTCGGCACTGACAGCTTTTGCCCTTGTCGTATATGAATTCAAAGCGAAAAACGTCATTTTCATCACGTTCATCGTCATGATGATGGTTCCCGGCCAGCTCGGTCTGATCGGTTTATACGACCTGGCCAGCACATTCGGTATCCTGGATACTTACTGGCCGTTGATCATTCCGGCGATTGCAGCACCCTTCACCGTATTCTTCTTTAGACAATTCCTCATCACGACGATGCCGATGTCTATCCTGGAATCCGGTCGAATCGACGGTGCCAGCGAGACTTATATGTTCCACAGACTGGTCCTGCCGATCTTGATGCCGGCGATCGCAACGATGGGTATCTTTACCTTTATCGGTTCATGGAATAACTTCCTGTTCCCGTTGGTCATCATTCGCTCACCAAGACTGTACACTTTGCCGATCATGATCCGTCAATTACAAGGGTCTCCGGTTGCGTCTAACTTAGGTGCGATCTACCTGGGTATCGCCATTTCCGTGGTGCCGATCATGATTGCCTTCCTGTTCCTGTCTAAATATATTATTTCAAGTATCACTGCAGGTGCAGTTAAAGGGTAAGCTTGGACATTAAAAGTACTATCATCTATGTGTTTTGTAGAGCATAGTACTTTTTTTGTGGAAAATTCCAGCCAAAATATACCCTTATTCCAACAGAACACTATTCAAATCACGTTCACTCACGAACAAAAAAGGATGATTTAAAAGATGACGAAACGTACTGTAACAGCTGTTCAGTCTGTGAAAGCAGACAACAGTTTCTGGCAACCTGTTTCTATTAAAGAAGTAACGGACAACTCGACCACACATGTCACGGTCGATTCCACACAAACATACCAGACCTGGATGGGGTTTGGCGGTGCGCTGACTGAATCAGCGACGTATACGATGGACCAGTTACCAGCAGAGAAGAAAGAAAGCATCCTTCAGGCCTATTATAATAAAGAGAATGGGTTAGGCTACACGCTGGGACGTCTGCACATTGCCAGCTGTGACTTTTCTCTTGAAAATTACGATTATATCGAAGAGAATGACGAAACACTGGAAACATTCAATATGGACCGCGAAGAAAAATGGGTCCTGCCGACCTTGCGTCGTGCTCAGGAAATCGCCGGCGAGCCACTGACGCTCGTTGCTTCACCGTGGAGCCCGTCTGCCTGGATGAAAACGAACGGCGAACGCAACAACGGCGGCAAGCTGAAAAAAGAATATTACACGCTTTGGGCGCAGTTCATTGCGCGTTACCTGAAAGAAATGAAGGACAAAGGTTTCGAAACCTTTGCGATCACTGTTCAGAACGAACCGGCTGCCACTCAGACGTGGGATTCATGTGAATTCACAGCGGAAGAGGAAGCGGAAATGGTCAAAGTATTGTCCGGCGTCTTCAAAGAAGAGAACCTCGATGTCAACATCATCATCTGGGACCACAACCGCGACATTATTTTTGAGCGTGCCGACACCGTGTTAAGCGATCCAGAAGCCAACAAAGGGGTCTGGGGCGTGGGGAACCACTGGTATATGTCAGAAGACTTCGAAGCTCTTTCAAAAGTCCATGACAAATACCCGGACAAGCACATGATCTTTACCGAAGGCTGTATCGAAGGCGGCGTACAGTTAGGCGCCTGGCATACAGGTGAACGCTACGCCAGAAATATCATCGGCGACATGAACAACTGGCTTGAAGGATTCCTGGACTGGAACATCGTCCTGGATGAACAAGGCGGACCGAACCACGTTGGCAACTACTGTGACGCACCGATCATTGCTGATACAAAAGAAAAAGTTGCGCACTACAACAGCTCATACTATTTCATCGGTCACTTGAGCAAGTACATCAGACCCGGTGCCGAGCGTGTAGACGTGACCTTGAGCGGGGACGACTTATCCGTTGTGGCATTCAAAAACGAAGACGGTTCGCTCGTCACTGTCCTGTTGAACGAAACAGACAAAGCGTCCGATTTAGTTTTATCACTTGATAACGAAGGAGCAGCTGTTCACGTACCGGCTCACAGCATCACGACGGTCGTATCTGAACAGGCGTAAAGATTTGCAATAGAAAGGTTGACAAAGCGTGTATAAATTATTAGAAGACGGACGATTCAAGATCGAAGATTTCCAGGCGGCAAGTCCGTTTGCCAGTTTCCTTCCCGGGATCTCCGGAACAGACGGTATCCCTCTGTGGGCATTTTATGTCAATAGAGGACAGGGGATGGCCAGTTTTGGTGTCGAGAACAAAGACAACGCCATGCTGGAATTCCTTCCGGCAAACAAAGCGTATCAGTATGTCGGGACACAAGGCTTCCGTACATTCCTGAAAGGGACACGTTCAGAAGAACGGTTCCAGTATGAACCATTCAATGAAGAAAGTGATGTCATACAGGACGAGATGATCATTTCGGATAATCATCTGGAACTGAAACATACCCACAAGCATTTAGGTATTGAAATGACGGTCGTGTACTATACACTGCCGCATCAGGCCATTCCCGGTCTGGTCCGCGAAGTGACATTCAAGAACCTGCGTGACGAACCCATCTCTATCGAAGGGGTAGACGGACTGGCCAGCATGTTCCCGGCACACGTGGATGATGCAGGCTATAAATCCATCTCCAACACCTTCAAGAGCTGGTTCGATGCCTCAGTCGAACAAGACCAGTTTGCCTACTACTTCTTAAGAGGAAGTACAGCAGACGATGCGAAAGTCGATCAGAATGACGAAGGAAACTTCTACGTCTCGCTCATGCAGACAGAGAACAAGGAAGAATTCATGACCCCCGTCTTTGACCGTGACGTGATTTTCGGCAATGATCTGACATTATTGACACCTAAAGCGTTCTACGGACAAGATGCGCTCGACACGACAAAACAGATCGGTACCAACAAAGTGAGTGCGGCGTTTACACCGTTTGACATCGATCTGAAAGGCCACGGCGCCATGACACTGACCAGCGTATTCGGTCAGACCACAGACAGAGAAAAAGCTGCCGACTTTATTCAACAACATATCACCGCTAAAAAGCTTTCTGAATACAAAACGTCTGCCATGGAACTGGCGAAAGCATTCACCAGCCGTGTGGAAACGAAGACAGCGAACAAAGCCTTTGATGAATACGTGAAACAGAATTATCTGGATAACGGCATCCGCGGCGGGTTCCCGGTCGTCTTTGAAAACGACCAGGCTAAACAAGTCTTCTACCTGTACTCCCGCAAGCACGGGGATCTGGAGCGCGATTACAACTTCTTCTCGATCTCACCTGAGTACTATTCACAGGGGAACGGGAACTACCGCGACATGAATCAGAACAGACGTCTGGACACCTTCTTCGAACCGAAAGTGGCTGACCGCAACCTGCGTCAGTTCATGAGCCTGATCCAGCTGGACGGTTATAACCCGCTGTCCATCAAAACAGTGAAATATACTCTGGAAGATGACAGCTTTGACTTCACAGGCTTCGGCTTTTCTAAAGAGCAGGCCGACAACTGGCTTGAAAAATCAAAAGACGGGTATACACCAGGCAGTCTGAAAAAATTCGTGGAAGAAGAAGACATCACCTTAACGGAATCGTTTGAAGCCTTCCTGACCGATGTCCTGAGTGCGAGCAAGGAAGCCCTGGAAGCCGATCACGGTGAAGGGTTCTGGAGCGATCACTGGACATACAACCTGGATCTTATCGATAGTTACCTGGCGATCTATCCGGACAAAGCGGACGATGCATACTTTGGCGGCGGCTACCGCTTCTTCAACAGCCCGGCCAGTGTCCGTCCGCTCAGCGAAAAACTGAAGCAGGGCAAGCTCGGCTGGCGCCAGTACGACGCTGTTCATGAAGACGAAGAAAAAATGGCCGCCCATAAAAAAGGCGAACACATGTGGATCGAGACAGATACGGACGGCAAGCCTGTTGAAACGAGTCTGTTCAGCAAGCTGATCTTACTTGCAGCCAACAAAGTCTCCACGCTGGCACCTTTTGGTCTCGGTGTAGAGATGGAAGGCGGCAAACCAGGCTGGAACGACGCCATGAACGGCCTGCCGGGCATGTTTGGTGCCGGAACATCTGAACTCTTCGAACTGAAACGTCTGGTCGACCGTCTGAGTGACGTGGACAACAAGCAGCGTATCGCCTTACCTGTAGAAGCCTCTGAATTCCTGCTGCATTTAAGAGATGTCCTCCGCGACATCGACACGCTTGATCTGGATGCCTGGAAAGCCTTGACGGAAGTCCGTGAAAGTTACCGCGCGTCCATCGCAGGCAAGAACAGCTTTAAACTGGTGACCTGCACAGAAGACATGGCCGCAGAGGTCATCAGCCTGTTCAAAGAAGTCATGGAAAAAGCAGTGGACAATGTGGAAGGATTGGATACAGAGATCATTCCAACGTACATCTACTTTGAAGCGACCGTTAAAGAAGGCGAAATCACTGAGATGCAGCCGCATCCTGTGACACCGTTCCTGGAAGGTGTCGTCAAGAAGATGAAGATCTCCGGCGATACGACAGAAGCGCGTGAGTTATACGGTAAAGTGAAGGCCAGTGACTTGTATGACAAGAAACTGGGTATGTATAAAACAAGTGCCAGCATCAATGACGAGCCGATCGAACTGGGCCGTGCGAAGTTCTTCACCCCAGGGTGGCTGGAAAACGAATCGGTCTTCCTGCACATGGCTTACAAGTATCTGCTGGAACTGGTCAAAGTTGGCCTGTACGATGAATTTTACGAAGAAATCAAGACCGGACTCGTGGTCTTCAATGATCCGAAAGTTTATGGTCGAAGCATCCTTGAAAACTCATCCTTTATCGCAAGCAGTGCCAACCCGGATGAAAGTCTGCACGGCAAAGGCTTCGTGGCAAGATTGAGCGGTTCGACAGTCGAATTCCTAAACATGTGGGTAGAAATGTTCATCGGTAAAGCCCCATTCACCATGGAAGACGCACTGACCTTTAAACTCGAGCCAGTCCTGCCTGCTGATTTCTTTTCTGATAGAAAAATCACCTTCACTTTATTCAGTGAAATCGAAGTGACCTACATCAACGACACGTCCAAAGCGACGTACGGTGAAGACCGCGTGAAACCAAACGCCTACACCGTCGAGCTTAAATCCGGTGAAACAGAAACCTTTGATGCCAATGGCGTTACAGGCGAATGGGCAGAGAAAATCAGAAACAAAGAAGTTAAAGCGATCACTGTCGCGCTGGACTAAGCTTTATCTTAAGAAGTGCCCGACTTTTAAGCCGAAACTCCTGAAGTTTAATGCTTAACTTCAGGAGTGGACGCAAAAACATCCGAAACTTCTGTAGATTCGGTGTAAACTAAAGGAGTTTTGACTAAAACAGTCGCTACTCCTGACGTTCAGGTTCAGAAAAGTTAAGACATAAGACGGAACGTCTCCGAAAGCGGAGACGCCCCCTTCTAAAAGAAAGTTGAATAGCAGCATTTGGAAGCATCTAATAGTTTTATTTTATGTTTATAAGTGAATAGAGAAGGTGTAGCACCTTCTCTATTTTTATAAAAAAATTCAACAAAAAATGGAGGAAACAGATGAAGAACAAGAAAAGAGTGGCCGTGATTTGCGGATTATTGTTGATGGGACCGGCAGTTTTAAGTCAACTGCAGAATGAAGACGCTGTCATGACAGTGGAAGCAGAAGAACATGCAAACCTTCTGACCAATGGAGACTTCAGTCAGGGAACTGACAGCTGGGGTCTGATGCATGAGTTCGGTGGAGAGGCAACATTTACGACCGTGAACGATCAGGCGGAGGTAACGGTACATAAGATTGCCGGCATCCACGCAGAGTGGGGCGTGCCGATCAGCTGGTCATCCCAGTTCGTTCAGGAAAACGTCGACTTGGCAGCAAACACCCGTTACAAACTTTCATTCGATGCCAAATCAAGCATCGCCCGTCCAGTCGTTCTGGAATATACGAATTTCAAAGGCAACCTGAAAGAGAACTTTTATGTGACCGAAGAGATGCAAACGTTTACGCATGAGTTCGAAACCCTTCAGGCGGCAACGATGCACCTGAAATTCCTGATCGGGAACGTGCAGCATGAAGGCGAACTGACGCCGGAAGAAGAACACACATTGACCTTTGACAATGTGTCACTCGTCTCATTGGGTGAAGTGCAGGAAGATACAGGCGAAAAAGAATGGGAACTGACTTGGGCCGATGAATTCGATGGTGAGAGCCTTGACCTTTCCAAATGGCGCATCGACGAAGGTAACGGATTCTGGAGCGGCGACGAATGGATAGCCGGCTGGGGGAACAACGAGAAGCAGTACTACCATGAAGACAATGTCACCGTTGAAGACGGCAAACTGATCCTGGAAGCAAGACAAGAACAGATCTCAGATGAACAGGGAGATTATGACTACACATCAGGAAAAATCCTGTCAGACGGCTTGTTCAGTCAGACGTTCGGACGCTTTGAAGCCCGCATGAAACTGCCTGAAGGACAAGGCTACTGGCCGGCTTTCTGGATGATGCCGCAGGACGATACGTACGGTGGCTGGGCAGCGTCCGGAGAACTGGACATCATGGAAAATGCCGGGGCCAATACGGATAAAATCGGCGGAGCGATCCACTTCGGCGATGTATGGCCGAACAACACCTATCTGGCCGGCGATTATCACTTTGACGCAGGAAGCACGACAGAATTCAACACCTACAGTGTCGAATGGGAACCGGAAGAAATCAGATGGTATGTCAACGATGAACTGTACTATAAAACAGGCGACTGGTATACAGAGCATTACGAATATCCAGCACCATTCAACCAGGACTTCTACATGATCCTGAATCTGGCTGTCGGCGGCTGGTACGGCGGCGAACCGGATGCGTCAACAGCATTCCCGGGACAAGTCGAAGTGGACTATGTCCGTGTTTATGAAGATGCCAATGCCAACTATGACAAGTCTCCATCACCGTTAAAAGAAACGGTCGAAGAACCTGAAGAACCGTCAGACGACTTGGACCGCGATCCTGCAAACTGGGAAGGCGTCGGCGAGAACCTTGTCCAAGACGGATCGTTTGATACGACAACGACTTTCGGAGACCCTGACAGCGACGCCACATGGAAGACTTTCCTGATGGCGGATCATGATCCAAACGGCGGAAAAGCAGACTTTTCTGTTGTCGACAACGTCTTGAACACTGAGATCCAGCAAGTAGGCTGGAACTGGTGGCAGATACAACTGATGCAGCACATGCAACTGGAAGAAGGCACGTATAAGCTGACCTTCGATATGTCTTCCGAGCTGGCAAGAGACATGCGTGTGGAATTAGTGGGGTCAGGCGATGAAATCAAAGTCTTCCCTGTCGATGAAACAGAAGAAACATATGAAATGGTCTTCCACGTCGGCGCGGACACGGAAAGCCTCATGTTCGGCTTTGGTCGCGAAATCGACGAAGAAGAGCTGGCAGTTCCTTACAACATGACCCTGGACAACATCGTCTTGAAAGCAGCGGAGCCTGTCGAAGAAGCACCGGCAGAACCAGCGCCTGATGAAGAAGACGGCGAATGGGTCGAAGTCGGCGACAACCTGATCGAAGACGGTATGTTTGATAATACAACTGACTTCGGCACTGCGGATGACCTGTCAACATGGAACATCCATAACCAGGGCGACTATGAAAACTGGGCAGGTCTGGCAGGGTTTTCAGTCGTTGACGGTGTCGTCAATGCTGAGATCACCCAGGTCGGCTGGGACTGGTGGCAGATCCAATTGTACCAGAACCTTGGTGCAATCGAAGACGGCACCTACAGACTCTCCTTTGATATGGCTTCGGATAAAGAAAGAAACGTGCGCGTCGAACTCGTTCGTTCAGGACTTGAAGTCATGGACTTTACGGTGAACGAAGACATGAACACTTATGAAGCAATCGTCGAGATCGAAAACGGTGAAGACCTACAGCTGTTGTTTGGCTTAGGCAGACTGCCGGATGGAGAAGAACTGGAAACGCCTTACAATGTCATGATCGACAATGTCAGCCTGACAGAAGTCGAGTTCGTTGCAGATGAAGAAGAACCTGTGGACGAAGAAGACCCTGAAGACGGCGACACACCTGTCGATGGCGAAACCCCTGTCAATGGTGAAGAAGGTAAAGACGACCAGAACGACGATAAGAAAGAAAACGAAACAGATGACGAGAAAGACGATATGAACGATGACAAGGATGAAGAGAAAGACAAAGATAAATCAGACGCTGATGATGAAGACGGCGAGAAATTGCCTGACACAGCAACAGGCATCTGGACAGTCGGTGCACTCGGTCTGACCGGGCTTGCAGGCGGACTGGGAATGAAAGTCTTTAAAAAAGACTAAGCAAGATCAGCTGAAAGCGAGAGCGCGTGTCAGGATACCACCTATCCTGACACGCGCTTTTGCGTTGTTTGGATACAAGCGTTTAAGTTGTCCCAAAAATCATAAGGCCGTATACTCTTTCTTAAGAAAGAGGTGTACTATGGCAAAGCGAAATGTTACGATCGATGTCATCAAGGCACTGGCGATCATTTCCGTAATCCTTATCCACGGCCTGTCCAATGCCACGCTGTATGATATTTATGCGCCTTTTTACATCTGGCAGACAGTTCCGGTGTTTATGATCTTAATGGGCTTTAACGCCGCCAACGCCTTTATGAGAAAGGGATATGAAAATCTTCCTGACATCTTTGCCCGCCATTATTTTCTGAACAAAGCCAAACGCATCCTGCTGCCGTTTGGCGTCATCTGGCTCATGCAGGTGCTGATCCAGTTCTTCTACTTTGACAACAGGAATATAGGCGAACTCTTACTGAGATTTCTGGAAGGCGGATACGGTCCGGGCAGTTACTTTATTCCGCTGCTGATCCAGGCAACGATCCTGATCCCGTTCATCTATCTGATCCTGAAAAAGCAGCCGACTAAAATGATGATCCTGCTGTTTTTCGTCAGTCTGCTGATCGATCTGATGTCTTTCTGGCTGAACATCTCCGGGAGCTTATACCGCATCCTGATCATCCGGCATCTGTTTTCAGTGACCTTGGGGATATGGTATGCCTTGGAAAAGTCGACCATCAAGCTAAAGTGGGTCGTGATCCCAGCCGCAGCGAGTCTGACTTATATCACGGCGGTTCACTACTATAACTGGGAACTGATCGTTGAAGAATACTGGCACAGTCAGCATGCGCCGTCTTATTTTTATGTGCTGTTCATCATCATGATCGGCATGAAGTATCTGAAAGTGGACCAGGCATCGCTGCTGGACAGGACGTTCATCCTGATCGGTCAGGCGTCGCTCCATATCTACCTGACTCAGATGTTCTATTTCTGGTTCCTGCACGAACGCCTGCCGGATTTCACCGGGATCGTGTATGTACTAATGTTTCTGACGATCCCCATCGCTTCAGGCATCGGTTTTTATATGCTGGATGACTACGTGAACAGGACAGTCCTTAAAAAGTAGACCATACGCGAAGGTCTGCGCGTATGACCATCAAGAAAAGCCTTTTGTGGGACAAGTGACGAGGAAATTCTGGCACACTTGTCCCGCTGAGCTGTTTCCGGAACAAGTGGCGCTCAAAATCAGCACCACTCGTGTCGCATCTGGCTATTCGGGACAAGTTCCAGCGATAAAGGGTCCCACTTGTTCCAAAAGAACTTAATTAAGATGAAAAAAGCCGCCAGCGCTTGGCGGCTTTCCTTATAATAGATACTGATCGGTATATCATGGTATAATGTCTTACCTGAATTACGAAATAAAGAAGCGCTGTAAAGACTTCAAGAGTATTACAGGTCGTAAGGGGATCCGTCTGCTTTGATGTACGTTTTCTTTTTGCATTTAGGGCAGCGTTGAGTATAACAATAGGAATGATGGGGGTGTTCTTTAAACTTAGTCCCTTTTAGGGTTGATCTGCACTCCGGATTGCTGCAAGGGACAGACATCAGATTTGGGAGCATTTTAATACATCCTTTCTTTATTTGAGTTTAATGTAACGCTCAATAAGAAGGGAGTCAAGGCTGTTTATAAAATGCTGTTATTTTTTATGCATTAAGTGACAAAAAAGTGAAAAGTCCCTGGTGCTGTAAGGCTTAAGCAAGGAAAGGACAAATGAGAAAACCAATATAATCTAAATAATAAACGCATAAAATTAGCAGAAAAAGCAGGGTTTCGCATTAATATACTTGTATATAGAACAAACGCGCAGGTGGGTGCATTTGAAAATCATATAAAGCTATTTACAGAACAAGTGATTAGGAAAATCTGGCTCACTTGTCCCGAATAGCTGTTTCCGGAACAAGTGGGTCTCAAAATCAGTACCACTTGGGTTGCAGCCGGCTGTTCGGGACAAGTTTCATTGTAAAAAACACAGTCCACTTGTTCCAAACCGCTTCACAGAACTGAATAAGAGGAGCATACGCGCAGGCATGCGCGTATGAACATCACAATATCTTCTAAGAGAGAAAAGTGCGTCGATTCGCCGCGCTTTTTCTATTAAAAGAGGGTCTTTTTGACCTTGAGACATAAAAACAAAGAAGAAGTTCATCAGTTTTCTTTATTCTGATCCTCACTTCTTAAGATCAGACCTGATCTTAAGAAGTGACTCTATCACACAGCGAAAGTCCTTAAGATAACCGGGAAACGTCAGAAGTACAATACTATAATCCGAAAACTCCTGAAGTTCCCACCCAAAGACCTTCAAAAGTGGACCATACGCGCAGACGTGCGCGTATGACCATCATGAAAAGACTACTGCGGGACAAGTGGGACGGAAAAGAAGGCTCACTTGTCCCGAATAGCTGTTTCCGGTACAAGTGGGCCCTAAAATCAGCGCCACTTATGTCGCAGCCGGCTATTCGAAACAAGTGAAGATCATTAACGGTCCCGCTTGTTCCGCAAAACCTTCATCACACGAAAAAAGCCGCCAGCGCTGGCGGCTTTCCTTATACTCTCTTAACTTTCGTACCCGTTCGGGTTCGTTTTCTGCCACTTCCAGGAGTCGCGGCACATGTCTTCGATCGAATAGGTCGCTTCCCAGCCGAGTTCGTTCTTGGCTTTAGTGACGTCGGCGTAGCTGGTCGCGATGTCGCCGGGACGGCGGTCGACGATCTCGTGCGGGATCTCGACTTCATTGGCATTTTCGAACGCATGGATCACATCCAGCACGGAGTAGCCTTTACCGGTCCCCAGGTTATACGCTTCAACGCCGGTCATGCCCATGACTTTCTCCAGCGCCTTGATATGCCCTTTCGCCAGATCGACCACGTGGATATAGTCGCGCACACCGGTCCCGTCATGGGTGTCGTAGTCTGAACCGAACACAGACAGTTTCTCGCGCTTGCCGACAGCGACCTGGGTGATATACGGCATCAGGTTGTTCGGGATGTCGTTAGGGTCTTCGCCGATGCGTCCGGATGCGTGCGCGCCGATCGGGTTGAAGTAGCGCAATAATGCCGCACTCCACTGATTGTCAGCGAGATACTGATCCTGGATGAACTGCTCGATGAACATTTTCGTCGTCCCGTAAGGGTTCGTGGTCGACAGCGGCATGTCCTCGGTGAAGGGCGCTTCATTCGTCATACCGTAAACCGTCGCGCTTGAACTGAAGACGATTTTCTTCACATTATACTCGTTCATCAGTTCCATCAAAACGATCGTGCCGTAAAGGTTGTTGCTGTAATATTTCAGGGGCTGGGCGACGGATTCGCCGACAGCCTTGTAGCCGGCAAAGTGGATGACAGCGTCCAGTTCGTGCTGCTCAAAGACTTCTCTTAACGCTTTCTTGTCGCAGATGTTCACTTCATGAAACGGGATATCTTTTCCTGTGATCTCTTTCAGGCGGGTCAGGACTTCCGGTTTTGAGTTGGAATAGTCGTCCACGATCACCACATCGTAATTTTTTTCGATGAGTTCAACGACCGTGTGGCTCCCGATATAACCGGCACCACCTGTAACTAATATAGCCATGGATTTCGCTCCTTCATAAGTCAGTTATTTACTAAATTTTACTCTTTTTTTACCATCTTTATTGTACCACAGACTTCTGCTTCTGTGCATTGCTTTTCGTGTAAGATAACAAAACGGTTAAACTCTCTAAACAAATGTAAAGAATTAATGAAAACACTACGTATAAATAAAAACTGTGGTATAATTTGCTGTAATTGAAAAATGCGAGTAGATGAAATCATAAATAAAAAGGACAAAAGCGTTTCAAGAAGCAGCACCCTACAGAGAGGACTTGAGTTATGTTTGAAGTTTCCATCATTATGCCTGTTTACAACGTCAAGGAGCATCTGGCGCGAGCCATCGAATCGGCCTTGAATCAGAAAGAAATACTCACGGAGATCATCCTTGTTAATGACGGGTCGACGGACGGCTGTGCAGAGATCTGTGACGACTATGCGGAGCGCGAACCTCTCTTGATCAAAGTGATCCATCAGGAAAACAAAGGATCAGGGCCCGCCCGCAATACCGGGCTGGACCAGGCGATCGGGAAGTACATTTATTTTGCGGATCCCGATGATTACTTTGACAACACACTCCTGCAGAGTAACTTGCGTCTGGCCAAAGAAACCAAGCCCGAGATGGTCGTTTTCGGCTACACGCAGGAAAAGGCGTCAGATCCTTCAGAGCGGGAAGTGAAACGGCCGAACTTTCCGCAGCTGACGTCTCAGGAGGATTTCCGCCGGCATTTTGGCAATGTCTACCAGTTTTCGCCGTATGCCCTCTGGAACAAGCTGTACAAACGAAAATTTCTGAATAAGCATCATATCCGTTTCACGAGCCAAAAGACCGGCCAGGATGCCCTCTTCAATATCGAGGTGTATAAGCATCTGTCATCCGTCGCCGTGAACCGGCAGGCCTACTACCATTATGTGTCCCATGAAGGGTCATCCGTGAACCGGTACCGTCCGGAACGTTATCTCATGGAGCAGAACATCGCTCAAGCCTTTGAACAGCTGATGAGTGAGTGGGGCGAAGAAGGGACCTTCACTGATCTGATCGGTGAAGAGTATTTTCATGCCCTCTATCTGGAAACAGCCAATCTGGTCCACAAAGACTGTCCCCTGTCTGACGAAGAGAAAGTCAAACGTCTGCGTGACATCTGGCGGACCATCGGGACCACAAAAATCGGTCCCTATAAACAGGGCGACCATAACCCGTTCAGAAACCTGCTTTTAAAGACCTACAAGCAGGAGAACTTCAGTCAGGCCTTGTTCCTGATGAAGAGCCGCAATCAGGTCGCAGAGCGCTACACGAAAGTCTTCAGCACGGTCCGGACGTTCTTTAAGAACTAACGGCCCAGCAGTCATTAAGAACTCAAATGTCAGAATGCTATACGAAATAATCCGTTTCAACAAAAAAGAAATCGACAGTCGAGGAGTCAGCCGCTATGATGGAACAGTTCAAACATGCACTTTTTTATACAGCCATAGGGAAGTATTCCATCGTCGTCGTCCAGCTGCTCGTCAATGCGATCGTCTCAAGGATCCTGACGCCGGAAGAATTCGGGATCGTGGCGGCCGTCAATATCTTCCTCGTTTTCTTCCAGCTGCTGGCGGATTTCGGGATCGGCCCGGCGGTGATCCAGAACAAGGACCTGAACACAAAAGAAGTCAATTCCATCTTCGCGTTCAGTCTGTACATAGCATTCGGCTTAGCCGTCGTGTTCGTCTTTCTCGGTTACCCGATGAGTCTTTTCTACGGCAACGAGGTGTTCATCCCGATCAGCCGGATCCTGGCCATTGCCGTCTTCTTTTACGGCATCCTGGTCGTCCCGCAGTCTATCCTGCTCCGGGAAAAGAACTTCAGGCTCGTTAACATCACGACAGTCATCGGGGCGTCGGTCTCCGGCATCATCGCCATCAGCCTGGCACTTTTAGGCTTCAGCTACTACGCCATCATCATCGGCAATACGGCTAAAGCCTTCACGCTGTTCGTCGTCTTCTATATGAAGACAGACACCAGGTTCAGTCTGAAATTCAACAGGGGCCCGCTCAAGAAGATCTTTGCCTTTTCGCGTAACCAGTTCCTGTTCAATTTCATCAACTACTTTTCACGAAACCTGGACAACCTGCTGATCGGGCGCTACTTCAGTGCCAGTGCCTTGGCCTACTACGACAAGGCCTATCAGGTCTCACTGTATCCCAACCAGGTCTTGACGAGTCTGGTGACGTCGGTGATCCATCCGATATTATCCGATTATGAAGAGGAAAAGGAACGCATCAGGCGTGTCTACTTAAGGATTTCTAATCTGCTGGCAACGTTGGGCATGCCGCTATCGGTCTTTCTGTTCTTCGCCGCCGAAGAAGTGATCCTGTTCCTCTTTGGGGGCCA
The DNA here is from genome assembly GCF_900112455.1 of Alkalibacterium subtropicum. Classification (GTDB taxonomy): domain Bacteria; phylum Bacillota; class Bacilli; order Lactobacillales; family Carnobacteriaceae_A; genus Alkalibacterium; species Alkalibacterium subtropicum. The sequence continues at coordinate 124,454 of NZ_FOLT01000003.1, read as the reverse complement.
ATGGGACGGCAGTGTGCAGGCCTTTCAGATACTGGCCTTGTCGATCTGGATCCAGATGATCCTCTCAAGCACCGGCGGCATCTTCCAGTCGGGGAACCGGACGGATCTTCTGCTGCTGTCAGGCGTCTTGTCGACCGCCTTCAACATCACCGGCATCGTGATCGGTATCCTGATGGGGCAGATCGAATACGTCGCCGGCTTTCTGGTCCTGGCGTTCAGCCTGAACTTTATTCAGGCCAACTATCTGCTTATGATCAAGATGTTTCAATCAAATTTGCTGGAGTTTTTCAAAGTGCTCACCAAACCGTTTATTCTCGCGGTCATGCAGGTCGGAGCATTCTGGCTGCTGCCGGAACTGCCTTTGAACGTCTTCTTCAGTCTGGTCGTCAAAGGGGTCGTGTTTCTTGTCGTCTGGGTCATCGGCCTGTTCGTCACCGGTGAATTCAACCGGCTGAAGCTGGAACTGCAGCGTGCGCGCGGCACCAAACCGGTCCAGTAGAAATCATCAAAATAGAGAGGGGTAAGGACATGGAAAAACCGTTAGTCTCGATCATCGTGCCGACTTATAATGTAGAAAGATATATCGAGGAGTGCATCGATGCCCTGCTCGCTCAGACTTATCCGAACACCGAGATCATCGTCCTGGACGATGCGTCGACCGATGCGACCGTCTATCTTTTAAAACAGTACACCGAAGAGATCATCCTGATCGAAAATGAAAAGAACGAAGGCCAGGGGGCACGCCGCAATCAGGGACTCCAGATAGCCAAAGGAAAGTACATCTATTTCATGGATGCCGACGACTGGCTGGAAAAAGAGGCTTTAGAAGAACTCGTCTCTCAAGCTGAGGACACTCACGCCGAACTGGTCCGCTTCAATGGCACAGCTTTTTATCAGGGCGATCAGGCACTGATCAGGGAGAACAACTACGACTTTTCCGGCATGCTTGAAAACAACATGCTTTACAAAGGAGAAGAGGCCCTTTTAAAAAACAGAAAAGCCTTCAATCCGTCCCCCTGTCTCTACTTGGTCAACAAAGCTGTGATCGACTTGAACGACCTGTCATTCATTGAAGGGGTCCTGCATGAAGACGAGTACTTCACGACCGTCCTGTTTGCGAACACCCAAAGCATGACTTACTTGAACAAAAACTATTACCACCGCCGCTACCGGACCGCATCGACCATGACGGAACAGACGAAACAGCACAAGCTAAGGTCGTTCAATTCCTACATTAAAGTGTTCCAGGCGCTGGAAGCCGAGTACAAACTGTCTGACTATTCAAAACTGCAGAAACAGTTCATCAAGCGTCAGCTGCTTTCCATCTATAACGCCCTTGTGGTCAGTGACGTGCATCCGGAGATGAAACGCCAGCTGAAACAGTTTAAAACGGTGACGTTCAAAGACAAACTGTTCGTGCTGGGGGCAAGACTCAAACAGCACCTGGAAAGATGAGAATAAAAAGTGAATAAGAAAGCACTTCCCTTTACCAGATTATGACAATACGCTGAAAATTTGTCGGTAGAGGTTCTTTTTATGGTAAAATGGCTTTTGATTGTGTCACACTAGAGATACTGAATATAATGAATAAAGAGAACGGAGCAGAGACAGAGATGAAGAAAAAGAAAATCGCGATCGTCTTCGGGACACGACCGGAAGCGATCAAAATGGCGCCAGTCATTCTTGAACTGAAAAAATATCAGAGTGCATTTGAACCCTGCATCATCGTCTCTGCCCAGCATAGAGAAATGCTCGACCAGGTCCTGTCCGTTTTTGATATCACCCCGGATTACGATCTGGACATCATGAAACGCAACCAGACCTTATCGGATATCACCTCCGATGTCCTGAAAGGGATCGAAACGGTCTTTGTCAAAGAACAGCCGGATATGGTCCTCGTCCACGGGGATACCACCACGAGTTTTGCGGCTGCCCTGGCGGCCTTCTATCACCAGATCCCGATCGGACATGTGGAAGCCGGACTCCGGACCCATGATAAATATTTCCCGTTTCCAGAGGAAGGCAACAGACAGTTGATCGATACAATCACCGATCTGTTCTTTGTTCCGACGGAGACTACGAAACAGAACCTTCTTAAAGAAGGCAAGGACGAACAGCAGATAGTTGTCACAGGCAACACCGCGATCGACGCGATCCATTACACAAAAAACAGTCTGGTCAATCATTCGGCGCTGGATCTGATGGATGCCAAACCCGATCAGAAATGGATCCTCCTGACGTCACACCGGCGTGAGAATTACGGCGAACCGATGCGCAATATTTTCGAAGCTATAGTGGACGTTGTCGACACGCATCCGGATGCGGAAGTGCTGCTTCCCGTGCATTTGAGTCCGGTCGTGCAGAAACTGGCCCGAAAACATCTGGGCAACCATAAACGCATCCATCTGATCGAACCGCTGGAAGTGGATGTGTTCCATCAGGCGATGAACAAAGCGTATCTGGTCCTGACCGATTCAGGCGGTCTGCAGGAAGAAGCACCGGCGCTGGATAAACCGGTCCTTGTTTTAAGAGATAAAACAGAACGCCCGGAAGGTCTGGAAAACGGGACCTTAAAAGTGATCGGTACAGAGAAGGCAAATGTAAAAGACGAAGTCACCGCCTTGCTGAATGACCAGAAGCTTTATCAGAAAATGTCCAAAGCAGTCAACCCATACGGAGACGGCTTGGCAAGCAGCAGGATCGTAAAAGAAATCACACAGTACTTCGAGTGAAGGAGAGACATGGACTTTGGACATTTCATTTAATGAAACGAACGTTTACAGACGTTACCCTAAACGCTGGTCAGCGCTCTTTTTATCTCTCGTATCCCTGACCTTTTTAGTCAGCGACTGGGCCATCCTTTACTCCTCTTTTGGAGATTTCCTGCTGGCTTTCGCCGTGCTGCTGATTTTCCTGCTGGGAAAGGTCCATATCGACAAGAAACAGATGCTTGCGCTCGCCGTCATCTTCACGATTTTAGCGCTGACCTTTATACTTTCTTATCTTTACAATGATTACTGGTTCAGCCTGCAGCGGGCGCTGCTATCGACAGTGAAACTGATTTTCTATTCAGTGTCGCTAGTCCTTATATACAACTATATCAAACAGAACCAGCTCAGCCCTTCTTTTTTGAGACTGAACAATGGATTGGCGACGATCGCTGTAGTCATCGGCATCTTATTGACCCTTTCCATATACTTGGATAATCTTGAACTGCCTCATTTCGTCTGGACATTCACGCGTCAGGATACGAGAAGTTACTTGTATGCCGGCAACGATGCCATCGTCAGGACCCGGAGCCTTTTCTCCGAACCGGCGCACCTGGGCTATTATCTGAATACGCTGTTTTTCGCGAATGTGATGGACAGGAAAGTCAAAACGAAAAAAACAGTGCTGTTCATCCTGGCGGCAGGGATACTGCTGACGCTGAGCTACAGCATGATCCTCATTTTCGTGCTGACGAGCATGACACTGCTTGTTTCACGCATGCTGAAAGGGGAATTCGCCTGGTCGTACTGGTACTTGGCACCCTTAGTCTTACTGGGGGCACTGGTCACTTATTTCTGGGACTTTATCGATGTGACGATCATCGAACGGACGCGAATTATCCTCAGCGGGGAAGACGGGTCAGCGAACATCCGTCTCTTTGGAGCCTGGGAGTATGTCGAACCAGACCGCCTGCTGATGGGGAACGGGATCGGACATACCCCGCCGATCACAAATATTTACGCCTACATATTGAGTGATTTTGGCCTGATCGGTTTTATACCTTATCTCGGACTGACTTTATATGTACTCATGAACAGCCTGCCGGCCTTCATCTTTTTCGTGATGATGAACATGGCCAAAGGCGGCTATTTAAATCCCGCGTTCTGGCTGTTTCTCCTGTTTGTCTTTCTATACGGCTTAACAAAAGAACAGCAGCAGGACAGGCTATAATAATGAAAGGAGGCATCCATTTATGTATGATATGTATCAAGTACTCGTCAATGTTTTATTGACGATTTTAATAAGCGTGACCCTGACACCTCTCGTCAGGAGGTTGTCGTTTAAAGTGGGTGCGGTAGATGTACCTAACAAGCGCAGAGTAAACACCAAAGTGATGCCTTCCATGGGAGGGCTGGCGATTTATCTGACGTTCTTTTTCTCAGTCTTCGTCCTGCAGCCGGTCCAGTTCAGTATATCCGTTCCGATCTTCATTGCGTCAACGATCGTGCTGCTGACAGGTGTCGTCGATGATATCAAAGAAATCAGTCCCAAAGCGAAAATGCTCGGTCTGATCATTGCAGCAGTCCTGGTTGTTTTAATGAATGATCTGACGGTGGTCCAGGTGAGTGTCCCTTTTAGAGACGATATTTTCCTTTCCACGTGGATAGGGTTCCCACTGACCATCTTCTGGATCCTGGCTATCACCAACTCGATCAATCTGATCGATGGACTGGATGGACTGGCCAGCGGTGTCTCGGTCATTGCCTTGACCACGATGGGGATCATTGGTGTGTTCTTTCTGGATGCAACAAGTTTTGTGACCAGCATCATGATCTTCACCTTAGTCGGCGCGATCGCTGGTTTTCTGCCTTATAATTTCTTCCCGGCACGCATATACCTCGGAGATACAGGGGCACTGTTCTTAGGTTTCATGATTTCAGTCCTGTCGTTATATGGCCTGAAAAACGTCACCCTGATCACCCTGATCATTCCGATCGTCATCTTGGGTATCCCTATCACAGATACGGTCTATGCGATGCTGAGAAGAAAGCTGAATAAACTGCCTATGTCCAGTGCGGACAGACATCACATGCATCACAGACTGATGTCTCTGGGGCTGACCCACAAGCAGACGGTTCTGGTCATCTACCTGATCGCCGGGATCTTTTCTATGATCGCGCTGCTTTATCCGTTATCTTCACTCTATGGATCGATCCTGATCACCATTGCCTTACTGCTCGGACTGGAGATATTTATCGAGCTGATCGGCTTGGTCGGAGAAGACAGACGGCCATTATTGAAGAAACTGAGACGCTTTGTGGATAAACTAAACAACAAGGACAACAAATAGTATAATAGTAGGGGATAATTATGAGTACGAATAAGCTAGTGTCGATCGTCATGCCAACATATAATGCGGCGCAGTTCATCAAAGAGACCATTGATTCCATCATCAGCCAGACCTATGAGAACTGGGAACTGATCGTGGTCGATGACTGTTCAACGGATGAAACTGTGTCGATCATCAACGCCTATGCCGACGACCGGATCCATCTTATCAAACTGTCAAAGAATCAGGGAGCAGCGGTCGCCAGGAATACGGCTCTTAAGAACGTATCCGGGGCATATATTGCTTTTCTGGACAGCGATGATCTATGGGATAAAGAGAAGCTGAGCAAACAGCTGACATTCATGGAAGAAAATGACTATCTGTTTACCAGTACCGATTATGCGGAGATCGATGAGTCCGGTGAAAAGACAGGAACAGTGGTCAAATCTCACCCCAAACTTGACTATGAAGGGGTGCTGAAGTACTGTCCCGGTAATTCGACGGTCATGTATAACGCGCAGGAGCTGGGGATCTTTTTCATCCCTGACATCAAAAGAAGAAACGACTTTGTCATGTGGCTGCAGGTCATCAAGAAAGCCAAGGTTGTCTATGGTCTGCCTGAAGCCCTGACCTATTACAGAGTCAGAGAAGGCTCCTTGTCCAAAGATAAAAAGAAACTGATCAAATATCAGTGGAAAGTGTACAGGGACATTGAAAAACTGCCTGTCATGAAATCTGTCTTTTTACTTTTTCATAAAATCTATACCGTTCTTAAAAAGAAATAAAGGGTGATCACAGATGGTAAACGTCTTTCATATCAATTCAAATTATTTGACGTCAAGACTCCACGAGAACCTGGTCGAGAAACTTGAAAACAAGGGAATACACAATACGATATATATGCCGGTGAAGAAAGAAACGATCGATGAGTTCCTTTATGAATCCCGCTTCGATGTAAAGGCACCGGTGACGTTTAAAGACCGGGATAAATTCATCTTTACCTGGAAACAGCACAAGATCATCAGAAAAATGGAAGAACTGTATGATTTCAAAACGATCGATATCATCCATGCGCATACCTTGTTCACGGACGGCAACGTGGCGCATTATCTTTCAGAAAAATATGACATTCCCTACGTGGTGACAGTGAGAGGCATGACGGACATCGACGGCTTCTTCAAAAAGCGGATCAACTTACGAGCCCGCGGCAGAAGGATTCTGAAAGATGCGTCACGTATCGTTTTTCTCTCAGAAGCCAATAAACAGACGCTGCTTTCCGAGTACATAAAAAATGACCGGACGGCTCTACAAAAGAAATCCAAGGTCATTCCCAACGGTATCGATGATTTCTGGTTCGAACATGAGTACAGACCGAAAGAGATGAGGTCGGATAAATCAGTGGACCTGCTGTATGTAGGCAAACTGAAGAAATCCAAGAATGCTCCAAGTGTGGTCGAAGCCATGCGGATACTTAAAGATAAATACGACATAGAGGCCAATGCCACGTTCATCGGAAAAATCGTGGATCAGGACATCCATGATGAACTGGCCGCCGTGGAAGACGTGCCGGTGAAACTCCTGCCACCCGCGGGCAAGGACGTGCTTTTGGATCTCTATAGAAACAGTGATATCTTCATTATGCCGTCCTACTCAGAAACATTCGGACTCGTCTATCCTGAAGCGATGAGTCAGGGACTGCCCGTCATCTATTCAAAAGGACAGGGCTTTGACGGCCAGTTCCAGTACGGACAGGTCGGTTTCCCGGTGGATCCTTATGAACCTGAAGACATCGCTGACAGACTGGCTGATATCATCAAGGATTATAAAACGATCTCTACGAATGCAATCGAGAAGTACAAATTGTTCAACTGGCAGACGATTTCAGAGGAACATAAAGAAAACTACGCTAAGGTACTACAAGACAGAAAGGAGGCTAATATTGATTGATAAAAAGAAAAAACTCATCCTGATTTTAGTGTCTCACTTTTTTATCTACCGGTTTTATTTCGATTTTGTCAGCACTGCTTTACAGCAGCTCGTCATTTTTGGAATGCTCGGATTGTATATCATCGTGAATTTTAAAAGTATCTGGGAATTTTTCCATAATGTGGGAAGGTACAAAACGATATTCATGATGAGTAATCTTTTCTATATATCAGCAATATTATTTTCTTTCTTCACGCCGATACTGTATAAGACGTATGACTTCACCTATTTTTCTGTGCATGTGAGATATGCGTCTTTCCTGGTCTCTTATGTGGTGCTCCTTGATCTAATAAAGAGATGGATGGGGAGAAGCGAACTGAAGGATAATTTTTTGAGGCTGTTCGTCCTGTCATCCAGAAACTATGTACTGGTTTCCGTATTGATGCTGACTGTCCCGCAAATCAAAGATTTTTGGGCGAGCGTCATACTCATCAATGATAGAAGCCTGGATTTGATCACCAACAATTCCGCCTACATTGCACGGTTCGGCTGGGCTGGCTATTCAGGTTTTGCCGTGACTTTTATGATCACGATAGCCGTGATTTTTTCCATGACGTTCATTTTAAAAGATATCAGCAAACTGCAGCCGATCAGAAAGAGTGATCTGTTCAATACAGTCATTCTGCTGATGGGTAATGCTTTCTACGGTCGGTCGGGCTTATTGACGTCCGTGGCTGTGATCGGTCTCAGCGCTCTTTACATTGTTATCCGGTATAGAAAAATCCAGATGGCCTTGTCTTTTGCTGGACTGCTTGTACTGCTCTTTTTCGTGCTTACTTTCCTGCAGGCGTATAATGAAACCTTGGCGGACTGGTACAGCTGGGTCGTCACCCCGATTCAGAATCTTGTGACAACGGGTTCATTCAATGTGGGTTCCACGAATCATCTGTGGAGCATGTACTTTATTCCTGAACCGAGAACCCTGCTTTTAGGCGATGGGTTTTACACCAATCTTCAAACGGGGACCTATTATATGCGGATCGATGTCGGGTATCTCCGACCGATACTATTTGGAGGTTTGCCGATGCTGATCCAAAGTTATCTGGTTCCGGTATTGATGGCGCTGGGTGTCGGATCGATGCAGAAGGAAAACAGATTCCTTGCCTTTCTTCTGATTTTCATCTTGTTCGTTTTCGAAGTGAAAGGCGAAGTGGTCATTCCGCTGATCCCGACGGTATATACCTTGTTCCTGTCTGCCTCTTCATCCAAAGTCGATAAGCGCACACGGGTGAAACAGTCGTCAAGAATGCTGTACTACCGTGATGATGTCAATTTAAACAATGCTTAAATAATTGAGCGTATACTTCAAAAAGTAGGAGAGAATAATGGAAAAAATATTATGGACTGAAATCAAACGTTTCATAAAACGCAATGTAAAAAAAGTGATCGTGTTGTCAGTAGTTATTGGCCTGATTTATACATTAGCAGCCAATATGCTGATGGGTCAAAATGGCATGTATGAGACTGACGACACTCTGGAAGTCACCGAAGAGCTGGCAGAGTATTATTCAGGGTTTCAGGTTTATATCGAATATGATGATGGCAGATCCTTTGCCAACACGACCCTGCTGGAAGAATATATTCTTCAGCCTGAACTGATTGAAGAAGCAGAAGCAAGCACCGGTGTTGAAATTTTAAGCCGAATAGAACAACTTGAAGCTACTGGGTTTGAAAAGTCTGGAGACGATAGAGGTGTCCTCGGTGTGATCAGAGGAACCTACTCCGACATCTTTACTGTTCTGGTCAATGTGGGAACAGACAGCGAGAATGTGGCGGTCGCAGAATTCTACCTGGATGAGCTGACCACAGAGGATGTGAGTTTCCTCGAGAGCAAAGAGCTTCACGTATGGAGTGAACCGCAAGTGCTGAGCGACGCTGAAGATGCTGTTCCTGAAAGCGGAGACCTTGGCAATGACGTCGGAGATACAACGGTCGTTGACTATATGATCGATTGGGCCATCGGGACGGTCTTTGGCTTCATCATATCTACCCTTGTCCTGATTTTCTGGAGTCTGCTGAGAGATAGAGATTTATATGCCTTCACTTATAACCGGGGAAGCGACGATGTTTTCCTGCTGTATGATGCAGATAAAAACAATGCGGACGAAGTGGCGCAGCTTATTGTTTATCCATTGAATTATAATAAAATTGTCATCCATCACTCAAGGTTGCCGGATGCATTGAAAGACGCTCTTGAAAAGAAATCAGAAAGTCTGCCGCAATCTGTCGATTATGTACCAAAAATGGCTGATGCCTCAGTCAAGTCCGATAGAACAGAAGTCGTGATAATGATCGATAGTCTGAATGACTCGAAGAAATGGTACAGAAAACAGCGGCTGCTTGCAGACACATACCAGCTGCCTGTTAAAGTGGTGCAAATCAATTCCTGACAGTCAAGTACAATGAAAACAGAACCATGCCCCATTGAGCAGCAGAGCTTTCATGGGGCATGACTTTGGTTTACAAATAAAATTTATGACAGAGGTGTTATTATGAAAAAGTACGTATTTATTTCGGGTGGAGAATTATTCAATAAAGGTGCTCAGGCCATGACGTTCATCGCCGTTGACCAGATGAAGCGACGCTTTCCTGATGCGGAAATCGTCCTGTTGTCCACGAGTGACTATAAACGTTCTGAAGAAGATAAAAGCCATTACAACTTTACGATTCTGCCGTTTTCTACAGGGTGGATATATGACTATGTCGGGGGAGCCCTAGGCACAGTTTACAGTCTGAAAAATATGGTGAAAAAACCGTCGAAAGACAAATTCAGTACTGAAAAAGAAACGATCGGCCGCATGCTCAACGATGTCGTGGCCTGGATCGATATCAGCGGATACGCCTTGTCTTCCCAGTTTGCATCCAACCGTTCGCTGGATTTTCTGCTGCGTATTTTAACGGCCAAGCGTCACAATATCAAAATGGCGATCATGCCTCAGTCTTTCGGTCCCTTCGCATATGAAGGCAAGAACAAGTATCTGTTTGATTACTTGATGAAAAAAACGCTGCCGTATCCAGTCAGGATCTATGCCAGAGAACAGGAAGGCTATGATTTGCTGACAAAGGAGCGCAAGCTGCAGAACGTTGAACGGACCTATGATATGGTGCTGATGAACAAGGAATTGAACCTGAAAAACATTTACACAGAGGTTCCTGATTTCCCGACATATGAAGACGTCGAAAGTGCCATCGGAGTTGTGCCGAATGAAGAAAACTTCAAGCGCGCCGACAACGAAGAAGTCTACGCAGCGTACAAGTATGCGATCGATACGGCACTTGAACACGGGAGAAAGGTTTATCTTCTGAGACACTCTCAGAATGACCAGCAGGTGTGTCTGGATATCAAGAACATGTTCAAAGACAACGAGGCAGTCATCCTGCTGGACAGAGACATCAGTTCGCTGGAATTCGATAACCTGGTCGAAAAGCTGGACTTTGTCATCGGATCACGCTTCCATTCCATCGTTCACTCATACAAGAATCACGTGCCGTGTATTGCGATCGGCTGGGCAACAAAGTATCATGAACTATTGAAATTATTCAACCAGTATGACTACATCTTTGATGTGCGGGAAGACTTGGATAAAGACAAGCTGAACGCCGCTGTGGTGAAGCTTTTGAATAATTATCAGGAAGAATCACAAGTGATCGGTGAAAAACTCGTTGAGGTTCAGAATTCAACGAATTTATTTAAAGTTTTCTAAGGATCGAATGGAGAGAAACATCACATGTCAAAACTAAAAGATCAAGCAGTAAACAGTATTATGTGGACAACGATCAAAACCGCAGTCAATTCATTAGCGGCACCGTTGTTACTCGTTTTTAAAGCAAGGTACCTTTCACCAGCTGAGTTTGGTGTCATGGCTATCATCAGCGTGTTCGTTTCGCTGATATCTGTCCTGGAAAACTTTGGGGTCAGCACGGCGATCATTCAGAAAGATGACATCACCAAAAATGAACGTTCGTCACTGTTCATTTTCCAAACAACGTTCAGTATCATTATTGGCATACTGATCGTGCTGATATCGCCAGTCCTCTCATCTTTTTACGATATGAGTGCGTTAGTGGAACTTTTACCGATACTCAGTCTATCTGTCTTTTTAAACGGACCGGTCATCCTCTTTACGGCTTTTCTTGAAAAAGAACTGCACTTCAAGGCCTTATCTATCATTCAGATCATCAGGGAAGCGGCACTTGTGATCGCCACCGTGATCCTGCTGATGCTGGATTTTGGTCTGTACGGTGTGGTCATCGGGCAGGTCGTTTCAGTTGGCGTGATGGCCATCCTGATAATGATCGAAGCCTACAGGGTGGATCTGCTGCATTTATACTGGCATTTCAATATCCAGGAAATCAAACCTTTCATTAAATTTGGTGCGTTCATTGCGGCCAAGCAGATGATGACTCAGATCACCCATCATATCGATGAACTGATCATTGGTTACTTCCTGTCCGCGGAAACGCTGGGGCTGTATCACTTCGCCAAAAACATGTTAGGAAAACTGAGGATCTTGATCACGACGTCCTTTGCCAAAGTGATGTTCCCGGTATTATCCAAGGTCAAGAACAATCGTGCCAGGTTGACCAATGCGTACAATAGGATCTCAAAATACTTAGGCGTGTTTGCCTTTCCGATATTCATTGGGATCGCCTTGACCGCGCATTCGTTCATTCCTGTACTGTTTGGATCTGAGTGGCTGGAAAGCACGCCATTCTTTGTTGTCCTCTCACTGGCGTATATCCCGTATATCCTGACAGCCAATCTGGCCACGTCACTGCTGTATTCGGTCAATAAACCCAACCTTGTTTTATATACGGATATTGTTGTAAACTCTATCTATATCCTGCTGCTGCTGGTCTTTTCATGGATGGAAATGGGTATTTACTTTGTCGTTGCGCTCTATGCTGTCTACCTGGTGGTAAAAACGATGACGCTTCAGTTCATGACGACGATGTATCTGCATTCCACCTTCCGAAGCTACCTGGCCTTGTTCAAATACACGGTGATCGCCTCTCTCGTGATGACGGCAGCCGTCCTCAGCGTGCGTTACTTCGCAGTTGGGAATGTGGGTGAGCTGGCAGAGATGATCATCAGCATACTCGCTGGTTCAGCGGCCTATCTCGGCGTCTATGTCCTGATAGATAAACAAACACTGACTGGCATGAAAGACCTCGTCGTGAAACGATAAATGACTGAAAGGATTAACCAATGAAAAAATTGATCAAGAAAATGGTTCCCGATTCATTGCGACTTCAGATAGTCAAGTGGATCAAGGAATACCGTATGAAGAAATTAATGAAAAATGATCAGAAACGCTTTTTGAAGTACAGTTTCGGTAAAAAAGACATTGCAGCCTTCAACCAGATCGAAGCCCGACTGACGAAAGAGTACCATTCCATTGAAAAAGGACTGTCATATAAAGAACTGCGTTTAGGTTTCGGCAAGCAGGTCCTTGAAAATGTGTTGAATCTGATGAAAGAATATCGAAGAAAAGGGTATCCCTTAGACTCTCATGTGTATCAGACTGCCTTGAGTAATCTGCACAGTTATATTGCCGTTCATGATGAAGCGGGCTTCAATGTCGATAAGCTGAAAGAAGAAGTCAAACAGCTGGAATCGGGTCTGGAGGATTCCTGTTCCGGTGGTATCCTGTACAAAACGAAAGCGACTGTCATGGAACAGTCCAAAGCTGATTTCAAGACATTTGCCGAGAGCAGACACAGTGTCCGTGATTATTCCGGAGAACCTGTGGACAGGTCTATTCTTGAAAAAGCGTTCGAACTGGCAAAACGTACACCCTCAGCCTGTAACAGACAGTCCTGGAAGATCCGTGTCGTTGAAGATCCGAAGCTGAAGAAAACGATCCAGAAGAACCAGAACGGGAACCGCGGGTTCGGTGATTATATCGACAAGTTCATCATCATCACTGCAGACGTGCAGTATTATGACCGCATCCGTGAACGCAATCAGGCTAATATCGACGGCGGGATGTATGCCATGAACCTTTTATATGCCCTGCATTATTACGATATTGCTGCCGTGCCGTTAAGTGGCTCACTGAATTTGAATCAGGAAAATAATTTAAGAGCCGCCTTTGAGATACCGGATTATGAAAACTTTATTATGTTTATCGGTATCGGCAATTACGTCGATGAGTATAAAGTACCGAAATCAGACCGGCGGGAACTGGAGTACAAGTATTACTAGACCACGTCAATGAGATGAAGAGACATATGCTGAGTAAGAAGGTCCTGCTTAGGATATGTCTCTTTCTTTAACTTACAGGTACAGAGCAGGTGCCAAAGTGGCAGCCTCTCGTTACATAAGGAAGGAACATGCATATGCACGCTGATTATCTGATCAGAAAAGACAGAGATAGATCCTTTGACCAATACGGCCGGCTGGGGCCGTTTATCTTTAACTATGAAGCAACAGAGCTGTTTACTCAGATAGACCATGCAGACAAAAGCATCATCCTTTACGGTAAAGTCATTGACAGCCGGAATGCCGCTCTGACTCCCCGGGAAATCGCTGCTGATCTTTTGGCAGCCGAAAACATGACTGAGCTCCTCGCATATTCAAGATATCTGGCCGGACGTTATGTCATTCTGTTCAGGGTGAAAGAGGAGCTATGGGTCCTGCCGGATGCCACGAGTTCGGTCCCTGTCTATTATACGGTGACCGGACATGAAACAGTTGTGGCTTCCAGTCAGAAGCGCATAGCCGACGTGTTGGGATTTGAGCTGTCAGCATCTGCTGTGAAAATCAAAGCGTCAGCTGAAGAGCAGCAGTCGCTGCCGTATGATTCGGCGATGTATGATGAAATGAAGGCCGTAATCCCCAATCATTACTTGAACGTGAACGAACAGAGAGCGGTCAGACATTTTCCTTCGTATAAAATGCAGGAGAAAACGGTGGAGGAAGTTGCCTTAGAAACCATACATCTGACCCAGAATGTTGTAGACAATTACATGGCAGAGCGCGAGCTCATCATCCCGCTTACTGCAGGGAAGGACAGCCGTCTCGTCCTGTCTTTTTTTAGAAAGTATCAGGACAGGATCAAGTTGTACACATTCAACCATCATCCTGAGAGCCCGGAACCGGATGACATCCGCATACCCAAACAGCTGACTGAAAAGCTTGGACTGACCTATCGGGTCTTTCCAAGAGAACAGCTGGAAGAATCTGATTATAAACACTACCAGACAATGTTTTCCGGTACACAAAACAAACGGATACTGGAAAATGCGCTGACATTGAAAAAATCAGAATACCGTGACCAGTCGTTTGTCACAGGGGACATCATCCCGCTCGTTAAAAGTAATTTCGGCAGGAAACTTCCGGAAAAACTTGCCACGCCGAGTTATTTGGTGACTAAGACACACAACTATTCCAAAGAAAACAAGGCACGGATCACGGAATGGCTCAATGAGGTCAAAGGATCAGCACATGAAAATCAGGTCTCCCTGTACGATCTTTTTTTCTGGGAAATGCGTTTAGGCCGCTGGCTGCCTAATAACATGGCCAACTATGATACGATGAGCGATCCTGTCCTCATTTTTAATAACCGTCACCTGATCGAAAGCTGGTCAGCTATTCCGCGGGCCAAGCGTGTCGACACGGCTATTCACGAAATGATCATAGCAAAGCAGTGGCCTGAACTGTTAGATATCTCGCTGACTTCAGGTGGAGGACTGGCCAATGCCCTGACTCAACAGTCATATGTGTATTATCTCGCTACCTTCTTAAAATATGGTGTGCATAAATTCAAAAAATAACGGGATGATCGTCTGAACTTAAGACGAGTAAAAAAGCGTCAGTGAGATGCATGAAAAGGAGTAGAATGATGAAAGACGAGAAACTGGTATCCGTAGTTATGCCGATATATAATGCCGAAGAATTTCTGAGAGACAATTTAGACTCTATAAAGAAGCAAACCTACGCGAACCTTGAGGTGCTGCTGGTAGATGACGGGTCCACAGACGGATCGGCGCAGATCGCTCAGGCATTCTGTTTGAACGATCCTCGGTTCAGCTACTATCTACAGCAGAATCAGGGCGCCCCGGCTGCAAGGAATCACGGGTTCAGAGAATCACACGGGAAGTATGTCATGTTCGTCGATTCAGATGACGTGTTGAAAGAAGACGGGATCGAACGGCTCTATCGGGTCGCTCAAAAGCAGCAGGCAGATCTGGTCATCGGCCAGTACGACACGATCGATGAAACGGGCAAACCTTTAGAGTTTAAAAAAATGGCGTTCACCAAAGACGGTATTTTTGATGCATCAAGCAGCCTGGAACGATTATTCTTCTTTTCGCCTGTCCCTGGAAACAAGCTGTATAATGCCGAACTGCTGAGAGAGAAGGATCTTTATTTCAGTGATCTGAAGCGGGCCCAGGATCTGAATTTCTACCTCAAATTCCTTTCATACGCTGACAAAGTGTGCACGACGTCGGATACCACTTACCTGTACCGGATCAGAGCAAACAGCATCAGTCACACAGTCTCGCCGGTGATTCTGGAAACGATCAGGAGCCTGAACGATGTGGAGGCATTCTACCGTCAGGCCGGACGCTACAGTAAAAAGCTGTTCAGTTCCCTGAAATTCAAGTATTACTCCGACCAGTTGTCCAAGATCCCTCAGATCGAGGACAGGACCGAACGTCAAGAGACCTATCAGCGGCTGGCTGCTGAACTGAAGGCCATCAGGAAAAACGACTTGCTGCCGGCTTTTCGGAAGACAAAGTACCGGAAAGTAAAAACGAAGCTGCTGTTCCCGTTTCTATATAAGAGCAGACTATACAGTAGCCTGCAGACACGCCGGCTCGAACGAAAGAAAAGAAAACGCTGAGGTATGCGAGCAGAAAAGTAAGGAGGATACCGGGTGAAAGTCCTGTATATTGCCAATTTAAATTTACATGTCAAAGGCGGGTTGTTTAAAGCCACCTTCGAACGCATCTCAAGGATGAAGGAACGTGTGGACAGTACCTGCATCATCAATAACAATTTTTATGACAGCACGACCATTACTGCCGTGAAAAAGCTGCTGCGCATGAACGATATCCGGAACAGAAAACCGGATAAGAGCCACTACAAAAACATAGAGATCACTAACGCCAACTATAAGCGTACGGTTTTCTTTTACCTGAAACGGCTGCTCCATCTGAAATCTACCGAGAACGGTATGATCGACTATTATGCAGAGCGTTACAAAAAGGAACTGGAAAGTACAGATCTGATCCATGCGCATTTTGGCTGGACGAACGGCTATATCGCCTACCGATTAAGTCAGATCTTTGACAAGCCTTATTTTATTACGCTTCACGGCAGTGACGTAAACAAGGTATGGAAGCATAACATCAGCCGTCTGGTCGAGGCGATGGAACAGGCCGATGCCTGCTTTTTTGTGAGCAAACGCCTGCTCAAACAGGCCAAAGCACTCGGGTACTCTGGGAAAAATTCCGTGATCACCTACAACGGTGTAGATACAGCATTATTTGAACAGCAGACAATGCAGAAACACAAGCGCGTCGGCTTTATCGGATCGATGAAAAAAATCAAGGGGGCCGATTTCCTTCCGGATATCTTTCACAAGATTCATCAAGCGGACCGTGACGTGAGCTTCACCGTCATCGGCGACGGTCCTTTAAGGGCAGAGGTAGAAAAAAACATCGCTCAGATGGATATCGACTGTGAGCTGCTCGGGTTAGTCGATTACGATGAGATCCCTGAAATCATGAAGACGATCGATGTGCTGGTCGTTCCCAGCCGGAATGAAGGCTTGCCCCTGGTCATCCTGGAAGCCAATGCAATGAATATCCCCGTCGTGGGTACAAGTTCTGGAGGGATACCTGAAGCCATCGGCTTTGAAGAAAATATCATTCCCTTTGATGAACAGCTGCCGGAAAACATGGCCAGACGGGTCAATGCGCTCCTGGACGACGCATCACAAACCAGTAAGTACCGGGACCGAGTAGTGGATAAATTTGACTGGGACAAAATCGTCGCCATCGAACTAAAGGAATATAAAAAAGCCTATAAATCAGTTTAAGCCAACACTAAACACAGGCAAAAAAACACACCACCAGTCAGCAGAGAGAGAGATCTCCAGCTGATCAGAGGGTGTGTTTTTTGATTAATTATGGTACAACTGTATATAAATGTACCTGTCATAAATGTAATGTGGGTTTTTATTAGATAAGGATTCTCATTTGTCAAAAAATTGTTTCATTTGGGTATAAAAATACAAATATTTTAATAATATCTCTGAATATTTATTTCTTTATGATATAATTCGTGATGTAAGACAATTATTACAAATAAATACGATCGAAGGGCGGAGTTATAGTGAAACAAATTGGAAAAACACGTTCCAGGTTCAAGAATCTGATTTACAGCAGTGCCGTTTTAGCAGCTCTTTCACCTTCAGTGGAAGCAAAGGCTCAAGAAACGGAGCCTGTCGATACGAACGTTTCTATAGAAAATATGGAAGCAGACAATTTTGAATCAATGATGAAAAACGTACTGGTAAATAATGAAGACTTAGTCGGTCAGGATCTGTCTCTCCTCAGACTGATGATGACGGCAAGAGAACTGCACCTGGAAGGGAACTATGAACAGGTCACAGAGTTATACCGTTTCCTATCTACATATGCTGACCTTGATGAAGCAGTCCTGAAGCAAATACATACCAATGAAACACAAGCATTGAATGAAGCCGAGCCAGTCGAATGGACACTGAATGATGAACAGATCTCTAAATATGAAACGGTCATCATCCTCACCGGCGATCAGACGGCTGAGCTGCTGACTGCGCCAGTGACTCCCGAGCTGGAAACTGCAGAACAAGAAGTGCTGGTCGAAGAACCGGTAGCGGACGCAGCAGAAGCGACAGCTGAACCAACAGAAGAATCGGTTGTCGAGACAGCCGCTGTTACAGCGGATCAAGTCGTGAGCAGAGAAGCAGCAGAACCAGAGGTAACGGAGGATGAGAGTGATGCCAAGGAAACTGTCGTCACGATCTCCAGTTCCACTGAAGCAACGGACTTATATAATAAGTCGATGCAGTCCGGCTCCGTCACGACAGCCTGGTACACCGCTCTTGAAGGCTACAGTAAATATCCGGAAGACGAACGGTTCAAAGAAGCCATCGAAAAGGCCGGTGTCCGCAGCCTGAATTACGCCGATTCTCTGAAAGAAAGAGGCAATGTAGAAGGCGCCCTGGCTTATTATGGCCGGACGCTGGACAGTCCGTGGCTGTCAGCCGCTTTGACTGAACGGGCCCAGAACGCCCACGACAGGCTCCATGCCTCAATAAGCAGCAGCGAAGAAGAAAAGAAAGAAGCCTTATACAGAGCGTCGGTCGACTCGGGCTCCGTCACGACAGCCTGGTATAAAGCTATTGAAGGATACACTACCTATCCTGATGATGCCCGCTTTAAAGATGCGATCGAAAAAGCCGGTGTCCGCAGCCTGGACTACGCCGACCGTCTGGAAGACAGAGGCAATCTGTCAGGTGCGCTGGCATATTTTGGTCGTACGCTGGATAGCCCGTGGCTTTCAGAAACGCTGACCGAGCGTGCACAAAGTGCCTATGATAGACTCTATGCCTTACTGAACAGTGAAGAGGAAAAACAAAAAGAAGCCTTATACAGAGCGTCGGTCGACTCAGGATCCGTCACAACAGCGTGGTATAAAGCCATTGAAGGATACACTACCTATCCCGACGATGCCCGCTTTAAAGACGCGATCGAAAAAGCCGGTGTCCGCAGCCTGGACTATGCCGACCGCCTGGAAGACAGAGGTAATTATGCCGGTGCACTTGCCTATTATGGCCGGACCCTGGACAGTCCGTGGCTGTCTAAGACCTTGACAGAACGGACTCTGACATCACAGGACCGTGTGGAGAAGAAAGTAGCGGCCGAAGCAGAAGCGAAGAAACAGGAACTGTATACTGCATCTGTCACGTCCGGATCCGTCACGACGGCCTGGTATAAAGCCCTCGAAGGGTACAACACGTATCCCAACGATGCCCGCTTTAAAGATGCGATCGAGAAAGCCGGCGAGCGCAGTCTCGATTACGCTGACTCTCTGGAAGCGAGAGGCAATCTGAACGGAGCACTCGCTTATTTTGACCGGACTCTGGATAGCCCTTGGCTGAGCGCTGCGTTAAAAGAGCGTGCGCAAACCTCTAAAACACGTGTATTGAAAGCGATAGAAGAAGAAAAGAAAGAAGCCCTCTACAAGGCGTCTGTTGACTCCAGTTCCGTTTCGACGGCCTGGTACACAGCCCTTGAAGGCTATAATCAATACCCTGACGATGCCCGTTTTAAAGACGCCATCGAAAAAGCGGCGATCCGCAGCCTGGACTATGCTGATTCACTGGAAGCAAAAGGAAAAGCGTCAAGTGCTATCCCCTATTACGACCGCACCCTGGATGCCCCGTGGATGACCCAGGCGCTTTTAGACCGCGCTGAGACATCGAAGGCACGCATGCTGAAAGTCATCGAAGAAATAAATAAAACGGCCTTATACAATGCTTCGATCAATGCATCGACGGTGACCGAAGCCTGGAACAAAGCGGTCGAAGGCTACACGACGTACCCGACCGATACACGTTTCCAGGATGCCATTAGAAAAGCGGCTGTGCGTAATTTAAATTATGCCGACACGTTCGAGGCAAAAGGAAATGCGGCCGGGTCGATCCTGTACTATGACAGAGTCTTGAATGCCCCGTGGCTGCCGAACGACTTGTACACTCGGGCGTTCAACTCGAAAGAGGAGATGCTGCGGCTCATGGATTCCGATTATGTCTATCAGGAAATACTGAAAGAGCCGAATCAGATCATCGCCTGGGAGATGGCGGCCAAAGCCGTCGTAGACCATCCGGATGACACACGGATCTCAGACTACATTACCGCTCAGGCCGAAAACATTCTTGATGAAGCGATCACGCTGCATAAAGCCTATCAGTATGACCGGTCCGTCCAGCGTTATGATCTTCTGATCCATGGGCCGGCTGACTTGTATGATGACGAAGACATCGCCGAAAAATACAAGATCCTGGCATTGAACGATCTGATCCCGAACCATGCGTCTTATCAGAATTCTTACTACTTCGCGACCTTAGACGAAGCACTTGATCAGCAGATGCGCCGTGCCCCACAGACTCAGTCAGGCGGCAGCTGGGTGAATGCGTCACGCGAGCAGACAGAATATTACCTGAACCCGGCCAACTTCCTTGAGAGCATCGATACTGAAGCAGCCGCGTACAAAGTGACCGGAGAAGTCACCGCCAGCGCCTTGAATGTGCGCAGTGGCAACGGAACGGGCTACAGTGCCATCGATCAGGTCTACGCGGGCCAATCTGTCACGATCATCGATGAAGACAACGGCTGGTATCAAATCGTGTATATCGTTTCCGGCGAGACCCGGGTAGGCTGGGTCCACGGCGACTATGTCCAAAAAGACAGCAAAGAAACAGTCAAGCATGACTTCAATGAAGCCTATAACCCGGTCGCACGCATCACGGCTACGACCTTGAATGTGAGACAGGGACCGGGAACGAGCCACAGCATCATCACCACGGTGAACAGTGGTCAGCGCTATACGATCCTAAAAGGCGAAAGCGGCTGGTATCAGCTCGACTTGGGCAACGGCCAGCTTGGCTGGGTCTCAGGGGATTACGTCACCGTATCCAACACGCTTGAAAAAGACCTGCTGCAGTTTTTGAAACTGTCTGTGTCCTCAGGTATCGATGAAGTGAAGCTGAATCAGGAAATCGGAAACAGCGGCGTCCTGACAGGCAAAGGCCACATCTTCCTGGAAGCAAGCCAGCGCTATAACATTAACGAGATCTATCTGCTGGCTCATGCGAAACTGGAAACAGGGAACGGTTCGTCCTCCCTGGCTCAAGGAATCGAAGTGAGTGAAGTGGATGGAGTGGCAGTCGAACCGAAAGTCGTCTATAACATGTTCGGTATTGCCGCCTTTGACAGCTCACCGCTGAAATCCGGTTCCGAGTATGCCTACAAGATGGGCTGGGACACGGTGGATAAAGCGATCATGGGCGGTGCTGAATGGATCTCCAAACAGTACGTCAACCATGCTACACACAAGCAGGATACCCTGTACAAGATGAGATGGAACCCGCTTGATCCGGGTGCCCACCAGTATGCCACCGATATCGGCTGGGCGTACAAGCAGACCCATACATTGAACACACTGGTCGAAGTGTCGCAGAAATACGATCTGCATCTGAACTTCGATATCCCTGTGTACAACGTGACTCCAAAATAACGAAAAAGGGCTGTCTCTTGACTGAGGCAGCCCTTTTCATGTGTGAGGATTTCGTGAATTATTTGTCCAGTCTATTGAGTTGCTGGAAAAAACTGGTATCATAAGAAAGAATGAAAAAGAGGAAAGCGGGAATCGTATGACTAAGCAAACGCGTTCTGAAAGAAATCATAAAAGTAAAAATAAAACAGCGGGTAAAATCGTTCTGCGCATCGTTCTGTTCTTTATGCTGGTTTTGACGGCTGGCGGAGGCTATGTGGCCTGGCAGGTCTGGAGTGATCTCCAGAGCACCACGGATGACATGTACGAAGGGGCGGAAGACCGCCAGGAACACACCGCGCGTAAGGCCAAGCCTGTGGATGTCGACCAGGGAGAGGATCCCTTTACCGTCCTGATCATGGGGATCGATAACGAGGGCGACTCTGTCGAGTACGGGCGTTCCGATACGATGATGCTGGTGACTGTGAATCCCAATACGGAAAAGACGAGCATCCTGAGCATCCCCAGAGACACCTATACAGAAATCGTCGGCAGAGGCACCAAAGACAAGATCAATCACGCGCACGCCTTCGGTAAAGCCAGCATGGCGATGGACTCGGTCCAGAACCTCCTGGACGTCCCGGTGGATTACTATGTGTCTGTGAACATGGACAGCATGCAGCAGATGGTCGATGCCGTTGGAGGGATCACAGTCACCCCGCCGCTGTCGTTTACTCAAGACGAGTATCAGTTCACGGAAGGCGAACCGACGCATCTGGAAGGTGAAAAAGCGCTGGCTTATATCCGCATGCGCAAGAAAGACCCAGAAGGCGACTACGGCCGCCAGTTCCGTCAGCGTCAGATCATCGAAGGGGCGATGAAGAGTTTAGCCTCGGTCGATTCGATCATGAATTACCGCAGCATCTTGGGGACTCTGGGCGACTCGATGAAAACAAACATGAGCTTCAGCGAGATGCAGGATCTGTTCACCAACTACCGCGGGGCAGCCAAAGATATCGAACAGTACCAGCTGGCTGGCAGCGGCACGATGATGGACGGGGTTTACTATGAAGTGATCCCGGACGAAGAAATCGCTCGCATACAGAGTCAATTGAAAACTGAACTGGAACTGTAAATGAATGCTATCATCTCAAGTGGAGCTGGATCATGTGCTCACTTGTTCCGATAACCCGTTTGCGTGACGAGTGAACCGCAGTTTTGAGCCTCACTTGTCACGTTTTTACTGAATCGAGACAAGTGACCTGAAAATTGTCGTTCACTTGTACCGATCAGTGACGGATATAAGGAAAGCCGCCAGCGCTGGCGGCTTTTTTCTCTTATTAAAATGTATCTCCGATAGGCATTCAGGATATTTCAAATGACATCATCTCCAGGCGTGGTATAATATAAAGTAACTGCACAACGGTCAATCAGATATAGTAACTGCTCGATCAAAAAAAACTACAGAGAGTTGGAGAGAGATGGATGATCAGTCAAACCGGACACAGAGAAACAGCTCCAAAAAGAAAAAATCGGCCACGAAGATTTTCCTCAGTATCCTTTTAGGACTGCTGGTCCTTATCACAGGCGTAGGCGGCTATGTGGTCTGGCGCGTATATGACGATGTGAAACAGACGACCGAAGTCATGTATGAACCGGCGGAAGAACAGGAGCCGCATGAAAGCCGTCTCAAAAAACCGCTGGTCGTGGATGAAGGGGAGGATCCGTTCTCCGTTTTGATCATGGGGGTGGACACTGGGGATCTGGGAAGGGAATACACGGGACGCTCCGACACCATGATGCTGGTGACCGTCAACCCGAATACGGAAAAGACGAGTATCGTCAGTATCCCCAGAGATACCTATACAGAAATCATAGGCAAAGATTTTAAAGACAAGATCAACCATGCCTATGCCTTTGGCGGGACCAGCATGGCCATGAACACGGTCCAGAACCTCTTTGACATCCCTGTCGATTATTACCTTTCCGTCAACATGGAAGGCATGCAGACCATCGTGGATGCGATCGGCGGGATCAGGATCACCCCACCGCTCTCCTTCGAACATTCCGGCAACTCCTTTGTCGCCGGAGAGGAGACCCACATGACCGGGGCTCAGGCCCTGTCTTATTCACGCATGCGTTACGAAGATCCTGAAGGGGACTACGGGCGCCAGTACCGGCAGCGGCAGGTCATTGAAGCCACGATGAAGCAGATCGCCACGCTGGATTCCGTGCGCAACTACAGCTCTGTTCTGGAATCGATGAGCAGTTCGATGAAGACCAACATGTCCTTTGACGATATGGTGGATATGTTCAACAAGTACCGCGGCGCCGTGAACGAAGTCGAGCAGATCCAGCTGTCAGGCAGCGGCACGATGATCGACGGTATCTACTATGAAATCATCCCGGACGAAGAAATCGCCCGGGTGCAGGAGCATTTGAAGGATGAACTGGAGCTTTAAAATAGGTGGAGCGCTTCTATTAAGAAGGGCTCTTTCCTTTTGCATTGTGATAAAAATGGGGACGTGGTAAAATTGAAAATGACGAATGAAAATTGAGAGGAATGAAGGAAATGAATATAACAGTAGTGGGCTTAGGCTACGTTGGTCTGTCTAATGCCGTTTTACTGGCACAAAACAACACAGTGAAAGCCATTGATGTCATACAGGAAAAAGTAGATTTAGTGAATGATAAAAAATCACCGATCGTCGATAAGGAATTATCCGAGTACTTAGCGAATAAAGACCTGGATCTGGAAGCGACCACAGACAAAGCGGTCGCTTACGCGAACAACCCTGAGTTTGTCGTGATCGCTGCACCGACGAACTATGATGACAAAACGAATTATTTTGATACGTCTCTAGTAGAGACAGTTATTGAAGACGTTTTGAAATATGCACCGAAAGCCACGATGATCATCAAGTCTACGGTACCCGTCGGCTATACGAATGATGTACGCCAAAAGTTCAACACAGAGAACATCATCTTCTCGCCGGAATTCCTGCGTGAAGGGCATGCGCTTTATGATAACCTGCACCCGAGCCGGATCATTTTAGGCGAGAAATCAGAACGTGCCGAGAAGTTTGCGGATCTCTTAGTAGAAGGTGCTGAAAAAGAAGACATCGATGTCCTGTTGATGGATTCAACAGAAGCGGAAGCAGTGAAACTGTTTGCGAATACTTATCTCGCCTTGCGTGTGGCTTACTTCAATGAACTGGACACCTATGCAGAAGTGAATGGTCTGGATACACAGGCCATCATCGATGGGGTATCACTAGATCCGCGTATCGGGGATCACTACAACAACCCGTCATTCGGTTACGGTGGCTACTGCCTGCCGAAAGACACGAAACAGCTCTTGGCCAACTATGACAAAGTGCCGAACAATCTGATCCAGGCGATCGTGGATGCCAACCGTACCCGTAAGGACTTCGTCTCAGAACAGGTGCTTGCCAGAAATCCTAAAAAAGTCGGGATCTATCGTCTGGTCATGAAATCAGGATCGGACAACTTCCGACAAAGCGCGATACAGGGTGTCATGAAACGCATCAAAGCAAAAGGGATCGAAGTGGTCGTGTATGAACCCGTTCTTCAAGAAGACACGTTCTACAACTCAAAAGTGAACAATGATATCGAGTCGTTCAAGGACGAAGTGGATATTATCATCGCCAATAGGATCACAGACGATATTAAAGATGTGAAAGAAAAAGTCTACACCAGAGATTTATACAACAATAACTAGATAGAAATACAATATCGTACCCATTTATTTAATTGTTGATCTATTATATGGATAGTCATTAAAACATTCAAAGTTTCTCTAGGAAACTTTGAATGTTTTTTTTGCTAAAAAGTTCTAAAATTACAAACAAACATTGGAAGCGATACCAATTTTGTCTGAAATTTGTCGGGCTAAAAAACAAAAATGTTTAACTTATTAAAACGTCTTAAAATAACACAGCTAAATATGGTACTATTAAAACTGTTATATAAAGTATAGGTAAATGAACCTAAAGTAAGTAAATTTAGTGATTTTCAGGAGGAAAAGATGGAAGAAGAAATTAGTTTGGTCGAGTTATTCGCCATTATCAAGAAGAGATTAGCCCTTATTATAAACTTAACATTACTGGGCCTGCTTATTACTGCGGTCTACACCTTTTTTATTGCCACACCGGAGTACAGCGCAACCACACAATTGCTGGTGAACCGGACGCAGCAGACTGAAATGATCCAGCAGTCCGATATCAATACGAACCTGCAATTGATCAATACATATAAAGACATCATCAAAGGACCGGTCATTTTAGACGACGTGAGAGAAGATTTGAACTTATCACTAACGCATACTGAAGTTGCCGACAAAATTTCAATCTCAAACGCCAGTGATTCACAGGTGTTCTCGATCACGGTCAATGATACAGACCCTTATGCGGCAGCTGAGCTAGCCAATACAACGGCCTCAGTGTTTCAGGAAAAATTGAATGAAATCATGAACGTGGATAACATAACGGTCATTTCACCTGCGGTACCTGATACCAGCCCAGTTTCACCAAACAATACACTGAACCTGGCCATTGGCCTGGTTTTAGGCGGGATGGTCGGCGTCGGCTTAGCCTTCCTGCTGGAATTCCTGGACAACACGGTTAAGGATGAAGACTTCATCGTAGAAGAGCTGGGATGGACAAGCTTGGGTATCGTCTCAAAAATGAACCCAGACGATTTAAAGGCAGACGAGCATCAGCCGCTGACATTCCAGCCAGCAGAATCAAGACGCACACGGTCACGCGTATAGAGGAGAGAGCCCATGTTATTTAAAAAGAAAAAACAACTGAACCAAACATCACCGGGACTTGTTACATTGAACAAGCCGATGTCACACATCTCTGAACAGTTCAGAACGATCCGCACGAACATTCAGTTCTCAATGATCGATGATACCTTGAAATCGATCGTCGTGACATCTGCAAATTCTGATGCAGGGAAATCGACCCTGGCTGCGAACCTGGCGTCGACTTTTGCCTCGGAAGAAAAAAGAGTCCTGCTCGTCGATGCGGATCTGAGAAAACCGACGGTACATAAAATCTTTTCAGTCAGAAACACTGAAGGCTTGACCACGCTGTTGACTGACCGGGAAGCAGAACTGGATGACCTGGTTGTAAGGACCCGTTCAGCAGGCTTATATGTCCTGTCGAGCGGTGCGATCCCACCGAACCCGGCTGAGATGCTTGGATCCAACCGTATGAAAGAAGTCGAGAAAGAAATGATGGCCGCTTTTGATCTGGTGATTTTTGATATGCCGCCGGTCTTGGTCGTCACCGATGCTCAGGTCATGGCATCCCGCGCAGACGGTGTGCTGTTTGTCATACCGAAAGGCCAGGAACATAAAGACAGTATCCTGAAGGCGAAAGACTTGCTCGATAAAGTACAGGCCAATGTCTTAGGCGCCGTATTGAATAAAGTAGAAGACACAGACACGTATACGTACTACTACGGACTGGATTAAGAGAGAGGAGACGAGCGGATGATCGACTTGCATTGTCATATTTTACCGGGCGTGGATGACGGCGCTAAAACGATGGAAGAATCTGTGGAGATGGCCAAGCTGGCTGCTTCAGAAGGCATCACCCATATCCTGGCGACCCCGCATCATATGAACCGCAGCTGGTTCAATGAAAAGCAGGACGTCATCAAGCTCGTCAACCAACTACAATCCGAACTTGACCGGCAGGAGATCGCTATGACGATCTTCCCCGGTCAGGAGATCCGTCTCTACGGTGACATTATTAAAGACATAGAAGAGGACAAGATCCTCTTTACCGATGAACAGCAGCAGTACATACTCATCGAATTTCCGACTGCAACGATCCCGACTTACGCTGAACGACTCTTTTTCGATCTGCAGTCCAGTGGGAAGATACCCATTATCGTTCATCCTGAACGAAACCATGAAATACTGAAACATCCCAACCATTTAAAAGACTTCATCGACAAAGGCGCACTGGCTCAGCTCACAGCAGCCAGTTATACGGGCGGCTTTGGCAGTAAGATACAGAAATTCTCCAAGCAGCTGATCGAAGCGAATCTCGTCCATTTCCTCGCATCCGATGCTCATAATGTCACGAACAGAGCCTTCCACATGCAGGACGCTTACGATAGATTAAGCAAAGAATACGGTACCAATAAACTTGGTGAATTTCACAAAGTGACAAAAGACTTGATCAACGGGGAACTCGTTGTCGCACCAACACCCAAGGAAGTCAAACAGTCATTTTTATCAAAATGGTTCAAATAAATAGTAGGAGAGGAAACAGTCATGAATCGGACAATGAAACGCATCACCTTAATCACATTGGATTTGACGGTCTTTTATCTGACCGGTCTCTTTGCCTATTTGTTCTTGAGTCCGCTTGTCGCTTTAGATTCTGAGCCACTGATCTGGTCACTCTTAGTCAGTGCGGGTATCTACATAGGCTTGGCCTTTTACTTTAGGCTGTTCGATAAGATCAACCGCTACACGAGTATCAGAGAGACGATCGTACATGGGCTGATCATCACCCTCGCCTTCACAGTGAGTGATATCGTCACGATGTCCTTCGCTCCCCTCAGCATGCGTTTCCTGTTCTTGTGGTACATATTGACAGCCATGATCATTCCTGCCAGTCGTGTGGGCTGGCGGATTTTGATGGAGCACCGCATGAAGAAAGAAAAGCTGAACGGAAACGAAGACGTCACCAAACTCCGTACCTTGATCGTTGGAGCAGGTGAAGGCGGTGGACTATTTATCCGTAACCTTCAGCACGATCCGGCGATTGAATTTGTCGGTATCGTGGATGACGACGACAACAAGAAAAACACAACCGTATATGGCGTTCCGGTACTAGGCAAGACGAAAGACATCGAAAAGCTGATCGATACGTATGATGTCGACCAGGTGACGATCGCTATCCCATCTCTTTCATCTAAAGATTTAGAGCGTATCGTATCTTACTGTAATGAGACAGATATCAAAGTGAACCAGATGCCTTCAGTGGAAGATATGGTTCAAGGCACGTATGAAGTCAATGAATTCAAAGAGATTGATGTGACCGACTTGCTCGGTCGTGACGAAGTGAAACTAGACATGGAAAAAATCGCGACACAGCTCTCCGGTCAAACGATTCTTGTTTCTGGAGCTGGCGGATCGATCGGATCAGAAATTTGCCGTCAAATCATCCGTTTCTCACCAAAACGTATCCTGCTTCTGGGACACGGAGAGAATTCGATTTATTTGATCAATAGAGAACTAAAACCTTTTGCGGACAAGAACGAGATCGATTTAGTCCCTGTTATCGCAGATATTCAGGACCGCGACCGTATCTTTAAAGTCATGGCCCAGTACAAACCGGACCGTGTCTATCATGCGGCAGCACACAAGCATGTCCCTCTAATGGAGTATAATCCAACAGAGGCAGTCAAGAATAATGTCTACGGTACGAAGAACATGGCAGAAGGGGCTAAAGCAGCCGGGGTCCAGAGTTTCGTTATGGTTTCAACGGACAAAGCCGTTAACCCACCTAACGTCATGGGCGCCACCAAGCGAATCGCCGAAATGATCGTGACTGGACTGAATGAAGAAGGCAAAACAAACTTCGTAGCCGTACGGTTTGGGAACGTCCTAGGCAGTCGTGGGAGTGTGATCCCAGTCTTTAAAGATCAGATCAAAAAAGGCGAACCGATCACTGTCACCGACTTCCGTATGACCCGCTACTTCATGACGATTCCTGAAGCCAGCCGTTTAGTCCTCCAAGCAGGATCACTGGCTCGTGGAGGAGAAATCTTTGTTCTGGACATGGGCGAGCCAGTCAAGATCGTTGACTTGGCTAAACAAATGATTCAGCTCAGCGGAGCGAAGAACAAAGACATAAAGATCACTGAATCAGGGATTCGTCCTGGTGAAAAACTGTATGAAGAACTTTTAAGTAAGAGTGAGAATACGAAGAAACAAGTTTATGAAAAAATCTTTATCGGTAAAGTTACCAATGCACCGCTTAATGAAGTCTTGAATTTTGTTAAAAGGCTAGAACGACTCTCTGACGAAGAACTTAAAGTACAGCTCGTGGCATTCGCTAACAACAAGATCAAACTAGATGAACCCGACACAAATGAAGATACAGAAATGGTCTATGCGTAAGGGTAAAGGCTTTAGCTACGCTAAGTAGGTGGGGCCTTTCAATACATAATGATATAGTTAATCGTAAAACACATACATAAGGCAGGGTGACGAATATGACAGCAGAAAATAAAAAAATCTGGTTAGCTTCTCCACATATGAGTAAAGAAGGCTACGAGCAGCAATACGTGCAGGAAGCCTTTGATACGAACTGGGTTGCGCCACTAGGACCAAACGTAAATGAATTTGAAAAAGAGTTGGCTGAAAAAGTGGGTTCTAAACATGCCGCAGCACTTACTTCTGGCACAGGGGCTATTCACTTAGCGTTAAAAGCAGCTGGAGTAGGAGAAGGAGATATCGTCCTTTGTCCAACCCTTACATTTTCTGCGTCTGCCAATCCAATCATTTATCAGAATGCTACACCAGTATTCATTGATAGTAATTATGAAACATGGAACATGGATCCTAATGCTTTGAAAGAAGCTTTTGAAAAATACGGTGAGCGCGTTAAAGCTGTAATCGTGGTTCATTTATATGGCTTTTCTGCAGATATGGATAAAATCATTGAAATATGCGACCAGTACAATGTGCCAGTCATAGAAGATGCGGCGGAATCTCTGGGGGCTTATTACAAAGGAAAACACACAGGTACGTTCGGAAAATATGGGATATTCTCATTCAATGGGAATAAAATCATTACAACGTCTGGGGGCGGAATGTTAGTCTCAGATGATGAAGAGAAAATTGACAAGGTCAGATTCTGGTCTACTCAATCGCGAGATACAGCCAGACATTATCAGCACAGTGAATTAGGTTTTAATTACCGCATGAGTAATGTTGTTGCAGGAATCGGCAGGGGACAGCTTAAAGTGTTAGACCGAAGAGTCGCTAAGAAGAAGTACATTTTCGATTTTTACAAAAAAGAACTAGAGCATTTAGAAGGTGTAGAATTCATGCCTGTCAATAATTGGAATGAGCCAAACTTTTGGCTGAGTGTTATGACTTTAAATGGTGAAATTAGACCTTTAGACGTGATGGAGACATTAGAGAAAGAAAATATCGAATCCCGACCAGTTTGGAAACCCATGCACATGCAGCCGTTTTTTGAAGAGTATGATTACATTGGATCAAACACAAGTGAAAAACTATTTGAGAATGGTGTCTGCTTGCCATCAGATACAAAGATGACAGATGAAGACCTTGAGAAAATTTGTTCAATTATCAAGGATTTGTGGTCATAATAATGATAAAAGATAATACAGCGAACCATGGTGTATATAAAAAAAACTTTAAAAGATTGTTGGATTTATTTTTATCACTAGTAGCGATGGTAGTACTAAGTCCAGTACTAATAATTGTTGGCGTACTAGTAAGAATTAAACTGGGCAGCCCGGTGCTTTTCAAGCAAAAGAGACCCGGACTTGATGAAAAGATTTTTACCATGTATAAGTTCAGAACAATGACAGATGAGACTGATGAAGATGGTAACTTGTTATCTGACGATATAAGACTCACGAACTTTGGAAAAACACTGAGATCCACATCGTTAGATGAACTTCCGGAACTGATCAATATTATTAAAGGTGATATGAGCATAGTAGGTCCAAGACCGTTACTTATCCAGTATCTGGATCTTTATAACGACCATCAAAAAAGAAGACATGAAGTAAGGCCAGGACTTACCGGTCATGCACAAGTAAATGGACGCAATGAGATCAGCTGGGAAGATAAATTTGATTTGGATGTTGAATATGTTGATAATGTCACATTTATTACTGATTGTAGGATCGTTTTTCGGACTATAAAAAAGGTATTCGTGAGGGAAGGGATTAGTTCGAACTCTTCTTCTACCATGGAAAAATTCGAAGGTAATGATAAAGCTTTTTACAACTAAAAATGTGGAAAGGATTGTAGTAAATAGTGAGAAAGAGATTATTAATTATTGGTGCAAGTGGGCATGGAAAAGTTATAGCGGATATTGCATTAAAACTTAATAAATGGACTAACATTTCCTTTCTAGATGATGACGAGTCAAAAAACATGACTATGGGTTTGAATATCATTGGTAAAACTAAAGACGCTTTTAAATATAAAGATATAGCAGAATTTATTGTGGCTATAGGAGACAATAAGATTAGAGAAAAAGTTCAGTGTATGCTGACGGATGAGGAATTATCAGTAACCACGTTGATACATCCAAACGCAACGATTGGTACTGATGTCGAAATTGATAAAGGATCTGTAGTCATGGCAGGTGTAGTGATCAATAGTTCAACCCGAATAGGGAAAGGGTGTATCATTAATACTAGCTCTAACATCGATCACGATAATATAATTGAAGATTTTGTGCATATCTCACCTAGAGTAAGTTTAGCAGGTACTGTAAAGGTAGGTAAGAATAATTGGATAGGCACAGGCAGTGTAGTAAGTAACAATATCATCTTGTGTCCGGGGTGTTTAATCGGTGCAGGTACGTTGGTTATAAATGATATCAAAGAACCCGGAACGTATTTTGGTGTGCCAGCAAGGAGAGCATTCTAATGTCAAAAGTATTAATTTTATCAAACTTTGGTATGGGTCTATATAAATTCAGAAAAGAATTATTAAAAGAATTGATTGATCAAGGTCACAATGTTTATGTGTCCTTGCCAGATGACGATTATATTCCATTATTAAAAAGTATGGGTTGCAATTATATTGAATCAAATTTAGACCGGAGAGGTAAAAATCCAATTTCTGATATAAGATTGATGCTCTCTTACATAAGGATGATTCATAATATAAAACCAGATATTGTTCTTACTTATACGATCAAGCCAAATATTTATGGTGGGATGGCGTGTAGATTTACTAATACACCTTACCTTCCCAATATCACAGGGTTAGGCACTGCAATAGAGAATCAGGGGATGATGCAAAAATTAACATTATCTCTTTATAAAATGGGTTTAAAGAAAGCAGACTCTGTTTTTTTCCAAAATAAATCAAATAAAGAATTCTTCTGTGAAAAAGAAATATTAAAAAGTGCTCCTATTGTTATTCCGGGGTCTGGAGTAAATCTTGAAGAACATCAAATTGAAGAGTATCCTCTGGAAGATAATACTATCCGGTTATTATACATAGGTAGAATCATGAAAAATAAAGGAATCGATGAGCTACTTGATGCATCCAGAAGATTCAAAGATAATAATAAGCTAGAATTTCATATAGTAGGATTTTGTGAAGAGAATTATTTAAAGGAATTGGAAGAATTAGACGATGAAGGAGTAATACATTATCACGGGCAACAAAATGATGTACATAAATTTATCAAGGACGCTCACGCCACGATATTACCTTCCTACCATGAGGGCCTCTCGAATGTTTTGCTCGAATCTGCCTCTGCTGGTAGACCAGTCCTTGCGTCAAACGTAGACGGATGTAAAGAAACGTTTGATGAAGGAATAAGTGGTTTTGGTTTTGATGTTAAGTCAACAGAGTCATTAGTAGAAACTATAAAAACTTTTATTAATCTTCCTTATGAAAAAAAGAAGGATATGGGGGCAGCAGGAAGAAAAAAAATAGAGACAGAATTTGATAGAAATATAGTTATACAATCTTATCTAAAGCAAATCAAAATAACAAAGGAGAATGTAAAATGAATTTATATGACAAGATTAAAAATAGAGAAGAAAAAATATCACTGATAGGCCTTGGTTACGTAGGTATGCCAATAGCTGTATCATTTGCAAAAATAGCTGAAGTCATTGGGTTTGACATCAGTAAAGAAAAGGTTGAACTTTATAAAAATGGCGTCGATCCAACTAAAGAAGTTGGGGATGAAGTAATCAAGAATACTACTGTAGAATTTACTGCAGATGAAACAAAGCTAAAAGAAGCTAAGTTTCATATTGTAGCAGTGCCTACGCCAGTAAATTCAGACCATACTCCTGACCTAAGACCAGTAGAGTCAGCTAGCAGAACAGTTGGCAGAAACTTAACTAAGGGTTCAATCGTTGTCTTTGAATCTACAGTATATCCTGGAGTCACGGAAGATAATTGTATTCCGATACTGGAGAAAGAATCAGGATTAAAATGTGGTGTTGATTTCAAAGTAGGCTATTCTCCAGAAAGAATCAATCCTGGCGATAAAATACATAGACTAGAAACAATTGTTAAAGTTGTCTCAGGTATGGATGATGAGTCTCTAGATACCATCGCAAAAGTGTATGAACTTGTAGTGGACGCCGGTGTGCACAGAGCAGCTTCTATTAAGGTTGCTGAAGCGGCAAAAGTTATTGAAAACTCTCAAAGAGATATCAATATTGCATTCATGAACGAATTATCAATTATTTTTGACAAAATGAATATAGACACGAAAGCTGTATTAGAAGCAGCGGGAACAAAGTGGAATTTCTTGAAATTCTCACCTGGTTTAGTTGGTGGTCATTGCATAGGGATAGATCCATACTACTTAACTTATAAAGCAGAGCAGTTAGGTTATCATTCACAGATAATTTTATCTGGAAGAAGAATTAATGACAACATGGGTAAATACGTTGTTGAAAACGTTATTAAAAACCTTATTAAAGCTAACGTCCCAGTGAAAGAAGCTAAAGTGGCAATACTTGGTTTTACTTTCAAAGAAAATACTCCAGATACAAGAAATACTAGAGTTATTGATATTTATAACGAATTAAACGAATATGGAATCACACCGCTGATTGCTGATCCTGTAGCAGATGCCGAAGAAGCCAAGCATGAATATGAGCTAGAGTTTAATTCTTTAAAAGATATTAAGAATATGGATACAATAATATTAGCCGTCGGACACGATCAATTTTTGAAATTAACTCAAGATGAAATTAGTAAATTATTTAAGGAAGGTTCAAATAATACTAAGGTACTAATCGATATAAAAGGAATTCTTGACAGAAAAGAATATGAGATAGCTGGATACAGATACTGGAGACTTTAATTTAAAGGTGGATTATTAATGGGATATGAAAATGTAGAATTTCCAAAAGATAGTGTCTTTCTTGTCACAGGCGGAGCCGGGTTTATTGGCTCTAACCTGTGTGAAGTATTACTAGATAAAGGTTATAACGTGAGGTGTTTGGACGATTTATCTAACGGTAAACAAGCCAATATAGATTTATTCATAGATAATCCTAACTACACATTCATTAAAGGTGATATTAGGGATTTAAATACTTGTATGGATGCCTGTAAAGGTGTTGATTACGTATTAAATCAAGCGGCTTGGGGAAGTGTACCTAGGAGTATAGAGATGCCTCTACTATATGAAGAAGTAAATATCAGAGGTACCTTAAACATGATGGAGGCTGCCAGACAAAATGGAGTTAAAAAGTTTGTTTACGCGTCCAGCTCCTCAGTATACGGTGATGAACCAAAGCTTCCTAAGCAAGAAGGCAGAGAAGGTAATGTGTTATCTCCATATGCGCTCACAAAAAAAGTTGATGAGGAATATGGTAAATTATATTCTAGGCTTTATGGGTTAGATACTTATGGTCTAAGATACTTTAACGTGTTTGGTAAAAGACAAGATCCAGAAGGGGCATATGCAGCAGTTTTGCCAAAATTTATCAAACAACTATTAAATGATGAGCGCCCAACTATTAACGGTGATGGCAAACAAAGTAGAGATTTCACATATATCGAAAATGTTATTGAAGCAAATCTTAAAGCCTGTAAAGCATCTTCTGCAGTGGCGGGAGAAGCTTTTAATATTGCTTACGGTGGAAGAGAATATCTTATTGATGTGTATAATTCATTATCTGAAGCGCTCGATAAAAAAATCGAACCTATTTTTGGGCCGGATAGAAAAGGTGACATAAAACATAGTAATGCAGATATTGAGAAAGCAAAAAATCTACTTAATTATAATCCGAGTTGGAATTTCGGTCGTGGTATTGAAGAAGCAATAGAATGGTATAAGGACAATATTTAATATGGAGAACAAGTCAAGAGGAAGAGACAAGTTTGATAAATACAAAAACATTATATACTTATTAGTAAATATTATTTCTGTATTGCCAAGAAGATTGAGAATGTTGCTCATGAATAGTTTTAGAAATCAGAATGGAATACCAGGATTGGTTATTAGGTATATTCTTTTAAGATCACTGACAAATAAATGTGGTTATAATGTGAGTATACATCCAGGGGTTTACATATTTCATTTAGAAAATTTGGTTGTAGGTGATAACGTTAGTATTCATCCAATGTGTTATATCGATGCAATTGGTGGAATTGAAATTGGAGATGACGTTTCAATTGCACATAGTACCACAATAATGTCTTCAGAACATAAATATACTGATTGTGATATTTTAATAAAAAATCAAGGAGTTATTTACCGTGAAACAATCATAAAATCTAACGTATGGATAGGAGCAGGAGCTCGAATATTGGCTGGTTCAGTTATAAATGAAGGAGCTATAATTGCTTCAGGAGCTGTAATAAAGAATACAGTAGAGAGCAATTATATTTACGGAGGAGTGCCAGGAAAAAAGATTAAGGAGAGATAAAATGAATGCACTATTCGCTCATGATCATATTTTTTATAAGTTTGATGAAACATTTTTAAGTAATGGTGGGTTGTCGTATGAGGTCTTATCTCGTTACTTGGGCGTCTTTGATAATTTACAAATAATTTCAAGACAAGTAGAAATTGACGATGTAAATAAAAACTTGACACTTGCTAGTGGAAAAAATGTCAAATTTTGTAAAGTTCCTAATTACAAATCAATAAAAAAAATGTATAAGGTATTTAGAGCAAAGAGAGTTATAAGAGAAGCGGTTAAAGGAACTGATTGTGTTATTGCTAGGTTACCAAGTTTGATTGGAAATCTTGCGATTAAGTATGCAAAGAAGTACAACAAGCCTTATATGGTTGAAGTTGTTGGTTGTGCATGGGATGCAAATATAAACTATGGTAATTTGGCAGGTAAAATATTAGCTCCTTATGATTACTTAACTAATAGATTTCATATAAAACATTCGAAGTACACAATATATATAACTAAAAATTTTTTACAGAAAAGATACCCTACAAATGGGAAGATTGAAGTCTGCCCAAATGTAAATATTAAGCCCGTCAACAGTCATGTTCTGTTTGAAAGATTGAATAGAATTATAGAAAAAAG
This sequence comes from Alkalibacterium subtropicum, assembly GCF_900112455.1. Taxonomy (GTDB): domain Bacteria; phylum Bacillota; class Bacilli; order Lactobacillales; family Carnobacteriaceae_A; genus Alkalibacterium; species Alkalibacterium subtropicum. The sequence goes on along the minus strand of NZ_FOLT01000003.1, from coordinate 87,858 downwards.
AAGCTACTTAAGATTTGGACTAATTGGTTCATTAGATGTCGATTATAAAGGGCATGAAACAGTAATAAAAGCTCTGGGATTAATAAAAGATAAGTTGCCAGATTTCAAAGTCGAATTTTTAGGTGAAGGGGATCAGAATCGGTGGAGAAAACTATTAGAAAACAATAATATGACTGACAATGTTTTTTTTGTGGGAACTTTACCTAGTGGGAAGTCTGTTTATAATTGGATGGATAAAATCGATATTATTTTACAACCAAGTTATGCTGAGGCACAGGGAAGAAGTATTATTGAAGCAATGAGTAGAGGTTGTCCAATAATCTCAAGCAAGGTAGGAGGCATTGTTGAATTAATTGATTCTGATTGGTTAATTGAAGCGGGAGATTACACTTCATTATCGAAAAAAATATTAAATATGGTAGAAGATCCTCAAAATCAAATACTACAGTCAAAAAGAAATTTTCAAGAAGCTAGACAATATTATAAGTATAATATTGAAGATAAGCGTTCAAAGTTCCTTACTAAATTTAAAATTGATATTGAAAGAATGGAAGGTATCAAATGAATTCTAGAAATATATTACAGAAAGCTTATAATTTCTTAGTGTATATATTATTAATGCAATTAATTTTAGGAGTCCTTAACCTACTTCCTAATTTTAAGCTTTCTAATCAAATTCGAGGGTTCTTAATTAAGCCTTTCTTTAAAGAATGTGGAAAAAATTTCCAAATCGCAAAAGGTGCTATAATAAATCTACCTAGAAATATTCAAATTGGAGATAATGTCTATATAGCTCATGATGCTTGGATAAACGGTACTGGTGGGTTAATTATTGGAGATGGTGTCATTATATCACCTAAAGTAGTTATTGCAACTACTAAGCATAAGTATGTTAACGGTGCAGTAAGCCTCGTAGCTTCAGAAAATGGTCCAATTAATATTGGAAATGGCTCTTGGATATCAAGTAATTCTACTCTTACTATGAATATTAATATCGGAGCTGGATGTATAATTGGAGCTAATTCGGCTGTGACAAAAGATATTCCAGAAAATAGCTTTGCCGGAGGAGTTCCAGCAAAAATTATCAAACCTTTGAATAATTAGTTAGGAAGTTGGTATTAAAATGTTGAGATATAGTGAAAAGACTTTTGGAAAAGTATTATTAAACTATTTTGTTTCTTTTATTTGTATATTATCTTCAGTATTAATTTGGTTTTTCCAGAACTATCATGGCTATGAATTATTGTATACTCAACCTTTACTATATCTAATTGTGTTTATATTCGTGTATAGTACTATTATTTTTGAAGATAATACAAGACTTTTTTTTATAATTTTATCTGGTGTCTCAGCGATTAGGTATGTTTTATTACCGTTATTAATATCTTTTACAGAATATTATGGTGGAAGATCTATTGTCGAGCCTAGTTCGGACTCTTTTTTTAAAGCAATTTTATTGATGAATTATGAGTTGTTGATTACAGCGTTATTTATCAAAATTATGGAAGTAAGAAGAAATAGTAAAATAAATACCACTGATTCAAATATTAAAAATCAAACTTTTAAACTTGATCATCACCACATCGGTTATATATTTTTCATTTTGTTTACCTTGATAGGAATCACATTCTTTCCATCAGTACTATCATTCATAAATATTATAGTTCCTAGTAGTTTATCGAACAACGTAGAACCAAGTTTTATTCAAAATTTTATACTATATTGTATTATTGTTTCTAAACAACTTATTTTTATAATGCTGTTGAAAAGGATGTACAAAAAATATAAATTGAAAAAAAATAGGATTTATATTTCAATTAGTTTTATAATTTCATTAGTAAATATATTTATATATTTTGGAACGAATCGATCAGACATAATAATATCAGCTATTGTCTCTTTTCTTCTTTTATATAAATTATTCGGTAAAATAGTGAAAAAATATATAATTGTTGGTCTTGTTATCTTATTTTTTCTTGTTGCTATTGTTTCAGGAGCTAGAAATTACATTAGTATTTCAAATGGATCAAATTCTATCATAGATATAACTGATACTTTTCAAGTATATACCGGTGGAGTTTATAATGTAGCAATTGCGATAGAGACTAAAGATTATTTTCCTAGTTCGAATGATTTAAGCGTACTTTTTTTTGATATTTTCAGACCGATGATTGGTGTTAATCTTTTAGTTAAGAATCTTCCTTTTTCCTATTCTAATATTTTTTATAATAAAAGGATGTGGTTAAATGTAGATAGAAGATCGCAAATCATACCTATGATAGGGCAAGGCAATCTGTTTTTTGGTTTCTTTTTAGCACCTCTTTTTGGAATGTTGTTAATAAGGATCTATTATTATTTTGAAAAGATTTTGAATAATACGAATAATTTAGAAATATATTATTTCTTAACTTTAGTTGTGGTTAGATTTGGATTTTTTATGGGACAAAATACTATGAATATAATCAATGATATGAGTATGAATTTAGTATTATTTATTATGGTTTATCAAATCAATTTTACATTACACAAGATACTTGGGAAAAAATCGTATCAAATAAAATATCGGTAGGTAGTTGACATGAAAATAAATAAAAAATTAACAAGTAATATATATACAATTTCTGTGCTGAAAAAATTCAATGTAATTCTTTTTGGTATATTCTCAACTGCCCTACTAAATAGATACCTTGGTCCTACTAATAAAGGTGAATATGCATATATTTTAAGTATCGCAAATATTTTAGTAGTACTATTAAATTTTGGAATTAATTTGACCTATCCAAGTTTCAAACGCCGTCAAGATAAGAACTATTTACCAATATTTCAAGCTTTAAGTATATTTGAATTTGTATTTCTTTTATTTATAAGCGCAATTTCATTTTTACTTACAAATGATCCAGCTATTTTTCTAATAATCTTACTTACAGCTATAGGTGTATTTAGAATGCAATTGAACTATTTTAATTTAGTTGAAAATATTCATTCTCATAGTTACATTACAATTATTGCCGCCTTTTTTAACTTTATATTCATCTTAGTTATATATATGTTGCCAGAATCTAATTTGCTTTTCGCATATATAGTCTATATATTAAAAGACTCAATAATTATAGTTTTATCTTTCAAGAGTATAAAAAGGAAACTCGTCTGGAAAGATTTTGACTTTAAAATGTGGAAAGAAATAATTACTTATGGTTTAGTTCCAATGTATACTACATTATTAATATCCATTAACTATAAAATTGATGTCATATTACTAGAAACTCTTAATATAAATTTACTTTTAATTGGACTTTATACTGTGGGGGTATCATTAGCTGAGTATGGATGGTTAGTACCTGATATTTTTAAGGATGTAATGATAAATCGTACTGCAGTTAAAGATGATATTGACAATATGACTTTTTCCCTAAGAATTTCATCAACAACGATGATTTTTGTTTATATAGGAATTGTAACATTTGGGGAAAAAATGATTTTAATACTATTCGGAAATGAATTTATAGATGCTTATAGTGTTACAGTAATTATTTTCCTAGGCATTTATAGTATGATTTATACTAAGATAATAGGTACACTCTATATTGCTAAAGGACAATGGAAATTTTATGCAATAGTGTTAAGCCTATCAGTTATATCAAATATTTTCTTTAATCTTTTAATGATACCTATTTGGGGCATCAATGGAGCTGCTTATTCATCAATTATATCTTATTCTATAGCGGGTTTAGCATTCTTGTTAGATTTTAAAAGAGAATATTCATTAAACCTGCTAGACTTAATTGTTATAAATAAAGATGACTTAAAGAAAATTACTTCAGTACTTTCAAAAAAATGATGCAAAGATGAGGATTCATTTAGACCATTAATGGTTCTACGTTAACTAAAGTTGGTGAAGAATAATAACCAAACATTTTTATATTTTCGGAGAGTACATCTCAGCTGCCTAGGCAGCTTATAGTGACTCCAAAAAGTTAGACTTTTTAACAGAGTAGATAATCCTACTCTGTTTTTTTATGCGCTTTGTTTTAAAGAAGGTGGTAATAAACGGTATTCAATCGGACTTAACCAATTAAGTTTTTCTTTCATTCGTAAGCGATGAATAGCTGAGTACCTACAAATAAAAATCGGACACCTCTATAATGAGAAATGTCCGAAGAGTATAATATACTGAATGTCTAGCGACATTCCATCTGCACCTTTGGATTCCATGGCAAATAAGCCTCCAAAGGTGTATTTTGTCGATTTGGAAGGTAAGTTAAGAGGTAGTCCAGATATTTTCGTGGATGTAATCCGTTGGATTTGGCCGTCTCAACGAGACTCAAAATAGTCGCAACGGCATGAGCGCCATCAAACGATTTTGAAAACAGCCAGTTCTTTCTGCCCATAACGAGTGACTTGATGCCGCGTTCGGCTAGATTGTTGGATAGCACGAGACGGCCATCTGCCAGAACGTTCATCATCCGCTCTTTCTGACTCAGTGCATAGTTGATCGCTGTGCCAAGTTTCCCATGCGCAGTCAGGGATTCACACCAGTCAAAAAAGGCCTCAAGTTTCGGCTTCACTAGTTTTAAGCGCTGATCATACCGTTCGCTAACAGTTAAGTCCTTGAGGGACTTATCCAACGCAAATAACTCGTTACACAGCGTGACTCCCTTATGAGCGACACTCTTACTGGAATAGTTCTTTGGACGGGCGTCATAGAACTTCCGTCTGATATGTGCCAGACAGGCAATCATCGTCATCCCTGGAAGATTGTTGTACCCGGAGAATCCATCACTATGTAGATAGCCAGTGTACTCCTCTAAGAAATCTCTAGGGACAGATCCGCTGCGTGATGGACCAAGCTTGTAGATATGTATGGCACGTTCGCTGTATTTGCCGGTACTGAATAACCACATATAGGACTTTTGTCGGTCTTTATCATTCAGTACTCTGAATGTCGTTTCGTCAGCGTGTAGAACCTTCTGGTTCAACAGTTCTTGTCGCATTACAGCCACGAGTGCTTCGAAATAATACTGGGACGTTTTAATGTGCCAGTTCGCAATGGTATGCCGGGGGATCGGATAGCCCAGCAGATTCCAATAAGCATCTTGGCGATAGCCCGGGACTTTTTGCTCGAATTTTTGATACATGGTTTCCGCTATCAATGACGCAGAAGCGGCTGTATTATTTAAAGGAAGTCTGGGGATTTCAGATTTCGCAAACGGCGTGCGCGTTCCACTTTTCTCACAGTTTGCGCAGGTATATGTTTTCTGGAAATGTCTGTGGTTTTCAACTCTCGCCGGGATAAATTTAACTTCCTGACGGATGAGTTGCGTGCCGATGTCTTTCATTGCTTCCTTACATGTTGGACACGTGCAAGATTCAAGCTCATGAATGTGGTCAACAGTAGGAAGAGATGACAACTGTTTATCTTTTAATCCTTTACGTTTTTTGCGGCGACGTTCTGTTGTAATAATGACTTCATCTTCGTCGCTTTGGTCACCAGTCTGCTCTGGTTCGCTAAAAAGGGAATCGTTGAAGAGATTGCCTTGGTTGGGATCACCGTTCAACGTTTCCTTCTTTGGGCCGTACAATTTCTGAGTTAAGAACTCGATTTGTTCTTTCTGTAAGGAAAGCTCATCATCTTTTTGAGCGATAAGGGTCTTCAGTTGTTTGTTTTCTTCTAACAGCTGATCTAATTTTTCAATAATCACTTCAAACTGTTTTTCGCTCTTGATAGACATGTCTGCTTCTCCTCGCATAAATAGTACTTATATTTTACATTAATCAGGAAAAGAAAACGAGAGAGTCATTGATTTTTTTATCAATTTCTCTCTCATTTTTTAGGCTATACTCCCTTTAACCGCAGGTTTAATGGTGACTTTTTGGTTGACAGATAATCCTTCAAGCAGCCAACGCAGCTGTTGCGCACTTAACTTTTGAATCTCGTTCTGGTTACGCGGCCAATTCAATGGTATGTCAACACATTTTTGAACAGAAATTATAAAGTGTAAAAAATGTTTAAGTTCACTTTCTTTTTGCCTCTCTCAACCGAATGGCGAAAGCCTTTCGTTCAACCGATCGGCTCATTAATGTAACAGTGTGTGTCCACGACTACAAGGGCAAGACCACCCTTTCCGTCCTGGCCTCACACTGTTTTGACGAAGTAGCCGACCGATAGACGAATGACTCAGAGTCTCCATTTTCAGACCGTTCTTCTTCCCAACGTTTGCGATACTCAATGGGTGATGCATAATCAAGTGCGCCGTGTGGACGGAATTTATTCCACCAATGGACGTAGTCCATAAGTTGGACTTGCAGGTCATAGAGTGTATCGAATCGGTTGTCGTAGACAAATTCAAACTTAAACGATTTATATGTCGATTCCGCAACGGCATTATCATACGGATTTCCTTTCCTACTTAACGAGCGTTCAATGTCAAAGGTGTCCAATAATTCATCAATCGTATGGTTATCAAATTCTTTTCCTCGATCAGTATGAAAAGTGTCCACCATATGTAGATCGCCTTTAACTGTCGCCAATGCCTGCATGACTAAGTCAGTGGTCTTATGCGGTCCAGCGGAATAACCAATGATTTCACGATTAAATAAATCAAGGATGAAACACACATAAAACCAGCTGGTAGCGACTTTGACGTAAGTCAAATCTGTGACGATTACTTTCATCGGCTCTTCCTGGGAGAACTCACGGTTCAGTATGTTTTCAATTCTGGCTTGATTGACACCGGTACTCTGGGGTTTGTACGAGGGACGATTATATTTTGAGACGAGATTAAATTTTTTCATTATACGACCGATACGGCGGCGTGAAACAGTAAACCCCCTCTTTTCAAGTACAGGCTTCAACTTCCGCGTGCCGAAGGCATTATTACTTCTTGCGAATTCTTCAATGATTGCTTGTTCGAGTTCTGATTCACTCTCTTTCTTTTTGGCTTCGTAATAATACGAACCTCTGTTGATTTTGAGGGCGCGGCACATCGCTGATATAGAATACTTATGTTTGTTTGCTTTGATTACTTCGACCTTCGCCCGAATATCAGCGCCGCTTGCTTTAAAATATCATTTTCCATTTCCAGTTGAGCATTTCGCTTCTTTAAGACTCTCAGTTCTTTTTGTTCTGGGGTCAGATTGTCCTGAGCTTTGAAAGAACCGGAGGTAGTATTTTGACGGACCCAGCGGTCGAAAGTGGAAGGGGTGAGTTCGTATTCTGAAATGATTTCATTTCTAGGTTTTCCTGCTTTGTGCAGATCTACGATTTGATGTTTAAATTCATCTGAGTAATGGCGTCTCTTTCTACGCGTTGACATGATAGATTCCTCCAGTGTGTTTCTTATAGTATACACACCTTATCTTTTCTGTCCAACTCAGTGTAACCTATCCACTATATTTGTTGGCAAGGAATAAATATCCTCCTCTTTGATCAAAATAATCTTGTATGATTTTCATTTTTAACTCATAGCTATATTCAAGCCATAAAAATACCCTCAAAAGTTAGATTTTTTAGGTCTAACTTTCGGGAGTCGGCTCAGCTGAGATGTACTCTTCATTTTTTTGAAAGATTCATTATTTATTTCTTGATTAAGCTTGAAGTTGTGAATGATAAACTAAAAACAACAGATATTGCTAAATAAGATTCTGCACTTTTTATCTTAAAATTAGTCGATTCAGTTATACTATTTGAATATTGCTGTTTATGGCAAGGTAAAATACATAAGATTGCAGGGTGAAAGGACACAACTCTGCAGACGGCAAAATGCAATTCTGGTAACAATTTCCTTCTTCATAGCGTTATTAATAAGGGAAGGTTTATTTCCTAAAATATAACGAAGAAAAGAGAGTGTTCACTATGGCGCGACCACTACAAACAGGTTTAAATTATTTTCCACTGGATGTTACGTTTGATCAGGATGATAAGATTGCATTGATCGAATCCGATTTTGGCATCGAAGGTTTTTCAGTTATCGTCAAATTGTTGATGAAGATTTACTCCGAAGGGTATAGCTATCACTGGGGCGAGAAAGAAGTGAAGCTTTTTAGCAGAAGGACCGGGGTTGTTGCCACTACAGTTTCAGACATTGTTGAGGCCGGTCTGCGCTGGGGTATATTTGATTTATCTCTTTTCTATGACTATAATATATTAACCAGTCGCGGTATTCAAAAACGGTATTTTGAAGCCGTTGGTCGACGCAAAGACGTTCCTGTTGTCAAAGAATATGTACTTCTAAGCGAACAGGAACTAGAGAAATACCCTAATTTAAATATCGTCTCACTTTTTCCTGTAGTACCAGCAGAAACTAATCATGTTGACAGTGATGTGGACTCAACGGAATTAATGTCTACATTAACTACACAAAGTAAAGTAGAGGAAAGTATAGTAAAAGAAAGTAAATCATCATCAAGAAGTGAAAAAAGATCAGATGATTCCGATGATGATCTATTACATATACTTCAAGAGTTTGAATCAAAGATCCAAGTTCCTACAACCCAAATAGAAAAACAGCTGAAAGACTGGCTGATAGCCTTGGATAAGGAAGTCATTCTAGAAGCCATCAGGCGAACACATTTAAATGGCAAATCTTTTGGCTATTTGAATGCTATTTTGACTGACTTTAAGCAGAAGGGTGTGCATACTTATGAAGACATTGCAGCTTATGACCAGTCATTCAAGTATCGCCAGCAGTCTTTTACTAACCACATGCCAAAGAGTGAATTTCTACCAGAGTGGGCGAAAGAAGGCTACACCGATGTAGACGATCCTGTTGATGAGTCAATGAATCAGAAGATCACTGAGTCACTTAATCGTATACGGGGAAAACGGCAACACTAAAGTAGGACCACCAAAGGTACGGCAGTCCTGTAGAGATTAACAATCAGTCTTCGTCATTTATCTCATTGTCGTTACTTAATTCTTCCGGTGGCAGATAATCCAGGAGGGGATCGCCTTCTTTCAGCATGTCCTTTACCATCCAGCGTCCCTGAAGGAAACTTTGGGTCATCAGCCAAGTCGACAGGAGAGGAAGGGGCTGTGAGAAATGACTGCTTACAGTGCAGCGTGTCACGACGTTTGGCCGACTGCTGAATGCTTCTTGGTGATGCATGAGTGTCAGCCATTCAGTAGCCATCTTTTTCAGGGAATCGGACAAAATTTTTGTCTGGCGGATCAAACGGCTGGCTTTTTTGTGCGGGATATTGAGTATCAGTTCATGTTTAGCGTCGATATTGAAATACGTCGCCTTCAAATGCGGCGTGATAGCCTGCACATGATGCAGACCGATCCAGCTGACGGGTTTCCTGCTCGCTCCGTTAAGTGGTGTGAAGCAGAGTGAACAGCAGACAAATGGGCACTGACTTAAGATGCCTAGTGATTTGCCTAGCTGCATCGTTGCTTGATAGTCTACACCTATGTATTTCATGTAGCGGGTGATGACGTGGGTCGTGGTCTCTTTGGACTTAAGCACGCTGCCATTGATCTGAAAGACCAGGGTATTGTAATGTCTACTGGTTTCTTTAGATAAATCGCAGATGTAAAACGAGTCGTCATCGAGCAGTAGATAAGTCTGTTCAAGCGCGACGTCTAAAAAGTCGAGCACGCTGTCTTCCGTGATAGACAATACCCGCGAATCTGTACTTGCTTGTACCGGGACCAGAGTATAAGGCCTCGTCTTTTTTGCTTCTGAACATCTGATGACGGCATCGAACCGGTCCATCATGCTGTCGTTGTATTTTTTATCATAATCCAATAAACATTCCTCCAGCAAAATAATAAACCACTTATTGTTAGCGGTTTCACTAATTATTATAATATATATTTTTTATTTTTTGAACATTATGAGAAAAATATTATTTTAGTTATAAAAAACAGAGTTAATTTGAAAACGTGGTTCATTTCATAGCATACCTGATAAAAAAATCGGACAATCTTATCAGAAATCCGCTAGGAGATCTGATTAAAAAAAGGTTGAGTAAAATCTTAAGCAGACATTTTTCGCAGAGCGAAAAATAACTTTTCAACTGTATTAAGTTCCTGATCTCAGAAACTTAACAAGTGAGCGTGTCGTTTAGTCTCACTTGTCACGTTTATCCTTTATCTTAACAAGTCACTTGTCTGGCACAGCCCACTTATCACGATTCGGTGGAAACGTCACAAGTGAGCTGCTGCAATTTCCTCACTTGTTATGTTTTCTTCCTTTATTTCATCTGTATGAAGACATGATACACGTTTATTAACTAGAGACATGTTTTTAGATGATGAAAAGTGGAGGCAGGAACATGACAAAATGCAGAAAGAGGTTAGACTTGTGCGGCTAATGAAGCTGAAGAACTGGCTGAGCGTCTTTGATGCGGAGATTATTTTAGAAGCACTGACACGTACACAACAGAACGGCAAGTCTTTCAATTATTTAAATGCCATCCTGACTGTTTTCAAGCAGAAAGATATCAAGACGCTGAAAAACATCGAAGCCTATGACCGCTCGTTCAAACACCACAGCAGTCTTTTACCAAACCGAAACCTAGGGAAGAGTCACTGCCGAAGTGGGTGACTTCAGACGACACTTGTTTAGACCAGCCCGTTGACGCTGCAACGGAACAAAGTATCCAAGACACCCTTGAACGCATACGACGCAGGAGATAGGCTTGTGATAGGAATGCGCTTATCTGTATTGTGTTATACTTAGCTAAGGGAATAAGAAATATCCATAGATCAACGATTACTGTTCGCTTCAATACCCGTTGAAAGCAAGAAAGTTAATTAACGTGTAGTTTGACTAGACGTCAACTCAGGAGGAATTGAATGAATACGATCAGTTTTATGAAAAGTACAAAACATAACGAGAAGAGACGTGCCTTGATTCCGGATGATATCGGGAAAATAAAGAACAAGGCATTTGTCTATATGGTATCAGGGTACGGGGATGTTCTGGGTTATACGGACCGTGAGTATGAACAGGCGGGCGTTAACGTCACAACCAAAGATATTGCACTGAAACAGGATATCATTTGTGACCCTAAAGTCGGTGATGCGGATTATTTGGGGGAGTTGAGAAATCAGATGCTATTTGGCTATGTCCATGCGGTACAAAACAAAGAGGTGACCGACCTGATGGTTGAGAACGCGCTGTCTGCTGTCGCATGGGAGGATATGAACGAAGACGGGCGACATCTTTTCTGGAGAAATAATGAACTAGCCGGCGAAGCGGCCATGATGCATGCCTTCTCCTTATACGGGAAACTTCCTTATGAATGTAAAGCAGCCGTCATCGGCAGAGGCAATACGTCACGAGGAGCTTACCGGATTTTAGCCTCTTTGGGAGCGGACATCAAGGTATATAACAGAAAAATGGAAGCTCTTTTACGTAAAGAAATCAGCGGATTTGATGTCATCGTCAACTGTGTGGCGTGGGACACAGCCAGAGACGATCATATCCTATACACTGAAGATTTAACCAACATGAAACGTCAAGCGATGATCGTTGATGTCAGCTGCGATCATAATGGGGCAATTGAAAGCTCTAGACCGACATCCTTTGACCAACCGGTTTACTATACAGAAGGTGTCCTGCATTACGCTGTCGATCATACACCGAGTATCTTCTATCAAACCGGGTCAAAATCCTTCAGCAATGTCATAGTCGATTATATTGATCTACTCATTGAAGATACGTGGGAAGAGAATAAAACATTACAAGACGCGTTCATCGTAGACAAGGGAGTAATCCTCGATCAACGGATAGCTGACTATCAAAAGAGTGAACCAATGGCTGTGAAGAGTTGAATTTGGCTATTGCATTGAGACTTAGTATAGTCAACAAGCAGATGTATGGACAACAAAGAAAGCGTTTTAATTTGTTCGGTTTGAAGAGAAAAGAAAAACAGAAATAAAATAGATGTCGCAAAGATTCAAAGTACAGCAAAGTCTAATCGAATTTTGGAATCTGAGTTTATAACCAGTTAGTGCTAAAATAGAACATCATATATGAAACCTTCTATATATCGTGTCATGTCGGCAGGCATGTACTACAATATACAGAAGGTTTCTTTGATTTAGCTATATATCTATAGTGGCTCACTTGGCCGTAATTGCTGACTCATTTTTCCGCACAAGTGGCTCTGTTCGTTCACAATATTCAAATCCTACTTGAATAAAGATATGGGACACTTTTACTGTGAAGAGATACGTTTTAAAATCATTAAAGTGGAGCAGAAAAACAGCAAAATACTAAATGATATCAGACCTGCACGGCTGCAGCTGGAACTGATCAGTGACTACCTATCCAGTGACGAAAAATCGGACATTACTCAGTATAGAGGTGTCCGATTTTTATTTGTAGGTACTCAGCTTTTCATCGCTTACTAATTATCATACTCTTTTGTTAGGAATACCATTCATTAGTATGCACCCTTATCGGAGTGAGGAGAAGAAAAAAGGATTTCAGTCGTATAAATAAAATGTACGAGAGAATGATTTGTTTTCTACTCAAGCAATCTATTTGATTATTATTATTGATATTAATCAAATAAAATAAGATAATGAAGTAGATAAAAATAGATTGGGGGTTCCAAAGGTGAGTGCAGTAAAAGGTATAGAACTACTTCCACCAAAAGTAAGTGTTTCACAAGTATTGCAGCTTTACAAGAAAATAGCAAAAATTAAATCATCTATTGGGAAACTTAATTCAGAGTTAGAACACTCTGTTGTTAAATCTCAGCTTATACAGATGTTAAGTCTCAGAGAGTCTGTACAATCAACTCGAATAGAAGGAACACAAGTTACTTTTGCAGATATGATTGAAGAGGCAACCAAGAAAAATAAAAGTAATGAAGTGGTTGAAGTCAATAATTATATGGAAGCTTTGTCAAAAGGAATTGATATAATAAACAATGGAACGCCAATTTCTTCCCGTTTGATAAAACAACTGCATAAAATATTAATGGGAAAGAATACGCGAGGGACAACATCTGTTTCAGGAGAATACAGAGCAATTCAAAATTTCATTGGACCGACTGAAAAAATAGAAGATGCTGTATATATACCGGTTAGTGCCCAGGAAATTGGGGACTACATGACTAATCTAGAATATTTTATAAATTCTGAGAAACACCGCTCTTTTGAAAAAGATTTTAATGACGGCTATGAAGTATTGTTAGATGAGACTTCCGATCCTTTAATTAAAACTGCTATTACGCACGCCCAATTTGAATCCATTCATCCTTTTTTAGATGGAAATGGACGTATGGGAAGGATTCTTATTGTCTTGAATACGATGCAGGATGGACTTATCGATAAACCCGTTTTCTTTGTTAGTGAAGAATTAGAAAAAGAAAGAATCAGATATTATAACTTATTAAATGGTGTAAGAGGCAAGAATCCAGATTGGTTTGCCTGGATTAATTTCTTTTTAGATGCGTGTCAAAGAATGGTTGACAGTATGTTGAATAAATTAGAAAGTATTACTGCATTAGCATCTGAAGGATTATCTAGAATAAATAGTGATAGGAATGTTATAAACAATATCTGGTTGGCTACGTTTAATAAACCCTACTTAACTGTTAAAGAAGTTGCTGATGAGTTGAGTATTGCAGTATCCACTTCAAGAAATGGATTAAATAAATTAGTGAAATTGGGATTACTGGATGTAGATAATAGAAAAAGAAAAAACAAAGTGTATGTCAATTACGATTTACTCAGACTATTGTAAGAGTAACTAGAATTTGAAAGATGATTATGAGTAGAATGTATTATTAAAAACACTTTATATAAAGGGACATCCTTCGATTCATTGATAAATAATGGGTCGAGGGGTTTATTGATTTAAGTGGAGCTTTTTCCGATCACCGTAATAGTATCCCATGACCAACTTAAATCATAGTGGTTATGGGATATTTCTTTAGTGGTACATCAAGCTGGCAAAAGGTGGTACATTCTTTGGCAAACAGTGGGAAGAAAGTTGGAGCCAGGGTACAAATGTGTAGAAATGGTCATCTGAACCCAGAATCATAACAAGTGAACATATTTTCTGGTCTCACTTGTCATGATTACCGTTTATCATGACAAGTGACTCGTTAAACATCACCCACTTGTCACGATTCAGCAATAACGTGACAAGTGGGGACTTGCAATCACGTCACTTGTAACGATTTCATACCGTATTTATCTAACTTCATACATAGGTCACTTTTATTGATATTCAATCGCATGGGGGTCGACTTTGAACCGTCTTCCAAGCATATTTCAGTAATTTGTAGTTTTCATAATGAAAGGTAATGTGCTGGTTCTTATATGAGTCGTCGTGTGATAAAATATAGATAAACCGGATTGTGCCAATGGAAAAGGGTGGGCAGATGATCAATTTAAATCGATTTGAGAGTCAAGTGAATGCGACGATTTTAAAACGAGGGAAAGGTTATTACGAGGAGGGGTTTGTAAAAAAAGTCTCCAGAATAGATCCCGATACATATGAATGCGAAGTGTTTGGAACCGAAACTTACTGCGTGAAAGTAAAAAAAGATAATAAAAATAACATTCTATCTTCCTGCACGTGTCCGTATAATAGGGGAAAGGTCTGCAAACACGAGGTTGCGGCATTTTATGAATTGAGAAAACAATTAGATAATAAGGATAATGTCAGGGTGCCGAACGAAGAAAATAGAAACAGTGACCGGACACTAAAAGAGCTTCTTCTTTCCTTACCGAAGGAAGAGCTTGTTCGATTAATTACGCAAAGGGCAGCTGACGATTTAAGCCTGGAACATCACTTACGCTTGCAATTCGGTAAACTTTCTCCTGAAGATGAGATAAATGAAAGCAAACGATTACTTCAGGCGATAAGTGAAAAGTACAGCGATTATAGAGAAGTTATATATGCGGACCGAATTTCTGATTACGCTGCAGAGATGGGACAAATACTTAATAGAACGGTAGCGATCAATAATCCGTTAGTTGCTTGTGATATTGCGTTCCTAGTCATGAATGAAGCGGTGGAAAGGTTAGAATATATCGAGGATGATGACTGGGCAATTGGAGAAGTAGTGGATGGTTGTATAGAAGTCGTGAAGAGTATTGTTTCCAGTGAGCTGACAGTAGAGAGTAAGCAGATTTTGTATCAGAAAATCACTGAAAATTTGAATCAGGATAGCGAGTCCGTGTGGTGGACGGATTATCAGGAACCGTTGTTTGAAGCACTTTTAGTCATTGCACAGGAAGAAAGCCTGAGAGAAGCCTATATTGAAGAATTGATGGGACGAGTAAAGAAGGGAAACAGCTGGTCAGTACGATATGATAATGAGCGCTATTTGAATCAGGTCTTTCGTTTAATCGAGAAAACTGGCGACGAGGATGAACAGCTGCTCTTCTTGCTAAACCATGTAGAATATGGGACGTTCAGAATGAAGCTGATCGACATCTATGCTGAAAAAAGAGATTATCTAAAAGTGATTCAATTAGCTGAAGAAGGAGAACGGCACGATAAAGAGTATGCAGGTTATGTGAAAACCTGGAAAACTGCTAAATATGATGCATATAAGAAGGCGGTCATGGTGGAAGAGCAACGATTATTGGCAAAAGAACTCTTCTTGGCTGGCGATTTTGATTACTATGCTGATTTGAAAAAGCTATCTGAGAATGATGAAAGTACCTTGTATGAAACACTCAAAAAGACGCTAAAAGAATCTTACCGTTTTTCCGGCTACAGTCAAACCTATCTTAGTTTGATAATGGAGGAACAAGACCTCGAAGCCCTCGCTGAAGTAGTCACCACAGATGTCAGATATGTACGGGACTACGCAGGAGCCTTAGTTGATACACACAAAGAACTCGTCGTCAAAGCATACAAGCAGCTGATCGTCCACAATGCGTCCGATGCAGCAAATCGTTCGCAGTACAAGGCGATTGCTGTTTTGGTAAAAGAGTGCGGCCGGATTCTAGGAAAAGATACTGCGCGAGAAGTCACAGAAAACCTGCGAAAAACATTCAGCCGGAAACCTGCCTTTATGGACGAATTGACTAAGGCGAAAATATAGAGGGGATAGCTGGATTGAAAATTTATTGTCAGGAAGCTAAGACTCAACTATAGTGGCGAAACTACGAAGAGGCTTAAACTGTGTTGCGCTTTATTTTTAAAACGTGACAAGTGAGCGTGTCGTTTGGGTCCACTTGTCACGTTTATCGGTTATCTTTACAAGTCACTCGTTTATTACGGCTCACTTATAACGTTTCGGTAAAAACGTGACAAGTGGCCAGATATAATCGCGTCACTCGTAACGATTCTTTCTATTGTTCCATCTTGAGTAAAGACATGGGACACTTTTACTGTGAAGACATAGGTATTAAAGTCTGAGTCCGGGAGCGTATATTTCGCTGGCAGTAGTCAGAAAATTTTAAATTTAAATATAGAACACACTGTGAAAATGGTTGATTATGATGCTGAACAACCCGTTTAAACGTGTCAAGGCTGGAGAATAGTATGATAAAGATGTATAGAATGAGATGAAAACGTACTGGCAATGAGGAGCGGTTGAGGCTAGAAAAAATCTTCTTAGTCATTTAGGGAAAGGAGCGACCGCATAGTGTTTATCCACTGCACAAAGAAAGCAGAGAAAGTCTTAAGAGAATCGGGGTTATTCAATGACCATAGTAATGAGTCTCCTTTTGTAAAAGAAGTAGCGATCCGAGATGAAATGTTGCACTGGCATTTGAATAACTTGAAGGTCAACGGGGCTGATTTGTTGCTATTGACTCATGATGTTTCAGGGGTCGCTGCCGCCTTTCATATGAAGGATAGTGTGACAGTAAAAAATCAGTTAGATGCTTTTTTACCTCCGGCTATCAAACAACTCTTTTTACTGGCAAAGTGTTCTAATCTATTTATAAAAGAATATACGGACCAGTCCGAAGGGTTCGTTTTCACATCGTCAAGCGGAATAAAGCAGCTTTCTAAAAACACGGTCGCGGCAAAACATGTGAATAGAAAATTGATGAACCTTGAACCGAATAAAATTTTTCAGTCTAAATTGACTGACTCTTATAATTCAGTCCCTAAAAAGTCGCTCGATTACCAGTCGCCAAATGACGTGCTTTTAAAGCAGTCTAAAATTTGGCTGAATGCTGGGCATGGTTAGAATGAGATATGATAGCTTGAAATACAGACAGTGGTTATCAAAAAAAGGGACTTGTGCAGGCTAATCGATAGTACTGAGTAAAAAAATCCTTGTCACTTATACCGAATAGCCGTAATCGATACAAGTGGACGAAAATTAAGGCTTCACTAATATCGAAAATCTGTATTTGGCATGAGTGGAGCTGAATTAGCGGCTGACTTGTACCGAAAATCGAATTCAAAGGTCTTTATTGAAAGTATGAACTTTTTCGCTGCAGCGAAAAACAACAGCTAACACGTGCTGTCTAGTGGTATGTGACTAAATCGGGAACGCGAGTTAAGAAGAGCTATGAAAGACAACAAAAAAGTGTTGCAATACAAAAAGCGTTGAGCTGAAATTTCGCTCAACGCTTTTTTGCGAAGAAAAGATAAGTAGTCGTTTGCTTATCTTTTCTTCTTTTTCTTTTTGGCTTGTTTTTTGAAGTACTTTAAGCGCATTTTTTTCTCGCGCGCGATTCGCTCTTCAGGAGTGAGCGAGAGAGCTGATGTTTGTTTGCGCTGTTTTCTAGGTTGCGCTGGTTGTGACTTGACTTCGGCTGCTTCGTCTTGAGAAGCTGTTTCTTTACTAGATTCATTTGAATCAGCTGATTTTTCTGATTCTGAATCAACCGTTTGAGCGACTGCTTCAGGCGTCCATAGCTCATTGTCAGCGTTAAAGACGAGTCCGTGTTCGATAAGTTTCAAGACACGTTCTTGATCTTTTTCAGACAGGTCGTCGCTGATTTCAAGCGGCTGGTCTGCGTTCACGACTTGATTTGAATAAAATGCGTTAAGGTCTTCGTCAGACTCCATCAGTTCCGGCTGAACTGAACTCATCCACTCGATCAAGGCCTCGATGATCTCTGCCTTTTTCCAGCTTTTAGCAATGTCCAAATCATGACGCTCGATAAAATGAGCCAGCTGCTTCTTTGTATACTGGTTGAGTGCTGCCTCTAGTGTCTGTTCCTCAGGCGCACCCTTGATTTCCATTTCCTTGATTGTTTCGATTAACTGTTCGTTCATAATTAATTTTCTCCTTTTACCCAGATATAACAAGTGTACCATAAAACCCCTGCATTCTAACAGTTTTTTCACCGACAAACCGTGAGACAGGGGCATTTGTAGATGTAAAGGAAGGAATCTTTACAAGTGAAGACGATTTTGTGGTCCACTTATAACGATTAACCGGAAACTTAACAAGTCGCTAGAAAATTTGGATTCGCTTGTAACGATTAAGAAGAAACGTTACAAGCGAACAGTTATTTGCCTCTCACTTATAACGATTTTGTCATAAAGAAAAAGCTGGCAGAGCCAGCTTTTTCTTTATGAAACCACAACCCAAAGGTTAGTCTTCCTTCTTCTACGCTGAGTTAAATGGTTGTATAGATATGTACAGTATTGCTTATATGGTATAATATAGAAGACATCCATGTTTTGTTTAAAGAGAGGGTGAGAAAGATGTTGCTTTACGTCAAGCAAGACATTTTTGAAAGTCCGGCACAAGTTATTGTAAATACGGTGAATACGGTCGGTGTTATGGGAAAAGGTATTGCCAAAAAATATAAGCAGCTTTATCCTGACATGTATAAACAATACCGTCATTATTGTGAACAGGGCTTATTGGATATTGGAAAATTATGGTTATACAAGGATGAAAAGAAATGGGTATTAAACTTTCCTACAAAGAAACACTGGAGAAATCCATCTGAAATCGAGTATATTGAAAAAGGTCTGGCAAAATTTGTTTCAACCTATGAAGAAAAAGGCATCTATTCAATATCTTTCCCTCAGCTAGGGACAGGTAATGGTGGATTGGATTGGGAAACAGAAGTGAAGCCATTAATGGAAAAATACCTTAAAAATCTACCGATCGATGTCTTTGTGCACATCGTAGACGGATTTGAAACGTTTACTGAACATAAAAATATAAAAGAAACCAGAAAATGGCTTCGCAAACAACCCAGTGCTTTAAGTGCAGAGTTTGTCTGGGAAGATTTGCTTCACATTGTTACACATGCCGATTTGAAAATCTTCGGATGGTCAGTTGATAGCTTAGTGGGTGATGAGAAAGAGGAATCCAAACTTTTGATACACACTCGAGATGATAATATTGAGTTCAATAAAGAGGATTTTTTTGATTTGTGGATAAAGCTAAGAGATTTCGGCTATGTGTTCTCTCGTGACTTACCTGAAAATTATCGGGAAAAGAATAGAAGTACTAATATATTACGCTTTCTAACTTTATTGCCTTACATTGAACCGATTAAGTCTATTAACCATCAAAAACAGATAACCACAGGAGTGGCAGTCAAAAAAATCAATCTTCCTGATGAGGAACAATCAGTCTCTTCTCAAGAACAAACGGAGTTGATATTTGGATGAGCCTATCTTTCGACACTGTCTTAGATCAGTTAGAATCTGGAGAAATATATACGGGTATTCATAATTCGAATAGAAGAGGTTGGTTTAAGTATTGCTACCATTTCTCTCATGTGGAGAATATCGTCTCTATTTTAAATGATGGCAGGCTGTTATCCAGAAACCAGGCCATACGAGAAGGAAAAATGAAAAGTGATAATGCCAGTCAAAAAGTAATCGATCAAACTAATCCAGAATATAAAGACTATGTCCGTTTCTACTTTAGACCCAAGTCACCGACACAGTATCATAATGAGGGATTTAAGACGAGGGAACAACTGGAAATCAGTGAGCTGGGAGCACAGTGTGCTGTTCCAGTTTTTCTGTTGTTGGATATACGAAAGCTTTTATCCCAGCCTGAGTGCTTATTTACTGAAACCAGTTTAGCTGGAAGTGGACCCGTTTCTCTTTATTCAACACCGGAAGAATTCAAGAAGTTACCATTCGATAAAATTTATCACGACAGAGCCTTATCTCATGATGAAAAGCGCTCAATCATTGGCCACCGTCATGCAGAAATTATAGTTCCCAATTCATTGCCATTAGATGAGTACTTAATGAAAATCGTTGTACGGACACCGGCAGAAAAAGAAACGTTGTTAGCTTTAATGAGTGAGGACCTTCGAGAGAAATATGAAAAGTATGTTCAAATCGATACCTCGAACGTTATATTCTTCAGTCGATGGACTTATTTTCATACTGCTCAACTAAAAAGTGAATATATGAGGTTTGACTTAAGGATCAGCCAGCAGTATCTAAATAATTCAAAACCTGTACAGTTTGACTTGGAAGCTGAACTAGGAGAAGCTGACGGAACTGTGAAAAAACAGACTATAATGGATTGGACAGCTAAATCAGTACTTACTATTCCTTTTAAAGAGCCAAGGGATAAATATGATATCACATTAAAATTTGATAACCATTTAATGTATAAAGGACGTTTCCAAGCAGAAGATGATTTGCCATTCTAATAATAGTCACTCTAACTTTTGCCCAAGAATAGGACTGGTATAGAGTCGCTTTTCAGTAAACACTAAAAAGTATTACAATAAACACAACCATCGAATCAAGGAATATTATCCTTGATTCGATGGTTGTTTTGTTTATATCTAGAGTTACCTTTGATCGGTAATTGAGTTGGCTTCTGGTTTTACTATATCAGTACGATAGTTATTCTATAAAGTCATCTCGGTTCATAAACTCGTCTTTCCAGCCGTCGTATCTGTAGGTGTCGTTGATGTCTTAAACGATTTCTTTGCCGTTCGGATTAGTCAAATCGAGTTGACTGGTCATCAGATCACGGCGGCCGTCTTCATAAGGTGCATCATTTTTCGCTTTCGTGCAGAGCGGGTACTGAACATTGGGATCAGGATTCAGTATCTTTTCTAGAACGATCTCGTGTTCCCAGTCGTCTCTGAAATCGTAGGTGAAAAGCGCCCGGTCTTTTTCCTGCTTGAACCAGTCCGACAACTTTTCGTTCTTGTCAATCAGATATCGGGGGAGATCATAGTCTTCCGGATTTGCAAGCCTTTGTCTAAGCATAAGCAGCAGCGGATTGCTTTCTGTCATTGGGGTACCTTCCTTAGGACCGATCCGGGTACCGTTCAATCTTTTACCGCGTGTCTTTCTTATATCAAACTCATATAAGGAGTATCCCATCCAGTCAAAAGCCGCCATAAGTATGTAGTGAAACTCCTCAAACGTCGCCTCACTGTCAACCTGAAGCCGCCGCCACACCGGAATCCCAATGTCTTTCAATGTTACTTTGAATTGATAGATCATACTCGCACCTTCTTTGATTTTTGTAGTTTTATGATACCAAAAGTGGTGTAGAAATCACAGAGGTTCTGACATACGAAACAGTTGAATCATTACAAGCGAGAGTAAATCTAGGACTCACTTGTAACGATTAAGCGAAAACTTAACAAGTGAAAAGAAATAGTGGGGTCAATTGTAAAGATTAAGCCGAAACGTGACAAGTGAAGCGAATTATTTAATTCACTTGTCACGTTTTCAGAGCAAAAGGAGGAAATTTTTCGCCCGGCGAAAAATAACATCTTGATCAGTCATCAGTATAGTAACTGCCGCGTCCACGGTTATGCACTCGGTAGTTACTCTCCAACACTCTTCGTATTCTAGACTTCTTCCAGTCATTCCCGCACCAGGTATGCGCAACCTCTTTCGACAGCGGGATGTCTGGAAAAAGCATTCTGAATTCTTCAATGCTGCGGTAAATCGCCTTAGTAGCCTCTTCTTTGTGACCACAGACATTGCAATAAATATTCTGACGGCTTTTATTATAAGAAAAAGAGTCGCAGTTAAAGCAGCGGATCCCTTTTTTCAGCTGATCGAAGGAGTAGGCAGGCAAGTTAGTCGGGCGATATAAATCGTCGTGCCTAATGATGAGCTGTTGGGCAAGATTCAGGTTCTCATCTGACTGTTTCGGCAAGGTTCCAGCCAGTTTTTTCAAGTGACCAGGGAGCTGTCCGTAAAACAAAATCGTTTCTCTCTTTGGTAGATCGTAAATGTAACAATCGGGATGAATAAAGACGACGCATACCTGAATGTCGAGGGTATGCCCCAGCTTTATCAGTAAATTGTGTAGATAAGCCCGTTTACGTTCTGCCTGAGCAACCGGATCCTGCAGTGCATGACCGGACGATGCATAGAGAGAATCGTTTTTATAAACGTACGTCCCACTGTAATTTTTCACTTCGAACAAATGGATGGTTTCATCTGTGATCAACAGTGAATCGATCTGGTAAAAAGTATCTTTAGTATTTAGCAACAGGTCATTTAGTATAAGACCGCTAATGTCCGACTCGTTTAGGATACGGTCAAATGCCAGCTCCCCGTCAAAACCCTTAATCTGGTTTTCATACTGTACCTTCTCTGCATGTGACAAACCCGTTCGGTGATTCAAAGATTCTAGAATGCGGTGAATGACCGATTTCGAACGTTCTTTAAGTATCATGTCATCAAACTCCTTTTAAGTCATTGATTGCTCTACATACTATATATATGCAAAAGAAATGAAATCTCACGAAAATAAATGAGGTAATTTTTCGCCCGGCGAAAAATATGACAACATCTAAAGCTTTTCTTGTTACAAATGAAGAGAAAAAGTGGGTTCACTTGTATCGATTAAGCAGAAACTTAACGAGTCGGAATAAAAAGTAGGTTCACTTGTAACGATTAACGGAAAACATGACAAGTGACCCAAGATTTTGGCTTCACTTGTAAAGATTTCAAAAATAAATTATTAAAATTCACTGAAATAATAGCTTTTTCACTGACGTTTTACCCTATACCACAACCAAATAACCAGATTCAGTCTGTTTCGTCCTTTAAATGCTCCTTTCCGTCACTTTGAATGAGAAAGCTTTCCAGCGTAAATTAAGGGTGTACACAGGCCATGTACGAATATATTTAGAAGATCTTCTGGAATAGGATAACAGATGAAAACGCAGGAGAAGAAACGATATTTGACGGAAGAGATGGCGGCTGACTTTTTCTTTGTGCACGATGCTATCGTCTACGGGGCACTGAAGAAATGTCAGATTCCGTATAATCATCCGGACTACGAGGATTATGTCCAGATCGGACGGCTGAAACTGGTGGAGGCGTATGAAGCCTTCCCGAAAGATTTATTAGAAGAAGAGGCATTCTATCAGTTCACAGGCTATGCTTTTCAGAAAGTGAAGTGGGGTGTCCTTGATGAGATCCGGATCATGGTCCGCCGGGCTGAAAGGGAGATGCCGATGCCGGAAGACTTTGAGCCGATGGTCGTGGAGGACAGGTCTGGGGTGGATGAAGATGTACTGATGCGGGATGTGTATCAGTCGATGCTTTCGTGTCTTACTGAAGTGGAACAGACGTACTTGAACGATGCGGTGATCCATCAGTTGTCGGTCACGGATATTGCAAAGAAACGGGGTGTGAGCCGGAAGACCGTATATGCCTGGCGTCAACGTGTGGCTGAGAGGCTGGTGCAGTACAAGACGGTATTAAAAAATTAATCGGAGAAAGAAGGAAAAGGAATGAGTAAATCTATTATATTGGATGCGGGACACGGCGGAAGTGATCCGGGTGCGAGCGGTTTTGGGGTACTGGAAAAAGACTGGAACTTAAAAATTACATTGTATCAGTACAAGCGTTTGAAGGAACTGGGTGCCGATGTCCACCTGACGAGAGACAGAGACCTGACGCTAGAACATGTGCAGCGGGTGGCCCGGATCAAGAATCAGTATGCCGTCTGTGTGTCTAATCACTGGAATGCCTTTAATGGACAGGCACGGGGAATCGAAGTGATTCATTCTGTCCACGCCAAGCCGGCTTTTGCAGAAGATCTGGCTGAACGTCTGGTTAAAGCGACACAACTCCCGTTACGCCGCGTGTTCTCACGGACTATGAAGCCGGGGGTCGATTACTACTACATGCAAAGGCTGACCGGCAAGACCGAGACTGTGATCATCGAGTACGGCTTTATCGATAATGTGACGGATCATCAGGCGTATTTAAAGACCGAGGTATTCTATGCAGCCGCTGAAGCAGTCATTGAGAGTCTGTGTCAGAAAATCGGTGTCGCTTATAGTAGTCCAGAGGTAACTGGTTCCAGTAAGGTAGAGAATGAAATACAGGTTAAGAAATATAGCGGTAAGCGACTGGTGAGCCACCATGACGGCCAGCTCCGCTTTTACACTAAACCCAGCTGGGAAGACAAGGATGTCTTTGGTTATGTCACCAAAGGACAGGGCTTTCCGACTGTTCTGGAGAAAGTGAGTGTCGGACGGGGAACACAGTATAAAGTAAAGAACTCGAAAGGGAAGATGTTTTTCATCACTGCCAGTCCAGTGTATGTGAGTGTTAGCTAATCAAATCAAACGATCAGAAGAAAGGATCTGCCTTGAGCTCATAACGGCAGGTTCTTTTTTTATTACATCTGGTCAGAGGATGACCTACGTCAGCGTATCCAGCAGGAAGGGAAGCTCACCACTTTTGCGGCTTACTTCAAGCAGGTTGATAAAGACTCATCACAACGTATAAGAAACCCCTACAAAAGAAACAGTGAGGGAGCGTTGAGCGGAATAGTGATCAGCGGCGCTAGTCCTTTGCAGAAAAGACAAAAATGCCTTGTGCCGAGTCTCCCAAGACACTTCCTCCATAGCTCCTGAAGAGAGAACCCATCCATATTTTTATAATCAAAATGAAAGTAATGACAGTGGTACAGTCGTCAGGTATGCGGAGGGGACAGGAGTTTTTGAAGACAGAAAAAACGACGGCTTGTGATAAAAAAATGAATGAAAGAATCGATCGATTGAGCAAAGTCTGCTGATCAATGCTGTATGGAAACATTAAACAACTGCAAGAAAACCTTTGTTCCGAGTAATTACTCTGGCAAGAATCTTTTAAAATTAGTTTGTGAAAATTGTTGCTTTTTCACCTAAAAACAGTTATACTTTTAAAAAACACAGTATAGGTCATTTTTAACTGACGTTTATCTTAGTATGATTTCATGTATATAACCAGTTATCACTGGAAACGTTCACAGTGATTTGATCTAAGTGGTATAGTTAATGAAGGGGAGAGTGAAGATGGAACTATTCAATATATTCAAAGGAAAGCAGCAGAACCGAAGGACTGACACAAGAGAATTAGAGGGGATGAAGCGATCTGAGCAGCGGGATGTCGTACCTGTAAAAAAGATGCTCAAGAACAGCTCACCCAATGAAGCCGGTTTATACCCGCATGAAGTCCTACTTCTGTCTTACGCGCCAACGTACTATATCGATCAGAAGTCCTACCCGACCTTCTGGTGGTCTCGCTATGGAGTGAAAAATATCGATAAACTCTTGAAATCGTTGAAAAAACAGGGGTTTCTTAAAGTCGGGTCCATCGAGTCAGCGATCAGCAATGAAACGACAGAGAACCTGGAAGAGGTTCTCTATGCCAAGGATCTCAAAGTTTTTGGGGGGAAGTCGGATCACGTGCAGCGTTTAATGGAAGAGCTCTCGGCAGCCCAGCTCGACAGCCTGTTTCCTAGACGGACCTATGAGCTGACGGATCTGGGGAAAAAAGTCCTGGCAGCGAACGGACACATTCCTTATATCCACCACCACAGCATCCTTCATTTAGATATCTGGTCCCTGGATGAAAAAGTTAAAGATAACCCGGGATATGCCTACAGAGACATCATCTGGGAATACATGAACAAGAAAAGCCTGAAGTACTATAAGCATTCCGAGTTTGGCAAGTACCGCAACTGCCGGTTCAAGATGGCCGAGTTTCTTGAAGAAGAAGGTAAAGACGATTCCGCCTTCATCTATTTAGCAGAAGTCATCCGCATCGACTTAAGCGGGGTCTCCAATGGGTTCAGCATGGACTACCTGGAAACTTACGCAGCGGCCTACTTCCCATACACGAAATCCCGAGCCACTGTGGCTTCTCACATCACTGAAAAAATCAAGGCCTATCAGCTGAAAAACGCCTTGACTGACGACGCCTTAAGAACGAAACTCATTACGCCCATGAACCGTCTCCAGCTCCCGTTCAGCATCTTCACCACCGAAGAAGCCGCCGACATCGTCGTCAAAGAAATACGCGGAGAAAGAGAAGGACTCAAAAGGCTCTACCACAAAGCCCAAGAACGGTTCGACAACGACTATGGATTGGCTTAGTTGAAGGCTGGTTCGTTTGTAAGGGACAAAGTCAGGAACAAGGCTCTTGTATTGAATGATTACCTTGCGCCTTTCCCAGACATATTCTAGAGCATATGTCTGGGAGTGCGTTGCTTTTCAATCATCGATAATCTGTAAATAGCAATAAGACGTGCATCACATTACCCGCTTATGATACATGCGGGTAATGTGATGCACGTTTTTTGATAGTATCCACTCGCTCCATTTTATTCGGGAGGAGTTTGGAAGAAAGGAGGCCTCACTCATACCGAAAAGCCTTTATCGGTATGAGTGAATGGAATTATCAGCTGCACTCATATCGAATAGCCTTATTCGGTACAAGTGAACAGGATTTTAAGCTGCACTTATACCGAGAAGCATTTACTGCTAGAAGCGGATCCAAAAAAAGCAGTCACTTACGAATAGCACATACTGGACCTTCAATAAAAGGATATTTAGCACAAGGCGAAAAATTACTTAGAAACCTTCACAAACGAAACGGCGTAGATTTACCGCTGAGCCGTCTGTCTCGAGAATTTATAAATACCCGGTTACACTTCCAACCGATTTAGCGTATAATAGGAATAACTGTAGCGCTTTCAGTTAAGCGCTTAACATAATTGTTCGATATGGAGGGATAATATGAATAAAACCTGTACGCTTGGCATCGATGTGGGCGGAACGAATATCAAATCTGCCTGTGTCTATGCAGACGGCATGCTGGATAATAAACAGAAAGTGCCGTCGCCCGGTAATTTAAAGGGCTTTTTAGAAACGATCGACGAGATCTGCCGACAAGTCGACATGGATTCAGTTGAAGCTGTAGCGATGAGTCTGCCGGGGAAAGTCGATTCCGAAAAAGGGATCGTGTATTTCGGCGGCTCCCTCAAGTATCTGCACACCTTCAATTTCAAAACGTATTTCAAGGAAACGTACGGGAAACGCTGTACGATCATCAATGACGGCAAAGCAGCCGCTTTATGCGAACTCTGGCTGGGGAACCTTCAAGGCGTCAAAGACGGGATCGCGATCATCCTGGGCACAGGCGTCGGCGGCGGTGTCATCATTGACGGGAAGCTGCACCAGGGGAATACCTTTCAGGCTGGGGAACTGAGCTTTATTACAAAGAATCCCTTTGATCCCAATAAGAATAACATCATAGGTTATGAACTGTCGGCGGTCGATTTCATCGCAAGATGCGGCGAAATGCTTAGGATGCAAAAGCCTTATGACGGCGAGAAAGTCTTTGAAGCCATAAACAGGAAAAACAACCCCGCTCTGAATGCGTTGTTTTCGGCTTACATAACCCGACTCCTGAACCTCATCGTGAACCTTCAGGCCATCTTGAATATGGAAAAAGTCCTGATCGGCGGAGGCATCAGTGCGCAGCCGATCGTACTTGAAGAACTCAAGCGGCAGTATGCGGAACTGAGGACCCTCTCCCCAGTATTTGGAACGATTTTTGAACCGCTGGTCATCGATACCTGCGCCTTCAAGAACAATTCCAACATCCTGGGCGCCGTTTATGCCAGCATGCATTGAACCCGCAGACTGATGAGTGAATGAAGTAAATGAATGGAGTGTGGATAATGGAAGAAAGGAAGTACGAATTTCCCAAGGATTTCTTATGGGGCGGGGCGGTCGCTGCGCATCAGGTCGAAGGGGCGTATGATGTGGACGGGAAAGGCCTGTCGACGGCTGATGTGCTGACGGCGGGTAACCAGAAGACCCCACGTCAGATCACAAAGGGGGTATTGAGCGACCAATACTATCCGAACCATGAAGCGATCGACTTTTACCACCGCTATAAAGAAGACATCAAACTGTTCAAGGAACTGGGGCTGAAAGCCTTCCGGACATCCATCAACTGGGCACGGATCTTTCCAAACGGGGATGACAGTGTACCGAATGAAGCAGGACTCAAGTTCTACGACGACTTGTTCGATGAATTGCTTAGAAATGGCATCGAACCGGTCGTGACCCTGTCCCACTTTGAGATCCCCTACGCGCTTTATGAGAACTATGGCGGATTCAAGAATAGAAAGCTGATTACCTTTTTTGCCTGGTATGCGGAAACGGTCATGCGCCGGTATAAGGATAAAGTGAAATACTGGATGACCTTCAACGAGATCAACAACCAGCTGGATAGGTTTGATGAGCTGCATACCTGGACGAATTCGGCTGTTTTATTTGACGAAGGGGACAATAAAGAAGAAGTGACGGTGCAGGCGAGTTTGAACGAACTGATCGCCAGTGCCAAGGCAGTTAAAATTGGAAAAGAGATCAACCCAAACTTTCAGATCGGCTGCATGATGGCTTATGTCCCGGTCTATCCCTATGCGTGCCACCCGAAAGACATGCTGGCTTCGAGCAAGATGATGGAGCGCCGCTTCTTTTACAGTGACGTGCACGTGCGCGGCGAGATCCCGACTTATGCCCTCAAGCGCTGGAAGAATGAAGGGTTCGACATCAAATACACTGCGGAGGAACTGGATGCTTTGAGACAAGGGACGGTGGACTACATTGGCTTCAGCTATTATATGTCCAAAGCGGTCACGACCCTTGATGACGTGTACGGTGATCCAGTCAGAGACTTCCCGGAAGCCAAAGTGGTCGGGAACCCGTATCTGGACACGAACGACTGGGGCTGGCAGATCGACCCGGATGGCTTGCGCTATACACTGAACACCGTTTATCAGCGCTACAATAAGCCGCTATTTATCGTAGAAAACGGGATGGGTGCTTATGATAAGATAGATGCCGACGGCAAGATACGTGACGACTACCGGGTCGCATACCTTGAGGCACACATCAAAGCCATGCATGAAGCCATCTCTATTGATGGTGTAGACGTGATGGGCTATACGCCGTGGGGAGTCATCGACATCGTGAGTTTCGGCTCCGGCGAGATGGAGAAACGCTACGGCATTATTCATGTCGATAAAGACAACCAAGGCCATGGGACATTGGAACGCCGGAAGAAGGAATCCTTTGCCTGGTATCAGAAGGTCATTGAAGCAAACGGCCTTCAGGGTTAAATGAGCGACATGGAAGACAAGACCTGACGAATAGAGATGTATTTTGCAGAAAAAGGAGACGATTGATTAATGGAAGAAAAAATCAAAGGCGTGAACCTGGGCGCCTGGCTGGTCTTGGAGAAGTGGATGACACCGCGGCTTTTCGACCGAACACCTTCAACCGACGAATATTACTTAGCGCATGACATGGATCCAGCGGCTTACGAAGAAAAAATCAAAACCCACCGAGCGACGTTTATTACAGAAGGCGATTTTGTTAAGATTGCTGCGGCCGGTTTCAATGTGGTGCGCATCCCGGTGCCGCATTTCATCTTCGGTGACCGCGAGCCTTTTATTGGCTGCATCGACGAGCTGGACCGGGCGTTCAACTGGGCACGTGCATATGGACTGAAGGTGCTGATCGATCTGCACACGGCTCCATACAGTCAGAATGCCTTCGACAACGGCGGGATCTCCGGGGTCTGTAAGTGGGCCCAGCATCCTGAAGAAGTCGAGTTCGTCCTGGATGTCCTGACGCGGCTGGCCGAACGCTATAAAGACGATTCGGCCCTGTTTGGCATCGAAGTCCTGAACGAACCGCTGACTCCTGAGATGTGGGACATCATCGATCCCCAGGACCAGTTCGAGCCGAGAGATCAAGAGCTCGCTGAAGGCAGCGGACCGATATCGTTTGCCTTTCTCTATGATTTTTATCAGGAAGCCTACGACCGGCTGCGTAAGGTTCTGCCTTCCGACAAGACCATCGTGTTCCATGACGGTTTTGACTTAATGGCGTGGGAAGGGTTTTTCAAGGACCGGACTTTCGATAACGTCATGCTCGATACCCACCATTACCTGGTATTCAACAATGAACCGGACCAAGAAAACCTGGAGCATTATAAGGCGCACCTGAATCAGATCGGGACCCAGATCGAAAAGGTCTCCCAGTATGTCCCTGTGGTGACCGGCGAGTGGTGTCTCTTTAACCAGCATATCGCCCAAAACCAGCCGAACATGACCGACGACGAAGTCACTAGTTTCTACAATGAATTGTGGGGAGCTTCAGTCGACGCCTGGAACAAAGGCGACGGCTACTTCTACTGGACTTACAAACTGTCGATCGATACCGTGAATACCCCGGACAGAATCGGCAAGGACGCCTGGGACGTCAGCCGCGCCATCGCTCGTGGATGGGCGCAAGTTTAATCGTAATCGTAACTGTAAAAAGCCAAGCCCAACTGCAGAATCAGTTGGGCTTGGCTTATTTTGATTGAAAAAATTAAGGTAAAAGCTAAAGTATAACTAAACTAATTCATCACTATAAAGATGAATTAGTTTAGTTTTTCTACAAGATGAAATAAACTAGACTATAGCTAACTTTTTAACATAAATCACTTATAAAAGTATGAATTATTAAATATAAAATGATATACTTAAATTGGTTTTAGAGTTTTAATGAAATTCTCGTACGATAGGGTATAGTGTTTAAAATGACAATAATGATTTACGCTAAAAGGGAGAGTGATAATTTATATCATCACTAAATGATAGCGCTTACCGCGTAAGCTGTATAATTACTAATATTACATAAATATTTGTGATAGGTGATTGTTAATTATCTGTTCAATAATAGTCTTATAAAGAATAAACTTAAAAACAGGAGGAAGATTTAACATGGGTGAATACGTCAAAAAGAAGAAAGATATGAAGTTTCAGAGTACAGATGCTTTAAAAACGGCTCAGAGCGTTATTGACGAGGCAGATGTTGCTTTAAAGGATAAATCTAGAAGAATACAGGATTCCCCAATAGGCGAAGCATTAGCAGGAGCAGTAGGTGTAGGAGTTGGTTCTGGTATTGGGTTTGCAGGCCTATACTTGGGTGGTTCAGTCGCTGGTTTGAGTGCAGCCGGAATCACTAGTGGCTTGGCGGCAGCTGGTTCTGTTATTGGTGGCGGGATGGCTGCGGGGATCGCTGTGTTAGCAGCTCCAGCTGTAGTTTTAGGCGGTGCTGGATTAGGTGTAGCTTCTCACGTGAAAAATAAAAGACTAAGAGAAGCAAAAGAATTACTCTATAAAAATGCTTTAGCTAAACAAACTGCAATATTAAAAGCGATGAAAGAAGAATCAGATGCTGATAAAGAAAGAATGGAATATCTGAACGGTCTTAATGTTCTGTTACAGTCTGCTATTAAAGACTTAGAACATGATTTGGGTCGGGGGCGTTAACTTTGAGTCGTTTTGACTATTCTGAAGAAGAAATGGAAATAAATAAAGTACTTAAAATGAATCAAGATATTTCCAAGTCGATCATTAATGATGAGGAATTATCTTCAGCACGACAGAGTGCAGACAAGAATAAAGAAGCGTCGTTAGAACTTCTAGCATCGCTAGGGAGAAAAAAAGATATCATGAGTTTATCAACAAAGATTGATAAACGTAGTGAAGATAGAAAACTTGAACATAAACCTCAGCTTGAAGATTGGGATGAAATAGTAGCTCAGGCAAACATTGCTGAACCTGATCCCGTAGTTCTAGAGGATTTGATGACTGAAGCAGAGATCCAGGAAACATTTCAGGAATTGAATCAGATTAATAAAGAGTTTTCAAGAAAAACAAGCATAGCCAACAAAACTGATTTATCATTTCTTGCAATAGCTACTGCATTACAGGTAGCAAAATCATTGGTTTTTCCATATGTCGCTGAAAAATTTAATTACGGGGAAAAATTCGATTCTGATGACAGATTAGCGCATAATGATAATTCAATTGAGAAAGCACACAGAGAAGCAAATGATGATTATCGTGATAAACACTTGAACAAACATAAAACAGGTTATTGGATTCAATTGCTTTATCAAACTCCACCGTACGATATTACCAGGGGTTCTAGAGATCTTGGTATTAATATGGGGGGGAAATATCATAGGATGTATACCCTGGGACACGATCCCATTCTAGGATGGGCTTTTGGTACTGCGAACATTCTCACAGATTGTATTACCTTTCACTCGTTTCATTCCAATCGGGTTATAAGAATAGATCCTATAACAGGTAGTAAGAAAATGCTGATCACACCAGAAGCAGTTCCAATGTGGCTAATGTTTAAAGAAGCTTATGATATGTCTGTGATAGACTATCTGAATTTGCCAGCTGCAGTGTTTGCACAGGCTCAGCACTTGAAATCAGATGAATTCACTAAACTGGGATTGCCCGTACCAGTTTTATCAAGTATAAATGAAGATTTTGCCAGCAAATTATATAAAGAGAATTATGACGCCTTGTGTTTTTCTCGAGACGTTAAAATAGTAGGATCTTCTTTTGTTGTATCAAAACTTTTCGATATCATAATTTCTTTAACACATGGCCTCTTTCGGAAGGAAGAAGAGTCTAAAGATTTGTATGAGGTAAGAACCAGAAAAATACTATTGATATCAAATGCTATTGCTTCTAATAGTACTATCATCAATGCTAGTATTACAAACAATCCTAAGAATTTAGATATCGGTAGTTTACTTAATACCATAACTCATTTATTTACAGATGTCAGATTCATAGCACAAATAAAAGATGAGTTCATTCAGAGCGAGATATCTAAGAGATTACAAATAGAAATAGAAGAGATAGATAGAATGTTTGATGAAATCTAAATTTCTGAACAGGCATATAGCAAATCAATTGCGATTTGCTATATGCCTGTTTTTTTTTTTATATAAAAAGTTCCTAGTAACACTAGTATGTTAGAATCATTCATGCTCCAAAATGGAAAACACAACAGTGAGAAATGCTTTGTTGCTGCACATATGCCAATAGTCTAAGTACAAGTACTATATGTTATAAGGCGTGGTTTAGTATAATTAATTAAGAGGAGTGATGAAAATGGCAACGGCTAAATTATGTAAACAAGGAGATTCTATCGTCCTCATTATACCCGCAACTGAAGCAGATAACGTGAGTCTTGACAAAGAATATTTTGTGAGAATAGATGGAAATGGAAATATATCTCTAATTACTAAACTTGATAATCCCTTCAAAACTGCAAAACCTGGTGAATTTTACGAGAAAGATGTATGGACAGGGCAGGTATAAGTTAGTTGAAGGAAGTGAAATACCGACAATGATTAAAGTACTAAATGAAGAGAAGCATATTAAGCAGGATTAAGTCGAGACGCTAGTAGATACGAGTAGAACCCTGTAGAATTTGACAGGCTTAAAAAGTTTAGAAATAATCTGAAGTATGCGGTGAATTAGTTATATAATCATAGTGTATAAACATAATGCAAGGCATGGAAGAGGTAAACTTATAATGTGTCGAAAGAAATAGAAAAAATCAGATAAGGAGTAGACAGTTGATATATACTGAAATGGAAATTTATAAGTTAATGAAAGCTAAGGACTTAACGGTTGAAGAAGAAATTAAATATGATATTTTTAACTTTATTCGAATGATTAAGCTGAATAAAAAGAAATTTATTACCGCATCATTCGATTCGGAATATTTCGGTAAACTGCCGATGACCTTCCGAAAAAAAGAAGGGCAGGTAATGGGATTGGTCACAGCAACGGTCAATGGAGAAGTCAGGAAATATCTCTTCAATGATGAAGGCTATGAACCATTGGACGATCTGTTAGAACTTCTGAATGCTATTAATTAATCTTCAGAAGTTTTTTTCGTATTGGGTGAAAGTGCTGAAGATAATCGGTAATCGTAAGCAGTCGGTTGGTGAATTGGCTAAACTTCTTAAGATAAGAACTAAACTTAAGAAGTTGAAAGTGATTTTGGTCAAACTCCTTAAGATAAAGATGATTTGAACTATAAATATGGGTTATTTTGTCAGAAGCCTGACAAAATAGTCTAATTGAATAATGATAAAACTGCTCAAGTATAATGAGCAGTTTTTTTGACTTTTAAAAAAATTTTTCAACTTTTAATGGATAAAGAACGACCGTAAAAAATAAGTGTTATTGTGATTCATTTCATTTGAATATTCAAACGTGAAAGTGCTACTCTCAAGTTAAATAAGGACAAAAAGTGGGAGGTGAAAAGAATAATGTCAGGAAAGTTTATTCATAACAAAGCGCCTCTTCTGATGGTCATGTCACCTTTTATATTTGCAATGGCGAGCTGTGACGCAGAAGAGACGCAGGAAGACGCAGACATAGTAGAAGAAGTCAGTCGTGTAGAAGAAGTGGCCGCAGAAAACGAACCGGAAGATACCGAAGAAACCGAAGATAATGAAGAAGCCATCGTCGAAGAAGAGGAAGAAGTGTCAGAAGAAACAGAAGTTGAAGAACCAGAAAATGAAACCGAAAAAGAATTAGAGGAAAAACCTTCAGCCAATTTGGGCCAGCGTACCAACCCGGTCCCATTGGGCGAGTCCTTCCAGTTTGCTGTTCAGATCGTGGATTATGAAGCGGACGACTATAACCCGCAAGAAGGTCTAATAGAAGTCACTTTAAGCAATCTTGTGACCGGAGATGACGCTTATGCGTTCTTACTGGAAGAAAATCCGTACAACGAAGAAGCACCCGAAGGCTATGAGTGGATCGTGTTCGATATCGAGGCCACATTGCTGGAAGGCGACGAGAACATCCCTTACATGCCGATGCCGATGATTTCCACCGTCTCAGAAAGCGGCGCGGAATCACCAGACGGTCATTATGCCACGCTAAATAATGAATTCGGTTACATCGATCTGTTCGATGGCGGAACGACCAGCGGCAAGCAGGCAGTGATCGCACCGGTCGACGAGTCGTATCTGATCAAGTGGTATGAAAACAGCACCGTGTTCTTTGATATAAAAGCAGCGGAAGATAGTGAGAAGGATGAGCAAGAAGAAAAGGCTGAAACCGAAGAGGCAGTTGCAGAGGAGCCTGTCGAAGACGAAGTGGAAGAAACTGAAAAAGAAGTGATCCAGGATGAAATGGTCCCGCCTGAGCGCATCGAAGGGATAGGCGAAGGCAATACCGTCGAACCGGAAGTCATCGTGGAGTTCCTGCAAAATGATGAAATAGGTCAGACGGCTGACATTCATTACGATGAAGACATGATGGCCGTTGCCGTCACCCCGCATGATACGGCGATCGCCGATGCCTTCGTGTTCTCGGAAATGCCTGAAGTCAAGGAAGAGTTCGACTATATGGTAGAGAGTTTTATTTACTTGAGCGAAGTAGTCTATGAAGCAAGCGAAGTCGGCGTCATCTTACTGAACCCACTGGACGATGAGTATATTCTATTGTGGCTGGAAGACGGTGTCGTTTTATACAATGCCGCTGATGACTTGTAAACCGGATAATACAGGAGAAGGGCCTCTGTTATGGAGGTCTTCTTTTCAAATAGACTACCTGGGTCCAAGGGATATTAAGGGACGATTACAAAGACAGTTATGGAAGTGACATAGACTAATGGAAGTCAAAATCATCAGACTGAATGCGCACACCATCTTGTTCACCTGGCGATCGTATAGGCTTCCTTACACGTTCATTGGAGTAAGCGGATCCGTTAAACAGCAAGTGAGAAAATGACGCAGTGAAACATTAGATGTCGAAGCCAGCGATCCATTTCTCAGGGATTGCTGGTCTTTTTATGACTGACTGTGTGTGATTTCCCCTTCTGACAAAAGAATCTGTTTGAAGAAAAGCTGCGAAGTGGATGTGAAGGGACTGGAAGCCTCATATGATTAACAGCTTCTTAAACGTGAAGCTCGACACACCTTTATGCCTATCTATTTATATTCGTTTTTTGGATAAAAATTTTAATTATAGTCGCTATGAGATGAAAGCGCTTTTGTATAATGCTATAATTTATTTATTATAAATATATCTTCCAAAGTAAAGAGTGGGGGGATCTGTATAGAACATTCAGTTAATGATCAGCTCTAAAATTTAACGAAAATGACCGTTCGACTTTATATTTTTTTCATCACTAAAGTATTATACTTCAGTTCGTTAGCCACGCCCCAAAGCGTTCTGTTATCATCTGAACATAACAGACGCGGATTATGAACCCATCTGCTGCGCTAAAAAAGTCCTTCACACAATTGGTCCTTACTTATACTTATTACGTTCGATTCCCCGAGTGCTTAAAGCTATTCCACATCAAACACTAAACTATCTAACTATATCAGCTATAAACAGCAAGAGGTCTTATCTTGTGCGGTGCTCATTTCTGTTTTTTTTGCATTCTTGAAAAAAGTGTTATTGCTCGTCTTAAATATATTTGACTGCTATAATAATGATTAATTTCAAAGAAAATTCACAAAGAAGCATTAAACGTATAAAAGCAATTACTGACAAATGACTGCTTTGCATCAAACATCCTAGGATCCCATGTGAAGTCACGTTCAATATGCTGGATGAAATCACGTCTTTAACCAAATCATTGCGGTCTATCATCACATACTTAGAGGAGGAGAAGAAATGGAAGAAGAAATCAGCTTACTGGAATTGTTGGGGATCGTCAGAAAAAGGCTCGGATTGATTGTAGTCAGTACGTTAGCCGGTATTCTTATTTTTGCCGTCTATACATTCTTCATTGCTGTCCCTCAATACAGTTCAACTACGCAAATGCTCGTCAACCGGGCACAGGAAACGACTTTAATTCAGCGTTCCGATATCGACACCAATGTCCAGCTGATCAACACGTATAAAGATATTCTGAAAAATCCCGCTATCCTTACCGAGGTTAAGGAAGAGCTGGATCTGGGAATCTCCCATCAGGAATTATCAAACCAGTTGACTGTCACCAGTGAAATCGACTCACAAGTTTTCACGATCAAAATTACCGATACGAATCCTTATAAGGCTGCCGATATTGCCAACACCACTGCTTCTGTATTTCAGGAAAACCTCGATGATATCATGAACGTGGACAATGTGTCAGTCATTTATCAGGCTGAAGCAAATCTTGATCCGGTCAGTCCCAATCACTTACTTAATCTTGTTATAGGTACCATAGTCGGAGGGTTATTGGGAACTGTTATGGTTTTCGTCATTGAATTTACAGACAATACTGTTAAAGATGACAAGTTTATTAATGACAAGCTGGGATGGATAAACCTGGGAAGCGTTTCTGAAATGACGGCAGATGAATTGAAACAAGACGAACAGGAAAAATCGCCTGATAGACTGATAGAATCGCAGAGCTCACGCTCAAGAGTATAAAAGAGGAGGAAGTCTGAATGTTTAATAAGAGAATCGAAGAAAGTTCCGGCAATCGTTTGGCATTAGTAGTCAAGAATAATCCTTCATCCGTTTTGACCGAGCAATTCCGTACGATCCAGACAAACATACGATTTTCCATGGTAAACAAAAGACTGCAGACAATGGTTGTGACATCCGCCACGCCTTCTTCGGGAAAATCAACGATTTCTGCAAATTTAGCTGCTACCTTTGCCTCTAAGAATAAGAGGGTCTTGCTGGTTGATGCCGACTTACGAAAGCCGACCGTTCACAAAACATTCAACGTCCGGAACAATGACGGGCTTACCACTTTATTGACAGATGACGACACGAAAGTCGTAGATGTGATCTATCACACCCACACGGAGGGGCTGTATATTCTAACCAGTGGCATCATACCACCAAACCCGGCTGAACTGCTTGCTTCTGACCGGATGCTGGAGATACAGGAAGAAATGAAGACATATTTTGACTTGATCATCTTTGATTCGCCTCCTGTTCTGCCTGTGACTGATTCACAAGTCCTGGCAGCTGAAACCGATGGGGTGATATTTGTCATACCTAAAGGACGGGTTAAGACAGACGAAGTGCTGAAGGCTAAAGAGTTGCTGGAAATGACCCAGGCAAACATACTCGGAGCGATCATGAATCGTGTAGAGACCTCAGGTGACCATTACTATTACTATTATGGCGATAAAGAATAATCGAGTGATTTAAGTACCGTTCAGGAATAAACCATAGAGCCATTCATCATAAATACGTCTCTTATTGATGCTGTCAAGAAAAAACCTCGAACATAAAGATTGGAGGTAAATGTTGAATTCTTTAAAATTGAAAAGAAAAGCAGTCATTCCGAATCTCTTACTGATCGGCGCACTTTTCGTCTATGTCGTGACATTTTTGAATAACCCTTCCCGTTTATCGTTCACTATCTACATTACTTTTTTTATCAACTTTGCCCTGGTCGTTTTTGGGATATTGAAAAGTGAAATGCCGATTTCATTAAACAAGATAAACTGGTACTTTTTCTTGATCTTTTTAGTCATCATCCCTTTTTACCAGTTGTCCTCGGGATATGCACCCCGTAACTTGTATCTGACTGAAAACGAGATGCTCTTTACAAATATCCTGATATTTTTATGGTGTATCACCTATTATTTCAGCTACAACCTGAGAAACACTGAGAAAAGACTGAAAACCAGACAGGGTTCAACCCTTCCAAAGAGTAAGTTTTTTTATATTTTTTTACTGGTCGTTTCCGTGACAGCTCTGGCATATGCGATCGTTACAACAGGGTTTGCCAACCTGTTTATTCGAGGGAAAGCTGATTCAGCTGACGGCACTTTTGGCATCCTTGTATTCTTTCTTGTACGGTCCACACCTCCTTTAAGTTTGGCCATATACTTATGGACTATCAAAAAGAAAATCAGGATATTCCCGACTCACCAGATATACCTCATGAGTTTTATCTTATTTGCGATCACCTTCATTTTAAACTATCCGGTAAGTTTATCACGTTTTTTAGTCGGATCCGTTTATTTAGGACTGATAATCAGTCTCTTCGATATCACTCTTTTTAAAGGAAAAAGGTTTGATGTTTTCCTCATATTTTCCATTGTGATCATTTTTCCCATTATGTACGCTTTTAAATTTTACACAGTTGAACAGATATTATCGCCAAGCTATACGCTGGAGATCAACAATTATAACTCGGTGGATTTTGATGCCTATCAGATGATCGGCAGGACCATTCGATTTGTAGAAAGATATGGGTATCAATATGGCAGACAATTGAGGAGCGTTATCTTTTTCTTCGTGCCAAGAGAAATCTGGGATATTAAAGGAGATCCTTCAGGGGAACTGGTCGCTAAAATTCAAAACGTATCGTTCACTAATCTTTCTTCCCCGATCGTTGCAGAAGGATTCATTGATTTTGGTGCATTCGGCGTTGTATTGTATGGAGTTTTATTCGGAAAGGCAGCTAAGTATTTCGACTATAAGACCTATGAGTATATTAAAGACTCTGATCACGTGTATTTTACTGAAATAATCTTTTCATTTGTCATTGGGTTTCTTGTGTACGTCTATAGGGGGGCTTTACAACCGACATTTTTAAGATTGATGGGCTTCTTCTTATTTTTGATGCTTATCTATGTGATCAGTAAATGTCATTTACCGGGCAGACTCAAGCTGAAATAAGAGGAGTGTAAATAAATAGTCATAGGGATCTTTTCTGAAAGAAGATGTGGATATGATAAACATAGTGAAAAAGAACAGTTATTTAAAAGCCGGGGGCCTGTACCTGTTAGGTAATGTGTTTAACAAAGGCATGGTTTTTCTTACCATTCCAATATTTACGAGAATACTGACGACCCATGAGTACGGTCTTATCAATACGTATATCTCATGGGTTACTGTATTTGTCAGTATATTAGGCTTATCTATGAATATGGGTGTAATGATCGGGTTTACTGAATATGAACATGAAATCGATGATTACATGTCTAGTGTGACGACGGTGACACTTGTGAACTCTGTCATCGTTTCCTCTCTGGTCATTGCGGTCTCCTATTTATTTAAAGTCGATATGGGTATCAGTCGGTTGTTACTGACTATTGCTCTTGTACAAGCGGGAGCAACAGCTGTTTTGAAAAATTATGATATGTATCTGAAATTTAAATTTCAGTATGTCAGGAAGTCGGCTTTAGAGATATTACCAAACTTTTTCACTCTTTTCAGTTCGATCATCATTATTATTTATTTCATAAATGACGACAAACACATGGGTAAGATCATCCCTCACTCGATATTGATGGTCCTGTTTGCTTTCCTGGTTTTACGTCTTGTCTATGGGGAAAGTAAGGTTTTTAATAAAACCCATGCCAAGGTTGCCCTGAAGGTTTCCTTCCCCTTTATTTTTCACAGTTTGTCCATGACGCTTCTCAATCAATCAGATAGGATCATGCTTACTTCTTTAGTAGGGGCGTCGGAAACAGGGGTATACAGTCTCGTTTATAACTTCAGTATGGCGGGCACTGTGATTTTCCTAGCCCTGAATAATGTCTGGCTGCCGTGGTTTACTCAGCAGATAAAAATAAGAGCCATAAGTAAAATAAATGAAAAAGCAGAAGTTTATCTTCTTATCATGACGATACCCACAGTAGGCTTGATACTGACGGCTCCAGAGATTTTAAGGATCATTGCACCGTTTGAGTACTGGACAGCAGATATCAGTTTGCCTTTTATCATATTAGCCAGTTATATCATGTTTGTTTATATCATCTATGTCAACATCGAACACTTTCATAAGAAAACAAAAGCAGTGGCTGTCAATACTTTATTGGCGACACTCCTGAACATAGGTCTGAATTACTATGTAATCCAGCTGTTTGGTTTTCACGGGGCAGCCGTTACCACTTTTGTTTCCTATTTAGCTTTATTCTGTTTGCATTACCGCAGTGCAAGAAAACTTGAACAGGATTTATTCCCTTTAAAACTTGTTTTCAAACCCCTTCTGTTTATAACAGCTAATGTTCTGATCTATTACCTTTTCCTGGATGCATTTGTCTTAAGATGGATCCTTTTAGCAATACAGTTGGCGTTTATTGGCACCGTCAATCATCGTGTCATCATTGATTTCATTCAGCGGGCAGAATAAATAGCGATAGCTTCATAAATAAACATTTAATGTAAAGGGCAGGGCCAGTCAATGGTCATCTGTTCAATAGAACAGAAAAGTCTTTCATAAGGAGATGAGACAAATATGAAGATCGAAAAAAAAGCACCCCCTATACGGATCGCACATGTACTGGGAAAAATGCATGGGGGAGGAGTTGAAGCGATGGTGATGAATTACTATCGGCACATCGATAGAAGCAGGATTCAGTTTGATTTTATCGTGGATGAGGATTCTTCCATAGTCCCTTATGATGAGATAACGGCTTTAGGCGGCAGGGTCTTTATCGTCCCGGCGTATCAGCAAGTCATTCAATACAGGCAGGCACTGATGACTATATTGAAAGAAAATCATTACGGCATCATTCATTCTCATATTAATGCGCTGAGTGTCTTTCCTTTAAGTACGGCAAAGAGAGCAGGCGTCCCCATTCGCATCGCTCACAGTCACAGCACGGCAGCACCGGGAGAGACGGTGAAAAACATAATTAAAAACATCCTCAGACCTCTGTCTAAAACCTATCCTACACATTTCTGTTCATGTTCGAGAGGGTCTGGTGAATGGCTGTTTGGGAAAAAGTTTGTGACTACTGATCGTTTGACTATCATCAATAATGGGATCGAAGTTGAAAAGTTCATGTTTGATGAAAAAGAAAGAGCGAAAATAAGAAGAGAATTAGGCATAACAGATAAATATGTTATTGGGCATACTGGACGATTGAGTTTTCAGAAAAACCAGGAATTTCTGATCTCACTCATACATGAACTCTCTAAAAAGGAACCGGATGTCGTCTTGCTTCTATTGGGTAATGGACAGGAACGTGAAAAGCTGATCCGGCAGGCCCAACGGCTTGATATCCGAGATAAAATACACTTTTTAGGGAATAAATCAGATGTCAACCGCTATTATAACGCGATGGACATCTTTGCTTTCCCATCCCGATACGAAGGGTTCGGAATCTCCGCCATTGAGGCACAGGTGTCAGGAATGCCTGTCATCCTATCTGATAACGTCCCTCAGGAAGCATGCTTGACAGGGAAGTGTAAGTTTCTCTCGATCGATCAGGGCGTTAAACCATGGGTCGAAACAGTGACCCAGTATAAACGCGACCCAGGTCGGGAGTCCAATATAGATATTTTTGACTATAACATTGAACATACTGCCGAAAAACTAGAAGCATATTATTTTGAAATTATTCATGAGAGTGTGAGGGCATAAATGAAAAATATAGGCGTGTTTGTCGATAGATGGCTGTCGGGCGGGATCGAATCTTATCTTGTGTCAAATTTTGAAAACATGAATCTTAAAAATGTCACGATCACTATCCTGACTACGCGGAAGTTCAGTGACTTATACGATGACAGACTTCAACGCATGGGGATCGAAATCAAAGAACTGCTCCCGGAAGGCAGAGATTCTGAACTCACGAGAACATTCAAGAGTTTAAGAGCATTTAAAGAAGTCCTGAAAAACGAGCGATATGATGTCCTGCACCTCAATATTTATAACGGCGTGTCACTCGTTTACTCAAAAATTGCTCGAGAGTGTGGGGTTGAACGGGTCATTGCTCATTCTCACAACTCGGCTATGGGTCAGGTGAGATTAAGGACCTTGAAAATTATATCTCATAAGCTCGGTAAACTCAGATATGAGAAGTTTGTTTCTGACTATTGGGCTTGTTCTGATCTCGCAGGGGCATGGCTGTTCAGCGAAAAGCATAAAGATAAAGTGATTCTGATGAAAAACGGTATCGACACGACTAAGTTTCGTTATGATAAAGAAAAAAGAAGGGCATTTAGAGAAAAATATGACTTATCAGAAAATGAATGGGTCCTTGGGAATATGGGAAGGTTGAACAACCAGAAGAATCAGCTGTTTCTGCTTGATATCGCGCGTGAACTGCGTAAAAAAGGGGTGTCGTTCACGCTGCTTATTGCTGGCGAAGGAGAACTGAGAAATAGCATCGAAGCGAAGATCACGGAATATGGACTGGCGAAGAACGTCCATCTGATCGGAACGGTCAATGATGCCTCCAGTTTTTATTCGGCGATCGATATTTTTCTTTTACCGTCGCTCTTTGAAGGGAACCCTATCGTAGGGATAGAAGCCCAATGTTCGGGGGTGAAATGCCTGTTAGCTGACACGATCACAAGACAGGCAAAAGTCATCGATACGACAGTATTTTTGTCGCTAGAGTCACCTGCGGCATGGGTAAAGGTTATCGACGAAAGTCGGACAGTTGATCAGAATAGGCGATTCTTTGATCGCATCGTGAAAAAGAATCATTACGATATCTCCGATACTTCAAGAAATCTGGAGATGAATTTAACAAACTGACTGTATGGTTGAAGTATCACAAGCCTCTTCGATACAGGAATATACCGCTATTGCTTTATGATTTTCTCACTTTTAGTTCTCCGATCTGCATTTTGATACTGCACAGAGATCATCTTCGGCTAACAGTGAATATGAACAAAATACAGAAAGGATATCACGTTATGAGTGAAGTACTGGTCAGTATAGTATGTAATGCGTATAATCACGAGGCTTATATTGCTCAAGCCATAGAAAGTTTCCTGAAACAGAAAACAAATTTCAATTTTGAGATATTGATAAACGATGACGCTTCTACAGATAATACAGCCGAGATAATCAGGGCGTATGAGAGCCAATCACCTGATATCATAAATGCAATGTATCAGACTGAGAATCAGCATTCTAAAGGCGTGAGGATCTGTGGGATCAACGAAAGCAGAGCGGTCGGGAAGTACATTGCCCTATGCGAAGGTGATGACTATTGGACGGATCCGTACAAACTTCAAAAACAAGTCGACTTTCTGGAAAACAATGAAGATGTGAGCCTTTGTGTGCATGGGGCGACCATCATTGAAGGACGCACAGACAAACCTTTGTATAAGGTCAGACCTGCCGATCGCTCTAAATATTTCAGTACGGAAGACATCATCTTTGGGGGAGGCGGCCTTTTCCCGACAAACTCGATGGTTTACCGTAGAGAAGATAGTGTCGTCAGACCTGCTTTTTATTACAGCTCCTTTGTAGGTGATTATCCATTGACGATATTCCTTTCTCTGGTTGGAAAGGTCTACTATCTGGATGAAATCATGTCTACCTACAGGTATGCGGTGCCTGGTTCCTGGACAGAGCGGGAATATTTAAACAGTGAAAGACGCATCAATCACTACAAGGCAATGGAGAGGATGTTAGCAGGCGTAAATGACTATACGGATAATGCCTATGCTTCAGTAATAAGAAAAACGATATTAAAAGATAAAATATACCTTCATTTGGAACAGAAAAG
The DNA here is from genome assembly GCF_900112455.1 of Alkalibacterium subtropicum. Classification (GTDB taxonomy): domain Bacteria; phylum Bacillota; class Bacilli; order Lactobacillales; family Carnobacteriaceae_A; genus Alkalibacterium; species Alkalibacterium subtropicum. The sequence continues at coordinate 43,435 of NZ_FOLT01000003.1, read as the reverse complement.
GTTGAATGAGCTGGCAGAAAAAGATTTAAACGATTTTTATAACGAACTAAAAGAAAAAAAAGAAATATATGGTTTTTATAAGGGATTAAGTAAAAAAGAAAAACTGATGATTCATCTAAACAGATTTTCTCCGAATTCACTTAAGGTCCTGGTAAAAATAAGAAGAGCCTTTTCTTGAAGCCATGCAGAAAGGATAGTTCCCATGAAATCTCTATTAGTAACAGGTGGTGCCGGATTTATAGGGTCAAATTTTGTCCGCTATGTTGTCACTCATCATCCTGACGTCCATGTGACCGTACTGGATAAATTAACGTATGCCGGGAATAAGGACAACCTGGAGGGCTTGCCTGCAGACAGCGTGTCCTTAGTCGTCGGAGATATAACGGATGGCGAGCTCGTCGATCGGCTTGTTAAAAAGAGCGATGCGGTAGTTCATTATGCGGCTGAATCACATAATGACAATTCGCTTATAGATCCCTTTCCGTTCGTTCAAACCAATCTGGTCGGTACATATGTATTGATCGATGCTTGCCGGACACATGATGTCCGCTATCACCATATTTCAACAGATGAAGTTTATGGTGATTTGCCTTTGCGTGAAGATCTGCCGGGCAAAGGAGCCGGACCAGGCGAAAAATTTACAGCAGAGACACCTTATAACCCCTCCAGTCCCTATTCCTCAACAAAAGCCGGTTCAGATCTATTAGTCAAGGCCTGGGTGCGTTCTTTCGGTCTCCGGGCTACCTTGTCTAACTGCTCGAATAACTATGGGCCGTATCAGCATATCGAGAAATTTATCCCGCGTCAGATCACTAATATCTTGTCAGGAAAACGCCCTAAACTTTACGGAGATGGCAAGAATGTGCGTGACTGGATTCACACAGATGATCATTCATCTGCTGTATGGGATATATTGATAAGCGGGCGCATCGGTGAAACATTTTTGATCGGGGCCGACGGAGAAATGAGCAATAAGGACGTTCTGGAACACATCCTTGAACTGATGGGCCAGCCTAAAGATGCGTATGATCACGTCAAGGACCGCCCGGGGCACGACTTACGATATGCCATTGATGCAACCAAGCTTTATGACGAACTGAACTGGCAACCGAGGTACACCAACTTTCGGGAGGGCTTAGCAGACACAATTAAATGGTACACAGAAAATTGGTCATGGTGGGAGGCTAAAAAAGAAGCTGTGGAAGCCAAGTACGCTAAGAGCAGACAGTAAGGTATGTTCTCGCGTCGATCAATACTGAACACATTCCATCCATCATCTGCTTTTTTGTCTCTTGATGCTTGGTTGACATTATTTGTTTTTCATTTCAGTATGAGGCTGTTTCATCCTTTAGAAAATATATGACCGGCAAGTTCTATATTTCGCGACTAAAATATCATTCCAAAAAGTGAAAGGAGCAAGAATATGCCCTTCTTCAGTATTGTCATGGCTGTTTATAACGTAGAGAAGTATGTAGAGAAAGCAGTGTTAAGTGTACTGACCCAGACGTTTGACGATTTCGAACTGATCATTGTCAACGACGGGACCCCGGATGACGCGATGCTGATCGTTGAAAAGCTGGCACGTGAAGATGACAGGATAAAAATCTTCAATCAGCGGAATAAAGGCTTGTCTGCTGCCAGAAACAGGGGACTTAAAGCGGCCCGAGGAGAGTATGTATGTTTTATTGACAGCGATGATGAAGTAGATGAAAACCTGCTGAAAACTACAAAAATGGTCATTAGGCAAACGTATCCGGATGTGCTGATGTACGGCATGTACTTCGAAAAAGTCGGGATCAGTGAGCAAGTAGTAAAAACGGATGAGATAACTATGAGTGAACGTGACTTTAGAGACAGGGAATTCAAGACCTTTACTCTCGACGATACGTCCATCGATCTGATCGGCTACTGTACGAATAAAATGTACAAACGAAAGCTTTTGAATGCGCAGACTATCCTTTTTGATGAATCTATAATGTTTTTGGAAGATATCGCATTCAATGAAAAAGTATTTAAGGCGGCAGATACATTAAAGGTAATCAGCGACAGTTTTTATCACTATAAAATGAGAAACCGAAAGAGTTTGATCACGACTTTTCAGGACAGACATTTTGAATGGCAATTGGATGCTGTACGGTCTCGCAAAGAGATTTTTGAGAAATGGGAGATCGATCAAGAGCGGATCGATGGAATAGTGGCCGGACTTCATGTGCTTGCGATCCGAAGAACGTGTTCACTCCTGTTTAAGCATAGCAATGATCTGACCTTTAAAGAAAAATGTGATTATATTTATTCAATGCTGCATCATCCTCTTACAAACTACCGTATCAGCCACTATCCTGCACTGTCTATCCTTGATCGTGTGTTAAAGTGGGTAGTTGAAAAAAGGGGCGTGTATACCTTAGCGGTCATCAGCAGCATCTATGCCTTGCCTTCAAAGTATTTCAAATGATTAAAGCACCAGCTATTAGTATAAACCGAAAAAATTTAAACGGGGGAATCACAATGAGTGTACAAGTTAGTGTAAGTGTGACCACCTATAATCAGGAACGATACATCGAACAAACGCTGGACAGTATACTGATGCAGAAAACAGATTTTGATTATGAGATATTGATAAATGATGATGCTTCAACGGATAAGTCTACTGACATTATCAGAAAATATGAAAAGGCGTATCCTGACATCATCAAACCGATTTATCAGACCGTGAACCAGTATTCTCAGAAGAAAGAAGTCCATTACACATTCAATTACACGCGTGCGCAGGGAAAATATATCGCGTATTGTGATGGAGATGACTACTGGACAGACGCTGATAAACTGCAGAAACAGTTTGACTATATGGAGGCTCATCCCCACATAAGTGCCTGTGTGCATGCCGGGAAGAGCGTCAATGAGCAAGCTACCAGAATCCTTGGAACACAGCGGGTCGATCAGTCCAACTGCTATTTGAATACTGAAAAGGTTATTGCTCTGCAGGGAAAGTTTGCTTCCAATTCCCTGTTCATGAAAAATTATTTCACTGGGGATTTTTCAATGCCTGCGTGGTTCAATGAGGCTAATATCACTGATTATCCGTTATATTTGATTTTATCCACAAAAGGAGATCTTTATTATCTGAATGACGTGATGTGTGCCTTTCGTGTAGGGTCAAAAGGTTCCTTTACTCAACTGGTTTTAAATGACGCAGGTAAAAGGAAAAAGCACATTTATGAAATGATCGATTTGCTGGAGTCTTTTGACGAGTATACTGATCGTGAGTATGCTGATGTGATCCAAAATCAGATCAAACATAACCAACTTGACTATTTAATGGTCGATCACACAATGAAAAATACCGATCCTGAGGGGTTCCGTCGCTTGTATGACTCGTTGCCCCTCAGAAGGAAAATAAAATTGAACATGCTAATGTATTTACCTGCAGGAGTCGTTCTTTATAAAAGACTAAAAAGCAGTGCATTAAGTACTGCCTTTAAACCAAAAGAAACTTTTAGGATACACAACAGACAGGAAGTTTAGTGAAAAGTCCATTGATCGATGTCGTCTCAATTTGAGCACACTAAAATATATTAAAACGAGTAAACTACTGGGAGGAACTTATGAAAAAAATAGTGCGTAAAGTGATTTTCATATTTCCCCTGTTGAAAATCCTTCATAATAAGTTAGGTGGCAGTGAATTCAGAAAAGGTAAAAGCGATCAATGAGTTTTTTGATTTAAGTCATCATGACTATCGCTTTCAATTATTACAGTTGTTCGTTGGGAGGAAAGACAGTGAAAAAAATAACACTCGCTGATCAGAAAAAAAACATGCTGGAAATCCTGCTCTATATAGATCAGATCGCATCAGACAACCATTTAACCTACTCATTGTGGGGAGGGACGATGCTGGGGGCGGTGCGTCATAAAGGTTATATCCCCTGGGATGACGACATTGACATTAGTTTACCGAGACATGATTACGAAAAACTGATCGATATATTGAAAAATAAAGATACTTACGATCTCTATGAGTATTCTCTGCAAGAGGACTATAATTTAGGCTGGGCCAAGCTCGTCGACAAAAAAAGCATCGATTTGAAGAAAAAGTACTTTGATTCCCGATCGACGTATGGGATTTCAGTAGATATCATGCCGATAGACGGGTTGCCGCCTGAGGAAAAAGAAATCCAAGCGCTGAAAAAAAAGCTGTACCGATTATATCTGATGGTCAGGTCATCAGCTTTTCCTTCGTATGCGTCTTCCATACATTCTAAAGAAGCATGTATGCGGCTGGCTTTATTGTTTCCTGTGTATATCTATACAAAAATAAGAGGCGGAAAAACAGCAGTTATAAAAGAAATAGATACATTATCCAAACGTTTCAGGATCGACGATTCTGTTAAATGCGGGCACCTTTTGTCCAGATATAAATCGAACATGGGCTATCCGTCAAGTATCTGGGAAGAAATCGACGAGTATGAATTTGAAGGGTTTTACTTTAAAGGAATAGCAGATGCTCATACCTATCTGTCACTGTTGTATGGAGACGATTATATGGAAATACCGCCCAAGGAAAAACAAATGATTCATGAAGAGCATGAGTTTTACAGAAAGGAAGGTCTGGCAGATGAATATAGCGATGATAATGGCCAGTGGCAGAGGGCAAAGAATGGGACAGAGTATTCCTAAACAGTTCATTAATGTACATGATAAACCGATCATTGTCTATACACTAGAAAAATTCCAAAAACATCCTCAAATCGATAAAATTCTCGTGGTGTGTCTGGAAGGCTGGGATAGCGTATTAAAAGCCTACGCTGAACAGTTCGACTTGACTAAATTGGAATGGGTGGTACCTGGTAGTGATGAGAGACAAAAATCGATCTTGAATGGGCTGAACAAACTGAAGGAGGTCGCTGGTTCAGAGGATCTTATTATTTTACACGATGCGGTCCGTCCTTTAGTATCGTTAGATATCATTTCTGACCTAATCGTCACTGCAAATACATTTGGCAATGCCATTTCCTCGCTGCCTGTCGTGGATCAAATCGTTGTGAAAGATAGTGCATCAACTACTTCTGAATCTATTCCGCGAGATACACTGAAAATCGTTACGACCCCACAGGCTTATAAACTGGGAGCTATAGTGAACACCTATGAGAAAGCTTATAAGGACGGGAAAGCTATGACAGGCAACCATTCTATAAACACTTTGATGCATGAATACGGCGAGAGACTATATTTTTCCAAAGGGAGCGAAATCAACTTTAAATTGACATCGACCTTTGATATTTATCGGTTTAAGGCTATCCTTGAAACGGAGAAGGCTGACTGGTTGAAATAGTGATAGTGTTTATGATTGGTCATAGGAATCAGAAGCTTTTTCAGTATCCGAGGATATTGTCCAGCCACTCTGCGCCCCTGATTTTCCTTAGGCCCTCAGCTAAGAAAGGCGAGTGGGTCGGATGGTTATTTTACTGGAACTGTAGCAGTATTCTACTGCATAATAAAAAAATATCCGATGCAGCGCCTGACAAAAACAAGTGCTGTGCCGGATAGTTAGAATCAAATGACTATAGGTCACGATTTTTTAGACAGAGATGCATTTAAAAAGACCGATGATGAGTGCCCATAGCGGAAGAACCAGAACGGATCCCCATTTTATGCCTTTAAGAATATTTTTGTCTTTACTCAATACGTTTCACTCCAATCTGGATACACTGAGATGTCTATAATGATATGCTTATTAAATTAAGGGGTTTGACCTAGTGTTTTCTTGTTTCAGAAAACATTCGAATGTGAATCGACGGTCTTAAGGCTGTTATTCTATATAACAGTAGGGGATTTCATAGCATCTCAGCATGTGAAGTGCTATTGATTGCAATAAAAGTTGACTGATTTTATACTTGTATATATTAAGACTATTAAAGATATCAGATAATCTACACATTTCATATCCATCGTTTTTTCACTTGATGACATGCATTGGTTAAATTATTATGTTTTTCCGGCGGTTTGTCAAGTGCATCATCTCACTTTATCTCATCTTATCTCCCTCGGACACTCTTCACGCTCATCCTCATACAATCGAGCTGATGCTTACTCTAATCTTTTCACCCCCACACGCTTTGAAGAAGAAATAAAGAAGCGACCATCAATAAATCAATAATCCTCAGATTACCCCCGGACCTGTCACGGGTCATTAACTCCATCAATTTACTACACATTTCACACCAGCTATTAAAAATAAACCACGTTCCTCTTTCAATTATACATTTACCCTCTCTTTTTAACTTCAGCGCAAGCTACTCTCATATTTATATTTTTCCCTTATTTGGAATCAGAAAAACGAAAGACCATTTATCTGACCTATGATGTCTTGTATTCTGACGATGTAACCGCTCACTGAATAGTCAGCGTCACAAACTATACTTAGTGAACTTTATTTGGAGGTGTTATCTGCACGGAAAATTTATAACTGATCGATTAAATGTAATTCAAGGTACTCATAGAGCATCCTTTTTCAGTCCTGAACATGTATATAATCAGCCTTTAAACCCTCTCAATTCTATCAAAACTTCCCCCGTAACCCCCTCAACGAATGGCCTTCGACCGATCCTCAGATATCTTACCCCGTAATCTATTAAAGGAGGACTTACAATGGCTTCTGAAAAAACAAGATACAGTACAAATTCTGTTACATTAGAATTGAAAGAAAACTTAAGCTACGATTTATTTAAAAGAACACTGGATATTACTGCCGGACTCTTCCTTATCCTATTTTTGTTACCTCTATTGGTGGTCATCTCAGTATTGGTCAAAATCGATGATCCTCATGGAAAGATATTTTTCTGTCAGGAGAGAGTAGGAAAAGGTGAAAAGGTATTTAAGATGTATAAATTCAGATCCATGTACAGTGACGCAGAGAAAAGACTGGAAGAACTGCTTCAGTACAACGAAATGGAAGGTGCTATGTTTAAGATGAAGGACGATCCGCGTGTAACGCGTGTCGGGAAGTTTCTTCGGGCGCTGAGTTTGGATGAATTACCCCAACTGATTAACGTGGTCCAAGGCGAAATGAGCTTAGTTGGTCCCCGGCCACCACTGATTCGAGAAATGGAAGAATACACTGACTACGATAAGCAGAGACTGATGGTTAAACCGGGCATCACAGGCTTGTGGCAGGTCAGCGGGAGAAGTTCTGTCTCCTTCCCTCAAATGGTGGAACTCGATTTAGAATACATCCGCGATTTATCATTGAAAAATGACATGATCATTTTATTGAAAACCGTCAAAGTTGTTCTGAAAAGCGAAGATGCTTATTGAATATTATGACTGAAACAATCAGTTAATAATGAGAGCCTCGTTACGATTATCTAGATAACAACTACATACCTCCTCTACAAGCAGCCTGAATAGGGTGGAAAAGTGTAGTTATTCTATATTTGAAACAAAAACTAAACCAAAAGTCTAGAAAGGGATGATATTAAATTCTGTATATTATTAACTTTAATCAAAAAAACTGTACTGAATCGATTTTTAGCGTAAAGTAAACGCAAGACGAATCGATTCAGTGCAGATTTTTTGTTCAATCACAGGCATCCGAAAATCAGGCAAACCTGGAGAATCAACTGGAAATTCGACTTGGGTATGCATATATCGGCTTGAAATAACTTATTATTGATTGCGTTTATCATCGTCTCACAAAGGATGTTTTCGTTTTAAGAGAAACATCTCGATTTTAGCTGGATCATTCTAAAAACCTATCTAGCGCATTTCCCTTTTGGCTGCAAGGTGGCATCGATATGATATTAGTGCAGCGGACTGATAACATCGACCGGCAAGAAAGAAGTACTAATTTATAACAATGATATTATATGCGTACATATTGATTCTGTTGAAATACTTCATTTAAGCTTAATCATATAGAAATGTGCTATACTTTCAGGTATAGAGTATAAAAACGGTTTGAGCAAAGGAGATAAGGCTATGGGAAAAAAGATGCTGACTGGTGTAGTGCTGGGTGCCAGTCTGATGCTTTCAGGATGCAGTCAGATGGAGACGGTACTGGATGACATCATTGAAGAAGAACTGTCCCAGAAGACTGATAAAATCAGGAATGAGACGATCGACGAAGACGGCTACTACAGTTCGCCGGAAGACGTGGCCTTATATATCCATACATATGACGAGCTGCCGGACAATTACTTAACTAAAGATGAGGCGCGTGAACTGGGATGGGAAGCCAGTGAAGGGAACCTGTGGGAAGTGACCGATGAGATGCTTATCGGCGGGGATTATTTTGGAAACCGCGAAGGCCTGCTTCCGGAAGAAGAGGGACGGGACTACTATGAAGCTGATATCAATTATGACGGCGGCTACCGCGGGGCCGAACGCCTCGTGTATTCCAATGACGGCCTGATTTACTATACGGACGATCATTATGACAGTTTCCAGCAGCTTTACGGGGAGGACGAATAAATGAGAACAGTCAAACTGTACGGGGAACGCATGACGAACAATGAAGCCGCACACCGCTATATCCAGGAGCAGCTTGAGATCCCCAGCTACTACGGCTATAATCTTGATGCCTTATATGATGCCTTAAGTGTGTATGACAAGGACCTGTCGATCATGCTCATCAACAAACCCGAACTCATCGCACACCTTGGTCCCTACGGCGAACGACTGGTCCAGACCTTTATGGACGTCGAGAAAGTGAACCGGAATATTAAGGTTAAAGTGATTTAAGAGAAGTAAATTTTTCGCCTGGCGAAAAATAACAACTTAATTAAAGAAGTGGGTGCGAATTATTCGAAAACTCCTGAAGATTACTGCTAATCTTCAGGAGTTTTTGTGTTTATTCTGGTCACTTGTTAAGATTCGGCTGAAACTTAAGGAGTTGAATGCAAAATACGCAAAACTGCTTAAGTTTAGGACCAATCAATCATAATAACTGCCGAGACCTGACTGTTTTCTGCAATAATGTGTCTTCAATACCGTCTGGATACGTGATTTAGATAGGTCATGTCCGCACCATTCATAGATGTCTGCCTTCTTCACTGGTGTGTCTGGAAAGAGCAGTCTATATTCTTCAATGCTGCGATGGATAGCTTCAGAAATTTTTTCCTGAGCACCACAGTTCAGGCACGTACGTGTTTGTCTTGAATGAGTGTGCCTGAACGAGAAACAGTTCGGACAGACGATGCCTTTTTTTAACTGATCAAAAGAGTAGTCAGGTAAATTCGTAGGCCGGTAGTGGGTAATGTGCATCCGGATTAGCTTGTCAGCGATGGACGTACTCAAGTGGCCTGGAGCGGTAATGTCTTGATACAGATTCTTGAAATGAGCCGACAGCTGGCCGGAGAAGAGGACGGCCTTCTGTTCAGGAAACGCATAAATGTAAAAGTCCGGATTGATAAAGACGACGTGAGAAGATACTTCTGTCTGCATGCCGTGGTTCAAGAGCAGGTTATAGAGATACGCCCGTTTGCGGTCCGCTTGAGCGACTGGATCCTGAAGTGCATAGCCTGCTTCTGACTGGATCATGCCGTCCTTATAGTGGTAAGAGCCCGAATAATTTTTAACCTCGTACAAATAAATATGATTGGGCGTGATCAGCAGAGAATCGATCTGATAAAAAGTATCCCGGGTACTCAGTAGTAGGTCCTGAATAATTAGACCGTCCGGCTGGCAGGTTTTCATACAATCGTCAAAAACTTGCTCACCTAGAAATCCTTTGACCTGATTGTCATACTGAACCTTTTCATATGACGATAAAGTCATCCGGGAGTTCAGCGATTCATATATGAGATGGTTGACAGATTTTGTTCGTTCTTTGAGTATCATTTGTTGTTACACTCCTTTATAAGTGCTTACTATTATATATTGTGCAAATGAACCAATAACTCACGAAAATAATTTAGGATCTATTGGAAAACGTCAGGAGTTGGCCAGTAATAAAGGTCAACTCCTGACGTTTGGCGGTTATCTTAAGAAGTATGATTGAAAAATAAGCCCACTCCTGAAGATGAGACCGAAACTTCAGGAGTGGGCTGGAAAAAATCTGAAACTTCTTAAGATTAAGCTCAAAAAGCTTTGAAAGGATGTTTATTTTGTCAGTTGCCTGACAAAATATTCTTTCTAAGAAGATGCAGATCCGTGAATGAGCACAGTAACGCAAACAGTGTCCCTCGTTATAATCACTAATTCAAACTAAGCTTTAATTAAAAGAGAAAAAACAGGCGTGTATTAAAAAATAAACGATAAAATTGATGAAAAGAGATCAGAATAAATGTATACTTTAGTATATGTACTTATTAAAATCAAAGCGTCTTTTAAGAAAACTGCAAAAGAGAAATTCTTTATAAAAGAGGGAGATACATGCTAGTTATACCAATAATGATAGTACTTTTTACGGTGGTCATCATTTTACTGCCAAGTTATTTGAGATTTATAGATACTACCTATGAAAAAGCAAGTGGGAACAGTTTTTTCGAAACATTCTCAAATAAAGGGAATTGGGGAGAATTTAAAATCTATGCTAAACTGGAACATATTAAAATAAAAAAACACGTGATGACTAATCTTTACATACCCACTGAAAAAGGCCATACGACTGAAGTTGATCTGGTCATGATCAACCAGAGAGGAATCTTTGTTTTCGAATCAAAGAATTATAGTGGATGGATATTTGGATCTGAAAATCGTAAGCAGTGGATGCAGACATTCAAAAATGGCACCAAGAACCAGTTTTTTAATCCGATTTGGCAGAACAAGGGACACGTTAAAGCCTTAATGACAGCCAGCGGTTTAGAGGATGCAAATTACTATTACTCTTATATTGTATTTGGTGACGACTGTACGTTAAAAGATATCACTGTGCTGTCTGATGAAGTCAAAGTAATCAAACAGAGTCAGCTCACACCTTACTTAATTAGGGACTTAAAGGCCATGCCATCTATTTTGACATATCAGCAGGTGGATACGATCTATGCTAATTTAAAAAAATATCAGCTGGCTGATGATGCAACGAAGGCCCTTCATATTGAAAAGTTGAAAGCTATTCATAATAAATAATGTAATAAATTACTGGGGGAGAAACATATGGGATTCAATAACGATGACTACATGCAGGGACAGCTAAACAAGCAGTACCGTGATCCGAAAGAATCATCGGTGAAACAGACGCTGGACGATGAACCGTATGATGTAGACGAAACATTGATGCAGAAAGTAACTGCCGGTGATATCAATACACTGCAGCAATTCGTTCGCGATGGGGAAGTGACTTATGCTGAAATCGTCAAGTGTTACTGGAACCAGGTTTTAAAATACAAAGAGTATAATGCTGTGATCGCCTTGAATCCAGACCTGGTGAAGCAGGCAGAGGCCTTAGCTTATGACGAAGCCAACGACTTGATGTACGGCATGCCTGTATTGGTCAAGGATAATATCACTACAAAAGATTTGCCAACGACAGCCGGTGCTGCTGTGTTGAAAGACTATCAGCCAGAAGAGGACGCCGAAATCATTCAGCGTCTGAAAGATAAAGGAGCGCTGATCTTAGGCAAGGCCAATTTATCCGAGTGGGCCAACTTCATGTCGACCGACAGCTCGAATGGCTATTCTGCGATCGGCGGCCAGACGAAGAATGCTTACGGTGAATTTGATGTGGGCGGGTCAAGTTCGGGCAGTTCGGTCGCTGCAGCTCTGGGCATGGCACCTGTAACGATCGGCTCAGAAACATCTGGATCGATCATCTATCCCGCCAGTCAAAATGGTGTGGTGGGCCTCAAGCCGACACTGGGGCTGGTTTCCCAGCACGGGATCATCCCGATTTCAGAAACGCATGACACGGCGGGGCCGATCACCCGAACCGTGAAGGATGCTGCTGCTTTACTCAAAGCGATGACTGAGATGGAAGAAACAGCTGACTGGGATAATGCACGTTTATCTGGTCTCAGAGTTGGAGTCATCGGCAATCAAGCCGTAAAAGCCGTGTACCGGTCAGAAGATGAAGAGGTTATGTCTTGCGTTAAAGAAGAGTTAAGTGATGCGGGTGCTGTTGTTTCTTCTATAGACATTGACGAAGAAGGGTTTAATGTCAACTACCTGAATATTTTGAAATATGAATTTAATTTGGGTGTTCAGTCTTATTTTAAATCCAGTGCCTTTACTTTAGATAAGGTTCTCGCGTATAATAAGCAAAATGAACCAGACTATGCTCCTTATAACCAGGAATTGATCCGTCAGTCCATCGAAGAGAAGTATACTGATGAAGAAATGGCGGAAACGATACGCTCGAATAAAATGATTGCTCGCAAAGCTTTAGATGACGCATTTGAATCAGTGGATATATTGGTCACTTTAAGTAACTATGCGACCGTTTTGTATGCGGCCGCAGGGTATCCTGCAATAACACTACCTGGATACAGACGGTCGACGGGTGAACCCGTTGGTGTAACCTTTATTGGGAAAAATGAACAGGATATGCAGCTTCTTGAATGGGCGTATGCTTATGAGCAGCAGCTTATGACACGAAAATAGCTCGTCTGTCGCTAAACCGTTTGCTTTGATGTCTATTTCGTCTATTGCTATAATTAGGATAGTGAAGAACTCAGACAGGAGGAATTATTGTGGCAGAGAATGTATTAAGAGACCGTATAATGGAGATTTACAAGAGTGATGACGGAATCAACGAAAAGATCGCTGAACTTAAACCGGCTTTTCCAGATGGTGAGATCATCGACGACGTAGAAAAGCTCTATGATGAAGGAAAACTCGAGCTGCGTTCAGACGATGATTCCGGCAAGAAAGCTTTTCTGGATCGTCCAGAAGGCAGTCAGGAAATCACCTATTTCTACCCTGAAAAATTGAAGTATAAAGGCTGAACCTGATGATTTAAAGAAGTGGCGTCGGTGAGTGCAAGCTCGCTGGTGCCACTTTTTCATATGTTTTCAGGATCGTAAAATCTGGCCGTGCCAGATCGTCATTATTGGGGGTGATGACAAACTGAGCCCTTATTAAAGCTGAGACCCTGACATTTCTGAATAAAAACGGCAAAGCCATACATAATTATTTCGCGACTTTGTCATTCTGATCCATATACAATCAGGTCAGAAAAGTATGATAGCTGAGTTCGTCATTTCTGACATTGGGAAGGGACAAGCGCTGACTCACTAAAGGTATTGTCAGCGAGTACGACATCCCAAGCTTGAAAATGTTCACTCATGTAGTAGATAGAAGTGAGCAAGACATTTCAGAAGGAAAAATGCTGGCTCAGCATTTTTTATCTGATGAGTGCGACATTTTGCATTTAAAAATGTCGACTAGCACACGGCTCGTTTCACGAGTAAGACATAGGGGGCTGAAAAGTGTTCACTCAGATTGAAATATCTAGTGACTGCGACAACTAGGTCTAAAAAGTGCTCACTCACCGACTTTCACACCAGCGACTGCGACATTCGCCTCACCAAAGTGTTCACTCGTTAAAAATTCTGGGCTGAGTGCGACAATTTTTTTACATACTATCTAGCTTTTATTTTGTATGATTTCATTATGGTTCTTTATGCACACCGGGCAATATGCTAAGATTATAGCATCTAAAACGTTTACTAAAGGACTGTGAGAGATGGAATTAAAAAAAGTTAAAGAGGCGGCGTACCTTACGGCGGAAAATCACCAGCGGTATCGGGCGATTTTGCGCTATTTTTTTATACAGCATGAGCGTATGCAGGAGTACATCTATCCTGAAGAAGTCTACAACTACTTGAAATCTACGGGGGATTTTTCTGATTTTGAAGAGAACAGTCTTTATTTGGATCTAGATCAGCTTGTGAGGTGGGGGAACCTTATACCCAGGCAGGAGATGGGGAGCCCCAGAACCATTGAAGAGTACAAGAAGAAACGTTTTCGCTATCAGCCAACACCTTATACGATCGAATTTGAGCGGCTGCTTATAGAAATGGAAAACAGAAACGAATCATTTGGAGGTGCGCTTGAACGGACTCAGTTCGAGCGAGTCTATCTTCTGTTGCAGGAGCTCAAATCGGTTGTCATAAAAGAAGAAGCTATAAGCGATGAAAAGGCGAGCCATTTATGGGATGATCTGCAGAATTATTTCCGCCAGATCGTTGAAAGTACGTCAGGGTATATTGCCTATATCAGTAGTGAGGAAGTTGAGGAACGTATGAAAACAGAGGCGTTTCTGGCTTACAAGGACCGCTTTACGCGCTATCTGAGAGAATTTATCCGGGCCATGCAGTCAACCTCAGAACAGATCAAGTCTTTACTTGTTGCTTTATCCGAAAAGAAAATGACTGATTTTTTTCGGCAGGTCCATGCTCATAAGTCCAAGGGACTGCTGGAAGAGCCCACTGATTTAACTGAGTCAGAAGCATTTGTTGAATACATCGAGAGGTGGCGGACCTTGCAGAAGTGGTTCAGGAGCTCACAGTCTTTCAGCAAGAGTGAATCAGAGATCCTGCTTGACAGGACGACCGAGGCGATCAGGAAAATCACTCAGGTCGTCCAGCGTATGGGTGAGCGGAATCAGAATTTCCGTAGTCGGCGAGAAGAGTACCTCTACCTGGCCGATTGGTTCAGTGGCCTGGAGACGTTAGATGATGCCCATCAGTTATATTCTGCGGCTTTTGGGATGGATCATACCCGCCATTATTATATTGATCAGAATCCGACAGATAATCTATACACGGCTACTTGGGAATGTGAGCCGATGGCATTTGAAACGAAACCGATGCTCCGTACATACCGTCAGCGGAGAACGCCAGGAGCGGTGATCGACCGGTCAGAAAAACGGAAAATTGCACGCGAACTATATTTAAAAGAGAAACAGCTTGAACGCGAAGGGATAGAAAGACATATGCGCGACCGGTTGATCGAACTGGATAAGGTGGAGATCATTGAGCCGATCGTTCGACAAATTTTCTTATCGTGGATCGGCAAGGCAATGGGACAGGAAGATCAGATCATTCAGACTGAATTTGGCATGCGTGTCAAAGTGATCATGAAAGAGGACCGTATCGTTCTGCGTTCCGTTGATGGCGATCTTGATATGCCAAACGTGACTTTTGAACTTTTAGAGGATAAAGGAGTGACCGATCATGCCTGATATGGGATTCAATGAACAGCAGCAGGATGCTTTAGGCGCTCTTTTTGAACAATTCTGGATCTTAAGGGACAAAGACCCAGAAGCCTATCAGCTTATACGTGAAAATGAACGGGCATTGAGACGCTATATCATCGAAAAGTTCGGTCTCTCGCTGATCGTTCATAAAGATTTTATAAAACTGGAAAAAGTGCCGCTGAATCCTGAAAAATGGATGGGGATAGGAACCTTTCAGGAACCCAGAGACTATGCCTTGTTTGCCTGCGGTCTGGCTTACCTCGAAAACCGTTCAGTGGAGGATCATTTTCTTTTATCTGAGTTTGCAAACGGACTAAAAGAGATGTATCCCGGTGTTATCGCTTTAGACTGGACGAATTATCAGCACCGTAAGTCACTCGTTCGTGTCCTGAAAAAACTGGTGGAGCTGGACTGTATTCATGAAGTCGACAGCTATTCTGGAGGGGTCGAGGGCTTTGCCTATTCAGAAGAGCAGGAAGTCCTTTATAAAGGAACGATCTATTCAAGATACTTTATGCGTAATCACCTCCATGATATACGTCGATGCGAGTCTCTTGCAGAAATCCTGGATATGGACTGGGAACGCAATCAGGAAGACTTAAGGCGGAAACGTGTTTACCGCAAGCTGATGTATGAACCAGTCGTGTACCGGGAAAGTGAGGACGATTTGGATTTTGACTATATCAGACGTTACCGCAACAGTTTACGAGAAGATATCGAGTCACATACGCCTTTTGCTTTGCAGGTGACCAAAAACGCTGCGATGCTGACCCTGCCGGAGCAGAAGCAGCTCTATGAGTTGTTCCCGGACAGGAAAGCTTTGTCGACTTTGGTGCTGCATGTTCAGGCATACGTAAGGGCAACTATCCATAAGTATATTATCGATACGTTCGGTCAGATCCATTTGACCCATGCCCAGTTTGAACAGCTTATCCAGCAGGTGAGAGCTGACTATAAAGTCGGATGGAGTATCGAATACCGGGAGAAACGCGGTCTTAAAAAAACATCAGAGGATATTCTGATGCATCTTATGGACTGGTCATTTGCCAAGGTTGAAGCAGAGACGAATCTGATCGTTTTGCTACCCGCTTTTGGACGAATGACCGGGTATTATCCTAAAGACTTTGAAAGCGAGGATCACGTATAATGGAATCGACGAAAAACAAATGGCAGATCAATCGGGCCGGGCTGTTTAACTACTGGTATTACGAAGATGAAGTCTTTGACTTTGCTGGCGGAAAACTGCTATTGAGAGGAAACAACGGGGCTGGTAAATCTGTGACCATGCAGAGCTTCCTTCCGGTCCTTTTAGACGGATCGACTCGGCCTGAGCGGCTGGATCCTTTCAATTCAAGGGCACGTCGCATGGAAGATTATCTTTTAGGCGAAAAAGAGGTATCCGGTCTGGACGAGCGGACGGGGTATTTGTATATGGAGTTCAAAAAGAATAAAACGGATCAGTACATGACTATCGGTATCGGCTTAAATGCAAGACGCGGTAAACCACTTAACTTCTGGGGCTTTGTTTTGACAGACAACCGAAGGGTCGGGAAGGATATCCTTCTGTACAAAGTAGAAAAAAATGAAGGAAGAGAAGAGAAAATCCCGCTTTCCAGAATACAACTCCGCAACCAAGTGGGAGAAGGCGGACACGTGGTTGAGACGCGTAAGGAATACGCCGGTCTGGTCAATCAGTATATTTTCGGCTATGAATCGATCGAAGAATACGAAGATCTGATCAAACTGCTTATTCAGCTTCGGAGTCCGAAATTATCTAAAGAGTTTAAACCGTCTGTGATTTTTGAAATTCTCGAAGAAGCCCTTCCGCCACTTTCAGATGAAGATCTTCGCTATCTTTCGGACACGATCGAGCATATGGACCAGACAAAACAGCAGCTGGAACAGTCCGAACGCGAGAGTGAAGCGGTCACTGCGATTAATAAGGTGTACACTACTTATAACCAAAAAGTTTTATATGATCAGGCCAAAGGATACAGAGAAGCGGTCTCTAATCATGAACAGGCAGAAGCAGAACGATTAGCCATACTATCTAAAACGGCTGAGCTGAATGCACATATCTCTGAGCTGAATCAGGAGATATCAGACCACGAGGATGAAAAAGATACGGCAGACAAACAGCGGACCCGATTGATTCAGCATGAAATATGGAACCTCGAAAAAGAAAAACAGGATGATCTAAAGAAGCTCCAGCGATTGACAGATAGACTGGGAAACCTCAAAACGCGTTACAGTTTTGAACAGAAAAAAGAACGTGTGACTCGTGACGTGCTGGACCAGACGGAGCTCAGCATTAAACGAATCAAAGAATCTTTGGCAGATTCGCTTGATAGCTTATCGGATGATGCTTCAAGAGCTGGTTTTTCGGAAACGCATAGCATTAACGAAGAAGACTTTAAAGCCAATACTGAATCACCTTTTCAGTTTAATGCCTGGGTTAATCAGGCAGAAAAACATTACAGTTACTTACAGAAAACAGTGGAAGAGTTAAGGGAGTTTGAAAGTCTCAAAAATCAGCATACTGAAAAAGACAGCGAGCTGGGAAAAGCGAAACTGGAGCTAGACCGAAAACGAGATGAGGAGAAGGATTGGGAAAGCTGGCTGAGTGAAGAAAAGCAGAAACAGTTGAATGCTATTCATGAGTGGCTGGCTGAGGCAGATTACCTTCATTTGTCTGAAGAAAAAATCCAGCATGTTTCTCGTGCTCTGGATCGTCTTTTTGTGGATACAAGATATGAACAAATAGAAGCTCCGATTCGTGATGCCGTTTCGGCATTTGAGAGTGACAAATTACGGACATTAGCTGAACTGGAAACAAGAAAAAATGCGGAACAGCAACTGAAAAATGATAGAGAAAGCGAGCTTAGTGAGTGGAAAAACAGGAAAGATCCGGATCCAGATACGCATCCGTTGACCAAAGAAGCCCGTATCAAATTAAAAGACCAGGGTATTAGGGCTGTTCCATTATATAACGCTGTGGAGTTTCACGAAGGTGTGCCCGAAGCGACACAGAATAGACTGGAAGCAGCCCTGATCGAAACGGGTCTGCTTGATGCCTTGATCACGGCAGAAGGAATCGAAGTCGAACATGACCGTGTCCTTAGGCCGGACCCTCAATTGATGGCTTATACATTGGCAGATTTTTTGAAGCCTGATCTCGATACAGCGTCTGAGGTTACAGAATCTCAAGTGGATGATGTTTTAAGAAGTATCCTGATCGACGATTCGAGCAGCAAAGTCTTGTCACTTTCTGAAGATGGCCGTTACACTATCGGACCACTCGTCGGGCATGCAGTACCTGTGGAATCCGTCCGGTTTATCGGCAGCCACGCCAGAGAACGTTACCGAGAAGAACAAATCGTTCGGATCCAAAAGGAACTTAAAGAAAGCCAGATAAGACTGGATGAGCTGGATATAAAGATGAATGAAAACAGACAGGCGATCGTTCAAGCGAAGGCTCACCTCCTTGATTTTCCTGATGATGAAGACCTGTCCGAGGGTTACTCGAATCTTTTGAGTGTCCAGCTGCGTATCGAACGATTAGATGAAAATGTAAATGATCTGTCCGAAACGCTCAAAGCGATTTCTGCGGCAATACGGTCATTGAAAGTGAAGCTGGACAGACAGACGATCAGCGATGGGCTTCAACTGGACCTGATGGTATACGTAAAAGCCCTGGACACGATGCGACTTTATGAGAAGGGGCTGGCTGAACTCAAAGGTACTCATCTGCAATTGATCAATCATTACGAGAAGAGAAGCGACTTAACTGAAAAGCTGATCGAGCTGGAAGGAACACTGCTGGATATAAAAGATGAGACAGCTACCTACCAGAGAGATATCGATCGTCTTGAAAAAGAGATTGAGCAGATCGAAGAACAGATGGCGAAAGAAGGAGTCCAGGATATAAAAGATCAGATCCAGGCTACCTTGAGAAAACTTTCTGAACTGGATGATCTGTTAAAAAGCAAGCAAGAAGAGCGGACGAGAAAAGAAACGGAGCTGACTTTCACTTCTGACCAGATTGTCGAAAAAGAAAGTCAGCAAACTTTCTGGAACAAGATGAAAATTGCTTGGGCGCAGACATTCAGTGAAGAGAGCAAGCGAAACGTTCATTCAATTGAACGTAATGATCAATCCTTGGAAGCATATGCTGATACGATCCTTTTGTCTCTGGATCATTTATCTAAACAAGAAATATCTCAGCTTTCAGGGTCACTGTCACGAAAACGAAACGATCACCAGGATAATTTGATCGAATACGGGCCCGTCCAGCGTACCGTTTATTCAGATATCCCTGATTGGATGAACGAAGCCATATCTGGCAGCCACGCTATTTATGTGGAGAGATGGAAAAATGCACGGTCGAGAGAACTCGTGGAACTTCATCTGCAGGGGAAACGTGTCAGTCCGTATTTAGTAGCAGATCATCTGAAAAGTGAAAGGGAACGCCAGCAGGTCTATCTGGATAAACAGGACAGAAAGCTTTATGAAGAGATCCTGTTTCAGTCTGTGGGGAATAAACTTCGTGCCAGGATCGGTCGGGCTGAACGCTGGGTGGAAGAGATGAAGGCACTCATGGAATCGCGAAATGATTCATCCGGCCTGCTCTTTTCGATCCGGTGGAAACCAAGAACAGCTGAGACTGAAGATGAAATGGATACGAAGGATCTCTTGAGCCTTCTGCGTCAAAAGGCTGAACTTTTGAGTGAAGAGGATATCGCAAAGGTCACCACACATTTCCGAACGAAAATCAGCCGGGCGAAAGCATTGATGAAAGAGGGCACTGAAATGCAGACGCTGCTGCAAGTGCTGAAGCAGGTACTTGACTACAGGAACTGGTTCTCATTCGAACTGAGCTACCAGCGGACAGGCGATGGCCGGAAACGGCAGTTGACCGATAACCAGTTTTATAAATTCAGCGGTGGCGAAAAAGCCAGAGCCATGTATATCCCCTTATTCATTGCATCCTATTCAAGATATCTGGAAGCGAGTGACGAAGCACCGTTCATTCTTTCTATGGACGAAGCATTTGCGGGTGTGGATGATCATAATATCGCCGATTTGTTTGAAGTGCTGGAAGAACTCGGTTTCAACTATATCATCAACTCTCAAGGCCTGTGGGGAGACTATCCGACGGTAACCGAACTGGCGATCAGTGAACTGTTTCGCCCGCAGAATGCCGATCATGTCGCTGTGATCCGTTACGTCTGGGACGGCAGCAAGCGACGTCTGATCGCACATGAGGAAAGTTGAGGATTTTTATGGACCATACACTTAAGGATGCTGTGAAATTTTTCAGATCAAAAAAGGTTTACGGAAAGTTGTTTCTTGCTTTCAAACAGAAATATCAGTCGTACGGTAGAGTGGGAGGCAGCGTTTCGCTTGCTGCTTATTCAGAAGAAGAACTTATGGAGATCGCCACTTTTCTCGGAATGCGCTCGGATAAGATGCTGAAAAAAAGACGAGTCACCTTGCTTCAGTTTGAAAAACAGTTGCTTCAATACAAATTTGACGTGGATGATTTGAAAACTTTGTTAGAGGCCTATTTCGATGAGCCGCTGATTTCTAATCAAGAACGATCAGAGAATGAAGCAGCGAAAAAAGAGGCATTTATTGAGCAGATGATCATGTGTCATCCGATGCTTTCTGAATGGCTGAACTATATAAAAGCCAAGTCCCAAGACACGTACTGGATCCACCGGACGATGGACGCCTCCCGTGAGACCTTTAAGGAAAATGCATCGATATTAAGCCGCTCGATGAAAGCATTGCCGGAGAGTCCAGTCAGGTTACCAGTTTTTGCTCAGAAACTGACAGGGCAGCCTCATGCGTTCGACCGGAATACAGAGCTTGGACGTCTACTGGTTCATCTGCTCGCTTTTAAACAGAGTCTGCTGGCAAAAGAGTCTTTACAGATCCCTTCAACCAGCGAGGATATCACAGAGCTGCTGCTTACTTTCAATATACTTCGGGATGATATAACGAATTATGTAACGATGGCTAATATTCTAGCGAATACTCCGAACGGTAAAGAGAAAGTATGGGAAATGGCATGCGAAACACACACGGTATTAAATCTACCGATCCGCGAACTGCTTGATGTTACAGCCTTGTATCCGAAAGACAGGAAGGATCATTCAGCAAAAGACATCTGGATCGTTGAAAATTCTGGTATTTTTTCAAGTCTTCTGGATGAAATACCTGATCTTCCTCTTATATGTACGCATGGACAGTTTAAACTATCCGCCTGGAAGTGTTTTGATTTATTAGTCGAGGAAGACTGTCTTTTACATTATGCCAGTGACCTTGATCCTGAAGGAATCGGTATGGCTTACCGTTTGCTATTGCGATATCCTAACTCTGTCAAGTTATGGAAAATGGATGTCACGTCTTATGATAAAGCTGTATCCGAGGACGAAAACATTTCCGAAAGACGACTGAACCAGCTTAAAATGATCGAACATCCTTTTCTGGATGGAGTCAAGACAGCCGTGATGTTGAAAAAAAGGCCGGCATACCAGGAAGCATTACTTGATGAGATGATCAGTGAATTAAAACAAGCATATTAAAGAAGTGGCACCGGCGAGTGCAAGCTCGCTGATGCCACTTTTTCGTATGTTGTCAGGATCGTATAATCTGGCCGTGCCAGATCGTCATTACTGGGGGGATGCTGATATGATCGGGCACTTGAAGATTCTCACAAAGTTCAGGATAAAAATTATAGACTGAAGGGCAGGAAGGAATGTGCTGAAGCGAGTTCAGCACCCCGCAAAGCATCTGAACTTCTTTTGGGGCAGCAGAAGGGGTGCACATCGTGAAGTTCAGACGTGTTTCAAAATCCTGAACTAAATGAAATCGATGAATCGTGTAGTTCGGTGGCGTACTGGATCACTGAACTTAAATATTTTTTCGATATATGCCGTTCAGAAGGATGTTGATCTTCTAAACTGCACCTCCAGCCAGAAATGTGGCGTTCAGCTCATAAAGCAATCGCTGAACTGCACGTCACACAACCTGTTTACAGTTGCTGCTTTATTATGTACAATCTGGCTGGGCCAGATTGGTCGACATGCAGAGAATTTATAGAACACAAAAACAGGCGGCGCAGTCATATCTTTCGACTGTGCCGCCTGTTTTACGTCAATACTGTTTCATCAATATTCTGCATGTTTCGCTTCGGTCGGTTCATGTCTGAATAAAACCAAGGCACCGACACCGGTTATCCCAACGAATAAACGGACGACCCAGCCGACATATGGAATCAGGATCAGCAGGTCTAAAATCAGAAGACCAGATAAAACGATCAGGAATTCCTTGCCGAAACTTTCCCGGTCAGACGCTTTAAAAATGTATGACCCGATAAACGTGGCCACGACGATTTTTGAGAACGCAATGGCGATGCCGTAGAGCAGAGCAAGGATGATACCCATCGGGATCCCTATAATGGTGATCATCAAGAACAGGATCACAAACGGTGTGGCGATAACTGACAGTAAACCGAAGCCCATCGTTTTAAGTGGCGTGGTGGCGATGGGGCGGGTGTTGTCTGTCCAGTAGTGAGGACGCAGAAGACGGATGACCAGCCAGATGACAAGAGCTGACAGGAAGTACCATATCGCATACAAGATTCTGAACAGCCATCTTTCCCGCTGACCGATCGTCATCTGCATAGTATTCCAGGGTTCTCTTTCAGAGTAATCCGTCTGGCCGGCGATCGTCGCATTTTGAGCAATCTCTGCTTCGCTTGGGCTTTCGTAGAAAAAGTCTCCTTCTATCGAGACCGAATCGCTCAAGGTGATGTCTTCACCCGAGACATTGGCGTCGCCACCGATCATGCTGTTCAAGGCGACGTTCTCGCCTGCCGCAAACAGATGACGCGGCACATCGCCGTCGATGAATACATCCATACCGGCTGTAAATACATCTCGACCAGATTGAGCGGCCTGATCGATGGTCACTCTTTCACCGGCTAAAAAGACTTCGCCTTCATTTTGACCGCTGAACCGGATCGTCTGGCCGAGCCCGTAGATGTTGCCGTTTACCTCACCATTTACGCGAACGGATCCGCCGATGACAAAAAGAGCACCGTTGATGTCTCCATTCACTTCGACATTATCCCCGGAAGCGAAGGCTGTGCCGTTGATGTCGCCATCGATCCGGACATTATCCCCGGCAAAAAATCCCGGCCCGTCAAGTGTCTCGTTTTCCTGGTGGATTTGTCTGGCTTCACGGTTGAACATATGGGGACGTGCAGATACTGTGCCGGCCAGTGTCACAAGTGAAAGTAAGAATAAAATGATGACAGAAAGCCGCCTTGTTCTTGAGTTTACACTGAAATTCTTCATATTTTGATTACCTCCTGTGTCATGAGCGTTTGGATATGGACTTATTTGATTCTCCGCATAAAAACACCTCACTTGATGACGGATGTGAATAAACTAACCTGAGAAGGACAGTTGCATATACAGCAAAAAGTCACACGCCGGATGATGAGCGTGGAAAGCAGCAGGCCCCGTCTCGTTTAGTCTATTTTACCACTATGTGAAAAAAGTCGTTAGTGATAACGATTCTTTTCATATGAGGCAAAAAACAGAAGTTTATTACAAAATGATCCTGTTTCTTATCTTATATAGTAGCCATAACATTCGTCATAATGAAGATAAGCAAACTGACTCAGTGAAAATAGCTCTCGAAAAAGGAGCCGTTTCTAATAAAGAAAGCAGAAAGCATCGATAAGTCAATCAGTCAGGGAGATAAGTACCGCTTTACCGTGATCACAGATAAACTGGTTCGCATGGACTATTGGGAAGAAGGGATTTTTGAGGACCGCTTCACTCAGATCGTCGTCCAACGCTGTAGTGCCGATGTGGATTTTAAAGTAAAAGTTTTTGAGAATGATAAACCGATCGAACGTATTTAAGACGAGGATAATGAGGAAGAGACTACCTGATGACAGGCTCAGGCAAAGGAGCAGCATTTGAGAATGGCTTCAACCTTGGTAACTTTTGGAAATCGGACCTCAGGACAAACACTATGTATCCGCACGGCTCTTGGGAGACAGAATCAACCAGATCTTGGCCAATGAAATAGAAGGAGAAGTAAAGGAAGAACTTGCATTTACTGACAAACTGCCTTATAAATAAAGCAGAAAATCATGTGACTTTTGCTTCTTTAGATATTCGATTAGAGCGTCAAGCTGATGGCACTTATTATTTAAGAAAATTGAATTAACCTAAAAGCAAAGGTTCTCTTAAGGTATAATCAAAAGGAAAAGCTATAAGGAGAGGAGTATTATCATGAAAGAAGATTATTTCCAGAGGAACTCCCTGTTTGAAGATGTTTATTACTTGACTAAAGGTTACGAGTCATGCGTACCGGGGCATCACTATGGACCTGCACGCAGGGAATATTATCTCATCCATATCATTGAAGAAGGGGAGGGCACCTTCATATCTAAGGAGGTCAAATACAACCTAAAAGCCGGTCAGTTTTTTATGATCTATCCTAATGAGACCAACTACTATAAAGCGGATGAACAGGATCCATGGAAGTATTACTGGATTGGTTTTGAAGGAGGCAAGGTTGAATCTTTGCTTAAAAGTGTAGGGATCACCCGTCAGACACCGGTAGGGAAAACCCACGACAGGAAAGAAACGATCAATCTTATGAAGAAAATAATCCAAACCCCGAATACGGATAATGTTTCACTGATCACCTTGCAAAGTTATTTTTACTCACTGTTGGCTCATTTGTCGATCGAACAAGAACTGTATGACAGCGAAACACGCCCTGACATTATCAACAAAGACGTCGCCTACACGAACCAGGCTATTCAACTGATTCAGGATAATTACAAGGATACAGATTTTTCGATAAAGCAAGTGAGTGATGAACTTGCTCTTAATGCCTCATATCTTTCTCAAGTGTTTAAAAGGACGACCGGCAGGACCATGAATGACTATCT
This sequence comes from Alkalibacterium subtropicum, assembly GCF_900112455.1. GTDB lineage: Bacteria > Bacillota > Bacilli > Lactobacillales > Carnobacteriaceae_A > Alkalibacterium > Alkalibacterium subtropicum. The sequence continues at coordinate 18,319 of NZ_FOLT01000003.1, read as the reverse complement.
GATCGATTACAGGATCCAAAAAGGAAGAGAGCTCTTGGACACGACGCAGGAATCGATCCAGGATATCAGTGAAAGTGTTGGCTATATAAATCCTTTGAGTTATACACGAATCTTTAAAAACAAGATGAAAATGACCCCTCGCGAGTATAGAAAGAAGCGAGAACATTATAAAGACAGATAGTAAACATTTACTAAAACTAAAAAAAGGTATGTTTTCGCTATTCTCAAGATTATTATTATTCAGATTTCTCTGATAAGATTACATCATAGTAAAACGTTTACAAAGCCTTTACACAAGTGGATTTTTTACTAAAAGAAAATAAAAGGGGTAATAATCATGAAAAGTAACTGGAAAAAATTATCTTTAACAATCGGCTTGGGAACCGCTCTTATTTTAACAGGATGTAGTTCTGATAGTTCTGCCAATGAAGATGTTACACTCACATATAGTATATGGGATCAGGGCCAGGCAGAAGGCATGAATGCAATTGCGGACGCTTTTGAAGAAGAGAATCCTACTATTCAGGTAAATGTTGAAGTGACACCTTGGGATCAGTACTGGACCAAACTCGAATCAGGTGCACAGGGAGAAAGTTTACCAGATCTCTTCTGGATGCACTCCAACGAATTTGCCAATTATTCGGAAGGTCAAATACTCATGGACGTCACTGATTTGGCAGACGAAAGTGAGACACTAAATATGGCAGATTTTCCTGAAGAGCTAGTCGAACTTTATACAACGGAGAACGATGAATTATTAGGTGTTCCAAAAGACTACGGGAATATTGGTTTATGGTATAACAAAACACTATTCGACGAAGCGGGGTTAGACTATCCGGATGAAGACTGGACGTGGGATGATCTTCTGGAAAATGCAGAGATCCTTACTGACGTAGAAAACGATGTGTACGGTGTTCTAGCACCTCTAAACAGAGAAGAAGGATACCATAACTTTATTCACCAAAATGGAGGCTATGTTATATCTGAAGACAAAACAACCTCTGGATTTCGGGAAGATGAGACTGTAGAAGCTGTTCAGTGGTATGCTGACTTAAGTGTTGAGCATGGCGTATCCCCTACAGTAGGTCAATTTGCAGATAACTCTAATTTATCATTTTTCCAATCTGGACGTGCAGCAATGGGGTTCTTCGGTTCATGGATGATTTCGCAACTGGCTGAAAATGAATATACCAATGAAAATGTTGATGTCGCTCCAATGCCAGCTGGCACTGAAGAAGCTGTGATTTATAATGGATTGGCTAATTCAATATCAGCATTTACAGACTATCCAGAAGAGGCACGTCAATTTTTAGAATTTTTATCTTCTGAAGAAGCTATGATCATTCAAGGTGAATACGGAAGCGCGATTCCTGCGCTGAGTGGAACAGACACATCATTCCTTGAAGCTTATCCACAATTTAATATCCAGGCTTATCTAGATCAAATGGAATATGCAGTGATCAAACCGTATTCCAAATACACAGCCCGCTGGGAAGATGTAGAAAATCAAGCCCTCATTCCTGTATTTGAAGGAGAGGCCACGGTTGAAGAAGTCTCTGAAACCATCATTACGGGTGTCGAAGAAGTTTTGGAAAGCGAAAATTAATTTAAAAATCAACTGGTTAATAGCTTATACTGTTCCGGGCCTGAGACATTTGTCCAGGCCCGTGTTCACATAGGAGGTAAATTATGGAAGCTCACAACCCACAAGTAAACACTTTAACGACAAAAAAAGCTAAGCTAAACAAGAAAAAAAATATGATGTTTTGGGGATGGATATTGATAGCACCCACTCTTATAGGTTTACTGGTGTTAAATATTTTCCCTGTTATTCAGACTGTGTATTTAAGTTTTCACAGCGTCAGTACATTTGGTCAATCGACTTTCATTGGTTTAGAAAATTACATTAAAATGTTCAACGACGCTGATTTTTGGCAGTCTCTCAGTAATACGTTACTCTACGCTGGAATACAAGTACCCGTTACAGTCGTGCTTTCTACTTTGGCAGCAGTATTACTAAATACTAAAATTAAAGGATTGAGTGTATATCGAACGTTATATTTTCTGCCAATGATAGCTGCCCCAGCAGCCGTTGCGATGGTATGGAGATGGCTGTTCAACTCCCAATACGGTCTGATAAATTTGATGATAGAGAGCTTAGGATTCAATGCGGATATTCAGTGGTTATCAGACCCTAGCCTTGTACTATGGGCAGTAATAATAGTAGGTGTCTGGTCTAGTGTGGGTTATAACATGATTTTACTGCTGGCTGGTCTGCAAGAGATTTCCAAAGATTATTATGAAGCAGCGACTATGGATGGGGCCAGTAAACTAAGACAATTTTTTCAAATCACCTTACCACTTTTGACTCCTCAGTTATTTTTTGTATTAGTCACAAGTATTATTTCTGCCTTACAAGTTTTTGATGTCATATTTGTTATGTTTGATGTGACAAACCCATCTCTTTCTTCAGTTCAGTCACTTGTATATGTGTTTTTCCATGAATCGTACGTACTGAATGATAAAGGTTATGGATCAGCTATAATCATTGTTCTAGTTCTAATCATCATGATTATTACAGTTATTCAGCTTCTGGGTCAGAAAAAATGGGTCAACTATGATTAGGAGGAACGAAACATGCATAAAAAGCTAAATACTAAAACGAAGACGATTATCCATGTGATTTTGATCATCGGCGCTGTAGCCATGATCCTTCCCTTTGTCTGGATGATTTTAACTTCCGGAAAAACAGTAGCAGAATCGACGATGATCCCTCCACAGATACTTCCAGATAGTTTCAGGTGGGAAAATTATTCAACGGTTTGGGATGCTCTGCCGTTTATCAGTTTCTTTATCAATACTGGGCTTATGATATTCTTCAGGATATTGACGTCGACCCTATTTAGTGCCATGGCTACTTTTGCCGTAGCGAAGTTAGAGTTCCCCGGCAAAAACGTCTTTTTCATGATCGTACTGACACAAATGATGATTCCACCACAGATCTTTTTGACACCGCAGTATTTACTGGTTCAAAATCTCGGACTGCTGAACACAGTACCGGCTTTGGTTATTCCAGGTCTGGTTTCGGCTTTTGGTACATTTTTACTTCGCCAGTTCTTCATGAAGCTACCTGATGAGCTGATGGAAGCCGCGACTATTGACGGCGCAAATATCTGGCAAATATTTTATAGGATTTATCTACCGTTGGCTAAATCTGGTTTAGTTTCTCTGGCAATATTTACAGCACTCTTTGCGTATAAAGATTTGATGTGGCCACTGATCGTTAATATGTCTCAGAACAAAATGACTTTATCTGCTGGATTGGCAAGCTTGCAGGGGCAATATGCAACAAATTATCCTGAATTGATGGCCGGTTCAGTGCTGGCGATCATCCCAATGGTGATTTTATATGTAATTTTCCAGAAACGCTTTATTCAAGGTATCGCAACAACAGGAGGGAAATAATGAAAATTTTTTATAACGAAAAGACCCAAAGTTTCCATTTAAGGAACGACTTCATAAGCTACCAGTTTTCAGTGGCAGAAGGAAAGTATCTCACGCACAACTATTGGGGAAAAGCCGTGTCGGATAACCATTCTGCAGCGGACTACCGTTATGCTGATCGTTCTTTCAGTGTTAACCCGAACAGCATCAAAGGTAGAAAATTCTCTTTAACGACACTGCCGCAGGAATTCCCGGGGGATAATAACGGTGACTTCAGGGAATCAGCCTTGAATCTTCGTTATGAAGACGGGTCTTTCAGTACTCATTTAGTATACGATTCTCATGAAATCATTAAAGGCAAGCCGGCGATAAATGGATTGCCAAACACATATGTGAGTAAAGATGGGGAAGCTGAAACGTTAAAAATCTCGCTCATCGAGCAGACCAAAAAAATCGAGGTAAATCTTTTTTATACAATATTCAAAGACTATCCTGTGATCACACGGTCAACAGAAATAATCAATAACAGCAACCTAACTATAGATATAGAAAAACTATTAAGTGCATCCGTAGATTTTGATCATGCGCATTTCGATTTAGTTCAGCTTCCCGGAGCTTGGGGGAGAGAACGTGAAATCGAAAGACATGGCATTTCACGAGGCATTCATAAACTGGACTCTAAAAGAGGGACGACCAGTCATACGTATCAGCCGTTTATGGCACTGACTGAGCCGTATACCACTGAACATAGCGGTGACGTCTATGGCATGCATTTCGTTTACTCCGGAGAATTCGTGGCAAATGTCGAAGTCGATGAGTACCGAAAAACCAGACTTCAAATGGGGATCAGTCCAGAGCATTTTTCATGGAGACTTGACCAGGGGGAGTCCTTCCATACACCAGAAGTTGTCATGGTATATAGTGACCAGGGTCTGAATAAAATGTCTCAAGATCTTCATTCACTCTATCAGCATCACCTGATCCGTGGTGAACACCAGTATAGAGAGCGTCCGGTACTGATCAACAACTGGGAAGGGACGTACTTCGACTTTACAGAAAAGAAAATCTTAAGTATGGCTGATGAGGCAGCTAAGCTGGGCATCGAGCTTTTCGTCTTAGACGACGGCTGGTTCGGTAAAAGAGATAATGACTTTTCATCCTTAGGTGACTGGTTTGTATATCAAGAAAAACTGCCGAACGGCTTGAAAGCACTGGCGGAAAAAATCAAAAGCAAGGGGCTCAAGTTCGGGCTATGGTTTGAACCGGAAATGATATCTGAAGATAGTGACCTTTACCGCGAACATCCGGAGTGGGTACTTAAGGCGAAAGCAAGCTCTCCTTCTCGCGGCAGAGATCAGTTCGTCCTTGACTTCAGTCAAAAAGACGCACGCAGACATGTTCTGAATCAGATGAAAAAGATTTTAGATGAAGTCCCGATCGACTATATTAAATGGGACTACAACCGAAACATGAGCGAGATCGGTTCGCAGGACAGTTCCATTAGAGACGGAGAAGTGAGTCATCGCTTCATGCTGGGCCTTTATGAGGTATTAGAAGACTTGATCACGTCTTACCCCGCTATCCTTTGGGAAAGCTGTTCAGGCGGCGGGGGCAGATACGACCCGGGTATGCTGCATTATATGCCACAGACATGGACCTCAGATAACACGGATGCTGTCTCCAGGCTTGAAATTCAGACCGGAACTAGCATGACGATGCCGATCAGTTCGATGGGGTCACACGTTTCAGCTGTTCCCAATCATCAAGTCAATCGCATCACGTCTCTGAAAATGCGCGGCGATGTAGCGATGGCTGGAAACTTAGGCTATGAACTCGATGTCACCCAGATGACTGATGAAGAAAAAGCTGAAGTCAAAGATCAAATTAGTTTTTATAAAGAACACCGGAAATTGGTACAATATGGCACATTCTACCGCATTTACAGTCCCTTTGATGAAAAAGACCGAACATCCTGGATGATCGTAAGTAAAGAACGGGACGAAGCCTTAATGTACTATTACAAAATCCTAGACCGCGCCAATACCTTATCTGAACGAGTGAAATTCAAAGGGCTGGATCCTGAAACACTGTATCAGGTAAATGACTCAGATGTGCATTACTACGGTGATGAGCTGATGAATAAAGGGATCTATATAGACCCTCTAGCTTCAGTGGATGGTCACGGTGAACCGATGCCGCTCGGCGATTTCAGAAGTGAAATCATCAAACTTTCTAAAGTCATAACCAATTAAAATATATACGTCAAAAGGTGGTCACTAGAAGCGTGTTCTTATGACCACCTTTTGACTGATCTAAAATTCAGGAAATGAGCTTGTAACATTTAGACTGGAAGTGAGAACGTAATCAAGTAATAAGATACAAAATGATGTTGAACGGTACTTTGATCCCAGGGCTATTGACATCTTTGCTGAGGTACGGCCCAGTCGTTGACGTCAGGACTGTGATTTTATCTCTGTTCACAGGGCGCTCGTCCCAATTATTCGTGAAAAACTGCTATAACTCAATTACGACAAGGGGATGACCATCACTGATTTATAAACGTGGGGCGAATGAAATAATTAGAGGAGGAAATTGAATGATAGATAATAAAGCAATGCTGATTACTTATGCAGATAGCTTAGGTAAAGATCTGAATGAATTAAAAGAGGTACTAGATAAATATTTCAATGATGCCATAGGTGGTGTCCATCTCCTGCCATTTTTTCCTTCAACGGGGGACCGCGGCTTTGCGCCAAGCGACTACACGCAAGTCGATCAATCCTTTGGGACATGGGAAGACATCGAAGAGTTAGGCGAAAAATATTACCTGATGTTCGATTTCATGATCAATCACATTTCCAGAGAATCTAAATTCTTCAAGGATTTTAAAGAAAAGCACAATGAGTCAGACTACAAAGAAATGTTCATCCGTATCCGAGAATTCTTTCCGGATGAACGACCAAATAAAAAGGATATCGATTTAATATACAAACGCAAAGACAAAGCACCCTTCCAGGAAGTTGCATTCGCTGACGGAAAAATAGAAGAGGTGTGGAATACATTCGGAGAAGAACAGATCGATCTTGACGTTACCAAAGATGTGACGAAACAGTTTATCCGGGAAACGATAAAAGACATGGCTAGTCATGGCTGCGACTTGATCCGGCTGGATGCCTTTGCTTATGCGATCAAAAAACTGGACACTAATTGTTTCTTTATCGAACCGGACATCTGGGAACTGCTTGAAGATGTCAGGCAGGAAGCTGCGAAGTATGAGATCGAATTACTGCCTGAAATCCACGAACATTACTCGATACAAATGAAAATCGCCAGCCATGATTACTTCATTTATGATTTTGCTTTGCCAATGGTGACCTTGTACTCTTTATACAGCGGAAAAACCAATCGTCTGGCTGACTGGCTGAAGAAAAGTCCGATGAAACAGTTTACGACTCTCGATACTCACGACGGCATAGGGGTCGTCGATGCTAAAGATATATTGCTGGATGACGAACTCGATTTCACGTCAGAAGAACTCTATAAGGTCGGTGCTAATGTCAAAAGGATCTATTCCTCTTAAAGCTACAATAATCTGGATATTTATCAGATCAACACCACCTACTATAGTGCATTGGGCGACAATGACTTGAGCTACCTGTTAGCAAGAGCGATTCAGGTCTTTGCTCCAGGTATACCGCAGATTTACTATGTTGGTCTGTTGGCAGGAAAGAATGATATCAAACTGCTTGAGGAAACTAAAGAAGGACGTAATATCAATCGTCACTACTACTCAGTAGAAGAAATAAAAGAGGATGTCAGCAAGCCGGTCGTAGCCAATCTGCTTAAAATCTTAGAGTTTAGAAACACGTCTCAAGCATTTGATCTTGAGGGTACGATCATGATCGATACTCCTTCAGAATCACAAATCATCATCGAGCGAACTGACAAAGAAGGTGCTTCAACTGCTATTCTTAAAGCTGACTTGGAAACAAAAGCATTCACAATTCATAAAAATGGACTGAAAATTTTTGAACAGTTAGCGGAAACCAGATAGTTGCACACACATCATGAATATAGCTGGAGCCGCACGAGTGGATCTTTCCGACCACATCGATGCGGCTCTTTCTCTTTAAATAAACGTTTAAAAAAGTAAAGTTAAATATCTTTACTAATTTTACTAAAATATTAGGTAAACGCTTGCAATGTTTGGCATTTTTTTATATGATTGTTACAACAATATAAGAAAGGGGTTACAAAAAGGTTTCTGGATACAATTATTGAAGGAAGGTGGTCATCATCGTCTCTACGAATTATTTGAAACACGATATTCTGGAAGTGAACCGTCAGCCTGAACATGCGTACTTCTTTTCATACAGAGATAAGGAGACAGCACTTACCTATGACCGGTCACGATCCAGCGGTTTTACCTTACTGAACGGCGCCTGGAAGTTTCATTACGGCAGGCATCCCAATGACGTAGACGAGGATTTTTTCAGGAATGATTTCAATGATTCAGCGTGGGAATCGCTTCATGTTCCGTCCCACTGGGAAATGAAAGGCTATGGTAAACCTCATTATACAAACGTGCAGTACCCGTTTCCGGTCGATCCACCGCACATTCCGTCAGAAAATCCGACGGGCGCCTACCGGAAAATATTTTACTTAAGCGAAGTGAAAGAACGGTCAGTCATCCGGTTCGAAGGGGTAGACAATGCCTTCGATCTCTGGCTGAACGGTGAATACATCGGTTACTCGACCGGCAGCCGTGTCGCGGCAGAGTTCGATGTTTCGGATCTATTGATTAAAGGACACAACACTCTGGCCGTCAAAGTGTACAAGTGGTCAGCACAAAGTTATCTGGAAGATCAGGACATGTGGTGGCTGTCAGGCATATTCAGAGATGTGTATATCCTGTCGAAAGAGCCTGCCGGGATCAAGGACTTCTTCGTTAAAACGACCTTTGAAGGCGAATATAAAGATGCCGAACTGAATCTGTCACTGGATGTGACGGAAGAAACAGTCGGCAAAGATGTGAAGATCGAACTCTTGGATAAAAAACACAACAAGGTCTTTGAAGAGACCCTATCGATCGATCAAGAGACAGTCAGTTTTTCAAAAAAGGTTGAGGCACCGGAAAAATGGTCGGCAGAAGACCCGACGCTTTATCATCTCCTGTTTACTATAGAAGATAATGGAAGCGTTTTAGAAATCGTGCCGCAGCGAGCCGGCTTTAGACAAGTGGAACTCAAAGACGGTCTGATCAAGGTGAACGGTAAGCGTATTTTATTTAAAGGTGTGAACCGGCACGAATTTCATCCGGAACACGGACGGGCTGTTCCCATCGATGTGATGGAACAGGATCTGAAACTGATGAAGCAGCACAACATCAATGCGATCCGGACGTCACACTATCCAAGTGATCCGCGTTTTTACGATTTGTGCGATGAGTACGGTTTTTACGTGATCGATGAAACGGACCTGGAAACGCACGGCTTTACCTTGATCAACGATCTGGACCAGCTGAGTGACAATAAGGACTGGGAGAAGAATTACATCGACCGCATCAGACGTATGGTGGAACGGGACAAGAACCATCCGGCCGTCATCATCTGGTCTCTCGGTAACGAGTCAGGTTTCGGTCAGAATCATCTGGCGATGGCTGAGTGGGCACGAGGTCGGGACGAGACTCGTCTGCTCCATTATGAAGGTGAAACGATCCGTATTTTGGACGAATCAAATTATGAACCCAAAACACTGAATCAGAGTGCCGACTTCTTCTCAACGATGTACACAGATGTCGGTCGCCTGGAAAAACTGGGTAAACAGACTCATCTGGATCAGCCGCATGTCTTATGTGAATTTGCGCATGCGATGGGGAATGGACCCGGCGGCTTCAAGGAATATACCGACTTGTTCAACAAATATCCGCGTCTTCAGGGAGGCTTTGTCTGGGAATGGATCGATCATGGCATCAAAGCGGTCAATGAAGACGGCGACCTGTTCTATGCTTACGGCGGCGACTTCGGGGAACATCCGCATGACGGCAATTTCGTCATCGACGGGCTGATTTTTCCTGACCGCACTCCCTCACCGGCTCTCTTAGACTACAAGCGGGCGATCCAGCCGGTGAAAGCAGAGCTGGAAGGCAATCAGCTCACGATTACCAACCGCTATGACTTTATCGATTTAAGCAAGTTGAGAGCCAGCTGGGTGCTGAAACAGAATGGCAGGATTTTGGATCAGGGCGAAATGGATGTCTCCGGCATCAAAGCTCAAAAATCCGAAACGTTCGACTTGCCGCTTGACATGTCAGCTGTCACGAAAGAATCCCAGCTTCTGATCGAATGCCACACGAAAAACACTGAGCGCTGGAGTGATTCAGGTCATCTCGTAGCCTGGCATCAGTTTATGATCGGCAGCGGAGTGACCTATCCAACACGACACACAACAGATGAACCGATCACAGTCATGGAAGACGGCGACTTGCTCCTTCTGAAAAACGGTCAGTTCGAACTGATCTTTGATACCTTTGAAGGAAAAATCAGAACGTATAGGGTCAATGGGGACCTTCTTATAGAAGAGGGACCGGCGAACAACTTCTGGCGGGCCATGACTGATAACGACAGTATCGGACACGACGATTTCAATACGCGTCCTAATAAAGAGGCTTGGAAGCAGTACGGTGTGGATCACTTCCAGGAGCGTATCGAAGCGGTGTCGGTCGATCTGGACGGAGACGATTTCGTCATTAAGGTTAAGAGCACACTGGCTCCACCGGTCCTCAGCTGGGGCTTTCGCTCGACCGTCACGTATACGGTCAGACCGAACGGTGTCATCACGATAGACGTCAAAGGCGACAAATTCGGGAACGGCCCGCTGACTTTACCGAAGATCGGCCTGAAGATGGCCATCTCAAAATGGCTCGACCAGGTGACATGGTACGGCAATGGTCCGGGAGAATCTTATCCGGATATTCAGTTCGCCACCAGGAAAGATGTCTGGACACTGAAGAGTGACGAACTGGGAACACCTTACATTATGCCTCAGGAAAATGGAAACCGCAGCGATGTCGACTGGGTAAGCTTCACACACAGTGACGGAACGGGCTTCCTTGTAAAAGGGAACGATTTGAACTTCAGTCTGAGGGAATGCAGCACGGAAACACTGGATGAAGCGAAACACATCTATGAGCTTGTTAAAGAAGACACGATGGAATTGAATGTCGATTATAAACTGAACGGCATCGGGTCTTCGAGTTGCGGACCGGGGGTGTTAGATAAGTATAAGTTGGCTAATGAGAGTTATCAGTATCATATAAGTCTGGAACCATACACAAGATAAGCAGTCAAATAAAAATAAAAATGGAGGGTTTTACAATGTTCAGCAAAAAACATTTATTTTTAAGTGCTTCAGCCGTATTATTACTCGCAGCTTGTGGTAACGGAGACGACGAAACGGGAGATACAGGTGATACAGGGGAAGAAACCACTGAGGAAACCAGTGGGGACATGAACGAACTGACCGTCTGGACATGGGATCCTAACTTCAACGTTAGGGCTTTGGAGATGGCTGAAGAACGTTATCAGGAAGAGAACCCGGATTTCTCACTCAATATCGTTGAGAACTCACAGGAAGATGTTGTGCAGCGTCTGAACACCAGCTTGAGTTCCGGTGTCGATACAGGATTGCCGCAGATCGTCTTTATTGAAGACTACCGTGCACCAAGTTTCCTGAACTCTTATGACGATGCGTTCTATCCATTAGGCGACTATTACAACACCGATGAATTTGCCGACTATAAAGTAGCGGCAGGTACGGTGGATGGCAACGTCTATAATGTGCCTTTTGATACAGGGGTGACTGGCCTGTATGCCCGTACGGATTATCTGGAAGAAGCAGGGTATAGTCTTGAGGATCTGGAAGACATCACGTGGGACGAGTACATTGAAATCGGTAAAGATGTCTATGATCAGACAGGCATCAAGTGGATCACGAATGATCACGGCGATTTAGGACTCATGCGTATCATGCTTCAGTCATCGGGCGTGTGGTGGACAGAAGACGACGGTACGACACCGTATATAGCTGATAACGAAGCACTCAAAATGGCCTTTGAAGACTACAAAGAAATGGTCGAGGCGGACATCATGAATGTCCATAATGAATGGGATCAGTTTATCCAGACATTCAATAACGGCGATGTCGTAACCGTGCCTACAGGTAACTGGATCTCCGCTTCCATCATGCAGGCTGAAGACCAGTCGGGCAACTGGGGTATTGCACCGATCCCACGTCAGGATATGGAAGGCTCAGTCAACGCCTCCAACTTAGGCGGATCATCCATTTATGTCCTGCAGGGCGAAGGACAGGAAGCTGCAGCAGAATTTTTGGCTGCAACATTCGGTTCAGACGTCGAGTTCTACCAGGAACTGGTCACAGAAATCAATGCTTTAGGGGCTTATGAGCCGGCAATGGAAGGTGAAGCATATGAACAAGAAAGTGAATTCTATGGTGGCCAGCAGATATTCCAAGACTTATCCGAATGGACACAGGAGATCCCTGAAGTCGAATTCGGTCAAAGAACTTACGAAATCCAGGATATCCTGGCTGTGGCCCTTCAGGATTACTTGAATGGAGCTGACTTGGACGAGGTCCTCCAGAATGCCCAGGAACAGGCAGAGTCAAACATGTAATATTTAGTTAGACTGTTAAAGACTCTTTCAAGCTATATCTTGGGAGAGTCTTTAATATCAGTATAAAAGGGGGAGTTACGTTGACTGAAATGACTGAGGAGATAAAAAAGACTAAAAAAGGGAAATTAGAACGCAACCGCATCTGGATGAGCTGGACCTTTGTCCTGATTCCCACGCTGTTTATTATCACGTTTTACTTTTATCCGATGATCCAGGCCTTCTGGATCTCACTCCACACGGGGACCGGGGTCAATCTGGACTTTACCGGACTGGATAACTACAGACGTCTGTTCAACGACCAGGCCTTCATTACGGCCGTCACGAATACCTTCATCTTCTTTATCTTCCAGATTCCACTGATGATCATTCTGGCTTTATTTTTCTCAGTGCTTTTGAATCAGAAGACCCTGCATTTCAAAGGGATATTCAGAACACTGGTGTTCCTGCCGGCCATCACGTCGCTGGTTGCCTACTCACTGATTTTCAGGTACTTATTTTCCAATGACGGGGTCGTCAACCAGGCCTTGATGTTCATGAACCTCATCGATGCACCGATATTCTGGCTGGGTGATCCTTTCTGGGCGAAAGTGCTGATCATCATCGCGATCACCTGGCGCTGGACCGGATACAATATGATCTTTTACTTATCCGCTTTACAGAATATCGATCCGGGAATTTATGAAGCCGCCCGTATCGACGGGGCGAGTGCCGTGCAGCAGTTCTTTCGGATCACGATTCCGATGCTGCGTCCGGTCATCCTGTTTACGTCCATCACCTCAACTATCGGGACTTTGCAGTTGTTCGATGAACCGATGAACTTGACCGGTGGAGGTCCCGGGAATGCCACGACGACTATTTCGCAGTATATTTATAACTTGTCGTTCGAATATACGCCGAATTTCGGCTATGCAGCGGCGGTCTCGTACAGTATTGTCGTCTTTGTACTGATCCTGTCAGCCATTCAGTTTAGAGTCGGGAGGGAAAGAAAATGAAAAACGAAAAACGCATGAAACGTATTGCCACCTATGTCTTTCTCATACTTGTCTCTTTCATCTTCTTTTTCCCGTTCTATTTCCTGATCGTCAGCATCACCAACCCTTCCATCGACATCACTAGAGGGGATCTGCTGCCGGGAAGTCATCTTATCGAAAACTTCCGTACGATGATCGAAACGACTCCGATCGGCCTGTCGATCTGGAACTCGGCTCTGGTCTCTGTCGGCCAGACGATCATTTCGATCTTTGTGTCGTCTCTGGCAGGGTACGGCTTTGAAGTCCATCCAAGCCGCGGAAAAGAAGTCGTTTATAACATCATTCTACTTTCCATGATGATCCCGTTTGCCGCACTAATGGTTCCTCTGTTCCGACTGTTCGGGACCATTTCCGGCATCGTACCGGCTTTGGGGATCGACACGCTGTTCGGTGTCGTCCTGCCTTATGTCTCGACAGCCTTTTTGGTTTTCTTCTTCAGACAGAACACCAAGATGTTCCCGAAAGAACTGATCGAAGCGGGACGTATCGACGGCTTGTCCGAACTCGGCATCTTCGTCAAAATCTTCATTCCAACGATGAAAACGACCTATGCCGCGGCTGGGATCGTAACCTTCATGAACTCCTGGAACAACTACCTGTGGCCGCTGATCGTTTTGCAGTCACCAAGCAACTATACGGTTCCTTTGGTCATTTCGGCTATGGGTTCCGGTTACACGATCGACTACGGCTCTGTCATGATCGCCATCTTCATCACGACGATCCCGACCGCCGTCATCTTCTTTGTCCTTCAGAAGTACTTCGTTCAGGGCATGGTCGGCTCGATCAAATAAGTTTTTTAATACGTTAGTATAGAGAAGAGACACCCGAAAAGATGTGCTTATCCTTTTTGGGTGTTTTCTGCTATGCCGTGTATAAGGTTAGCGAGTTCCATACCAACTCATTGGGATTTCTAACATGGGTGTGTAAGCAACTTACAGCGCGTACTAACTGAATATATTATGCAGCCTTGAGATAGTAGGGAAAGCCTGATTGACTACCAACTCAGTAGAAGAAAATGGGTTAAGTATGTACGCAATACTGATTGCTTACTATCTCATTAATAGAGTACCGTGCGGGTTGGTAAGCAAAACGAATGGCCTGTTAACTCGTGGAGTAAGCAGCTGATGAGTGAGTAAGCTAAACGGATCGCTTACCGTCTCATTGCTAGATAGAAGGTGAGAAGGTAGACAGTAAAGAATTGGAGGTCAGAATATGCTTCAATTACATTTTAAGGGAGAGATAGAAGGTCTGGAAAAAGGAATTGACTATTTTAAAGACGAATTTGGATTCGAGATAAGTTCGGACGGTGTCGTCATTCAACTTCAACACGATCCAAGTTCTGCCGCTTTAGCTACCGGGTTTGATGGCAGCGAAGGAACGATTCGGTATACGACCCGCAACTCCTTCTTCCGTCAGCTCAGTCGCTGGCTGGCGTTCTATGAAAAAGAAACATCTTTTTATAAAGAAGAGACCATCTCCTTCAATAAGGTCGGAACCATGATCGATGTTTCTCGTAACGCCGTGCTGCATCTTGACGGAGCGAAAGAACTCCTTCGGCATATGGCGAAAATGGGATTCAATCAGGCCATGCTTTATTCAGAAGATACTTACGAGGTGGCAGGCTTTCCTTATTTCGGGTATCTCCGCGGAAGGTATTCCAAAGAGGAGCTTAACGCACTCGACGACTACGCTGATGACCTTGGCATCGAGATGATTCCGTGCATTCAGATACTCGGCCATTTGTATCAGGTCCTGCAGTACGGCACCCATGCAGATATCCAGGACACTTCGGATGTCCTTCTGGTCGGTGAACCTGAAACCTATGCTTTTATTGAGAAACTTATAACGAATGCCACAGCGCCTTTTCGCTCCAAACGGATACATATTGGTATGGATGAAGCCTTTGGTGTCGGGACGGGGCGTTATAGACAGAAAAACGGAAATAGAGATACCTTCGACATAATGAATGAGCATGTCCAGAAAGTCGTTGGGATTACAGAGAAACTGGGTCTGGAAGCGATGATGTGGAGTGACATGTATTACCGGGCAGGTTCCAAAACGGGGGATTACTATGATCAGGATGCAGAGGTCCCAGAAGAAATCATCAAAGAGATCCCCGAGGTGGACATGGTCTTCTGGGATTATTATCATGACGAGCCCGAAGCGTACAAACACTTCTTAATGAAACATATCGAAATGAAACAGAAAGTGATTTTTGCCGGAGGTGTCTGGACCTGGAACGGTATCGCACCGAACTACGGCAAGTCACTGGAAACGACGAAAGCGGCTTTACCGATATGTAAAGAGCTTGATATCAGAGAAGTCTTCGCGACGATGTGGGGAGACGATGGTGCAGAAACTCCAGCCATTGCTGCCTTGCCTGGACTTCAATATTTTGCGGATTTGTGTTACAGGGAAACAGTCGATTTTGAAGAGCTGGCTGTCGTTTTTGAAAATAACTTCGGGATGCCCTTCGATATCTTTTATCTGTTGAACCGTCTGGATGAGACGCCGGGGGTAGAGTTGAATAATCTGGAAACATCGGCGGGTTCCAAGGTGCTTTTATGGCAGGATCCGCTTCTGGGCCGTTTTGATAAAGTAATTGAGGGACATGACTTAAATACCTACTATAAAGACTTGGCTGAACAGCTGAGGCAGATCACTAACGAGAAGAAATCCTTTAGAGAGCTGTTTGCCTTATACACGCGACTGGCTTTTGTCCTGTCCAAGAAAGCTGAATTTGGCGTTCGGATGAAAGCGGCCTATGATAAGAAAGACAGGAAAGCATTGAGTAGACTAGCAGGTATCGCTGCAGAATTGACTGAAGACCTGGAGGAGCTTCGCCTGGCTCATCAAAAGGCCTGGACGACTTACAACAAACCTTTCGGATGGGAAGTGCTGGATATCCGGTACGGCGGGGCGGTGGCCCGAATGAAGACAGTCAGCTCACGTTTAGAAGCCTACTTAAATGGCGAACTGTCAGTTATCGAAGAACTGGAAGAAGACAAACTGCTCGATCCGTCTTCAACAACTAACGGCTTGGGAAGAGGCTTTTACAGAGATCTGGCCAGCACGAGTAAACTCTCAGGTGTGTAAGGCAATCAAATCGTCAATAAAGGAGAGAGGCAAATGTTTGAGATCAGAGAAGACTTTTACTGGAACGGAAAGCCGATCAAGATCATTTCCGGCGCCATTCATTACTTCAGAGTTGTCCCTGAATACTGGGAAGACCGGCTTAAAAAGCTGAAGGCGATGGGGGGCAATACGGTGGAAACGTATGCCCCGTGGAACGTGCATGAACCGAAAGAAGGACACTACGATTTTGACGGGATGCAAGATGTAGCAAAGTTCATCGAGACAGCTCAGTCGCTGGACCTGTTCGTCATCGTCCGACCGTCCCCTTATATTTGTGCCGAGTGGGAATTCGGCGGTCTGCCTAGCTGGCTTTTGAAAGATAAGGACATGAAACTGAGGACGTTTTATGAACCGTATTTAGATATGGTCGACCGGTATTTTGAAGTTTTATTTAAAGAACTCGCGCCTCTCCAAGCAACTAAGGGCGGACCGATCATCATGATGCAGGTGGAGAATGAATACGGCAGCTACAACAATGACAAGGACTATCTGAAGGTTCTGGTCGAGCTGATGAAGAGGTACGGTGTGGATGTCCCGCTGGTCACCAGTGACGGGACCTGGCTGGATATGCTGGAAAATGGAACCTTCCCAGAACAAGCTCATCCGACCGTTAATTTCGGATCGGACGGCGCGCATCACTTTGGCGAACTTGAACAGTTCATTGGTAAAGATTCTCCCTTAATGGTGATGGAATTCTGGATCGGCTGGTTCACTGCCTGGGGCAATGGGAAATACAACCGGACAGACTATAAGGAACAGGCAAAAGAGCTGCGGAACATTTTAAATAAAGGCCATGTCAACTTCTACATGTACCATGGCGGGACGAACTTCGGTTTCATGAATGGAGCCAATTATTATGAAGAATTCTCTCCGGACATCACCTCTTACGATTATGATGCACCCTTGACCGAGTGGGGAGACATAACTGAAAAATACAAGGCGTTTCGTGAAGTGATCCAAGACTTCACTCCAGAAGAACTGCCGGCCTTACCGGAACCTGTCAAAAAAACGGATTTCGGAAACGTACTGTTAAAGTCTCGCACGTCTTTATTCGATAACTTGGATAATTTAAGTGAAGGCGTAATGAGTCCCTACACGCTTTCCATGGAAGAACTGGATCAGGACTATGGCTATGTCCTGTACCGTCAAAACACCGGCAAGAAACGGAAAGTGGAAGACTTCCGCCTGCTGGGAACGAGTGACCGTGCTCAAGTGTTCCTGAACGGAGCGCTGGAACTGACCCAATACGCCAAGGAACTTGGCCGGAAAGAGACCTTCGAGTTGACTGAAAATGATATGACCATGGACATCCTCGTTGAAAACATGGGACGTGTCAACTACGGTCCGTGGCTCAAGAAGCAGTCCAAGGGCATAACAGACGGTGTTTTGGTGAACGGGACTTACCGAAGCGGCTGGACTCATTTCCCGCTGCCGCTTGATAATATCGAAGATGTGGAGTTCACAAAACCTTATAAAGAAAATACACCGAGCTTTTCGCTGTTTGAACTGGAAATCGATGAGAAAGCCGATACTTTCATCGATATGACTGGGTGGGGCAAAGGGGTGGTCTTTGTGAACGGCTTCAATCTCGGACGTTTCTGGGAGATCGGTCCCCAGTATAAACTTTACGTCCCCGCACCAATATTGAAAGAAGGTTTAAATCAGATCGTGGTGTTTGAAACAGAAGGCAAAGTGAAAGACGAACTGGCCTTTACAGATAAACCGCCGTACTAAATTCTATTATATTATAAGAAAAGGCAACGTTCAGTTGAGCATTGCCTTTTTTACTGACATTGGTCTTGATCAGATTTCTTAACTGAACCCGCTCATATTTTTGTATACTGCTTTCTGTATTCGTTATACTAGGTGTATGATCTATCGTGACACCTAGTATAAAAATAAAGTCACTCCACCTTCTGAAAGACTAACTATATAAAGTCAAGCGATAGGGTGCAAAATTAGCGTGATGATTTTTGTGGTTTTAAGAGCACATCAAATAAGCTTATTCTATTCTCA
>NZ_FOLT01000010.1 GCF_900112455.1 Alkalibacterium subtropicum | reverse complement strand
AGTAAGACCCCTGAAAGATGATCAGGTAGATAGGCTGGAAGTGGAAGCATAGTGATATGTGGAGCGGACCAGTACTAATCGGTCGAGGACTTAACCACCAAAGGTGGCTTAAGGGTAAGATGCGGTGTTGTAGAAAAACGTTGTGTGTATGTGAAATCAACTGTCTAGTTTTGAGAGAACAGAGTTCTCAAACATCAAAAAAGAGTCACTGTGCGGTGACGATGGCGGGAAGGACCCACCTGTTCCCATTCCGAACACAGCCGTTAAGCTTCCCAGCGCCGAGGATAGTGAAGGGTTTCCCTTTGTGAAAGCAGGACGTTGCCGTGCAGCTCTTTTTTTGATATAATAACTTTATATTATTCCGCAATAGCTCAGCTGGTAGAGCGCATGACTGTTAATCATGATGTCGCAGGTTCGAGCCCTGCTTGCGGAGTTATTTTTTTTGAAAATAATTAGCCGCTTTAGCTCAGCAGGTAGAGCGCATCCATGGTAAGGATGAGGTCACCGGTTCAAGCCCGGTAAGTGGCTTAATACAAAAAACGAGATCCTTTGATCTCGTTTTTTTGTATTCTCTATTTAATTAGCAGGATTCTTTTTTGAAAAGATTAAATCAAATCAAAATATTTGAATGCTTTGTAAAGACCATCCTGTTCGACATCATCAGTGATGTAGTCGGATGCATTTTTGATTTCTGGTCCACCGTTGCCCATTGCAACGCCGATACTACAGTGTTCAAGCATCGGTATGTCCACCTTTGCATCTCCAAAGGCGATCGTTGCCTCATTAGATGCACCAAAATGATTTAAAAGCTGCTGTATAGCTGAGGATTTATTAATGTTTTTCAACGAGATATCGCCGAAAAGTGCCGTTTCGCCCACTCCTCCCCAAGTCCCTACTTTAAAATTGCTGAATTGATCTTTTGCTTTCAAATAATCCTCATAAGCATTCAGGATAAAGCTGATTTTATTGATATCATTGCGATACGGTTGTTCTCCAAAAATCATTTCTGGAAATACATCTTTTACTCTGACCTGATTTGGCTGCTCTTTCCCTTTTTTTGCTGCATATAGCTGCAAAGGTCTTTCAGCTTCCACTTCAAATCTTTCGCTTGCGAACAGTCCGATGTTACCTTCAAGATAGAATTCCAGACCATTTTCATACAACCAGTCTACGATCATTCGAGTATCTTTGGCAGACAGTTTTCTGTCAGCTATGACATGTTCATCGGTTTCGATATAACTCCCATTACCGCCAATGTATCCGTCGAACCCAATATCCAGGATGTCTTCATACATTTCAGCTTTGCTTCTCCCTGTAACGGTGAAGACTTTATGGCCATTGGCCTGCGCGGCTTTGATTGCTCCGACGGCTGACTCTGGCAGTTCGTTATTGTAAGTCACTAATGTTCCGTCTACGTCTAAAAAAATATAGTATGGTTGCATACTTATCCTCCTTTTTATGGTCAGTTTAAAACCCCCCCTAATTATAATCCACTCTGGATGACTGATTTGACATTTCATGATCCACATGTCTTTCGTTCAAAACAGCGAACGAGTGCTCCAAACAGAAAAACCTGAACAACTAATTGTCTGACAAAAGAAACTGTCAAAACAATTACTGGTTCAGGTTTTGCCTAGTCGAGCTAGTTACAATCCAAATAATTTTTTGTGGATCTATCGTACCACATATCTTCGTGAAAAGATATGTCTTTTTGTTCCCTTATTCCGTCTCAATATGCCAGAGTCTGTTTGCGGACGGAAGAAGATACTTTTAAAAGGCGATAGAAAAACGGTCTTCTACTTCTTTCCAGTAGTATCTATGCTAAACTAGTATCAAGAAATCATAATAGAAAGGAAACAGCCAGAATATGACAATTATTGATGGAATCAAAAGAGAAATTATGGCGGATCCGATGAATGCAAGCTATACCGGTCGAGGTGTGGAACCCTTGTTTAAAGCTTCCAGAGACGCTAAGATAGCTATCATTGGTCAGGCGCCGGGACGGAAAGCGGAAGAGACTCAAATGTTCTGGAATGACCCGAGCGGTGACCGCCTGAGAGAGTGGCTGGGCATTTCAAGAGAAATATTCTATGATACACATGTCATTGCTCATCTACCCATGGATTTCTATTATCCGGGCAAAGCAAAGTCTGGTGATATTCCTCCACGTAAGGGATTTGCTGAAAAATGGCACCCGATGATCCTTGATGAAATGCCCCAAATCGAGACGATCATTCTGGTCGGCAATTATGCCCAGAAACACTATTTAGGTAAACTGAGAGAACGCAACCTTACGGAAACAGTTAAGAATTATGAGCAGTATCTACCCGGCTATCTACCGCTTGTGCATCCTTCACCACTGAATCACGGCTGGCTCAAGCGTCATCCCTGGTTTGAAGAAGAAGTTGTACCTGTCCTTCAAAATATCGTACACGCACACATAAAGAATAGTGCTGACAAATGAGATCAGCAAAGAAAACATGCGGGGATCAGGATCCCCGCATGTTTTCTTTGTTAATATTGGTATGTCAATCTATTATTTTTTAGGGTCACCTGCTTTTTCTGCTTTTTTCTCTCTGACCGATTTCATTGCTTCAGCCCAGTAAGTCAGCTGATAAAGCATCGTTTCCACAGCCTTTTTTTGGGCTCCGCTCGGATTCAAACCTTCATCATCCCAGTCATAGAATAATGAAAGAGCAGGGTGGGTACGGACATGAGCTACTTGAAACTCTGACAATACTGTCCGCAGCTGTTCTGCTGAACGGACGCCGCCTGCCGAACCATAGCTCACGATACCGGCTGCCTTGTCATTTAACTCGTGGTAGACGAAATCCAGCCCATTTTTTAAGGCTGAGGACATCCCGTGATTGTATTCTGGGGTGATAAAAATATAGCCGTCTAAGCTGTTCATCTTCTCTGACCAGGGACGCTGCTTTTCTTTTTCAACAAGATCATCTGTATAGGCTGGAGAGGCTGGTTCAGCAAAAACAGGCAGGTCAAAGGTTTTCAGGTCCACTAGCTCGAATTCAAGTTCCTGCGAATAATTTTCTGCTACGTTTTTGACCCATTTTGCCACATCTTCATTTACACGACCTTCACGAATGCTTCCTAAAATAATCCCGATTTTCATTTAATCATTCCTCCTTGGAATAAATATGAAGTAAGATACTTCGTCCCTTTAAGCATATCACATTTTCAAAATAAGTCGAATTCGAAGCATTATCTCATCGTTATATGCTGCCGTTCAGGATCAGAGTGTATCTTTAATCGCAGAGAGATGAACGGAAAGAAATCGTTGCTGATCGCACTGTTTTGGCTCGCATTTTAAATATTTCAATAATAAATAGTAAATATTAGTGTATATTTCCAGTTCACATGGTAAACTTATATCAAATACATAAGGAGTGAATCCAATGGAATTTACAAAAGGGGACAATCGTTTCTACAAAAAAGATGAGGATAAACTGGTTGCGGAAATCACTTATGTTCCAAAAGGCGAAGATGTCGATGTCAATCATACATTCGTCGATCCGTCGCTCAGAGGTCATGGGATAGCGGAAAAACTTGTTGATCGTGTCGTCGAAGAAATGGAAAAGGAAGGAAAGAAAATCATACCGTCGTGTCCCTATGTTGGCAAGCTTTTCGAACGAAAGCCTGAAAAGTATGGTCACATCCATTCAAAATGAGTTTTTTTAAAATTAATTGTTTTTTTTCCTAAATAATATTGACAATTCATTCTTTTCGTTATAGAATATATCTTGTGCTTAAAAAGTACAAGATATTCCGGCCCCTTGGTCAAGCGGTTAAGACACCGCCCTTTCACGGCGGTAACACGGGTTCGAATCCCGTAGGGGTCATAGCACTTTATTTGAAGAGTGTAATAATGCCGGCTTAGCTCAGTAGGTAGAGCAACTGAATCGTAATCAGTGGGTCGAGGGTTCAATTCCTTTAGCCGGCATTGTTTGTTTAATTGCGGAGGGATAGCGAAGTGGCCAAACGCAGCGGACTGTAAATCCGTTCCTTCGGGTTCGTAGGTTCAAATCCTACTCCCTCCATTTAATGGGCTATAGCCAAGCGGTAAGGCAGCGGGTTTTGATCCCGTCATTCCTAGGTTCGAATCCTAGTAGCCCAGTATAATAGAAACTGTGCGGCGATCTGCTGCACAGTTTTTTTGTGTATGTGTATAGCTGAAAAGTGAAAAAACGAGAATGAAATTGTCGGAAATCAATCGTTAATGCCGGCTGATTGTGTGGTATACTTACACCGTATATGTTTAGATTTTGGAGGTGGCATAATGCCCATAGAATTTCTGAGAACTTTCGACTGGTCACGGTTGTGGGCCTGGCGAACAGGAATTAACATTATAGATATTTTGATCGTTGCTTTCTTTATGTATCAGCTTATGCGGATAGTAAAAGGGACACGTGCTGTAGAACTTTTAAAAGGCATCGGAGTCATCTTACTGCTGAAACTTGTAAGTGTTCTGTTCCAGCTGAATACGACGGAATTCGTCGTCGATTTTGTGATTCAGTGGTCTGCTCTTGCCCTTATTATCATTTTCCAGCCGGAACTGCGACGTGGACTGGAGCATCTCGGCAGGGGATCGGTTTTTGGCAGAAAAAGAAAATCAAATCCCAGCGAACAGGTCGTGGATCATTTATCCCATGCCCTTCAATATATGGGGAAACGACGTATTGGTGCCTTGATTTCAATTGAAATGGAAACGGGTCTAGATGAATACATCGAAACCGGTATCCCGATCAATGCAGATTTGTCGTCTGAACTGCTGATCAACATTTTCATACCGAATACCCCTTTGCATGACGGAGCTGTTATCATCAAAGACTTTAAAGTAGCAACAGCGGCAAGTTATCTCCCACTGTCAGAAAGTCCAGCCATACCCAAGAAGCTGGGGACACGCCATCGGGCTGCGATCGGCCTGTCCGAAGTTTCCGATGCTATAACACTGATCGTGTCTGAAGAAACAGGTGATATAAGTATTTCCAGAAGAGGGAATTTGATCAATGACATGACTCAGGAAGAAGTCGTTGATTACTTGAACAAAGAAATCGTTGAAACGGAGAAAGAAAAAGAAACACAGGGGCCTTTGCAGCAGTTTATTGAAGCTGTGAGAAAAGGAGTGTGGGGGAAATGAAAATGAATGTTGAAAATCCTTGGATTTCAAAACTCATTGCTCTGTTCTTCGCCATCGTTCTGTTTACATTTGTCACATATGAACAAGAATCGCGGAATCTGTCAACGAACCCGACAGATGGAGCAAGTATCACAAGTTCTGAAGTCATCACCAATCTGCCGATCGATATCAATGTCGACCGCGATACGTACTTTGTTTCCGGCATTCCAGAAACAGCAACCATACGTCTGGAAGGGCCACAGGCTATTTTAACGCAGACACTGGCAACCCAGAACTTTACCATAGAAACCCCTGATCTGGATGAATTAGGTCCGGGCACTCATACCATCGAGCTGGATGTCAATGGTCTCAGCAATCAGCTGGAATATAGCGTGATGCCGGCAGAAATCATGCTGGAGATCGAGGAAAAACGAGTAGAAGATTATGAAGTGAGTGTCGAGTTCAATGAGTCTGCACATCTTGCAGACGGCTATCGAGCAGAAGACCCTGTATTATCAACTGAAACAGTCACTGTCTCAGGAGCCTTGTCCACCATGGGAGAAATCAGCGATGTCATGGTGGTCGTCATGCCAGAAGGAGGCAGCATCACTGAGGACATCGAAACGACGCTGAATGTCTTGGTGCTCGATGAAACAGGAGATCCTTTGAACGTTAATATTTCACCTCAGCAGATCGACGTCACGATACCTGTCCGAGGCACACAGAGGACGTTACCGATCGTGCTTGAAGAGACCGGTATACCTAATGAAGATTATGAATATGCATTAGAAATCGCTCAGGGAGAACCAGAGAACGTGACGATTACTGGAGAATCTGATACTATAGAAGAGTTGAATAACTTTGTGATAGAAGTGGATGTCTCTGGTGTAACTGAATCAACGATACGGACGATACCACTCAATTTACCTGAGGGGATCACGGAAATAGAACCTGAAGAACTAGATGTCTTGATTCGTGTGAACAGAGTGATGACTGATGAAACAGATAGTGAAACTGAATCAAATCAAACAGATGAATAACTATAATGTGAGGAGTTTATTTTACAATGGGAAAATATTTTGGAACCGATGGTGTAAGAGGCGTAGCCAATAAAGAACTGACACCGGAATTAGCATTTAAATTAGGGCGTTTTGGCGGGTATGTCCTGTCACAGCATTCTGATTCTGACAGACCCCGAGTTCTGGTAGGCAAAGACACACGTATTTCCGGCAGAATGCTGGAGTATGCTTTGATATCCGGTCTTTTATCAGTAGGTGTCGAAGTGCTGCGCCTAGGAGTCATTACGACGCCAGGTGTTTCTTTTCTGACGCGTCAGCAGGATGCTACAGCAGGAATCATGATTTCTGCCTCACATAACCCTGTACAGGATAATGGCATCAAATTCTTTGGTTCAGACGGCTTTAAGCTTTCTGATGAACAGGAAGCTGAAATCGAAGCTTATATCGACGGTGACACCGATGAACTGCCTCGTCCGAGTGCGGATGACTTAGGCACCTCCGAAGAGTATAAAGAAGGTCTTCAAAAATACATTCAGTTCCTGACACAGACGATATCCGGAGACTTATCTGGAATCCATGTGGCTCTTGACGGCGCAAACGGTGCAGCCAGCCCGCTGTTGAACCGATTATTCGCCGATCTGGATACTGAGTTTGACGTGACGGGAAATACGCCTAACGGACTGAATATCAATAAAGGAGTCGGCAGCACCCATCCTGAATATCTATCTCAATTTGTTAAAGAAAAAGGCGCAGACGTAGGTCTTGCTTTCGATGGCGATGGCGACCGTCTGATTGCTGTAGATGAATTAGGTAACATCGTCGATGGCGATAAGATCATGTATATCTGTGGTAAATTCATGCATGAAGAAGGACGTTTGAAAAAGAATACCATTGTTTCGACCGTCATGAGTAATATTGGCTTCTATAAAGCACTGGAGACGCATGATCTGCAGTCTGTGAAAACTAAAGTAGGTGACCGCTTTGTTATGGAAGAAATGGTTAAAAACGGCTATAACCTGGGTGGCGAGCAGTCCGGACATGTTATCTTCCTGGACTATCATACAACCGGGGACGGCCTGCTGACTGGTGTACAGCTATTGCATGTGATGAAAGAGACCGGGAAGAAATTATCAGAACTGGCTGAGGAAGTCACCTCTTATCCTCAGAAGCTGGTCAACATCCCTGTTACGGATAAACACAACGTCATGTCAAATCCGGCGATCAGTAACGTGATCGAAGAAGTGGAAGCGGAAATGGCTGGAAATGGCCGCGTTCTTGTGCGTCCGAGTGGAACAGAATCTCTGCTGCGCGTCATGGCAGAAGCACCTACACAAGAATCCGTTTCTGAATACGTTGAACGCATCGCAAAAGTAGTGAGAGAAGAGCTGGGAACCGGCAAAGTGTAATCAAAAAACTACAAACCCCATTAAAAGGTGGTTTGTAGTTTTTTCGCTGATATGTGTATGCTTGGGTCAGAACCAGACAAGTAAAAAGAACCAGCTGATCATAATGACTTGAATAAGGCCTTCTGCCACTTTACCGCTCAGGAAACCGATCAGTGTGCCGACAGCGGCGCGAAAAGCAGCGGATAAATCTTTATGCTGCCAGTACTCTATGATAATGACCGCAAGGAATGGGAGCGCCAGGATACCGAATGGCGGATAAACAAAAGCACCGACGATGACAGAAGCAGCGGCTACCCTTTCACCCAGTCTGCTGCCGCCGAATCGCTTCACTGCCGCCGAATTGGTAAAGACATCGGCCAGTACGAGGATGGCAGTTAACACAACCATAGATATCCAGAAAAATGTCGTGAGTTCTGCTGAGTTTATGAAGAAGTGATAAATCAGAAAACCTCCCCATAAAGCAAAGACAGAGGGCAGGACCGGGAAAATCAGTCCTATAAAACTGGTTATGAATAACGTCAGGACTAATATCCATAAAAGTATATCCAAAATATAAGGCTCCTTTCTAATTGTATGAGATATATTAAGTATACTAGATAGATCACTATTTGAAAAAAGTTAGAGTCAGTTCATTCGGTCGAACTGTTCCAGGGATGTAGCAGATCAAAGAGACAAACCGCTTGATTGCAAAAAAAGAGTTGTTCTAGAGATAATAAAAAGGATGACACTTCTTTATTTGAATCGCTCAGATATTAAAGAGAGAAAAATTTCACGGCTTACGTGTTATGAAAAGCAAAGGAGTAAGTATGAAATTACTTAAAAAGTTTATTAAGACTTATAAAAGAAACGACCCCTCTGCCCGATCGACGCTTGAAATCATTTTGACCTATCCTGGATTTTGGGCAATTATTTATTACCGCATCGCTCATTTTCTGCATCAGAAGAATTTGAAGCTGATCGCCCGTATGGTGTCTTCTTTCAGTCGCTGGGTCACAGGAGTGGAAATTCATCCGGGCGCACAGATCGGCCGATGTTTCTTCATCGACCACGGCATGGGGATCGTGATCGGGGAAACAGCAATCATAGGAAATGATGTTAAGGTATTTCACGGTGTAACTTTAGGCGGACGCGGTGATGAAACCGGCAAACGTCATCCTACGATCGAAGACGGTGTGATGCTTTCAGCTCATGTCCAGGTCATCGGTAACGTAACGGTGGGGAAAAATGCAAAAATAGGTGCCGGAGCAGTGGTCCTTTCAGATATTCCTGAAGGTGTTACGGCGGTAGGTATACCTGCTAAAATAGTGAAATCGAAGACTCAGAATCTGGAAGAAAACCCGGAATGCAGACTCGATTAAAAGAAACACAAGGAGATAAGGACATGACTGATATTAAAATGAATGTTGAAAGTTTCAATCTTGATCATACAAAAGTAAAAGCACCTTACGTACGTGTGGCTGACAGAAAAACAGGCGCTGGCGGCGATCTGATCGTAAAGTACGATGTAAGGTTTTCACAGCCCAATAAAGAGCATATGGATATGATGGCTGTTCACTCACTTGAGCATCTGACTGCCGAACTTATCCGTGATCACGCGGATTATGTTGTTGACTTTGGACCGATGGGCTGTCAGACAGGTTTTTATCTAACTGTCCTGAACCATGATAATTATGATGAAGTACTGAATGTTTTGGAAAAGACAATGCTCGATGTACTGGAAGCTGAAGAGGTTCCTGCAAGCAATGAAAAGCAGTGTGGATGGGCAGCCAGCCACACACTGGAAGGCGCCAAAGAGGTCGCTGCAACATTCTTGTCTAAACGCCAAGAATGGTCCACTGTATTTGCTTCACATATTTAGATTTAGATCAACTACAAAAAGCTGATTTCCTGTATTGGGGAAATCAGCTTTTTTCGTCCCATGTATTGAGGAATTATATTGAAAAGATGCAGAACGAAACTTATATATTATTTTTTAGAAGAAAGAATTGGTTTTATGCGTGCCCTTCAGAGAGCAACAGGAGACGTGAAGGTCACGCAAAGAGAGCGGGCGTGCCCTTTAAAGAAGAACAGGAGGTGCGAAGGTCACGCGCTATTTTCAAGACGACCCTAATCAACTGGAGTAGTTACAAAAAAAGGATGACACGGGAGATATCGGTTCTCCCTCATCATCCTTTTTGTATTCACTATTTTTAATGACGGCGACGGCCTCCGAAAATCAGGAAGAGACGCATCACACTCAAGAATGAAGCAATGGCTGCGGCGATATAGGTCAGTGCAGCGGCATTCAAGACTTTCTTCGCCTGAGGAATCTCTTCTCTGGTCAATAAGCTCTGATCTTCCAGTATGCGGATGGCCCGTTTGGACGCATCGAATTCCACTGGCAGCGTAACGAGCTGAAAGAGCAAGGTCAGAGAAAAGAGCAGTATGCCGATATTGATCAGCATATCGCCGCCTTCACCTAAAAACATACCTAAAATAAGAATTGGAAAGGCAGCTGTCTGACCGAAGTTTGTTACAGGCACGAGTGCGGCACGCAGACGCAAGGGGCCGTAATTGTCGCGGTCCTGCAGAGCGTGTCCGGCTTCGTGGGCGGCAACACCTATGGCAGCGACAGATGTCGAGGTACGGGTCGAGTCAGATAATCGCAGGACATTTTCCTGTGCATTGTAATGATCCGTCAGATTGCCGCGTATGCCTTCCAGACGAACATTCTGCAGATGTGAAGCGTCTAAAATTTGACGACAGACGTCAGAGGCCGTATAGCCGCGCTTACTTTTGACTTCGCTGAATTTTGAATAAGTGGACTGCACATACATGCTGGCCGCACCCGAAATGATCAAACCGATAATGATCAGTATCATCGTTGGATCCCAGAATAGGGGCAAGTACATAATAAAAACCTCCATTGATTAGTTAAGGTAAGTTGGATTCAAGAGAATGGATCTCCTTTGATTATACCATATATGACGGGGAGTTATCGATCCATGATTCTGATTAATTCATGAAATTTATGTTTTGAATTAGTGAATTTAGTGAGTCTAACCAAGAATAAACGTGACTTCTTTTTCTACATCTGAAAGATGAGAATGCCCCCCCTTCCTGGACAACTCCAGTCAGAATGAAAAAATCTGAAACAGCAGGATATGCTTCCGCCTGAAACGTATCTATTGAGCAGGTATCCCTTCTACCTATAGTATCCAGAACATTCTGTTCGCTGACACTGTCATTGACCGGTAAGAAGGTAAAAGGAGCATCAATAATACCTGCAGAAGAAACACCCCTCAGTTTTTACACATGTTGAAGTCCAGTGAAACATGTACACCAGCTTGAAATGGTTTTGAGACTGAGTGATTCCTGACAATACATCCTGAATAAAATAATAATGGGGTATGATCAATGTTATTTTAGTAAATTTACTTGTTTACTTTTACTAAAGGAGTTACAATAATAGTGACTAACATTAAGGAGCGTGAACAGGATGGAACGCAAACAGATGATGGAGGGGTTTAAAGAACAGTTCGGTCATGAAGCCGATCATGTTTTCTTTTCGCCGGGCCGGATCAATTTAATAGGTGAACACACTGATTACAATGGCGGCAAGGTCTTTCCCTGTGCAATCACAATGGGAACATACGGCGTCGTAAAAATGCGTGAAGATAAAAGCGTCCATGCGTTTTCCGGTAATTTCCCGGAAGTGGGCGAAATAACATTCGATATACAGGACCTGTCTTTCAAAAAAGAAGACAACTGGACCAACTATGTTAAAGGTATGATAAAATATATTCAGGAAGAAACGGGAGAACTCCCGCATGGGTTCGATCTTTATATTTATGGAACGATCCCCAATGGTGCCTCTCTTTCATCATCCGCTTCACTGGAGCTATTAACGGGGGTTATTGTGCGTGACCTGTATCAGCTGGACCTCCCGCAGCTGGACTTGGTGAAGCTTGGCATGCGTACGGAAAATGAATTTCTGGGACTCAATTCAGGGATTTTGGATCAGTTTGCTGTCGGGATGGCTAAAAAAGGGTATGCGATGCTTTTAGACACGAATACGCTGGAATATCAACAGGTGCCGGTGGAATTGCCGGATCACAAAATCATCATTATGAACTCCATGACGCGTCGTGAACTGGTCGATTCGGAGTACAATACACGCCGGGCCCAGTGCGAAGCAGCTTTGGAGCAGCTTCAGGAAGTCGTCGATGTGAAGTCACTTGGGGACTTATCGATCGAGGCTTTCGAAACACATAAACATGTCATCACAGACGATGTCCTGAGGCGTCGGGCCCGCCATGCTGTCTATGAAAATGTCCGCACTGACCGAGCGGCTGAAGCGTTGAAAGCCGCTCATTTAGACCAGTTTGGAAAATATATGAACGAGTCACATAAATCTTTGGACGAAGATTATGAAGTGACGATAAGAGCGACAGACTATCTTGCCCGAACGGCATGGGAGCAAACAGGCGTAGTCGGAGCACGCATGACTGGAGGCGGTTTTGGCGGCTGCTGTATAGCCATCGTCGAGAACGGGGAAGTCGAGAGGTTCATCGAGAATGTCGGAGGCGGCTTTAAAGAAGAAATCGGGCATGAGGCTGAATTCTATATTGCAGAAACGGCAGACGGCACAAAGGAATGGGTAGACAATGAATAAAAATATATCAGAAGAGACCATCGATCAGATCATTACTGATTTTCTAACGTATTACATTCAAACGGGTCAGGTGGATGCCCTTGACCGCATCTATCTGACGAACCGGCTGCTCGATCTGCTTGATAAAAAAGAATATAGGCAGGTCAAACCTTCCGTAGAAATTAAAAAGCCACTTGAACTCCTCGATACTCTGATCACCTACGCTGTGGAAACGGAAGTCATCGAAGAGCTGTCTTCAAGCAAAGATGTCTTCGGAGCTAAAGTAATGGATCTAATCACCCCTCGCCCCTCAGAAGTGAATCATCTGTTCTGGCAGCATTATGATAAAGGACCGAAAGAAGCGACGGATGCTTTTTTTAACTTGAGCAGACAGAATAATTATATTAAAACAAGAGAAATAGCGAAAAATATTGAATATACCCATCCGACTGAATACGGAGACCTTGAGATCACGATCAACTTATCAAAACCTGAGAAAGATCCCAAGGAAATCGCTTTGGCCGGTCAGACACAGACAGACTACCCGGAGTGCAAACTGTGCATGGAAAATGAGGGGTATGAAGGTCATGTGACGCATCCCGGGAGAGCAAACCATCGTATCGTCAGAATGGATGTGAGCGGTGAAGAGTGGGGGTTCCAGTATTCACCATATGCCTATTACAATGAACATGCCATCTTTCTGTCGCGTGTGCACCGGAAGATGGATGTAGGGGGGCAGGCAATAAGGAATCTGCTGGATATCCTGACCACCCTCCCGCATTACTTTGTCGGATCGAATGCCGGTCTGCCTATCGTAGGCGGCTCGATTCTTTCTCATGACCACTATCAGGGAGGCCGACATACCTTTCCTTTAGAGCGGGCTAAAGCTGAGTATTCCTTTGAGCTGAGTGATGCACAGACGGTCGAGACCAGTGTGATCAAATGGCCGATGTCAGTGATCCGCTTATCTGGCACAGACAAAGAGGCGGTCGTTGAAACAGCAGACAGGATCATGAAGAGCTGGGAAAGTTATACGGATGAATCAGTCGGTATTTATGCTGAAACGGATGGAACACCCCATAATGCGGTCACACCGATCGCCCGTCGCGATGGAGAAAAATATGAGCTGGATCTGGTCCTGCGGAACAATCGGACGTCAGAAAACTATCCGGACGGGATCTTCCATCCCCATCCACCTGTCCAGCATATCAAGAAAGAAAACATCGGATTGATCGAAGTCATGGGACTGGCGATTCTGCCACCGCGTCTGAAAGAGGAGCTGCAGACTGTGAGAGAGTATCTCATCGGCAAGCAGACATCGGTCGATCCGATCCATCAGGAATGGGCAGATGGATTAAAAGAACGGGAAGAAATCACGGCAGAAAATGTTCAAGCGATCGTAAATGAAGCGGTCGGTGATGTCTTTTTACAGGTCCTGAAGGATGCAGGCGTCTTTAAACGCAACAAAGAAGGTAAAGAGGCATTCAAACGTTTTATCGACCATTTGACAGCGCCTTGAATCAAGAAGCGGAGGAATGACTATGGAACTGACGAAAAAAGTGTTTGGGCAATTTAAGAACAAGGACGTGTATGAATATACGCTGACAAACGAGGCTGGAATAGCGATCAGTGCGATTCCATTCGGTGCGACACTCACTAAGCTTGTAACGCCGGATAAAAAGGGGAAACGAGAGAATATCACGCTGAACGTGGAGAGTCTGGAAGATTTCGTCCGCCACCGTCCTTTTTACGGTGCGACTATCGGGAGGGTGGCCGGCCGCATCACCAAAGGTAAGTTTTCAATAGATGGAAAAGAGTATCAGGTAGATATCAATGAAGGGGACAACATGCTGCACGGCGGCCCTAAAGGCCTGGATACCAAGCTTTGGACTATCGAAGTGGATGAATCAGCAGGTCAGCTGGTCTTTACATATGAAAGCAAAGCTGGCGAAAATGGTTTCCCGGGCACGATGCAGATCAAAGTTACGTATACCTTGACTGAAGGGAACGACTGGGTCATCGATTATGAAGCAACCACTGATGAAGCGACCCTCTTCAATCCGACCAATCACGTGTACTTTAATCTGACCGGTGACATCAAACAGCCGATACTGGACCATCAGCTGGAGCTGGCCAGTTCACAGTACATCCCGCTGGCTGAAGAAAACCTGCCTAGCGAAGAAAAAGCAAGTGTGGAAGGGACTCCTTTCGACTTTCAGACAGCAAAACCACTTAAAGAAGCCGTCCTTTCAGATCATGAACAGATCAAGCAGCTGGCCGGTCTGGACCATCCCTTTGTGCTGGATAAGGCACAGGATCAAAAAGGTGTCCTGTATGAGCCGGAAAGCGGCCGAGAAGTGAGCGTCTATACCGATCGCAACAGTGCGGTCGTGTTCACCCATAATGGGGAAGTGGATGACTATTTGATCGAAGGCGAACCAGCAAAACAGTATGCAGGTATTACCCTGGAAACCCAGACATTGCCTGATGCGATAAATAAAGAAGGTTTCGGTGACATCATTTTAAGACCAGGAGAAACCTTCCGGTCACGCACGACCTACCACTTTGGCACAAGAGATTGACCGGGTGTGAGAGTAATGAACTGATGACTAAGGAGAGTAGTGATGGCAACTTTAAAAGATATTGCACAAAAAGCGGGGGTATCCACATCGACAGTTTCTCGGGTACTGAATTATGATGCGTCTCTCTCTGTTGGCGAAGAGACGAAGAAAAAAATATTCGAAGTGGCTGAAGAGTTGGAGTACAAATCAAAAAAACGCGTAACAAAAAAGATGAAAGGTAAACTGGCTATCGTCAACTGGTATTCTGAAGCCGAAGAACTTCAGGATGTCTATTATATGTCTATCCGGCTGGGTGCAGAAAAGCGCGCAAAAGCTTTAGGATATGACTATTACCGTGTCTATAAGCAGAACGACTTTATAGAAGAAACAGATCTGGGCGGCATTTTGGCTATAGGCAAGTTCAGCCAGAATCAGGTGAAACAGCTTCAGAGTCACAAAGTGCCGCTGTGTTTTGTAGATTATCTGCCTCAGGAAGAAGTCGACAGTGTGGTCGTGAATTTCAAAAAAGCCATGCGGAGAAATGTTGATTATCTTTTGGAAAAAGGACACACGAAAATAGGCTTTATTGGCGGCGAAGAATCTTTCAGTGACGGCACAGGCCAATGGGTGGATCCGCGGGAGAAGTTTGTGAGAGATTACTTGAAACGTAAAAAGCTGTATCATGAAACCTATTTTTTTAAGGGTGCCTTCCGGGTAGAAGATGGGAAGCGCAATATGCTCCGTGCTCTGGAGACGCTTGAAGAAGAAAATAGGCCCACTGCTTTTATTGCGGCCAACGATGCCATAGCTATCGGCTGTCTGAAAGCTCTGTATGAGAAAAATGTCAAGGTGCCTGAAGATATTAGCATCATTGGCTTCAACGATATATCCACAGCGAAATATATTACACCGGCACTGACGACGGAGAAAGTGTATACCGAAGAAATGGGGATGAGCGGGATCAATCTGCTTCAGGAACGGATCGAAGAGGGCCGTGATGTAAGCAAGACTGTCATTCTGTCGACAAAACGCATTGAACGGGAAAGCACATAGAAAAAACGTCGGCTCGAGCGAGCTGACGTTTTTTTATAGCGATTAGCGTTACAGTTTGTTCAGTATTGCAAAGGCGTTGTCCTGTGGTTTATAGCCCAGTTTGACTTTTGCAGAATGAATGTCCAGTCGGGGAAAAGTATTATTCGATAAGCCATTTACCAGCAGATAAGGT
This sequence comes from Alkalibacterium subtropicum, assembly GCF_900112455.1. GTDB lineage: Bacteria > Bacillota > Bacilli > Lactobacillales > Carnobacteriaceae_A > Alkalibacterium > Alkalibacterium subtropicum. Next base: position 44,558 of record NZ_FOLT01000010.1, on the reverse strand, counting down.
TCTTCCAGTGTTGCCTCTAAACAGCAGTCGATCAAATGATTCATATCTCTGGCTGAAAAAAACATCGCCATACCGTTAAAGTCACTATCAGGGTCCAGTTCTGAATCATCCGATTTGTAATCGCCGATACGGATACCGATGGATTCGATATTTTTATTGAAGGCATAATAGCTCGCCAGTGCTTCGATATAAACCTTGGAGACTCCGTAGAGGTCGTCCGGGCGGGGCTGGTCAGTAGTCTTGACCTGAACGTTATCCGGATAGGCATCGCTGGCATGAATGGAACTGGCAAAAATGACCCGTTTCAGCTTGGATGCTTTTAGTGCTTTTTTATATAAATTTTGTGGAAGCACATAGTTCAAGCCGACCAGCTCATCATAAAAATCAGCATCAGGATCTGGATTAGCCGCAAGCTGGATGACATACTCGACATCATCAAGCAGTCCCTCCCAGGCTGAAAGTTCTGTCAGATCATCCTGAATGAATTCAACGCCTTGTTTCAAATCTTCCGGAAAAGACGAGAAATCGATATCGACAAGGACCAGTTCATGCTTTTCTTTCAAGTGTCTGGTCAGATTAGTGCCGATCGTTCCCGTTGCTCCCGTAATTAAAATCCTGCTCATGTCGCTCCTCCTTGAGTAGTCATTGAAAATAAGGACTCCATCCTTAATCAGTTAAGGATGGAGAGTAATAAAACTTATTTACGGTTTTTGTCATCTTCTTTGGCTTCACCGACAGCCTCGTGTGCACGCCCTTCAGCTTTCTGGGCCTTACCTTCAACTTGTTTTCCTGGATCATTTTTGGCTTCTCCATAGGCATCTTTGGCTTCACCAACGGCTTTATCTTTAGCACCTTTTGCTTTGTGCTTCAAACTTTCTTTATTTTCATCCATGAAAAAACACTCCTTTTCAGTGATATTTAGTACATTTTTATTGTATGATGCGAATTGATTTAATGCAAAAGATAAGGCTGGATCCTGTCGGAATCGTTTCTCATGACGGTCAGATTATGCTAAACTTAAGCTAAATAGATTGATGACCAGAGGAGTCTGAGAATGAGAATATTGGCTATAGATACATCCAACCAGTTAATGTCTGTCGCGTTGATCGATGATGACCGTTTGATCATCGAACGCACAGTCAATGTCAAACGTAATCATAGTATTCAGCTAATGCCGGCCATAGAAGAAATGATGAAAGAAGCAGAGTGGAGACCGAAGGATCTGACCCGCATCGTGGTGGCTAAGGGACCGGGATCCTATACAGGGGTCCGTATCGGAGTCACCGTCGCCAAGACGCTGGCCTTCAGTCTGGGTATCGAACTTGTCGGTGTGTCCAGCCTGGAAGTCCTGGCTGCCAATGGTTCACAGATTGAAGGCTCCTATTGTGTTCCGGTATTCGATGCACGGCGGGGGAATATATACACAGGCCTGTATCAGTATCAGAACGGGAAACTCGTTCAAGTTGAAAAAGATACGCATATTTCTGCAGTACAATGGGCAGTGTACTTGAAACAACTGGAAGGTCCCGTGCAGCTGCTTGGCGAAGACCGTTTGAAGCATAGTGACTCATTCACGAAAGAATGCGGTGAACAACTGATCGATCTGCCAACCAGTCGGCATTACGCTCGAGCAAGTGTCCTGGCTGAACGCGGGAAAATTCGCAAACCTGAAAACAAGCATTTGTTTGAACCAGAATATCTGAAGTTAGCTGAAGCAGAACAGAATTGGATGGAGGCACATCCTGACTTTGAACAAGGGGGCGGGTGGATTGAAAAACTTTAAGGAATGGATCTCTGAAAGAGTCGCCAAGTCAATGACTAAATCATTTCTACCTATGTCAACCCGGGTAAAACTGCACCAGCCTTTTTATGGTCTCTCTGACGAGCAGTTTTTAAAAGCCAAGATCGCGGACGAGAGAGATGTCGACGGTATCCTTCAAATCGAACGACTGTGCTACAATGGTCAGACGCCCTGGAACCGGACAGCGATCCTGCATGAAATACGCTATAATAAAAATGCCTTTTATATCGTTATGTATGATGACGACGAGCCAGTGGCTTTTGTGGGAGCCTGGTTCGTGACCCATGAGGCACATATCACTAATATTGCGACGATTCCTGCCTATGAGAAAAAAGGTATAGCGACCTACTTACTGAAAGAAATCATCCGCATCGCCCAGGAAGAAGACATTGCAAAAGTGACTCTGGAAGTGAGGATGTCCAATCACACTGCCCAGAGTCTGTATCGGACGCTTGGGTTTGAAGACGTACGAGTGAAAAAAGGGTATTATGCAAGGGATCATGAAGATGCACTGGAAATGAGCCATCCGCTCGAAAAAGCTGCGGAAGAGACGATATATGAAGAATGAACAGGATACAAAGAGAAAAAAGCCAAGTGTGCGGCGATATCATTTCAAAGAAGAAAATTATGAGCCGTTTTACACTATTGCCGATCAGTCTTTCCGATACGGATCGCCATGGACATACGAGCAGTATAAAGATACCTTAGACAGAGATGATCTGGTTTTTTTTGTCGCAGAAGTTGAGGGGCAGCTTGTTGGCTATATCGGGGGCAAACTGCTGCTGGATGAAGCTGAAATCTATACGATCGTCGTGTCCAAAAGATTTCAGAAGAAAAAGATCGCCCGGGCTTTAGTTGAGCGGTTTAAAGAAGAATGCCTTGTGAAAGGAATCGAAGCGATCTTTCTGGAAGTCAGAAAATCCAATAAAAAGGCCCAGTCCTTTTACAGGAAGAATGCGTTCGTAGTTATTTCGTCTAGGACAAACTACTACACCGAACCAGCAGAAGACGCACTTATTATGAAATGCAGAATGAGAAAGAAGGAAGAGAATGGAAAAGAAGCTGATTTTAGCGATAGAGACAAGTTGCGATGAAACGAGCGCTGCAGTGATCGAAAACGGCCAGACGATCCTATCAAACATTGTCGCTTCGCAGATCAAAAGTCACCAGCGGTTTGGCGGGGTCGTCCCGGAAATTGCCAGCCGGCACCATGTCGAGCAGATCACGCTGATCATTGAAGAGGCCTTGGAAAAAGCAGAAGTATCCTATGAAGATCTTGATGCGGTAGCAGTCACTGAGGGCCCCGGCTTAGTCGGCGCTCTTTTGATCGGAGTAAATGCGGCCAAGGCGATTGCTTTTGCCCATGACTTGCCGCTGATAGCAGTGAATCATATCAAAGGTCATATTTTTGCAAACCAGCTGGTCACGCCCCTTGAATTCCCGCTGCTGTCTTTAGTGGTCAGTGGAGGACACACCGAACTTATATACATGCGCGCTGAAGATTCCTACGAGATCATTGGAGAGACCCGTGATGATGCTGCAGGAGAAGCTTACGATAAAATCGGACGCGTACTGGGTGTGCCGTATCCCGGTGGTAAGCATATCGATCGGATGGCTCATGAAGGGAAAGATACCTATGATTTTCCACGAGCCATGATACAGGACGATAATTTCGATTTCAGTTTCAGCGGGCTGAAAAGTTCATTTATCAATACAGTTCATAATGCCAAGCAGAAAAATGAAGAGATCAATGAGAATGACCTGGCTGCCAGTTTTCAGGCTGCTGTGATCGATGTGCTTGTCGACAAGACGATACGGGCAGCCAAAGAGAAAAATGTCAGACAGCTGATCCTGGCTGGAGGAGTGGCTGCCAATAAAGGTCTGCGTACAGCTCTGGAGAAAGCAGTGTCGGAAGAGCTGGCAGATGTCGAACTGCTGGTACCTCCGCTTGAACTTTGCGGAGATAATGCCGCCATGATCGGCGCCGCAGCATATGTCCAACTGAAAAGTAATAACTATGCTGATTTTTCATTAAATGGCCGACCTGGCTTGTCTGTATAAGCTAAATTATCTATATAAATCAATTTTCAGCAGCGATGTAGCAGGTGTTTTCTGATACATCGCTGTCTTTTATATTTATCGACAATCGCGTGCCCTTCGCGCAGAGTATAAACTGCAAAGGGTACGCTATGAACTTAAATCCTACAAATTAGCCTTTTAATAACGGAAGAAGCAGATCAGGACGTTCATATCCTGATCTGCTTCTTAATTTCATTGATTTAAATCGTCTAGAGCGATCTGTTTTTCTTCCCAGTCTTCCAGCAGATTTTCTTGTCTGGACTGCAGTTCTTCATTTTCCTTGGCGAGACGCTCCAGCTCTTCGAAATCATTCGAAATATTCGGATCACTCAACGATTCCTGGACAGAACGGATCTGTTCTTCCAATTCTTCGAGCTCATTCTCGATTGCTAGAATGGCACGTTCAAGCTTCCGCTGATGTTTCTGATTCTCTTTCTGCGCTTCAAACGACTGTTTCGTCGTGGAAGGAGAGGGTACATTCCGTTCAGCTTCATCTTCTTTATCAGAAGTGTTCAGCTGTTCCAGTGCTTCAAGTTCGGCTTTCTTCTGAAGATAATAATCGTAATCCCCAAGATAGACATCAGCGCCGGTCTCATTTAATTCAATGACTTTTGTGGCCAGACGGTTGATAAAGTACCGGTCATGGGATACGAACAGCAAGGTGCCTGGATAATCGATAAGTGCATTTTCCAGGACCTCTTTGGAGTCGATATCCAGATGGTTGGTCGGCTCATCTAAAAGCAGGAAGTTATTCTTTTCCAGCGACAGTTTGGCTAAAGCGACTCGCGCTTTTTCACCACCGCTTAAAGAAGCGATCGCTTTCTCCACATCCTCTCCGCTGAACAGAAAAGACCCTAACAGAGTACGGATCGTTTGTTCCGGAAGGCTTGGATGGTCGTCCCACACTTCATTCAGGACCGTTTTCTTGTTGTTCAAGAGCGTCTGTTCCTGATCATAATAACCCAGATCGACTTTTGCTCCGTATGAAATATTACCACTAAGAGAGGGAATCATCTGATTGATTGTTTTCAGCAGTGTTGTTTTTCCGATCCCGTTGGGTCCGACGACAGCGATCGACTCCTCTTTGCGGATGTCCAGATCGATATGACTCGAGAGAGGTATGGTCTCATAACCGATGGTCAGGTCTTCAGTCTGGAGAACGATCTGTCCCGATTCTCTGCCCGTCTGAAACTGGAAATGGGCACTTTTTTCATCATGTTGAGGCTTGGAAACAGGGTCCATCTTCTCCAGCTGTTTCCGGCGTGCCTGAGCACGTTTTGTTGTTGAGGCACGGACGATGTTTTTATCGACAAAGGCTTCCAGTTTGGCGATTTTTTTCTGCTGTTTCTCGAAAACCTTCCATTCACGCTTGATTTTATCGGCTTTCAATTTAAGATAATTTGAATAGTTGCCCGGGAAATGATCCACGGACCCTCTGCTGACTTCGTAGACTTCGTTGATCACTTTGTCTAAAAAATAGCGGTCATGAGAGACGATCAGAAGGGCTTTGGAATAGTTCTGCAGATACGTTTCCAGCCAGGATAATGTATCGATATCCAGATGGTTGGTGGGTTCATCCAGGATGAGAAGATCCTTTTTTTCCAGAAGCAGCTGGGCAAGAGCCAGGCGTGTTTTCTGTCCACCTGACAGATTCTGGATAGGGGTATCGTAGTCTTCTTCATAAAACCGGAAGCCGTGAAGCACGGAGCGGATCTCGCTTTCGATCCCATAGCCGTTTTGTTCGTGAAAAGTCAGTTGAAGCGTATCGTAGCGTTTAAGCAGCTCTTCATAGTCAGGTCCCGATTTTTTTAGCGCCGGGTCGCTCAGCTGTGCTTCGATGTCACGCATCTCTTTTTCCATATCAAGGAACGGGACAGCGATTTTCATCATTTCCTCCCAAATGGTCAGGGAGGAGTCAAGCCCAGTGTACTGATCAAGGTAACCGATGGTAATATCCTTTTTCTTATGGATATTTCCGGAGTCCGGTTCTTCCCGTCCTGACAATATTTCCAGCAGCGTTGTTTTACCGGCACCGTTTCTACCGACCAAGCCGATCCGTGCATTGTCCTTGATTTCAACAGAAACGTTAGCGAACAGTTTTTCGGCACCAAAATAACGCGAAATCTTTTCAGTTTGTAAAAGTATCATGTTAGTGTCCTCTTTTTCATAAAAAATTACCTTTAGTCATCTTTTAATAGTTTAGCATACATACAGCAGATAACAATACAGGAGTCCGATTGTATCAGATTACATTGTGAATCGCATTCTCAATTAAGAAAGAGATATTATCATGGCTGATTGCTCATTAACAGATTTAACGTTCGAATATGTACAATCAGGCTCCGCATAAATAATTATGAATATTCATAGAATTCAGTCTGTTTTGCTTTTATTTAGTAAGATTAATGCTATAATAGGAAGTGGCATATTACTTATAGTTTGTGAATGCACAAAGACCGAACAGACAGTAATTTATAATTATTAAACTAAAGTTAATTTTAAATCGGATAAGGAGAATAAATGATGGTTGAAAAGAAAATACCTAAAGCGACAGCGAGACGTTTGCCGCTGTATTATCGCTATTTAAGGTTTTTATATGAAGCAGGAAAGGAACGCATATCATCTGCGAAACTAAGCGAAGCAGTAAAAGTGGACAGTGCAACGATCCGACGCGACTTTTCGTATTTCGGCGCTCTGGGTAAGAGAGGGTACGGTTATGACGTGGAAGCGTTAATGAACTTCTTCAGCAAAACGCTGAACCAGGACAGACTGACTAACGTTGCTTTGATCGGTGTAGGTAATCTGGGACAGGCCTTATTGAACTACAATTTCCGCAGAAATAATAATATCCGTATCAGTGCCGGCTTCGATGTCAAAGATGAACTGATCGGGACCATACATCAGGGGGTGCCGATATACTCCATAGATGAAATGGTGGAACAGCTTGACCTTCAGCAGATCGATGTTGCTATTTTAACGGTGCCGTCTGAAATTGCTCAGGACATGGCAGATCGGCTGGTCGAAGGTGGCGTCAAGGGGATCATGAACTTCACGCCTATCCGTGTAACGGTGCCTAAACATATCCGTGTCCACAATGTCGACCTGACAAATGAACTGCAGACACTGATATACTTTATCAATTACTACCAGGATATGGAAAATGCCGATGACTCGGATGACACATTGAATGACTTTATCATCTGATTGAAAAATAGAAAAACCGTTGCGGCTCTTGATCTGAGCCGTAACGGTTTTTTATTATTTCTGACTTTTCTTGATGCGGTAATAGGCCTGCGCCAGACGCGTTCCGCTGACAAAATCCTTCGTGGCGAAGATGGCGAAGAGATAGGAGAAGAACCCCCACCCATTGGATGAAACGGAGTCAATGGTGAAAAAGAGGAAAAGTGCAAAAAACACATATTTAAAAATGATCTGTAGCTTGAGCTGTTTTTCTGTCATAGTGGATCCTTTCTAGTTGCAGAGTTTAGTCATGATCAGAGGAAATATAAGTTGGCCAGTACGGCCAGTGTGTTCATGAGGCAATGGGCTATGATCGGTGTCCAGATATTCTTGGTCTTGAAGTACAGCCAGGAGAAGACAAATCCCATGGATGAATAGACAAGAAGCAGACCGTCAAAATGAATGAAAGCAAATATCAGTGAACTGATCACCGCCGCACCGATGCCGCCAGTTTTTTCGACGAGCATTCCGAAAATGGCTTTTCGAAAAACGAATTCTTCCATGATTGGTCCGGCGACACCAATGAGAAGGATGAAGATGGGATAGTTCCTGACCACTTCGACCAGCATCTGTGTATTCTGAGATTCCATCGGGGATCCAAGCAACTGAACCTCGATGATACTTGCTATATTCTGCGCAAAGAGAGCGATAAAGATACCGGCTACCCCCCAGGCCAGAATAGCCTTCTTCTGATTTGAGAAAGGCTCTTCAAATGGAAAAGTCATCCGGAATTTTTTTTCGATCACGATCATGCCGATTGCACCTAAAGTGAAGAGGACGAGGGAAGGCATCAAAAAGGCGATGGAGCCAGCTGATCCAGGTAGAAAGATCGGGATGATGCCTGAAAGGAGCTGGACAAGTAAAAAGAGCAGGATAATACGTGTGGCAGCTTTTTTATTTAAAATAGTTTGATTCATTAGAGTCATCCTTTATTTATTTTATACAATACTACTAATCTAACACAAAAAGAGGTGCGTTTCCATACGGGGAAAATGAAGGTTTTTTTAAGATAGGGCTTGCAAGCTGCAGCAGTTTTGAATATACTTAGAAGTGGAGTTGGCACTCGGAAGGCGAGAGTGCTAAAACTCACATCTTCACTAGTAATTAGTGAAAAAAATAAAACAAAACAAACACTATATTTTTGGAGGGATCACATTATGTTAAAACCTTTAGGAAATCGCGTACTTCTTGAAGTGAAAAAAGAAGAAGAAAAAACAGCAAGCGGGTTGGTCCTGCCGGATTCAGCCAAAGAAAAACCCCAGACAGCCGAAGTGATTGCTGTAGGCGAAGGCAGACTGCTTGATAACGGTAACTATGCCAAACCGGCCGTTTCAGCTGGTGACAAGGTTATCTTTGAAAAATATGCCGGATCTGAGATCAAATATCAGGGTACCGAGTATTTAGTTGTCAAAGACACAGACATCATTGCTGTGGTCGAATAATTTATTCGTTTCAATGGCTTAATTTTCAATATAATCAACGAAGGAGAGAATTAAAACATGGCTAAAGACATCAAATTTTCTGAAGACGCCCGTGCAGCAATGCTTCGTGGTGTAGATAAACTGGCAAATACAGTAAAAGTGACATTAGGTCCAAAAGGACGAAACGTTATTTTAGATAAAGCGTTTGGTGCGCCTCAAATCACTAACGATGGTGTGACTATTGCGAAAGAAATCGAACTGGAAGACAAGTTCGAAAACATGGGTGCACAGCTGGTCGTTGAAGTCGCAAGCAAAACAAACGACATTGCCGGTGACGGTACGACGACAGCGACTGTCCTGACTCAAGCCATTGTCAACGAAGGCATGAAAAACGTGACAGCAGGAGCAAACCCTGTGGGTATCCGCCGCGGCATCGAAATGGCAACGAAAAAAGCTGTTGAATCTCTTCGTGAGATCTCAACCCAAGTTGACGATAAAGAATCCATTGCACAAATCGCAGCGATCTCTTCCGGAGACGAAGAAATCGGTCGTCTGCTTGCTGATGCTATGGAACGAGTCGGCAGTGACGGGGTCATTACGATCGAAGAATCTCAGGGGATCGAAACAGAACTGGATGTCGTTGAAGGGATGCAGTTTGACCGCGGTTACTTATCTCAATATATGGTGACTGACAATGAGAAAATGGAAGCAAGTCTGGACAACCCTTATGTACTGATCACAGACAAGAAAATCTCATCTGTTCAAGAGATCTTGCCTGTACTTGAAAACATCATGCAGCAGAACCGTCCACTCCTGATCATTGCTGATGATATCGAAGGCGAAGCTCTTCCTACATTAGTCCTGAACAAGATCCGCGGTACCCTGAATGTTGTGGCTGTTAAAGCACCTGGATTCGGCGACCGTCGTAAAGGGATGCTGGAAGATATCGCCACCCTGACGAACGGTACGGTCGTTACAAGCGATTTAGGTTTAGATCTTAAAGATATGACCATCGATCAGCTGGGTACGGCAGGTAAAGTCGTTGTGACGAAAGACGACACAACGATCGTTGAAGGTGCCGGCGAGGCAGAAGCGATCGAACAGCGTGTCGCTATGCTGCGTTCTCAAGCTGAAGAAACCAATTCAGAATTTGACCGTGAAAAACTCCAGGAACGTATCGCCAAGTTAGCTGGCGGTGTGGCTGTGATCAAAGTTGGTGCAGCAACTGAAACGGAAATCAAAGAGCGTAAACTTCGCATTGAAGATGCCTTGAATGCTGCACGTGCAGCCGTTGAAGAAGGCGTCATTGCCGGCGGTGGTACGGCGTATATCAATATCTTAAATAAACTGGAAGAAATCGACGCTGAAGGCGACGAAGAGACCGGCGTGAAGATCGTCCTGCGTGCTTTGGAAGAACCTGTTCGTCAGATCGCTCAAAATGCCGGACTTGACGGCAGTGTGATCGTTGAGCGTCTGAAACATGTTGAGCCAGGCATCGGCTTTAATGCTTCAACGGGCGAAATGGTCAACATGGTCGAAGCAGGCATCATCGACCCAACCAAAGTCACCCGTTCAGCGCTCCAGAATGCGGCGTCTGTTTCAGCGTTACTGCTAACAACGGAAGCAGCTGTCGCAGAGATCCCTGAAGAAAATGATGATGCTGCTGGTGGAATGAACCCCGGCGGTATGGGCGGCATGATGTAAGCCCCTTACTCAAGTAGAGTTAAGATAAAACGTGCTGATCCAATAAATACTAACATCACGTGCAGGTTACCGGACCATCCGGGACCTGCACGTTTTTTGCTTTTTTCTCAGCAGAAACCCCTGCAGATCCATTTCTTCCTATTTTTTTAACTCCTGACAATTATGTAGCTCAGTTACTATAAGAAAGGCGCAGGAAGCAGACAGAAATGCAAGATGCTGATTTTTCGCTCAAATCTGTCGGTCTTCAACTCCTGTCAATTCAAGAACGTCTACTAATGGCTTACATCCGTCATTATTGATAAACTGAGAGTAACTAATAAATAGGGGTGTCAGTATGAAAGTGTGTGCACTGCAGATGGATCTCGCTTACAAGGATACTAATAAAAACAAACGTAAAATAACAGAGCTGATCGATACGGCGGTAATGAGAAACAAACCGGATGTGCTGGTTCTGCCTGAAATGTGGAACGTCTCCTTCTTCCCGGACGATCTAAAAGAAAACTCTGACAAGGACGGCGAAGAAACAAAACGTTTTTTAAGCGGTCTGGCCAGGAAGCACCAGGTGAATATCGTCGGCGGCTCGGTCGCTGTCGAATCAGGGGGTCACTACTATAATACAAGCTATTCATTTAACCGGGAGGGAGAACTCGTGCACACCTATAATAAAGTGCACCTCTTTTCTCCCTCGAATGAGCATAAGAAATTTACGGCAGGGAACGAGCTGGGTATCTTTGAGCTGGACGGTATAAAAGTGGGTGTAGCGACCTGTTATGACCTCCGCTTCACCGAATGGATCAGACGGATGGCCCTGGAGGATGTTCAAGTCCTGTTCATACCGGCAGCCTGGCCCCATCCACGGGTGCAGGCATGGGAAACGCTGCTGTGTGCCCGGGCAATAGAGAATCAGTTCTTCGTCGTCGGTGTCAACAGTATAGGCACCACAGACAAGCTCACCTTCTGTGGCCACTCCACCATTTACAGTCCATTGGGTGAGAGAGTGACTTCGGCAAGAGAAGAAGAAAAACTGCTGTGGGCAGACCTTGATTTAGACAGCATAGCGAAAGCGCGTCGTGAGATTGCTGTCTACCAGGACCGTCGACCGGAACTGTACTGACTGGTAAATAGAAAATTCAAAATTTTAATGGGTCTTTACAGAAAGGCTAGTGAGATATGAAGCAAAAGCAAACTGAACAGCGTGCGTCAATTGGGCTCGATAAAGAAGCCCTTCGCTACTTGAAAGAAAAAGACGAGGTACTGGGAAAAGTGATAGAAGAAGTGGGTCCTCTGGAACGCTCACTGCAGCCTGATCTCTTTTCAGCTCTTTTAAACAGCATCATCGGTCAGCAGATTTCCATGAAAGCACAGGCAACGATATGGAGCAGGTTGACCGACATAGTCGGGGAAGTGACGCCTGAAAACATTCTGAGTCATTCTGACGAGGAGATCCAGTCCATCGGCATTTCGTTCAGAAAAGTATCCTATATTAAAGAAGCATCCAGACGGATCCGTGACCGGGAAATCGACCTGCATGCGCTTGAGACCATGACAGACACAGAAGTAATCAGAGAGCTCTCCCGGATCAAAGGCGTGGGTGTATGGACCGCAGAAATGCTGATGATTTTTTCGATGGGGCGTCAGGATATTTTAAGCTGGGATGATCTGGCCATACATCGGGGACTCCGTATGCTTTATCATCACAGACGGATAACGGAAAAACTATTTAAAAAATATCAGCGTCGGTACTCGCCGTACGGGAGTATAGCAAGTTTGTATCTGTGGGAGATCGCCGGTGGCGCGATACGTGGTATGAAAGACTACGCCCCGCTCACAGAAGCTGAGAAGAAACGCCGGGCCAGAAACAGGAGAAAGGCTGAGGCTGAACGATCCAGGGAGGAACACAGAACCGGATTCTGACTGATCATACCAGAAAATATATTTCTACACTGATCAGTATGGTCCTTTTACTGCTCTCAGGATCAGATACGCATGACTGAAGTGATCTTAAGGAAGGGGAGAAAGCAGCATGCTAAAAGATTATGACTTTGATGATTTTGAGAACGAATACAGTGACTTTAAAACCAAAGAACTCGGCGAGCGTTTGTCACGTGCTCAGCGGCTGATCGGAAACTTGGATATTCCCGTGCTTATTATAGTGGATGGCTGGGAATCATCAGGGAAAGGATATGTCATAAAGGATCTCGTGAAAGAGCTGAATCCTAAGCATTTCAAAGTAAGTGTCTTTGAAACGCCCACGGAAGAAGAACGGACCCGTCCTTTTCTATGCCGCTTCTGGAATAAAACCCCACGGTATGGAGATATCGCTATTTATGACCGCAGCTTTTATTTCAAGCTGTTCAATGATCTGTCGGTCACAGACAAAGAGCTGGAGAAACATATCCAAGATATCAGTTCGATAGAAAAACAGCTGCTGGACGATAAGGCGATCATCATCAAGTTTTTCCTTCACCAGAAAGAAAATACCCAGCAAAAGCGCATCGATGAATTGAAAGAGGATGAATACCGTTCCTTCATGATCAGCGAGCGTGATGAGGATCAGTATGATCATTATAATGACTATCTTGAACATTTTGATAAAATACTGGAAAAGTCCGACTTCACCTTCAGCAAGTGGCACATCGTTTCTTCTGAAGATAAAGAAGCGGCATCAGATAAAGTGCTTGGCATGTCGATCGATCTCATACATGAAGGCATCGACAGGATCCTGGGAATGAAAAATGGGGGACTGCGCAGACAGATGAGAGATTATGTGCCCAAGGAAAAGCCGCTGAGTCAATTGAACTTGAATTTGAAACTTGACGATGATGAATACGATAAGTTGAAAGACGAACTCCAGATGGAAGCTCAAGAACTTGCGTTTGAGTTATATACCAAAGGAATACCGACGGTGCTGGTGTTTGAAGGCGTAGACGCTGCAGGTAAAGGTGGTGCCATCGAACGGCTGACACGAGAAATGGATCCTCGGGGGTATGAAGTGGTGACGATTTCGGCGCCTTCACAGCTTGAACGGGCCCATCATTATTTATGGCGATTTTATCAGAATTTTCCTAAAGAAGGTGACATGAAGATTTTCGACCGGAGCTGGTATGGCCGGGTCATGGTCGAGCGTGTGGAAGGTCTGGCTGATATGGAAGAGTGGAACCGGGCCTACAGGGAAATAAATGAGATGGAAAAGCATCTCTCTAATGCCGGGACGCTTGTATTAAAATTCTTTATCTATATCGATAAGAAAGAGCAGCTGGACCGGTTTAAAGACCGTGAGACCGAACCGGACAAAGTGTACAAGTTGACTGATGAAGACTGGCGTAACCGCGAGAAATGGGATGAACATATCGAGGCGATGAATGAGATGCTGGTTCGGACGGATACGGATCATGCACCCTGGGTCATCGTAGAAGGACAGCAGAAGAAGTACGCGCGCATAAAAGTGCTGAAAACATTCATAGAACAGGCAAGAAAGAAGATAGATCAGCTGGATTCATAAATAGACAAAGAGTATTTCTTGTGAGATGCTCTTTTTCTGCATGTACACCGGAGAGCTATCCCGTGAGTTGAGGACAGAATCCGGTATAATATAACTAAAGATAACAGCAGTCCTATACCGATAGCAGTCAGGAGAGGTGAAAATATGAATGAGGAATCCACCGAACGTGTGAATCACTTGTTGAGCAAAGTCGCAGAGTTGAGAGAAAATGTGTATAAAGAAGGATCAGAAGCATTCAAAAAATGGGAAAAAGAAATCAGCCGGGAAGCATTTGAGTTAAGTGCACAGAATTTAGCCTATTATCTTGCCCTCAGAAGACGTGATGTGCGAGATATACAAAGTGAATTGACACCTTGGGGCTTGTCTTCGCTGGGCAGACTGGAATCCCGTACACTTAACAATATCGATGCTGTTCTGGCCAGTTTATCGGCGATAGCGGGGAAAGAGAGTCAATGGTCCTATCCTTCCCATGCAGCCTATATCACAGGTCAGGAACAGTTGAGCAAAAATGCGAATGAACAGTTCGGGGATCAGCCCCAGACCCGGCACACGCGTATCATGGTCACTTTGCCATCTGAAGCAGCAACAGACAGCAAGTTTCTCAGACAACTGATCGTATGCGGTATGAATGTCGCCCGGATCAACTGTGCTCACGATAACACCGAAACCTGGGGAAAAATGATCGATAATGTACGAAAAGCAGCAAAAGCCGAGCAGACAGAAGTGAAAATACTGATGGACATTGCAGGCCCTAAAATAAGAACAGACTGGGTGTTCACAACCTTGAAAAAACCGAAAGTCAGTCCTGGCGACAGGTGGTACTTGACGAAGGACAATCAGACGCTACCTCTTGAGTTTGAATCAAAAGTCACAGCCGGATGCAGTATTCCGGAAATATTTGAAACGCTCCAAAAAGGCGATCCGGTTTTATATGATGATGGAACGATCGAATCAGAAGTAGAGGAGATAACGGATAATGGCGCCGTTCTTAAAGTGAACCGGACCCGTACCGGAAAGAGTGTGCGCGTGAAAGCCGAAAAAGGATTGAACTTCCCGAAAAGCCAGTTCGACCTTGAAATGCTGACGACAAAGGACAAAAAAGATCTGGGATTTGCTGTGGAGCGCGCCGATATCCTCGGGCTGTCTTTTGTTAAAGACACGGAAGATATCAAGAAAGTCCAGAAAGAGCTTGTCCATCAGACAAGTGAACAGCGCGCTGCTGAAATCCCTCTGATGGCAAAAATAGAAACCATTCAAGCTGTGGAGAATCTGCCAGCCATCATAATGACCGCAGCCAGCAAGAATCCATTCAGTGTCATGATCGCCAGAGGTGATTTGGCTGTGGAAACGGGATACAGCCGGTTAGCTGAACTTCAGCAGGAGATCATGTGGATCTGTGAAGCGGCCGATATCCCAGTCGTTTGGGGGACAGAAGTGCTGGATAATATGGTTTCAAGCGGGATCCCAACCAGAGCCGAGGTGACGGATGCAGCCGAGAGTGAACGGGCAGAGTGCGTCATGTTGAATAAGGGGGATTATCTTCCGGAAGGTGTGGCGTTCTTAAGTGAAATACTGGAGAAGATGCAGGAACACCAATACAAAAAAACAGCGCTTTTGAGAGCGTTAAGTATTGCCAAAGACAAATAGAGAAGAGCGCAGACAAAAAAGCAGAAGCGGAGTGAGCGTCATCCCGCTTCTGCTTTACAGTTCAGTCAAGTGATAGTCAGTTATTTGGCTGCTCAGTATAAGGGGGTGCCAAACATTTGAGTGGCGTAGAGAAATTCGCCGTCATAATGAACACCCACACCGATCTCCTCATACTCCGGCTTGATCATGTTTTCGTAATGGCCTTCACTTTCGACCCAGCCATTGAACAGCAGTTCAGCCATTTCTTCTTCATCCATATAATAGGTCGCCATCCCCAGGTTCTCGCCAACGACCTTATAAGGATAAGAAATGCCTTCTTCTTCAAAGACAGTAAAGGGACCTGATCCGTCGGGACGGGTATGGGAGAAGCTTTCTTCCGTTTCTACGGCACGGATGATCGCCGCAGCTTTCAGCATATCATTGGAGGCTAGTGTATTCAGCTCCTGTTCTTTTCTCAGCTCATTCACTAGGGTCACTATCGTCTGTTCCACGCGGTCATAGTCGACGTCTGCGTGTGTATTTGATTCCAGTATCGTCTTGTTTTCTGATTCCTGACCTTCCTGATCACTTGTAAAAGAAGTATCGCCGATAATAGGCAGGGTATCAAACGAAGATCTCAACTGCTGCAGTTCTGTGCGGGTCGGAAAGTAATGGACGGCAGTATTCATCCAGTTTCCGGCACGCGTCCCGTTCAGCAGGCCGCTTGCCCCAAGCCAGAACCCTATCATAAGCACTAAAAGCAAGGTCAATATTTTTCTCAAGAGTTTCATTAGTCTCATGCCTTTCTGTTATTAGCTTAGTTTACCAGAAAGTGTTCTCTCAAAAAAGTTAGAATCATTATAATAAGTTTAATTTAAAATAAGACCATTCACTTCAATTCGCGTTCATACTTTTGTATACTAAAGAAGTTACTATTTGAAGATACATAGTTTAGGAGAAACAGATATGAAAAACATGAATTCAGAAAAACTCGGGACGATGCCGATGAACAGACTGATTCTGACGCTCTCTGTTCCTATGATGATTTCCATGTTCATCCAGTCGCTTTATAATGTGGTGGACAGCATGTTCGTCGCTCAGATCAGCGAAGAAGCACTGGCTGCTCTGTCACTCGTCTTCCCGATTCAGATGCTCATGGTTGCCATCGGGATCGGAACGGGTGTCGGCATGAATGCAGAGTTATCCAAGCGTTTAGGTGAAGGCGACAGAAAGCTGGCAAGCGATGCGGCTAATAATGGGGTGTTCCTGACATTCTTCCATTATGGGATCTTCTTAGTCTTTGGACTCTTCTTTGTCCGCCCCTTTTTTGAAATGCAGACAGACAATGCTGAGATCATTCGATACGGGATGGAATATACGGTGCTCATCACGACCCTGTCCATAGGTAAACTGATGCAGTTCACTTATGAACGGATTCTGCAGGCCACCGGCCGGACCTACTATACGATGATCACTCAAGGCACAGGGGCTGTCTTGAACATCATTCTTGATCCGATCCTTATTTTCGGCTGGTTCGGTATTCCTGCACTTGGGGTATATGGGGCAGCCATCGCCACGATCATCGCCCAGGTCACCTCCGCTACACTCGCCTTTGTCATAAACAGTAAAGTCAATGACGACTTGGATATGCATATCTTCGGAAACAAGCCGGATCTGAAAGTGATCAAGCGCATTTATTCTGTAGGTATCCCATCGATGGTCATGACCTCCATCACGTCGCTGGTGACGCTGATCTTCAATAATATCCTGCTGCAGTTCACACCCACAGCTATAGCGGTATACGGGGTCTATATCAAACTTCAGGGCTTTGCATTCATGCCAGTATTCGGTTTGAATAACGGTATGATCCCTATCGTTTCTTATAATTTCGGCGCAAGGAATAAGGATCGTATGGTCAAAGCGATCAAACTGTCTCTCATGTATGGGGCACTGATCATGCTGACAGGGACTGTCCTGTTTCAGATCTTCCCTGTCCAGTTTTTGAACCTGTTCAGTGCCTCAGAGGAGATGCTGAGGATCGGGGTCCCTGCATTGAGAACGATCAGCCTGAGTTTTGTCTTTGCCGGCATAAGTATCATGCTGGGTACTGTTTTTCAGGCGATCGGCAATGCTGTTATCAGCTTATGGATCCAGGTCATCCGGCAACTGCTCGTGCTCGTGCCGGTTGCCTATGCCTTATCCCTGACTGGAGATGTCAACATGGTCTGGTGGTCGAAGCTGATTTCTGAAAGTGTGACCGTTGTCTTTGCCGTTTTGGCCATGCGTTTTTTGTACAAGAAGAAAATCGAACCGTTAAAATAATCGACAGAAGAGAACTTGGGACAAGCGTGTATTTTAATTTAAATAGGAATGTAAAGCAGAGATATTTTGTTGGATCTACAAAATATCTATGCTTTGTTGTGTTAGAAAAACTGGAATTTCTGCTGTGGTCTTTTTTTAAGCGTGTTCGACAAGTAGGATATTATTCAGGAAGCTAACCTGTCGAAGTTGATTATGTTCGGTAAGTAGCGAACAAAACCAATCAGCTACTTACCGAAGCAACCCTCTATTCGACACGTAAACAAGCCGTTTGACGTGCTACTTACCGAATAGGCCCTTCTTCGGTAAGTAGGTTGCCTGTGTCGATTTCTATCGACCGAACATCACCTAGGTTCGACAGTTAGGAAGAAATAAGGAGCATGTACCTACCGAACTTTGCTACATTCAGCACGTAGGAGAGCGCTAACAGATCCTAACTGTCGAACCTGCATATGATAAGGAAAGCGGTCGACACGTCGACCGCTACCTTTAAGTATTCAAAGTTTGATTACTTAATAGTGAAAATACATTCATCACTTCAATCTATACTAGATCACTCGTCCATCAGTGCTTCCAGTGCTTCGAAGCCGCCTTTAATATTTACAGCATGTGCGAAGCCCCGTTTTTCCAGCGCACCAAGGGCAATCCCAGAGCGTATACCCGTCTGACAATGGACAAAGACAGGGGCGTTTTTGTCAAAAGGAATCTCTTTTTTTAAGAGATCACCGAACAGGATATGCTCAGCGCCGTCTAAATGATTTTCTTTCCATTCGGCTATACTTCTTACATCCAAGATGTTTAACTCTTGTTTTTTCTCCCTGTACATCCTCAAAAATTCCTCAGCCTCGGTAGTCAGAGAAACAGTCTCCAAGTCTAATGCGTTTGGACTGACATAGCCCTTTACTTTATCGTAGCCGATGAGCTGAAGCTGTCTTGCTGCTGCGTCAGCCTCTTCCTTGGACCCGATGAGGGTCAGCTCTTTTTCATAGTCAAGGAACCAGCCGGCATAACTGAGGAAATTCTCATTCATGGGAATATTGAGTGTCCCGTATGCATGTTTTGACTGGTAAACCTCTTTAGCCCGAAGATCGATCGTTATTTCCGTCAGTTCCCTTGACGCAACGGGATAGGTCCGTATGTCAGAAGCCAGGGGAACATCCAGCTTGTTGATTTTCTTCATTTCGGCAAAGTAATGCGGCGGTTCCGGCTGATCTTCTACAAGCTCTTTTTTGAATGCTTCTTCATCAACATACTGAAATGCCCAGTTGTTTTCCTTCTCATATCCGAGTGTGCTCATCGGGACAGCGCCGAGTGATTTACCGCAGGCACTCCCAGCACCGTGTCCCGGCCAGACTTGCAGATGATCTGGCAGCGCTTTTGCTTTTTGTACAGATCTGAACATATCTTTAGCCCCGGCATCCGTCGTGCCTTCCATTTTTGCGGCTGTTTCAAGGAGATCTGGACGGCCGACATCCCCGACGAAAAGGAAATCGCCAGAGAAGATGCCCATGGGAACCGAAGATCCGCCACCTTTGTCCGTCAGTAAAAACGAAAGGCTCTCTGGCGTATGTCCGGGTGTGTGCATCACATCGAGGAGGATATTGCCGATTTTAATGGTGTCGCCTTCTCTCAGGAATACTGTGTTGTCAGGCATATTCTGATATGTCCAGTCTTCGCCACCCATGTCAGAAACGTAGGGAACGGCGCCCAGTTTTCGGATGACATCTCGGAGGCCAGAAGCAAAGTCGGCATGGATATGCGTTTCCGCTGTTTTTGTGATCTTCAGTCCTTCTGCCTCAGCAGTCTCTATATAGGCTTCGATATCTCGGAGAGGATCGATGATGATGGCTTCTCCGGTCTGCTGGCAGCCGACAAGATAGGCCATTTGAGCCAGCTGTGTGTCAAAAAAAGATTTAAAATACATATGATCAGCTCCTTAAATTTGCATGAGATTCTTATTGATTACAGTTTAACATGAGGCCCGTTTTCCCTTCATCATTATGCTTATCGTGTGTTCAAGGCTTAATGATCGATTTTTTCGTAATCAATTTGTTAAACTAGGAGTAGTACTTAGAAGGAGAGATGGTCATGATACCTAAAATCATTCATTATGCCTGGTTCGGAGGGAACGAACTTGGACCGCTGGAAAAAAAGTGCCTGGAGAGCTGGAAAAAATATTGCCCTGACTGGGAGATCATGCGCTGGGACGAGTCCAATTTCGATCCGAAAGAACACGGAAAGTATGCGGAACAAGCCTATGAAAGAGAAGACTGGGCCTTTGTTTCAGATGTCGCCCGACTATACGCCTTGAATAAATACGGCGGCGTATACTGTGATACCGATATGGAACTGATCAAACCGATCGACAAGTTTCGAAAGTATCCGGCTTTTTTCAGTTTTGAAATCGAAACGGAGATATCTACCGGGATCATAGGAGCCGAGCCCCACCATCCTTTTATCGAAGAACTGTACAACGATTATGAAGGCAGAGAATTCATTTTGCCTGACGGTTCAAGAGATGATAAGACAAACGTCATAAGGATCACCGAAATCATGATCGAAAGAGGTCTTGAACCCAATAATACGATGCAGGAAGTGGAGAACTGCACTATTTTCCCGCGTGAATATTTTTCTCCGAAAGATTACTGGACCCGGGAAGTGGATGCGACAGAGAATACACACGGGATCCATCAGTTCACCGGGAGTTGGCTGTAGTTCAGTTTTTTATGTGAAGAAAAAGTCAGAACATAACGTTCTGGCTTTTTTCATGGGATGCGGTGCATACACAAACATTTAACGTTATAATGTGAAAGAGTGTGAGTTTTTGAAAGGGTGATTGGATGAAAGTATTTATAAATGGAAAAATTTACCTTGAACGGGGTTCCTTTGCTGAAGCGATGATCGTAGAAGGCAATCGCATCATCAAAGTTGGGACGAACACAGACTGTCTGCAGGTACTAAAAGAAGCAGCCCAGGAGTCAGTCACGGATTTGAAAGGCAAAACAGTCTTGCCGGGTCTTAATGATTCCCATCTACATTTTCTGATGACTGCCGAGTATCTGAGCCTGCTGCCGATCACAGACGTGACAGCGATGGAAGAGCTTATAAACAGGTGTCGGAACTACATAAAGAAGAATAACCTTACGTCAGATGATGTGTTATATACAGAAGGATGGAACCACACCACCTTTACAGATGGGAAAAGAATGCCGGACCGCTCGGATCTGGATCAGGCTTCAATGGATGTACCGATAGTCCTGGTGCGTGTGGACAGACATGTCATGAGCCTTAACACAGCGGCGTTACATTATTTCAATATAACAGGAGAGACCCTGCTTTCTACAGGCGGAGAAATCAAAAAAGATGCTGACGGCCAGCCTACGGGTATTTTGACTGAAGGGGCAGTGGATCTCGTCAAGGCAAAACTGCCGAAAAAATCCCGTGAAGAGAAGAAAGCACTGCTGGTCGATTCAATGGCTCTGGCCAATAAAATGGGACTGACCTCGATGCACACGAATGATGCTAAAGATGAAGACATAGATGAAACCTTGTCCCTATACAAAGAACTGGAAGATGAAAAACGTTTATCTGTCCGCTTTTACCAGCAGATTTGGTTCAATAACGGCAGATATTTAGTGAACTTCTTTAACAGTGACCATTCCTTTCATCAAGGGTCAGCCTGGAATAAAATCGGGCCGATCAAATTCTTCATTGACGGGACGCTGGGTTCACGGACGGCGGCGTTAAGGAAGCCCTATGCGGATGAACCGACGACTTGGGGGATGCTGACAAAATCACCGGAAACGCTCACCAAAGAAGTAAAACAGGCTGTCGCGAATGGCTACCAGGTGATCATTCACGGCATAGGGGATCTCGGCATTGAAACGATCCTCGATGCCTATGATGAAGCTCTGGATGGTCAGCCGAATACGCTCCGGCTCGGCATTAATCACATGCAGATCACCGGTCCCGACCTTATCGACCGGGTGGCGGATAAGGAGTATCTCACCTATGTCCAGCCCATCTTCCTCGATGACGATATCCCGATCATAAGAGAGCGCGTAGGGAATGAACGGGCAGACACCTCTTATCTGTTCAAGACGATGCAGGAGAAAGGTATCCATCAGTCATTCAGCAGTGACGCACCGATCGTTTCATTCAATCCTTTTTATAACATTCAATGTGCCGTCACACGAAACCGCCTGGACAGTACCGAAAGTAATCCTTATCTGCCTGAAGAAGCGATGGATATCTCCGCTGCAATCGATGCCTATACCTATGAAAGTGCCTATGCGTCATTTGATGAAACGGAAAAAGGACGGATCAGAGAGGGCTATCTGGCTGATTTTATCGTTCTGGACAAGGACATCTTCACCTGCGCTCATTCAGAGATAAAGACGACCAAGGTTTTGGCGACTTTCGTTGACGGAAAATGTGTTTATGAGGCAGGTGAATGGAACGGTGAATAACATGATAACAAAAGCACGTATGAAAAATATTGCACTCATCGTCATCGGCTCTTTGCTGTATGCGATAAGTGTCAATGTATTTACCGTACCGAACGGTTTGGCTGAAGGCGGGTTGACCGGGTTTTCTCTGATTCTGTTTTATCTTTTCAGACTTCCGCCTTCTTACACGATTTTTATTATCAATATTCTGATCCTTGCCATCGGCTACAAGTTCCTGGACAAACGGACCTTATATTACACCCTGATAGCCAATGGTATCATCTCTGTTCTTTTACTGTTGGTCACACAGTGGGCTTTCATTCCTGAAACCACCCTGCTGGCGCCAATTGGGTCCGGCATATTTATGGGGGCGGGGATCGGACTGATCATGTTGGGACATGGAACCACAGCCGGCAGTGACATTATTGCCAAGCTCCTTCATAAATACGCAGGCATAAATGTTCCCACTGCCCTGCTTCTGATCGACGTCTTTATCGTCGTTCCGAGTGCCTTTATTATCGGTGCGGAAAATGCCTTCTTGACCTTGATCAACTTATATATCCAGAGTAAAGTGATCGACTTCATACTGGAGGGATTGAATCCGAGAAAATCTTTCTTTATCATTTCTGCTAAATACGTGGAGATCGCCGAAGCGATCGAACAGCAGTTGGGCCGTGGCATCACGATCTTAGACGGCAAAGGGTATTATACAAAAGAAAAGAAAGAGATATTATATATCATCATCAGCCGGAGAGAAGTCCTCCGGATCAAGCGGATCGTTGAAGCGATCGATCCAAATGCCTTCATGACGATTTCTCATGTACAGGAAGTGACAGGTGAGGGGTTTACTTACTTATCTGAAGAAGTACAGGCCCAAAGAATCACTGAAGCTGAAAAAGAATGGCAGGGCTGATCAAGAATGGTTGTCATTTAATTTTTTTAGTTTATAATTATTATAAAGTGTAAAATTTGAGGGGTAATTTAATGAGAGATACAATCATAGAGGTCAATAATGTAAGTTTTAACGCTGGCGGTGAGAAAATATTAAGTGGCGTGGATTTCTCCATTGCAAAAGGGGAGCGTGTGACGATCACGGGTCCCTCGGGGGGAGGCAAGAGTACCTTGCTGAAAATCATTGCAAGTATGCTGACCCCGACAAAAGGAAGTGTGAAATATGAAGGGGAGAGCATAGCGGAGATCGACCCGATAGACTACCGCAAAAAAGTGTCCTACTTTTTCCAGAATGCAACGCTTTTTGATCAGACGGTGAGAGACAACTTAGCTTTCCCATATGACATACGCAATGAAGAGTTCAATGAAGCAAAGAGTGTGAAGATGCTGGAACGCGTCAAATTAAACGCTTCTTATCTAAAGAAACCGGTAAAGGATCTTTCCGGTGGAGAAAAACAGCGGGTTGCCCTTGTAAGGAACTTGTTGTATAAACCAGAAGTGCTCTTGCTTGATGAAGTAACGAGTTCACTGGATGCTGAAAATAAAGGCATTATTTACACGATATTAGATGAGTTGAACACAGAAGATCATATGACCATTCTGGCCGTTACCCATGATGAGCGGGAGATCAGTCAAGCTGACCGTATCATACACATCATAGACGGAAAGGTGGCTGAGCAGTAATGGGAGCAAATCTGGAAATCAATAATTTCTCACTTATCTTATCCACAGGTTTACTGCTGGTGGCCATTTTTATCGCATATAAAGAAAAATTGGGTCTCAGTAATGACATATTCATTGCCGGAGTCAGAGCCGTTATCCAGTTGTTCATCATCGGATACGTTTTAAAGTATGTGATTGAGATCGATGACTTTTTTCTCACTTTAGTCATGGTCTTGTTTATCGTCTTCAATGCGGGCTTTAATGCACACAAACGAAGTGAAGGGATCTCGAATTCGCTTCTGATTTCACTGGCAGCGATCGGGATAGGTACGGCAATAACGTTAAGCATCATGATCGTTTCCGGTGCCATCGAATGGATTCCTTCACAAATCGTCCCGATAACAGGAATGATCGCCAGTAATGCCATGGTAGCCATCGGATTGACTTACCGCGCTTTGAACAGTAAATTTACCGACCAGAGACAGCAGGTGCTTGAGAAGCTTGCCTTAGGAGCAAATGAGAAGCAGGCATCCATGAGTATCATTCGAGAAAGTGTTAAGACAGGGATGAGCCCCTCCATAGACAGTACCAAAACAGTCGGTCTAGTCAGCTTGCCGGGCATGATGTCAGGTCTGATATTTGCCGGTGTCGATCCGACAGAGGCTATTCGCTATCAGATCGTCGTCATGTTCATGCTTGTTGCAGTCACAAGCATTGCCAGCTTTATTGCGAGTTATCTGGCTTATCGGGAATACTACAATAACAGGAAACAGCTGATTATATAAAAATATAATGACTCACTCTGCTATCCCTGTAGAGTGGGTTTTTATATTACAGTGTTACAGTAAATCATTATCCTGCAACAGTTATGTTAGATTCGTTCAAGAATAATACAAACTAACTAAAAGGAAGTGACAAAGCGCCCACATCCCTTTTCTTTTCGGTTCAGCGTGGTAAGATACAGTCAGTTGTTCAGAGAAAAACTAGCGAACAAGCGGGAACATTGTCTAATAACCTTACTGATCGAATGATAAGAAAAGGGGAATGAATTAATGACTATTCAAAAAAACACATGGCTAAAAGCAGGCTTGACATTATCTGCAGCCGGATTAATGCTTTTAACGAACGACACTGAAGCCAGCGCAAATTCTAACTGGGTACCGCGTACGGTGCTGGAAATCGAAGAAGACATCAATGCATCCAAAGCGGATTACGGTGAAGATGAAACGTTAGAATACACATTCCAGTGGGGAGATACCCTATGGGGCGTTTCTCAAGCGACTGATATTTCCGTTGATAAACTGGCAACAGTGAACGATATCGACAACCGCAGCCTGATTCAGGTCGGCACGACCATTTATTTAAGTAATGATCTATCCATCATTTCTGTAGAAAATGAAGAAGAAGTCGTCAGTTATGATGTTTCCGAAGATGAAGTGAAAGAAACAGAAACCCCTGAAGAAGTAGAAGAAGTGAAACAAGAGAAACAAGAAGAAAAAGGTAATCAAGCGGCGGCTGAAAAAGCGGCAGCCGAAAAAGCAGCAGCCGAGAAAGCAGCAGCCGAGAAAGCAGCAGCTGAGAAAGCAGCATCAACTTCTTCAAACGATGCAGCAGCTCAGGAAGAGTCTGGACGATGGATGTCAGTTGAAGCAACTGCCTATTCGCGTAATCAGGCCAACTTAAGCAACTTTACGTTCATGGGGATCGACTTAAGAGAGAATTCTCGCGTTATCGCAGTGGATCCTAATGTCATCCCGCTGGGGACTAAAGTATTTGTGCCAGGATATGGCGAATATATTGCCGGCGATACTGGGGGTGCCATCAAAGGCAACCGCATCGATGTTCATATGGAAGATCTGGATGCCGCATGGGCCTTTGGACGTCGTCAAATCGATATCAAAATCTTAGACTAATAGAATAATCGATACTTCCAGCAAGTACAGAGTGATGACTCTGTACTTGCTTTTTTAAAATAATAAATTTGTAACATTTATAATAGTCTTCATATATAAGACATCATAGTGTTAGAGCGTTATCTTTTTATATAAAATCCATTCATGTTAGGGCAAGAATAGATATAGAACACTTTCTCATCTGTTCTTTCTTCCGCCCGCTAAAGTTTACTCTGTCATATCAAAAATGAATAGATCAATAAATGTGATAGAAGTGTTATGACTTTGATTATTAATTTTTATTTGATAGATTATGAGTAGGAAGAACACCGAAGGAGAGATGCTATGAAGAAACTGACCACGGTTCTGACTGTCATCATGATGTCTGGGGTAGTTCTGAGTGCATGTAGTGAGGAAGAAGATATGAACGAAGAGTTTCCCGGCATAGAAGAACCGGCCGATCCGGAAGTCGAAGAAGAGTTGGATAATGGTACGGATGAGGAATAGCGGATGGCTCCGGAGACGATAAAGAGGGAAACAATAAGTATTAAACAATATTTGAGAGGAGAATGTATGATGAAAAAACTGATAAAATTACTCGCGTTGACAATGACCGGCGGTATGCTGATGGTCGGCTGTGGAGAAGTTGACGAAGAATTGCCAGATGTAGAAGAAACAGAACAGGATATTGAAGAAGGACTAGATGATGTAGAAGAAGGATTAGAGGATACTGAAGAAGATATAGAAGGTGGAGTGAACGAAGAGATAGACGAAGAAACAGATTAACAGGCTGATTCATCCTAAAGGAATGATCAAAATGAAAAAACTGACAAAACTGCTGATTCTTACACTGACTGGCGGCATGTTCTTAGTCGGATGCGGAGAAGCAGATGATATTGAGAATGATTTACCTGATGTAGAAGAAACAGAAGACGATTTGATGAACGATGATTTAGGCGACGATATGGAAGACGATGCTGAATGAGTTTCTGATCAAAAGTTGTAAGGAACGGAGATTCTAATGGAAAAACTGAAAAAAGTGCTGGTTCTTACACTGACTGGCGGCATGTTCTTAGTCGGATGCGAAGAGATCGAAGATGTGAACGAAGAGTTGCCAGATGTGGAGGAACCCTCAGATCCTATTGCTCCGGAACTGGATGAGAATCCAGAGGAAGACATGAACGAATAACAAACAATGGATCTCAATATATAAATGAAGGCACGCACCTATTGCTTGAAGGTGCGTGCCTTTTATATAATCAATCCAATAGTGAATTATGTTTTGCTTCAATGGATTCATTTTTCAAGTAAACCCGGGGGATCCTTTTACCGATACCGCAAAGAATTTCATAATGGAAACTGTCAGTCAGCTCAGCCATTTTATATATGCTGGGATGACCGTCACTGGGATCACCTATAAATATCAGTTCAGTTTCTTCATTGAAGTCCGGGATATTACTCACATCAACCATTAACTGGTCCATACATATACGCCCCACAATGGGAGCCTGGTGCTCATCGGTGGTCAAATACCAGCGGTTGGATAATTCCCGGGGGATACCATCGGCATATCCGAGCAGGATCGTGGCTATAGTTTTTTCTTCTGCAGCTGTATAGGTCCGCCCATACCCGATGGTCGTTCCTTCATCGACCTGTTTTATATAAGCTGCATGAGTAGATAGTTTCATTACCGGCTGAAGATCGATTTTATCTTCAAGAGACTTATCCGGATGATAACCGAATAAAGAAATTCCTGTACGGATCATATCCAGATGATATTCAGGGTACAAAAGAGCTGCTGCAGTATTACTGCAGTGGGTCAGGTCAAAATGTATATCCTGTTCCTTCAGGTAATTGACGATGTCCATGAAAAAATCAAATTGATGTTTGGTATAGGTTGGATCCTCTGTATTCTCGGCTTCAGCAAAGTGAGTGAAAATGCCTTCGAAATCTACCCATTCAGAAGCCATTGACTGGCTCAATCTCACTGCTTCTTCACGTGAACGGACACCGATCCGTGCCATGCCAGAATCCACTTTCAAATGGACCTTGGCCTTTTTCTGCAGATTTTCTGCAGATAGTCTGACTTTTTCGGCGACTTCATCAGAAAAAACAGTAATGGATATATCATGCTCAATGGCTGTCGGGATCGTATCCGGTTCAATAGGACTCAAAAGTAGAAGGGGACTTTTTATACCAGCATCTCTCAGTTCCATGGCTTCGTCTAAAACGGCCACAGCGAGAAAATCGATGTCCTTATCTTCCAGATGTCTACCCACCTCGACAGCACCGTGACCATAGGCATCAGCTTTAATGACACCCATGAATTTGGTTTTCGGCGATAATAAGTCCTTCATTTGATTAAAATTTTCAGTCAGTTTATCTAAGTCGATCGTTGCACGAGTATAGCGATAACTGCCATAATGCATAATCCGTACTCCTTTCAGTTACACCTTATTTTAACATGAAAAAGGGTAAAGAATGAAGAAGCGACTTGAAATTCATAGACTTTAACTGTAAAGAAGGGAAATTATTCCTGGATCAAGTGTTGGAAGGGGGATGACACCTTGTCATCATTCCTGTTTTTCTATAAACTAAGGATAGTGATTAAAGGGAGATGTAAACACAATGAAAATTACCAGAGAATCTTTAGCGCAATACTATGACAAATATAATGGGAACCCGACCAACAAAGCAGTTCAGAATGCGATCGCCAAAGTAGGGATCAATAAGTCCTCAGTAGACAATAATATGACCCGACGCCACAATTTCGTGTTTTCTCATGAAACAGAAAAAGGTGACATCACGAATCAGAAATCAAGCGGCCGCTGCTGGATGTTTGCCGCATTGAACACCGCCCGCGTAGATACGATGGAAAAACTGAATGTGAAGACGTTTGAATTCTCACAAAATTATACCCTGTTTTGGGACAAGCTGGAAAAGTCCAATTACTTCCTGGATAGTATGATTGAGACGGTAGATGAACCGTTGAATTCCCGCCTGGTTCAACATCTGCTGAAGGATCCGGTCCAAGACGGCGGACAATGGGACATGTTTTCTGGGATACTTGCAAAGTACGGGGCTGTGCCCAAGTCAGCCATGCCGGAAACTTATCACTCGGCAAATACCCGTGAACTGAATCAGCTTCTTACAGCCAAACTGAGAGACTTTGCCGCGAAGATCCGTAAGAGCCACAAAGAAGGTAAACAGAAAGAAGAGCTGATCGATCAGAAAGAAGATTATCTCTATTTTGTTTATGCCTTGCTGGTTAAGACACTGGGAGAGGTACCGGAATCATTCACGTATGAGTACCGGGATAAAGATGAACAGTTTCATCGTATCAGTGATATTACACCACAGGAATTCTTCCAGAAGTATGTCGCCTGGGATCTGGAGGAACGTATCAGTCTGATCAATGCACCGACAGAGGACAAGCCATTTGGTAAAGCCTATACAGTGAAATATCTGGGAACGATCAAAGAAGCTCAGCCGATCCGATACGTGAATGCGCCTGTTGAGGCGTTGAAAAAAGCTGCAGTCAAATCCATCAAAGATGGAGAACCGGTGTGGTTTGGCTGCGATGTCGGCAAAATGCTCGATCGTGAAGCGGGAATCATGGACGACAAAGCGTATGATTATAAAGCTACACTGGGAGAACCTGTAGAATTGACTAAAGCTCAGCGCCTTGATTATGGTGAGAGCTTATTGACGCATGCGATGGTTTTTGTGGGCGTCGATTTGGATGATGAAGGCAATCCCGTTAAGTGGAAAGTGGAAAACAGTTGGGGTGATAAGAACGGCGACAAAGGTGTCTATTCGATGACAGACAAATGGTTCGACGAATACAATTATCAAGTAGCCGTCAAACGAAAATATATCGATGATAAGTGGCTGAATGCTCTGCAAGAACCCGTCGTGGAGCTGGAGCCATGGGACCCGATGGGCGCTCTGGCAATGGTTCAATAGAGTAATGTCTTATGTGCATCGGAATAGATGTATCTAACTGGTCTTGGAATATCAGTACGCTTAATATGCAGCCAAAAGGACGTACCCACCGAGAAAGAAGAGTGAGTACGCCGAATGAATGGCGCAAAGGACGTACCCAGCGAGAAAGAAGAGTGAGTACGCTGAATGAACGGCGCAAAGGACGTACCCAGCGAGAAAGAAGAGTGAGTACGCCGAATGAATGGCGCAAAGGACGTACCCAGCGAGAAAGAAGAGTGAGTACGCTGAATGAACGGCGCAAAGGACGTACCCAGCGAGAAAGAAGAGTGAGTACGCCGAATGAGGAGCCCAAAGGACGTACCCAGCAAGAAAGAAGAGTGAGTGCGTCGAATGAATGGCGCAAAGGACATACCCAGCAAGAAAGAAGTGCGAGTACGCCGAATGAGCGGCGCAAAGGACGTACCCAGCAAGAAAGAAGAGTGAGTGCGTCCATCCATTCGATACCTTAAGGCCCTGTAAGCTTTGTAATTTCGCAGTATGATGAAAAAATTCATGAACATAAAAAGACTGGGCCCCGGGGCCCAGTCTTTTTATACCTGGTATCCACATATCTACTGCATTATTCTCATCTCTAGGGCTAAGAGTATAGAAGAGCTTAACACACCCCCTATGAGAAAGTACATAACCATCTGAACGAGAGGAAACCAGGCGGTCTCTTTTACGTTATCATCTTCCTTGGATAGACTGGAGGAATAGATGAAATAACCGATACCCACCCCAATGGCCAGAACAGGCAGTAAATTCTGCATTTGAGAAGGGCGGAAATAGCCGAATACCAGACCGATGATGAAGCCGAAGAACTGAAGAGTCCGTCGCTTAACTTTAGGGGACATGAAGATCCTCCTTTAATATATCAAGCTGATCACTTTGGTAAAAAAAGACATGTTCCATTTAAGAGAACATGTCTTTGATCTTGAATATATTATACTATAATTTGAGCACCAGGACCTAATGGTAAACCTAAGACATACCATACGATCAATAGCAGCGTCCAGGTGATCAGGAAAGCAATACTGTATGAAAGCATTGTTGAAATGATCGTTCCCAGACCGCTTTCTTCATCGTAACGCTGTGCAAAGACAAGGATCATGGCAAAGTAGCTCATCAATGGTGAAATGATGTTTGTTGATGAGTCAGCAATACGGTAAGCCATCAATGTCATTTCAGGAGCAATGTTGACTTCGAATAACATTGGCGCAAAGACTGGAGCCATGATGGCCCATTTAGCTGAAGCCGATCCGATAAACAGGTTGATGAAGGCAGTAACGAGGATGAATGCAAGGATCAGTGGTAAACCGACAAATCCAATCGCTTCTAAAAATTCAGCTCCGTTTACAGCTAGGATCAAACCTAAGTTAGTATATGAAAAGTAGTTGATAAATTGTGCCGCGAAGAAGGCTAAGACTAAATAGCCGCCCATGGAAGCCATCGATTCTGACATACCTTTAACTAAGTCATGAGAGGTTTCGATCTTACCTGTTGTTTTTCCGTAGAAATAACCGGGAACAGCGAACAGCAATAGGATCATGAAGAGTAAACCGTTTCTCAAGAAGTTATCAAGTGTCATGACTCCTTCATCATTAAGTGCTCGTAAAGCACCGTTTGCCGGAACCATGAGAAAAGCCATGATAGCAAGGAAGACAAGCAGGGCGATCAGTGCATTTCTCATCCCTTTGTTTTCGAGGTCTGTAATAGGTTCGTCGTTTGGCTTGTAGCTGCCATTGTATTCACCGAGTCGAGGTTCGACTACTTTTTCAGTGACTAAAGCACCTACAACAGTCAGTACAAAGGTAGAAACGATCATGAAGTACCAGTTCGCAGTAACCGCAACGTCGTATTCAATACCACCAGAAGTCAGTGCTTCATTTGTAATACCAACGAGCAAGGCATCGGTAGGACCGAAGATCAGGTTAGCGGAGAACCCGGCAGAGACCCCGGCAAATGCTGCGGCAAGACCGGCGATCGGATGACGACCAGCTCCTGCAAAGATAATAGCTCCCAAAGGAATAACCACAACGTACCCGGCATCAGATGCGATATTAGAAATAATACCCGCAAAAACCACGGATGCAGTTAAAAGCCCCGTCGGAACGTTTCTCAATAATTTTTTAAGTGCGCTGGAAATCAATCCTGACCATTCAGCAACACCGACACCAAGCATAGCGACAAGTACTGTACCTAAGGGTGCGAATCCTGTGAAGTTGTCAACAGCACTGTTGAAGATGTGGGCAATCCCATCCCCCGTCATTAGCGATACAGCTTCGACACTGACGAAATCACCTTCACTTGCATTGAAGTATTCTACTGGCGCTCCAAAACGGGCAGCCAACTCGGATACCACGATGATAGCGAGAGCTAATATAATAAATATAATAACTGGATGAGGTAAAGCATTACCTACACGTTCGATAAAACCTAGAAACCCTTTATTCGTGTTCTTTTCAGAATCACTCATAATTATTTTCCTCCTTAAATATTTTTAATGGAACTAAGTTCTAATCTTACAAATCATATAAATGAGGGAATCATAAGTAAGATTAAAATTTAGGTCCACTTTTCATTGTATCACAGACTCTATTCTAATACAAAACACATCATAATTTCAACATAATATAACTAATTATTTTTAAAACGTCATATTTTTTTAACAGATACTTCTCCGGACAGTTCATATTAAGCAAAAGTATTCAATAATCAGAGATAGACTGAAATAAAAATCGGTTAAAAAATTGTAAAAACAGTCTGTTCCTTTTATAATTTAAAAGAATAAAAAAAGAGGAGAAGTGAATGTGAGCCATTCTTATAAACAAAATCAGGTTATCCCTTATTATATGTGTGACCGTAATCAACAGCTGACCCTATCCATGCTTGTTAATCTGCTGATGGAGGTCTCGGAGAACCATTCAGCTGGTTTAGGCAGAGAAGAATCATTTTTGAGAGAACGCGGGATCAGCTGGATCATTCTCAGATATGAGTTCAGCATCAGTCGTATGCCGAAATATAATGAAGAAATCGAAGTTGAAACCTGCGCTACTGAATATAATAAGCTGTTTACATATCGTGAGTTTGTTGTGCGCGGCAATAATAAAGAGCAGCTGATAAAGGCAAAGGCGACCTTTGCGCTGATGAAAAACGATACAAGAAAAATGACTAAAATCAACAGTGAGATCGTTGAACCTTACGGAGCGACTTTCTCGAAACGCATCCAGCGGAACGTAAAACCGAATGAAATCAATCTAACGTGTGCAAGTGAGCAGCATTATTTTGTGCGTTATTTCGATATCGATACCAATCAGCATGTGAATAATTCAAAGTATATCGAATGGCTGTTAGACGTTTTGCCCCCTGCATTTTTATCTACGCACGGTCTTAAGCATGGCATTATCACTTTTGATAAAGAAGTGAAAGAAGGGGACGAGGTAACAAGTATAGTCAATAAGCCTGCCGGGGGTCAGCTGTATACGAATCATCGTATTTGCGTTGGAGAAACGGGACATGCTTCAGCGACTTTCAAATGGACGGAACAATCGAGAATGGAGTTGGATGATGGTAACGATCAATGATATTGCAAAAGAAGCAGGTGTAGCTAAAAGTACTGTTTCGCGTTATTTGAACAACGGCTCAGTAAGCCCTCGAACCAAACAGAAAATAGATGAGATCGTTAAGAAGCGAGGGTATAAGCCGAACACCTTTGCCAGAAGCCTGAAAGCACAGAAAACAAATATGATCGGGGTCATCATCCCGCGTCTGGATTCGCCCTCAACCAACGAAGTGCTCTCCGGTATCGACTCCAGCGCACACGAAAAAGGGTACCAGCTGATCATTACGAATGCCAACCAGGAGAAAGAACGGGAAATAGAAGATATCTATACGCTGGCCAAACAGAAAGTGGACGGTATCATTTTTCTTGCGAAAGAAATAACCGCTGAGCACCAAATAGCCATCAATGATATCAAGCTGCCGTTTCTTGTGTTAGGGCAACAGACAGATAATATCCCATCCATAGTCCACGATGATTATGGGGCCGGAAAAAAAATTGCCCGCCATGCACTGGAGCTGGGACACAAGGAATTCTTATACTTCACGGTATCAAAAGAAGATAAGGCAGTCGGGCAAGATCGGTATAACGGCTTTATGGACGAGATAAATAAAGCAACTGATACGGTCATCCAAGCTGTTGAGACATCTTTTACCATGCGGGAAGCTTATAAAACAGCGATTAAAGAATTGCAGGGTTTAGAAGCAAGCTTTGTCATTGGTGCCACAGACACGATTGCACTGGCAGTATTAAAAGCAGCAGCTGAACTCGGTCTCTCAGTCCCGGAAGATGTTTCCGTAGCAGGATATGGAGGATATAATCTTCTTTCATTCATGACCCCTGCGCTGACCACGATCAAGTATCCCTATTATACTATCGGTGATATGGCGATTGCTACGATAGAAAAAATGATCTTAAAAGAGACAGTGCCTCAGACCCAAACTTTGTCTAATGAACTGATCATAAAAGAAACGACTCAATCGATTTAAAAAAAGCTTTACAAAGAAAGCGAATTCATTTATACTGAAACAGAACCGGTTCCAATAAGAGTGGAACCATAATAATGGAGGGATAAAAAATGGCGGAAAACAAAGAAATCGCTCAACAAGTCGTCGATGCAATTGGTGGTAAAGACAACATCGATTCAGTAGCTCACTGTGCGACACGTTTGCGCATAATGGTAAAGGACAAAGAACAAGTGGAGGAATCAGAGGTTGAAAACATCGAAAAAGTCAAAGGTGTTTTCTATAATTCCGGTCAGTATCAGATCATTTTTGGAACCGGTACCGTCAACAAAATCTATAATGAAGTGATCGGACTCGGCGTGTCAGGAACGTCTAAAAGTGAAATGAAAGATGAAGCGAAAAAGCAGGGAAATACTTTCCAGCGTGCGATCCGTACGTTCGGGGATGTTTTCGTGCCGATCATTCCAGTCCTCGTAGCAACCGGGTTATTTATGGGGCTTAGAGGCTTACTGACTCAGGACCAGATCCTTGAAGTCTTTGGGCTGGCACCAGCGGATATCAGCGCCAATTTCCTGTTATATACTCAAGTATTGACGGATACAGCCTTTGCCTTCCTGCCGGCATTAGTCGCCTGGTCAGCATTTAGAGTGTTCGGCGGATCTCCGGTCATTGGTATCGTATTAGGACTGATGCTCGTGAATCCGGCACTTCCAAATGCCTACGCCGTTGCAGGCGGGGATGCATCACCGATCTATATGCTCGGCTTCATTCCAGTCGTTGGCTATCAGGGGACAGTTTTACCCGCGTTCATTGCCGGTTATATCGGAGCAAAAGTTGAGAAATGGTTTAGAAAAGTCGTGCCTGAAACATTGGATTTACTTGTTTCACCATTCGGAACCTTATTGGTCATGAGTGTCCTTGCACTCTTTATTATCGGACCAGTTTTCCATTCTCTGGAAGAAGTGATACTGGACCTCGTCGTCTGGATCCTGGGACTTCCATTTGGTCTGGCAGGGATCCTCATTGGGGGAACACACCAGATCCTCGTGATCACGGGTGTCCACCATATCTTCAATTTCCTTGAAATCCAGCTACTTGCAAACACCGATGTCAACCCTTTTAACGGAATCATTACGATGGGGATTGCCGCACAAGGTGGCGCAACACTTGCTGTAGCCATGAAAACAAAATCCAAAAAACTGAAAGCTCTTGCCTTTCCATCTGCACTATCCGCTTTCTTGGGAATCACAGAACCTGCTATTTTCGGTGTGAACCTGCGTTATATCAAACCCTTCTTATTCGGTTTGGTAGGCGGAGCTGCGGGTGGCTTCATGGCTGACATATTGAGTCTTGAAGCGACAGGAATGGCCGTCACCGTTATCCCGGGCACGCTTCTTTACCTGAATGATCAGCTCATCTGGTATATTCTAGCGAACCTGCTTTCAATTGGTGTGGCGTTCGCCCTCACTTACTTCTTTGGTTACTCAGACAAAATGAGAGAGGATATCGAAGGTTCAAATGCCTAAAAACTCAGGAGGGACATTATGTTAGAAAAAGAACGAACAGATGATACGTACACGGTTTACTATCATCTGCGTGCACCTCACGGGTTGATCAATGATCCGAATGGTCTGATATATTATAGAAACCAGTATCATGTTTTCTTTCAGTGGAATCCGGAAGGGACCACACATGAAAATAAAACATGGGGGCATGCTGTTTCAGATGATCTTATCAATTGGGACTTCCTGGAACCGGCTCTGGAACCGACGGACTGGTTCGATAAAAATGGCTGTTATTCAGGGAGTGCTTTCGAAAAAGACGGTAAACTCTACCTCTTCTATACGGGAAATGTGAGAAATGCTGACGGGGACCGCGAAAGCTATCAGTGTCTGGCTGTTTCAGAAGACGGCGTTCGTTTCGAGAAAAAAGGACCGCTTTTTGAACACCCGAAAATGTACACGGCTCATCTGAGAGATCCTAAGATATGGAAGGAAGGTGAAACCTACTGGATGGTCCTGGGAGCGCAGAGGGAAGATTTAAAAGGTACAGCCTTGGTTTACCGCTCTACTGATATTTTGAACTGGACCTTCGAGGGGGAAATCATGGATGCATTACCTGATTTCGGTTACATGTGGGAATGTCCGGATGTACTGAAACTCGAGAATAAAGATATCTTTGTTTTCTCCCCACAGGGTCTCGAACCCGAGGGTGTCTTGTACCAGAATATCTTCCAGACTGGGTATATGCTCGGACATTTTCAGGAGGGCGTTTTCCTTCCCGATAACGATGAGTTTATTGAGATGGATAGAGGGTTTGAATTTTATGCCCCTCAGTCTTTCACAGATAATCAAAACAGAACGATTGTCTTCGGATGGATGGGCACCATGCCGCCTGAAGAAGAAGCCGCAGTGCCGACGATAAAAGATGGCTGGATCCACCATTTATCGCTGCCAAGAGAAATAAAGCTGATCAGCAACAAGCTTGTCCAGCAGCCGGTGGAGGAAGTGAAAATGCTGCGCCTTAAGTCATCTGAGATACTGGAATACATTTCTCAAATAGATAAGATACGCTTTAACACGCCGGAACAGGAGATCGAATGTGTCTGGACAGAAGAACCAGCCTCGTTTGCCTGGACGTTACGGGATGAAGTGGCAGTAAGTTACGAAGCGGCTGAAAACAAGCTGACCGTCGAACGGACAAACTGGCTGACTTCCAAAAGGGAAACCAGAAGCGTGTATCTGGATGAACCTTTGACGTCACTGCGGTTGTTTTTAGAAGATTCTGCTATGGAACTCTATGTAAACGCCGGACGTGAAGTGTTCTCTCTGCGATATTTCAATGAACAAAGAACTGATTTCTGGGAATGGCAGAATGATGACTGGAAAGAATATGTCAGTCAACTAACTGTGCATGAACTGAAAAAAGCGATACTATTCGCATAGACTAAAGCAGCTCCCTTTTGAATAAGGAGAGCTGCTTTGTTTTTCTTGTCATTAATTGAAACGTGTCTTGATCAGTTCGGCGGAATCTTCCTGTTCGAGGATGACCTGTAATTTGATCCGTGCTTTTATACCAGTCAATCCCGGGGCGAAAATCGCACCGAGTTCTTTCAGATGTTTGCCGCCGCCCTTGTAAGCATAAATATCCTGAGCAATACCATTGAAGGCCCGGGAAGTTACTACGATATCGACATCCTGATTCAGCAGCCTTTTAATGCCGGGCAGAGTTTTTGGCGGCATGTTACCGGCGCCCAAGGCTTCGATCACCAGACCGTCGATCTGGGTTGAGGCAAGAGCATCCAATAAAGTGCTGTCCATATCTGCATAAGCTTTCAGTAAATAAACTTTCTTTGTAATATTCTGGATAGGATATTTTTCGTCAAAGACCAGTTTCTGGAAAAAGCGGACTTCGTGTTTAGATACGATGCCTATGGGACCGAATGTCGGTGTTCTGAACGTAGCGACATTCGTCGTATGCGTTTTAGTCACGTAACGGGCTGTGTGGATTTCCTCATTCATGACGACAAGAACCCCTTTGTCATTTGAGTCAGGGGAGAGAGCTGTCCAGATGGCATTTTGAAGGTTGCTTACACCATCCGAACCGATTTCATCAGTTGGACGCATGGCCCCCGTCAAAACGATAGGGAACGGGGCATCTAGAGTCAAATCCAGAAAATAGGCGGTTTCTTCCAGCGTATCGGTGCCATGCGTGATCACGGCACCATCGATGCGGTCTTCTGCGATCGCTTCGGCCAGTCGTTTCTGGATATCCAGCATATGCTGCAGCGTGACGTGAGGAGAGGGGAGCTGGAATAGGTCTTCTTCAAGGATCTCTATGTTTTCCTCAAATAAATGACTGTATTTATGAAGCGGGTGTTCATCGCTTGGTTTAACAGCACCCGTACGCTGATCCGTACTCATGGATATCGTCCCGCCTGTATGCAAAAGCAAAATGCGTTTCATTCTAGTTCTCCTTTCTCTTTCTGAAATAAGGGTTGGTCCGTTTTTCATACGCGACAGTTGTTGACTTGAGGTGACCTGGATACACCGTATAGTCATCCGGTAGAGTTAAAAGATTTTTTTCAACAGCGGGAATAAGTTTTTCAGGTTCACTGCCGGGTAGATCGGTCCGGCCAACACTCCCTTTAAACAAGGCATCACCTGAAAAAACACACTCGCCTTCTTCAAAAATGAAACTGACCCCACCAGGTGAGTGGCCCGGCGTCTCGACGACTTTGAAGCGAAATGGGCCGATCGTAACGGATTCTAACGGTTCAAACGTAAACTCTGCAGGACGGGCAGTGATTTTGTGGGTACCATATATAGAAAGATTCAGTTGTGGATCACCCAGCCACTCCTGTTCTTTTGGACTGACGTAGACCGGGATCTCATAATCGACACGCACATCCTCCAGGGCGCCAATATGATCATAGTGAGTATGTGTCAATAAAACAGCCAGAGGCGTGACCCCCAGCCTTTCCAGTTCGTTTTTTATTTTACTGGTTTCGTCACCCGGATCGATGATCAGGGCATCTGAACCTTTATAGATGATATAACAGTTCTCCTGAATGAGTCCTGTTTCGATTTGTTTGACTTGAATCATGAAAATGACCTCCTTTGTTCTTTATTTAGTATAACCAAATAGTTATCTTCTGTCGATGCAAGCATAATAGTTGAGTATGTGAAGGATTTGGCTTAGTCTATGCATAGAAGGAAAAAAATTAATAGGAGGAATCTGTATGTCAACAAACGAAGTAAAAGAATGTTTAAATAATCTTGTCGCTACCCAAGGTCTGTTTTATATCAAGCTTCATCAGGCGCACTGGTACATCAGAGGGCATCATTTCTTCGATCTTCATGTCAAGCTTGAAGATTATTATGATGAAATAACAGTACACATGGATGACACTGCTGAAAGACTCCTGCAGCTCGGTGGGGAGCCTTATTCAACACTTCAGGAATTTATCGATCATTCAGCCATTGAAGAATCGCTTGATAACAAATATATCCCTGAAGAACCTTTTGTTAAAGCTGTCATCAAGGACTTTGAAAAGCTTAGGGATGAACTGGCTAAAGGCATCGATTTAGTTGACGAAAATAACGATGATGTTACCGTCGATATGCTGATCGCACAGAAAACCTATATCGATAAGGTGATTTGGATGCTGTGGGCTTATACAGGCAGAAATGCCTTAGGTAAATAAAACATAAAGATTGAAATGGGGAGCCGGTATCCATACGGCTCTCTTTTTTTGTTAGAGAAGAATGAATCAGCCTATCATATTAGAGAGGTTCGTGTATAGTGATCAGCCCGATTATAAAACAGATGAATGGAATGTGCTAAGCATAGAGTAGAGCAGACGAAGGGCACAATAAGTCATTAAAATGATCCTGCCTGGCTAGCTGATGAATGTAGAGAATCCCGGCAAGCGATCATTTTTATAAAAGGTTGTTTTTCTTAAGGAATATGATAGGATTATGATTAGCTAAGAGTAAAGAAGGGTTACGATGAAAATAATCACAACAAACGAGCAGGAAACAAAAAAAATGGCTGAAAGAATTGCCGGCAGTTTAGAACCTGGCATGACTATTCTACTGGAAGGTCAGCTGGGAGCGGGAAAGACGACCTTCACAAAGGGTATCGCTGAAGGACTGGGGATACAGAGGATCATCAAAAGTCCGACGTATACATTGATCAAGGAATACACGGACGGGACTTTACCGTTATACCATATGGACTTGTACCGCCTTGAAGATGCCGAAGACGAGGATCTGGGACTGGAGGAATACTTCTACGGTGACGGGGTGACCATCGTTGAGTGGGGATCATATATGCAGGACGAACTGCCCGACGAATACCTGATGATCCAGATCAGTGTCCTGCCTGATTCAGAAAAACGTGAACTGATCATTACAGCACAGGGAGAAAAATATCAGAAGATAATGGAGCGATTAGAGGATGAGTGAAGCCATCGATTGTATTGTACGTGAAGCCATTCCGGGTGATGCGGAACAGGTACTGAAACTGCTGAATGAAACGGCGACTCAGACTGGTTTTATGACACAAGGACCAGAAGGTGTCGGGATCAGTGTGGAGGAGGAAGCCAAGCAGCTGGCTTCAATCTACAATTCTTTGAACAATAGTGTATTTGTTGCTCTGGTGGATGATAAAGTCATCGGTATAGCTTCCATACACGGTTCAGACAAGCCAAAGATCGAACACATCGGCGACATAGGTATCGTTATTGATAAAGCATACTGGGGTTATGGCTTGGGAACATTAATGATGGAGGAACTCCTGCTCTGGGCCGACGCTTCTCCCGTATTGAGTCGACTTCAGCTGCAGGTCCAGGAACGGAATACCCGGGCACGGCACATTTATGAGAAACTCGGATTCAAGCTTGAAGCGATCATTGAGCGTGGTGTCAAAGATGAAGGACAGTTGCTGAATGTCTGTCTCATGAGTAAGTTGATATAAAGTAAAAGAAGTCAGGCCATTTTTCGGCCTGACTTCTTTTACTTTATAAAACGGTCCAGTGATAAAGGACCAAATTCTTTTTCCTGATTGATCAATATGGTAGCACTTGCTCTCGCATCATCAAGGGCATGGTGATGATTTAAAGGGATGCCATAATAATCGGCAACTGTATTAAGTTTGTGATTCGGCAGCTCCCGCAGCAAGGCACGAGAAGACTGGACCGTACATAATGTTTTGAACTGAGGTGGTTCAACACCGTAGTATTTCAGCGTACCCGTTAAGATCCGTTTGTCAAAAGGCATGTTGTGAGCCACGACCAGCTGATCAGGTGTGAAAAACTGTTTCATGTCGTTCCAGACATCAGGAAACTTGGGTGCATCAAAGACGTCAGATTCCTGGATGCCGTGGATACGGATGTTCATGCGGTCAAACCATGTTTCCGGCTGAATCAGCGTGTAATATTCGTCAACGATTTTGCTGTCTCTGACAATAGTCAATGCAACGGAACAGGCACTGTGGGTCTGGCGGTTGGCTGTTTCAAAATCTATAGCTGTAAAGTTCATATATTCCCCTCTTTTAAAGTCATCCTTGTTTAGTCTTTACAGTATAGCATGATTGCCTGAACTTTCAATACGAACAAAGGCTGAATAAGAAAATGACAAACTTTTGTTGCATTCAGAAACAAAAAACATGCGCGCATCCATTTACAGGATACACGCATGCATGAGAGACAAATCAGTCCAGTTTATACGGCAGGACGATTTTTCTCAATTCCATAATGATCGTTGTAGAAAAAGCCAGTCCGGCTGCAATAGCCCATTCTGTCAAACCGAAGGCGGCAGGGATATAGAAAATACTTCTGACAGCCGGCAGCAGGGTGATACCGTAAAGCCCCAGACAGACGGCAAAGGCAAGGATCACAAACTTGTTGCTGAAGAATCCCGCACCGATACTCGTTTCAACATTGGATCGAGCCGGGAATACCTGCAGCGTACGTGAAAGAATCAGTGTCGTAAAGGCCATGGCGACACTCATTTCATCAGAAGTCTGAAGTCCGATATACTGAGAAATAACAACCGCAATAGCAATCAGCGCGCCACGGAAAGCAACGATCCTGAAGGTGTTGCCTGAGAAAATAGACTCGTCAGGGTCTCGCGGTTTCTCTTCCATCACGTTCGGTTCTGCAGGCTCAAGTCCCAGTGCAATAGCTGGCAGCGAGTCATTGACCAGATTGATAAAGAGCAGCTGCAGGGCAGTGAACGGGCTGACCCAGTTCACGATCAGAGCAAAGATGATCGCGATGACCGCACCCAAGTTGCCTGAGAACAGATAGGCAATAGACTTCTTGATGTTACTGTAAATAGTTCGACCAACTGAAATAGCTTTAACGATCGATACAAAGTTGTCATCCGTCAAGATCATAGCAGAGGCATCTTTAGCCACATCTGTTCCGCTGCCCATGGCGATACCGATATCGGCCTGTTTCAAAGCAGGAGCGTCATTGACACCGTCACCGGTCATCGCTGTGATCTGGTTTTTGTTCTCCCACGCCGTAACGATCCGGATTTTATTTTCAGGCGTCACACGGGCATAAACGGTGATATCTTCCAACTGATCCATCAGTTCTTCTTCGGATAAGTCGTCCAATTCCTGTCCGGTATAAGCCAGGTCACCTTCTTTGAAGATATTCAAATCACGACCGATAGCTCGGGCCGTTGTTTTATGGTCACCTGTGATCATGACTGTTCGTACGCCGGCATTGGCAGCATCTTGGACCGCATGATAGACTGCTTCGCGCGGCGGGTCGATCATAGCCAGAAGACCAATGAAAATCAGATCATCTTCATCTTCGATACTGACTTCAGCCGAATCGATCGGCTTATAGGCAAAGGCAAGAACACGCATCGCCTGGTCAGAAAATTCTTCATTTTTCTGTTTCAATTCTTCTAAACGTTCTTCAGTAAGGTCAACGACCTCGCCATTAAGCTTGATCCGTGAGCAGAGTTCGAACAAAACATCCGGTCCACCCTTAGTCAGCAGGCGTTTTTCACCGTCGACTTCATGGACGGTCGACATGCGTTTACGGCTTGAATCAAATGGCAGTTCGGCTAGCCTTGGGTATTCATCTCTGACTGAACCGTAAGGCAGATTCTGCTTGTTACTGTAAGCGATCAGGGCAACTTCTGTCGGGTCGCCGCTTGACTCATCCTTTTCATTGATCGTTGAATCGTTTGCCAGTACAGCGATCTGCATCAGGATTTTCTCGGATTCTGACCAAGTGTTGCTGTCACCGGAAAAGAGATGCGATTCACCGTTAGGGATATACTCATCAACGACAGTCATTTTGTTCTGAGTCAAGGTCCCTGTCTTATCTGTACAGATGACGCTCGTTGAACCGAGTGTCTCAACAGCCGGCAGCTGTCTGATGATCGCATGCTGTTTCGCCATTTTATTCGTCCCGACGGATAAGACGATCGTTACGATAGACTGCAGGGCTTCTGGA
Organism: Alkalibacterium subtropicum; assembly: GCF_900112455.1. Lineage (GTDB taxonomy): Bacteria > Bacillota > Bacilli > Lactobacillales > Carnobacteriaceae_A > Alkalibacterium > Alkalibacterium subtropicum. The sequence goes on along the minus strand of NZ_FOLT01000010.1, from coordinate 1,421 downwards.
ATAGCAGCAACAGCAACAGCGGCAGCGAACATAAAGGCGTTAAGCAGAGGGACCGTGACGTCCTGCGTGTCTCCCAGGAATATACGTGCCGCCTGAATACCAAAAATAAGGATAGATAAAAGAAGGATCGCGACACCCAATTTTTTACTGAAATCTGCCAGTCTTCTCTGCAGAGGGGTTTGTTTGGCCGATGCACTTTGTACGAGCTCGGCAACTTTCCCCATTTCTGTTTCTTCACCTGTTGATGTGACGACCATGACGCCACGTCCGGCAGTAACCATCGTACTGCTGTAGACCATATTGATGCGGTCTGCAAGAGGGGTGTCCTCTTCCAGCGGCTCGATCGTTTTCTCGGAAGGCATGGATTCACCAGTCAATGCGCCTTCTTCGACCTGCAGAGACTCCGCTTCGATCAGTCGACCATCGGCAGGGATATTATCGCCAGCCTCAAGGATGACGATGTCTCCTATAGCCAAGTTTCTCGCTTCGATCTGCTTCGGATTGCCGTCACGATAAACATTTGCCGTCGGGGCAGACATTTTCTCCAGCGATTCAAGTGAATCTTCTGCTTTTTTGGTCTGCACCACACTTAAAATCGCGTTCAAGATCAGCACGACAAAAATGATCAGTGATTCGATCCATTCGCCAATAGCCACTTGCACAATAGCGACGATCAATAAGACGATGACCATTGGATCCTTGAACGATTCGATGAACATGGAGAAGATCGATTTTTTCTCTTTACGGCTGATCTCGTTGTAGCCATTTTCCTCCAGACGTTTCTCTGCTTCCGACTGGCTGAGACCTTCCCGTGACGTACCGGTGGATTCAAGTACCTTGTCTTTCGTTTCCTGATAATAATTCATTGATTTATCCTTTCTATGTTGAAGTAAGTAAAAAAGACGCATACGGAATAAGTGATGGCTGTTCCGTATACGTCTCACTATTTAATACAGCACCAGCAGATAATCAGTCTGCGAATGGTGGCGCTGTAACAGATTGGCTCTGCAAGTTACTCCCGCATATATATTATTTAAATTTCAAATTAATTATAGATAAGTCTATGTTAAAAAGCAAGTCACAAGTTTACAGGGTATGCGTCAAGTTTTTCTCGGTAACCTTTAACTAGTAGAATTAACAGAAATTATGTTGTGTTAATATTTTTAGGAAAATGCCTGGCCTAATTTCCCAATGAAGCTACTCACAGGGCCAAAGTTGGATATTTTCCCAGTTTGAACAGTGTGTGTGGTTGAACGAGGCTTTTTCAAAGCCTGACGGACTGCTCCCTTAAGATCTTCACCTAACGGTTCAACGATAGAATCAACTTTTGTGGTCAAAGCTTTTTCCAGAAGACTGTTTTGCTCTGCTGTTAGTAATGCTACGACATTAGCTACACCTGATTTTGTCCAACTACGTCCCTG
>NZ_FOLT01000016.1 GCF_900112455.1 Alkalibacterium subtropicum | reverse complement strand
CGCGCGTGCCCTTCAGAGCAGAAAAGAGGAGCCGGAGGTCACGCAAACGACCGGCGCGTGCCCTTCACAAAAGAAGTCAGCACACGAAGGTCACAAAAGACGAAGATATCCGCCCGTCAAACAAAAATACACTCAGCGAAGGTCACAAAAGTAGTAGATATCCGCCTTTCACCTTTCAGATAGAAAAAACCCATAGGAAGGGCGGATATCCACCTCACAATTAACAATAAGTCAGTAGAAAGAAGCCGCAGGCTTCTTTCTTCCTCCCTGAAACAAAAAAGAACACTCACGACCGCGGTCGTGAGTGCTCATCATTCAAATCATTTAGGCGTAAAGTGCAGCAACTTGTTCCTGAGCTGTTTTATTTTCCAGGAATTCGTCGTACGTGATTTCGGCACGGTCCACGACACCATTTGGTGAGATTTCGATAATGCGGTTGGCCAGCGTCTGTATGAACTGGTGGTCATGCGAACCGAACAGGATAGCGCCTTTGAAATCGATCAGGCCGTTATTCAGTGCTGTGATGGATTCCAGATCCAAGTGGTTGGTCGGATCGTCAAGAACCAGCACGTTCGCTTTACTCAGCATCAGCTTGGAAAGCATACAGCGGACTTTTTCGCCACCGGACAAGACAGAAACTTCTTTCATGACTTCTTCACCGGAAAACAGCATGCGTCCGAGGAAACTCCTGAGGAAAGTATTGTCGTTCTCTTCCTTATTGACGACGTACTGTCTCAGCCAGTCGAGGATCGTCAAGTCGCTGTTCTCGAATTCGCTCGTGTTGTCTTTCGGCAGGTAAGCCTGTTTCGTCGTGATTCCCCACTGATACGTTCCCGTATCGGGTTCCATTTCACCGGTAATGATCTTGAAGAGTGTCGTGATCGCGACATCACTCATACTGGTAAAGGCGACCTTGTCTTCACGGGAAAGGGTAAAGGAAATATTGCCCAGGACCTTTTTACCGTCGATCGTTTTAGAAATGTTTTCGACGCGCAGCAGGTCGTTCCCGATTTCACGTTCCGGCGAGAAACCGACGAACGGATAGCGGCGTGACGATGGTTTGATGTCATCTAAAGTGATTTTTTCAAGCATTTTCTTACGCGATGTGGCCTGCTTGGATTTCGACGCGTTCGCGCTGAATCGTGCGATAAAGGCTTCAAGTTCCTTGATTTTTTCTTCTTTCTTGCTGTTCTGGTCTGCAGCCATTTTAGAAGCCAACTGACTTGATTCCAGCCAGAAATCGTAGTTACCGACGAACAGTCTGATCTGACCGAAGTCGACGTCGACCATGTGCGTGCAGACTTTATTCAAGAAGTGTCTGTCGTGGGATACGACGATAACAGTATTTTCAAAATTGATCAGGAAGTCTTCGAGCCAGGCGATCGAGTGCGTGTCCAGACCGTTTGTCGGCTCGTCCAGCAGCAATACATCGGGTTTGCCGAATAAGGCTTGAGCAAGCAAGACCTTGACGTGCTGTCCGCCGGTCAGTTCGCTCATCTTCTGGTTGTGCAGTTCTTCAGGAATACCTAGGCCTTTAAGCAAAGTCATGGCTTCCGGTTCAGCTTCCCAGCCGTTGAGTTCGGCGAACTCCCCTTCAAGTTCAGCGACACGGATACCGTCTTCGTCAGAGAAGTCCGCTTTCATGTAGATATCATTTTTCTCTTTCATGACATTGTATAGACGCTCGTGACCCATGATAACGGTGTCTACGACAGTATATTCTTCATAGTCGTAGTGGTTCTGCTTCAAAACGGCCATACGCGAATCATTCGGCATCGACACGTCGCCGGAAGTGGGAGAAATCTCTCCGGATAATATTTTCAGGAAAGTTGATTTACCGGCACCATTGGCTCCGATAACCCCGTAGCAGTTGTCGTTCGCAAATTTTAAATTAACGTCTTCAAAAAGTTTTTTGTCAGAAAAGCGTAAGCTTACGTCTGTTACTGTAATCATATATTTATCAAATCCTCTATTCTTATACTAATCTCATAGACGCTCAGTCCATTACTCCTATTATACGTACTTTCAGTACGAAATCATGCGTTTTTGTGAAAAAACTTATTCTTCTTAAGGATAAAGTCAAAAGTCAGTCATAATTGGCTGTTTTCTTTAGACGCCCTCTTAAATCAGTTAACGGTAAGAGAAATACTTTACAGGATAAAGCCTGCCAAGACGACACCAGCAACGATGAGAGGGACAGGCACTTTCTTAGTATATAAAAGAATGACGGTTACCAGCGTAACAATAAGGTTTTCAAGACTGACGCCATTTTGTTGAGTGAGGATCACCGCAGCTACAGCGATCAGTCCGCCGGCCACGGCAGCCACGCCTTTAAGCGCGACGCGGAACCCTTTGATCAGCTTCAATTTTTCCCACATGGGATAAACGAAATAGATGAGCAGAAGGCCTGGTAAAAAGATCCCGATCCCTCCGGCTACAGCGCCTGTGATCTGATGTAAAAAAGTACCGCCTTGTGCAGCCATTCCACCGGCATAGGCACTGAAGCTGAACATGGGTCCCGGGATACCCTGAACGAGACCGTAGCCCGTCAGAAACTGCTGACTGGTCATCAGAGAATAGACATCGACCAGTTCTGTGTACATCACGGGAATGACGACCTGGCCGCCGCCGAAAACGAGATAACCATAGCGGTAAAAGCGTTCAAACAGACTCACTAGTTCGTTCTGGAAAAAAGCGGCAGCTAACAGACTGCCAAAGGTAAAGAACAGGAACAAAGCCAGATACGGGTATGGCGGGTCGAGCTTCACCTTAGACCACAAGTTCTTTTCCCTTGTAATGAGCAGGGAAGCCAGACCGCCCAGGAGCAGGACCAGCGGGAAAATCCAAGCCGCCCGGATGAAGTAGGTGGTGATGCCGCCGAACAGCAACAGGACGAAGGTCAGTCGATCGAAAGCTACTTTCTTGCCGATCCGGTAGGAGGCTAAAATAATAAAACCGACAGCCATCGGTCCGATAAAACGCAGGACATCGGTGGAAATATTCTGTGTGTTTAAAAACTGATACAGAAAAGACAAGGTTGTCATGATAGTTAACGCGGGAAGTGCCCACACCAGCATAGTAAGCAAAGCCAGTAGAGGGCCGCCTGTTTTATGACCGATCGCTACGATCGTCTGCGTGCTGCTTGGTCCTGGGAGAAAAGCACATAGCGCCATGAGCTCGACCAGGTCTTCTTCTGTTAAATACTTCTTCTTTATGACCAGCTGTTCAGTGAACACACTGTAGTGAGCCTCTGGCCCGCCAAAGGCACCGAGGGAACAAATGAAAATATCCTTTAAAAATGCGCTTGTCGAGGGAGCCATTGTATTCGAGTTATTCAAAATAAGATCCTCCTTTTTGCATTATTCAAGTATAAGATATGGGAAGTGAATCAGGAAGAGGAAATCTTATGTTTTATCATATTTTACACATTCTTTACACTCTGAAAGTATGAAATTTTAAAAATACGATTGAAACGATCAAACAAACGATGCTCGATCGACGCTTTTTTATTAAGATAATCATTCTTCCATAAGGAAACAGTCTGACTTGATTATCCGAAACTGATTCAGACCATTTAATAGAGGGAAACGTCCAGTTAAGCAATATCTCCCAAGAATTGGTACACTTACTCTATAAGTGTTAACAAGGCTGGATCAATAAGCGCGATAGGGTGAAGAGCTCCTGCTGCGCCACCCGTTTTGAGGCAGGAAGCAGCCTGTTCGAATCATTTACACAAACTTTACATCTAGAGTGAAAAAAGCAGTAGTTTTTTTATAGCAAAATTGATAAACTTAACGTTAGATAGATAAACGTCTATATAGGAGGAGTCACTTATGAAAATCGTAGTCATTGGATCAGTCGCGGCAGGCACGTCTGTTGCGGCAAAAGCAAGACGCAACGATGAAACAGCTGAAATCGTCGTTTATGAAGAAGCGGAAGATATTTCCTATTCCGTTTGCGGGATGCCTTACTTTTTAGGGGGAGAAGTGGATGAAGTAAATACACTCATCCCAAGAGATGCCGACTGGTTCAAGAAACGCTTTGAAATCGACATCCATACGAATCACCATGTCAAAGCTATTCATCCGTTGGCGAAAGAAATCGAAGTTTATGACAAAATAAAGGGTGAGGGAACAAGAGAAACCTATGATAAGCTGGTGCTGGCTACAGGGTCTTATTCCCTGACCCCACCGCCGTTTACTCTGGATACTTATGAGAACGTCTTTCATGTCAAGACGATGGACAACACGAAGGCCATCGATACTTATATGAAAGGTAACGAGGTCAAGCATGCGACGATCATCGGTTCCGGCTATATCGGGCTTGAGATGGCCGAGCAGCTGAAGAAAAAGGGCTTGAAAGTGTCGATCGTGGAATTGGCCGACCAGGTTTTCCCTCGCATAGATGCGGACATGGCCTATCAGCTTGAAAAAGAACTGGAAAGACATGACGTGGACCTTTATATCAAAGATAAAGTCAAAACCATTGAAGGCGAAGGGAAAGTAGAAGCCCTCGGAACTGAAAATGGCACGGCACTAGAGACGGACCTGGTCATAATAGCTGTCGGTGTCAGACCAAACACGGTGCTGGCGACAGAAGCTGAGATCGAATTAGGTGAAACCGGGGCAATCAAAGTGGACACGCATATGAAAACCTCCGCCGAAGACGTTTATGCGGTCGGAGACGTGGCCGAAAGTTTCAACAGAGTGACCGGTCAGCCGTCCTACCACCCGCTGGGTTCAACAGCGAACAAAATGGGACGCATTGCAGGCGATCACCTGACTGGCGGTCCACTTGAATTTAAAGGAACGCTGGGAACAGGGATATTCCGCCTGTTTGATCTGACCGTTGCTTATACGGGCTTGTCAGAAAAAGAAGCAGTCGCGGCCGGCTTTGATCCGGTGGTCATCCATAACATCAAGCCGGCTCACGCCAAATATGTCGGTGGACAGGAGATCACCATTAAAGGTGTTGCCGACAGAGAGTCCGGCCGATTCCTTGGTGCCCAGATCATTGGACCCGAAGGCGTGGACAAGCGCATCGATGTGTTTGCGACAGCCCTTACCTTTGAAGCCGCAGCCGAGGATTTGTTCCATCTGGATCTGGCCTATGCACCGCCATACAGCACCACAAAGGACCCGGTGATGTATACGGGAATGGTCCTGGAAAATGCACGCAAACGTCTCCCTGTCGTGACACCGGAAGAAGTGGTCCAGCTTCAGGAAAAAGATGTCCCGCTGCAGATCATTGATGTCCGCTCGCCTAAGCAGTACGAGAAGAACCACGTGAAGGGGGCTGTCAACATCCCGATGCCAGACCTGCGCAGAGGCGTTGCAGACCTGGACCGTTCAGTTAAAACCGTCGTCTACTGCAACAAAGGCGTCACCAGTAACACCGCGCAGAATCTGCTTTTGAACATCGGCTTTCTGGATGCGAACGTTCTGTCCGGCGGCAACACGAATTACCAGAATTACATGCGTATGAAACAAGAAAGATAATAAAAGACGTAAAAAGGAAAAAGAGCCCGGCTCTTTTTTCTTTTGCGTCAATGAACATAAAGGAGAGAGTATGGAAACTACAGTTATACAGCAATTGATCGGGGAGTTTTTTGGAACATTGATCCTCATGTATATCGGAAACGGCGTCAATGCCGGCAATACCTTAAAGAAAACAAAGTCCTATAACACCGGCTGGCTGATCGTTGCCATCGGCTGGGGATTAGCCGTGACGATGGCGGTTTATTCTGTTGGCTGGCTCTCGCCGGCTCACTTGAATCCTGCGGTGACTCTGGGGATGGCTGTGGCCGGTCATATCGAATGGGCACTCGTCCTGCCCTATATACTGGTCCAGGTTTTAGGAGGCATAGCGGGAGCAACGCTGATGTGGCTGCATTACTATCCTCATTTCAAAGAAACAGAAGATCCGGAAGCTATTTTAGGGGTATTCTCGACCGCTCCGGCTATTAGGGGCAATAAATGGAACCTGGTGAGTGAAACGATGGCCACAGGTGTCCTGCTGTATGGCCTGCTTGCCTTCACGCAGGGGGACTTTACAGAAGGACTGAACCCGCTCGTCGTCGGGCTGCTGATCGTCACGATCGGTCTTTCGCTCGGCGGAACGACTGGTTATGCCATCAATCCGGCCCGGGATTTAGGCCCCCGCATTGCCCACCAGCTGCTGCCGATCGCTAATAAAGGCGACTCGGACTGGAAGTATGCCTGGATCCCGATCATCGGGCCTTTAATGGGCGGAACACTGGGTGGCCTGCTGTTCCTCTTCATTACCAGTGTCCGCTGAAGGTTTGGGGAAATTTAATGGCACTATAAAATCGATCGAGTTGTTGGAAGACTGATAAAGGCTGGGGCTCATGTCCCGGCCTTTTGTCGCCTATTCAGTTTAGTCTGGAAGTGGTTTGATCCTATCCGATAGATATAATGCATTCTGATTCTTCCTGCGTTGACGGTGATTTACTGTGGATGAGCTGTACTGAAGGCGCATCAAGCTTCTTGTTTAAACAAGTTAAGAAGCGAAGCCTAGGCAGAAGTAGTTCCAATCCCTGTTTTAGAACAACTTCGTTAGAATACATGCTGCCCAAAAATGTTGTAAAGTCGCTTAAGATCCTGAAGTGGAACAAGTAGAGCAACCTTCTTTCCTTAAATAGCAAAAACTCTTCATTATGTAACCGTTTTTGCTATACTAGTATTAAGATACTTGCAAAATCATGAATAGGAGTCAAGCTGTGAATACATATATAGAAACTTTACCTACTTTAGTCATCATTGTCCTGTTTATCCTGTCCCTGATCCTTTTGTCTCAGGCTGCTGACAAATTGATCGAAGAGGCCGTGTCGCTTTCCCTCATTCTCGGCTTATCAAAAATGGTCGTTGGCGCAACGATCTTATCGGTCGGGACCACACTGCCAGAAGTTGCTTCGTCGGTGGCGGCGACCTTAAACGGCAATGCTCAGCTGGGTTTGGGGAATGCGGTAGGATCCGTCATAACCAATACCTCACTTGTTTTGGGAATCGGGGCCGTGGGTGGCCTGCTGCCTATAAGGGAAGAAACCAAGAAGGCGTTCGTGATCCTGTCAGTCACAGCGCTTTTGTTCATTGGAACGAGCATCGGGTTCGGTGATTTCCCGAATGAAGGGCTTCTTCCAAGAAGTTTTGGTGTCCTGTTCCTCGTAGCCGTTCCTTTTTATATCTGGTATACCGTGAAGAAAAAACCGGAAGCCATCTTAGGTGATATCGAGGAAGTTGAAGAAGAAACCGGGGATCAGGAAAAACGTCAGGCGCCTGATTTAGCCAAACGGATCAGTCTGCTGCTGTTGAGCTCGCTGGGCGTGACGCTTGGTGCGACCCTGCTGGTTTCAACGGCAGAAATCACAGCGGGGCGTCTGGGGGTCCCGGATAGTGTCATCTCCTCAACGATCGTCGCGTTCGGGACAAGTGTGCCCGAAATATCGACGACGCTTGTCGCCACGCGTTACGGTCACGGTGAACTGGCCATCGGTAACGTTCTGGGAGCGAATATGATGAACTTTATTTTGGTCATGGGCGCAACGATTACCCTGATGACTACGGGACAAGTCGTTCCCGCTATTTATTACCAACTGCAGTTTCCGTTTTTACTGCTCTTGTTCGCCCTGCTGAGCTATCCGATGTTCTCGAAGAAACTGAACTCAGTAAAAACCAGGCACGGTATCTTATTGCTGACTATTTATGCGGCCTATTTGTTTACGAATTTCATTTAACTATATAAAATAAAAAGAAGACGTCCCTTGAAAGACTTGTGCTTTCAAGGGACGTCTTCTTTTCTGTACATATCTCAGTGTTGTAAAGCTGGAACTTTCTTCTCCAGTTCCATATCGTAATGACCGATCTCATAATCATAATATAAATCAGACGTTGTTTTAAAACCGAATTTCTCGTAGAAATCCTTGAGATACGATTCGGCCTGGATCGTTACTTCGCTGTTTGGATAATGGCAGTTGACGTAGTCAAGTGCTGTCTTGATCAGTTCTTTCCCGTGTCCTTCATTCCTGAATTCTCCAGGGACCAGAACGCGTCCGATTTTAATTGTTCGATTATCTTTATATATACGTGCATAAGCTTTGATTGATCCTTTTTGTCTTTTAATGAGATGTATAGCCTTCAGGTCGATGTCATCAACTTCTTGATAGGCACAGCCTTGTTCTACAACGAAGATTTTTGTACGTTCTTTTATTATCTGATGGAAATCTTGTGCGCTCAATTCTTGAAAGTGTTTGTACTGCCACATAGCTGTGTTTCAATCCCCTTTTTAAATCATTTTTTGCGGCTCGACAGTTGTCTGATCCGCAACCCACATCCACAGTATACATAAAATAAATTATTTCACAACCAGTAAATTATATATTTAACATGGACGCCACAATTAGCCGCTCAAGAAGGCAGAAAAAGGTATTTTTGATCGATTATACTATATCCGATTAAAAAAATCTCGGTTTTTTCAATAATATTTTCATGAAAACCCTTTAACAGCTTGATTAATCACTATTTAGGAGTATGATTATAATAGATTACAGAAGGGAAGTGTAAAAATGAAAAATAAAGTGTTATTTATAATTGTGTTAAATCAGATAGACTTGTTGGATGACCTGCTGCTGAAATTCAGCGATGAAGTAGGCCAGGCTGCGACAGTACTTGATTCAGTAGGGATGGCTCAGCATTTGTCTCAGCTTGATGAAACGAAAATATTTTCAACGATCAAACCTTTGATCATATCTGATCATACAGAGAATAAAACGATTTACAGCGTGATCCCTGAAGAAGATTTGGATCTAGCACGTCAGACAGTCAGAAGTGTCATGAAAGATATCGGCAAACCGGATACAGGTATCATGTTTGCTGTGCCTGTTTTATTCCAGGAAGGCATTAGAGAATAAAATATAAGTCATAAGAGTTTAAAATTAGAAAAGAAGGTAGAAAAGTTGGAAATATCGATTGTTATGTATATTGCTATTGTTCTTATCGTTGGATTAGTTTTTGGGCAACTGGCTACATCTTTTAAAGATGCCTAACGTTACAGGCTACTTAATTGGAGGATTGATCGTTGGCCCGTCGGTACTCAATGGACTGACACTTGAGGTTCTGGAACACTTTGAAATCGTGGCTGAGGTGGCTTTAGCCTTTATTGCGTTCACCATCGGCTTATCGTTCAAGCGGAGTTATTTTAAACGTGTCGGCTTTCAACCCGTCGTGATTGCGGCGTTTGAAGCCACACTGGCCGTCGTGATCGTTATCGGCGGGTTATTGCTGCTAGGTGTCGACCTGCCCTTTGCTATTGTTTTAGGTGCCATCGCAGCAGCCACAGCACCGGCTGCCACGATCATGGTCATCAAAGAGTTCAAGGCGGAAGGACCAGTCACAGAAACACTGTTGAGTGTGGTTGCTCTGGATGATGCCTTTGCGCTTATTTTATTCGGTTTTGCCTCCACGATCGCCAAATCTCTGATAGAAGTTGAAGGCGAGTTTTCATTGTTTCTATCCATTCTTAACCCGTTCATCAATATCATCTATGCCCTTCTGGTAGGTGCAGTCTTGGGATTCTTGATGAAATGGCCACTGAAGTACTTCCGTACCAGCAGTAATCGGCTGATCGTTCTTATCATATTTGTTTTTTTAGCCAGCGGTTTCTCTTCACTGTTCGGCATTTCTGAACTGCTGACGACCATGATCATGGGAGCAGTCCTGACTAATGTGTCCTCTTCTGCTACATCGATGAGCGACTTGAGTGACCGGATAACCTCTCCGATATTCGTGATGTTCTTCGTGATTGCCGGAGCCGAGCTGAATCTGTCCATCGTTCCTACCGTCGGACTGATCGGGATCGTTTATATCGGCCTCCGTGTTGTAGGTAAAATATCCGGTGTCTATCTTGGAGCCAAACTGACACATGCGCCAGAAACCGTCAGCCGCTATCTTGGGGCAACACTTATACCGCAAGCGGGTGTGGCGATCGGTTTAACTGCAGTCGCCCAGTCAGTTGTACCGATGTACGCTCCTCAAATAAGAGTCGTCGTTTTGAGTGCGACACTGGTTTATGAACTGGTCGGACCGCTCATTACTAAAGTGGCCTTGACGAAAGCTGGAGAAATCACTCCAGAAACAGAAACGTCTGCGCATTCTAATTAGTGTTTAACATATAGAATAACAGACAAGTTTAAAATTTGCTTACATGCAGCTTATAACGAGTTTTTGCGTTTCATCATTCTTCAAAGAATGTTGAAGCGTATTTTTTTGCAGTCAGAACTGTTTGGTAAGGGTTATTCTAGACTTGATTGCAAGAAGATAGAAGACATTCTAATTCTGATGGCAGTAAATCATGCCGGGTTTAGTCTTTTGATCTTACACGTTTATGCTGACCCAAACCAACTATACGGTACGCATTCTGATTATAAGTGGTGATAGGGTAACTCGGTTTGCCCATTGTTAGCGAGTTCAGGTTATAAGCATTGATTGGGATAACTCCTCTTGCATATGGTTAAAGCTTTCCTGTTATCTGCCGCTATACCAGCAGTTCAACAAGAGATTTACACATAGACTTTGTAGGATGAAGATTTTAAAAGAAACGAGAAAACGTTGTGTGTTCAAGGTGCTTTCTTGTTTTTTCCGATCAACCATTGAAAGATCGTCGCTTCCTGTACATCGCTTAGGATTGCCTGCGCTATCAGTAATTTAAAGGAAGTGCTTGAATTTTTGGCCGATTTTGTTCATAATTAAGTTTAAACGAATAATAAAGCGCTTTTAGCAAGTGCTGAAGTTAAAAAAATACAATCTGGACAGAAAGAGGGAGAAGGTTATGGAACTTGTAGTCATTGTCTTGAATAAAACAGATTTACTGGATGAAGTTTTGAGTTTGTTTATGCGGTATGAGATCAAAGGAGCGACCGTTTTGGATAGCAGCGGGATGGGGCATCTTATATCTAATCAGTTTCCGATGTTTTCAATGTTTGCGGAGCTCGGAGATGAGCGTGAATCCAACAGCAAGACCATTTTCACTGTAGTGAAAGATGAGGCAGAACGTAAGGAAGTTTTATCCATCGCTGAAAGTGTATGCGGAGATTTGACGAAACCGGATAATGCGATCTTCTTCAGTGTGCCAGTCAACTTTACAAAAGGGATCGAATTTAATAAATAGAAAATATGAAAAAGGAAGGTCATTGTCATGTCATATACTTTATATATTGCAATTATACTAGTTGCAGGAATGGGAGGAGGTAAACTAGCTAAAAAACTGAAACTACCAACTGTAACGGGGTACATATTGACTGGGCTGATGTTAGGTCCTAGTTTACTTAATTTAATCACAACGGAGGTTTATTACAGCCTGCAGTTTGCCAATGAACTGGCTTTAAGTATGCTCGCTGTTTCTGTCGGAACGGAGCTTCACTGGCGTGTCTTCCGAGCTTTTGGTAAGAATTTGGTCAAGTTATCTCTGGGAAACACTTTTTTTACAGCTGTGATCGTTGCTCTTGTTACCTGGCTGCTGGGGATGCCGATTCAATATGCGCTGATCCTCGGACCACTGGCAATGTCCGTCTCGCCATCAGGTGTCGTCTCCATCATCAAAGAAACCAAGGCAGAAGGAGAAATGACGCAAAATCTGCTGGGACTTGTGGCGTTTGATAATCTGGTCACGATCTTGACATTCGGGATGATGGTCTCATTTGTCCAATCGATGGTAAATGATACGGGTGCCTCGATCATCATGCTTGTCGGATCTGTCGTGCTGGACATTTTATTTGCTTCTTTAGTGGGGATCGTCGGCGGGGCATTCGTTTCTTACTTCATACGGAAAGAAATCAGCAATGACAAGCTGCTGGCCTTACTGATAGCTGCACTGCTTTTCAATTCGGGCGTCGCGGCATACTTTGGTTTATCACCTATTTTAACGGATATGATCGCAGGTGTAACGATCACGAATCTGACCAACAGAAAAGTGCTTGTTGCATCGCTGTTGAACCGTATCGAACTGCCGATATTTATCATTTTCCTGACACTAGCCGGCGCGCATCTGGATGTCGCTATTTTCGGTCAAGTTGGCCTGGTTGGTATTGGCTATATCGTGGCCCGCTCTCTCGGAAAGTATGCGGGAAGTTTCATTTTTTCTCATTTTACAACGGTCAGCAAGAAAGTGCGGTATAACTTAGGTTATGGGTTGATTCCTCAGGCGGGAGTGGCTATCGGGCTTGCTACGATCGCTGAACAAAGTTTACCTAATGTCTCGGGAGCGATCACAGGTGTCGTTTTGACCGGGGTCGTTTTCTTCGAAATCTTTGGTCCCCTGCTTCTGGAAAAAGCACTGGTCAGGGTCGATGAAATTCCAAATGAAAGTTAGTTATTGGAACAGTAGACACACGAACTCACTGCGAAGTGGGCTTCGTGTGTTTTCCTGTTTCTGTGCTCTCTTCCCGTTCTTATCTGGACAAAAAACGAGGACGAATTGTCAATAAAAAATCGCTTCAAACCATTGTATTTTAGCGCTGTTTGGTATAAAGTGAAGAGAGTGGTTTTGTGAAACAATCAAGTGTTTCACGACTGATAATAGAAAGGATTTTTGAAGAATGACTCCAGAAGAATTTCAGTCAGAACTTAAAAAAAGAGACATTCCGATAACGGAAGCCAAGATGCGCCAGTTTGAGCGGTATTTGGAACTCCTTCAGGAATGGAATGAGAAAATCAACTTGACTGCGATCACGCAGCGTGAAGAAGTATACTTAAAGCATTTTTATGATTCACTCACAGCAGGTTTATATGTAGATTTTAGCAAAGGGGTCCACAGTCTATGCGATGTAGGCTCAGGTGCTGGGTTTCCTAGTATCCCCCTTAAAATCATCTACCCGGACCTTCAGATAACGATCGTCGATTCACTGAAAAAACGCATCACGTTCCTTGAAGAGATCGTTAAAGAACTCGGTCTGAGTGGCGTGTCGCTCTATCATGACCGCGCGGAAACATTCGGGCAGAACAAACAGTTCAGGGCTTCCTTTGATTTCGTGACGGCGCGTGCCGTGGCTCGCATGAGTGTGCTGGCTGAACTCTGTCTGCCGCTCTTGAAAAAACAGGGAACATTTATCGCGATGAAAGCTGCACATGCTCCGGAAGAACTGGATGAGGGGCTGGCTGCTATCGGCATTCTGGGCGGCAAGTTAAGAGAGGCCCATTCCTTCGAGCTGCCTGAAAATGCAGGTGAACGTACGATTATTTTAATAGACAAGAAAAAAGAGACACCGAATAAATATCCAAGACGACCAGGGACTCCCAACAAGAGTCCATTAGCTTAGACAACACAGAGATGAGAAAGTTTGGAGGAATACCATGGCACAGATTATAGCCGTCGCAAACCAAAAAGGTGGCGTAGGAAAAACAACCACTACGGTCAATCTTGGTGCTTCTTTAGCCTATAACGGGAAAAAAGTCCTGTTGATAGATATGGATGCCCAGGGAAACGCAACCAGTGGCCTAGGCATAAAAAAAGGCGAAGTGGATCGTGATATCTACGACGTGCTGATCAATGAAGAACCGCTTAAAGATGTCGTTTTGGCATCGAGCCGGGATAACCTGAGTATCGTGCCTGCAACGATCCAGCTGGCTGGTGCGGAAGTCGAACTGACCAGTCTGATGGCGAGAGAAACACGCTTGAAGAGCGCGGTAGAGACTTTGGAAGAGGACTACGATTATATTCTGATCGACTGTCCACCATCGCTCGGCCATTTGACGATCAATGCCTTTACCGCGAGCGACTCGGTACTGATCCCTGTTCAATGCGAATATTACGCTTTGGAAGGGTTGAGTCAGCTCTTGAACACCGTCCGATTAGTACAGAAGCACTTCAACAAGGATCTGAAAGTGGAAGGCGTGCTTTTAACTATGCTTGATGCCCGCACGAATCTTGGGTTCGAAGTGGTGAACGAAGTGAAAAAATACTTCCGTGAAAAAGTGTATACAACGATCATTCCAAGGAATATACGATTATCCGAAGCGCCCAGTTATGGCTTGTCGATCATTGACTACGACATCAGATCCAAGGGCGCAGAAGTCTATCAAGAACTAGCGAAGGAAGTGATGGGTAGTGGCGAATAAGAAAAAAGGACTGGGCCGTGGCATAGATGCCTTGTTTGATGTGCCTAATTTCGAAGAAGAAGTCGACCGTAACGATGAACGCGTGCAGCTCATCGATCTAGCTGAGATCCGTCCCAACCCATATCAGCCCAGACGTCATTTTGATGAAGATGCTTTAAAGGAACTGGCCGCTTCGATCAATATCTCCGGCGTTCTGCAGCCGATCATCCTGCGTGAATCTTCCGTTAAAGGTTATGAGATCATTGCGGGGGAAAGACGATTCAGAGCCTCTAAGCTCGCAGGCAAAGACAAGATCCCGGCCATCGTGAGAGAACTGAATGAAGAAGTGATGATGCAGGTCGCTATTTTAGAAAATCTGCAGCGTGAAGACCTGACGTCTCTTGAAGAAGCCGAAGCCTACAACATGATGATGGACAAGTTGTCCATGACCCAGGAAAAAGTCGCTGAGAAATTAGGTAAAAGCCGTTCTTATATAGCGAACCATCTGCGTCTGCTGTCTTTGCCTGAAGAAGTGAAGCAGCTCGTCCAGGAGGGCAAACTGTCCAATGGTCAGGCACGGACCCTTTTGGGACTGAAAGATAAATCAAAAATCAAGAAGCTGGCCAAACGGGCAGTGAAAGAAAAACTGACGGTGAGACAGCTTGAACATCTCGTTTCTGAAGCAAATCAGAACCCGAAAGACATACCCCAGAAACCTCTGACTGCAGACAAATCAGTCTATATCAGGAAATCAGAAGAGCTGCTGACCGACAAATTCGGGACAAGTGTCGTGATCCGTGAAAAAGGCGAACAGGGCAAGATCGAGATCGAATATGTATCGCCTGACGACTTGAACCGGATCCTTGAAGAACTGGATATCGATTTAAATTAAAGACCGGGAGGATAATGAAGTGGAGAAATCCTATGATTTACACGATGTCGTGGAAATGAAAAAACCGCATCCCTGTGGCGTGAACCGCTGGGAAATCATTCGCATGGGCGCAGATATTCGTATTAAATGCACAGGATGCGGCCATTTAGTTATGATGCCCAGACGTGAATTCGACCGAAAAATGAAGAAAGTCTTGAAAGACTAATTATTTTATAGAAAGTGAAAGGTGACTATATTTATGCCTTTAACAGCAGGAATTGTTGGGTTACCCAACGTAGGAAAATCAACCTTATTTAACGCGATCACAAAAGCTGGAGCAGAAGCAGCCAACTATCCTTTTGCAACCATCGACCCGAATGTCGGGATCGTCGAAGTGCCGGATGATCGCCTGGACCGATTGGCTGAACTGGTGGATCCGGCCAAAGTCGTACCGACGACCTTTGAATTCACCGATATCGCAGGCATCGTCAAAGGTGCCAGCAAGGGTGAAGGCTTAGGGAACAAGTTCCTGGCCAATATCCGTGAAGTGGATGCCATCTGTCACGTCGTGCGTTGTTTCGAAGATGAAAACATCACACACGTTTCAGGTCAGGTCAATCCGGCCGAAGATATCGAAACGATCAATCTTGAACTGGCTTTGGCTGATCTGGAATCTGTAGACAAGCGTTATGAAAAAGTCAAAAAACAGGCGAAATCAAAAGATGCTGAAGCTGTGGCGATGCTTGCCGTTTTGGATAAGATCAAACCAGTCCTTGAAGAAGGCAAACCCGTCCGTGTGCTGGACTTTACCGATGAAGAACTGCCGATTCTGCGTTCTTTATTCTTACTGACGAGCAAGCCCGTTCTTTATGTGGCGAACGTCGCGGAAGAAGAGATCGCTGATCCGGAAAGCAACGAGCATCTGCAGACAGTACGCGAGATCGCGGCGGAAGAAGGGGCCGAAGTGGTCGCTATCTCAGCTGCCATCGAAGAAGAGATCGCCGAACTGGATGACGAAGAAAAAGAAATGTTCCTTGAAGACTTAGGCGTAAGCGAACCCGGCTTGAACAAGCTGATCCGTAAATCATACGATCTTTTAGGCCTGGCGACCTTCTTTACCGCCGGACCGAAAGAAGTCAGAGCCTGGACTTTTAAAAAAGGCATGAAGGCTCCGCAGACAGCCGGTGTCATTCATAGTGACTTCGAACGCGGATTCATCCGTGCCGAGACCATTTCTTATGAAGACTATGACCGCTTAGGCAGTGAAAAAGCTGCACGCGAAGCCGGAAAACTTCGAGCAGAAGGTAAAGACTATGTCGTCCAAGACGGCGACGTTATCCTGTTCCGTTTCAATGTGTAGATAAAGGAGATTAACTGAAATATGGCTAAAAACAATAAGTCGAATGAACAAGAGAGTCAGATCGATTACGCTGCCAAAGAAAAAGAGAACGCAGCCCTGTTCGACCAGCTGACGAACAAAAACCAGGAATACATGATCAAACTGAACCGCCGACTTGACGATGCAAATATGTCTGGAGAGCGCAAGACGATCATTTTTAACGACATGCTGAAGAAGATCGTGGCTGAGCAAGCCAACCATGTGACAGCCAGAAGCCTATACGGGACAGTGACCGATCAGGCCCGCTACCTTATCGAAGGCAAGCAGGGTGTGGTCGAACAGCCTGAAGAACGCTCGGAGTCATGGAAGCTGTGGCTGGACGGCGCCTTATTATTAGGCGGTATGTTCGCCGTGATCACAGGGATCTCCTACTTCACCGGTAATGAAGGAGCCGGTTTAGGCTTACTGACGCTGATCCTCAACTTTATTTTGGGTGGGTTCGCGGTCATGATCATCACGAAATATGCCCCAAGACCGGGTGTCAAAGGCGGCTTTCTAAAATATGTGCTGGCAACCACATTGACTATGGTCGTGTGGATCATGCTGATGGCCTTTGGGACGGCGCTGATCCCGGCTGCACTCAATCCGGTCATCCCGGGACCCTATACGCTGGCCATCGGTTTAGTGGCATTCCTGGCTAAATGGTACCTGAAGAAGAAACTCGATATCAAGGGCACACTTATATAATAATTAGAAGTGGCCGGGATGAAAGTCTCGGTTCAAAGGAGTTAGTCTGGAGCTATTATGCCAGATTAACTCTTTTTTGTTTTGGGAAGAGTCGGCACTGTCCGACTCTTTCATTTTTAGCGTGTTCGGTCTGTTCAAGAAAAAAGGGAGCCTGGATAAGCTTAAGTCTGTGAGGTTCGGTTTATTCTGACTTTAGTTTCTTTTGAATAGGCCGAAGTTATATGGGGTTCGGCTTGTTCACATTAGAATAACCCCTGAACACACCGAACAGTGCAAAGTTCGGTGTATTCACAGTGGAAGTAGAACCAAATAAGCCGAAAGAGCGAGAGGTTCGGCTTATTCCAGTAAAAAGCGACAAGTGTATGTGCTGAAGATGTATGCCTTCGGTTTGTATGCTTTGCAATATTAGTCAGATGAACCGAACTCATCAAAATGACATGTGAATGGTATGTGAGCGAGGGGCCAAGGTGGTCGATTTGCCATCTTTATTGATTATGATTCGCAATACGTCTGTGTATTATGATACAATAGTAAAGGAAAGATTAGAAATCTCTCATTTTAAAACGGAGGAATTTATATGACAAAGAACACGACCACGCAACTGATTCAAGAGGTTGTCGATTACTTGATCGAAACAGATACGAATGAACTCTCAACCTGGGGAGAAAACAGAACAGAATGGTTGAAGCAGGGGGGAGAACAACTTAAAGGCATCGATAAAGTCATTGCCGGCGATTTGCGCATAAAAAAAGATGACGGAAGCATCGGGACTTATCAGGCATTCCGTGTTCAGCACAACAATGCCTGCGGGTACTATAAAGGCGGCATCCGCTTCAGCACTGGAGTGAATCAGGATGAAGTCCAGACGCTGGCCATGCTGATGACGCTGAAAAATTCCCTGCACGACTTACCATACGGTGGCGGCAAGGGCGGCGTGCATATCGATGTCAGAAAACATTCGAAGCGTGAACTGAAAGAGGTCAGTCAGGCCTTTGTCAAGATGGTTCAGAACGATATCGGTCCGTATCGCGATATTCCGGCACCGGATGTCGGTTCAGGCCCAGAGTTGATGGACTGGATGACCCAGGCTTATAAAGATCTTCATCCGAATGAGCCGTTCATCAATACCTTCACCGGAAAAAGCATCAAAAACGGCGGAACTAAAGGCCGGGGAGAATCGACAGGGATCGGGACTTTCCTGAGTTATTATTACTTGGTGGATGCTGTCTTGAATGATTCTCTCGAGGTTAACGACAAGCATTCTGACAAAAGAGACATGATCAAAGCGATCGGTGAAAAAGAAAATGTAAAAGTAGCTGTTCAGGGATTTGGAAACTTGAGCCGCGCTGCCGCCATTTCAGCTCAAAATGCTGAAAGAAAGCATACCGTTATTGCCGTCTCTGACAGCCGTTCAACAGTCTATAATGAAAACGGAGTGGATGCGGAAAAACTGGCGCCGTTCAAAGAAGAGAACGACCGTCTGCCGAATGCGGATGAATTAAAAGAAATGGGACTGGAAGGCGACGTGCTGGATCCTATGGATATATTGACGCTGGACTGTGATGTGCTGATTTTAGGAGCAATCGAAGATCAGGTAACAGAAGCAAATCAGGCGGATATCAAGGCAGATATCTTAGTCGAAGGCGCAAACGGACCGGTCACAAGCGAAGCAGACCAGTATCTGACTGAGCAGGGTAAAGTCATTATTCCGGATATTCTGGCAAATGCCGGAGGAGTAACGGTTTCATATCTGGAATGGATCCAGGGATTCACTAATGATGTGAAAGAAAAAGAAGACATCCTTGAGGACATGAGTCAGCGCATGAAGAAGGTGAGCGAGCGTGTTTACGGTTCTTACTTCTCATCGGAACATGACGAATCTTTACGCTTCCTATGCTTCAAGCTGGCAGTCGTCCGTGTGATCGATCTGATGAAACGCTCAGGCAAGATAATATAAGCAGAGGTGAATATGATGCAACAGAAGATCGTTGTCACAGGTGCTGCCGGAAGGATCGGGTCGAGCCTCGCTGAAGGTTTCAAAGAGAGTGGACATCTGGTTTTGGCAGACAAGAATCTGGATAAACTGGGTGAGTTAAAAGGTGAAAACAGAACGTTGTTTGAACTGGATATTCTGGACAAAGCTTCCTGTCTAGAAGTGTGTAAAGGAGCGGATACTGTGATTCATCTGGCGGCCAACCCGTCTCCGGCCTCGACTTTTGAAGAAGTAAAGGCCGTCAATATGGATGGCACCTATAATATGATGTCTGCAGCGCATGAACAGGGGTGCCGCCGTTTCATTTTTGCCAGCAGTATCCATGCTGTGAAAGGCTATCCGGAAGACGAACAGGTGAAAACGACAAGCCCCGTGCGTCCTTTGGACTATTATGGGGTGAGTAAAGTTTTTGGAGAAGCGCTGGGGAATTACTACGGCTATCAGACAGATATGGAAGTCATTGCCGTTCGTATCGGAGGCTTCAAATCGCTGGAACACTTGAAGGAACAGGGGAAAGAACCTGAACCCTATCAGCGCTCGAGTTACATCAGCAAACAAGACATGGTCCAGCTGATCAAGCGCTGCGTCGAAGCAGATCTCGAACGTCCCTTTGAGATCGTCCATGGCGTGTCGGATAATCAGTTTAAATATCTTGATTTGTCGGACACCAAGGAAAAAACGGGTTATCAGCCACAGGATGACGGCTTTACTTTTTAACTCGGTGACCCTGTTCCATGGCAAGCAGGTCTTCTTTCATCTGAAGGCCGCCGCGAAAGGCTTTGGGCTTGGATGCCTTCGGGACGACTCTGTGACAGGGATAGACGATCAAGAGCGGATTGGCAGCCAGTGCCGAGCCGACTGCTCTGGCGGCTTTTTTGGAGTACCCAATGGAAGCGGCCAGTTCACCATAAGTTAATGTTTCACCGTATGGGATGGCTTTCAAGCCATTCCATATTTTTTTCTGGAAGTCAGTGCCGACAAGAAAAGCTGTATCAAAAGAAAAGGCCTGCTTTTCGCCGGTCAAATAATCAACGAATTCAGCTCGATAAGGTTCCAGTGCAGCATCATCTTCTCTTAGTTCAGCTTCTGAAAAGTGCGCAGTGGCCCAGTCGGTCATCTCGTTCAATGAGGCGGGGCTGGAGCCCACAAAACAGAGACCTTTGTTTGAGCTTACGATATAAAAAGTCCAGTCGTCCTGTTCGATCAGTGAATAAGTTAAAGTCTGAGTCATTATTACACACTCCTTGTTTTAAATAGTAAAAAAAAAGCTTCCCGCTGATCCGAGAAGCTTTTTTTCTTTATACGTGCTGTTGCTGTTTTTTCAAAGCCTCTTTGACTTTTTGCATGACCAGAACTTTATCGCCTTCGCGTTCCAAGTTGATCTCATCGATATCGATGATCAGAGTCGGACTCTTGTCATACTCAGCAAACCAGTCGTCATAACGCCCATGCAGACGTTTGTAATAATTCATCAGTTCAGGGTTGCCCTCGACCTGTTCGAAAGGTCTGCCGCGCTTTTTGATACGCTCGAGGTGGGTATCTAAAGACCCTCTAAGGTAAATAAGTAGATCTGGACCTTTTTTCGGCATGCCGTCGATTTCTTCCATCATATTATCCAGCAAGTCGGTGTACAAAGTCATCTCCGCTTCACTCATGTTTCCCTGCTCATAGTTGATGCGTGTGAACAAAGCATCTTCGTAGATCGAACGGTCCAAGACGTTATGTCTATGTACCAAAGCTTCTTTAATACTTCTGAAACGTGTATTCAAGAAGAATATCTGTAGAGAAAACGCCCAGCGTCTCGGGTCATCGTAAAATTTTTCTAAAATTGAGTTATCATCGACATGCTCATAAAAAGCCTTGCTCTTTAATTCACTTGAGATCAAAGTGGTATACGTACTTTTTCCGGCTCCGATCATTCCTGCTAATACAATCACAGACATTGTATCTCCTTCCAAATCATAAAAGTTTTTCGTCTATATTATCATACCATAACTGATACCCAATAATAATCAAAATAAGAAAGTTTCACAAAAATGTGATAGGATTAAAACGTGACAAACAGAGAGGAATGTTAACATGCAATGCAGAATATGTCAGCACGATACGAAGAGACTGGAACACCCGAGCAACGGGCAGGTCTTTCACGAATGTGAAAACTGCCGGTTCATATCCAAGGACCCGGCATTTTATTTAAGCTCAAAAAAAGAATTCAAACAGTATGAACAGCATGAAAATTCAATCGAGGATCCGCGCTATGTGGCGTTCTTCGAGGAGTTCCTGCAGGCTGCAGTTTTTCCTTTTGTAAATGAGGGAAAAAAAGCTTTCGATTACGGAAGCGGGCCAAGTCCGGTCCTGGCACAGCTGCTGGAGCGGGACTACGGTTACAGCGTTACCATATATGATTTGTTTTATGCTCCGGAACGTGTCTATCCCGGTCAGACGTTCGATTTGATCACGACAACAGAAGTGGTGGAACATATTCCGGAACCTTTAGACCTCTTCGCCGAACTGAAAACCCTGATGAAAGAAGATTCGATCCTTTCAGTCATGACCCTTTTTCACCCAAAAGATGAGGAAAAATTCTGGGGCTGGCATTACATCCGAGACTTTACCCACATTTCCTTTTTTACTCCAGAGTCAATGGAAATCATCGCCGATAAAGTGGGGCTGAAGATCGTCTACTGTGATGACTACCGGTATACGACCTTTAAATTGAAGTAAACGGTACAGGTCAATTTATAATGATTATAAATTGAGTTAGGTTTCTTTGAAATAATTGATATAAATCAATTATTTCACCTCTGAATGAAGCTTATAATGAGTATAGAAGTAATGAAACACATCGGATGCAAGGGGTTTGTTTATAATTATTATAATAAGGAGAATAAAGCCTGTATAAGCTGAAAACCCTTGTTTAAAAAGTTTTTTCTAATCAGTTGAGCATATCGGTTGATAAAACAACCTGAAGTGTTATCATTACATTATAACGATTATAAATAACGAGGAGGAAATGGAATAATGGAAATAGACTACAAAGATCACGGCAAGAAGCCGTACATTATCAATATTGAAGAGGCAACTTTGGGTAACGACAATTACCGTACGACGATCTGGACAGGCGAAAAACTTCAGACGACCGTCATGGCCATCAAACCTGGTGACGATATCGGTCTGGAAGTCCATCACGGCATCGATCAGTTCATCCGTATCGAAGAAGGTGACGGCGTATGTAAGATGGGTCCTTCAGAAGACAACCTGAACGTCGAAGAAAAAGTCGGCGACGATGATGTCGTTTTCGTCCCTGCCGACATGTGGCACAACATCGAAAACACAGGTGACAAGCCGCTTAAATTATACACGATCTATGCAGGTCCTGACCATCTTCCAGCAACCGTCCACCCGACACACGAAGATGCAGAAAACGATCCGAACGAAGACTAATACGCAGTTGAGGAGCCTGACGAAGCATTTCTTCGTCAGGTTTTTTTGACATGCTTGATGGAAATCAAATATTTCACTTCTGCTTATGGTATAGTTACTTTACATATCTTTCAGAATGAGGAGAGATTAAAATGGATCAACGTAAAGACAAACATAACTGCGGCATCTCTCATAAAGGCTGCATTTCACTCGTTCCGATTTTCAATCATCTCGATGCAGAGCAGATGGATGAAATAATGGAGACCGTACAGTCCTGGTCATTTAAAAAAGGTGAACTGGTGTATCGGGCAGGAGAAAAGTCAGATGTTTTGACGATCGTCAATAAAGGGAGTCTGCGTATATACCGGCTTTCAGAATCAGGTAAAGAACAGCTCGTCCGAGTGCTGAAGCCCGGTGAATTTACGGGAGAACTGGCTTTGTTCAATGAAACAGTTCATGAAAACTACGCAGAAGCCATGGAACCGACGTCGGTATGTCAGATCACGCGAGCTGATTTGCAGGCTTTGCTGGTCAAATATCCGTCCATCTCACTCAAAATCCTTCAGGAGCTTTCGACCCGCGTGGATCAGAGTGAAACGCAGGCCGCCCGGTTTACGACTGAATCCACAGAGCAGCGTCTGGCTCTTTATCTGTCAGACTTGCTTGGACCGGATAGTGAATCGAGTATCGTGACGCTGCCATTGACGAAAAAAGATTTGGCGTCCTATATCGGAACGACCCCTGAAACGGTGAGTCGCAAACTGAAAGAACTGGAAGAAGCGAACCTGATCGAGCGCATCAGCTCATCTAAGATAAAAATACTGGATGAAGATAAGCTGCTGTTTCTATAAAGCGAATCGTTCTGAAAAGACTTGAGATAGTATGTCTCAGGTCTTTTTTTGCATAAAAAAGCAAAGCTGCTTGATCAACGCCAAGTGTTTGACAGCCAGTATGGGCTATACTTTAACTGTAAAGGGCAGAGGAAAGGCAGGATGACTTGTTCAGAACGAGGTAAAGAGTGTGTGAGTGAAGTTATTGAATTAAACTTGATGAACGTCAATTTAACATTAGCAGTCCTGATTTATACTGTAAGTGTAAGAGGTAGAAACAAAATCGATAGATATAAAAGGAGCGAGCAGACATGCAAAAAGCAATATTAAAACTGGAAACTCTAGCCTGCCCAAGCTGTATGCAGAAAATAGAAAATGCTTTGAAAGGTCTGGACGGCATCGAAAAGGGCAGTGTCAAAGTCCTGTTCAACTCGAGCAAAGCGAAAACAGCCTTTGACTCCGAGAGAATCTCAATAGAAGAGATCGAAAAAGCAATTGAAGACTTAGGCTATCCAGTCATCAAGTCGACTGTTAAAGCCGCTTAAGCAGCCAGCAAAGTAGAAAGAGGGAAAAGAATGACAGTTTTTGATGCCGTAGTAAAAGAAAATTTTCCAACACTTGAGATTTATACCTTGCCCCTGACCCGTGCGCACGGGAAGAATCATCCGGAAGTCTTCCGAGTGCCTGAACTGTTCCAGACGATGAATGAAAAAGTGAAAGACAGCGGATCAGACAAGCCTGACCTGAATGACGAATTCACTGAACTGCGCGAGGTAACGAGCCAGTATGCCTTGCCGGATGATGCCTGCGAGACGTATGAAGCCGTCTGTGAAATGCTGTCAGAAGCGGCCGACGCTTACTATGCGTAAACCTTGTAATTATAAATAGAGAGTTAAAGATCCGCCCGGGAAGTGACAACTGCTTTCTGGGTGTGTTTTTTATGGTTTATAAAAGGGGACAAGCCGCGCTATGTGGCGCGGCTTTTCATTTTGATACAAGATAAGAACGAGTATTTGGCAATTTGACAGTAATGCTTAAACTACAGCGATGGGTTTACCTGTGTTCGACAAGTAGGACCGTGTTGAAGTCTCCTAAGTACCGAATTTGAGCAAGTTCGGTATTTAGGTAGAGATATTAAGATCCTAATAGCCGAATAAAGCTTTAATTCGACAAGTAGAAATGTGTATGAGCATTCTAAGTGCCGAAGAGAGGCGAGTTCGACATTTAGCAGAAGTCAACGTAAACGTACTTACCGAATAGGTGCGAAGTTCGGTAACTAGGCTCGTCCCCAAGCGTCCTAACGACCGAATAAGAGCACATTCGACACTTAGCTGACAATAACGTAAACGTAACGACCGAATGCAGCGCAAAGCCACAAGAAAGCAACCCAAATCATAAACCACACTAAAAAAAGCCGTATGTTGTTTAGAGCTTGGAACTCCTTAAAACCATTAAAATGAATGAACTTGACAGCTGTCAAGTTCAAGCCGAAAGAACATCCGTATACTTAACTTAACATCAAGGAAACAGGAGGAATCATCATGCAGAAAGTTATATTAAGTCAGAAGAAACTGATCACCTTATTAAGCGGTATAATCATCGTCATCGGCTACTTCAGCCGGTTCATACTGGGGAATGTGGCTGTCCTGAAGTGGGCGCTGATCATCGCGTCAGTGATCGGAATCGCTCCGATCGCGATCCAGGCCTATCAGGCATTGAAGGTGAAAGTCGTGAGTATCGATGTGCTTGTCACCATTGCGGTCATCGGGGCTTTCTTTATTCGGAACTTTGAAGAATCAGCTATCGTTACTTTTCTCTTCCTGTTCGGGCATTACCTCGAACAGCGGACGCTGAATCAGACGCGTTCGGCCATCAGAGAGCTCACTGAAATGGCGCCGGAAAGCGCACTCGTCCAGACAGACTCCGGTGAATTTGAAGAAGTGGACATCGATGAAGTCGATGAAGGGGATATCCTGCTCGTTAAAACTGGGGATAAAGTACCCGTTGACGGAACGGTCCTGTCAGGCAACGGTTATATCAATGAAGCGAGTATTACCGGAGAATCCGTGCCGGTCACTAAATCGAAAGATTCAAGCGTCTATGCCGGAACCATCCTTGAAAACGGAACGATCCAGGTCCTTGCAGACCGAGTCGGAGAAGAAACGACTTTTGGGAAAATCATCGAACTGGTGGAAGAAGCACAGGACTCCAAGTCAGAAGCGGAACGCTTTATCGACAAGTTCTCAAAGTACTATACACCTGCTGTTTTGCTCTTGTCCTTTTTAGTCTGGCTGATCAGTCAGGATATCGAACTGGCGATCACCACACTGGTTTTAGGCTGTCCAGGAGCTCTCGTTATCGGTGTACCGGTCTCAAACGTTGCCGGGATCGGTAATGGCGCCCGTCACGGTGTCCTTTTAAAAGGGAGTGAAGTGATCCATGACTTCAGCCGGGTAGACACGATCGTCTTTGATAAAACAGGGACGCTGACTGTGGGCAATCCAAGCGTGGCCCTGAAAGTAGTGTACGGTAAAAATCCAGACGAAGCCGTGAACTATCTGGCCAGTGTGGAAATAGAATCCGATCATCCGCTGGCAAAAGCGATCCTTAAAGAAACGAAAGCGGCCAAGATTTATCCGGTAGAGGAAACAGAAGTCGTCAAAGGAGGTGGGATCGTAGCCCGGGTCGACGGTCACCGCGTTGCTGTGGGGAATGTGGCTTTAATGGATAAAGAAGGCATCGAACTCAGCGAGAAAGTTAAAGAGGATATTCAAGAAGCAGAAACAAGCGGGAACTCACTGGTTTTGACAGCCGTAGATGGTGATCTGCGGATTCTGATGGGGATCAGGGATCAGGTCAGACCAGGGGTGAAGCAGGATCTCAAAAAACTGAAGAACTTGGGTGTGAAAAACCTGGTCGTTCTTTCCGGTGACAACCAGGGGACCGTCGATGTCGTTGCCAGTGAGCTTGGACTAACAGAAGCCCACGGTCACATGCTGCCGGAAGATAAATCTGCACACATCGAAAAACTTCAGAAAGAAGGACGGATCGTTGGTTTCGTCGGTGACGGGGTGAACGACAGCCCGTCCTTAGCCTTGGCAGATATCGGTATCGCCATGGGAAGCGGAACAGATGTCGCGATCGAAACCTCTGACGTGGTCCTGATGAATTCGGACTTCAGCCGTCTGCCGCATGCACTAGGTTTAGTTAAGGCGACCGCAAACAATATGTATCAGAATATAGCTCTTGCAGTAGGTGTCGTTCTCGTTCTACTGGCGAGTGTCTTTTTCAGCGACTGGATGAACATGTCCATCGGCATGCTGGTCCATGAAAGCAGTATCCTGGTCGTCATCTTCAACGGTATGCGTCTCTTGAAGTATCGCCTGCGCGGAAGCAGGAAACGCCAGGAAGTGAAGCGCGTAAAAACAGCTTAACATCTAAGGAAAAAGCATTCTGCTCAGGCAGGGTGCTTTTTTCGTTAGATTGAGAAAGTGAAGTACAGTACTTTGCGGACGTACTGAACTTGACTATTTACTAAAAAAATGAAGTACAGTACTTTGTGACCGCCCTGAACTAAACTACTCATTGAAAAGTGAAGTACAGCACTATAAAGACATCCTCAACTCGACTAATTATTGAAAAGGTCTTAGAAACGTCACAGTTTTCCTTCGGCAGGGGAGTTGACTCATGGATTAAAGTTGTGTAAGCTAGTAGAAGTAAACCCCCAGGGGTATAAATAAATGAAAATGCTCGAACTTACTGTTATATAATCCAGCGTATTAAAGCAGATGCTTTAAGCTTAATGAAAAGAATCTTTATTTACCCATTGCGGTATATAAGTCAGGAGAATGTACGTGGAAAATATTGTTTCCAACCCGATGTTCAGTGCGATTGTGTCGCTGTTCGTCGGTATAGTGATATGGTATGGGTTGACGGATGAGCCAGCCTGTGTGAAAAAAAGTGTCGTGTCGGTTTTCATGGATACTGTCTTTTATTTTGTCGCAGCACTATTCGGGATCAACGCCGTCCTCAATATCAGCGAGGTCATTCAGGTCCCTTACCGGATCCTGCTGTTCTCATCGAACGTCGTCTGGATCGCTTCGCTCGGCGTACTGATATATGGAAGTTATTTATATGGATCAAAATTATGGAAAGCGAAAGAAAAATCTAAAAGTGCAGCTAAGCTCTTAACAGCAGTCGGTTTAGCGAATCATAGCTATATGTATTACCGGTATGCATCGGTCACTACACTGCTGCTCATCGTACTCTTCGTGAGCCTACTTGCTCTTTTGACGTTCACGAACCTTACGCAAAAAGTGTCGCCTATAGCGATCGCCTCAGGATTCGGTGCCTTGCATCTTTTGATCATGGGCACGCGTTCGGTCATCTATTTCAATTTTGTCTTTACGCCATTAGCGATCCTGTCACTCTTTTTAGTGTTCAGCGGCTTGCTCTTGGGTTATAAAAGGGGGATCCTGCCATCGAAACAGAACTAACAGCGCTGCTGGCATTCGGCGCGGGCGCCTTGTCTTTCTTCTCACCCTGTACATTGCCGCTGTTGCCTTTATATTTATCTTATATCACCGGTAAAAGTGTGAAAGAAGTGAAAGAGAATCAGTCGGCCGCATTCAAAAGAACGGTCATGCTGCACTCCGTTCTGTTCCTGATCGGGGTATCGGTCGTTTATGTTAGCCTGGGACTCAGCATCAGCTATCTGGGCGGTTTCTTCAGTCAGCTGCTGACCGGATCCACGAGCTTGCTGCTTCAGCGTATCGCGGGACTTTTGATCATCGTCATGGGACTGGTCACAGCTGAATGGCTCCAGATCCCGACCCTTCTGAAAGATACACGCAGGATGGCAGGGAACCGCACCACCAGTTACTTTTCAAGCTTTTTCATCGGTTTAGGCTTTGCGGCAGGGTGGACGCCCTGTATCGGCCCGATCTTTTCGTCGATCCTGCTGATCGGCGTGTCGACCGGTTCGCCGCCGGCCCTTTACCTGACCCTCTATATTTTAGGCTTTGCCTTGCCGTTCCTTTTAGTGTCCTTATTCCTCGGCAAGATGGACAACATCATGAAACACAGTCAGAAGTGGATGAAAGTTGGAGGCATACTCATGATCGCTATGGGGATTTTGCTTTTCACAGGAACGCTGGAAGTATTATCAGAATGGATCGCACAGTGGCTTGAAGGGACGCCTTTTGAGCTGTTAGGATAGGAGTGTTGAAATGATAAAAAAAGGATTATGGGCTGTCATCGCCCTCATGCTCGTATATGTCGTCTTTGATTTTGTCACGGGGCTGAACCGTGAACAGGAAGTCAGGGAACAGGCCTCGGTTCAGAATGAATTGAGTGTTCAAAATGAGCTGGATGAAGAAATGGATACTGAAGAGATGTCTGAAGAAGAGATCCAGGCGCTTATGGATGAGATCGCAGCACAAAACAGTGAAAGCGAAACGGGTTCTATGATCGAATTCGGCCTGAATGCCGGAAACGTTGCCTATGACTTCCAGCTGGAAGATATGGACGGCAATACGGTACAGCTGTCAGATTACAGAGGCAAGAAAGTCTTTCTGAACTTCTGGGCCAGCTGGTGTCCGCCATGTCGTGTAGAAATGCCGCACCTTCAGGAATTTCATGAAGAGCAGGACGAGGTCGTTGTCTTAGGTGTCAACGTCATCTCCTCCGAAAGTGACCCTGAAAACGTCCCGGCGTTCATCGATGAATTCGGTCTGACCTTCACGAATGTCTATGCACCCAGTGAAATAACTGATCTCTATCGTGTTGAATCCTTGCCGACCTCTTATTTCATCGGCAGCGACGGTGTGATTTATGAACGTGTCGTTGGTCCGGTCACAAAAGATATACTGGAAACGAAATTTGAAATGATCGACTGATCGTCAAAAACGTCTTCTCATACTTATGGGGAGGCTTTTTTTTGCTGGTTCGACAAGTAGGATTCGACTGGGAAAACTTATTTGTCGAAGTTTAGGATATTCGGTAAGTAGAGGGGTTATGTGGTCAGCTACTTACCGAATTAACCCATTGTTCGACACTTTGAGAAGCAATCTGACGTGTTACTTACCGAATGAACGCCTCTTCGGTAAGTAGGTTGTCTTATTTGATATCTAACAACCGAATACCACCTGAGTTCGACAGTTAGAAAAATATAGTGTGCTTCTACATGTCGAAGTTCGCTTGGTTCGACACTTTGGTGTGAGAGTCCCTATCTTAATCGTCTAACGCATCTCTGATATGATAGATGTGTTCAAGCAGTGATGTCTAAGACCGGTCATTACTTTAAACAGCACGTTTATAAAAAGTAATCAGAAGCACAAACGAAGGCGAACCAAATGTCCCGGCTTCGCTTTTATTATGTGAAAGACTTTCAAAGCGCAGAGATTTCATTTAAAATAGAGCGGAACACGTCTTAGGAGGAAATACGCATGAAACAACTAAAGCAATTATTCTGGATATTATTATTTTCATTTATTGGAGAATTCCTGTCCCTGATCAGTCCGGTCGCGATCCCGGGCAGTGTGATCGGAATGGTGCTGCTGTTTATTGCGCTGCATTTTAAGTGGCTGAAACTGGATCAGGTCGAAGAAGTCGGGAACTGGCTCACCGATAATATGGCGATTTTCTTTGTACCGGCAGGGGTCGGTCTGATGACGAACTTCGGTATCCTGGGAGACGTCTGGTGGCAGCTGCTCTTGACTATCGTCATAACGACGACACTGATGCTTGGCTTTGTCGGCCTGGTCGTTCAGTTCATGAAGCGCAAAGCAGATGATACTTCAAAGAACAGCAAGGAGGTAATGTAGGATGCTCATGATCTTTGCGGAAAACCCGTTTTTCGGGATCGTCCTGTCCTTTTCCTTCTTCCTGATCGGAGGCATTCTGCATAAACGCTGGCCGAATCCGCTGTTTACGCCGCTCATTTTTGCCATCATCAGTATCATCCTGCTGCTTTTGATCACGGAGATCCCCTACGAATCCTTCAACGAGGGCGGTCAGTTCATCACACTCTGGATCACTCCGGCAACGGTGGCATTGGCGATAAAACTGGAGAAGAACTTTGATTATCTTAAAAAGTACTACCCGGCTATATTGTCCGGGATCGCGCTGGGAGTCATCTTCCATACGGTCATCCTGCTTATCGTAAGCGTCCTGTTTCGGTTCAGTCCGGATATGGTCGCAACCCTTTTCCCTAAATCTGTCACCACAGCGATCGCTTTAGGGGTTTCGGAATCACTGGGCGGAATCGTTTCGCTGACCGTGGCTATCGTCGTCTTTACGGGTGTATTGGGCACGATCATCGGCCCGCCGATATTCGCGCTGCTCAAAGTAACGGATCCGGTCGCTCAAGGAGTGGCGCTGGGATCCAGTTCACATGCTATGGGGACCGCTAAAGCTATTGAACTTGGCGATGTTCAGGCTGCCATGTCCGGCTTGTCCATTATCTTGACGGGTATCATGATCGTTATCCTGGCGCCGTTTGCCATCGAGATCATCCAGATACTATTCTGATAAGAGCCAAACCGTATCATATTTAAAGATTCTAACTTATTGTAAGTAATCGTTTGACCTGAAAAAAACGATATGTTATTATGAAGGTAACTTCACAAGAGAACAAATGATTTGTGATATAAAACTTGTCACTTGAAAATTTAATATGAAAGCTTTGAATAGGATCGATCTATTCATTGTGATCTGAACAGGCGGTGAACGCATTAAAAGGTTCATGCAGCCGGGCTGCACATGTTGCGGCAGCAGACTATGTATTTAGAGGACATATCTGTGGGACAGTTAATTCTGTTCTACGGGTATGTCCTTTTTTCATTGTGACGAACGTAAAAGGAGGGAGTGAAGCCAACCATCACATCGGTATTACAGCTAGATTGAAAGCAACCAACAAGGAAAGAAGGGGATTTGAATGATCGATTATTTAATAAAAAGCAGGCAGGGGCAGTTTTTAGTCATAGGCATTTTTTTTGCAGTGCTGGGCTTTGTCTTTATGACTTTTAACGTGGGATACAGTACGTGGCTGTTTTATGCAGCGATTTTCTTCTTAGGCTTCTATGCGTCAAAAAATGCGGTCGTGGAAACGATCAGAGACAAGTCACCGAATGTGGATTTACTGATGATCCTGGCAGCTGTGGGAGCCGTTATCATCAACTATGAATCAGAAGGTGCTGCTTTGCTGCTGATTTTTGCAACAGCCGAGGTGCTGGAAGACTATGCCAACAACAAGTCGACGTCAGCTATCTCAGAACTGATGGCACAAGTTCCCGAGACCGCTCAAGTTTTGAAGGCGAACGGAGAAGTCGTCACTGTTCCGACAGAAGAACTGGAAATAGGCGAGACCGTCGTGGTCACTAAAGGCGCACAGATCCCTATCGACGGGGTCATCGACCGAAAAGCTGTAGTGAATGAAGCAGCGTTGACGGGGGAAGCCGTTCCTGTAGAAAAGGATCCGACAGATGAAGTGTTTGCGGGGACGATCAATCAAGGCAATGTGTTTCATCTGGAAGTGACGAAAGCCAATGATGAAACCGTCTTTTCGAACATCATCCGAATGGTCAAAGAAGCGCAGAGCCGCCCGTCGCGGATCTCAAAGTTCATTGATCGTATCGAAAGCAAGTATGTGATCTCCGTTTTAGTCATCGTTCCCGTCTTTATCTTCGTTTTATACACCATGATGGCTATTCCTTTTGAAGAAGCCTTCTACCGCGGGATGGTGTTCCTGACCGTTGCCAGTCCCTGCGCGTTAGTCGCTTCTGCTACGCCAGCCACATTGAGTGCGATCAGCAATGGAGCGAAAAACGGGATCCTCTTCAAAGGCGGGGCCGCAATGGAAGCCTTGAGCACGATGGACACCTTGTATACAGACAAGACTGGCACGCTGACTTACGGCGAATTCAAAGTCGATGACTACAGTGCGCCGGAAGAGGTATTGAAAGAAGTCATCTATATGGAACAGCAGTCCAGTCATCCGATCGCCCAGGCCATCGTTTCGGCTTTCAAAGACACTGATCTAAGTTCTGTGGACCATGAAGAACCGGTCAATGAAATAGCCGGTTCCGGTGTCGAAAAAGGCGCGGTCAGGGTCGGAAAGCCGACGGCCTTCAGTGATTTCAAGAATTATGACCACTTCAAGCAGTACTTCCAGAAAGGCAACACCGTCATTTTGGCAGCGAAGGATAAAGAAGTCGTGGGCTACTTCTCACTCAGTGATCAGATCCGCAGGCAGTCGGCGGATGCAGTAGCCAATTTCCAGAAAGAAGGCATCAAAGTCACACTTCTGACCGGTGACAATGAAGAAGTTACAGCTAATGTAGCGGAAGTCGTCGGGGTCGATGACTACAAAGCGTCTATGCTTCCTGAAGACAAGATCGACTATGTCATGCAGAGTCAGGATAAAGAGGAAGTGGTCGGTATGATCGGTGACGGGATCAATGACGCCCCGGCCCTGGCGAATGCCGATATCGGGATCGCGATGGGTAGCGGTTCGTCTGTGGCGATGGAATCTTCTGATGTCGTCGTGGTCAAGAACGATCTGTCGAAACTCTTTTACAGCTACAAGCTGAGCAAACGTCTCAATCGCATCATTTTCCAGAATGTCGTGTTCTCGATCAGCGTAATCGTGACCCTGATCGTTCTGAACCTCTTTGGTGTCTTAGGCCTGCCGCTGGCCGTATTGTTCCATGAAGGCTCGACGATACTCGTTATTCTGAACGGTCTGCGTCTGATCGGTTCCAAACCTAAAAAGGAAGAAGTCGACCCCTCGCTGGAGTCAGTAAAAGCATGACTAAAGGTAATGAAATAAAGAAAGCCCCTGAAACTGTTTGTGCAGTCGCAGGGGCCTTGCTTGTGTCTGTTTTCAGTTGTCTTTAGTTGATCATTGAAAAGAGCGTTTGGATGGTGCCGTTCTCCAGCATGATATAGATCCCCAGACCGATGAAGACGATCGGTACGATAAGTCGTTCGTACTTTTCCAGTGTTTCAGAAACAAAAGAAATCTTGGCTAGCCGGTAGCTGATATAGCAGAGTATCGAAACCGACACGGCAAAGATGACGATGGCAAGGATGATCTCAGCTGTACTGAGTGCTGTGAAGTAGGGGATATAAATGCCTAAGTTGTCGCCGCCTGAAGCGACGGTGATCAAAGCAACGGTCCAGAACAAGCGGCTGGAACCACCCGCACCGATTTTTTCCGCTACCTCATCGTCATCTTCTTCCTCTTCACCGTGCAGGGCGACTTGGACCCCTAAATAAAGCGGGACGAGTCCCAAAAGACCGACGATCCAGTCCTGGGGGATGAAATTCAGGACATAAGCGGCAAAGAGACTCACGGCAACTAAAAAGCCGGTCCCGAGATACTGGCCCCAGTAGATATGGGCGATGCCTTTTTTCGTGTGACTTTGAGAAAAAATGATCAGTAAGATAAACAGATAGT
Organism: Alkalibacterium subtropicum; assembly: GCF_900112455.1. Lineage (GTDB taxonomy): Bacteria > Bacillota > Bacilli > Lactobacillales > Carnobacteriaceae_A > Alkalibacterium > Alkalibacterium subtropicum. The sequence continues at coordinate 1,849 of NZ_FOLT01000016.1, read as the reverse complement.
CGATGCTGGTGGATATGTAAACGGCGATGGCCGATATGATGGTTTCTATCAAAATGTTGTCCTCCAGTTATGATGATGTCGTGACTTTTTCAGTTAGATCGCTGAGTGAGCTGAAAACAGAAGCAGCTTTTTCCTTTATCAGCGCATAATAAACGACTTTTCCGTCTCGCTTTGATTCGAGCAGGCCGTTCTGCTTCAGATAGCGCAGATGATGCGATGTCGAGGCAACACTGGCTTCAAGCACAGCGGCCAGATCGCAGACACACAGTTCTTCGTAGGTCAAGAGTGCGTACAAGATTTTGATCCTGGAAGGGTCTTTGATGCATTTGCTCAAGAGCAGGATATCGGAAAAGTCTTTGTCTGTAAGACTATCTTTAACTGCCTTTACTTTGTCTTCGTGGATGATTGTGGAACTGCAGACGTCCAGAGTCATGGTTTACACCTCTCATTCAAATATATGTTTGAATGGAGTATAGCAAGTTTTAAAACAGCTTGTCAATCACTTTTCAAAAAAGCAATAGTCATAAGCAAAATTTTTCAGTCGATTTTTAGTAATGTAGTTTACTACCGGGGACAAAAACAGATACAATGAGAAGGAGAGTAGAGTTGCAGACCGTTCTTCAAAATGTCAGCGACTTTGCATCTTTGAACAAGATACAGCTAAACAATGGAGGTCAAAACATGCTAAACATTGCGTATATCGGTGACGGAAAAAGTACGAACCGCTATCATATCCCTTTTTCCAGTCAAGTAGAAAACATCAAGATCAAGACCATTCAAGCCCGCTCAGGTCACAATGAGATGTGGGAAGAAGTGCCCGGAGCAGACTATGTGAAAGAGAAAGAAGCGATCTGGAACGATTCCGAAATCGATCTGGTCGTCATCTCCACACCACCGCAAACACACTATTCCCTTGCGAAAGAAGCTCTGTTAAACGGCAAGAATGCCTTGGTTGAAAAGCCTTTTGCCGAAACCTCTGAAGAAGCCAGAGAACTTTTTGCACTGGCTGAAGAAAAGGGACTGTTCATCCAATGTTACCAGAACCGCCGCTTCGATTCAGATTTCCTGACCGTTCAAAAAGTGATCGAAAGTGGAGTCCTGGGAGATATCCTGGAAGTGGAAATGCATTTTGATTACTTCAGACCTGAAGTACCAAAAAGTGCAGAGTCATTTGAAAAACTGAACAGCTTTATGTATACCCACGCCTGCCATACTGTGGACCAGGTCCTGTCTTACTTTGGCGACCCGAAAGCGATCCATTACGACGTGCGCCAGCTCCTAGGCGACGGTCGCATGAACGATTATTTCGACTTAGACTTCAACTACGAAAACAATCTGAAAGTAGCTGTCAAATCCAGCTACTTCCGTCTGAAGAGCCGTCCGAGCTTTGTCGTTTACGGTAAAAAAGGGACCTTTGTCAAAGAGACGAAAGACCGTCAGGAAGAACATCTGAAACTCTTCTATATGCCGACGAATGATGACTTTGGCGTCGACCTGCCGGAACACTACGGTACGCTTTACTATATGGACGAAAACGGTCAGTATCACGAAGAAAAAGTCGTTTCAGAAGTAGGCGACTATAGCCGCATTTATGAAGGCGTCTATGAATCAATCGTGAACGGCAAGGAGAAAATCGTCAAAGACGAAGAAACCATCCGACAGATCGAAATTTTAGAGCAAGGCATCAAGGAAATGAAGAACTACTGAGTTAGTGTAGAAAATTAATTGCCTTTCGCGGGATCAGGCAGTAGCTAAAGGTCACAAAAGCAGTGTATATGTGCCCTTCGCGGGATCGTCCATCAACTGAAGGTCACAAAAGCGGTGTATATGTACCCTTCACGGGAGCAGC
>NZ_FOLT01000015.1 GCF_900112455.1 Alkalibacterium subtropicum | reverse complement strand
AGGGAAACCGATTCAGTGGGCCTTTTAGGCCGAGGCCGGCATACGAGGCTTTCAGCCGCAGAGCAAACCACCAGTTCACACTGGTGGTTTTGATTTAATTAAATAAGAAAGAGTGAATATGATGACAGAAAAACACGGTAAGTTTTTTATTATAATGGGTATCCTGATATTCCTGCTTTCTCTTTATGTCATTACCCGAGACCCGATCATCGGTGGCGTAGGTATCCTTCTCGGTTTGTGGAATATGCTGATGGGCTACCGGACTTCTAAAGGAAAAACATTTTTCAAACCTAAAGACGAATAGACAAAAAGGAAGAGACAAGGGCCTTAAATGCCCCTTGTCTCTTCCTTTTTGTTTATACGCTAGTCTTCGTCATTTCCATTTGTTGAACCATTGGAATCATCCGGTGTGTCATCCGTATTATTCTGATCATTCGGATTGTCTTCTTCTGGATTCTCGTTATCGCCTGAGGTCTCTTCGTCCTGATCTTCATCAGAAGGAGGAGGGGTGCCGTTTCCAGTGTCATCCTCCTGGTCTGAGTCCTCGTTTTCGTTATTCTGATCGTTATCAGTGTTTGTCTCGTCGTTTTCTGAAGCATCCGCTTCATCCGGTTCAGTTTGAGGTTCTTCCGTTTCCGGTTCTTCTTCAGGCTCTGGGACCGTTACTGTCGTTGAAGCGTCCGGACCTGTTGAGTCATAAGCAGAGACGGATAACGTGATGGTCAATTCACCGGTCGGGGGCTCAGTCATGCTGAATGATGTATCGGTCACGGTCGTTGTTTCATCGCCCACAGTAAGATTGTAGGTGACTTCTTCCTCTTCGTTTACTAAGGAGTAGTCATCCCAGTTGACGGTCAGTTCGTCGTTTTCTTCATCGTACTCAGCAGTCAGGCCAGTCGGTGCTTCCAGTTCTTCACCGTAGTTCAGTGACTGTTCAGTCGGTTCTGTTCCTTCTACAAAGAGTTCCGTGACCCGTTCGCTTTCCGGTGTGTTTGGTCCAGGGAGCTGGGCAGGATCTGTGCCGTCTTCGACCGTTACTTCTGTGACAGAAGATGGCATCTGCCAGTCACTGTTTTCGACATCTTGAGACACATACTGCATGATTTCTCTGTAGATGTGACGGGGGAGGAGGCGCGTCCCGTCGTCAAAAGTCAGGTAACCATCTCGATTATTATCATAGCCTGTCCATACGGCCAGAGAATAATTAGAGGTATATCCGGCATACCAGGAAGCAGGGACTGCATCGGAAGGATACCCCAATTCACTTAACTGTTCGTCAGTAAAGTTCGTTGTTCCAGTTTTACCCGCTTGAGGAACATTGCCGAAACCTACTATGTTTGAATAGTTTGAAGCGACATCTTTCAATATATCCGTTACCATATAAGCTGTATAGTCTGACATGGCCTGATTTGTTTCCGGAGTCAAATTTATCTCCTGTCCGTCTTGAGTGACGACTTTAGACACGGTATAGGGTTCTGTATACTGACCGCCATTTGCAAACGCGGCATAAGACGACGCCATTTGCAATGGAGACATCTGACCACTGATTGCATTAGAAGGGACTAACTCTCCTTCAAGAGACATGGGGTCGATCGGAATACCCAAATGGGTCATGAAGTCTTCGACCTGATTCATTTCAAGCTCTTCATTGAAGATTTTAGCTGTCGGTATATTACGGGAGTCCACGAGTGCTTCGCGGATACTGATCTGACCTCTGTATTGGCCGTCATAGTTTCTCAGCGGTGTTCCATCCGGGTAACTGTATTCTTCATCTACGATTTGATGGTAAGTTGAGTACTCTAAATATTCGATGGCTGGGCCATAAGTCGACAAGGGTTTGATCGTTGAGCCTGTGGCCTTGATTTGAGTTGAGCGATTGATCCCTCTAAGGACCTCTGTATTTCTACCGCCACCCAAGGCTCTGACTTTACCTGTATCCACTTCGACAAGGGAAACTGCGGCCTGGATCTCATCATTGACATAATTCACGTACTCATCCGAGTTCAAGACATCAAAGACGCGGCGTTGAGCATCTGTGTCGATGTTCGTGTGTATGGTGAGCCCGGCTGTGGCTGGGCTTAATTCAGTTTTTTCCGTAACTTCATCCAGTACGCGCTGGACGTATGAATCAATGACTAAAGCGTTATTGTCCGCCTCACTTAGTTCAAGGAGACCGGCATCTATAGGTGTATCGTAGGCTTGTTCAGCTTCTTCACTAGTGATGTGACCTTCTTCAGCCATGACACTGATGACGGTATCGCGTCTTTCTTTTGCAAGTTCGGGGTTGGCATAAGGGCTGTAGCGGTTCGGTGCTTTAGCCATACCGGCGAACAGTGCGGCTTCATGGATCTCCAGTTCGCTGACTGGTTTACCGTAATATTCTTCTGCCGCGGTAGCCACGCCATAAACGTTACCGGCCATATGGATTTTATTCAAATATAAAGTCATGATCTGTTCTTTTGATAATTCGCGCTCCAGCTGCAGGGCAAGCCAGGCTTCCTGTGCTTTTCTTTCCAGGGTCTGATCAGCCCGCGTTGTTGAGAAGACGGACAGTTTGACAAGCTGCTGGGTGATGGTGCTGCCACCGCCGACGATCTGCCCCTGGTTCGTGACATAACCGATTGCGGCACGTCCGATACCGATAGGATCGATCCCCATATGGTCATAGAAACGCTGGTCTTCGATCGCTGTCATGGCATCTGTCATCACATCAGGATATTCATTCGCTTCGGCGTACTCACGGTTTTCTCCACCAAGCGTATAAAAGATATCTCCATCTTTATCAAGCAAATCCGTTGAAAATGTTCCCACTAGATCATCTTCTGTCAGTTCAGGCGCAGACGCTGCGTAGTAGGCAAAGAGAGCGCCTCCTGCAACGACGACCAGTAAAAATACAGTGATGAAGGTCAGGATAATGCGTTTAAACCATTTTTTTGGTTGAGGAGAACCTTTCTTCTTGGTCTTTTTCTTATAGTCTTTTCTAGACATTTTATTTTTTTGTGACATGTTACGCTCCTTTTCTTTTGATTTAAAAGAGTCAAAATCAAAAGGTTTAGTTCATTTCGGTTCATCAGAGAATGACTTTACACTATTTAATGAAGAGAGTCAATAATGCCTTATTTTTCTTAAAACACTTTTAAGTATTCTGTAATTGGATCAAGTGATCGACGACTTTTAAATAAGGCAGACGAGGGGAGAGGCTATAAGAAATTTCGAAGGCATCTGTTTCTATCTCTTTTAGAGGGATCGACTTCTTTCCTTTCTCCTCGAACTGCTGCTTCCACCACTTATAAAGCAGTGGGAAATCCAATAAAAAAACGCGGTTCAACGTACTGAACCGGATAATAACGAAACATATCCCGCCGTGCTCGTGACACATTTCCATATGAGTCAGCTGATGGTCGTGAAAGTTCTTTAAAGGGAAAGACGTTTTGTTGCGCGTTTCCTTGGCCTCAAAATCGATGTAATGTCCTTTATAAATACCGTTGTAGTCGGTAGTGGAAGCGCGCTTGTAATAGGCTTCAGTGATTTTTGCTGCACTTCGTCTGGGATAGTCTACGTTAACCACTTGAATAGGGATGGGTTTTTTATGGATGACCGCCTGTTTTCGCAAAAGGTAATAATCATTCGTTGCGTTCAAATCTTCCTCCAAAGTCATGCCGCGTTTGCTGTAAGAAACTTTCTTTTTCTTTGGTTGATTTTCATTCGTCTTTTTGTCATGATGAGTACGATAAGGTTTACCGTTTGGGTACCGAATAGTCATTATGTTCACAACCTTAAATTAAGTTAACTCTAGTTTACCAAACAACGACATTAGAATGTAGAATGGAGGACAAATTTATTAAAAACTTATATGTTAGTGGCTACCGTTCGTACGAGCTGTCTATTTTTCAGGCAGATGATCCTAAAATCGACTACATCAAAAAGTTCTTCAAGCGAAAGCTAATCGAATATATCGAACAAGGGCTTGAGTGGGTGATCATTACGGGGAATCTAGGTACAGAGCTGTGGATGGGCGAAGTTGCGCTGGCTTTAAAAGCCGATTACCCTGAACTGAAACTGGCAGTATTATTGCCGTATACGAATTTCTCTAGCAAGTGGAACGAAGTGAATCAGATGTATTACAATTCGATCATCGAGCGGGCAGATTATATCAACTACACATCGAATCAGGATTATGCCAACCCGAGTCAGCTGAAGAACAATCAGGCCTTCATCGTCAAGAATACTGATGGCTGCCTGCTCTTTTATGACTCTGAACATGAAGGGAAAGTCGGTTACTTCTATGACCAGGCGTTGAAGTATCAGGAACGGCATCCCTATGAAATAGAGACCATATCTTTCGATGAACTTCAGTGGTTCATCAATGATCTTCTTGAGGAAGAACGGTTTGAATAGGGTTTAATAATGAAAGGTTAGGACTTAGGTCCTAACCTTTTCCTTATAAATCAGTGATTGTATTTGTGTAGGTTCCTTATCATTTGAGGAAAGAAGGAACCGCCTACTGGTGATTGGGCGTAGTCAAATTAAATTTATTCTGAATGCTGCTGGTGAGGTGCTCATTGAACGTAGTCGAAACAAAAAAACGATGAGCAGTGCCAATGAGACGCTCAATAGACGTACTCAAAAGTAAAAGGTTTCGAGTGAGACTAATACGAGAATTATTAGGCGTGCTGAGAATGAATTTCTTGTGGGCACGCTCAATGAGACGCTCAATAGACATACTCGAGGTAAAATCCTTCTGAGTACGATCAATGTTGTAATCATTGGGCGTACTCCGGAAGGAATGACGTTGAGCGATGCCAAAAAGATGCTCATTAGACGTACTTAAGGCCAGATAGATCTGAGCAGTGCCAATAGGGTAGTTATTGAGCGGGCTCAATAACTTACTTAATTGACCCGTGTTGATCAGTCAGCAGTCACGGCATCAATGTATGAAGACTGGTGATTATTCAGACAGATATCTTTCACTTTATCCTCAAAGCCTACTATGACGACCAGCCAGACGTAGGGCTCGCTGAAGCCCTTTTCAACACAGTGAAAGTGTATACAAAAGAATCAGATGAGAACCACTGGAAATAAAACAAGTTTAAACCGGGAAATCTTCACTTTTGACCTGATATTTGCTATAATAGTAATCATAGTAATAGATTTATATATATGAGCTATTTTAATTAATTCTGTTATAATATTACTGAGATGAAAAGATGGGGTGTTGGTATGGATAGAGAGTTGACCCAGAAAGAGATTTTAGAAAAAGATTTTAAATCTAAAATGCGCGGGTATGATCCAACAGAAGTGGATGAATTTCTCGATGTCGTGATCAGAGATTATGATAATTTTCAAAAAGAGATCGATCAGCTTAAAGCTGAAAATGACCGGTTGCTTGATAAAGTCGATGAACAAGCTAAGCAGATAAGTACGCAAAGCTCAAGTTCCAATCAGACGAACGCATCCGTGTCCAATTTTGATATTTTAAAACGTCTATCTAACCTTGAACGTCATGTTTTCGGATCTAAATTAGACAGCGAATAAAAATTGAATAATGTACATCACGGATGATCGCGCAGTTCCTTTGAACTGTGAGGAAAGTCCATGCTCACACAAGCTGCGATGCTTGTAGTGTTCGTGCGCAGCGAAACAATAAGCTGCGGCTCCCAGGAATGGGATGACGGCAGGAAAAAGAGCTACGGGGTAAAACCTATGCTCGAGTACCCTTGAAAGTGCCACAGTGACGAAGCAGACGTGGAAACGCGTCTGGTGGAACGCGGTAAACCCCTCGAGTGAGCAACCCAAACTTTGGTCGGGGCACTTTTCTCCTGGAAATGAACAGAGAGAAGAGGCAGGGCGTTATGCTCGTGCAGACAGATGATCATCTCGGATAGGACGTTACCGTCTTATCTAGACAGAACATGGCTTACAGTGATGTACATAGTAGCGGAATCCTCTCTTTTTCAGGGAGGATTTCTTTACGTAAACAAGTGTTTCAGGCATACTGGAAGAATAGGAGAGGTGGCAGATAGATGACTTATAAATTACTCGCTACAGCCGCAAGCGGCATTGAGGCCCTTGTCGGAGATGAACTTAAAAATTTAGGATACGAGGTCCAAGTTGAAAATGGACGTGCACGCTTTGAAGGCGGCAAAGAAGATATCGCCAAAGCCAATTTGTGGCTCCGGACAGCCGACCGAGTGAAGATCATCGTTGGTGAATTCGAAGCAAAAACCTTTGACGACCTGTTTGAACAGACCAAAGCTCTGCCGTGGGATGAGTATTTGTCCATGGATGCAGCGTTTCCAGTCAGCGGCAAGTCTATCAAGTCGACGTTGTACAGTGTTCCAGATGTTCAGCGGATCGTAAACAAAGCGATCGCTGAAAAAATCAAAGACGTGTATCACAGAAGAGGCATGCTGCCGGAAACGGGTGCCAAGTTCCCGATCGAAGTGGCCATTAGAAAAGATAAGGTCATGCTGACGATCGATACGACGGGGCCGAGTCTGTTCAAGCGCGGTTACAGAATCGATAAAGGTGGAGCTCCGATCAAAGAAAATATGGCGGCCGCACTGATCATGCTCACGACCTGGCGCAAGGACCGTCCATTCGTTGATCCGACTTGTGGTTCCGGCACGATCCCGATCGAGGCAGCTCTTATCGGACATAACATCGCACCTGGCTTCAATCGGTCATTTTTATGTGAAGAATGGGACTGGATGCCGAAAGAATTATGGCAGAAAGTACGTCAGGATGCCGAAGAACAGGCAGACTATGATGTGGAACTGGATATCCTGGGAACAGACATCGACGCCCGCATGATCGAGATCGCGAAAGCGAATGCGATGGAAGCAGGCCTTTCACACAGCATCGAATTCAAACAGATGCAGGTGGCTGACTTTACGACAGACAAAGAGTTCGGCATCATCGTTTCCAACCCGCCATACGGCGAACGTCTCGGTGATCCGGAAGAAGCGTATCAGATTTACCGCGATATGGGCAAAGCCTTTAAGCCGCTTGAAACATGGAGCAAGTACATCATTACAAGTGACTTGGACTTTGAAGAACATTACGGAAAAAAAGCAACTAAAAAACGCAAGCTTTATAACGGATACCTGCGTACGGATTACTTCCAGTACTGGGGCAAACGCAATTAAACGTAATGCAGAAGCACAGAAAGACTGTATCAGCAGCCTTATCTGTGCTTGTTTAATATCTGCTTGATTTACTGATTGGTAATAAAGGCCAGCGAAAAAATATTGTATTAATAGTACAGTATCGCTGAGAACCGTAACTGTGAGGCTGATGATTTCTCTTACGCTCTTACATTTGTGTGTTTATGCGAACGGTGTACTGTAAACGTTCATATGTGTTAATTATGGAGAGTAAAAATAAACGAGATAGAAAGTGATGAAGATGACGATTAGAAAAATTATTTTTGGGATTATTAGCTTGTTAGCGGTTCTATTTATCATTGGAGGAGAAATGTATTCTGGTGAAGCCGATGACGAATGGTTTATAGAAACAGATCTGGATAAGTACTTGGTGCACAGTGATGAAATAGATATTCTGATTGCTTCTGATATCCATTACCTCTCACCGGATTTAACCGAGGGTGGGCTGTTGGAACATAGTCTGCTCACTACGGGTGACGGAAAAATCACGCATTATAGCGAAGAGATCATGGATGCTTTTATTGAAGAAGTTTTGGAAAGGCAGCCAGATCTTTTAGTCATAAGTGGTGACTTGACTTTTGACGGCGCAAAGCAGAGCCACAGCGACATGAGTGAGAAGTTGCATATACTGAAAGAAAATAATATAGATGTAAGTGTTATTCCCGGTAATCATGATGTGAATGTCTACAGCGCACGCGGTTTTACAGAAGATTCGACATATCGGGTGGATTCGGTTTCTGCTGAAGAATTTAAAACCATTTATTCAGCCGCCGGTTATTCTCAAGCCATCAGTCAGGATCCGAACTCTCTGAGTTATGTCACTGCTGTATCTGACGACGTATGGGTCATCATGCTCGATTCAAACAAATACGCCCTGCATAATCAGCAGCGGAAATCGATCCCGTCTGGTGTGATTCAGGAAGAAACGTTGGAGTGGCTCGAGGTTGTTTTACAGGAAAGCAGAAAACGAGGCGTTCAACCGCTTGTTGTGAATCACCATAACTTTTTGAATCACCACCGAAGCACCAATAACAGTTTCACTTTAGATAACAGTGAAGAAGTGGTTGGGCTTTTAAATCGCTATGGGGTGAATTTAGCCTTCTCAGGTCATATTCATTTACAGCATATCGCTAATGAAGGGGACTTTCATGATATCGCATCCGGTTCTTTGAGTGTTTATCCGCACTTTGTCGGTGAGTTGACGATCAGACCTTCCAAAAAAGAATTAAGTTATGAAACGTCGCGGCTAAAAATCAGCGAGACATTAACTGACTATTCCGAAGATTTTTTTAATGAGGTCTCTCGAAAGAAAGTCTTCAGTCATCTGCTTTATTTCGAACTTGAAGACTCGGTTACAGATATGATGACGGATACGTTCGTTCAGTTCAACGCTGCTTATTTCAAAGGTACAGTTAATGAAGCGTACGATTCTATTATAGCAAGTGAGGGATTCAGTCACTGGAAAAGGATTTCTGGGACAAGATATAAAGATTACATCCTGCATGGGCTGGAAGAGAACAGACATGACAGCCACAAGTTTGAAGGATCGCTTATTAGCGATGACAGAAATGATTAGTCACTATATTTTCCAATGAAAAATCAGAAAAGGCGCAAGGCATTCCTATAATGAGAAAGCCCTGCGCCTTTTTGTTGTTTGAAATTCCCTGCTTTCTATTTAGTCTCGAGCAGGTAAGTCCTCGATCGAATCGATATCTTCCATATAAGTCGGAACAACGAAACCGATGACGGTGCCATTCAGGTTCGGACCCAAGTCGACGATATTTTCACCGTATGTTTCCATGAATGCCCCTTGAGCTGTCGGTAGCCAGGCGCCGACGGTTGCATCCACTTCACCCTGGTTCAATGCCTGATAAAGAACGGCGGGGTCAAGGTTCGTTATCGTGACATCGTAGCCTTTTTCTTCCAGGACACGAGCCACGACATTTGAAGATGACCGTTCAGTGTCCCATGGAAGAGAGCCTAATTCAAACGACTCGCCATCGACATCATCGATGCCTTCTGTCCATTCATCAACGAGTTCACGATTTTCATCAACCCATTCACCAGCGACGTCTTCAAAGTCTCTATCCAGAGCTTCGAGCATGATTTCCTGCATGTGTTCAGGTTCCCATTCAAACCGGCTAAGTATTTCATAGGCTTGGGGCATTTCTTCTTCAAGACCTGTACGCGTTAATGTATAGATTCCTTCAGCATCACCAAATACATTCTTCGGATCATCCAGAATTTTCAAGTCGTACTGTTCAAATTTATAATGAGGTGTCCATCCGGCAACCACGATAGGTTCCTCGTTCTGGATGGCCTGACCAAGTTCTGTCAGCACGCCGGCTGTCGAACTCTCCTGAATTTCCCAGCCCTCCAGATTGTCATATTCTTCAAGTGTCTGACGGGCGATTTGAGACATCCCGGCTCCAGGTTCTATGCCAGTGATCGTATAGTTCATAGCTTCTCCGATATTTTCTTCCTGAGATGTCTCGCTGTCACTGTCTCCACATGCTGTCAGCAATAGAGGGACAGCAAGCAGCGCGGCCGTTTTTGATAAAGTTATCTTTTTCATATTATCTCCTCCTAAGATCAATAAAATCACAACTTATCCATCATAACATAGATAGTTGTAATAGACAAATTATCATCTTAGATATAGAGATCGCGTGAATACTGCAAATGGAAGAATAATGAAGCAGGCTAACTTTTATATTCAATCTAAAATGCCTATGAATGAAAAGCGTTTTTTCTAATTTATTGTATGCTTGTTATATGGAGAAACATTTAACTAGTTGTTGGCTAATGAAAAAGTGTTCAGGACTGTCTCGATAATGAGCAGATAGAAAAATGGGGTAAAATATCTGATGGGCAGCTTTCTACACGTATGTATTTATGCTTTGATATGATTAAATGCACCATACAACTAATCGGTTGTTTTTTTTGTATCATCTATCGTCGGCATAGGACTTATTACTCAAAATGCTTTTAGAGCGTATGTTGAAAAAAAGAACCAATGATTATATTACAGTGACTTTTCTGGATATCGTTTAAATAAGTTCGGGTCACTAAAAGACTATTGCGACCAGTTCCTGGGAAACCACAGCGTTAACTGGTCACAATATCGCTGAAAGATAACTTTGACTTGAATGATAATAGCAAAGAGACTGGGGAAAAGTCCCAGCCTCTTTGCACTATCGAATTATATTTTATAAACGTGCTCCAATCAGCAGGTACGTCGTCAATTTTGTCATTCTTGATCTGGCTGCTTTAGCCATTTAGATGGCTAATACACTTGAACCATACCGCCGGTACCGCTCTATTATCTGCAATCCTTTTGCGTTTATCTGTTCCATTGATCTTCTAGAGCATGTATTAAGAGGTACAGACCAAAAACGTTATATTCATTTTTGTATATACTTTTTTAGTAAATTAGTGAGTTACAGTACAAGTGCTCCGATGATACCGAAGATCATGATTGGGATGTTATAATGCATGAATGTAGGAACACAGGTATCCCAGATGTGGTCGTGCTGGCCATCGACATTCAGTCCTGCCGTTGGGCCAAGCGTACTGTCAGAAGCCGGAGAACCGGCGTCTCCCAGAGCAGCAGCTGAACCAATGAGCAGAACGGTCGCCATCGGGCTGAAGCCCAGTTCCAAAGCTAAAGGAACATATATGGCCGCAATAATAGGGATGGTACCAAAAGAAGTCCCGATCCCCATGGTGATCAAAAGTCCGAGCGTGATCATTCCCGTAGCGGCGATGAACTGATTGCCCGCAAAGGAACCACTGACAGATTCAACGAGTGGTTCGATACCGCCGGTGGCCCGGATGACATCGCCATAACCCGAAGCGACGAGCATGACAAAGGCGATGAATCCCATCATGCTGATCCCGCTGTGGATCATATCATCCAGGCTGTACCATTTGATGGCTCCTCCGGCGAGCATTATCAGCAGACCAAGGATAGCTCCCAGCACCAGCGAACCGATCGTTAGCTGAACGATGAGAGCGGACAGGGCACCGGCAACAGCAAAGGCGTGATCTCTGTTGAAGGTCACTTCTTCCCATTCGTGATCCTTGAATCCGAACTTGAAGCCAGTTTTTTCACTATCCCGATAATGGCGTGGCTTGCGGTAAGTGACTAAAATGGCGATCAACAGCCCCACTACCATGGCCAGACCAGGTATCCACATGACATGCCAGACTTCTGCCTCACCGAGGTCTAAGCCGCTGAGCGCCATTTCATCCCGGATGATGTTATGGAAAATCAGGCCGTATCCTACCGGCAGAGCGACATAAGGCGCTTTGAGCCCGAAGGTCAAAGCTGAGGCAACGGCACGTCTGTCTATCCGCAATTTATTCATCACCATGATAAGTGGCGGGATCAGGATAGGGATAAAGGCGATATGCACGGGGATCAAATTTTGAGAAAAGATACTGATAAAAGCGATAAGGAAGACTAAAGACTTGCCTGTCCCTTTCATGCTTTTTGATAATTTCTGAGTGATGATGGTTGCTGCTCCGGTCTTTTCAATGGCCGCAGCCAGTGCACCGAGCAGAATGTAATTCAGGGCTGTCTCCGCATTGCCGCCCATCCCGCCAAGCAGGGTTTCCATCGTTTCGATCAGGGGCATGCCCGCAGCCAGTCCACCTGTCAAAGCGGCAATTATGAGAGCCAACAGGACATTGAGTTTGAACAGAGACAAGGTCACCATGACTATGACGGATATTAAAACAGGGTTGAGTATCATAGAATCACTTCTTTCAAAAATTTTGTTAAAAAAAGCGTACCATATATTGACTGTTCTGGCGATATATAAAACCTGCAAAAAACAGTGAATATTTCTTATAAATAAAACTTATGTTATGATAGAAAAGTTACGTGTTATTTACATACTAAAGGAGAGAATATACAATGGATTGGATCAATCTTATCGTAGAAATGGCAATATCTGTCGGCTTAGCTGTCATTACCTTACTGGTCGGCCTGGCAGTGATAAAAGTGCTGGTCAATGTCATCAGTACACAAATCAGCAAGTCTAAACTGGATGAAAGCCTGAAACCTTTCATCATGTCGGTGATCAGTATCGGACTGAAACTGGTATTGGTCGTAAGTGTCGTCGGGATATTGGGGATTCCGACCGCTTCTTTCGTCGCTATTCTGGGGTCGTTCGGTTTAGCTTTGGGTCTGGCTTTTCAGGGTTCACTGTCAAATTTGGCCGGAGGGGTGCTTTTGCTCACCATGCGTCCATTCAAAGTAGGGGATTATATTGATGGGGCAGGGTACAGCGGCACAGTAAAAGCCATCCAGATCCTTTACACAGAATTAGAGACACCGGACAATAAAATGATCTATGTCCCCAACGGCAACCTGTCCAACTCCGGCATCGTGAATTACTCCGTGCATGATACCCGACGTGTCGATTTTACGTTCGGAGTGGGATATGAAACGAATAATGCGCATGTGCTGCAGACTCTACAGCGGATCGTTTTGAAGCATCCGTCGGTCCTCTTAGACCCTGAACCGTTTATACGTCTTTCAGGTCACGGAGACAGTGCAGTGGAGTATACAGTCAGAGTATGGACTAGAGCTGAGGATTATTGGGGGGTGCATTTTGACATACTGGAAGAAGTGAAAACGACTTTTGACGAAGAAAACATATCGATCCCTTATCCGCAGATGGCTGTTCATACCATTCAAGAGTAAAAATTAAGAATGAAAAACACGACCGTATCGAGGGCGTGTTTTTTTACTAGTGTCCGGGTTCGAGCTGCTTTGGCCAGTCGAAAAAGAACGGTGAGTTTTACGTTCAAGTAAGCAGATCAAAGACGCATTCAGCTGGCCCATTTACCTGACCCCACCCAGACACGTTCATTTCTCTGTAAAGGGTGGATAGTGAATGAAGCGGAAAAAGAACGTATTGCTTTTCTCTTCCGTTAAAACAGTGGCATAATAGAGAGAGAGTCCTCGTTTGAGTACATACAGAAAAGAAGACACACGTATAGTAGAAAACGGAGGGGTTCAATTGATCGATTCAAGGAAATATAGGTTGAAATTCCTCAGTCTTCTGGCTGCTGCAGCTCTAGCTGCCTGTGGGACTGATGACATAAGGAACGGGACCGACTCAGATGATCAGTCAGGATCTGATGAGGATACAGAAGAATATGCTGAGCTTGTGATGGGTTTTGTACCTTCTTCAGATGCTGAGAATATTACCGCTAATGCTCAGCCCTTAGCTGACTATCTGGAAGAAGCTTTGGAGATGCCTGTCACTGCAGAAGTGACGACCGACTATGTCGGACTGGTCGAGGCAATGCGTACAGGGCAGACTGAAATCGGCTTTTTACCTGCCTTTGGCTATGTGCAGGCAGCTGAGCGGGGGGATGTTGAAGTCGTCGCCAAAGCGGTCCGCTTTGGCTCAGGGACCTATAAGGCGCAGTACAACGTGCTGGCCGATTCAGATTTAGAGGACTTTGATGATCTTGTCGAATCGGAAGGACTCGTCTGGGCATTCCCGGGTTATTCTTCCACATCAGGGTATCTCTTCCCGGGCCTTGAATTTCTGAATGCCGGCATAGAGGACCTGGAAGGAAAATTTCAGCATCTGGAAGTTCAGGGACACGACAATGCGATCCTGCAGCTTTTGGATGGGAATGCTGACTTTGCCACTACCTTTGATGATGCGCGAGGCAGTTTGTCGGATGAAATCCCTGATATCACAGAACAGATCCGTATCATTGGTTATACTGATCCGATACCCAATGATACGGTCACGCTTTACGGAGGGATGCCGGATGATTTAAAACAACGCATCACTGAAGCTTTTTTAACGATGGAAGATAATGAAGAGGCCCTTCAGGCCATGCACGAGATCTATGAATGGGATGGTATCGAGCCGGCAGAAGATTCAGAATACGATATTGTCAGAGAAGCTTATGCAGCTTTTGAAGATCTGATCGATTAATGCGGTAAGTTTCTGGCTGAGCTAAAGTGGCAGGAATGGATGGTTATCGTGTTGACAGGTCTGATACATGAACGGTGATCATTTTTCTCATGGGATGTGATCTACGCGAAGGATCGAGTGTATAATGAGCCCCCCTACAGAGTATTCGAGCCCTCTGAAGAAACGAATCAAAACGAACAAGAGGTGACATGTGTGATAGAATTCAAGAATCTTTCACTGACTTATCCCGGTGGAGTGGAAGCGCTGAAGAATATAAATCTGAAAATCGAGCAGGGAGAATTTGTGGTCATCGTCGGTCTTTCAGGAGCCGGTAAATCGACCTTGATCCGCTGTATCAATCGCATGACGGATCCGACCTCCGGGAAGATTCTGGTTGACGAGGAAGATGTGACCTATTTAAAAGACCGCCGACTGCGTAAATTGCGCACGAAAGTCGGGATGATTTTCCAGGATTATAATCTCGTCAAACGTCTTTCAGTACTGCGGAATGTCATGGCTGGACGATTAGGTCATACAGGAACAGTAAAAAGTCTGCTGGGGATCTTTCCTCAGGAAGATCTGAAGCTGGCCATGGACAATCTCGAACGGGTCGGGATCAAAGACAAAGCCTATGTCCGTGCTGATCAGCTCAGCGGAGGACAGCAGCAGCGGGTCAGTATTGCCCGGGTCATTACCCAGCAGCCGAAAGTGATTCTGGCTGATGAACCCGTCGCTTCTTTGGATCCGCCGACCTCTCACACAGTGATGAAAGATCTGCGGCGGATATCCAAGGAAGATGATCTCACCACGATCGTCAATCTGCATTTTATCGATATGGCGATGGAGTACGCCGACCGCATCATCGGTATGCGGGACGGAGAAATCGTGTTCGATGGTCCAGTCACTGATGTTACTGAAGAAACCTTTGAACAGATCTATGATCGTCCGATCCGCGTCGATGATAAGCGAGGAGATGAATCGGATGGCCAATAAACCAGAGAAAGCAGAGGTGAAAATCCATATCGTCTCCCGTCGGTTTGTTGTGCGCATGCTGACCACTGTCACGGTATTCTTCTTATTATATCTTGCGGCATTATATCGCACGAATGCGGATCCTATCCGCCTTATGCAGGGCCTTGGCATTATCTGGGATATGATCTTTATAGACTTGCTGCCTCCGGACTGGCGTTATTTTTCCACCAGCTTCGAGTATCTTGTCGAAACCTGGAACATCGCTTTGCTCTCGACGACATTCGCTGCAGTGATTGCCCTGCCCTTGACTTTTTTAGCGTCACACAACATCAATAAAAATCCTTTTCTGTATCGTTTCATCCGAACGATCCTGAATTTTCTGAGGACGATACCGGATATCATCCTGGCCATTATAGTGGTCGCCTTTATCGGCATGGGAGCTGTTTCCGGCATTGTGGCATTAACGGTATTCACATCAGGGATCCTGGCCAAGATGCTGAGCGAAACGACCGAAGGGATCAGCCAGGGACCACTGGACGCCATTATGGCAAGTGGAGGGAACAAGCTGCAGATCATTCGTTATGGTGTCATGCCACAGATTTTGCCGTATTATGCCTCCTACACTTTGTATGTCCTTGAGATCAATGTCAAAGCTTCCGTTGTGCTAGGATTTATTGGAGCCGGAGGGATCGGACAGTTGCTGAATCGGAATATGAAGTTTTTCCGTTATGACCGCCTGTCCATGATACTGATCGTTCTGTTCCTTACCATTACGCTCATCGACTTAGTCAGCAACAGAGTAAGGGGGTATCTTGAATAATGTCTGAACAGAAAGAGATCTCTCTGAAAAAAGCGAAAACTGCATCTACGAAACGGCTGATCGCTGTCATCATCGGCCTGCTGGCATTCTTTTACATCTCAGCATTCTGGAGTCAGGAGTGGACGGTCCCCGGGAGTCGGGTGTCACCTTTGACGATTTTATACCGCATGTTTGTGGTCCCTTTCACCTCATTGGAATATTTACAGAAATTCCCGGAGCGTATCCTGGAAATGCTGGAGACGATTGCCATCGCCTATGCCGGCGGGATCGCCGCTTCGATCATCGCCATGCCGATCGCTTTTCTGGCTTCGCGTAACATCGGGGGCCCCTTGAGTTATATAGGGAAGGCGATTTTAAATGCGATCCGGTCGATCCCTTCTATCATCTTTGCCATTTTATTCGTAGCCGCTTTAGGGGTCGGTCCGTATCCGGGGGTCTTAGCCATCAGCATCAATTCGATCGGGATGTTAGGCAAGCTTTATGCAGAAGTGATCGAGTCGATCGATATGAACATGGTGGATGCGATACGTGCCAGTGGCGGGAACAGGGTCCAGGCTGTCTGGTATGGTGTGTTTCCACAAGTCCTGCCTGATTTTGCTTCATTCTCGATCTACCGGTTTGAGATCGATGTCCGCGCCTCGACGGTTCTCGGCCTGGTGGGGGCAGGCGGAATCGGTGTCCCTCTGATGATCGCACAGCAGCAGAGGAACTGGGAAGACGTTGGGATCATTCTCATCATCGTCATCGTCTTCGTTACCCTCATCGATAAAATCAGCGGGGAAATAAGAGAAAAGCTGGTCTGACAACAGAATTTTTAAAAACCCTGACACTTGTGGGAGTGTCAGGGTTTTTAAAGTATCCATTTATTTTTAAATAGTTAAGTCAAATATTTTATTGTTTATCACTTTTAAATAAGGTAACATGGAAACGGATACAGATTTTTATTTGTATTACATAATATTTAAGGAGTGCTTTAATGCTGAACAAGAAGACATTAGCTGTTAGTTTTCTCTCTTTATCTCTGGCTCTTGGGCTGCCGGAAGACGTAAAGGCTGCAGAGGTGGAAGAAGATTTTTCTTTAACAGTCTTTCATACCAACGATATGCACGCAAGTATCGATGAATTTGGAAAGATCTCTTACTTTTTAAATGAACAGAGAGCCCTTGCAGACAATTCTTTATACTTAGATGCAGGTGACATATTCAGTGGGAATCCGGTCGTCGATTTAATGGACGGTATCCCCATGATAGAACTGTTAAATAAAATGGAACTTGATTTAATAACGATCGGGAATCATGAATTCGATTATGGTCAGGAAGTCTTTCAGGACAGACGCAATGAATCTGATTTTAACTGGATCTCGGCAAATACAAGTGTCACTGATCCTTCCATTCCGATAACTGATCCGGATCCTTATGAAATCTTCGAATTTGGTGACAAAAAAGTTGGGGTGTTCGCCTTGACTCAAGCTCCTCCAGCTACAAGTCCAACAGGTATCGTCGGATTAGAGTTCGGTGACTATATGGATACGATAGAAACGTTCGAATCATTGAGAGACGAAGTGGATGTACTGGTTGCATTGAATCATATCGGTATTTCTGCAGACCGTCAAATCGCTGAAGCGTACGATATGTTTGATGTCATCATTGGCGGACATTCACATACGACATTAACTGAACCGGAAATCGTAAATGGAACGCCTATCGCCAGCTCTGGAAGTAATGCCAGAAACATTGGTGTTTTAAATCTCACCTTAGATGCAGAGACAGGAGATGTTTCAGTCGAGGGTCACCTTCAGCCTGTTGAGGCTCTTTCAGACGACAATGTCGATCCGGAAGTTCAGACGATGATCGATGCTTACAATGCAGAATCAGACGAACTGCTTGGTGAAGTGCTGGGACAAACTGAGACAGGTTTGAGCCGGGATGATCGTTGGGAAAAAGACGTTGCCCTAGGCAATATGATCACGGATGCACTGCGCAATTTTGCCAATACAGACATCGCCATTACCAATAACGGGGGGATCCGTGCTGGGATCGAACCAGGAGATATCACGGCCAGAGATGTATTCACTGTTGATCCGTTTGGGAATGCCGTGACCATCGTAGAGATGACAGGGCATGAGCTGAAAGATATTGTTGCTTATTCTTATCACCGGTCTTTAGACAGCTACGGCCCACAAATCGATCTGCAGACATCAGGATTGAATTATACTATTTACACAGATGAAAATGGATTATACGCAGATTCAGACTTATATGTTGATGGTTCACCGATCGATCTGGATAAAACTTATTCTATTGCAACAAACAACTTTATTGTTGCGGGTGGAGACGGTTATGACTTTTCAGAAGCAACAGTCATTCAATCAGACGCCGGGCAAGTAACCAATGCTTTGATCCAGCACATAAGTGAAACGACAGAAAAAGAAGGCGCAGTCAATTATGAACCGACAGAAGGCCGTATCCAGACAAAACCACTTGCGATGGTAGAGGACTTCTCTGTCACACTTTTCCATACCAATGACATGCATGCCAGCATTGATGATTTTGGGAAAATCTCTTACTTCCTGAATGAGTACAGAGACACAGTTGATCATTCCCTGTACTTGGATGCCGGGGATATTTTCAGTGGGAATCCCGTTGTCGATCTCTTAGACGGGATTCCGATGATCGAGCTCCTGAATAAAATGGAACTTGATTTAATGACGATCGGGAATCATGAATTTGATTATGGACAGCAGGTCTTCCAGGACAGACGCAATGAGTCGGACTTCAACTGGATATCCGCTAATACAGAGGTCGTCGATCCATCCATACCGATCACCCAGCCAGATCCTTATCAGATTTTTGAAATGGGAGATAAAAAAATCGGTGTCATTGGCTTGACCCAGGCTCCGCCAGCTACGAGTCCTACGGGTATCGTTGGACTGGGATTTGAAAACTACATGGAAACGATCGAAGAATATAAATCATTGAGAGATGACGTCGATATTTTAGTGGCTCTAAATCACGTGGGTATAGCAGCAGACCGTCAGATCGCGGAGGTCTATGACCACTTTGATGTTATCATTGGCGGGCATTCACACACGACCCTAACTGAACCAGAGATCGTCAACGGCACACCTATTGCAAGCTCAGGAAGCAGTGCAGAAAACATCGGCATCTTAAACCTGACTCTCGACAGTGAAACAGGAGAAGTCAGTGTGGAAGGAAGTCTTCAAGCTGTAGATGAACTGCCAGATGAAAATGTGAATCCGGAAGTTCAGTCGATCATTGACCAGTATAATGCAGAGTCAGAAGAACTGCTTGGTGAAGTGCTGGGACAAACTGAGACAGGTTTAAGCCGGGATGACCGCTGGCTAAAAGATGTTGCTCTTGGAAACATGATCACAGACGCTCTGCGTAACTTTGCCAATACAGATATTGCCATCACAAACAATGGCGGCATTCGAGCAGGGATCGAACCAGGAGATATCACAGCCAGAGATATATTCACCGTTGATCCGTTTGGCAATGCCGTAACTATCTTAGAGATGACGGGTCAGGAACTGCAAGAAATCATCGCCTACTCATACCACCGTTCGCTGGATAGTTATGGTCCGCAAATCGATCTGCAGACGTCCGGGTTGAACTATATCATCTACACAGATGAGGAAGGCTTGTACGCGGATGCAGACTTATTTGTTGATGGAGAGCCGATTGATATGGATGCAACGTACTCCATCGCCACAAATAATTTCATCGTTTCCGGTGGAGACGGCTATGATTTCTCAGATGCAGCGATCATTCAATCGGATGCCGGTCAGGTGACCAATGCACTGATCCAGTATATTGAAGAAGTCACTGAAAAAGAAGGTGCAGTCAATTATGATCCAACAGAAGGACGTATCCAGACTATGCCGTTTGAAGTAGAAGAACCAGCTGGACCAACAGATCCTGAAGAAGAACCGGAAGATCCTTCAGAACCAACAGATCCTGAAGAAGAACCAGAAGATCCTTCAGAATCGAAAGACCCTGAAGAAGATAAAGAACCAGCAGAAGAAGAGTCAGAAGCAGGCGAAAAACTGCCTGAAACAGCCACAATGACTTGGGCTGCCGGTTTGATGGGATTAGTTTCCTTATCTTTAGGGGGAGCAGCACGTTTTATTCAGAATAAAAGGTAAAAGAAAATAAAGCAGTACAGCTCAGTGAAAAGGTGAGGACGAATGAGTGTCTTCACCTTTTTATATTTTTTGATTTTAGATACTTATAACCTTCCCGTATGCTGAGTGGATGCAGTTCAGCTTTATGCTGTTCGATAAACTGAGTGACCCACTGGGGATCGGTCTTACTGTAGTCACGCAGTATCCATCCAATGGCTTTATTGATGAAGAACTCGCTGCTTCCGAAATTATTTTTAAGGATCGTTTCCAGAAGCTGAGTATCTGTCCGTTCCTTGCGATGCCGCTGATGATCGATAGCGATCCGTCTCAGCCAGATCTTCTCATCCTGACTCCATTCAAGCAGTATCTCGTTGAGTTCCGGATAGTCCAGGGCTAGTTTCCCGATGACTTTATCGAGACTGTCACAGGTGTCCCACCAGGCTTTTTTTAAAACAAGTGTTTTGAGTTTGTCGATATCAGCAGGCACAAGCCGCGCCTGTTCAGCAGACAAGTAGTCACAGACGATATATTGACATTCTCGATATGGCTGCTCCCAGTAGTTGTCAACGAAAGTCCAGTCGATGTGTTTTTCTTTTCGGGCTTCCTTAAAGTAAGGACGCATCAGTTTTCGTCTTTTCTCAGCAGGTATACCCAAAAAAACAAACTGATCACGCATATAAGCTTCCATCTGATCAGCGCGAGCGTCGTCTCTGTTTTCTGTTAAATCTTTCAGTAAAGACAGGCCATCCATAGACTTCTCTCCTTTAAAAAAATCAAAGTTATTTATCACTAAATCGATAAAGTATGCTACTATAATAATATCACAGTTCAAAACAATTAATAACTTTTAAGAGAGGAGACTGATTATACTGGCTGAGTACGTAGATTCCATACCATTATTTGGGACCCAGCATCTGCTTTATGTCATAGGCTTGATTATTCTAGCTGCCGCCTTATTTGTGTTCAGAAAAAGCGTAAAAAAACACGAAAGACTGTTTACGACTTTAGTGCTCGTCTTAAGCTTTTATCAGCAGTTTTTACTCTATACAACGTATTATGACTTGATAGGCCTCAATCTCAGCGATTCGCTGCCGCTGCACATCAGCAGGTTCAACGCTCTGTTAGCAGTCATCTATTTGCTTTCGAATGATGAAGGGGTATTTAAACTGTTAGCTTATTTCAGCCTGTATGCCTGGATCAGTCTGATCTATCCGATTCGCGTATACAGTATCGTTCATCCGATCGGAGTCAGTTATTTACTGAGCTACTTTATCACTTCGCTGCTCCCATTCTATGGTTTTCTTATCCATGACAATGCAATCGAAAAAGGGGATAAAAATAAAATATACCCGTGGTTTATCCTTTATCTGTTCGTGGCTTACCTGGTCAATCTGATGGTCGACGGCAATTACTTTTACCTGACTCACAGACCACTGCTTGATTTTCTTCCTGATCTAATTTACATTCCGCTGGTCCTGGTCTTTACATACGGGTTGTTCAGCCTGGGAGAAAAGATTTACTTGAAAGTACAAAACAGAGTATAGTAGAATGATTGTTTGATCATCACTCGCTATAATAAGTTCAGGGCTGTAAACAGCAGAAGGTATTTGGTCTTTTTATAATGAGTGATATAATAGTAGAGAGTGAAAAAGGAAACTGGAGGACGGTTATGTATAAAGTGGGTTTTGATACGGAGAAGTATCTGAAAGAACAGTCTGCATATATTTTAGAACGCGTAGAAAATAGTGAGAAATTGTATCTGGAATTTGGCGGCAAACTGATCGGTGATAAACATGCCAAACGTGTCCTGCCGGGTTTTGATGAGGATGCGAAAATGAAACTGCTGGCTACGCTGAAAGATAAAGCGGAGATCATTATCTGCGTCTATGCCGGCGATATCGAAAGAAACAAAGTTCGCGGAGACTATGGGATCACTTACGACCGGGATGTTTTACGCTTGATCGACGAATATAGAGCTTATGGTATTCCGGTAAACAGCGTACTCATTACACGCTATCAGGAACAGCCAAACGTGAAGATATTCATGTCCAAACTCGAACGCAGCGGAATCACTGTACATACGCATCGTGCTATTGACGGCTATCCTACCAATGTAGAAGCCATTTTCAGTGAAGAAGGCTTTGCCAAAAACACCTATATCGAAACGACAAAACCTTTAGTGGTCGTGACGGCGCCAGGAGCTGGCAGCGGGAAACTGGCGACTTGTCTGAATCAGCTTTACCATGAGTACGCTCACGGACACAAAGCCAGTTACGCAAAATTTGAGACATTCCCTGTCTGGAACATGCCGATCAGACACCCTGTCAATATTGCCTATGAAGCAGCGACAGTGGACCTGAAGGATGTCAACATGATGGACAACTACCACTTTGAAGCATATGGTGAAGTGGCCGTGAATTACAACCGGGATATTGAAATGTTCCCCGTTATCAAGCGTATCATTGAAAAAATCACCGGCAGACCATCTGTCTACAAATCACCGACAGACATGGGGGTCAACCGGATCAGATCCGGTATCATAGATGAAGCGGTGGTCGTTAAAGCAGCAAACGAAGAAATCATCAGACGGGCCTTTTCTGTTGAAAACGATTATAAAAAGGGACTGGCAGATGAGGATACGCTGCGTCGCATGCAGCTGATCCTGGAAGAATCGGATCTGAAAAAAGAACAGCGGGGTCCTGTAAAAGTCGCCAGGGATTATGCCCAAGAAATCCAGGGAAGAACTGAAGGCTCCAATCTTCAGGCTGTTATCGCGATAGAGCTGAATAGTGGTGAAATCATTACAGGCCGGACCACCACGCTGATGGATGCTTCCGCGGCAGCAGTTGTCAACGGCCTGAAAGTGCTGGCCAATATTTCAGATGAAATCGATCTGCTGGCTCCGATGATATTAGAAACGATCCAGCGACTGAAGACGGATGAACTGAACAGTAAAGTCCCCACGTTATCTGCGAACGAACTGCTTATCGCCTTGGCGATCAGTGCGGTAACGAATCCGACGGCTCAGCTCGCCTACAATCAGCTCGCTGAATTAAAAGATGCCCAGGCGCATTCGACCGTTATTATGAACCATGAAAATGAACAGACACTGAAAATGCTGGGAATCGATATTACGAATGATCCCATTTATCCAACTGAAAATCTGTATTACAATTAATAATGAATGAATAGAAGCGATCGCCCACGCCCGGGCAGCTGAATGACTGGTAAAAGCCAGGCAGTATAGGGCTAAGCCGACGTTAATATCGCTTCTTTCTGTCAATCATCTAAATGTGCTGAGATCTAAGGAAAGAATGACTGTAAAAAGAAAAAAAACAGAAAGTGAGACTGAACTCCTCACTTTCTGTTTTTTCTTTGTTTAGCTAAGGCTTGTTTGGCCAGGTTATCTGCTCCTTTATTCTCTTTTTCAGGGATCCACTTCACTTCATAAAAGGCCAGCTTTTCCAGAGAAAGGACGATCGATTGAAATGCATCAGTATATTTGTTGTTTTTTATGTGGTTTTTTCTGATTGCGTTCGCGACAAGCTGGCTGTCGGTATGAAAAATCGTCCATTCTTCTAAACGGCCATTTTCGTTCGGCCAGCTCACTGCCTTATAGAAGGCTTCCAGTTCTGCCAAGTGATTATCATCCGTGGAGGAGAGAGGCAGAGAAAGCTGTTCGTGAAGATTCTCGCCTACCACGACAAGCCCCGCACCAGCCAGCTGGTCTTTGGGTGACACAGCTGCGTCACTGTAAATTCTTAACATAATACACACTCCAGCATTGAAATAGAAAAAAGCCAGTCTCGAATGAGAACTGACTTTAACTGTTCTTAATTATTATCATTCACTGCTTCGACGACATTCACGTTCGTAGCTTGAGGACCACGAGACCCGTCTACAATATCAAATTCTACTGTCTGGCCTTCGTTCAATGCTTTATAGCCTTCCATATTGATACCGGTAAAATGAACGAAAACATCATCTTCTTCGTTGTATTCGATGAAACCATAGCCTTTTTGATTATTAAACCATTTCACAGTCCCTTTAGTCATCGTCTTCCCCCTAATGCTTTCTTAAGTATAGTCGCCTACAGTCTTCAGTATAAAGGATAACGTTTTCAGAGTCAACGCTTGACCACGGCCAAAGTTTAAGTGAAAAAAGCTCCGCTTGTATGCTAAAATAAGATGGACTCTAACTTAAGGAGAATGTGATGATGAAAGAATGGAAAATTGAACACCTGACACATTCATATGGAATAAAAACATTATTTGACGATGTATCCTTCTCGATTCAGGAAAATCAGAGAATCGGGCTGATCGGCGTGAATGGTACCGGGAAAACCACTTTTTTACGTATCGTTGCCGGCGTTCTAAAACCGGATAAAGGAGAAAAGACCCATCCGGGAGATTACGACATCAGCTACTTGAGTCAGAAAAACGAACTGGATAATGCCAAGAGCATTTTTGATGTGGTTTTTGATGGGGATTCACCTATGATCAGAGCGGCCAGAAACTATGAAGAAGTACTGAAAAAATTCAGTGAGGATCCGACCAATCCCAAATTACAGCAGATGTTCACCGAGGCAGAGAAGAGAATGAATCAGAAAGATGCCTGGAACGTCAATGCACGGGCAAAAGCCATATTAAACAAACTGGGACTGGAAGACAGTGATAAACGCGTAGGGGATCTATCTGGTGGACAGCAGAAACGGGCAGCTCTGGCTCAAGTCCTTGTGCAGGAACCCGACCTTCTGATCCTCGATGAACCGACCAACCACCTTGATTTTCAGATGATCGAATGGCTGGAAGGGTATCTCTCAGGCTACCGCGGATCCCTGTTGATGGTCACTCATGACCGGTATTTCCTTGACAGGGTATCTAATGAAATCGTAGAACTCGATAACGGAAAACTGGAACAGTATCCTGGTAATTACCAGCAGTACATTCAATTGAAAGCAGAAAAAGAGGCAACTGAACAGCGTATCGCCCATAAGCAGAAACAGCTCTATAAGCAGGAGCTTGCCTGGATGCGTGAAGGCGTAAGGGCACGAGGCACGAAACAGGAGGCACGCAAACAGCGCTTCTCTGAGCTTGAAGGACAGGTGAAAGGGCATGAAGAAAAGTCTGAACTTGAGCTGCAGCTTTCTGGCACACGTTTAGGCAAGAAAGTTCTGGAACTGGAAAACGCATCTAAACAGCTTGACGATACAGTCATATTGAAAAACTTCGATTTGCTGATCCAGCAGACAGACCGGATCGGTATCACCGGCACAAACGGGTCTGGAAAGACCACCTTTTTAAATATCCTTGCGGGAGAAGAAGAACTGGACAATGGCCTGCTCATCATAGGGGAAACGGTCAAGATCGGTTACTACAAGCAAATCAATGAAGAGTTTGATGAAGATAAGCGCGTGATCACCTATCTAAGAGAAATCGCCGAAGAAGTCAAGCTGTCAGATGGTTCGTCGATAAGCGTGTCGCAATTACTTGAACGGTTTCTCTTTAAACGCTCGATGCATGGGTCACCGATCAATAAACTGTCTGGCGGCGAGAAACGCCGTCTGTATCTCCTGAAGATCCTCATGCAGCAGCCGAATGTTCTGCTCCTGGATGAGCCGACGAATGATCTGGATGTCCAGACCCTGACGATCCTGGAAGAATTTATCGATCAGTTCAGCGGGGCTGTGATCGCCGTTTCCCATGACCGATATTTCTTAGATAAAATCGCCAGTAAACTGCTGATTTTTAAAGGGAAGGGAGATATTGAAGAATCCTACGCTTCGTTGACCGAGTATTTGGAACAGAATGATCTGACAAAAAAAGAAAAACAGGCCAGACCTCAAACGAATACAGCCAAATCCGAGGATGACCGAAGAGGAAAGAAAGAAAAAACAGCACTGACTTATATGGAAAAGAAAGAATGGGGAACGATCGAATCAGAAATCGAAGCGCTGGAAGCAGCGCTTGAAGAGGTTCAATCTGAGATGGAGAAGGTCATCACGGATCATGTGAAGTTGAATGAACTGACGGAAAAACAAACAGAGCTCAGTCATCAACTGGAAGAGAAATACAGCCGCTGGGAGTATCTGGCACAGTATGTATAAGGAGTGAAAAAAATGGAAAAAGAATATCTGGATTTAGCGAGACGTATTTTAGAAGAAGGAACAGAACGAGAGGACCGAACGGGGACAGGAACGAAATCGGTTTTCGGCCATCAGATGCGTTTTGATCTACAGCAGGGTTTCCCTCTGTTAACGACTAAACGGGTGTATTTCAAACTTATCAAAAGTGAACTTTTATGGTTTTTAAAAGGGGATACCAATATCCGTTTTCTGCTGGAAAACAATAATCATATCTGGGACGAGTGGGCCTTTGAGAAATATGTAAAGAGTGAAGACTATAAAGGACCTGACATGACTGACTTTGGTCTGCGTTCTCAGGAAGATCCTGAGTTTAAACAAGAATACCAGACGCAGATGGCACTATTCAGAGAGAACGTGCTGAACGATGATGCCTTTGCTGAACAGTATGGTTCTTTGGGCAATGTTTATGGAGCCCAGTGGCGCGCGTGGCAGAAAAAAGATGGCGGCATCATCGACCAGATCAAGAATGTCATCGAATCGATAAAAACCAATCCGATGTCCAGGCGCCATATCGTGTCCGCCTGGAATCCTGAAGAAGTACCGACCATGGCTCTGCCCCCGTGTCATACTTTATTTCAGTTCTACGTTGACGGAAACAAGCTGAGCTGTCAGCTCTATCAGCGAAGCGGGGATGTCTTCTTAGGCGTACCATTCAATATAGCAAGCTATGCACTTCTGACACACCTTGTTGCTCAAGAGACAGGACTTGAAGTCGGGGATTTCGTTCATACTCTAGGAGATGCGCATCTTTACATGAATCACATGGAACAGATCCATGAACAGCTTTCAAGGGAACCCAGACCCTTCCCAACGATCAAATTGAATAAAGAGAAAAGTATTTTCGATTTTGAGATGGATGACATCGAAGTTTTAGATTACCATCCGCATAAAGCGATCAAAGCACCTATCGCTGTTTAAGGTGACTGCATTTGCTTTGTGCAACTATATAGTTTCGTAGTGCAAATATTAAGTGAGGTGCTGATATGATAACGTTTGTGTGGGCAGAAGATGAAAATGGACTGATTGGGAAAAACGGAGAACTTCCCTGGCATCTTCCAGCTGATATGCAGTTTTTTAAAGAGGTGACTCTAACGGGAGATGTGGTAATGGGGAGGAAAACATTGGACAGCATACCGAATCCTCCCCTGAAAAAGAGAGAAAACTTCGTTCTGACGTCGAACCCTTCCTTCGACTTGGAAGGCATTCATGTCTGTCATTCTAAAAAAGAGATATTGGACAAAACAGAAGATTCAAAAAAGCCACTTCATGTGATCGGCGGTGTTTCGCTGTTCGAGCTTTTTATAGATGATGTGGACATGCTTTACCGGACGGTAATCCATGACTCTTTTGAAGGGGACACGTATATGCCTGCAATCGACTATTCGCAGTTTGAGTTGATAGAAGAGAAAAAAGGGGCTGTTGATGCAAAAAATAAACATCCCCATACATTTCAAATTTTTAAACGCAAATAAACAGACAGAGAAGACCCTGACAATCAGGGTCTTCTCTGTCTGTTAGTGCATCTACGTGTAGAGATAGATGGAAAAGAACATACAAATGGTTCCAGACATCACAAACAGATGCCAGACGACATGCATGAATTTAATGTGTTTCAACCGGTAAAAGAGAGCCCCGACCGTGAAGGAAAGTCCGCCGGCCACAAGCCAGAGGAACCCGTTCGTACCAAGTCCCTGATACAGATAATGCATGAAGAACAGCGATATCCAGCCCATTGCTATATAGAGCCAGAGCGACAAGCCCTGAAATTTTTTGAACCAGATCGTTTTATACAACACACCTAGAAAAGCGATCGTCCAGATGACTGTAGTCAGGAAAGTCCCCAATTTACCGCCTATGGTGATCAGAGTATAAGGGGTGTAGGTACCGGCTATAAGCAGGAAAATACTGCTGTGATCGATGATACGGAAAACGTATCGTGCCCGGGTAAAAGTGAAACTGTGATAAAGTGTGCTGGACAAGTAAAGAAGGATGAGCGAAACGCCATAAACCGTATAAGAGGTTACTTCTAAGGTGCCACCCGCCTCGATTCCTTTCTGAACAAGAAAAACTAAGGCGATGATGCTTAAAATCACTCCGATCCCATGCGTCACGGCGTTTAAGATTTCATTTATGATCAGGTATTTTCTGGAAAATGCAGATGATTCTGTTTGGTTTGACATGGCGACCTCCTTAAAACGGTTACTTTCTGTACGAATAGTTGAAAGTTTGGTATACTACTATAGAAAGATTTGCGTTTTTTACTTATTTTAATTTATTATAACACAGAAATATATCTCACACATGAGATATCGTTGAGTCATTTGATATACTCAAAAAGGAGGAAATGCAAGTTGACCGATACACGAGGAAAGCGAACAGCAGGACAAAAAGGTTCCGGATGGAAATGGGCATTTATTATCCTGCTGCTGATAAATATAGGTGTCATGATCTGGCTTGCAGTTCAACTAGACATCTTTACAGACAATGAGCCAGTTCAGATGGACACAGAAGAATTTGTGGTATCCGATGAAGCCATTCCCTTCGAAGTGGTTTCAGATAAAGCACAGGTCGAACGCGTCATCAATTTGTACCTGCAGGAAGAGTTAGGTGAACGTTATTCCGGTTTCACTGTTACTGTCGATGAGCTGGTGGAAATGGAAGGGCCATTGAATCTATTCGGTTTTGATGTCGATTTTGGTCTATATATGGAGCCGTTTGTCATGGATAACGGCAATCTTCAGTTGCGCGCACAACGCATTCAACTAGGGGCGCTCGACTTGCCGATCGACATCGCGCTCAATATTCTGGATCAGCAGCTGGATCTGCCTGAATGGATTCAGATCGATAGTGAGGAGGCCTTTGTGCTCGTCGCATTCGATGCGTTTTCACTGGAAAATGATACGCAGCTGCGGCTCAAAAGAATCGATCTTGAGGCAGATGACATAAGACTGGATATTATTTTGCCTGAACAAGCTATAAAGTGATATAATATCTGTGTTTCGTATCTTTATACTAGAAAGGATTTTATGATTGGAAAAGGCATTATTTGCAGGCGGATGTTTCTGGTGTATGGTCCAGCCTTTTGAAACAATGACAGGAATAAACAAAGTTGTTTCAGGTTATACTGGCGGGCACGTGCCGAATCCGACCTATGAACAAGTCAAGGCACAGGATACCGGTCATACCGAAGCCGTACTGGTCCATTACGATGAAAAGGTGCTCTCTTATGATGAGCTCCTGACGATCTACTGGCAGCAGACGGATCCGACAGACGCCATGGGCCAGTTCATGGATCGCGGTGAGAGTTATCGTCCGGTGATCTTCTACTATAATGAAGATCAGAGAGTCAAGGCCGTAGCTTCTAAAAAACAGCTTCAGGCATCGAATTATTATGATAAACCTATTGTGACCACAATAGAAAAAGCAGGGGCCTTTTATCCGGCTGAAGAAGAACACCAGCAGTTCTATAAAAAAAATCCGGCTGCTTACGCACGAGAAAAAGAACAGCGAAGACAATGGGCAGACTCCCATTCACAGGAGGTCTGTGAATGAGACGCTCGTTTTATCATTATGTCAAAACCTTAAGAGACCCGTATAAAAAAGACGACATCACGCTCTTCGCGAATGCAGTCGATCATGACGGAACATTTCCCAAGCATTCAACTGATTATAGCGAACTTTCCGATTATCTGGAAATCAACGGGGATTACGTCGTCTCGATGGAAGTCTTTGACAAAGTTTATCAAATGTATAAAGATAATAATAAATAGTAAATAAATTTTAAAGGAGAATGTCAAATGAGTGTACACATAGAAGCAAAAAAAGGTGAAATCGCAAAAACAGTTCTGATGCCTGGGGATCCTTTGCGTGCAAAATATATCGCTGAGACCTTTTTAGAGGATGTCAAGCAGTACAACACTGTCAGAAATGCCTTCGGTTATACTGGGACTTACAAAGGTAAAGAAATCTCAGTTCAAGGTACGGGTATGGGGATTCCATCACTTATGATCTATGGTGAAGAACTTATCCAGGAATACGGCGTTGAAAACCTTATTCGTGTCGGTTCTGCCGGTGCATTGAAAAAAGAAGTGAAGATCCGTGACGTCGTGCTCGCTCAAGCAGCCACGACCGATTCAAGTATCCACCGTCACATTTTCAATAATCAGGTGGATTTTGCACCGATCGCTGACTTTGATCTGCTGAGACATTCCTATGATATCGGTATGGAAAAAGAAATGAACATTCGTGTCGGTAATATCCTCAGTGCGGACCGTTTTTACAATGAAGAACTGGACAAGCAGAAACTGGCTGATTACGGCATCATGGCAGTGGAAATGGAAGCTGCCGGTCTGTATTCTCTCGCTGCCAAACACAATAAGAGAGCACTGGCCCTCTTGACGATCAGTGACCATATCCTGACGGGAGAAGAAACGACGTCAGAAGAAAGACAGACAACATTTAACGATATGATGATCATCGCACTCGAAGCAGCACTTAGAATGGACGAAAACAAGTAAAACAAGAGAAGAGGTCTTTCATGGAGCACGAATCAGAGAATAAAGAGACGAAAAAAGTCAGCTTGACCCTGTATGTCGTATCGTTAGTGATCGTTCTTTTCGTTGCCATAGCTGGGACTGTTCTGGCTTTGAATGTTACTGGAGATACAGATGACGTTACTGATCCTCAAACGGAAACAGAAGAAACGGAGACTGTCCTGGAATCCGATCCAGAGGATGTGGACTTTGAGCCTTTGAGAGAAGTCTACTCGATTTTGATGACACAGTATCTGGAAGAAGTCGATTCGGACACGTTGATCGAAGGGGCACTTCAGGGGATGGCCGAAGCCGTGGAAGATCCTTATACGACGTATCTTGATGAAGTGGAAGCCACGTCAATGAACGAAGATATCGAAGGGTCTTTTGAAGGTATCGGTGCTGAAGTGATGAAAGAAGGCGAGTACGTTCGTATCATTTCGCCCATATCAGGATCGCCTGCTGAAGAAGCCGGGTTACTGCCGAATGATCTGATCGATGAGGTGAACGGTGAATCTGTAGCTGACCTGTCGATCAATGAAGCGGTCGCTTTGATCCGCGGTCCTCAGGGGACTGAAGTGGAATTGTCTATCATAAGAGGAGACAATGAATTCACTGTAAACATCATAAGAGATTCGATCCCGATCGAGTCCGTGGTATATGAAATAGATGCTGAGAATCCGACGATCGGTTATGTTCACATCACGAATTTCAACCGACCGACCTATGAGGAACTTGTAGACGCCATCGAAGCCCTTCAAGAAGAAGGCGCTGAAGCATTCATTTTTGATGTGAGAGGAAATCCTGGCGGTCTGCTTGATTCTGCTCTTCAGCTTTCCAATATTTTTGTTGAAAACGGCGAACCACTGATGCAGTCTCAAGGCAGAGGTGAAGAACCTTATGTCTATACCGCGTCAGATGAACTTGGTGACTTTAAATTCGATCAGGAAAGCGTCCTGCTCATTAACGGCGGCAGCGCCAGTGCTTCTGAGATCCTTGCTGGAGCAATGAGTCAGTCTGCCGATATCCCGCTTATCGGAACGACCACTTTTGGTAAAGGGACCATTCAGAATGTGTTGGATATTACTGGCGACGGCGAGATAAAATTCACAGCCGGGAAATGGCTGACTGCAGATGGGACATGGATCAATGAAGAAGGTATTGCTCCTGATTTGGAAGTAGAAATGCCTGACTATATCAATCTTATGCTCGTGAATTCTGAAGCAACGTATGAAACGGGCGATATATCTGAAGAAGTGTATAATCTGGAACAGGTCCTGGACGTTCTGGATTACGAGGTGGGGTCGGTCGATTTCACTTACGATGAAGAGACAGAAGAAGCTGTGGAATCTTTCCAGGCTGCAAACGATCTGGAACAGGACGGGATCGTTACAGGCGATACAGCACGTACGCTTGTAGAGAGACTCCGCGAACTGATAGAAGCAAATGATACACAGTACGACGCAGCAGTTGATTATTTATTGGAAAATTAAGAAGGAGGAGAAAGGAAATGTGGCATGTCTTCTGACATCCGCTCATTTTCTTTCTCTGTCTTTTTTAAATACGTATGAGAGAAAGTAGGTCATGGCATGGAAGATTCATCTTATACTCCCAAAAGTGATAAACATAATAAGAAACCGCAAAAAGAGAAGACATTACTTCAAGAGATTTTGAGTACCTTTATTTATATTGTCGTCATTACTGGTCTGTTTTTAAGTGTCAGAATTTACCTGCTGGCACCTGTCAGTGTTGAAGGAGCATCCATGGAACCGACCCTGCAGGATGGTGACCGTTTACTTTTGAATAAAGTGGGGGACATCGACCGGTTCGATGTGATCGTCTTTCCTTCACCTGAAGACAATGACAAGCAGTTTATCAAGCGTGTGATCGGTCTGCCTGGTGATGAAATCACCTTCCAGGATCAGACTCTTTATATCAACGGAGATGCCATTGAAGAAGATTACATCGATCTCTCGGGAGTCAGTGAATCTGACCTGCAGTCTTTAAACAGCAACTTCAGCCTGGCTTCCATCGAAGGTGTAGAGGAAGTGCCTGAAGATGCCTATTTTGTCTTGGGCGACAACCGCGTGAATTCAAAGGACAGCCGTTCCTTCGGTTTTATTGATAAAAACCAGGTGACGGGAAAAACACGTTTACGTATATGGCCGCTGGATCGGTTTGGCTTCATCGATGATAGTGACTAGAAAGCCTGAGCTGTTAAAGCCGGCATGAAAGGAGAGGATAGACGCATGATACAATGGTACCCCGGCCACATGGCCAAAGCTAAAAGACAATTTCTGGAAAAACTGAAAATGGTCGATGTCGTATACGAACTGATCGATGCACGGATACCTTATTCAAGTAAAAATCCGGATGTCAAAGAGATGATCGGTGATAAGCCGCACATCGTCGTCTTGATGAAGAGTGATCTGGCTGACCCCAGACAGACGTCTGCCTGGCTTAGAGATTACGAAGACAGAGGCATTCCTGCGATCTCAATCAACGCGAAAGAAGGACAGGGCCTCAAGGAAATTTTGAAACTGACAAAAAAAGTGCTGAAGCCTTTCTTTGAAAAACGCGAGGCGAAAGGCATGAAACCACGTGCGATCAGAGCGGTCTGCGTAGGCATACCGAACGTTGGGAAATCCACCCTGATCAATCGTTTTGCACACAAAAATATTGCCCGGACCGGGAACAAACCCGGTGTCACTAAGGCTCAGCAGTGGATCAAATATGGTAAAGAACTGGAGCTGCTGGATACTCCAGGGATCCTGTGGCCGAAATTTGAAGATCAGGATGTCGGGAAACGACTGGCCGTGACGGGAGCGATCAAAGATACCCTGCTGCATCTGGACGATATCGCTTTGTATGCCATGGGTTATCTGAAAGAACATTACCCAGGGGCGATGACGGAACGCTATAACTTAAAAGAGGGCAGAGAAGAGGAACTCGACCTGCCTGATTTACTTTTAGAAATCACTAAAGTCAGAGGGTTCAGGGATGATTATGACCGAGGAGCAGAGATGTTCATTCATGAACTTAGAAACGGATTGTTAGGAAGGATCACACTTGAGCGACCACAAGATATATATGGAAAAGACACAGACGATTAAAGAAATAAAAGAACGATTAAACAATGGAACAGAGATAACCAGCGACTACCTTGCCTTGTTGAAACAGGACCCGAGAAAAGGCGTTCAAACGGCCTTAAAGCAGTATGAAAACCGGTTAAAAAAACAGGTCCTGATACTGGAGAATTACCATATGATGCAGTCGTATGAGCGGGCGTTCAGAGAACAAGGGAAAGAATATATTGCCGGCATCGATGAAGTGGGACGCGGCCCTCTGGCTGGTCCGGTGGTTTCTGCTGCTGTCATCCTGCCGGAAGAGCCGGATCTTGCGGGTATCAACGATTCCAAACAGCTCAGTGAAGCAGAAAGGGAAAGCTGGGCTGAGAGGATAAAAAAAGTGGCGCTGGCCATCAATTATTCAGTGATCTCTCCGGCACTGATCGACAAGCTGAACATTTATGAAGCGACCCGCGTATCGATGAAAGAATCTGTTGAAGGGCTGGGTATTAAGCCGGACGGTCTGCTGATCGATGCCATGCGTATCGATAGCCGGATCCCTCAGGAGAAAATAATCAAAGGTGATGCTAAAAGCATATCGATCGCCGCTGCTTCGATCATTGCAAAAGTGACACGTGATAATATAATGAAGGAACTTGCGGAAGAATATCCGGGATATGGGTTTGAGAGAAATGCTGGTTACGGCACAAAAGATCACCTTGATGGGCTGAAAAAACATGGGGTGACACCGATCCACAGGAAGACATTCCGGCCGGTCAAAGACCTTCTGTAAAAAAAATCGAATAAAATTCGTGAGTTTTTATTTCTTTTAACAATAAAAGAGATAGGAACTCAATTTTTTTATTTAAGGAGCTAATATTTTGCAGACGATTCAGATAGAAGATTACTTATACGCGTTAGCGTATTGCCCGTTTTTAAGTCATAAGGAAAAATGGAAGATCCTGATCAGTGACCATCCGGAGTTCAGTGACTACACATCCATCTATGACCGTGCACTTGCCATGACTTTTCAGAAGAAAACAGCTTTCCGGCGATATTTGAAGGCATTCGATTATCTTGAAGCCAAGGAAGAAGAGAAAGAGGCAGGTATTCATACCGTTTATCTTGGTCAGGCGGATTATCCGTATGTATTGAAAAAAAGTTATGAGCCCCCGCTGGTCCTCTTTTATAAAGGTGATTTTTCTCTCGTATATAAAGGGAACTTAAGCATCGTCGGTGCAAGGGACTGTACTGAATACGGGCAACGGTTTCTCAAAGAGCTGCTTCCCTCCCTTGTCAGCCATGAGCTGGTAACTGTTAGCGGACTGGCGAGAGGCATTGATACACATGTGCATACCAGGACCATTGAAAATGGAGGGAAAACGATCGCGGTCTTAGGGAATGGGATCGGATATGCTTATCCAGGAGAAAATAAACATCTGCAGGAGGAAATCAGCAGGAACCATCTGCTCCTTTCCGAGTATCCCTTGAACACACCACCTAAGAAACCGCATTTTCCTTTGAGGAATCGGATCATTGCCGGCCTCTCTCGTGGTGTATTAGTCGTTGAGGCCAGAGAACGGAGTGGCAGTCTGATCACGGCAAGGCTGGCTCTGGAAGAAGGCCGCGATGTTTTTGCTGTTCCTGGTTCTGTCTTCAGTGAGCAGTCAAAAGGGTGTCTGGACCTGATCAAAGCAGGGGCGATACTCTGCCAGTCGTGCGACGATATTTTATCTGAATGGCACATGACTGTGTGAAATTTTTAATTAAATATAGTTTTAAAAGTTGACAAAGTGATTTCATATGCCCTATGATAGATTACGATTCTTGTGAAGATCAGGAATATGACGCAAGTATAGAAAATCAGCGTAAAAAAATATGGTATATGAGGAAGGAGCCTGCAATTTGGCTTATAAATATCTAGTCATTGTAGAATCGCCCGCAAAAGCAAAAACGATCGAAAAGTATCTTGGAAGAAATTATAAAGTGGTGGCCAGCTTAGGTCATATCAGAGACTTGCCGAAAAGTCGTATGGGTGTGGATTTTGATAATGATTACCAGCCCGATTACATTACGATCCGCGGCAAAGGCCCGGTCATCAAGGACTTAAAGAAACATGCAAAAAAAGCTGAAAAAGTTTTTCTCGCAGCTGACCCGGATAGAGAAGGGGAAGCGATCGCCTGGCACTTAAGCCATATTCTTAAGTTGGATAATGAAGAAAAAAATCGTGTCGTCTTTAATGAAATCACCAAAGAGGCCGTAAAGAATGCGTTGAAAAATCCGAGAAATCTGAATGAGGATCTTATTGATTCCCAGCAGGCCAGACGGATCCTTGACCGTATCGTGGGGTATCAGATCAGTCCGCTGCTCTGGAAAAAAGTCAAGCGTGGTCTGAGTGCCGGACGGGTACAGTCTGTCGCTTTAAAAATGATCTGCGACCGCGAAGAGGAAATCAAGAACTTCGTGCCTGAAGAATACTGGTCCATCGAAGCCAAGTTCAAAAAAGCCAAAAAAGTGTTTGATGCAAATTTTTACGGCCTGAACAACAAGAAAACCAAACTGCCGGATAATGAAGCCGTACAGAATGTTCTGGAGAAACTGGACCAGAAGGCAGACTTTGATGTCACCAAGGTCGTCAAGAAGGAACGCAAGCGTAACCCGTATGCCCCCTTCACGACCAGCAGTCTGCAGCAGGAAGCCGCCGGCAAGCTGAACTTCCGGACCCGAAAAACTATGATGATCGCCCAGCAGCTTTATGAAGGGATCTCATTGGGTAAAGGCGGGACCACAGGACTGATCACCTACATGCGTACGGACTCCACGCGTCTGTCCGATACGGCGAAGCAGGAAGCGCATCAAGTGATCCTCAGCGAATTCGGTGAAGAATACGCCGCAACGAAGCCTAGAAAGCAGAAAAACGCCCAGTCTGCCCAGGATGCACACGAAGCCATCCGTGCGACGAGCGCCATGCGCAAACCGTCTGACATCAAGCAGTATCTCTCAAAAGACCAGTATAAACTGTATTCGCTGATCTGGTCCCGTTTCATTGCCAGTCAGATGAAGCCGGCTGTCTATGACACCGTACGTGTGGATATCGAGCAGAATGGCGTGAGATTCAGAGCGAACGGTTCGCAGATAAAATTCAAAGGGTACCAGCTGGCTTATGCTGAAAGCAAGAAGGACAAGGACAATATCTTGCCGGATCTTGAAGAAGGCGATAAGATCAAAATGGATGCGATCGAACCGAACCAGCACTTCACACAGCCGCCTGCGCGCTACAGTGAAGCGACGCTGATCAAAACTCTGGAGGAAAACGGTGTGGGTCGTCCGTCGACGTATGCGCCGACACTGGAAACCATCCAGCGCCGTTATTATGTGACACTCGCAAACAAACGTTTTGAGCCGACCGAGCTCGGTACGATCGTCAATACGATCATTGGCGAGTTTTTCCCTAACATCGTGGACGTCAACTTTACAGCGGACATGGAGAAAGACCTGGATGCCGTTGAAGAAGGGACCAAAGAATGGGTCGAAGTCATCGATCAGTTCTATAAACCCTTCAAAGAAGAAGTTACGACGGCAGAGAAAGAACTCGAAGAAGTGGAGATCGAGGATGAGCCAGCAGGCTTTGACTGTGAAAAATGCGGCTCGCCCATGGTCATCAAAATGGGCCGCTACGGTAAGTTTTATGCCTGTTCCAATTTCCCTGACTGCCGAAACACCAAACCGATCGTTAAGAAAATCGGTGTGACGTGTCCGGTCTGTCAAAAAGGGGAAGTGGTGGAACGCAAATCCAAGAAGAAACGTATCTTTTACGGATGTGAGAATTATCCGGAGTGCGAATTCACCTCATGGGACAAACCGATCGGCCGCGACTGTCCAAAATGCGACCATTATCTGGTTGAGCATAAAACGAAAAAGCAGAAACAGGTCATTTGTTCCAATTGTGATTACAAGGAAGAACCGCAGAAATAAATTTATAATCTGAGAAAGGCTGGACAGCTGTCCAGCCTTTTCTTTATGGATCAAAAAAGATTTGACTTGAATTATCTGGGAGTGTCGGGACGTTCCGACACTTTCCTCGTTCTTTCGACTTAATGTCACAGAACTTCGGTCTATTGAAACAAACACAATGTTTGAATAAGCCGAACTTTAAGGTATTCGGCTTATTTCACCTGAGGTAAGTGAGGAATAGACCGAAGTTGATTGGGGTTCGGTTTATTCAAATCCAACTCCCTGCTGGTTACGCCATAGGAAGGGGTGTTCGGTCTATTTGTTAGAAATAAAAATATGAATACACCGAAGGAGAGAGAGTTTCGGCTTGTTCGGTAAATCAGGAGTGGTGAACACGATGAAGTTAAATATATTCGCTGAAGTTAAAGCGTCAGTTTTGCTGAAAAAGCCGAATCAGTCAAATCCTGTTGGGCTGTTGTTCCTGAAAAAGACTTACTAACTCTGTTAACATCTTTTTCAGTAAATCCTATAATTATCAGTGTCAGTGGAATCCATTTATATACGCCCTGCTTGGGTCCCAATGCGGCCTAGTAGTAGAGGAAGATCCGGCCGGAAGTTGTCTTTATCTATAGGATTCTAAAATCTTCACGTATTTATCCCACTTGTTAGTGTAAAATAGTTCTCGGTTAGTGATATCATTTCGTTTTCTAGACAAAAAGAAACGAGACCTTTAATCTAGTAGTTACCACACCAGTAGAAAAGAGGCCTCGTTATGAATCATATAATATCACAAATAGTTGAACTCTGGAAGAACGAAGAATCAGTTATTGATATAGAAAACAATTTAAACCTTTGGTTTCAAGGTTGGAATGAATGGTTAATGCAACATGCCATAGAGAGAATAGATAAAGAACTTTACCAGCAGTATAAACATAAAGGCTGGCATGTAGACAATATTGAACCTCGAACTGTTCAATTTATATTTGGTAAGATCACTTACTATCGGAGACGACTAAAAAAGGAA
>NZ_FOLT01000004.1:158378-293979 GCF_900112455.1 Alkalibacterium subtropicum | reverse complement strand
TATAAATTGAACAGTTCGAGGTTCAATATTGTCTACA
Source organism: Alkalibacterium subtropicum (assembly GCF_900112455.1). GTDB lineage: Bacteria > Bacillota > Bacilli > Lactobacillales > Carnobacteriaceae_A > Alkalibacterium > Alkalibacterium subtropicum. The sequence goes on along the minus strand of NZ_FOLT01000004.1, from coordinate 293,942 downwards.
TGCCAGCCTTTATGTTTATACTGCTGGTAAAGTTCTTTATCTATTCTCTCTATGGCATGTTGCATTAACCATTCATTCCAACCTTGAAACCAAAGGTTTAAATTGTTTTCTATATCAATAACTGATTCTTCGTTCTTCCAGAGTTCAACTATTTGTGATATTATATGATTCATAACGAGGCCTCTTTTCTACTGGTGTGGTAACTACTAGATTAAAGGTCTCGTTTCTTTTTGTCTAGAAAACGAAATGATATCACTAACCGAGAACTATTTTACACTAACGTTTACAGGAAATGGCAAGACAGGTCATGAAAAAGCGGCTGGGTCATCAGAATAATGCATCAATAAATCAATCCCGTGTCGATAAAGTGACAAATGATGGATAATTCTACACAATTGCATGTAATAGTGTTAAACTGAACGTGATTATTTATTGATGCTATAAAGACCCAAAAAATTACTCAATGACTATAATGAGAGGAATCACTGAATCCATGACTATACAAGACCTGATGAATGCATTTCCCGATGCGAATATTAAAAAAAATGAGCCTTTGTCCAAGTATACATATACCAAGACAGGCGGACCTGCAGATGCTCTGATCTTTCCAAAGAGTAAGGAAGAGGTCCAGGCCCTGGTCCAATGGTTGAACGAAAATGACTGGCCGTTGACTATTTTAGGCAATGCCAGCAACCTGATCGTGAAAGACGGCGGAATCCGTGGAGCGACCATTATTCTGACGGATATGAACAAGATCTCGATTCAGGACAACCGTATCCAAGTGTTTACCGGCGCACCGTTAATAGAAGTCAGCAAACGTGCCTATGAAGCTGGACTGACAGGACTGGAATTCGCCTGCGGTATTCCAGGAAGTGTCGGTGGGGCCGTTTATATGAACGCCGGTGCTTATGGCGGCGAAGTGAAAGAAGTGATCAGAAAAGTCACCATCCTGACCCGCGAAGGTGAAATGAAAGAAATGGCCAACGAGGACATGGACTTTGAATACCGTCACAGTATTCTTCAGGAATCAGATGATATTGCTTTAGAAGTCGTGTTTGAACTGGCGCCCGGAGATAAAGAAGAAATAAAAGCAAAAATGGATGAACTCACTTATTTGAGAACATCCAAGCAGCCACTGGAATATCCTTCGTGCGGATCCGTGTTCAAACGACCGACAGGATACTTCACAGGGAAGCTTATCCAGGATGCCGATCTACAAGGCTACACCTGGGGAGGCGCTCAAGTCTCGACCAAGCATGCCGGATTTATCGTGAATATAGATAATGCCACAGCCACGGATTATATCGAGCTGATCGAACACATCAAGGAAGTCATTCTGGAAAAAGATGGTGTGATTCTGGAAACGGAAGTCAAAATCATCGGGGACGATCTAGTTCCGGAAGAAAACGCCGGACGTATTCTGATCAACAAAGCAAAAACGTCGCTCAAGTCAAAATTCAGCAAGACTCCAATAATAGACGATGGTATAAAATAAAAAACTATAATAGTAGCTACACACTTATGTATAAAGCAGAGTGTGTAGTTTTTTTATGAATCATGTGTTAATAGCAGTTTCTCGTGTTATGCTGAATACACTAAAGATAAATGGAGGATCATGATATGAAAATAGGCGTTATCGGACTGGGAAGTATAGCGAAAAAGGCTTACTTACCTGTATATACCACACAGTTCCCGGAACACGACTGGTATTTTTCAACGCGTACTGAAGAAAAACTGAGAGATACAGGACGTACATATGGTGTGCCGGAAGAGCGACAGTTCACTGACTGGCAGGACTTGCTGGACCTTGTGGATGCCGTCTTTATCCATACACCTACAGATACGCATGAAGAAGTCTGCCGCGCGTTTCTCGAGAAAGGCATCCCCGTTTTTGTGGATAAGCCGCTGACTGAATACAGTGAGACGACTAACGAGCTGCTGGATTTTGCGGATAAACAGGACATGCTGCTTATGACCGGGTTCAATCGACGGTTTGCGCCCATGGTTCAGGAGATGAAGCAGATGTCAGATGTGAATCATCTGATCCTGCAGAAAAATCAGGTCAATAAAACAGACTTTGATGTCAGATACCGAATCTATGATTTGATGATCCATCCGCTGGATACGGCGCTTTACCTGATGGATGAACCGGCTGAAGTCATTCATGCTGAAGTCATTGTTGAAGGGGATCAGTTCAAACGGGCCTCGGTGCTTTTGAAGACTACTCAAGCGACCGCATATGTAGCTGTGAATAATGAATCAGGGACCAAACTTGAAAAGTATGAAGTGCAGAGTCAGGCAGAGACCGTTGTACTGGAAAATCTGACCGATAAAACGACGTATACAGAGAAAGGCGAAATTCATACTAAAGCGGGGGATTGGGTACCGACTCTGGAAAAAAGAGGATTCATCCCAATGATCAAAGCCTTTATAGAAGCCGTAGAAACAGGCAGCCAAAACCCTGTATCTCTGGAAAGCGCCCGGCTCAGTCACCACATCTGCGAAACGATCATTCAGAAATATGAGAATCGTGGATCGTGACCATGGACTATGTTGAAGCTTTAAGAGAGAAGATCGGACACGATGCTGTTATTTTGAATGGATCAGTGGCTTTTATTCTAGATCAGAATGGTGAAGTCCTGCTGCAGCAGCGTCCTGACAAGTCGTGGGGGCTGCCGGGCGGACTCATGGAACTGGGAGAGAGTTTTGAAGAGACGCTGATCAGAGAAGTGAAGGAAGAAACGAACCTGACTATCAAAACCTATCAGTTTGTGGACATCCTGTCAGGCAGAGACTTTTTCGTCAGACTGGCCAACGGCGATGAATACTATTCAGTGACTGCGCTGTACCATGTGACTGACTTTGACGGGACGCTTAAGGCCGACTCTGATGAGTCAATGCAGTTAAAGTTTTTCCCTTTCAATAACGTGCCGGAACACATGAACCCGAGATGGCGTCAGTTTTTAGATGTGTTTATAGAGAAGTATCAGGAAAGCTCTACGGGAGTAAACAGCTAACTGAGTATAAACTCTATACCCTTAGTTTTTTCATTCTATGCTATAATTGATTTAAGACTTTGATAAAGGAGTTAATTTAGATGAATTTAAAAGAAATGGTTGGGAATAAAGCGGCTGAATTTGTGAAAGATGGTATGGTCGTTGGCTTGGGAACAGGCTCTACGGCTTACTACATGGTGGAAGCAGTGGGTAAGCGTGTGAAAGAAGACGGTTTGTCGATTACAGGCGTTACCACTTCTCACAGAACAACCGAACATGCGGAAAAATTGGGTATTCCTTTAAAAGACATCAACGATGTGGATAAAATAGATGTTACGATCGATGGCGCTGATGAGATTTCTGATGATTATCAGGGAATCAAAGGAGGCGGGGGAGCCCACTTGTTTGAAAAAATGGTGGCGAACCAGTCCGATGAAGTGATCTGGATAGTGGATAACAGCAAACTCGTTCATAAACTTGGTGCGTTTCCCTTACCAGTCGAAGTCGTTAAATTCGGCTGCCAGCAGGTCTTCCGTCTGTTCGAAGAAAAAGATATGAAACCAAGCTTCAGAAAAGATGATAGTGACGAGTTCTATTTGACAGATTCCGGCAACTACATCATCGACCTGCATTTGGAACAGATCGATAACCCGCACGAACTGGCTAAATGGCTGGATTCACTGACAGGTGTTGTAGAACACGGTTTATTCTTAGATTGTGTCACGAAAGTCATCGTAGGTACCGAAAACGGTCCTGAAGTAAAAGAAGTCACCCGATAGTTATAATGAGATAAAAGGCGCAGTGAGGGGAACCCTCTATTGCGCCTTTTGATTTTTCAAGTGTTAAGCGATGCAAAATGGTGTAGCTGGACAATTTTGTTTAAGTCGGTTGCTATTCTTACCAACTGAAGAAAATGGTTTGGTTTGAGATAGTAAGCAATCGCGTGCGCGTACAAACCGCGTGCGCGTACAAACTGAGTAATAAAACTTAATTTGAGATAGTAAGCAATCGCGTGCGCGTACAAACTGAGTAATAAAACTTAATTTGAGATAGTAAGCAATCACCAGTGCTTACTATCTAAATAAGAAAGCTTGATTCGAGTTAGTAAGCAATCACCAGTGCTTACCATCTGAATAAGAAAGCTTGATTCGAGTTAGTAAGCCAAAGCCAGCGCTTACTATCTGAGTAATAAAACTAGATTTGAGTTAGTAAGCAAACATGAGAAAGACAAACATTCTGCTCGCTTTTTAGTTCGTGGATTCAATCAGCATTCCGCTCCAGTTATTTCATAACGAAAGAAGGCGGCGTCAGGCCGCCTTCTACATCTTAATAAACAAAAAGACTGTTTTTACCTGCCGAGATATACTCAAGTAGGAAAAACAGTCTTTTTAATTAAAGCTCTTTTTTCTTCAGTTGCTCCAGCATGTCTGCTGTCATTTTCTCTAAATCATACTTAGGTGAGAATCCCCATTCTTCCTGAGCGGCAGATGTATCGATGGCATTCGGCCATGATTCGGCGATGCCTTGTCTGACAGGATCCACATCATAGGTCAGTTCGAAATCTGGAATGTGTTTCTTGATTGCACGGGCAATGTCTTCGGGTGCAATGCTCATCGCGCTCACATTATAGGCATTGCGGTTTTTAAGCTGGTCAGTTGGCGCTTCCATCAGCTGGATGATCAGATCGACGGCATCAGACATATACATCATATCCATATAGGTGCCTTCAGCAATGAACGAAGCATAGGATTTATTTTTCAATGCTTCATAATAGATATCGACAGCATAATCCGTCGTTCCGCCCCCTGGCAGGGTTGCATGAGAAATCAGTCCGGGGAAACGCACGCTGCGGGTATCCACACCGAATTTCTGGTAGTAGTAATCACCGAGCAGTTCACCGCTCACTTTTGTCACACCATACATGGTCGTCGGGCGCTGGATCGTCACTTGCGGTGTCTGGTCTTTTGGTGTTTCGGGACCAAAGGCACCAATGGAACTTGGGGTGAAGAATTTAAGGTTATGTTCACGGGCAACTTCCAGTGCGTTAAGTAATCCACCCATGTTCAGATCCCAGGCAAGTTTCGGCTTGGCCTCCGCCACAGCAGACAGTAAAGCAGCCAAATGGATAAACGTATCCACCTCATATTTTTCGACCAGTTCCTTCATGCGGTCTGAATCAGTCACGTCGAGCGTTTCGAAAATACCTTCTGAAACGACTTTTGACTCTTCGGGTGCTTTGATATCCGTGGCAACAACATTGTCTATACCATAGGCTTCTCTTAGTTTAAGTGTCAGCTCAGATCCGATCTGACCTAGTGCGCCTGTAATTAAAATTTTCTTCACAAAAAAACCTCCGACATTTATTTTTTAAAACACGAGAAGAAAGAGAAAGAACCACTCAGTTCGTTTCTCTTTCGCTCATTTACTGTTCAGTTATTTAATAACGTTCAATTCTTTACCGACTTTTTCATAAGTGGCCAGGACCTGGTCCAGCATTTCTTTGGTATGAGCGGCACTTGGCATGTTTCTTACGCGTCCTGTCCCGCGGGGCACAGTAGGGAAGACGATGGATTTAGCATAAACGCCTTCTTCGGTCAGACGCTTGGAGAAAGTCTGCGTCAGTTTCTCTTCACCGATGATACATGGCGTGATCGGTGTTTCTGAATTGCCGATATCAAAACCTAAGTTCTTCAGCCCATCTTTAAGATAACGGCCATTTTCCCAGAGGCGTTCGTTTTCTTCAGTAGAGTTCGACATGATGTCGATGGCTTCGATACAGGCGGCAGATGCACCTGGTGTGAGTGATGTTGAGAACAGGAACGGACGGGCACGGACTTTCAGCCAGTCGATCAGGTTTTGAGTGCCGGCGACATAACCGCCGACAACGCCGACAGCTTTAGATAGTGTTCCCATCTGGAAGTCGATTTTATCCTGCAGACCGAAGTGCTTGACTGTTCCGGCACCTTTACCCATGACGCCTGAGCCGTGTGCATCATCGACGTAAGTGATCAAATCGAATTCTTCAGCGATTTCAACGATCTCAGGGAGTTTCGCCACGTCGCCGTCCATCGAAAAGACACCGTCAGTGATGTACATGATTTTCTCGTACTGACCGCTTTCCACAGCTTCTTTAGCTTTAGCTCTCAGGTCATCCATGTCCTGATGCTTCACACGGATTACCTTGGCACCGGACAAGCGGCAGCCGTCGATGATGGACGCATGGTTCAGCTCGTCTGACAGAATGGCATCATTCTTATTCATGACTGCTGAGATGGCGCCCATATTGCAGTTGAAGCCCGACTGAAAAGCGACCGCTGCTTCAGTGTGCTTGAATGCCGCGATTTTATCTTCAAGTTCTTCGTGGATGGCCTGTGTACCGTTGATCGTCCGAACAGCACCTGCCCCTACGCCATAGATATCGGTGGCTTCATTGGCTTTAGCTTTCAAGCGTTCATCGTTAGCAAAACCTAAATAATTGTTTGATGACATATTGATCAGTTTTTGTCCGTCGATAGTGATTTTAGGACCATTGGGACCTTCCAGGACATCAATTTCGTTATAGAGGCCGTTGTCTTTCAGTTCCTGCAGGTTATTTTCTAAAAAGGTATTCAATTTTTGACTAGTCATGAACTCTCTCCTTTTGTTAGTGTGATTATCTTCGCATCTAATTTTACCACTCTTTATTAGAATCGTGTAGTCATGATAGGGATTATTGGAAGATTCTTATCAATACTTAGTCAAATTACCTTATTCTTTCTGCATTGTATGATAAACTAGAAAATATAAGTAAAAGATTAGGAGTGAAAGAATTATGCGAATGATCGACTTGATTGAAAAGAAACAGCACAACAAGGCTTTAACAGAAGATGAAATCAAATGGATGATCGAGCATTATACATCCGAAGATATTCCTGATTATCAGATGAGCGCGATGGCAATGGCCATTTATTTCAATGGTATGAGTAATGATGAACGCAGTGCACTCACGATGGCGATGGTGGAATCCGGCGACCAGATCGATCTGTCACCAATCGAAGGCGTTAAAGTTGATAAACACTCAACAGGCGGAGTAGGCGACACGACAACACTGGTTTTAGCTCCCCTCGTTGCAAGTGTGGGTGTGCCAGTAGCTAAAATGAGCGGCCGCGGACTTGGACACACCGGCGGTACCATTGATAAATTGGAAGCGGTACCCGGTTTTAATGTAGAAGTCTCTCAGGAGAGATTCGTTGAATTAGTGAACAAGAACAAAGTGGCAGTAGTCGGTCAGTCGGGTAATCTGACACCTGCAGATAAAAAATTATATGCTTTGCGTGATGTGACAAGTACAGTCGAATCTATCCCACTTATCGCAAGTTCCATCATGAGCAAGAAAATCGCTGCAGGAGCCGATGCCATCGTTTTAGATGTCAAAACAGGCGCCGGGGCCTTCATGAAGAGCGTGGAGCAGGCAAAAGAATTGGCTGAGACCATGGTGAATATTGGCGAAGCGGTCGGCAGAAACACGATGGCTGTTATTTCTGATATGAGCCAGCCTTTGGGCAACGCGATCGGAAACGGTCTGGAAGTGAAAGAGGCCATCGATACACTGAAAGGTCATGGACCGGAAGATTTAACAGAATTGTGCTTAGTTCTCGGCAGTCAGATGGCTTATTTAGGCGGTGTCGGTTCATCACTCGATGAAGCCCGTGAGGCTCTGGAAGAGAACCTGCACAATGGCAAAGCATTGGATGCCTTCAGAACGTTCATCAGCGCTCAGGGCGGCGATGCATCGGTAGCAGATGATCCGGATGGTGTTCTGCCTAAAGCGAAATATTCAAAAGACGTACTGGCTAAGGAATCAGGTGAAGTGTCTGAAATCGTAGCTGATCAGATCGGTATCGCAGCAATGATGCTGGGAGCCGGCCGTGAAACAAAAGAAAGTCAGATCGATTTGGCAGCGGGACTTTATGTGCACAAGAAAATCGGAGACGCAGTAGAAAAAGGTGAAGCTCTGGTGACCGTTTACTCCAATAAAGAAATCACCGAAGAAGTCATCAATAAGATTCTGGACAATATCACTGTAGCTGAATCTGCTGAAGCGCCTAAGCTGATCCATGAAATCATTCAGTGATTTACAGTTGCTGCTTAATAAATCATAACCTGTCAACAAACTGTCGGAGCCCTTTGAGTCTCAAACTTTTAAAAACATAAAGTGGAAAATTTCAAGGAGGAGAGCTGGTTATGCTGATAAAAACAAATGATTTGCCCCACGTTATAGAAATAGTGATCGATGATGAAATCACGGAAGAAGACATACAGGAATTTGAAGATTACTTCAGTCAGAAGAAAGAAACACAGGAGAAGGTAAATATGCTGATAGATATCAGGGATATCGACTATTCTCTGGACGGCTTTATTGCAGACACTAAATTCACTACCAGTCATCTGGAAGACTTCAATAAAGTGGCGATGGTAAGTGATGATAAGTGGATAGAATATGCAGAAAAAGTGGCTCAACTCATGCCTGAAGTCGAAGTGGCACATTTTGACCCTGATCAGAGAGACAAAGCCATCGCCTGGCTGAGTTAGGATTCCTGATCAGACGATCCTAGTCGAAGCAGGAAGAGCGATAGTGCATTTCGAAATCGCCATCGGCAGTGATCTGATATCACAGTATACTAAAAGAGGGCCGGCAGAATACACTGAGTATTCTGCCGGCCCTCTTTTAACCTTTAACTGAAAGTTATGCTATACTGATATAAAATTTTAAAAATCAGAATCACAAGGAGAAAGATAGATGAAGAATGTAACAGTAATGAGTGGAATGAGAGCGAGTATGCCGATCATGGCAAGTTACATCGCATTAGGGATTGCCTGCGGCATTGTTCTCTATGATGCGGGAGTCAGTGTACTGGCTATCTTTCTCATGAGCGCCCTTGTTTATGCTGGAGCCGCTCAGTTTCTGACTGGGAGTATGGTCGCCTTAGGTGCTGCAGTACCTTCTGTGATCCTGATGGTCTTTTTTCTTAATCTGAGACACATTCTCATGTCTGCAAGTATTTCCAGATACGTTAAAAATAAATCACTGGGATTTTTAGGCTTATTCGGTCATACGTTGTCAGATGAATCGTTCGGGATAAACTATTCCCGTTTTCAAACGGAACACTGGACCGCCAATGAAGCAATGGTAACCAGTCTGTTAAATTATTCCGCGTGGACACTGAGTACCGTGCTGGGCGGAATCATCGGCAGCCAGTTCACCATTAATACGCTGATCATGAACTATGCGCTGATCGCTATGTTTATCTGCATGATGGTCATGCAGTTTGTTTCAAAAGCACATATTATAGCCGGCATCGTTTCAGTCGTGCTATCCGTTGTACTTACCGCGGTGCTTAAACATAACATTGCTTTAGTCATTGCTACAGTTCTGGCATCGTTTATAGGTTATTATCTGGAAAATAATGCAGTAGAAGGAGGAGTGAAGGCAAATGAGTAGTGAATCACTGGTGCTGATACTAGGAATGGCCATCGTTACATTTATTCCACGATTTTTCCCACTGCTGCTTTTGAGTAAGAAAGAGATATCCCCGTCATTCAGTCGTTGGATGTCCTTTATTCCTGTATCGATTTTTGCAGCTTTAGTCGCTTCAGACATCTTTTTCTGGGAAAGTTCTTTTTCCCTGCACCCCTTCCGTAATATAAAGGTGATTCCTTCTATACTCGTATTTGTAGTGGCATACAAGACGAAAAGTCTGTTGTGGTCAATGATCGCAGGGGTCCTTGCAATGGCTTTACTCTACATATTCTTATAGATAGGTAAGGGTCGGGAAAATAAAAGAACGTTTACGCGCTTGTTTTTTAATATCGAATATTACTAAAAAGTTAAAAACAAAATAAAAACAGTCATGATTAAGGTTAACGGGTTCGGTTTTTAGGTAGAAAAATGTATTTACAATAGTTTTAACATCACTTTTAACAGTAAATTATCATTATAATATTCAAGGGAATCGGTAAATTCCTTCGCTTTTGATTTTTTAAATTTTATTCAATTTTGATAAAAATTACTAAAGTTTTTCAAGGTTTATTGGATATTTATGTTAATATAAGAGTGTAAGAAATATTGGTTTTGTGAAAAGATACACTTAAACTAACGAAGCAGTAGAGTATTAAGAATACTTCTCAATTTGCACAATTTTACGTTAAAATCCAACGTTAAAATAATTTATGCAGTATTTTTCCTGAACGGAGTGTATATTAGTGGTTCAATTATGGCGAGCATTTGGAGAGTTGGTTCCTTTATTCTTAATAATAGTTTTAGTAATTTATATAACAGTTTATTTTATAAGTAAGAAGAAAAATTTAGATTTCAAACGAGTAAGCATTAACATTCTATTAGGGCTTAGCATAATTGGAATTTTATTAGTTACTGTTTATCCAAGGTATTATGGTACGGAAATACCGACAATTATTAACATAGTTCCTTTTACTGGAATGTACGATATTATGTTTCATTCGGTTGATATAACAGTACCTATCCGTAATTTAGGATTAAATATTTTACTGTTTGTTCCTTTTGGATTTTTTCTATCTCAGAAGATTTCATCTTTACAAAAGAAAGTAAGGTTAAATCTAATTCTAGCAGGGTTGCTATTTTCATTATTTATTGAAGTGGTGCAATTTTCTATTCCAATGGGGCGTTCCGCAGACATTGATGATTTAATATTAAACACTGTTGGAGCATTTTTAGGCTACATAATTTGGAAAATCCTCAATTCTAAATTTCCCAGTATTTCATTATCAAAGAAAACATCAAAAGGTCATATGTAATATTTTTCTTGTTGTGCTAACGGATGCGTTAGTTCAAGAAGAAATACTAAACAAAAGTACAAAACGCTTAGAGTTTTGTACTTTTGTTTGTTTTTTAAGAACTAATTACTGCATATAAATAATGTCTTTTATATTGAACTTCTTCTTCGTTAATCTTAACCGCTGAGCAGCGGTTCCACTGCCCCCATCAGATGTGTAAGAAAAGCAAAAGTTATAATAGGTCCGAAGAATTGTTAGAGCCATTTGAGCATATTTCGGATTGGAATTGGAGTAGATATATCTTTTCCCGTCTCCACGAGCAGTGGTTAAAGGTCTTTCTAAGATTGATAATCGTCTACAAATATACTGAATGAATGTGTTTGTCGCATTGTTGTTGACATTTAAGATTAGCTTCGAAATGTCTTTGGGTTCGAAAGAGGATAGATTAGTTGTACAATCTACTGAACGAAACCCTCTATCAATCGTTGCTAACGGGTGTTGAATTGGGGGATCTACATAGACTAGTTTAGTCCCTACCTGCTTGTGAAACTTATGATACTCAAACAACTCACTCAATTTATAATAAGCTAGCTTCCTTAACGATTTCGTGTTGTGTCCTCGAAAAATCCCCCAGTTTATTAAATCAGCACCAGCTTCAATAAATACTTCACGAGCCTGTTTCCATGTTTTCGTATTGATTTAACAATGAAAAAATGAGTACCAATTATATTGTTAATTGGTACTCATTATACGGTGTTAATTTATATTTTCTACTCGAAAACCGAACCCGTTAGATTAAGGTCATGACTGTTTTTTTATCAATGTGTGATGGACGGTTCTTTCAATATCCGCTCACCCAAAGCATTTGCCCAGGCTTCAGTCCAGCAGAAGGAGTATGGGACACCGTACTTTCGTCTGAGGTCCTTATAGCGTTTCCGACGGGCCCATGACCAGGATACCGTACCTATAATAATAAGATACAAGGGTCCTAACATAATGGACTGATAAGTATGACCATATTCGTGCACGGAGACCCGATCGCACTGATTTGTGAGAAGTTGCGTGTTATTTTTTTTCCGTTTGAGCAGGTTTTCATCCTCATCGTTTGGCACAAAGATAAACAGACCCAGTGAAATGCCGTTAAAGGTTGCCCACTTTGTGCGGATACAGCCATGATAAAAATCATGTGGTGATTTAATGTGAAAGAGAAAGAGGATGAACCCTGCAACCGTCTGGATAAGCCCCCAAGTCAGCTGAAGAAAGACATACAAAGGCAGCCAGATATATGTGAAAACGGGTGTTGTAGTTTTATGGTTATGCATGAAATGCCTTCTTTATTCTCATACTCGTGTCGTCAGCTGTCTGTGCTATCTATTTGATCTGAAAGCATAACGGTGCTTGTCGATAGCCCGCGCTTCGCACCACTCTGCAGAGTCTCCGGTGATAATAATGTCCGTCTTTTTCAAATCTTCGATAGTCTTTGCACCCAGCAAGGTCATGATGCGTTTTATTTCTTCCTTCCAGTGAGTCAGAGTCTGAATAGTTTGGTCAACATCATCAAGGGCCATGTGCATGATCTGACTGGAAAGGCCGCTCAGAGATGCACCCAGGGCCAGGGCTTTCACGATTTCCATCGGACGTCTGATTCCGCCTGATGCGATAAGCGAAGCCTGGCTGACGCTTTCCTGAGCTTCAAGCAGAGACGCCACCGTTGACTGGCCCCACGCTTCAAAGTCATCCAGTTTGAAATCTTTTCTCCGGTAATTTTCTATCTGAGCGAAATTTGTCCCACCTTTTCCACTGATGTCGATCAATTTCACGCCAATCGATTCCAAAAGCTGTACAGTTTCTCTGGACATCCCGAAACCGACTTCCTTCACAATGACGGGTCTATCCAGGCCTTCTACGATAGACTGGATATTTTCTATCCAATCCGAGAATTCACGGTCACCTTCAGGCATGACGATTTCCTGCGGGGCGTTCAGATGGATTTGAAGAGCATCAGCATCCAGCAGATCGACGGCGCGTTTGGCATTCTCCAGACCGTGTCCGGCACCCAGATTGGCAAAAACTACGCCATTGGGGTTTGTCTTACGGACGATCTGAAAGGTATCCGCTTGAGACGGATCTTTGAGTGCAGCGCTGACTGATCCCGTGGCCATCGCAAGATTCGTTTCTCTCGCAATCACTGCCAGTTTTTCATTGACTTTCCCGGTCCACGTACTGCCGCCCGACATCGCATTGATGAAAAAAGGAGAGGTGAACGGCAGGTCCAGCATAGAAACGTCCAGAGAAATATCCTTCACATCACACTGAGGAAAAGAATGGTGAACAAAGGCGATATCTTTAAAAGAAGAATCACCTTCTTTATAAAATTTTTCTGATAAGGAGACATGTTCATTTTTTCGGTTATTGGTTTTCGGCATAAGGCACACTCCAGTTTAGGTCAATTATGTTTATCATACACGGTAAGGGGCAGAGGTTCAATATGGCAAGACTGCCACTCTGAAAGGATGCGCTCTTTCTGATTGTCTGTCTGGACAAAGGCGATTCCGCAGTCGCCACCACCGGCTCCGGAAGTTTTTGCCGCTGCGTCATGGTTTTCGGCAATGCGGCTGAGGCTTTCCAGCAGAGGTGTTTCCAGAACGAGTCCTTTTGTCCGGCTCATTTGCAAAAGAAGGTCTCTGTTGGCGCGTACAGCTGCTTTGATCTGATCACTCTCGTTTGACTTGATTCCGCTGATCAAGTCGGTCACGCAGGCGCGACTTTTCTCTAGGAAAGACTGAAGGTTTACATCCGGGTTTTTCTGCTGCACGGAAGCAACAAAGGATTCCGTAGAAGCAGGTTTGCCGGTCCAGCCGACCAGAAGCATGAGAGAGGATGGAGCGGGCAACCGTTCGACTTCAAGTTCAGGCCACGGCTGTTCGATCAGTGAGGAGAGGGTGATCTGATCCAGCTGCCTTTCTATCCAGTGTTTATTTGGACTTGAATAAGCGATCCAGCCTGTATAGGCAGCCGCAGCTAGATCTCCAAGCGACCCTCGGCTCTGCAATGCGACGTGGACCGCAGCAGCCAGTTTGAATAGGCGATCTTCACTGAGAGCGAACCCGACCGACCCCAGCAATGCTTGTATCGATGCGACAGTGACAGCTCCGCTTGACCCCAGCCCGTATTTCCTGCCGTCGGAGCTGTCCAAGGTACTCTCTATTACTATGTCATAATAGGGAAGAGCAAGGCCCTGTTCATATAAAAAGTGTTCAGTCATTTCCATTGTTTTCAAGAGGATGTCAGCTTTTTCATTCGGTTCTTCGATGAATATCCGGCAATCGTTCCGTCTCCAGTGCAAGGTTTCTTTCGAAAGAGACGGAGAAGTGATCGTTCCGGACGGCCCTTCTGACGGCGACACTGACACTGTGATGAAGCGGTCGACGGCAACGATGACAGACGGGTTTCCCGGCTCGACAACGGCATATTCTCCGGCGATATAGAGTTTTCCGGGTGCATAAACTTCTGTGTGTTTCATCTTCTCACCTTTTCAATTCATTGGGATCCGGGTCTGGAAACTACGTGCAGCCCAGGGCCGGGTCTAGCCGAGATAAGTTGGGATTCAGAAAAATCGTTAAGTAGATGTGTCCTTATTTCTTCCAGCTGGGTCTGTCTGCAGATCAGTTTGACATTTGGTCCGGCATCCATAGTGAAGTGAACAGAATAGCCTTTATCCCGAAGAGCCCTTACCGCTTCCATCGCCTTCATGCTGTCAGGCGACCAGTAGGTAAAGGGCGGGTCGGCGCCCAAGGTCGTTGCATGCATTTTAAGCGCATTCCGTTCAGCGATGACACCGACTTCATGGATGTCCTGCTCCTTGATCGCCAGTTTCATTGCGCTCAGGTCATCATCCAGTGAATCCAGCCAGCCCTGATAGAAAGGTGAGGTCTGGACCGTTCTGGACATACCTTCGCGGCTGGATACATCTTTTTTATTGTCGCTTACGACAATAAAAAGCATTCCTATATCCCAATCCGCGTCATCTACCGGCACAGCAAAGGAGGTTTCGTGGCTCGTTCCTTTCTGCCATTCTGCGAACCCGCCATAGATGCTGCGTGAGGCAGACCCTGACCCTCTGCGGGCAAGTTTTGACAGTTCTTCAGAAGACAGTTCCAGACCGGCCGCCAGACTGGCCGCACCGGCTAGTGCGGCCAGTCCCGAGGCAGAAGATGCAAGGCCAGCCGCTGTCGGGACATGATTATAGCTCATAACTTTAGCTTTTGATGTGATGCCTGCTTTTTCTCTGACCAGATCCAATACAGTCTTCACTTTTTTTAGTGCAGCCAGATCCTGCATCCTGTCATCCAGATACAGCTCGTCTGATCTCAAGGCATCATCAAACGTCACGCTGGTTTCGGTATAGAAGGCATCCAGAGTGAGAGAAAGAGAATTATTCATCGGAAGGATCAGGTCCTCATCTGCTTTTCCCCAGTATTTGATCAAGGCAATATTCGTATGTGCGCGTACCCAATTACTCATGTTTATCTTCTCCTAATGCATGGATCCAGGTGTTGACGGCACCCTGTTCCATTAATTTTTCGGCAATGACTTCCGCTTTTTTTTCTGATTCAGCCAGGGCGATCATGCAGCCCCCGCGTCCGCCACCTGTCAGCTTGGCGCCTAAAGCTCCGGAACGCAAGGCTGTCTCAACAAGATGATCCAGTTTCGTGTTACTGACTGACAGCTGCTTCAGTGAGCTGTGGGCCTGAGTCAGGAGCTTGCCCAGTCTTTCCGGGTCGTTATGGGCAATGGCCTCTTTGGCCTGGAGGGTAAGCACACCCATGTTTCTGATCAGGGCCATGGCCTGTTCAGGATGATGTGCGACTTCTTCGGCTACATCGGCAACAGCCTGACCGGTCTGTCCTTTGATTCCTGTATCAGCAGCAATCAGATGACCGGTCAGGTTTATAGAGAGAGATTCAAACATGCTGCCTTTCTGATAAAATACGGGGGAGTCACTGCTCGTCACACGGGCATCGATTCCGCTTGGATTGCCATGGGCGATTTTTTCGGAAATATCAACGTAATACAGCAGCCGGTCTGGATCGAGTGGAACATTGAAGTAGTTAAAAAGCGCCCGGACGAATGCGGTCGCAACGGCTGCGCTTGATCCCATGCCTCTCTCGGCTGGAATACGGCTGGTTACAGTGATAGACAGATGCCCGGTAGGCTGACTTAAATCATCACCTATCGTTTGAAGTAGGGTTGTGATATTAGTCAGCGAAACGGGAGCGTCTTTCAACGGGCCCGAATAATAGCTCGATGAAATCGCTGCCGCTGTTTCAATTTGTCTAATCGTTACCTCGACAGGTGTAGCTTTAAAAGGAAAAGCGATCGCTGGTTCACCGTAAACAACGGCATGCTCACCGATCAGAATGATTTTTCCGTGAGCCGTCCCTGTTGCCTGCTCTGGGAGAGTTTTCATAGAGTCACCTCTTGATGTATAGTTTTGTATGTATAGGCAGATAATCGTATGCATCTGATTTATCTTCAGACATAACATGAGCCTCGTATCCATTTTATCATATCAGGTCATCCTAAAGATTCATTTAAGAATATTCTCTCGAGATCTTCACAGAGTGTTGTGAAAACGGATAGAATTTTGGTAAACTGGATTAGATAAATACGATGAGAGCGGAGGTAACCGCATGCAGGAATCAGATTCTTTTTATATAATCAACCGTGAAGAGTGGCAGGAATTAAATAAAAATAAAAAAATGATGCTGACAGATACTGAAGTTGAAGCCTTGCGTTCGTTAAACGACAACGTTTCGGTCATGGACGTGAAAGAAATCTATTTGCCTATATTGGAAATCCTGGACAAGTACATTAAACACTATCATGAAAGACAAGACGAAATAAAACGTTTTTTGGGTAAGCCGCATAAGAAAGATCCGTATATCATCGGCATAGCGGGAAGCGTGGCGGTAGGGAAAAGCACTCTGGCCCGTTTTCTCCAGGCGATGATGGCCCGTGCCTACCCCGATCAGACAGTAAGTCTGATCACGACTGACGGTTTCCTTTATCCCAACGAAGTTTTAAAAGAACGAGGCATCTTGAACCGAAAAGGCTTTCCGGAAAGCTATGACATGCACCGCCTCATCAGTTTCATGGGTGATGTGAAAAGTGGCAGAAGACACATCCAAGTCCCGCTTTATTCCCATCGTCTGTATAATATCGTTCCTGATAAATTTGAGATCATCGACCAGCCTGATATTCTGATCGTAGAGGGGATCAACGTCCTGCAGCTGCCTACCAACGAAAAAATATTTGTCAGTGATTTTTTCGATTTCAGTTTTTATGTGGATGCCGAACCGGCCAAGATAGAGAACTGGTACCTTGAACGTTTTGGTCTGTTGCTGAAAACGGCCTTCAAGGACCCTTCTAACTACTATTACCCCTATGCCATAGGGGACAAGAAAGAGGCATTCCAGATGGCTCGCACTGTATGGAAAAAGGTGAATTTGAAAAATCTGGAGGAATTCATCCTCCCGACACGCTTCAGGGCAGATATGATCCTGCACAAAACCACCGATCATTTTATCGATCAGCTGCTGTTGAAAAAACATTAAGAGGATCAGGAGGAGCTAAAATGAAAAAAATCCCAGTTCTTGTTAGTCTGCTGTGCTTCTTTCTGCTGACGGGCTGTCAGTCCGGTGAGGTATTTGAAGGCACGGTCATCCGTGTCGACGATCAAAGTATTGTGGTTGAACCATTTGAAGGTGAAGAGATAAGAAGGTCAGGAACAGAAGTAAGCGTGTCCCTTGAAGAAGATATGGATCTTGATGTGGGGGACCAGGTACGGATCACACATGAAGGGAACGTCATGGAAAGCTTTCCTCTGCAGATCGATCTTATAGAAATCGAACGGATAGACTGATAGAGCCGTGAGCAGATTACTTAGTCCCGGAAAGTATGACGATTCTGTGACCATCGTCATCTTCCAGGGAAAAGCTTTGGAAACAGGATATAAAACCAAGGCCACCTGTATTATACTAAAGAAAAGGAGACGAGGAGAGGATGGGTATGGATCAGCAGAGAGAAATCGAACGCTTGAAAAATGAACTGGAAGCTGTAAAGCGATTGAATAGAGAACTCCTCAAGTTACAGCAGGATCAGGATTCTCTGGAATTTTCCTGGATCGGAAATTTAGGTCACTGGTTCTGGGATTATAAAGAAAACAAAGTTACGTTCAATCCCAAGAAAGCAGAGGCAATGGGCTTCAAAAAGGAAGATCTTCCGGAGTTTGTCGATTTTCAGTTTTTTACTGACCGGCTGCATCCGGAAGACTATGATCGCGTCATGCAGCTCATGCGTGATCATCTGACCGGGAAAATCCCAGTCTGGGAAGTGAAATACCGTATTCAGGCCAAAGATGGGTCCTATAGAACCTACTACGACCGCGGCACCGTCACACAGCGCTCAGAAACAGGCGAACCGTTGTTTCTGGCAGGCATCGTCTTTGACATTACAAATTATGAAGCAGAAAAGCAGGAACTGATGAAAGAAAATAAAGAATGGGCCCAGATGTCAAAGCAGGATAAACTGACAGGGCTGTTCAACCGTTCAAATATTCTTGTCAGGCTTGGACAGGTCATATCGGATGTCAATAAGAAGAACAGGAAGACGGTATCCATGATTGTGCTGGATATCGACAATCTCGAACATCAGAACACCTTATTTGGCCCCTTATTTGGAGATGAAGTCATAAAAGAAGCGGCTGCTGTCATAAAAGAGACGCTTCAGCCGGACCAGTTCGCTGGGACATTTGAAGGTGGAAAGTTTCTGGTCGTCCTGCCGGATGTCAGAAAAAGAGAAGCCCGGGAAATTGCAGAAGCGATCCGTGTGAAATTCAATGCGCGTGAATTCAGTGAACCGGCTGAAGTGACATGCAGCTTTGGAGTGGCTGAATACGTAGGCAACGAAACAGTCAGTCAGCTCTTTAACCGGGCAGACAGATTATTATTTAAAGTCAAGCAAAATGGGAAAAATGACGTTCTGTCAGATTAACAGCAGAACAGGAAAAGAGTTGCGCGTATCCTTATCGAAAATCAATGTGCAACAGAAAGCTTGTAGAATGGATGAACGAATGATGCAAAGTAAAGTGACGATTCTGGGTATTCCCTTTGACAATATGACACGGAAAGATTTCTTGAAAGAATTGTATATACGATTGAATCACGATCAGAAAACATTTTTAGTGACGGCAAATCCTGAGATAGTGATGTATGCCCAAGATAATCAAGACTACTATGAACTTCTGATGCAGGCCGATTTCATTGCACCAGATGGCATCGGGATCGTAAAAGCTTCGCACGCTCTGGGAACACCTATCAAAGAGCGTGTACCAGGCTTTGAGCTCATGCTGGGACTCCTGGAGATCGCCGATCTAGAAAAGAAGAATGTTTATTTTATAGGAGCAGAAGAGGATATCATTGAACGGACCATCGCAAAAGTAAAGGAAAAATGGCCGCACATCAATATTGTCGGCTATCACCATGGGTATTTCAACCACGCAGATCCAGAAATGATCGAAAAGGTAAAGCTTACCGATCCTGATATGATATTTGTAGCCTTCGGGTTTCCGCGGCAGGAAAAATGGATCAGTAATTACCTCAGTCAAGTCACCCATGGCATTGCAGTTGGCGTAGGCGGAAGCTTCGATGTCCTGTCAGGAAAAACGAAGCGTGCTCCCGGCTTCGTTCAGTCACTCCATATCGAATGGCTGTATCGCCTGATCAAACAGCCCTCAAGGTACAAGCGCATGTCTGTCCTGCCAAAATTTCTTCAGGAAATATACAAGCAGAAAAAAAAGGAAAAGAACTGATGAAAACTGCTCATATTAATGCCGGAAACGAAGTCGGTGGTGGACTTGTGCATATTGTTTCCCTGCTCGACGCTCTAAAAGCGGAACAGGTCGACTTGATCGTCTTAGAAGAAGGACCGGTCGCAGCAGCGGCGCGTGAAGCAGGAATCAGTGTCTATGTATTCGAACAGAAAAACCGATTTGATCTGACCGTCCTCTATCGTTTAAGAGCCTTTATCCTGGGACAGGACTATACACTCATTCATACCCATGGGCCGCGAGCCAACACCCTGATGTCCTTCCTGCGCCCTTTTTTAGAAGTGACGTGGATCATGACTGTGCACAGCCATCCTCTGCTTGATTTTAAAGGTCGGGGATTCAAAGGGAGGATGTATGAAACTATCCACCTTAAGACATTCAAACGAGCTGACGGCATCATAGCTGTTTCAAATGAAATCAGAACGTTTCTAAAGTCTCAGGGGGTACCCGCCAGTCGCGTCAGAGTCATACATAACGGGATCCGATTTTCTGATCTGCAGAAACAATCAGCCCTTGTCAGCCGGGAAACCTTTACCTTAGTCACCGTGGGACGGCTCACTGAGATCAAGGGTTATGCTGTTCTGATGGATGCTCTTCATGCGTTCGAGGAACAGGACTGGCAGTGGGTCATTTGTGGAGACGGTGAACAAATGGATGTATTAAAAAGAAAAGGGGAAGCCTACAAGCTGATGCCTCAACTGGATTTCAAAGGGTGGCTGTCTGAATCGGATATAAGGAAAGAATTACGCCAGGCCGATGTGTTTGTCCTGCCGTCTTTGAGTGAGGGCTTTCCGATGATCCTGCTGGAAGCCGCGGATGAAAAAATACCGGCGATCGCGACCGATGTGGGCGATGTCAGAGAAGTGATCCGGGATTCCAGTATGGGCTGGATCGTATCTCCAGCTGACCCGGAAGCGTTGAAGAAGGCTTTGACAGAAGCTCACGCACTTTGGAAACAAAATAAGTTAAAGAGTAAAGGGGACCGCCTGCGTACCTTCGCCTCCCGTTATTCGATCGAGAAACAATCACGGTCTGTTCTCGCTTTTTATAATGAAATCATGACAAAACACTGAAAATAGAGAAAGTTTCTATTTTCGGTGTTTTGTTTTTATATGTTTTGTATGCGCATACTTCGGCCAGAATCGACGCAGGAAAGGCGGAATTATGATATACTTCAATACAGAGATACCTTATATTCGAGGAGGAAAAAAAGATGTTACAGACCTATGCAGATGACAGCATGGCATTGCATACCGATTTCTATGAACTGAACATGATATACACATACTGGAAAAAGGGGAACCATTTAAATACGGCTGTTTTTGAAGTGTATTACCGGAATAACCCTTTCGGAATAGGCTATACCATATTTGCCGGACTGGAAAGAGTCGTGGATTATATTATGAATCTTTCGTTCAGTGAGTCGGATATCACTTATTTAAGAGAAGTGAAAGACTTCCCTGAAGACTTTTTAACGTACTTAGAGAACTGGAAATTTAAAGGAACGATCCGGGCATTTAAAGAAGGAGAAGTGGCTTTCGCTGACGAACCGCTGATCCAGGTCGAAGGTCCTATCGCTGATTGCCAGCTGATAGAAACAGCTTTGCTCAATATCATCAATTTTCAGACACTCATTGCCACGAAAGCCTCTCAAATCAAGAGTGCAGCTGGAGAGGATCCTGTGCTTGAATTTGGAGCCAGACGTGCCCAGGAATTTGATGCGGCACTCTGGGGGGCTCGGGCGACATATATAGGCGGCTGTGATGCTACCAGCAATACCAGAGCTGGAAAAATATTCGGTATACCGGCTTCCGGTACCCATGCCCACGCCCTTGTTCAGGCTTACAGGGATGAGTACCAGGCATTTAAAGCCTACGCTGAGACACATAAGGACTGCGTCTTTTTAGTGGATACCTATCACACCTTGGATTCAGGCGTTCCAAATGCCATACGCGTGGCCAATGAAATGGGAGATAAAATCAACTTCCTGGGCGTAAGGCTCGATTCGGGGGATCTGTCCTACCTTTCAAAACGTGTGCGGCAGCAGCTCGATGAAGCGGGTTATCCTGATGCAAAAATTTATGTTTCCAATGATTTGAATGCCGAAACGATTTTAAATCTGAAGATGCAGGGCGCCAAGATCGATGTCTGGGGAGTAGGAACTAAGATGATCACGGCATTTGACCAGCCGGCTCTCGGGGCAGTATATAAGATCGTTTCTGTGGAAGGAAAAGATCAGGAAATGTACCCGACACTGAAACTGACAGCTAACGCGTCTAAAATCACGACCCCCGGGAAAAAGCAAGTCTGGCGGATCCGTTCCCATGACAACAAAAAACCTGAAGGGGATTATATCACCCTTTATGAAGAAAGACCCGATGAACAAGATGAGTTATTCATGTTCCATCCACAATACACCTATATTAACAAAACGCTGGATGATTTTCAGGCACGTCCGCTGCTGCACGACATTATTGTCAACGGAAAACTCGTCTATGAGATGCCTTCGCTTGAAGCAATCAAGGCCTATGCTAAAGAGAGCCTTTCAGAGCAGTGGGAAGAACACAAGCGCCTGTTAAATCCGGAACCGTATCCTGTAGATTTGTCTCAGAAACTCTACGATGCAAAAGTGGAAACGATCAAATTGTTCAAAGAAATAGCTAAAGACAAGCCGGCAAATCAGTCGATTTTTAAATCTTGAAACCGAATGCCAATTTATAGAGGAGAGTAGATAAGATATGATGTCTGATTTACAGAAAAAGATAGTAGAAGAAATGAGGGTGTCACCGACTATTGACCCTGAAAAAGAGATCCGCCGCTCGATCGATTTTATGAAAGCATACATGGAGAAGCATCCGTTTCTTAAGTCATTCGTTCTTGGGGTCTCCGGCGGACAGGATTCCACCCTGCTCGGGAAACTGGCTCAAATGGCTGTCGAAGAACTGCGGGCAGAGACAGGCCGCGAAGATTATCTGTTCATAGCTGTACGGCTGCCGTACGGTGTGCAGGCAGATGAATCGGATGCAATGGATGCGATCGAGTGGATACAGCCGGATAAAGTGATGCGTGTAGACGTCAAGCCATCTGTCGATGCAACAGAAAAAAGCATTGCAGCGAATCTGCTTACTCTGAGCGATTTTAATAAAGGAAACATCAAAGCCAGAGAACGGATGATCATACAATATGCCATAGCCGGAGACACAAGTGGGGTGGTCCTGGGAACCGACCATTCTGCTGAAGCGGTGACTGGATTCTACACGAAATTCGGTGATGGCGGCACAGATATCAACCCGCTGTTCAGATTGAATAAGCGGCAGGGGAAACAACTGCTGAAAGAGCTGGAGGCACCGGAACACTTAGTTGAAAAAGTGCCGACAGCCGACCTGGAGAGTGATAAACCGGGCATTGCTGATGAAGTCGCTTTGGGAGTGACCTATGATGAAATCGACGATTATCTGGAAGGTAAAGAAATATCAAAGGAATCTGCAGAAAAAATAGAACAATGGTATCTGCAGACTCGTCATAAGCGTCATCTGCCCGTTACGGTTTTTGACGATTTCTGGAAATAGGCAGCCCGTCTCTGTACTCTTCAAAAGAGTATGGAGGCCTTTCGTGTGTGAACGACTGACTGTCAGGGTGATAATTAAAAGGAGGAACACTTTTGCAAAAAGTATACATCAACGCTCATATATTCACGGGTGAAGGAGAGATCGAAAAAGGCTATATCCGATTCACCAATGAGATCATTGGTGTTGGTAAAATGGAGCATTACGTGAAGCAGACGGACGAAGAGGAGTCTGATTTAACAGGGCATTATGTCATGCCGGGATTTATCGACGTGCACAGTCATGGCGGCTATGGTATGGACAACATGGACGCTGACCCAGAGAAAATCAGTGACATGACCTATAGAATGCTGGAGGAAGGCATCACCTCCTATTTTCCAACAACGATGACACAGTCTGATGAAAATATCGAAGCTTCTCTGAAAGCAATCAATGAAGCAGCTGAACTGAATCCGATGATCCAGGGGATCCACGTTGAAGGCCCTTTTATTTCTAAGGCTTTCAAAGGTGCTCAACCGGAAGCATTCATCCGTCCTGCACAACTCGACACGCTAAAAAAATGGCAGACACTCAGCGGTGAACGTATCCGTCTCATCACCTATGCGCCAGAAACAGGGGATGTAAAAGAGTTTGAATCATACTGCCGGGAGAATGACATCATCCTGTCTGCAGGTCATTCAGGTGCAACATACGCACAGCTGAAAGCATCAGGAGCCACCCATGTCACCCACCTGTTCAACGGCCAGTTGGGTCTGCATCACAGAGAAATAGGGGTAAGCGGTTTTGGCTTGCTGGAAGACGGTGTGACGGTTGAAATGATCGTCGACGGTTTCCATATCTCAAAAGAGATGGTCAAACTTGCCTATAAAGCCAAAGGCGCCGATGGGATCGCTCTGATCACTGATTCGATGCGCGCTAAAGGCAGTCCGGAGGGTGAAAGTGAATTAGGCGGACAGAAAGTGATCGTGAAAGACAAACAGGCCCGACTGAGCAATGGTTCGCTTGCCGGAAGTGTTTTGACATTTATCGATGCTTTCAGAAATATGCTGGCTTTTACCGGATGTTCCATGCAGGAAGCCGTAAAAATGAGTTCAACTAATCAGGCCAGAGAGTTCAGTCTATCTTCCAAAGGAGAACTAAAACCGAGGTTTGATGCGGATATGGTCGTTTTGGACAATGACCATATGTTGAAACAGACTATTTTAGGAGGAAAAATCAATGCATTCAACTAATTCGTCCGACATTAGGATCGAAGTCGTGAAAAATAAAAAAGAGGGCGGAAAAGTTGCTTACCGGCTAATAAAAGAGGCACTGGAAGAAGACGCTGAAGTATTCGGTCTGGCAACTGGCAGCACCCCGGAAACGCTGTACAAAGAACTGAGAGAAAGCGATCTGGATTTTTCTGACAAGATTGCCGTAAACCTTGATGAATATATTGGATTAGCGTCCGATCATCCTCAAAGTTATCATTCCTTCATGCAGGAACATTTATTTGATTCCAAGCCCTTTAAAGCCACGTATATACCAGATGGCACAGCTAAGGAAGAAGTCGAAGTCGAAAGGTACGACAAAATTCTCGAGGAGCACCCCATCGATGTTCAGATCTTAGGCATCGGAACAAATGCCCATATCGGTTTTAACGAACCTGGCACGCCTTTTGGTACCAAAACTCATAAAGTCAAGCTGACTGAAGATACCATTCAAGCGAACAAACGTAACTTTGACTCTGAGGACGAAGTACCTGGACACGCCTATTCCATGGGTATCGCCTCGATAATGGCAGCTAAAAAAATCATCCTCATGGCTTATGGGGAAAATAAAGCGGAAGCCATTGACAAGGCCGTGAATGGTCCGGTAACGGAGGATGTCCCGGCCAGTATTCTGCAGAATCATCCGGATGTCGTCATTGTCGTGGATGAAGAGGCTGCAAGCCGGTTATAAGCGGCCCGTCAATTCGTTTAAGAAAGGACAGACCATGTCAAAAAAAGTACCTGTATATATTGCAATGCATAATGAACTGAGAAAGAAAGTGTTGTCAAATGATTGGAGCAAGGGACAGAAGATCCCTTCTGAACGGGCGCTGGCAGCTGAGTTCAATGTCAGTCGCATGACAGCAAGGCAGGCGGTGAGTTCCCTGGTGGAAGAAGGGATGCTGGAAAGAAAACAGGGGGCCGGGACATTTGTGGCCTCTGATAAAGTGCGGGAAAAACTGAGCGGCATCCCGAGTTTTACTGAAACGATCGAAAAGCTTGGAAAAACCCCTTCAAGTAAACTGATGTCTTTTTATACTAAATCGGCAAGTGAGAGTGAAGCGGAGAAACTTCAGATCGGTCAGAACGAAGAAGTCCTGGTCATGGAACGTATACGCTATGCAGATGAGGAACCGATATGTTTTGAGGTGGCAACGATCCCACATCATATTGTAAGCAATATCAGCAAGGATGAACTGAAACAGCACCTCTACCAGTCCCTTTCTGACATCGGCTACCATGTTGCCCGAGCTGAGCAGGTCATTTCGGCTACATGGGCTTCTGAACAGGTAGCTGAAATGCTGCAGGTGAAAAGAGAGTCCCCGATCCTCAGATTGAAGCAAGTCAGCTACACACAGGAAGACGATCCCTTTGAATATGTAAGAGCCCAGTACGTGGGTTCACGCTACGAATTTTTTATAGAAGCGAAGAGTAATTGAAAAAAGTCACTTTTCTTTGAGAACTGACCTGCCGGGTAGTTGCCGACATGCAGTTCTTTTAAGAAAAGTGACTTTTTTTTTATTATTCATCGCCCGATAGATCATCCGGATTTTCTACATCTTCTACATCTGTTCCTGAATCCAGTTCAAGGTGTGTACGCAAGGTGCTGCGTGCCTCTTCCAGTGAGTCATCATAAGGGTTCCAGACGTACAGGTCCTGGTTGTATCGCTCGATATATTCGTATGAGGCTTCACCTGAAAGTGTGACGGATTCAATAGTGTTCGCTGCCGGTCTGTAATTCGTTGCTACTGTGATCATCTGCTGTCCAGACATGTTCGTCTGCAGATTCGGACGGATCGCATCCAGGATATTGGTGAAATTCGTGACAGAGTTGACCGAGACTAATTCGTCAATAACGGCTGCAATGACTTCACGCTGCCGTTCCTGTCTTCCAAAGTCACCTCTGGGGTCCTGTTTTCTCATCCGGGCGTATCCTAGTGCTTCTTCGCCGTTAAGTTCCTGCACACCTTCTTCGATGACGATGGCATCCGCAGTCTCTTCACTGTCCTGTACTGTGAAAGCGAAGGGAGCATCGACGGTGATCCCGCCAACAGCATCCACCAGATCGACGAGTCCTTCGAAATTCAGCGTCGCATAAAATGAAATGGGGATCGTCAAGTAATCTTCTACAAAATCGATCAGTCCTGTTATGCCCACTTCAGGATATACCGCATTGAATTTTTCCTGAGTGTTACTGTTCGGCAGGGTGATCAGGGTGTCCCTTGGGATAGAGATTATTTTTGTCGATTCTTTTTCAGGATTGACCGTGGCAACCATGATGGAGTCTGAACGTCTCGACGCCCCTGCGCCTTCTGCATCCAGTCCTAAAATGAGGAAGGAAATCGGATGGAGTTCACGCAGCGATTTATCCTGTTCGCTGGTGTCTCTCAATTCTTCTGGTGTCTCTTCGTTGACATCGCTTAGAAATTCCCTCACTTCATTTGCGTAGTACCCCGCAAGCATACCAAGGATGAGAATGATGAGCAGACCTAAACCGAGCGCGATGCGCTTTAACCTTTTTACTTTTTGTTCTTGTTTAACGTGTTTATCTGATCTCATGTGGACCTCTTTTCTAAAGGATAAATAGGCAGTACCATCTTCTTATTAGTTTAATCTAGTTAGGGGGTGATTGCAATTGTATTTTAAAAGTTCAGAATGCTTTGAGATTCCCACGGATAAAGCCGCAAGCCCTAACCTTTCGGTTTGACGGGTGGGATTCTTGAGTGCTTGTGCAAACGCAGTCCATTTCTGTCTTGTTCAAGCCTCAAGGTGAGGGCATCTCATTGCCCCTCCTAAGAGAGTGCCTATAGCATCTTAGGCTGGTTGACTGTAACCATCAACCACAGGTGCATAGCGAATATTCATTGCACCGACGACATCCCTGTGTTTTTCAAATCCACAACTGCACTGATACTTTCGGTCTCTCGCTTTGTTCCTTTCTGAACAGTTCGGGCAGGTTTGGCTTGTATGGGCAGGGTTCACATACTCGACTTGGATGCCTTCCAGTGTTGCTTTGTATTCAATGAATGTTGCCAGTCGGTAGAACGACCATGTGTGCAAGTTCTTTTCGTTTTTACGGCTTGTTCTTGCCGTCTGCCGGATGTTCGCCAGTTTTTCCAAGCGAATGACAGAAATGTGGTTGCCTTTTGCAAAATCAACAATTGCACGGCTGACCTTGTGATCGTGGTCTTTCATCCATCGTTGTTCTTTGTCTTTTGAATTGCGGATGCCATTCAATTTTTTTCGTTTGCCCAGTGCTTTTCGCTCTGAACGAAACTTCCGTTTCATGTACTTGTTTTGTCTTCCATTACCGAAAAAGCGTACGTGTTCGTCATCAGTGATTGCAAAAGCGGGTACTTTAAGTCCTAAATCCACACCCATGACTTTCGTTCCTGTTTTCTTGTCAGTAGAGATCGTGACAGCGATTTGTGCAAGCCACTTATTTGACTTTTTGGTGATACGGAGTGTTCCGAGTTTATGTTTCAGTAAATCAACATTCCTGTTCTTCTTGTCAACCAACAAGGCTCTAATAGGTGTTTTCTTAGCTCCCCCATTAATCATGATTGGCATTGAAATGTGGTGGAAATCGAAGGAGTAGTTTTGGTTGTTCCAAACGCAATGATGTTTTTTCAGAAGAGGCACTGTTTCAAAATTCGTTTTCTTCGCTTTCTTAAAAACACTCTTTGCATCTAAGACAGCTTGAGATTTTACAGCGCTGGGTAAAAAAGCATCCATATCTTTACTCGTTTTGCGGGTAGGTTTCCTTTCTTCCACCATTTCCGCTACGAGGGAGTTGATGGTCGAAATATACTCGTCACTCATTCGAGTCAAAATTGCTTCTTGTTCTTTCGTTGGCAGCAACTTGATTTTTACCGT
Source organism: Alkalibacterium subtropicum (assembly GCF_900112455.1). Taxonomy (GTDB): domain Bacteria; phylum Bacillota; class Bacilli; order Lactobacillales; family Carnobacteriaceae_A; genus Alkalibacterium; species Alkalibacterium subtropicum. The sequence continues at coordinate 265,573 of NZ_FOLT01000004.1, read as the reverse complement.
AATGGGTTGAGACATGGGAATCAACTCCTTGTCTTTTGGGATTCAACATATGGTTTGATGGTTTGGCTCGACACATTTTCTGCGGTGGATACGAAATAGGAACGCGTCCACAAGCTTGGCATGGCTTTCAGCTCGGAGAACTCGTCACGGATGATTTTTGATGTCCCTCCTTTTATTTTCGCCATGATATCCGCAGGACTGAAAGAAAGTAGCGTATATAAGAACAAATGAACGTGGTCTTCATCCGTTTCTAAAGCGAAGATGTGGAAGCCCTGATCATCACAAATCTCTTGAATCAATTCCTTGAACCGTTCTCCGAGAGAGGGGTTCAAGAAAATCTTTCGTCTGTATCGAGGACAAAATACAAAATGATAGTTAATGAGGCTGACGGTTGTTTTGTTTCTACGATAGTTTTCCATGTATCGATAATACCATGTGTGTATATGTGAATACGCTTAACAAACATACTCAAAAAATATGTCTAAGTGTCACAGGGCTTTCGAGTTCGCAAAAGCAAGCCCTCATCCCTGCCGAGCTATCATCCCAAGATTAAAAACGTGGGTTTTTCCGCTCGGAAATGCTATAATGAGTGCAAAACAGCATGAAAAGAGAATGATTATGTTTGATATGTTTGTCGTACTTCTCGTAAGTATTTTTACTCTGATCACATCCCTGATCCTGACGCCGATCTACACTCGACTGGCACACAGATGGGGGATCATTGATGAACCTGAACCTAGAGCACGAAGGATCCATGAAAAAAGAATGCCGACGATGGGAGGGGTAACCATTTATGTCTCCTTCTATCTGGCTGCTTTCTTTCTGCTTCCCATACCGGACAGGCAGCTGATCCCCTTGTTTACAGCATCGTCACTTATCGTGCTTACAGGGATTTTTGACGACTTATTTGAATTGTCTCCCGTCATAAAACTACTCGGTATTATTTCAGCTGCAGTCGTGATTTACTTTTATGGTGACATGGCGCTGCAGACCATGACTTTTCCTTATTTCGGTACCCTGTCATTCGGTGCCCTGCAGTTTCCGCTGACTGTCCTGTGGATCGTCGGCTTTACGAATGCCATCAATCTGGTCGATGGACTGGACGGTCTGGCCAGCGGGATATCAATGATTGCCTTAACGACGATGGGGATCATCGGTTTTTTCTTTCTGACCATTGAAGAGGTTTCGGTCTCGATCATGATTTTTATTCTAGTAGCGGCTATTGCCGGTTTCTGGCCGTATAATTTTCATCCTGCCAGTGTTTTTCTGGGAGATACAGGTGCCCTGTTTTTAGGTTTTATGATCGGGGTCTTTTCTCTGCAGGGATTGAAAAATGCGACACTGATTTCACTGGTCCTGCCTATAGTGATCATGGGGATCCCTATTACGGACACCCTGTTTGCCATGATTCGAAGAAAAGTGAACAAGCAGTCCATTGTCGCAGCTGACAAGAGTCACATCCACCACCGTCTGATGACGCTCGGGCTCTCTCACAGACAGGCGGTCCTGGCCATTTATTCTGTTTCTGCCATTTTTTCGATCATTGCCCTGCTTTATAATTTTTCTACCCTGATCGGTTCTGTTTTGTTAACAGTATTTGTGATCGTCGGTGTCCTTCTCTTTGTGGAAATCATTGGTCTGGTGAAAGAGGACAGGCGACCGATCCTTGATAAGTTAAAAAAGTTTGCCCGTAAGCTGAACAAGTAATAAAAAAGAGACCTCCCGGATTTCGTCTTGCTGACGATGCGAGAGGTCTCTATTTATTTTTTCTTGCTGTTCGTGCTGGCGGCAGAAGCGTCATCCAATTTTGCCGAACTGGATATCTCCTGCGTTCTGTTCAGGGAACTTTTGAGCTTGCTCTGAATGGCCTCGAAACTGTCCGGCTGGATCTTAACGAGATCCATTCCGCGTTCGGTAAAGCTTGACCACTCAAAAATATGTGTCGAAATGGAAAAAGAATCATTCAGTCCCGTTTGGGCAATGGCTGTCATGTCGCGCATGCGCATGTTTGTCTTCATATTGCTTCCGACTGTTTCAGCAATGCCGGTATATTTCGTGATGGATCCAGCCTTCAACGCTTTTCGAATGATGGCTTCAATGATCAACTGCTGACGTTCGCCCCGTTTCACATCATTGTCGATTTTGCGGGTCCGGGCCAGTGCCAGGGCTTCTTCGCCGGTCAATGTCTGATACCCGGGTTCAAGCGTGATGGCGCCCATCTGATCATCAGAATTCATTTCGTCGATAGCTATCGGGACATTTATTTCTATGCCGCCCAGTTCATCGATGATATCCAGAAACGCTGCAAAATTGAACGTCGCATAATAATGAATCGGCACATCAAGCCATTCTTCCACCGTCTGCACCATGGCACTTTCTTCTCCGACAGCATAGGCGGAATTGATCCGGTCATACCTCAGGGTCGTTCCTTTGTTAATGATGGGGACAAAAGTATCTCTAGGGATGGAAACCATGTTCATCTCATGTGTTGTCGGATTGAGCGTCGCATAAATGATCGAGTCGGCACGCGTGGACCCAAGCTGCCGATCTTCATTATTATCGACGCCAAGGAACAGGATAGAGACCGGTTCGTCGATGGGGTTGACTTTTTCAACGGCTTCCTGACGTTCGATTTCTGCAAACGACGCTTCGATTTCATTCTCTACGGTAGCAAAAAGCTTGGCAAGATAGACAGCCCCTATGAGGATAATCGTAAAGAGGGGGATCAGAATGCTTAAAATGATCCGTTCATTTCTTTTCTTCTTTTGACTCTTGGTATAGCTACGTGATGACTGAGACTGATTATTATGTTTAGACACTAGAGTTACTCCTTTAAGATAAGTTGAAACACCTGATTATTCATTACTATTATTATGGTAAAGCTCACACATGTCAATGCATGAGGAAAAACTGTAAATATAAACAGGCTGACATGAGTCATATCCTGTTTAAGGACAGGCAGGTCTGATTTTTGGTCCGGATCAGCGAATAAACAGCCGTGAAGCCCCCATAGACTGGGCTTCTGTCACTTCTTCTTTATTCTTCGACAGCGACTTCGATCCAAGCTTTTGCACCGACTTCAAACTCGGCAGTGCCGTTCGTCCAGTCGATGACTTCGCTTTTAAAGGCCTCTGTTTTTTTTATCGGGATCAGACAATGAAAGGTCACATCAGCTGCATAGTCTGTAGAGTGGATAGTATAAACAGATTCCTCAAGGGTGTTCTGGAGTTTTCCGCTCATAGGATAAGAGACAGTCAGCGCGATAAACTGCTGCAGCTGTTTCTCAATGAGCCCGACATGATCAAGCGCCTCGCTTGTCGCTTGTCCATATGCCCGTATCAGTCCGCCGGCACCCAGTTTAGTCCCGCCGAAATAACGGGTCACCACAGCTGTCACATTCTGGATCTGTCTTTTTTTCAGCACTTCCAGTATAGGAACACCGGCAGTGCCGCTGGGCTCCCCGTCATCGGAAGCGCGCTGGATCTGACCGGTATCTCCGATCAAATAAGCTGAACAGTTATGGTTGGCTTTCCAGTGTTCCTTTTTCATTTTTTCGATAAAAGCCTGAGCAGCATCTTCTGAGTCAGTACGTTTAAGTGTACAAATGAAGCGGGATTTCTTTATGTTTATTTCATGGGAACCGTATTCTTTAATTGTTCGATAATTTTTCACTTTATCGTCCCTTTCAATTAGTCTTTATGTTGGCGTACAATAAGAAACATGCTATAGTGTAAAGGTGATTACCAGGTCAACTCTCATGAAAGCGAGGTGAAAAAATGCGTATAGCTATTGTAACAGATAGTACAGCTTACTTAAATAAGGAAGAATATGAACAGGATAATATTTATTTCGTCCCCTTATCTGTCATTTTTAAGAATGAGGTCTTCAAAGAAGAAGTGGATATCACATCCGATGCTTTCTTTGAAAAAGTAAGAGAATCGGAACAGCTTCCGACAAGTTCTCAACCCACTGTGGGGGATCTGACGGCACTTTATCAGGAACTGGAAAAGGATTATGATGCGGTCATCAGCATACATTTGTCCAGCCGTATTTCCGGAACTTTTCAGAATGCCTACAGTGTCGTTCAGACAATGGATAACATCAATGTGTATCCATATGATTCTGAGATGGCTGCTGCAGGACAAGCGTATCTTGTCAGAGCCGCTGCCAAACTGGCTAAAGAGGGCCACTCGGTGAATGAGATCATCGAACAGCTGGATAAGATCAAACAGGAAACAAAAATCTACTTTATTGTCGACGACCTGACCAACCTGATCAAGGGCGGAAGATTGTCCCGGGCAGCCGGTGGGGTAGCGACAGCACTGAAAATCAAGCCTGTGTTGACGTTCAGAGGTGGCGAGATCATTGCCTACGATAAGATCAGAACGAAAAAGAAAGCCTTGAAAAAGATCGAATCACTTTTAGCAGAATCAGTTAAGGAAAAGGACTATCCGCTCGTTGCCACAGTCGTGCATGCCTATGCTGAAGACGAAGCTCAGGCATTTAAAGAACAGATGGAAGACAAGTTTCCAGACGTACGGTTTATATCCAGTTTCCTGGGGCCCGTCGTTGGCGTACACACTGGAGAAGGTGCTGTAGGGATGTCATGGACTATCGACATTGAAAGACTCTAACAAGCTATTATACTATAATGTTTAGTAAAAGCACCAGATTTCTGGTGCTTTTTTTATTTTCATTAAAAAAATCATTTTTTAACTGAAAAGGTAATATTAATAGTAACTAACTTTTAGAAGGATGAAGGATATGATCGATTACTCACTGTTTTACGGCCGAAGTCTGCTGAAAGAAGAGCTGCCTTTTAAGCTGACCGAAGAAATCACTGGCAAGCTTAAAAAGGCCCCGGCATTTGTCACTGTTAATGGCGAAAAAGTCTGCGCCCGGTGTGCCTCAGTTTCTACGGTGAGCAGGAGGTATCCCTGCACATGCGGAGGGACCTGTTTGTATTGTCGGGAATGCATCGGTTTGGGGAAAGTAAGAGAGTGCGCTATGTTATACACGCTGACGGATCCCCGTCAGTTTGTATCATTCGACAAACCGTGTCTGAAGTGGGAAGGACAGCTGTCGGCTCAGCAGAGTGAGGCATCCTCACAGGTTATTGAGAGTATCCTCGCCTACACAGAAACGATCCTCTGGGCGGTCGCCGGAGCCGGAAAAACAGAGATGCTGTTTCGAGGCATTCAAGAGGCACTTGAAGACAACAAGCGTGTCTGCATAGCCTCGCCCCGGGTCGATGTGTGTCTTGAACTGGCGCCGCGTATCCATGATGCCTTTCCTGATGTGCCTCTTGCCGTTTTATACGGTGGCGCAGAAGAGAGCTATAGGTATACGCAGCTTGTCATCGCCACGACGCATCAACTCTATCGGTTCGATGATGCCTTCGACGTCCTGATCATCGATGAAGTGGATGCATTCCCCTATCATCTGAACCAGGCTCTTCTCTTTGCAGCAGACAAGGCACGCAGGAAACCGTCCTGTCTGATACACTTGACGGCTACGCCGGACAGGTGTATGCAGAAGCGGATTAGCAGCGGGGAGATAAAGGCCGTGATTCTGCCTGCCCGCTACCACGGCTTTGCCTTGCCGGTCCCCGAAGGCGTGTATCATAAGAGTACTTTAGTGAATGAGAGTCAGGCTGAAAAAACAGTGCTTATCCGACACATGCAGCAGCTAGTCGACCAGAAGCAGACATTCCTCCTGTTTCTGCCGACCATAGCGTTAATGGGAAAACTGGAACCGATCTTGAAGAGCATTTTCTCTGAAGTTTCTTTTGAATGCGTCCATTCCAGAGATATCCTGCGTAAAGAAAAAGTAAAGAAGATGCGTGACGGGGAACTGATATTTCTTGTGACCACAACGATCCTGGAACGAGGAGTGACGTTTGAAAACATCGATGTCCTCGTCTGGGAAGCGGATCATGCCGTGTTTACTGAAGCCGCTTTAGTGCAGATCGCAGGGAGAGCCGGTCGGTCAAAAAATCATCCAGATGGGAAGGTCACTTTTTATCACCATGGCTGGACGAAAGCGATGAAAGCGGCGGTGAAACAGATCAAAAGAATGAATCACCTGGCACGCCGTCGAGGGTTGATAAGATGAGCAGATGCCTGTGGTGTCAGGGAACGGTCGACATGCCGATGACATTTTCTCAGCTTTTTTTCGAAAAACCATCTGAAAAGCGTTTATGCCGGTTATGCAACGGGCTTCTGGCGGCCGTTGCTGACTCCGCCCTAAAATGTGCCAGGTGCTGTAAGATTTCGGACAAAGCTCAGTGTGAAGACTGTCAGAACTGGCAGGAACGGTATCCGGACTACCCGTTCATGCATAAAAGTCTATTTTATTATAACGCCTTTGCGAGAGATTACATGGAAAAGTATAAGATCATGGGCGACTGCGAACTCTCCCTGCTCTTTGCCGATGAACTGAAGGGCTATTTCAGGCCGGTGCTGGAACATTCTGTTCTTGTACCGATCCCTATTACTGAGCAGAGCCAGGCAGCGAGAGGCTTCAATCAGGTAGAGCTGCTGCTGGAAAGCGCCGGGCTGCCTTATGTGAAAGCTCTGAATAACGTAGGGGAAGGAGAGAAACAGGCCAGAAAAAACAGACGGGAAAGACTGCGCATGACTCAGCCATTTACCTTGGAATATCCTGCAGTATCCAGACTTGAAGGTGCCTCAGTCATTCTGGTGGATGATTTATATACAACGGGCCGGACACTGTTTCATGCAGCGGACGCGCTGAAAAGCGCATTGCCGGGGCGCATCCAGACCTTCTCATTGTTCAGATGATTTTAGTCCTTTGAAAAAGTGTGCTTTGATTGAGAAAGCAAACGCTATCATGTATACTGAACTTAAGCAAACATAATAGTTTTGCTTAGAGATGGCCTCGGTCATTGTGTTATGATGGAGACTATACTAGATTTGGAAGGGTGAAGCATTATGCTTAGATACAATGTTAGAGGAGAAAACATTGAGGTGACTCAAGCCATAAGAGAGTACGTAGAAAAGAAAGTCGGAAAGATCGAGAAATATTTTAACGATGTGCCGGAAGCCAATGCACATGTTAATTTAAAAACCTACTCTGATAAAACGGCGAAAGTTGAAGTCACTATCCCGCTGCCCTACGTTGTTTTACGTGCAGAGGAAACTTCCCCAGATTTATATGGAAGCGTCGATTTGGTCGTCGATAAACTGGAACGTCAAATGAGAAAATATAAAACAAAAATCAACCGCAAAAACCGCCGTTCACAAGGCGTCGATGCACCACAGCCTGTGGATAATGATTTGTGGGCTGATCTGAACATTGAAGAAGATGATGAAGAGTTAAGTGCAGCGATCGTCCGAACAAAACGTTTGAGCCTTAAGCCAATGGATGCAGAAGAAGCCGTCCTGCAGATGGATATGCTTGGACACAACTTCTTTATCTTTGAAGACGCGGATACTAATGGAACAAGCATTGTCTATAAACGTAACGACGGAAAATATGGATTGATCGAAACAGACTAGACCGTCATTAATCAGCGGTATTTTTACTGATAGGTGAGAAGAGAAGGTGGGACAAAAGTCCCGCCTTCTCTTTTCTGAGTTTAGTCAAGGTAAAGCATTCATCCCGCAGTATTGTGACCAGTTCAACGACGTCCTTTCATTAGAAGTAGTCTCAAAAGCGGTTTAGCGACCAGTTGCGGTAGTGATTTTCAGGAAGTTGTCTCAAAAGCCATTTAGCGACAAGTTCACACCGCAATTTTCCAGAAAATAGTCTCAATACCCTTTTAGTGATCAGTTGATACAGTGATTCACTGAGAAGTGGTTGTCATGCAGTGAAAAATGCAAAAGAATGTTCTGGTTCTTTAAGAATTTAAAAAAAGCAACGAGACCGGGAGTTTCTAACCCGGTCTCGTTGCTTTTCTGCATTCATCCAATTTCTTTTTACAAGTGTTCCGTGCTGTTCCATTTTTCCAAAGTGAAATGCTGGTCTTCATAATGCAGGAGGGTGATGCTGGTGTTATCCAATGGCGTAAACGACCGGTAATCCTCTACACCTTTCCCCAATAAAGACAGCACCGTACACATGATCAGAATACTGTGTCCCACAAAGAGGATGTCTTCACCAGGATACTCAGAAACGGCGTCCAGAATGGTTTGTCTGCCTCTGGTTGTCAGTTGTTCGTATGTCTCGCCCTTGATGTCCTTTGGATCATATAACTCCGGCTGGTTCCTCAAATGATGAAAAAGGGTCGGATAGTTTTTCTCCACATCTGAAATACGCAGCCCTTCCCAGGTCCCATACATCATTTCTTTGAACCCCTCAACGAAGTCTACGGTATAAGAAGAAGTAAATTTATTCGTGATCAGTTCGGCGGTTTGTACGGCGCGCTGCTGTGGACTGACGATCACGTGCTCGATGTGTTCAGTATTCAAGTATTTCCCTGTTTTTTCAGCATCTCTCAGACTTTCTTCAAGCAAGGGAGAATCGATGCCTCCCCCTTGAACATAATTCCCCAGATTCAATTCTGTTTTCCCGTGTCGGACAAAAAATAAGCGCTGCATCGCTGTTCACCTCGATAGTATTATGAGTTAATCTTAACACAACATCCCTCTCAGTTGGAAACCCTTTCTGCTTCTTTCAGTGAGGAGAAATGAGTTCTGATCACTTCCGGTATATATGTATTATGAGGCCTTTTATTTGACCTTTAATAATGGTATGATAATACAGTATGAGAAATTCGAGAAGTATAGTAGCAGAAATGAAACAATAGAGGAGATTTACATTCATGGCTCACTTATTAAAGAGGATATTTGAAAACGATAAAAAAGTATTGAGAAGATATGGGAAAATTGCCGATAATATCGAAGCTCTAGGCAGTGAAATGGAAGCTTTGACAGATGATGAGTTGAAAGCTAAAACAGAAGAATTCAAAAAGCGCTATGCTGAAGGTGAAACACTTGATGATATGCTTGTTGAAGCTTTTGCTACCGTGAGAGAAGCGGCGCGTCGTGTGCTTGGACTGTATCCATTTAGAGTACAGCTGATGGGTGGGATTTCATTACACGAAGGCAATATTTCCGAGATGAAAACAGGTGAAGGGAAGACCCTGACAGCTACGATGCCTGTATATCTGAATGCTATCGCCGGCGAAGGCGCACACGTTGTTACAGTCAATGATTATCTGGCTACACGTGACGCAGAAGAGATGGGCGAACTGTACAGATGGATGGGTCTGACTGTTGGGTTGAACCTTAATTCGAAAACATCTGCAGAGAAAAGAGAAGCCTATCTGTGCGACATCACTTACTCAACGAACAATGAATTAGGTTTTGATTACCTGAGAGATAACATGGTCGTCTATAAAGAACAGATGGTTCAGCGTCCTTTGAACTTTGCGATCCTGGATGAGGTCGACTCTATTCTGATCGACGAAGCCCGTACCCCGCTGATCATATCCGGACAGGCCAATAAGTCCACGTCCTTCTATACACGCTGTGATTTCTTTGTCAAAGGTCTGAAAGAAGAAGAAGACTACACGATCGATCTGTCATCCAAATCGATTTCCTTGACGGAAGAAGGTATCGAAAAAGCAGAACGTACTTTCCACGTTGCAAACTTGTATGATATCGGAAACCAGGCTCTTGTGCATCACCTGGACCAGTCGCTGCGTGCCAACTACATCATGCTTCTTGATATCGACTATGTCGTCGACGATAACGCAGTTAAAATCGTTGACCAGTTTACCGGCCGTATCATGGAAGGCCGCCGCTATTCAGATGGACTGCATCAGGCGATCGAAGCGAAAGAAAACGTCGAGATCCAGAAAGAATCCAAAACGATGGCAACGATCACCTTCCAGAACTATTTCCGTATGTATAAAAAACTGTCCGGAATGACGGGTACAGCCAAAACGGAAGAAGAAGAATTCAGAGAAATCTACAACATGAACGTTATTGCTATCCCAACGAACAGACCTTTGATCCGTGATGACCGTGATGATCTGCTTTACCCGACGCTTGAAAGTAAATTCAATGCGGTGGTAACGGACATCAAAGAACGTCATGCCAAAGGCCAGCCGATCCTTGTGGGGACTGTGGCTGTCGAAACGTCCGAACTGATCAGCGGTCTGCTGAAAAAAGAAGGCATCCCTCATGAAGTGCTGAATGCGAAAAACAACTTCCGTGAAGCGGAAATCGTCGTCAATGCCGGTCAGCCCGGAGCTGTAACGATCGCTACGAACATGGCTGGTCGTGGAACTGATATCAAGTTAGGCCCTGGAGTGAAAGAGCTGGGTGGTCTGGCAGTTATCGGAACTGAACGTCATGAATCAAGACGTATCGATAATCAGTTAAGAGGACGAGCCGGTCGTCAGGGAGACCCTGGTGTTTCTCAATTCTACCTATCACTGGAAGATGATTTGATGAAACGCTTCGGTTCCGAACGTATCCGAATGGTTCTTGAACAGCTTAAAATCGCTGAAGATGATGCTGTTATCCAAAGCCGTATGATCAGCCGGCAAGTAGAGTCTGCCCAGAAACGTGTAGAGGGGAACAACTATGATACCCGCCGAAACGTCCTCAAATATGATGACGTGATGCGTGAACAGCGTGAAGTGATCTATTCTCAGCGTCAGGAAATCATTATGGAGACAGAGTCACTGAATTACGTGACGGTACCTATGATCAAGCGTACCATCCAGCGTTATGTCCAGCTGAATACACAGCAGGAAGATTCGTCAAAATGGAATCTGGAGCATATCGAAGACTTTGCGCATACGACACTCGTGCATCCGGAAGACTTGAGCGTTGAAGATCTTAAAGGCAAATCAGCCGATCAGATCGAAAAACTTCTCGTCGATTTGTCACTGGCCAATTATGAAGAGAAAACATCTCAGTTAAATGGGAAAGAACAGGTTCTTGAATTTGAAAAAGTTGTGGTTCTGCGTGTCGTAGATAGAAAATGGACAGATCATATCGATCAGATGGATCAGCTAAGGCAGGGGATCGGCCTGCGTTCCTACGGCCAGTTCAACCCGCTGACTGAATACCAGCAGGAAGGCTTCACGCTGTTTGAGGAAATGATCGGTGAGATTGAACACGATGTTACCCGTCTGTTGATGAAATCTCAGATCAGACAGAACCTGCAACGTGAGCAGGCTACACCAAGCAGTGATAAAAAACAAGTGAAACGCAAGTCAGAAAAACCAACATTTTCTCATGACGAAGAGACACATACACGCATGGGATAATGATAATAATAACCCGAAAAAAGGAACGGATAGTTTATCTGTTCCTTTTCGGCTATGTAAAATGGAGGATCAATATGGAATTAAATGAAATAACCAATAAATTAAATGAAGCAAGAATAAAAGTTGAAGACTTTAGGGGGTCTCTTTGACTTAGAAAAACTGGAAACAGACATTGCTGAATTCGATCATATGATGGCTGATCCCACTTTCTGGGATAATCAGGAAAAGGCTCAGAAAATCATTCAAGAAGCCAATGAAAAAAAAGGTGTCTATCAGACATTCAATAAAATGGAAGAAATAATTGAAGAGACGGTCATTCTGCTTGATATGCTGCGGGATGAAGAGGATGAAGATGTTCGTGCTGAAATTGAAGCAAATATATCTGAGCTTGATCAGACGATCAGTCAGTTTGAGCTGGATATGCTCTTGAGCGAACCCTACGATAAAAATAATGCAATCGTAGAACTGCATCCAGGTGCCGGTGGGACAGAATCTCAGGACTGGGGTGAAATGCTCTACCGCATGTATACCCGATGGATAGAAAAAAGAGGCTTCTCTTATGAAGTATTGGATTATCAGAGCGGGGACGAGGCAGGGATCAAGAGCGTCACCCTACTGGTCAAAGGAACGAATGCTTATGGATTGCTGAAGGCGGAAAAAGGAGTACATCGTCTGGTGCGTATCTCGCCTTTCGATTCCAGCGGCAGACGTCACACCTCATTTGTCTCCATCGATGTGATCCCTGAGATCAACGATGAGATCGATATTGAAATCAATCCTGACGATATCCGTGTCGATACGTTCCGTGCAAGCGGCGCCGGCGGACAGCATGTCAACAAAACAGATTCCGCTGTGCGTATCACACACAAAGAAACCGGACTCGTGACTTCCAGTCAAGCCGGCCGATCGCAGACAGCAAATAAAGAGCAGGCAATGAATATGATGAAAGCTAAACTATATCAGAAAGAACTCGAAGAGAAAGAACGGGAAATGGCTGAAATCAGAGGTGAACAGAAAGAAATCGGCTGGGGATCGCAAATCAGATCCTATGTGTTTCATCCTTACTCCATGGTCAAAGACCACCGGACAGATGAAGAGACAGGTAATGTGGATGCAGTCATGGACGGGGATATCGATCCGTTCATCGATGCCTATTTAAGATTGACGATGAACCGTTAGTTCCTTCACGAGTTCAGAGTGAACGCTCGGGCGTCCTGTGTTAAACTCATTGGACCTTGACCATCGGAGCTTAAGGGTAGAAACAGACTTATTACTATACGCTTTCAAAAAAAGTTGAAAGAGGTTGGGACAAAAAGGCCCCAGCCTCTTTCCTGCGTTTAGCCCGGAACCGCTGAAATAAAGTGAAACGGAACAGGCCGCTTTCTATAGAGGTCGATGCTTTTGAGAAACTTAAGTATTTCACAGACGAAACGTTAATGGCACAATTTACTGAACTGAATGCATGAAGGCTGAAACAAAACGCTAAACGGGATCAGAACACCTTCCTGAATATAAAGCGACTGAAAATGCCGTTAAACTCTATCGGCACAAATCGGATGGAAATCTTCAACTATAGATCAAGTCGATCAAGTATTCCTGTAATCAATGAACAGTAGAAAAATATATAACGTCAGCACGAAAATTATTTTTGAGAAGGAAATCACATTCCGTCACATTTCAGACATAGACAAAGGGTCTGTGCGGAAGTCTGTAATATTCAACAAAAGACTCTGCAGCATTATTATAGATGAAAATATCTGAAGAGATGTGGAGGATACCGACTGTTATTATAACGATTTGAGCGTTAATTAGAGTCCGCGCAGTAAATTATCCATATAATAATTTGTATAAATCAGCTGAAAAACAGAGTCGGGCTTTGAAACAGAATTGTAATTTTATTAAAACAGACATCTGATAAAATGATGATATACTAAGTAAGGTTACAAAAAGCAAGTGAAATGCATTATAGATTGCTTACCAGCGTGAAATAAAATAAAAAATAGATAGGTGATATATTTAATGATAGAGATGAAAAATGTCTATAAAAAATATCCCAATGGCATCACAGCTATCAATGGGTTGGACGTCACGATCGATCAGGGAGAATTCGTATATGTCGTTGGTCCAAGTGGTGCAGGTAAATCGACTTTTATTAAAATGATCTACCGTGAAGAAATGCCTACTAAAGGGACAGTTAAAGTCGGCGAATTTGATTTGATGAATTTAAAGAACAAGAAAATTCCATATCTTCGAAGACACGTCGGTGTGGTTTTCCAGGATTTCAAACTGCTTCCGCGTTTAACAGTATTTGAAAACGTCGCATATGCCATGCAGGTCGTAAATAGAAACCCTAAACAGATCCAGAAAAGATCACTGGAAGTTCTGGACCTGGTCGGCTTGAAACATAAAGCCCGCATGTTTCCTAATGAGCTGTCCGGCGGAGAACAGCAGCGTGTGGCTATAGCCAGAGCGATAGCCAATATGCCGCGCGTACTCATTGCTGATGAACCCACAGGTAACCTGGATCCGGAAACGGCTTGGGGTATCATGGACCTGCTTGAAGAAATCAATAATCAGGGAACAACGATCATTATGGCCACACACAACAGTGAAATCGTTAACCGCGTAAGACATCGTGTACTGGCTGTTGAAAATGGACGCATAGCCCGTGATCAGGAAAGAGGGGAGTACGGTTATGAAAATTAGAACTGCTGGAAGACATATCAAAGAATCCTTTAAAAGTATCATTCGTAATGGATGGATGACGTTTGCCGCTGTCAGTGCCGTAGCTATCACGTTACTACTTGTAGGCAGCCTGATCGCACTCTTGATGAACGTGAACAAACTGGCATCAGACGTGGAAGAAGACGTCAGTGTCAGAGTTTATGTGGCAACAGGGACAGAAGAAGAGGAACGGGAAGCTTTGAGGAGCGACCTTGAAGAAATCGAAAACATTGAAGAAATCGAATTCTCCAGCAGAGAAGATGAGCTGGAGAATGTAATGGGTAGTTATGGTGAAGAATTTGGTTTGTTCGAGGGTGACGATAATCCGCTTCATGATGTCTTTATTTTGAATACGGCTGCCCCGGAATTCACCGCAGAAGTGGCTGAAGAGGCAGCAGCGATCGGACCAGTCGTGGATGATGTCAATTATGGTGGTGCAGAAGCTGACCGTCTGTTTGAAATCATGGAAACTGTAAGGAACATCGGAGCAGTGATCATTATTGCACTGATATTTACCGCCGTATTCCTGATCTCCAACACGATACGGATCACGATTTTTTCCAGAAGAACAGAGATCGAGATAATGAAACTCGTTGGAGCAACAAACTGGTTCATTAGATGGCCCTTCCTTATTGAAGGCGCGCTGATCGGATTTGTCGGTGCCCTTATCCCGGTATCGATCATTTCGTATCTGTATCTAAGTGGATTTGATACATTGATGGGTTATCTGTCCGGAACTTACTTCGGTCTGCTTCCGCCTAACCCGTTCCTGATTCAGATCGTCGCCTTGCTTTTAACTATCGGCGTGGTCATTGGAAGTATCGGTTCATCATTATCTATCCGAAAATTCTTAAAAGTTTAACAAAAAGAGGGACATGGTCCCTCTTTTATACATATTAAAGACAATAGCAGAGAAGAGGAACGCAGTCGTGGGAAAGCAGACAATATCTAAATGGGTTATGACAAGTATCACAGGTTTGATTATATTAGGAGTCGCTCCAGCTGTGATTGAAGCAACGCCTTCTGAAGCAGAGTATACAGAAAAGATGACAGAGCTGGAGTCTCGTGAAGAAAATGCACAGGAAGAATTGGCCTCGATCGTTACAGTCATTGAAGAAACAGAAGCAGAGGCTGAAAAGTTGGTCGATGATATGGAAGAAACGGTCCGTGGGTTAGAACGGATACAAGAAGAGATAGCGGTCCTGTCTCATCATATCAGTCAAAGAGAAACCAGATTAAAAGCTCAGATAAGGTCAGTACAAGTGTCGGGACGCTCATCTGAAATACTGAACTTTCTGATAGAAGCGGAATCACTGTCGGACATACTGGCACGATTAGGCGTCGTCAACACCTTGTTTTCTGCCAACCATGAATTGATGACCAGCCAGATAGAAGATCAGGAAGAAGTCAGAAAGAAAGAACAGCGCACTATTGAGATAAAGGAAGAACAGCTGCTGCTGGCTGCAGAACTGGAAACGAAGAAAGCAGAACTGGATGAGAAGCGACTGGAGCAAGAGAGTCTAGTTGCTGCTATTGCCGCTGAAAAGTCCGTAGTCGAAGAAGAACGAGCCGCTTATCTTGCACAGCAGCAGAGGAGTGAGCGTCGTTTGCAGGCTCTTCAGACAGCCCGTACCTCCGCCCGTTCGGCTGAATCCGTGACTGATTCCGTCTCAGGTGGGACAGATGAAACAGTATCATCCTCGTCAAGCCAGAATAACGATCCCGCATCAGGCGCCATTGTAAGGGCTGCGCATAGTTTGACCGGCGTACGCTATTCTTATGGCGGTTCGACAACTTCAGGTTTTGACTGTTCAGGCTTTACTCAGTTCGCGCTGCGAAAAGCCGGGGAAAGTATTCCCCGAACGGCAGCTGCTCAGTTTGGTGCGAGCCGACGCTTGGCCCAGTCGGAGGCTAGACCCGGCGACTTGATCTTTTTCAATCAGTCAGGATACATCGATCATGTCGGTATCTATTTAGGTGGCGGTAAATTCATTGGGGCGCAGACCTCAACGGGAGTAGCTGTTGCTTCGTTCACGACAGGCTACTGGTCACGCTACGTGGCCGGTTTTGGACGTCCTTAATTTAAATTAGTAACTCCTTAAGTGAATCGACAGGCTCACCTAAGGAGTTTTTTTCTATAAGCACAGTAAGTTGCGTCTCAATATGATAAAATGAGATTAATTATGAGTCGAAGGGATGAACACTATGACACTGCTTCAAAATAGTTTACTTGCACTTTTATTATTTGTACTGCAGCCGACGTTTATAATCGGTGTTGTGTTAGCGATTTTATCGAAAACCAGACGATTTAAATATTCAAGAAGCAAGCTTCGAACAACCATTTATAAAGAAAACTTTGAAATGAAACGATTCTTTACATGGGGGCTTGTTCCCGGTGCCGTTCTTTCCCTGCTGTCGATTTTTATCGGTATGCCGGTGACGATCGACTGGATGATCATTTATCAGATCGTGACCATCCTTTTTCTCGGGTTAGGCTACCGGTTCATCCATCCTGTTTTCACATTCAGTGCGTCAGGGTTAACTGTCCTGTTATTGAATATGTTCCTTACTGATGCCTCATTGTTCGGGCAGATATTGGACCGATGGAACAGTCCGATCGTCAGTCAGTCGACTATGAGTTACGAGAGTGTCCAGATCATCTATCTGTTTACAGTCTTTATTCTCATCAGTACGATCGGCGTGCTTTATAAAGGAAATATGAATCAGTTCGTTCCAAGGTTCTTAAAAACGAAGAGAGGGAAACTGGTTGCCCGGTACCGTATGACACCCTTATGGCTGATGCCTTTAGCCGTGGTTGTCCCAGGCGATACCTTCACGGCTCTTTTCGACTGGTGGCCTGTTTTTTCTATTGGAAGTCAGACGTACTCCATTCTGATTATCCCGGTCCTCTTAGGATTTAGATATACCGTTCAGGCGCAACTTCCGTCTGAAGCGAAGCAGGCATTACTTAGAGAGTTTTCAGTACTGAGTGTATTCAGTATCGTGTTATTCGCTTTGACTTTCTGGATCGAAGAAATGAGTGCAGCAGCTCTGCTTGTCCTGCTGGTCGGCGGTATCTATGTGATGTATAGACATAGACAGCGTGAAAGGAAATGGGCATTTAAATTCGGTCCTGACCAGGACGGTCTCAGAGTCGTCGCAGTAAGACCGAACAGTCCGGCAGAAAGAATGTCTCTGGAGGTCGGTGATGTACTGGTGGAATCCAATCAGATGCCCTTGTCAACAACAGAAAATCTCACAGAATCCTTATTCAATAATCGCTCCTATAGCAAACTCAAAGTGAAACGTCTCGATGGTGAACTAGTCATAACCGAAACCCCTATTTACGAGGAAGACTCTCATGACTTGGGGCTTGTTACACTTGAAGACATTAATTACTGAATAAATAGAGCTGCCTCAGATGAAATCACTGGAAGATTAATTCTTCCCGGATGATTTCGTCTGGGGCTTTTATTATAGTCACTGGCATGTTATTATGTACATATAAACATATGAACATAAATACATATGATAAGGAGAAAAGCAGTATGATCGATAAAGATACTTTGGAAAACGCATCGCTGTTATTTAAAGCATTAAGTGACTCGACGCGCTTAACGATCGTTTATCAGCTTTCACTAGCAGAGATGAATGTGAATACTATAGCCCGGACACTTAATTTGGAGCAATCGACTGTCTCGCATCAACTGAAGATATTAAAATCGGCGCGACTGGTGAAGTCACGAAGAGAAGGCAAAACACGGATCTATTCGATCAGCGACGACCATGTTCGGGAACTGATCAGTCAAGTAACGTCTCACGTACAAGAAAAGAGGGATTAGGTTGACAGACTACACATTGAAGGGTCTTCACTGCAGTAACTGCTCAGATGATCTGGAAAAGGAACTGAATCAGTTCACAGGGCGATCAAAGGTAAAAATCGATTACGATATGAGTATGTTGACAGTGGATGAAACAGATGCTGATATGGAAAAGATAAAGAAAGTACTGGAATTCGAAAAAATCACTTTAAAACCCTTGGAGGAGAGAGCAGAGAAGAGTGATAGTGAACATTCTCACCACCATAGTCACCACCACGGTATGCAGTCGATGATGAGTCAGGAATCGTCAAAAAAAATGCTGATCGTTTTTGGAGTCAATCTGACTTTTTCCGCTATTGAATTTGTCTTTGGTCTCCTTTTCAATAGTATCGCCATCATGACTGATGCTGTACATGACCTGGGGGATGCGCTCTCTATCGGTCTGGCTACCTATTTTGAAAGGATATCTACCAAAGAAGCAAATGACCAGTACAGTTTCGGCCATCAGCGTTTTTCCTTGTTAGGGGCTTTAGTGACGGCAGTGATCCTACTGGGCGGTTCGGCCGTTATCCTGGTTACGGCAGTGCCGCGACTTCTCGATCCGGTAGAAGTGAATCATGAAGGCATGTTCTGGCTCTCGCTATTCGCTATCGCTGCTAACGGGTTCTCTGCCTGGTTGATGAGCCGGGGAGAATCACATAACGAGTCTCTGCTCAACCTTCATATGATGGAAGATGTGTTAGGGTGGATAGGGGTATTGACAGTGAGTATTATTTTAAACTATACAGACTGGAATATTCTGGATCCGCTCCTGTCAATCGGGATAGCCTCCTTTATTATTTATAAAACCTGGCCGTTGTTCAAAGAGACCATTGAGATTTTCCTGGAAGCCACGCCCAAAAATTTATCAAGAGAAAAAATCGAAGAGGCGATCCTTTCTATCAAAGGCGTAACGAATGTTTCGCATCTGCATGTCTGGTCCATAGACGGAAAAGAACATGCGATGACTGTTACGGTGAGTACTTCCTTAGAGGGAATGGACGACATGGAAACGATCAAGGATAAGATCAGAGACGATCTTTCAGATTATGCTGTACATCATTCCACTATAGAGGTCGTCTATGATCCAGGAAAAACACTGATGAAAATTAAAAGTTGAAAACTGGAAGTGAAGTTTGATAGTATAAGGTAACTTTAAATTAAAAGGGGAGAGCAAGATGGGGATACATGAATACTTCAAAAGTTTGAGTGATCTGGAGAAAATATACCGCTGTCCGGGGAAGTTCAAGTATGAAGAACATTCTGTCGCAGAGCATTCATTTAAAGTGACAAAAGTTGCTCAATTTTTAGGGACCGTCGAAGAAAACCGGGGCAATGAAGTAAACTGGCAGGCCTTGTATGAAAAAGCGCTGAATCATGATTATGCTGAAATATTTATCGGCGACATCAAAACACCTGTAAAGTACGCCGATCCCGATCTGCGTGACCGGCTGGCACATGTGGAAGAGTCCATGACCCATCATTTCATAAAACAGGAGTTTCCCGAAGAATTTCAAGCCATCTATCATGAACGTCTGAAAGAAGGCAAAGATGAAAGTCTTGAGGGCAAAATCCTGTCAGTAGCTGACAAGGTCGATCTTCTTTACGAGTCTTTCGGAGAAATACAAAAAGGGAACCCGGAGCCTTTGTTCAATGAAATTTACCGGGAATCGTTAGATACCATTCTGAAGTTTAAGGAAATGAAAAGCGTCCAGTATTTTCTGGCAGAGATCCTGCCGGATTTATTAAGAGGAGAATTTACCAATCAGTCTGAACTGGAGAAAATCACCCAGGGAATCTTGAAGGTTCATAAAATAGAACAGACATTCGCAATAGACGAATGAATATGGTAAAATACAGGATGGAAGAGAGGAAAGAGTCGCGACTCTTTCCTCTCTTTTGACAGTCAGTGGAAGTCTAATAGTCGCATAACTAAACCAAAAACTTTACAATATGAGTAAGAGCTCATGAACGGAAAAGATGAATAACAAAGGTAGGATGAAAGCATGGCTAATGATAAAATCGAGGTGCGTGGGGCACGGTCCCACAACCTGAAAAATATTGATATAACAATTCCAAGAGACAAACTGGTCGTTATGACGGGATTATCCGGTTCAGGGAAAAGTTCGCTGGCCTTTGATACCCTCTACGCTGAAGGACAGCGTCGGTATGTGGAATCTTTGTCTTCTTATGCCAGACAGTTTCTGGGTCAGATGGATAAACCGGATGTGGATAGTATCGAAGGCCTCAGCCCGGCCATTTCCATCGATCAGAAAACAACGAGCAACAACCCGCGTTCCACTGTCGGGACCGTGACCGAAATCAATGACTTTTTAAGACTCATGTATGCCAGGATCGGGACACCGATCTGTCCGAATGACGGGACAGTGATTTCAAGTCAGTCTATCGAACAGATGGTCAACCGGATTCTGGAATACCCGGAAAAAACCCGTCTCCAGATCCTTGCCCCTGTTGTGAAAGAAAAAAAGGGGCAGCATAAAAAAGTACTCGAAAAGATCAAGAGCGAAGGATATGTGAGAATGAGAATCGATGGAGAACTCGTCGATATCGATGAGGAAATCGAGCTGGATAAAAATCTCAATCATTCGATCGATGTCATCATAGACCGAATCGCTATAAAAGAAGGCATCCGCACGCGGCTGTTCGATTCATTAGAAGCGGCCCTGCAACTGGGAGAAGGCTATGTCATAGCAGACATTATCGGTGAAGAAGAAGTGTTGTTCAGTGAGCACCATGCCTGTCCGGCGTGCGGCTTTACACTGCCGCCTCTGGAACCGCGTCTGTTCTCCTTCAATGCACCGTTTGGAGCCTGTCCGGAGTGTGACGGGCTGGGAACGAAACTGGAAGTGGATATCGATTTAGTGGTTCCTGACAAGACCCTTTCGTTGGATGACGGAGCGCTGCTCCCGTGGCAGCCGATCAGTTCGAGCTACTATCCGCAGATGCTCTCACAGGCGTGTGAAGCTTTCGGCATCGATACGACTGTCCCTTTTAAGGATCTGCCTAAAAAACACCGGAATATCGTATTACATGGATCGAAAAAGAAAAAGTTCCACTTTCACTATAAAAATGATTTCGGAAGTGTCCGAGACACCATGATCCCTTTTGAAGGTGTGATTCCCAATGTGAACAGACGCTACCATGAAACAAACAGTGACTACACGCGCAGAGTGATGCAGCAGTATATGACTGAGCTCGAATGCCATGTCTGTCACGGCAAACGGCTGAACAGGGAAGCACTGGCCGTGAAAATCGAAGGCCGGGATCTAGGTGAGGTCAGTCAGCTGTCCATTGAGAATGCCAAAGCGTTTTTTGAATCCCTGGATCTTTCAGCCAACGATACAGCGATCGCTAAACCGATTAGGAAAGAAATCAATGACCGGCTTTCTTTCTTAAGAAACGTGGGCCTGGATTATCTTACACTGAACCGTAAAGCAGGAACGCTGTCAGGGGGAGAGGCCCAGCGGATACGACTGGCCACGCAGATCGGTTCAAACCTTTCCGGTGTCTTATATATTCTGGATGAGCCTTCTATCGGACTGCACCAGAGAGACAACAATCGTCTGATCGATTCATTGAAAAAAATGAGGGATCTGGGCAATACGCTTATCGTTGTGGAACATGATGAAGATACGATGCGTGCGGCAGACTATATTGTGGATATCGGTCCGGGTGCTGGAGAAAAGGGGGGGCAAGTCGTCGCTGCCGGCTCGCCTGCGGACATCGAATCCAATCCTGACTCGATCACCGGAGCCTACCTGTCCGGAAAAAAAGAGATCCCTGTACCGGAGACCAGACGCACAAATGACGATGGGGTCATCACGGTCAAAGGCGCAGAAGAAAACAATCTCAAGAATATCGATGTCGACTTCCCTCTGGGCCGCTTTATTGCCGTCACAGGGGTTTCAGGTTCAGGAAAGAGTTCGCTGATCAACGAGATCCTCCATAAAGCCCTTGCCCGCGAAGTCGGCCGATCGAAGAAGCGTCCCGGAAAGTTCAAGTCGATTGAGGGATATGAACAGCTGGAAAAAGTGATCGATATCGACCAGAGCCCGATCGGCCGTACCCCAAGAAGTAACCCGGCCACATACACCAGTGTATTTGATGATGTAAGGGATCTGTTTGCCAAGACGAATGAAGCGAAAATGCGCGGATACAAGAAAGGCCGTTTCAGTTTCAACGTTAAAGGTGGGAGGTGCGAAGCCTGTAAGGGTGACGGTATATTGAAAATAGAAATGCATTTCCTTCCTGATGTGTACGTTCCGTGTGAAGTGTGTCACGGGACACGTTATAACTCTGAAACGCTTGAAGTCAAGTACAAAGGCAAAAATATTGCCGATGTTCTGGCAATGACTATAGAAGAAGCCGTCGATTTCTTTTCCAATGTTCCGAAAATCGAACGGAAGCTGCAGACGATCATTGACGTGGGACTGGGATACATGACGCTCGGTCAACCGGCCACTACCCTTTCAGGTGGGGAAGCCCAGCGTATGAAACTGGCCAGTGAACTGCACAAGCGCCAGAATGGTCATAACTTTTATATCCTGGATGAGCCGACGACCGGACTGCATGCCGATGATATCGCCCGCCTGCTCGAAGTGCTTGACCGCTTAGTGGAAGCAGGGAATACGGTGCTCGTCATCGAACACAACCTGGATGTCATCAAAGTGGCTGATCATGTCATTGACCTCGGTCCTGAAGGGGGCGAAGGTGGGGGTACCATCATTACGACCGGAACGCCGGAAGAAGTTGCTGAATGTGAAGAAAGCTATACAGGCTACTACCTGAACAAGATTTTGAAAAAGCATAAATCAGCATAACAAGCGGCTTCCTGAGACAGAAGGAATGATGCGAACGGCTAATACGTAAAAATCAGTCGTAAGTCCTATGACATTTAAAAAGAGTTGATGCATAATAAGTATAGAACGACCAATACTATTATTTATCGATTAAAGGAATCTATATAGGAGGGCTTTGAATGAACGAAAGAGAACGCATTATAGACCTGATGAAAAAAGGCATATTGTCGACCGAAGAAGGTTTGGATCTGCTGGAAAATACGATCAGCAAAGAAGGCAGAAAAGTCGAAGAAGAAGAATTTACTGATGAAGCTGCAGGTAATGTAGAAACTGAGGAAGCCGGCGAAGAAGCAGCCGACAAAGAAACAGCGCAGGCTCAAAACGAAGCTGAAGCTGAACTCGAAGCGTTAGTCAAAGAAATCAATGCCTGTTCTGTGAGACTCGATACGCTGAACCAGCAGCTGAGCGAAGTGGACGCTGAATTGAATGAGAAAAACACAGAACTGAATCAGCTGACTAAAGACAGCCAGTCTGACATTACAGAAAGAAAAGAAGCTATTTCAGAAGAAATCCGACTCGTTCAAAAAGAATTGGAATTGATCAAACAATTGGATGAAGTGGATAATACAGATGAAATCGTCTCGCTTCGCAATAAAATAGATCAGTTGTCAAAAGAACTTGAACAGGTGGAAATGACAGAACAGGACTTCGAAGACGACAGCCATATCCAGGAACTTGGTAGCGATATCAGCAAATTGGAAGATAAAAAAACAGAACTCAGCCGTGAAAAAGAGGAATGCGTCAAACAGCTGAACCGTTCAAAAGTCAGACAATGGACACTTAAAGCAAAACAAGCGACAGCCAGTTTTGAAATTCCTGAAGACTGGAAGAAAGAAGCCAGTGAAGAACTCACAAAAGCAGGAAAACGTATCGAAGAGGCAGGTAAGGAAATGTCATCGCTCTTTAAAAAGACAGTCAATCAGGCTTCTGATAAAGATATGAAACAGACGATCCGCACGTCTTTTGATAATGTACTTGAGAATTTCGACTGGAAGAATGTCAGCCTGAAATTCCCTACCCTGGCATCCAAAGAATACAGTAAAGAGTGGTCTTTCGATGACTCCACGGCTACGATCATAGATATCAAAGTGGCCAACGGTAAAATCACGGTCAACAAAGGAAATAATGAGACGATCGCTTTATCTGCTAAAGGTAAATTGTATGGCAGAATGGATGAGAATACTCCGGAAGAATCGTTTGCCGCACGCAGCACGGTTACCGCAGATGAAGACAAACTGATCATTCATGTTCCCAACAAGCGTGTATATGCAGATTTGACGTTGACTTTACCTGAAAGAACGTATGATTATCTTTCAATCAATACGCTCAATGGGAAAGTCATGATAAACGAACTGGATGTCAAAGATGTTTACGCCAAGTCGACCAATGGTTCCATTATGTTTGATAAGTTGGGTGGTACGATGCTTGAAGCCAAAGGATCAAACGGGTCTATAACTGTCCAAAACAGCCAGCTGAAAGACCTGCTTGCCAGTACCGTCAATGGTTCCCTGGCGTACGATGGAGAACTGGAAAGCGGAGATCTGTCTACAACAAATGGTGAAGTGAAAGTTACTGTCAAGAATGACTCGATCGCCAGACTTAAAGCAGCGACGGTTAACGGTAATGTGAAACTGGCCATTCCAGATAATGTGACGCTTGAAGGCCAGGCCAAGACAACGTTTGGTAAAATCAAGAGTCGCTTAAGCAATGTCGAGATCACTGATACGTCAGATAACATGAAACGTTTTAAACGAGTCGTGGATGAGACAACGTTTGACTTTAATATATCGACAACAACTGGTAATGTATTATTAAAGGATACAGACAAATAACTGAAAGGAAATGAGGGTTAAAGAATGAATAAATTAACTAAATCGAAAAACAATGCAGTCATATTCGGAGTTTTGGGTGGCATCGGAGAATATTTCAATATCGATCCTGTACTCCTGCGCGTCATTGTCGTTGTAGCGACGTTTGTAGGCGTGGGGTCTACTGTGCCGATCTATCTCCTGCTGGCACTGGTGATGCCGGATGACGACCAGGCGTCTCAAAAGCAGAATAGACCGCGTTCATCTTCTCCTTACGGGCAGACGAATGAAAAACCGAAAAGGAAAGAGGCGGAAAAAGTCGAAGAAGAGGATTGGAGTGACTTTTAGTCCATGAAATGGTGGCAGCGTATCTTAGCTAATACATTGATTTTTCTGGCATTAGCTGGTTTTCTTGATGGATTCATGATCGCATCATGGCTGACCGCATTAGTGGCTGCTGTCGTTTTCGGGATACTGAATGTACTGGTCAAGCCGATTCTGGTTGTTCTCTCTTTCCCGATAACGATCATGACATTGGGCCTGTTCTATTTGATCATCAATGGCCTGATGTTATGGCTGACCGCCGCCTTAGTCAGTGGTTTCGGATTCAGTTCATTTGGTCTCGCACTATTGGTGGCTCTGATCGTATCAGCTTTAAATGCTTACTTCAATAATGCTTAATAAAAAGGCTTAATGCGAATAAATGCATTAAGCCTTTTTTGTATGCGGCCTACCCGGTTTGTCTATTATGACCTAGTCAAATATGATATGATGAAGGTATGTTTATATCAATGAATAAAGGAGATAATCAATGACTGCTTCAGTAAAAATACATGAACTGGTAGAATCGATGGATGATTTACGTGTCGTTGTCGGTGAAGATAATCTGGACAGACAAATAATGGTCAGCGATCTATCAAGACCCGCCTTGGAGCTTACAGGCTATTTCAGCTTTTATCCGCAAGACCGGGTTCAATTATTAGGTCAGACCGAGTTGTCATTTGCAGATAAAATGACGAGTGATGAACGTTATATCGTTATGAAGCGTATGTGTCAGGCAGAAACACCCGCCTTTTTAATATCGAGAAATCAGGAACCGCCTAAGGAACTGTTGAAAGCTGCAGAAGAAAAAGGGATACCTGTCCTGCTTTCCAAGAGGTCAACGACCCGTCTGTCGTCCAATGTGACTAATTTTCTGGAAGAACGCCTGGCTGAACGTGTTTCCCAACATGGTGTCCTTATCGACATTTATGGGATGGGCGTACTGATCATTGGTGATTCAGGCATAGGTAAATCTGAAACGGCCCTGGAACTTATACAGCGTGGGCACCGTCTCGTTGCAGATGACAGGGTCGAACTGTATATGATGGATGAAAGACGTATCATTGGTGAACCGCCGGAAATTTTAAGAAACCTGATCGAGATCAGAGGGATCGGTGTGATCGATGTCGTGAACCTGTTTGGTGTCGGCTCGATCCGTACGAAAAAGCGCGTGGATCTGGTCATTAACCTTGAACACTGGGATCGCAACAGACAGTATGATCGTCTGGGACACAATCTCGATAAAATGCGCATATTCAATGTCGATATTCCTAAGCTGTCGATTCCTGTCAGAGTGGGTCGCAATCTGTCGATCATTATCGAAATTGCTACAATGAATATACGCGCCAAGGAAATGGGATATGATGCGACAAAAACATTTGAGAATAATCTGAATAAGCTTATAGAAAAGAATACACATGTAGAATAAATGGAGGCGTCATAAATGCAAAGTGTAATAGGTAACATAGATCCAGTTGCTTTCAGGTTAGGTCCTTTAGAAGTGGCCTGGTATGGAATCATCATTGTTACAGGGATGTTTTTAGCCGTCTGGTTAAGTATGCGTGAAGCAAATAAGCGGGGGATCGGGGAAGACTTCATCATCGACCTGGCTTTCTGGATCATACCCGCAGGCATAATCGGCGCACGACTGTATTATGTCTTGTTTGAACTGCCGACTTATCTGGCTGATCCTATCCGCATGTTTTATTTTTGGGAAGGGGGATTGGCGATTTATGGCGGCTTGATCCTCGGATTTATAACGATGTACTGGTACAGCCATAAGAATGATGTGCCCGTCTGGCTCTTAGTAGATATTTTGGCTCCTCACGTTATGATCGCTCAAGCCATTGGCCGATGGGGGAACTTTATCAATCAGGAAGCTCACGGCGGAGAAGTCAGTCGTCAGTTCCTGGAAAGACTGCAGCTCCCGGAGTTTATCATTGAACAGATGAATATCAATGGAACGTATTACCATCCGACTTTTTTATATGAATCATTATGGAATCTTGTCGGATTCATCCTTTTAATGATTTTACGGGCTAAGGACAGACTACTGCTTAGAGGCGAGGTCTTTTTGGGCTATCTTGCCTGGTATGGCCTGGGGCGATTTTTCATTGAAGGCATGAGAACGGACAGTCTATATATTGGAGATTTCCGTGTGTCACAACTGCTTTCTTTACTGCTGCTCGTTTCAAGTATCGGCTTGATCATCTATCGGCGCTTCTATGTCTATCCAAGACCTCCTTATTATACAGAGGGTGTAGAACCTGAAAAAGTATATAAAGAGAAGAAGAAAAAATATCATCAGAAAAACAACTGAAAATAATACATGAACGTCAATAATTAAAGGAGGGAATAGAATGGGAAGCAGACTAGCTGTTTTAGGTGCCGGGTCCTGGGGGAGTGCCTTAGCCAATGTCTTAACTGAAAATGGTCATCAAGTCACTATCTGGACAAGAGATCAGGAGCAGCAGAACGAGATCAACACCAGACACACTAATACACACTATTTACCTGAATTTAAATTCACGGATGAAATCGCTGCAACCACAGATTTGAAGAAGGCCGTGAAAGATGTCGAGGCAATTGTTGTGGTGATACCCACAAGCGGGATCCGAGAACTGGCCCGTCGACTTGATACGATCCTGGACAGAAAAGTAACGATCATCCATGCATCCAAAGGTCTTGAGCGCAAGACGCATAAGCGCATATCCACGATCCTGGATGAAGAGCTGTCTTGTGAATATGTGACCGGCATCGTTGCCCTATCCGGTCCGAGTCATGCTGAAGAAGTGATCAACCGGGACTTGACCACCATTACGGCCGCCTCTGTTCATCTGGAAAGTGCCCAATATGTCCAGAAGCTGTTCATTAATGATTATTTCCGGGTCTATACGAATACAGATATCATCGGAGTGGAAATCGGCGCAGCCTTGAAGAATATCATCGCTATCGGTGCGGGGATCATAGCCGGTCTGGGATATGGGGATAACGCCAAGGCGGGTCTCGTCACGCGCGGGTTAGCTGAAATCAGTCGCTTAGGCGTGGAAATGGGTGCTGATCCACTGACATTCATGGGCCTGAGTGGTGTAGGGGACTTGATCGTTACCTGCACTAGTCCGCATTCACGGAACTGGCGGGCAGGATATCAGCTGGGTAAAGGTGAAGCGATTCAATCCGTTCTGGACAACATGGGGATGGTCGTGGAAGGTGTTTCCACGACACAGGCTGCCTTTGAACTGGCTAAAGAACATGCGATCGAGATGCCGATCACGGAAGCCATATATGATGTGTTATACAAGGATGCTGAAGTTAAATATGTTATACTGAATCTGATGAAACGCGAAGGCAAGGCAGAGTGAAAAAGTTTTGCCTGAAAATCTATATAAAGGAGTAATGCGATAATGAAGAAAGTAAGAAAAGCGATCATTCCTGCTGCCGGATACGGCACGCGTTTTCTGCCGGCGACGAAAGCAATGCCTAAGGAAATGATCCCGATCGTGGATAAGCCGACGATTCAGTTTATTGTAGAAGAAGCTATTGCTTCCGGGATCGAGGATATCCTTATCATAACCGGAAAACTTAAAAGACCGATCGAAGATCACTTTGATTCCAATCCGGAACTGGAAGAAAATTTACGTAAAAAAGGTAAAGAAGAGCTGCTGGGACTCGTGGAAGAGACGACCGGTCTCAATCTGTATTTTGTCAGACAACCGTATCCTTTAGGGTTGGGGCATGCTGTCCTGCAGGCTAAAGCGTTTGTGGGAGATGAACCCTTTGTTGTTATGCTTGGGGACGATGTGATGGCTGATGAAGAGCCATTGACAAAACAGCTGATCGAAGGGTACGAGAAAACTCATGCTTCCAATATTGCAGTTATGCGTGTGCCACATGAGGAAACATCAAGTTACGGGATCATCGATCCTGAAGCAGAAGCGGGAGACGGACTTTATAATGTACGAAAATTCGTTGAAAAACCTGATCCCGAAGATGCACCGAGTGATCTGGCTATCATCGGGCGTTACCTCCTGATGCCTGAAATCTTTGGGATTCTGGAAAATCTTGAACCGGGTGTTGGGGGAGAAATCCAGCTGACCGATGCGATTGACGAACTGAACAAGACGCAGCGTGTCTTTGCCAAAGAATTTAAAGGCGAGCGTTACGATGTTGGAGATAAATTCGGATTTTTGAAAACAACGATCCAGTACGGGTTGAAACATCCTCAGGTAAAAGATGATCTGAAGAAGTATATCCTGGACTTGAGTAAAGAACTGGAATCGGGAGCGATCGAAAACAATATGGACCCTGAAGCCCATGAACTTGAGGCAGCGAAGGAAGACGAAGAATAAACACTGGACACGAAATGAATGCTCAGTTAAGCTCCTTTTATAGTGAACAGGATGAGTTCATGCTGTTTGTTATGAAAGGAGCTTTTTCGCTTGACAAATATCCATAATCTGGTAAACTATATAAGGTGATTAGCTTACAAAAAGTAAGTAAAAGACCATAAAACTCAATATGATAAAATAACTGATATAAATCAACTAATATTATGCTTAGTGAGAGGAGCATGTCTGAATGGAAAAGGTAAATACTGTTTATGATGTCATCGTGATCGGGGCGGGCCCCGGTGGACTGACAGCGGCTTTATATGCTTCACGTTCAAATCTGAAAACACTGATGCTTGAAAAAGGGATCCCTGGCGGACAGATGAACAATACGGCTGAGATCGAAAATTATTCTGGTTTCAAGAGCATTATGGGACCTGATCTCTCCATGAAAATGCTTGAAGGAGCGACACAGTTCGGTGCTGAGCATGTCTATGGAGACGTTCGGGAAATCGTTGATAAAGAAACGGTAAAAGAAGTCGTGACATCAGATAAAACATATCTGGCTAAAGCTGTTATCATCGCGACTGGAGCCGAGCATAAGAAACTTGGCGTCAAAGGTGAGGCAGAATTAAACGGCCGTGGCGTGTCTTATTGTGCTGTGTGTGATGGAGCATTCTTTAGAAACAAACACGTTGTCGTAGTAGGTGGAGGTGATTCAGCTGTGGAAGAAGGAGCATACCTGACACAATTTGCTGAAAAAGTAACGATCATCCACCGCAGAGATGCATTGAGAGCGCAGAAAATCCTTCAGGATCGTGCGTTTAAAAATGAAAAAATCGACTTCATCTGGGATACAGTTGTGGAAGAAATCGTTGGCGATCAGAGTATGACTGGTGTGGAAGTCAAAAACGTAAAAAATGGCGAAACGTCATTTATTGAAGCCGATGGCGCATTCATTTATATTGGTCTTCTCCCTAATTCTGAAGCATTCCGTTCATTACCGATCACGGATGAAGAAGGCTGGATCGAAACAGATGCTAATATGATGACACAGGTGCCCGGCGTCTTTGCTATCGGCGATGTCAGAGATACTGTCTTAAGACAGGTCGCAACAGCTGTTGGAGACGGTTCAGTAGCAGGCAATGCGGCATACCAGTATGTTGAAGAATTGAAAGAAAAAATGGAAAAACAGAACGTTTGAAAGAATAATGAAGAAGAGCTGGAGAGCTGATCCTCTGGTTCTTCTTTTTTTTTTAAAAGAAGAGTACCACTGATAAAGGAATGGTCCTCTCTGTAAATAAACAGCGTATCCAGCGACCTTCTAGCGCCTGAAAGTATTCCAGACAAAAAAGAGACGCGTGTGAAAACTGGCAACCGAGTTCAGGAAGCGCTCTGACTGCGCTGTTAAATTTTTAACATGTATTCTTTTTTTATGCAAGATAAGGTTAAACATGATACAATTAAAATATGAAAGTTAACTGAAAGAAATTATACAGAGACGAGGGATCATTATGGATTGGAAAGAAACATATCAGACATGGTTGAATGACTCAAAATTGGATAAAGAGCTAAAGAAAGATTTAGAAAAACATAAGGATGATGAAGCGAGTCTTGAAGATGCTTTTTATACCTCACTTGAATTCGGCACTGCCGGGATGCGTGGCATTATCGGTGCCGGTACGAACCGCATGAACATTTATACCGTTCGTCAGGCTACCGAAGGACTGGCTCTGTTTATAGAAAAACAAGGAGAAAAAATGAAAGAGCGAGGCGTAGCCATTGCATATGATTCACGTCATATGTCGAAAGAATTTGCAGTAGAATCTGCGCTGACGCTGGCTGCCCATGGCATCAAAGCTTATGTCTTTGAAGAATTGAGACCGACACCCGAGTTGTCATTTGCAGTAAGACATCTGAGAGCGGCCGCGGGGATCATGATCACCGCCAGCCATAACCCACCGGAATACAATGGCTATAAAGTCTATGGGGAAGACGGAGGACAACTGCCTCCTAAAGAAGCAGATGATTTAACTACTTATGTTAGAAGTGTGACAGATATCCTTTCAATTGATGCTATGGATAGAGAAAAAGCAGAAAAAGAAGGCCTCCTGACATTCATCGGTCATGATGTAGACAGAAAATATTTAGAGGCCCTTCGAACAGTGACGATCGATCAGGACCTGATCGACAGACAGGGAAGAGCACTGAAAATAGTATTCACGCCACTTCACGGGACGGGTCAGATGCTGGGTGAAAAAGCCCTGAAACAAATCGGGTTCAAGAATGTATCGTTTGTAGAAGAGCAGTCAAAACCTGATCCTGATTTTTCAACGGTGAAGTCACCAAATCCGGAAGACCCTGCAGCCTTTGAACGGGCAATCGAAAAAGGGAAAGAAGTGGATGCTGACGTTCTGATAGCGACTGATCCGGATGCCGACCGTCTGGGACTGGCTGTGAAAACAGCTAAAGGACATTATGAAGTGCTGTCCGGTAACCAGATCGCTGCACTGATGGTCGAGTATATATTCAAAGCGCATACGCTTAAAGAATCGCTGCCACAAAACAGTGTAATGTTAAAGTCCATCGTTTCAAGCAATCTTCCAAGTGTGATCGGAGATAAATATGGGGTAGAAACGATCGATGTCCTGACAGGATTCAAGTTCATTGCAGAGAAAATCAAAGAATTTGAATCAGACCATTCTCATATCTTTATGTATGGATTTGAGGAAAGCTATGGTTATCTTATTCAGCCATTTGTCAGAGACAAAGATGCGATTCAAGCTTTAGTGATGGTGGCTGAAATGACCGCCTACTTTAAAGAACAGGGCTACAGCCTATTTGATGCGATTCATGAGCTGTATCATGAGCACGGACACTTCGTTGAAAAAACCATTTCTGTCAAAATGGACGGAATGGAAGGCACAGAGAAAATCAAGGAAATCATGAGCGGACTTCGTTCACAGACACCAGAAAAATTCGGAGATATCCAAGTCTCTATGGTGGAAGATTATAAAACGCAGACAAGACAAAAAGGGTCTTCCGAAGAAACCATCGAACTGCCACCGGCTAATGTACTGAAGTACACACTGGCTGATTCGAGCTGGATCGCCGTGCGTCCTTCTGGAACTGAACCGAAGATCAAGTTCTACATCTCAGCATGCGATGACTCTGGCGTAGCTGTTCAAGAAAAAGTGGAAGCATTCGAAGCGGATATCCGTTCAAGGATCGACTTTTAATTTTTTGAAACAAACAGAACAGGAGGCAGTAAAATGAAAAAGAATGTTGGACACACAGATAGAATCATTCGGATTACGATTGGAATTCTTCTTTTCCCACTTTTGTTTCTGCACTCAACTCCTTACAAGTGGTTCGGTCTAGCTTCCATTCCGCTTATTTTAACAGGTCTGACTCAAAGGTGCGGTGCCTATGCATTACTGGGTACGAGCACATGTGAAAAAGACTAAGGCACAGAACCTGAGACGAAAGTCTTTTGAAAACAGGATATATGAACGACAAAAATAGAAATACCGTCAAATCAAGGATCGAGATCCCACGATTTGGCGGTATTTTCTTCTTCGATGTTTTTACGGTTTTCTAGGTGGAAATCTTTCCGGACACTATGACTAAGATATGACTTTTTGTGAATACTGTAGTAATGACACACCAGGGATGTTATAATAAAAGGAATGAGACAGGAAAAATGAAAGATAAAACTTTAAGTGAGAATAGGAGTGAGCGTAATGAATGAAAAACTTGAACTTGTCATCATCACAGGTATGAGCGGAGCTGGAAAAACAGTTGCCATGCAGAGTTTTGAAGATATGGGATACTACTGTATCGATAATATGCCCCCGAACCTGTTGCCGACCTTTTGGAAACTGGTCCGTGAATCCGGGCAGTTCAGTAAAATTGCTCTAGTTATGGATCTGAGAATGAAAGACTTTTTTGAAGAAGTAAATCAGGTCATGGAGACAATGGATAATACTCCTCACATCACTACGCGTATTGTTTTCCTGGAAGCGACAAACGAAGAGCTGATCACACGATATAAAGAAACAAGAAGAGCTCACCCGCTGGCTAAAGATGAGCGGACTATAGAAGGCATAAAAAAAGAACGTAAATTATTGAACGAGATCCGCATGCGTGCCCAGCTTGTTATAGATACCACATCCCTGACTCCACGTGAATTAAGAGAACGACTGATAAAAGAATTCAAAGAAAAAGAAAGACAGATGTTCCGAGTAGAAATCGTCTCATTTGGCTTTAAATATGGCCTGCCCATTGATGCAGATATCGTCATGGATGTCCGGTTTTTGCCGAATCCGCATTATATCGAGGAATTAAGACCGCAGACTGGTATGGATAAGGCCGTTTATGATTATGTGATGCAGCAGACGGAAACAGAATCCTTTTACAAAAAATTTATCGATTTAATCGATTTTACCTTGCCTGGATACAAAAAAGAAGGAAAGAGCAATGTCACGATCGCTATTGGCTGTACAGGCGGAAAACACCGTTCTGTTGCCTTGGTTGAGCGCATTGCAAAGCAGATCAAAGCAGATGGGTATCACGTTAATGTTTCTCATCGCGACAAAGATAAAGTAAAGGAGTCCGTTGTCCGATCATGAAGCAGGAGACATTTAGAAAGAGAAAACCGAAAATCGTAGTTATCGGCGGAGGCACAGGGCTCCCTGTCATTTTAAAAAGTCTGAAAGAAAAGGATGCAGATATAACTGCCATCGTGACAGTAGCGGATGATGGCGGCAGCAGTGGCGTGTTACGCAGAAGCTTCAATGCGGTTCCCCCCGGTGACTTAAGGAACGTGCTCACGGCGCTGTCTGAAATACCAGAACTGCAGCGCGAGATATTTCAGTATCGTTTCCGATCGGATGACCAGAGCCTGTCAGGGCACACCATCGGTAATCTGATCATATCTGCTATGGCGGACATGCGCGGGAATATCTATGAGGCGATTCAGCTGCTTGCTAAAATGATGCATGTCAAAGGACACGTTTATCCTGCAGCTGAAGAGCCGTTAAATTTACATGCGAGATATATGGATGGCACCACCCAGTGTGGAGAATCTCAGATCCCTAAAAAAGGGAAAATGATCGATGTTGTATCCGTAACGTGTGTCGAAGAGGAGCGGCCTGTCCAGGCAAGCCGAAAAGTCGTTTCAGCTATCATGAATGCGGATATGGTCGTATTGGGACCTGGCAGTCTGTTTACCAGTATTTTGCCGAATATCATGATCCCTGCTATTGGTAAAGCGTTGATCGAAACGGAAGGCAAGGTCGTCTATATCTCAAATATCATGACACAACTGGGTGAAACAGAAGGCCTGAATGATGCAGACCATGTAAAAGTGCTGCATAAGCACCTGGGAACCAAATTTGTCGATATAGCTCTGACGAATATCGGGGACGTCCCTCAAGATTACATTGAACAAGAAGAAAATGAAGAATATCTTCTACAAGTGGAACATGATTTCAAGGGCCTGAAAGAAGAAGTGCCGATGATCATATCTGATGACTTTTTACTTCTGACAGGTAACAAAGTCTATCATAACGGTGAAAAAGTTGCAGAAGAAATATTCAGAACAGCATTCAACAGTCAGAGGAAAATGAAGGAATACTTATAAAAATGAGTGCTGAATCAACAATCTCACAGTTAAGAGGAAGTGAAGGAAATGTCATTTGCGTTTGATGTGAAAAAAGAACTGACACTGCTGGAAGTGCACCCGGAACATGCCAAGGCGGAATTAGCTGCTTTGATAAGAATGAACGGCACGTTAAGCATTCAGGATCATGATTTTTTATTGAATGTTCAAACCGAAAATGCAGCCATAGCAAGAAGGATCTATTCATTGATCAAAGATAATTTTGATGTAGAATCAGAACTGCTTGTCAGAAAAAAGATGAAACTGAAAAAGAACAATGTATATATCGTAAGATTGAAAAGCGGCTGTAAAGTCATTCTGAAAGAGCTGGGGATAATGGATGGGATGCTGTATCATGGCCATGTCCAGGAAGAAATCAAAACCAATAAGCAGAAAATAAAATCTTACCTGAGAGGGGCATTTTTAGCAGGAGGATCAGTCAATAGTCCGGATACGAGCCGTTATCACCTGGAGATCCATTCGAGCTATGAAGAACATAATAATGACATCTGTGAAATGATGCAGGTCTTTGATATGAATGCTCGTGTGCATGAACGAAGAAACGGCTATATCGTCTACCTGAAGGAATCTGAAAAAATCGCTGATTTTCTGGCTTTAATAGGTGCGACAGGAAGTATGTTTAAATTTGAGGATGTCCGTATCGTGCGGGATATGCGTAATTCCGTTAACCGTCTGGTGAACTGTGAAAATGCGAACCTGAATAAGACCATTGATGCAGCCTCCCGGCAGATCGAAAATATCCGGCTGATCGAACGCACGACAGGTCTGGATAGTTTACCTGAAAAATTAAAGGAAATTGCTGTAGTGAGAGTGGAAAACCCGGATATCAGCCTTAAAGAATTAGGCGAACTGCTGCCTAATGGCGGGGTGTCTAAGTCAGGTGTCAATCATCGCTTAAGAAAGATAAATAAAATAGCCGAAGAAATAAAACAGAAAAATTCTGCCTGAAAAAAATCAACGCTCACCATCCAGTGAGCGTTGATTTTTTTCATCTGTAACAACTTCACACATTCACTCCTGGGACGGACAAAAAAATTCACAATCGCTAAAAAAATGCTTCAGTGGAGGAAGGACTGCTTGCATTATCATTTAGTTTACCTTAATGATAAAGAATTGCCTCGTGATTTAATCATTATAAATATTAAAATTCGTATTGATTGTAATGATTATTGTTTAAAGGATTCATGAAATAATATGTCCGTGGCACCAAAATACAATTATTCACAAAGTATAATAAATGTGGGTAAAGTTCAGCGATGAGAATCGTTTTCATTTGTAATATTTAAGACCATAATTTTCTCTAAATCCTTGTATTATCTTTACAATTAGTGTATATTTCGGTATTCTTTTAATAGACCATGTAGCGGGAAAATACCTGTTTTACTTGTGAAATTATTATTTAATATTAACATTCACGTTACATAAAAATTGATTGACTGTACAAACTATTGAGGAGGAAAAGGGAATGCGATTAAAGACTAAACAAAAAGCAACATTTCCAAAACACAACAAATCGCGCACACATGACAAAGCGATCGAACGCATCGATGCACCTGCCATCATGGTATACCCAATGTCCATGCATATCGGCGCACCCGCGAAACCACTGGTAGAAGTAGGTTCTTCAGTGAAAGTCGGAACATTGATCGGAGAAGCCCAGGGGTTTATTTCTGCAAATGTTTATTCATCCGTAAGTGGAGAAGTTATCTCCATTGAAGAACGTGAAGTGCTTAGCGGTATCCACACCTGTGTGATTGTTAAGAATGACGGCAGCTATGTTGAGGAACCACCGTTTCCAGAAGCTGGAGACAATGTTGCCCCTGATATGGTCCCTGAACTGATTAGACGTGCGGGTATTTCAGGTATGGGTGGAGCAACCTTCCCGACAGACGTCAAAATGAGACCGCCAAAAGATAAAAAAATAGATACATTGATTTTGAATGGTGCAGAATGTGAACCGTATTCTACATCAGATTTCCGTACCATGGTTGAATATGCAGATGAAATCATGGAGGGTGTACGTGTGATCGACGGGGTACTTAATGTCGATAAAGTATACATCGGAATCGAAGATAATGCCGTAGAAGCTGGCGAAGCACTAAAAAAAGCGGCAAAGGGCTATGATAAAGTTGAAATCAAAGTTCTGGAAGCAAAATATCCTCAGGGCTCTGAAAAGCAGCTGATCGAGAACTGTACAGGGCGTCAGGTTCCTTCCGGGGGACTGCCTGCTGATATCGGCTGTGTCGTGTCCAACGTTGGAACTTTCCAGGCCATTTATCGTGCTGTACGTCTGGGTAAACCAATGGTTGAACGTGTAACGACAGTAACGGGGACACCGATAGCTGACCCTAAAAATCTGCTTGTACGCATCGGTACACCGATCGACGACGTGATCGATATCTGCGGCGGCTTCCAGGAAGCACCTAGAAAAGTCATTCACGGCGGACCGATGATGGGTAAAACGATCAAAGACGGTGCTATCCCGATTTCTAAAGGAACGACGCATATTACTTTCCTGACAGCACAGGAAGTGGATGATGAAGAACGTATGGACTGTATCCGCTGTTCTGAATGTATCAATGTGTGCCCAGTCAGCCTGCAGCCGATTCTTATCAGCAATGCGTATGAACGCGGTGATATCGAAAAAGCTGAACAGTTAGGTGCAATGGATTGTATTGAATGCGGGAACTGCTCATTCATCTGTCCTTCTAAGATTCCTTTGCTGGACAACATCAGAAAAGCGAAAACTGCAATTAAACAAAATACGAAGGCGGTGTAGGAATGAGTTCAAAAAAAACAAAAACCACCTTGGCAGATTATGATTTAGTACTGGATCAGTCGCCTCATATATTCGAAAAGTGGTCTTCACAATGGATCATGCTCCAGGTTATTATTGCCCTGCTTCTGCCGCTGGCAGCCGGGACCTATTTCTTCGGATTACAGGTACTGTGGATTACAGGAATTGCTGTATTGACCAGTGTCATCAGTGAGTATCTGTACGAACGACTTGTCAGAAAACGTGTGACCATTACTGATTTATCAGCCGTTGTCACCGGGATGCTTATCGGTCTGAGTATGCCTAACGGCGTCACCTGGTACAGCACTGTCATTGTAAGTATCATAGCGATTATCTTTATTAAAATGATTCCAGGCGGTATTGGCAAAAACCGTTTCAACCCCGCAGTGGGCGGACGTATCATCTACTTGATGGCACCGTGGATCGTCAATACTTTTGTTTCAGGTGAAGATGTCCTGACCACAGCCAGTTCTGCAGAAGCAATCACCTCTGCCACACCAACTGACCTTGTTGCTTCGGCAACGCCACTTTACTACATCTCCAGTGGTGCGGCTGAAGTGCCTGACGGTGCACAGACCCTTTGGAACTTATTCCTGGGTAACCAGGGCGGATGGGGAGGCTCGCTTGGTGAAACAAGTTCTCTGGCCATTCTCATCGCCATGCTCTACTTGATCCTCAGACGCATCATCAATCCGAAAATCCCAGCTTTATATATCGGGACATTTGCCTTGATCATGCTGGTATATTCAGGTTTCGATTTTGAGTATATGATGTATCACTTATTCAGTGGGGCGCTGCTCCTGGCCGCAACCTTTATGATCACTGACTATGCTTCCGGCGGTATAACCCCTATGGGTAGAGTTCTGTTTCCTATCGGTGCGGCTATTCTGACCGCAGCCTTCAGAATCAATTCTTTCTCACCTGAGGGTGTCGGTTTCTCGATCCTGATCATGAATGCCATTATTCCGTTCCTGGATAAACTAGTGATGCCGAAAATTTATGGACATAAAAAACGTCCTCAAGTGCATTCGGATTACAGTATAACGGAGCCCTTGAAGAAGCGGGATGTTTTAACAGAAAATTAAACACGTAAGAGACTGAATGCATGCATTCAGTCTCTTTTTTTAGTATAGTGAAAATATAAAAGGGAGTGAGTGTTTTGACTATGAAAAGAAAATATATCCGTAAACTTGCACTTGTCATGAGTATAAGTTTTTTAGGTGCATGCTCTGAAAATGAAGCGGAACCTTCTCCTTATGAAGAGGTGAATACTATGGAGGATGTGAGGATCGCACTCGAGAAAGATGTTTATGATCCTGCAGGAGATACGTTCATATTGAATACAATCAATGAATCTGAGGATGAAATTTCATACGGTGTGGCTTTCAGCCTGGAAAAAGAGCGGGATGGCGAGTGGTATGTTGTGGAACCGAATGAAGAGATGGCGTTTATAATGATCGTTCATTCTCTGGATCCCGGCGAGGAAGCACAGGAAGAACTGAGCATGGAATATTATGAACCGCTTGAAACGGGGGATTATCGGGTCGTCAGAGAGATCGAAGGAGAGGTCCTCACAGCCGAATTCGCAGTAGAATGAAAAAGGGCGGATCGTCTTGCTTTTTAAAGAAGGATTCTTTTAAGCAGGAAGATTCGCCTTTTTTCAATTATCAAAACTTGTTTTGATCGTATTTATCTTCACTACATTGGGGTTGGAACCTACTTTTGAAATGTAGTCCATGGTATTGAAGTTATTCGGTAAGTGAAGGGTGTAGAGATCTTCACAGTAGGTCGTTCCATCTTCCAGATAAGTAATGGAATGGTCTGTCGAAACGACCGTAATATTATTTTCCCTGAAACTGTTTTCCAGAAATGTTAAAGTTTCATCCCGATATCTGTACTGGATCCCAAGTTGCTTAGTGCGGTCGATTTTGAATAAAGTCTTTAACAAACGCAACACAATAAGCATGATAAACGCCCCGGAAAGAGCCATAACATAATACCCCATCCCTACGGCAATACCGAGACTGGCCACGGCCCAGATGGAAGCAGCTGTTGTCAGACCGGTAACGGTCCGTTTACTCACGATTATCGTTCCTGCTCCAAGGAAACCGATGCCATTGACGATCTGAGCTGTCAGTCTGGTTATATCAGATGTCAGTATATTGGATAATTCAGGATTGGCTCTGGAAAAATCCAGGAGCCAGCTGCTTGTTTCTAATTGGGTTATGGTAATAATGGCGGCGCCTAAACTGACCAGCATGTGCGTGCGTATACCAGCATCCCGGCCTTTTAATTCTCTTTCAAAACCTATGATTCCACCAACTAATGCTGCCAGCAATAAACGGGTAAGCATCTCCCACTGATCTATAGCCATTATATCCCTCTTTCGCTCGTCTTTATCTTATTATGATAAATATAGGAAAAAAATACAAGTATGATAAATCGATTGGATGTGTGTATAAATGCTTTCTTATTTTAAAAAGATGATGTATACTAAAATTATTATAATTTAAGCTAGTTTATTTGTGTATTTTGTCACATTTCGGATACATATGTAAAACGTTGACCAGAAGGTAAAAGTAGAAAGGATGTAAGTCATGAGTTTTTCATTTAAAGGTAAGCATGGTGGTTCTCATCCCGATGATAACAAATCGCGTACCAGTAAATTACCCATTGAAGATGCCACAGTGCCTAAAATCATGGTATTTCCCGTCTCCATGCATATCGGTGCTCCGGCTAAACCCGTTGTAGAAATCGGAGACAAAGTTAAAGCAGGACAACTGATTGCTGAAGCAGGAGGATTTGTTTCTGCCAATATCTATTCGTCTGTTTCCGGAGAGGTCATCGCTATGGAAAAGCGCCCGACAGTCGGCGGAGAATCTGATGCGATCATAATTAAAAATGATTATAGTTATACTATGGCTGATCCCATCGTTGAGCCAGGTAATGCCGCAGGAATGTCTAAAGACGAGATACTGGATACTGTAAGGAAAGCGGGGATAGTCGGAATGGGGGGAGCTACCTTCCCAACATCAGTGAAATTAAGCCCGCCTCCCGGTATGACTGTTGATACGCTGGTCATCAATGGGGCAGAATGTGAGCCGTACTCTACGTCAGATCACAGAGTGATGGTTGAACATCCCGATGAAATCATTAAAGGCATTAATCTGTCTAGAAAACTGTTTCCATTGTTAAAACACATCTATATCGGTATTGAAGACAACAAGCCGGATGCTATAAAGGCTTTGGAAGAGGCCTCGGCTGAATTTAAGGATATAACT
The DNA here is from genome assembly GCF_900112455.1 of Alkalibacterium subtropicum. Lineage (GTDB taxonomy): Bacteria > Bacillota > Bacilli > Lactobacillales > Carnobacteriaceae_A > Alkalibacterium > Alkalibacterium subtropicum. The sequence continues at coordinate 224,643 of NZ_FOLT01000004.1, read as the reverse complement.
GTGCGCCCTCTGAAAGCGATGTATCCCAGAGGTTCGGAAAAAAATCTGATAAAAAGTGTAACAGGCAGAGAAGTGCCGCCTGGCGGGCTGCCGGCAGCGGTAAGGTGTGTGGTTTTGAATACATCAACGATCCGTTCGTGCTATAGAGCGTGTGAGCTCGGCGAACCGCTGATCGAGCGTGTTGTTTCTGTATCGGGCACACCGATAAAAAATCCAAAGAATTTAAGAGTCAAAATCGGCACACCGATGGATTCGCTTATCGATGACTGTGGCGGATTCAGTGAAGTTCCCGGCAAAGTACTAGGCGGCGGACCGATGATGGGGAAACCTGTTTCAGATCTGGGTGTCCCTATTATCAAAGGGACAACAGCTATTACCGTCCTGACACCCGAGGAAGCTCATATTGGAGAAGAACAGAATTGTATCATGTGTGCTGAATGTGTCAATGTCTGTCCGGTCAGCTTACAACCGATTCTGATTAGTGAAGCCTTTGAAAGAGGAAACATAGAAAAAGCAAAAGAATTAGGTGCAATGGATTGTATCGAATGCGGCAACTGCTCATTTATCTGCCCGTCGAAAATTCCTCTTTTAGACAACATCAGAGCTGCCAAAGCAGCGATCAAACAAAAGGAAGAGGCGTAAATTATGGCACAAGCAGTTGATGTAAAAGGAAAATTACGTGTGGGTCCATCTCCGCACATCCGTACGGCACGAACATCTTCGTGGGTTATGTCACAGGTGATGATCGCAATGATTCCACCGACTATCGCAGCTACCTACTTCTTTGGCTGGTGGGTACTGGTGATGGTGGCCATCGGTATAGTCACAGCTGTGGCTTCTGAATATATTTATCAGAAACTGACGTATAAGCCTATAACGATCCATGATAACACTGCAGCGGTGACCGGGATGCTGATTGGATTGAGCCTTCCTGTGACGGCCCCGATCTGGATGATCATGTTCGGTTCAATATTTGCTATCATCATCGTCAAGCAGATGGGTGGGGGCGTTGGCAAAAACTACTTCAATCCTGCTGTAGCGGGAAGGGTCGCTATCAAAGCCTTCTTCACTCCATGGCTCGCTAACTGGGTGCTCCCGGGCGGGTTTTTCGGAAGTGGCTACAGAGGCGTAGATGCTGTTTCTACTGCGACTCCACTCGAATATCTTGGTGACGGAGCTCAAACAGTTGCAGCAGAAGTTCCAGGCTTATGGGACCTGTTTATGGGCTTCAATTTAGGCGGAAACGTTGGGGAAACATCTAAACTGGCTATATTGATCGGCATGTTGTACTTGATTTTCAGACGTATCATCAATCCGAAAATACCGATTTTGTATATTTTGACTACGACAGTCGTCATGGGCTTATGGGCCAACTTTAATTTCGACTTTATGATGGCTCACGCTTTAACGGGAACCTTGTTCTTTGCCGCAACGTACATGGCAACAGACTATAGTTCCGGTTCATTAACGCCTGAAGGCAAAACAGTCTTTGCCATCGGAGCAGGTCTTCTGACTGCATTCTTCAGGATCGCGTTCAATTATCCTGGTGGTGTCGGTTTTGCTATTCTCATCATGAATGCACTGGCCCCTTCTATCGACAGCAAATTGATGCCGCGTATCTATGGACATAAAAAAAGACCGGCAGTTAAATTCAATCGTCAGAGTGAAAATAATTAATGATAGAGTAAAAAAGAGTGACGCAATGAAAAAACATTGCATCACTCTTTTTATATGAATGAATAGACGATGCCGCCAAGAAACCCCGTCACGATAATTATTTGAATGGGGCTTGCCTTGTATTTTCTCATTAAGAAGAGAGCGATGGCAAAGAAAACAATGGATACATAATTGAGTTCCGCCAGATCAAGGGGCCAGTCACTGTGTCCAAACATGGCAGTCAAAAAGATCGTCACTCCGGCAGATGCAATTAAGGCAACGACTGCCGGTCTCAAGCCCTGAATGATGCCCTGCACCATCGTTATATTTTGATACTTAAAGTAAAAGTAAGCCAACAGCTGAACAATGATGACAGAAGGGAGCGTTACACCAACTGTCGCCACGACTCCACCCAAAATACCTGCTATCTGGTTTCCAGAAAAAGTCGCAGCATTGATGGCGATAGGCCCGGGCGTCATTTCCGAGAGAGTCAGAATATCGATAAACTGCTGATTAGTAATCCAGCCTTGTACGTGGATGAGTTCCTGCTCGATAAGAGGCAAAGCAGCATACCCGCCACCAAAACTGAAAAGACCTATCTGAATGAAGCTAAGGAGTAATTTCAAATATATCATTTTTTACCCTCCTCATCCTCTTCATGTCTCAGCTTCCAGATTGTCGTCAATGCACCGATGATCCCTGAAAAAAGCAGCAGCCAGAGAATATTGACCTGATAGATGATACCGGCAATCAGAGCCGCTATCATCACGAAAATAGGAATGAGCTTCTTCTGCACAACGATGCGTTTCCCCATGTTATAGACCACATTCACGATAATAGCGGCCACACCGGCCTGCATGCCGAGCAAAACGCTATTGACAATGGCATTATCCCTGACAGCGATATAAATATAAGCTAAAGCCGTCATGATCATTAGTGGGGGGAGGATGGTCCCTAATACAGTGATCATGGCTCCCGGGACGCCAGCCATGCGGTATCCGATGAGGATCGATGTGTTGACAGCGATAGGGCCGGGAGCGGATTGTCCCAGAGCGATGAGATCCAGCATCTCATCTTCATCGATCCAGCCTAATTCATTAACGAATTTTTTTTCCATAAGGGGAACGATCACGTAACCTCCGCCGAACGTAAACATACTCAAAAAGAATGTCGATTTAAAAAGTGTTATAAACAAAGTTTTCTTTTCCATTGTCTCCATTTGCGCCTCTCCTTTACAATCTAACTTCAATTATAGTAGAATTCAGATTTGATTCAAAGAGAAAGTAGGGAAAAATGCCATTTGTGTGTGTTTTTATCAAATAATCGGTATAATGTCATTAAGAATGTAGGTGCTTGGAGGCGTTAATATGATCAATTTATTATTTTCCTTAGATGAAAATTATATCTATCCTTTAAAAGTCCTGATTCAATCACTGGTGGAAAACCATCCGGACGTATCTTTTCGTATGTATCTACTGCATGCAGGGATGAGCAAGCAAAAATTAGAAGAGCTGCGATTATTTGTTGAGGAGGAAGGAAATCATGAACTGATCGCCGTTTACAGCAAAGATTTTTTCAAATCTTCTGATAAGCTGGCTATAACCCGTTATTATGCTTTGGAAATGTATCTCTGGATGTTTGCGCCTTATCTCCTGCCTGATGATATCGACCGGGTGCTTTATTTGGATCCGGATATAGTGAACGTCGGGGATATCAGACCTTTTTATAACAAATCATTTAACGGTCATTCCTTCATCGCGACGAATTATAAATATAAAACAAAGTGGGTTCAGCCGTTCAACAATCTGCGTCTGAGAAATTTTGAATCGGAAAATTATTTCAATTCCGGCGTGGTATTGATGAATCTGAAAAAACTCCGACGGGTCGGGGATCCTGATCATCTGGTGGAAGCGATCCGTGAAAACAAATCGATTCTTATTCTTCCTGATCAGGATATTTTCAATATGTTATATGTCAATGATATCAAGGAAGAAGACTGGCGCATCTACAACATGAATCCGAAGGTATATGAGAAGCTTAAAGTCATTTTTCCTAACAAGTATAATCTTAAGATGATCGAAAATGAAGTCGTGTTCATTCATTATTCGGGTAAACATAAACCGTGGAATGAACGGGATAAATATAAATATACGCTGGGAGATTATTACTTCGATGCTGAGCGAAGAGCGTATAATCTGGTTGAACATAAGCCATTAATAAATAAGGGGAGTAGATTATGAGTAAAGAATATGATTACGACTATCTGGTCATTGGGGGAGGCAGCGGGGGCATTGCCTCCGCTAATCGTGCAGGGATGCACGGTGCCCGGGTGGCATTGATCGAAGAAGGTCCTCTCGGTGGGACCTGCGTCAACTTGGGGTGCGTACCGAAGAAAGTCATGTGGTATGTCGCTGAAATGATGGAGTCTCTGCATTTATACGGAAAAGGGTACGGAATCGAAATGAAAGAAGACCCTGTCTTTCGTTATAAGCAAATGATGGAGAACAGGGAAAAATATATCTCCTTTTTACATACCGCTTATGAAAAAGGACTGGCTTCCAATAATGTTACGCATATAAAAGGACGAGCGACTTTTGTGGATGAGTCTACCGTGGAAGTGAACGGTCAGAAAGTTTCAGCAGAACATATCCTGATCGCTACAGGTGGCAAACCCAAACGCCTGGATATACCGGGAGGCGAGTTAGGGATCGTTTCCGATGATGTCTTCCGGCTCGAAGAATTGCCTAAAAGCATAGCAGTGATCGGGGGTGGTTATATCGGTGTTGAGATGAGCGGGATCATGCATGCTCTAGGTGTGGAAACACATCTGTTCGTCAGAAAACCGGCACCTCTATATAACTTTGACTCCATCATCTGTGAAGGCTATCAGGCTATTTCAGAGAATGAAGGGCAGCATATACATGTGAACAAAACAGTCGTCCGTCTGGAAAAGAAGAGTGAACAGACCTATGTGCTTCATTTCAAAGACGGTACTACTCATGAAACAGAACAGGTGCTATGGGCGACAGGAAGAGTGCCGAACACCAGCGGGCTGAATCTGGAAACTGCAGGCGTGAATCTCTATCCTGGAGGATATGTTGAAGTCGATCGCTATCAGAATACGACGGGAGACAAAATTTATTCAGTGGGTGATGTGACGGGACGTGCGGAATTGACCCCAGTTGCGATCGCTGCGGGACGCCGCTTATCTGAACGTCTCTTTAATGATAAAAAGAATGAACATCTTGACTATGATAATATTCCGACAGTTATTTTTACGCATCCTCCTATTGGCACTGTAGGTATGACAGAAGAACAGGCGAGAGATTTATTTCCGGATGATTTCATAAAGATATATAAAGCAACCTTTACATCGATGCACAGCGCCATTACCGGGCATCGACAAAAAGCATATATGAAACTGGTCTGTGTGGGAAAAAGAGAAAAAATCGTCGGCTTGCACGGTATCGGCAAGGGAATGGATGAGATGCTCCAGGGTTTTGCAGTAGCCATTCAAATGGGAGCGACAAAAAAAGACTTTGACCGCACAGTAGCGATCCATCCGACAGCAGCTGAAGAATTTGTTACGATGAAATGATTGTACGTTTTTAGATGGTTTGTAAAGGATTTCAATCATTATAATGTTCGTTAATTAGTCAAATGCGAACTTTTTTGATTATAATTTGATTAATTTTACGTATTTCGTTGCTTTTTCGATGAGGATGTACTATGATTAAATCATCTTAATAAGTGTTATCTAATATAATTTAGCGATATGGGCTATAGTTTCTACCAATCCCCTTAAAGGATTGACTATTAGATTAAACAATACGTATTGTTTATGATGTAGTTGATTAAAGACGGGAAACCGTCTTTTTTCATTTACATCTATTTTTCCCATTGTTTTATTAGATAACCCTTTGCAGTAACTCCACGGAAATGGAGAAAACATTACGAAAGAGGGTTTTATCTTTGTTAGAAAAATTCTTTCAATTGAAAGAGAACAACACCACCGTAGGAACAGAAATCGCAGCCGGATTGACCACATTTTTTGCCATGTCATATATCATATTTGTTAATCCACAAATCTTAGCGTTGACCGGCATGCCGACTCAAGCTGTATTTTTAGCGACAGTCATCTCAGCAGCTGTGGGTACACTGATTTTAGCTCTATATGCCAATGTACCGTATGCACAGGCCCCGGGGATGGGCTTGAATGCATTCTTCACTTACACAGTCGTATTCGCCCTTGGCTTTACCTGGCAGGAAGCACTGTTCATGGTTTTCCTGACAGGTGTGGTAGGGATTCTTATCACCGTCACTTCGATCAGAAAGAAAATCATTCATGCGATTCCAGAATCGCTTCAGCATGCCATCGGCGGGGGCATTGGCGTGTTTATTGCATACATTGGCCTGAAAAACGCGGAGCTTCTGGCGTTCACTTCTGAAGGACAATCGATCATCTCTGTGAATAATGAGCCGTACACTGCAGGAACCGAAATCAACGGTGCTATCAATACTGTCGTGACCGGGGGCGGCATCATTCCAGACATGGGAAGCTTCACTAACCCATATGCATTGCTTGCATTGATCGGACTCGTTGTGACGATCATTCTGATGGTAGCTAAAGTGAAAGGCGCGATTCTTATCGGGATCGTCTTCACTACGATCATGGGGATTCCAATGGGCGTTACTGATTTGTCTGGTTTGAGCAATCCGGCGAATTCCGTTGCATCAGCTTTTGGGGAGTTAGGAACAACTTTCGGCGCAGCATTTGGATCAGAGGGACTAGGATCCCTGCTGGCTGATCCATCCCGCTATGCCATTATATTAATCACGATTTTTGCGTTCACACTGACAGACATCTTTGATACGATCGGGACCTTTATCGGAACGGGGAGAAAATCAGGTATCTTTACATTGGAAGATGAGAAATCAATGGATTCAGGAAACGGCTTGAACACTAAAATGGAAAAAGCTTTACTTGCTGATACAGTAGCAACATCTATAGGTGCAGTATTCGGGACTTCACCAGTCACCACATTTGTTGAAAGTGCTGCAGGTATCGGAGCCGGCGGCCGTACAGGTTTGACAAGTCTGACGACTGGGACACTGTTCCTGCTCACAGCTTTCTTCTCACCAGTGATGTCTGTCGTTCCAGGAGCTGCGACAGCACCGGCTTTGATCGTTGTCGGGATCCTTATGATGTCTGCTTTTGCAGAAATCGACTGGAACAATCTGGAAGAAGCCATTCCGGCCTTCTTCGCATCGATCTTCATGGGATTCACTTACAGCATCTCTTATGGTATCGCAGCAGGCTTCCTGTTCTACATCATTACAAAAGTTGTCAAAGGTAAAGTACAGGTCGTTCACCCAGTTTTATGGGCCACGACAGCGCTGTTCATCTTTAACTTTGTTATTCTAGGATTGATTTAAAGAGTTTTACAAAGAAAGAGCAGCTGCCTGGGGAGGCGCTGCTCCTTTTTTTGAGTTTTAAACTGGAAATCTGGGATGTTCGGCTTATTAAAGTAGAAGGGATCAGTGAATACACCGAAGCCAGAGCAGGTTCGGTGTATCCGGGAGGCTGCGAGAGTCGAATGAGCCGAAGGAGAAGGACGTTCGGCTTATTAAAGTAGAAGGGAGCAGTGAACAAGCCGAAGCAGAGCAGGTTCGGTGTATCCGGGAGGCTGCGAGAGTCGAATGAGTCGAAGGAGAAAGACGTTTGGCTTGTTGAAGTAGAAGTGAGCAGCGAACAAGCCGAAGCAGAGCAGGTTCGGTGTATCCGGGAGGCTGCGAAAGTCGAATGAGTCGAAGGAGAAAGACGTTTGGCTTGTTGAAGTAGAAGTGAGCAGCGAACAAGCCGAAGCCAAAGCAGGTTCGGCGCATACAGAAGGTGATCACAGATGAATCAGCCAAAGAAGCACACAAAAGATAAGAAAAAGCCGTAAAGTCATCAAGATCAGTGACTTTACGGCTTTCATTCATACTATCAATATTTGTTTATTCGAATCGCAATGCATCGATCGGGTTCAGTCTTGCAGCTTTGCGTGCAGGGTAGATTCCGAAGAAGATACCGACGGCTGTTGAAAAGACGAGAACAAGAGCAACACTGCCGAGTGTATAGATCGGTACGATATTTAAAGCACCGGCAATTATATTCGAGAGTAAAATACCTAAAGTCAGACCGATCATTCCGCCAATGAGACTTAAGATAATAGCTTCCATCAGGAATTGGATCAGGATGGTTTTAGTTGTCGCACCCAGCGCTTTACGGGTTCCGATTTCTCGTGTCCGTTCTGTTACGGAAACCAGCATGATATTCATGACGCCGATACCCCCAACAAGTAAAGCTATGCCTGCAACTGCAGCAATAAAGTTGATGAACAGGCTTAACACATTATTGACCTGATCAAGTGCCTGTAGGAAATTTCTGGCATTATATACATTCTCTCCGACAGCGTCATTGCGAAGCTCCAGCAGTCTGACGACTTGATTAGAGACCGGTTCGATCTGCTCCGTTTCCTGAACTTCGATGATAACAGAATTCATTCCAGCCAGCTGGGGGACCCGCTGCCCGATTGTCGACTGTGGCATAGCCATGAACAGAGGAATCTGATCGGCATCGAATGCGCCTTGCATGCTGGCAAAAGATCCTTCCACCACGCCTACGATACGCAGGTCGAAACGCGACTGGGTAATGGACATGGTCAGTGTTTCACCGACGACATCCGTTCGTCCGAACAATGCTTCAGCGCCGTCTGTATCAATGACGACGACTTCGTTCCTTTCATCGAAATCCACTTGATTGAAATAACGTCCATGGACCAGATTGGAACTCATTGCTTGACTGAGATACTGTAAATCGGGTGTGCCGTAAGACACGACAGCCTGACGGGAATCCATTTCCGTAGATGCTGTACCGGCAATTTGCTCATTCGGTGAAATATAGCGGACCTCGTCGATCGAATCTTTCAGAACCACTAAGTCCTCTTGAGTAAGGGCTTCATCCGGGTCGTCTGTTCTGTTTGCTGTCAGGTTGATCGTTGTGGCACCCAAGTCACTGAACGTTGAAGTAATTTCCTGAGCGGCCCCGTTCCCCACGGCCAGGATCGCAATAACTGACGCAATACCGATAATGATGCCCAGCATGGTCAGGAAGGAGCGCATCTTGTTTGCGAAGATACTGTCCAGTGCCATTTTAAAGTTTTCCTTTATGAACACTTAATCCACCTCCGCTTCTGAATGCTTTTTAGGTGTAACTTTTTCATCTTCGATGATTTTTCCATCACGGAAGTGAATGATACGTTTCGTATAGGCAGCCATTTCAGGCTCGTGAGTGACCATAACGATCGTGGTGCCTTCTGCATTCAAATCCTGAAAAATTCGCATAATGTCTTCAGTAGTCTTGGAATCCAAGTTCCCTGTAGGCTCATCTGCCATGAGTACGGAGGGCCGATTCACGATTGCACGGGCAATGGCAACACGCTGTTTCTGTCCGCCGGAAATTTCGTTCGTGAAGTGATACAAACGATCACCCAACCCCACTTTTTCCAGTGCTTCTGTTGCACGTTCTTTTCTTTCATTATAAGGAACTTTAGCATAAACAAGCGGAAGCATGACGTTTTCAAGGACATTCATGCGCGCCATCAGATTAAAGGACTGAAAGACAAAGCCGATCTCTTTATTTCTGATCCCGGCCAGCTGAGAATCAGATAAGCCAGTCACATCCTTACCGTTGAGCAAATATTTTCCGCTGTCAAATCGGTCAAGCAGTCCCAGGATATTCATCAGTGTGGATTTCCCGGATCCGCTGGGACCCATTACGGAGGTGAACTCTCCTTCTTTGATTGAGAGCGTTACTTTATCCAATGCTCTGATAGTTTCTCCGCCCAAACGATATATTTTCTCTATATCGGTAATTTCTATCACGAGATATCCTCCTTCTAGTTTTCCAGCTCGACTTCTAAGCCATCTTCAATATCTGCGCCTGGAGACAGTACGACCTGATCTCCGGCTGACACGCCGTTTGTCACTTCAATAATGGCTTCAGACTGAATGCCTGTTTCAATATCGGCACGTTCTGCGATCCCGTCGGTCACAATAAATACATAGGGTTCGTTGTTTTCGTTGTAATTCAGTGCCTCTACGGGTATGACCAGAGCCCCCTCTTCTGAATCCACGATGATATCGACATCGATCTCAAAGCCGGCAATCAGGCCGGACGTGTCTGAGTCAAATGTGACCGTGGCCCCCAGCTGAGTCGTGGCACCGGTTTGTGTCTGCTGTTGTGTAGCTACAGGGTCGATTTCAGAAACGGTCCCCTCAAATTCCGTGTCGTTATAGGTTAAGATAACAGCCTGATCGACCTCGACTTCACTCGCATCGGATCGTGATAATTGAAGAGCGACTTTCAAGTCAGTCAAATTCGCGATGACGAGCGACGGCCGTCCCTGCTGGGCACTGTTATCTGCAGCGTCTTCTGCTACATTCACCTGAGTGACTGTACCGTCAAAGTCCGCTTCAAAAGTCGTACCGTCCACATACGTTAGGAGCGTATCGCCTTCTTCGACTGTGTCTCCGACCGACACGTTCAGTTCAGTAACTAATCCCTGACCGATGATTTCCTGTGTCTCACTCGGTTCGATCATTCCCGATGTCACTACCGTATCGGTTATGTCTTCTTCTGTGACCTCAGCTGTTCTGACGGTCGCTATGTCATCTTCCTGTTGACTGCTGTAGATGCTGTAACCGACAAAGCCAACAAAAGCCAGAAACAGTATCAATCCTATCCATTTTTTCCCTCTCATAATTAAGCGTCCTTTCTCTTTTCTTATTTTTATAAACTAAGTAACAACCTTAATTATACAGCTTGAAAAGAGTGGTTTCTATGAATACGAGATAAAATCATGAAATCTTCATGCTTTGAGAACGGTAAAAAAGTTGCTTGGGATATAATAAACCGTTAATCAAGAGGGTCCGTTTAGTGTGTGATTTCGATATGTGGTAAACTATAAATACAATGAACGCAGATATCAACGATGCAAGTGAAAGGGAAGGAGAAACTCGAATGAAAGAGAAAGTTTTTGCAGTCGGTGACGTGCACGGGCAGATCACGATGTTTAAAGAGATCCTTGAGTACTGGAATCCTGATGAAGAACAGCTGGTCCTGGTCGGAGATCTGGGCGACAGAGGGGAAGACCCCAAAGCATGTTTCGAGTTAGCCAAAGACCTCGTGGATAATCATGATGCCATTTGTCTCCGGGGGAATCATGAAGAAATGCTTCTGGACTTTCTGCAGAATCCGCAATATTCCGCTGCCACTTATGAAATGAACGGAGGCATGGTGACGGTCCAGTCTTTCCTTCAGATGGAAGAAGGGAATTATGACGCTGTCGAACTTGCCGCAAGCCTGCAGGCAAAAGTCCCGTGGCTGAAACCCTTCATCGAGTCTTTACCTTTAAAATATGAATGGGAAGATTACGTTTTTGTGCATGCCGGGGTCGATCTGACGCTGGATGACTGGCGCGATTCCAAAAAACGTGATTATGTCTGGATCAGAGAAGGCTTTTACGATCAGCCGAATCATACGGATAAAACATTTATTTTTGGCCATACGGTAACGGCGATGCTGCATAACGTTCAGACGAATACAGATATCTGGGATTCCGGTGACGGAAAAATCGGTATCGACGGGGGAGCGGTATACGGCGGGACCATGCACGGGCTCGTTTTTGACAAAAAAGACCTCGTTGCTCAGTATAAAGTAGATAATACCGGGTACGCATTTTCTGAGTACCTGAGGAAGAAGGATTCATAATAAGCATGAGAATAGGCACACTATCGGATCTGCATATCGATCGAAATAAATGGGAGCTTGACGACGGAGAAACCACGCTTTCTATCCTGTCAGGTATGATAAAAGAGAAGGCAGTAAATGTCCTCCTTGTAGCCGGAGATATCTCCAATCATTACCTTGAAAGTCATGCATTCCTGAAAAAACTTGAGCAAGAAGCCGATGTTCCAGTGAAATTCGTTCCCGGAAATCATGATTACTGGGCCAAAGAACACGATGTTACAGACAGTCATGAAATCAATGCTTTTTTCAACCAGCAGCCATATTCTCTTGTTGGTAAACCTTACCTTTTAAATGAAGACTGGGCAGTAGTGGGGACACCCGGCTGGTACGATTACGGCTATGCGGACCAGGAAAAATACAGTGAAGCCCAGTTTGAAAAGAAGAAATATGGGTTTGCTTCCTGGAACGATCTGCACTTTGTCAACTGGAACCAGAGTGACAGAGATGTGAGTCAGGCTATGCTGAACCAGCTTTATAAAGACCTTCATGCAGTCAAAGGCAAAAAGGTCATTATGATGACGCATATAGCGACGCATCCGGAATTCGTGGTCCCACTGCCGCATCGCATCTATAACTATGCCAATGCCTTTCTTGGTGCAAAGGGATATGAAGCAGTATATAAGGACTTTGAATCCATCAAGTACAGTATCATGGGTCATGTGCACTTCAGAAAAGTCATCCGGGAGGGAGACAAAACCTTTATTTCTCCTTGTCTGGGGAGCAGTAAGCACTGGACAGATAAGCGGCTGAAAAATCAGCTGGAAAAAAGTCTGGTCACGTTCGACCTTTAAAAGGGCGGATCCAAGATTATGGATTCGTTCTTTTTCGATTTTATGATAAACTGGATGAGATGAACTAACGTATTGGAGATGAATGGTTTGACAGAAGAAAATAAGCATATATTAAATTTACTGATAAAGGATTTAAAAGGGTATTCTAAAAAACAGATCACCGCTGTACTGGACTTGCTCGAAGGCGGCAATACTGTCCCGTTTATTGCCCGTTACCGTAAAGAGGCCACCGGATCGCTGGATGAAGTGCAGATCAGAGAAATCGAAGAGCGGCACACCTATCTGACGAATCTGGAAAAACGAAAAACAGATGTCCTGGCATCGATCGAAGAACAGGGAAAACTGACTCCTGAGCTCGAAAAAGAGATCAAAACAGCGAATCAGATGCAGCGTGTGGAAGATTTGTACCGTCCGTATAAACAGAAACGTCGCACAAAAGCAACGATCGCCAAGGAGCAGGGGCTGGAACCTTTAGCAGAATGGGTACTGACCTACCCTTCAGGCTCTTTAAATGAAGAAGCCGCAAAATACATCGATGAAGAAAGCGGCGTGACATCAGTCGAAGATGCCTTGGCTGGTGTCCATGAAATCCTAGCGGAACACGTTTCAGACAATCCGACTTACCGCGAATGGATCCGTGAATATACCTACAACAAGGGCGAGATCGTCTCCAAAGTCAAAGATGAAGAGGCGGATGAAAAAGGTATCTTCGAGATGTACTACGATTACTCAGAGGCGCTGGACAGCCTTGTTTCCCACCGTATACTGGCATTGAACCGTGGGGAGAAGGAAGATATCCTTACAGTCGGTATCTCCGTAGACGAAGACTATATCCACCGCTACATGGCCCGTCAGGAACTGCCTGATGGAAAGGCGACAGAAGCAACTGAAAAAGTTAAAGAGGCGATCAGTGATGCCTATAAACGCTTCATCGGCCCGGCGATCGAACGAGAAATAAGAAGCGACCTGTTTGAGAAGGCGGAAGAACAGGCGATCAGTGTCTTTGGCGAAAATCTGCGTAATCTTCTGCTTCAGGCCCCTTTAAAAGACCAGACGATTTTAGGCCTGGACCCGGCTTACCGAACGGGCTGTAAACTGGCTGTCATCGACGCGACAGGTAAAGTGCTCGGTATCGATGTGATCTATCCGCATAAACCGGCGCCTGCCGGGAAGAGGAAGGAAGCCAAAGGTAAGTTTCTGGAGATGGTGAAAAAGTATAACGTGGATACGGTCGCCATCGGTAACGGGACGGCCAGTCGCGAGTCGGAGACCTTTACCGCTGAAGCACTTAAAGAAGTAGACAAAAAAGTGGCTTATGTCATCGTCAACGAAGCGGGAGCGTCTGTTTATTCAGCAAGCCCCGAAGCGCGCCGAGAATTTCCGGATCTTCAGGTCGAACAGCGGAGTGCCGTCAGCATCGCCAGACGTCTGCAGGACCCCTTAGCCGAACTGGTCAAGATCGATCCGGAAGCGATCGGGGTCGGACAGTACCAGCACGATGTGTCCCAGAAGAAACTGAGCGACCAGCTGGACTTTGTCATCGAAGTCGTCGTCAACCAGGTAGGCGTCAACGTGAATACCGCGAGTGCTGCGTTACTCAAACACATCTCCGGGCTGACCAAGACAACTGCTGAAAACGTCGTGACCTACCGTGAAGAAAACGGGAAATTTACCAGTCGCTCGCAACTGAAGAAAGTCAAGCGTCTTGGACCTAAAGCCTTTGAACAGTCGGTCGGCTTCCTGCGTATTCCGGACGGAAAAGAGCCCTTTGACAATACCGGTATCCATCCCGAGACATACAAAGAAGCAAAACAAATCATCGAACTGACTGGTCTGACAAAAGACAGTCTGGGTTCAAAAGATCTAAAAGCCCGGTTCAAACTTGTGGATGATGAAATGATCATGGAAGAAACGGGTCTGGGACAGGAAACGATCGAAGATATCAAAAAAGCTCTGGTCGCTCCAGGACGAGATATGCGTGACGACATGCCTGCACCGCTGCTGCGTACAGATGTTTTGACGATGGAAGATTTGCAGGAAGGCATGGAGCTTGAAGGGACCGTGAGGAATGTGGTAGACTTTGGCGCGTTCGTAGACATTGGTGTGAAACAGGACGGTCTGGTCCATATTTCAAAATTAAGTAATTCCTTCATCAAGCATCCAAGCAATGTGGTCGCTGTCGGTGATATCGTGAAAGTATGGATCGATTCAGTGGATGTGAATAAAGGCCGCATCTCACTCAGCATGATCGAAAAAGAGAATAAATAAGTATGTAAAAGGGGAGGTCAGGGGTCTGTTTTGACCTCTGACTTTATAAAAGGCGGAAGTTTTATGGAAACACATGAACTGCAGCAGTTAGTTGAAGAAATTTCTCTGAAAGAATTCAAGCAGCCGTTCAGGCACAAAGCATCATTTAACAGTCGACTGCGAACCACAGGAGGCAGGTATCATCTTGGTTCACATCATCTGGATTTTAATCCGAAAGTTTTCGAAAAAGCTGGGATGGAGACCTTCATAGGGGTCATCAAACATGAACTGTGCCATTATCATCTGCACTTAAACGGTAAAGGGTATCGGCACAAGGACAGCGACTTCAAAAATCTGCTCAAAGAAGTGGGAGGTCTGCGCTACACGCCGTCATTAAAAACATTGGACCAGCCGATAAAAGTCTGGCAGTATCAGTGCAGAAAGTGCGGCAGTGTCGCTCAAAGAAAACGGCGATTCAATACAGAAAAATTCGTCTGCGCCAAGTGTAAAGGTTGTTTTGAGCTGTTAGGAAAAACCGAAATGAAAAAGACAGCCGTTGACTGAGATCAGCGGCTGTCTTTTTCTCCTTATATCCTGATACCGACTTGTTCAAAGTGCTGTTCGAGGTCTGAAATGTTGCCGTCAAAAACATGACCCTCCATTCCCAGAGCGGCTGCGCCTTCGATATTCTCTCTTGAATCATCTACAAAGAAGCATTCGGACGGTGCGAGATCGAAGTAGCTGAAAAACATCTGATAAAGTTCTTTTTCCGGTTTGAGGCCTTTCCAGTCTGAAGAGAGAAACAGACCATCGAAATAATCCAGTCCTGGAATGATGTGTTTGAACTGGTGAAAATCCTGAGACACGTTCGAAAACAAATAGAGGTCATATCCATTGGCTTTCAGCCGTTCAAGAATATCTTCCATTTCAGATATGGGTGTCATATTTTCATACCAGGTGTCTAAAACATCGCTCACTGATCGATGAAGTTCAATAGGAAGATGTGCCGAAGCTCGTTCAACTAGTGCCTCTTTTGTTAGGGTCCCCCGGTCAAACTGCTGCCACAAGTCAGCGTAAAAGATTTCATCCAGTAATAGCTTCTGGTTTTCTGTGTTGGATGTATATGTCTTTATAAAGTCTTCCGGAGCATATCGGATCAATACATTTCCCATGTCGAATACTACGTTTTTTATCAAGTGTCTGCACTCCTTTATATCATAAAGTCAGCTCGTCTTCCATTTTAAGATACCATATAAATCCAGTATATCAGTAATATTCTGTATGATTTTTCGTATAGGATATTGACAATCAGGCAAAACATTGATATGATAACTTTTGTTGAGTATAAAGCGCACGTGGCGGAATGGTAGACGCGCCAGCTTGAGGGGCTGGTGGGGCGATGCCCCGTGGAAGTTCGAGTCTTCTCGTGCGCATAAAGAGAAAAAGGCGGCATCCAAAATTATTTTGGATGCCGCCTTTTTCTACCTTTATAAATATTTTATCAGCTGGATCATTACGCTGTTTAGGTATAAGAAACTCACCTATATTTTTAAACTTTCGGATTTTAAATACTTGTGACCAAAACTCAGCTGATATATCTTCACTGTACACATGAGAATATTTGCGCGTAGGGCCATCATGAAATTTATTATTCGGGACAAGTCACAGGAATTTTCTCGTTCACTTGTACCGAATAACTCTATTCGAAACAAGTGGGATTTAAAAAATACCTTACTCGTACCTAAAACAGTTATTCGGCATGAGTTTCGACGTTTAAGCGTTGCGCTTGTACCTAATAATCTTAAATAACCGCCAGCGTGCTAAGATGGATAGGTTCATATATTGGGTATTAAATTATAGTATTATTTGCTCAAGATGTTAAATATCAAAATGAGAAATCGACTACTTTCTCCAGAAAGTCCCGCAGTCTTTTTTATCTTCAATATTAAAGCGGATCATGTCGTCGAGCAAATCATAGTTGACAGGCTGCTTGCGTTTGATCTTGAAGGTTTCTTTAAGAAGGTCATAGTCGGATCCGTCGATCTTTTCCTTAAATCGACGCAAGGCTGCTTTTTCAGGGGCAACAGAAATATGATTTTTAGCTGCGCTGAACGCAATGATGAACGTATCATGATCCGTATACATCGGCTGGTTCCAAGCAATGCGCTTGCCTAGATCCGGAAACTCTTTTTCCACGTGCTGATGGATAGCAGCAACCTTTTGTTTCATTTCCTCATCATCTATGGTGTCCAAGTAATCTTCGAAAGTTTCCAAATTCAATCACTTCCAATCATAAGTGTAAATCGATTACAGCAAAACAGCTGAGGCAAGACTGATCATAAGAGGAATAGTCACGATGGCAAGGAAGCTGGCCAGAATAATGATCCGGGCGCCGTATTCATAGTCCCCGCCATATAGTTGAGAAAAAAGTGCCGTATTGACCGCTGTGGGTGTGGCATTGGCGATGGATAAAACCAGAAGAACTGACGGATGTGCGATCGGAAGCAGCCACAGCAGGAAAACACCGATTATTGGTGCTATAATTAAACGGATGGCCACCGTCCAGTAGTTCGATCTCACAAGGAAAATATCCTTGACCCTGCTTCTTGCCAGATAACCGCCCAGTAAGATCATGCCCAGAGGAGAACTCAGTCCGCCGATCGTATCTAAACTGTTATATAAAACACCCGGTATAGGGATACGGAGGATGTACAAACCGAAACCGATAAATGACCCTAAACTAGCCGGATTGGTCAGGATAGAACGCAGCGTGATGGCTTCATTTCCTTCTGACAGCATCCATTTTCCGTATGTATACTGGAAAATCGCCGAAGTCACGATATACATAGAAAGATAGAAGATACCTTCATAACCTAATATAGGCAAGACGATCGGAATCCCCATATAAGCGGTATTGGAAAAGACGATGGCATACCGGTCGATTTTCGACCGGTTCCGGAGCAGTGTATGAGCTAAAGCGATACGCGAAAGAATGATCGATAAAGCACCCATAAAGGATGTGAAGAGTATGTAAAGCTGACTGGGATCATAATCCTGCTGGAACGACATTAGAATGACGATCGGTATGATGAATTTTGTTACAATGTTAGCGAGCTGCTGCGTACCGTCCATGTTCAGGAATTTGAATTTAACTAAAACGAAGCCAAACATCATCACAAAAAACATTTGAAGCAGCTGATTAAAAATGACTGAAGATATTTCCATAATAAACGCCTTCTATCCATACGGTTTGTAGTCGGAGATTTCATTCTCTTATCGATTACTATACCGTTTCATCCACCTATTTGCAAAAGGAGAGACAGATAATGTTCACTGCCATTCATCACGTCGCGATCATTGCGAGCAACTACGACGTTTCCAGATATTTTTATACCGAATTGCTTGAGTTTCCTGTAATCAATGAGGTTTATAGAGAAGAAAGACAGTCCTATAAATGTGATCTGAAAGTGGGGGAAAGTCAGATCGAATTGTTCTCATTCCCTGATCCGCCCAAACGCCCGAATAGTCCAGAAGCAGCTGGGCTTCGTCACTTGTGTTTTGGGGTAAAGAATATCGATGAGACTGTGAAAAAACTTGAAAATAGAGGGATAGACTGTGAGGACATCAGAGTAGACCCGTATACCGGTAAGCGATTCACCTTTTTTAAAGATCCTGACGGCCTGCCCCTGGAAGTCTATGAAGGCTGAACCAATTCGGACTAAAGCGAGGGATGTTCTAGGCTGTACGATAAACGATAAAAAAGCACAAAAAAAAGCGCCCTTGTTTCCGCAAGGGCACCTGCATAGAAAGGAGATGATTTATGAAAAAGAAAACTAGTAGTACTGCTACTAACTTTGTTTCTACATAAATGATAACGCATACATCAGACTATGTCAACACTAAAATATAGATAAACAGAAAAATAATTAATCGCTTTCTTAATTGGCGTCAAAACTGAGGAAACGGACGGGAGAGCTTGACGCTAAGATGAAAGTAAGGCAAAATAAAGAATAAATATGAATGGAGGAACGAGTAATGAGTAAAAAAATGATCCACACATGCATCCGTGTAAAAGATCTGGATAAATCAGTCGCATTTTACCAGGATGTTTTAGGAATGGAAGAGGTCAGACGCCTGGATTATCCGGAGCATAAATTCACACTGGTTTATCTGGCTCTCCCTGGGGACAATTATGAACTGGAACTCACATATAACTACGATCAGGAAGAGCCGTATGAGTTAGGGAACGGCTATGGACATATCGCGATCGGTGTAAACGATCTGGAAGACACACATGAAGAATACAGCCAGTCCGGTTATCTCGTGACTGATCTGAAAGGTTTGTCAGACGGGGCTGCGTCTTATTTCTTCATTAAAGACCCGGATGGTTATAAAATCGAAATCGTTCAGCTTTAATAAACCGTGCCGGGAAATGTCCCGGCTTTACATATAAAGGGGATAAGTACACACATGGGGGATATGGGTTTTAATACTGGAACATTTCATTACGGTTCAAGGAGAGAGCTTGTTTACGGAAAAAACGGCATGGTCGCCACGTCTCATCCGCTGGCTGCACAGGCTGGACGGGATATTTTAAAAGCCGGTGGAAATGCCATCGATGCTGCGGTTGCGACTGCAGCGGCATTGACGGTGGTCGAACCGGGATCGAACGGTATCGGGGGTGACAGTTTCAGCATCATCTGGAAAGACGAGAAGCTTTATGGGCTGAATGCGAGCGGCCCCTCACCGAAAGGACTGGATCCCACTGGGTATCTGGATAAGTCAGAAACGTTTCCAACCTACGGACTCAAGGCAGTTAATGTGCCAGGCATCCCAGCCGGATGGGCGGAGCTGGTCGAAAAGCATGGCAAACTGTCACTTGAAGTTGTCCTGGAACCGGCAGCGAAACTGGCCGACGAAGGTGTGGCGATTTCTGATACCGTTCACAACGCTTATCGGCGCTCTTTTAAACGCTACACTAAAGAAAAAGAACGGTACCCGGAACTGGCCTCCTGGTTTGATGTGTATGCGCCCGAGGGTCGGGTACCTGATGTGGGTGAAGTATGGGCATCCAAAGGACACGCCAGAACGCTTCGCCTGATTGGGCAGACTGGGGCCCGTGCTTTTTATACGGGTGAAATAGCTGAGGCGATCGCTTCATTTTCTCAAGCATATGGAGGGTACCTGCGGAAAGGTGATTTGTCAGATTATAAGCCGGAATGGGTCGCTCCGGTGAAGGTGAACTACAAGGGCTACGAGGTGTGGGAAATGCCGCCGAATGGTCAAGGGGTTGTGGCCCTGATGGCTTTGAATATACTGAAGCAGGTGGAGCTTCGGGGAAAAGATGATCCTGATACGCTGCATAAACAAATCGAGGCTATCAAACTGGCATTTTCCGATGGTCAGCTGACCATTGCGGATACGGATCACATGAAATTGAGTGTTTCAGAACTCTTGTCAGAAGAGTATGCGAAAGAGAGAGCCGCCTTGATTCAGACACAGGCAATAGATGCCCGTCCTGGAATCAGGGACGATTCAGGAACGGTGTACTTGGCGACAGCAGATAATGAAGGGAATATGGTTTCCTATATTCAAAGCAACTACATGGGGTTCGGATCAGGTGCCGTTGTGCCCGAGTATGGTGTGAGCCTGAATAACCGTGCGGTCGGATTCGTTCTGGAAGAAGGTCATGTCAATGCGCTGGCCCCGGGAAAACGGCCGTTCAATACGATCATCCCCGGTTTTCTGACTAAAAATAATCGGGCTGTAGGACCTTTTGGGATCATGGGCGGTCACATGCAGCCGCAGGCACACCTGCAGGTCCTGCAGTCCATGATCGATTTTAAAATGAATCCCCAGGATGCCTTGGATGCACCAAGGTGGCAGTGGGTAAAAGATAAAAAGGTAATGGTCGAACCGACGATGCCGCTGGCCCTGATCACAGCGCTTAAAAACAGAGGGCATGCAGTAGAGGTAGAACTGGAAAAAGGTAACTTCGGCAGAGGAGAGATCATCATAAAAACAGAACATGGAACGTATATCGGTGCAACGGAACCGAGGACTGATGGGATGGTTGCGGTATGGTAAAGGTAAGGAACAGTCAATCAGCGTAATAAACCAGGAGGCAGAGATATGGCGATTTTAGTTTTTGATATTGGAGGATCCTCAGTCAAATATGGCGTTTGGAATAAGGATCAATTAATGGATAAGGGCAAGTTCACGACGCCTGAGACATGGGATGAGATGAAAGAGCAGCTTGCAGCTGTCAAGGAAAAAGCTGCCCGGCATTATTCTCTGGAAGGCGTCGCTTTGTCTGCTCCAGGTGCTGTGAATCAGGAAACAAAGCAGATCGAAGGTATCAGCGCAGTGAAGTACCTTCACTTTTTCCCCATTTATGATGAGCTGGAAGACTTGTTCGCTCTTCCTGTAGCTATTGAAAATGATGCGAACAGTGCCGCTCTGGCTGAAGTATGGAAAGGCTCTGCTAGAGAAAACGATACGGTTTTGTTTGTCGTGATCGGCACAGGCATCGGCGGAGCTGTCATCGTCAATAAAAAAGTCCACCACGGTCCACATCTGTTTGGCGGTGAGTTCGGGTATATGGTCTTGAATGAGGGCAAAACATTCAGTGAACTGGGAACGGCAGTGAAAATGGCCCGACGTTATGCCGAGCGGAAAGGGTTGGCTTATGAAGCGATCGACGGTAAACAAGTCTTTGAGTTGGCTGAAAAAGGGGATCCGGTAGCTATCGAAGAAGTGGATACTTTTTATTCATTTCTGATTATGGGACTATACAACCTCGCTTATTCCTTCGATCCAGAAAAGATCATAATCGGTGGTGGAGTCTCAAGTATGAATGGACTCATCGAACGCTTGAATCAAGAGTTCGATCGGTTTCTTAAACAGATCAACCATCATACTTTCCGTCCGGATCTGGAAGTATGCACGTTCAGAAATGACGCGAATCTCATTGGTGCTGTGTATAATTTCATACAGAAAAATAAGGACACAGATGACTGATTAAGGAGAATTTAAGATGAAAATAATGAATGATGATACCTTGTTGTTTATCGGAGACAGCATAACGGATGCCGGACGTATTAAAAGTGAGCCGGCAGATTTAGGTCGGGGTTTCCCGCTGCTCGTTTCTGCTTATCTTCAGGCAAACATGCCGGAAAAGAGACTCACTCTTTTAAATAGAGGGGTCGACGGAGACACATTGAGTGACGTTAAAAGCAGATGGGAAGAAGATTGTCTTGATATCAATCCGGATATCGTGACCTTGCTCATAGGTATTAACGATACTTGGAGAAATCAGGATAATAATCAGCTGGTGACAGACGAAGAGCTGGAGGCGTTTGAGTCGGATTACAGGTTTTTACTGAAATCTCTTCATCAGCGTACAGATGCCCGCGTCATTTTGATGGAACCTTTCGTGCTGCCTTATCCGAAAGACCGCATGAACTGGCGAAGAGATCTGGATCTGCGTATTCAGATCGTGAGGAAAATGGCTAAGGAATATCAGACAGAACTGATCCCTCTGGATGGCTTGCTGAATGCTCAGGGAATAAAAAACGGATTCAGTTACTATACGGGTGAAGATGGGGTTCATCCAACGGTTGCCGGACAGGGTTATATTGCCAAAGTCTGGATCGATGCAGTGATCGATAAAAAAGCCTTGTAAAGTTGTATATAATATGCTAATATTACTTTTATGCGATGAGTCGAATGTTTCCACCGTTTGTGGAAACTTCATGCACGATACAGATGTTAGATCATCACGACAGGAAGTCGGTATCGGAGAATTCACGCTGTGAACGTGAACCTCGCCTATTTTATAGGTTGCGATTATGCGGACAGGCCAAACTGTCCGTATTTTTTTTGCCTAAAAATATGTTTGTTTAAAAATAGAAAGTAAAAAAAGAGAGATCTTTCTCTCTTTTTTTATTTGCACTCCTTCAAAATGTGTGCTGAATCGAACCTATTGTAATCTTTAGTAATTTATTAGCCGTATAGCGTAAAAAAAGAAAAAAATGTTGAGAAAGTGCTTGCATTTCGTTAGTCATAAAGGTATTATATACCTGTAAGCGATATTAGTTTGTAAGACTAACAAACTAATATATTTTTTATCCGTTATGTAAACGCTTTTATCTAGCGCTCTTTCTAACTGATAATTAGATATAGTCTTGGTTTAACTTATATTGAAATAAACAAACTAGAAAGAGCAAAACATTTAAAGGAGGAACATTATCGAGAAAAATAGGGGATCAGGATCTGATTAGTCACTAAATTAAAATTTGGAGGGATATTCATGTTAAATAAAAAATGGTTTTTAGGTTTGGCAACAATGTCAGCGCTGACACTGGCAGCGTGCGGAAACGGTGGTGCAGCTGATGAAGGGACAGTAGACGAAGGGACGACGGATGAAGAAGTCGTTGAAACTGAGGATGGCGAGGAGTTTGAAGCGCCTACGACCGGCGGAGAAGGCGTCCTGGACGTCTGGACCTTTACTGACGAAGCATCAACGATGATCAATGATTATTACCTGGAAGAATTTCCTGATTTAGGTTATGAAATCAACATTTCAGAAATTCCAACAGAAGAATTTGAAACCCAGTTGGACCCTGTTTTTGGTACAGATAGTGCCCCTGATGTCATCTTTGCAGAGCAGGCCTTTGTTAAAAAATATGTTGAGTCAGGTATGCTTGTAGACTTAGGTCAATATGATGATCTCGTTAATGGTGCAGAAGCTACCTACGAGTACGTCAAAGAAATCGGCACACAGGAAGATACCACGTTCGTAATGAACTCATGGCAGACGACACCCGGGGCATTCTTCTATCGCCAGGATCTGGCAAGTGAATATTTGGGAATCGAATCACCGGAAGATATGCAGGCGGCGATCAATGACTGGGATGGATTCTTAGAAACTGCCCGTGAACTAAAAGAAGCCAGTGACGGTTCCGTTTATATGGTATCCAGTCGTGGGGACTTAAATCACCCTTACTACATGTCCCGTGAACAAGGATGGGTCGTAGATGGTGAACTGGTCATTGACGAACAGTTATATGAGCTTCTCGATACGGCTAAAACCATGGTAGACGAAGGTCTGATGATGGATGCAGATCCACAGGGCGAAGAATATTTCGCAGCGATGAATGGTGATGAAGTGTTGGGATACAGCCTGCCAACATGGGGCATGCACTTCTGGCTGAAACCAAATGCTGATGAAACAGCTGGAAACTGGAGAATGGTCACAGGACCAACGTCATACTTCCGAGGCGGCACATGGATCGGGATTACCCAAACTTCTGACATGCAGGATGAAGCGGCAGACTTGATTCAATGGCTGACAACAAGTGAAGACTTTATGACAACATGGGCCGAAGATACCGGAGACGTTGTTTCGAATGAAAATGTAGTAGAATCAGTTCGCGGGGATTACGAAGAAGAGTTCCTGGGTGGACAAAACCACTATGATGCATTTGCTGATGCTATTCCAGCGATCGACGGCTCGATCATTACGGAATATGACCAAACGATTTCCGGAGCTTTCGATGACTTGGCATTGACACCTTACTCTAAGGGTGAAATAACTCAAGAAGAAGCGATCGAAGCGTTCAAACTGGAAGTTCAAAACCTCTATCCTAACCTGCAGGTGGATTAAGAATAGTAAAGTGTAGCACAAAGAAAGTGCAGTTGAACGCGGACGACGAGCGTTCTCTGCACTTTCTCCACTACATGGAAAGGAGATATTATGGCAACATCAACAGAAACGACGACTGAAAAAGACGTAGCAGAAAAAAGACCGAGAAACTTGGCTAAAAGAAAAAATACGGATAAATGGGGCTATTTTTTTGTCGCACCCTTCTTTGTGTTCTTCCTGATTTTCAACTTTTACCCAATGTTTTATACTATCTACTTATCCTTTACGGATTTGGCAGGGTGGGCTACGGAGGCTAATTTTGTTGGTCTGCAAAACTATACAACGCTTTTAAACAACCAGCTGTATAGAAATTCTGTAGTCAACACATTTATTTTATGGGTCATTAACTTTGTGCCTCAAATTATTTTAGCCTTTTTACTGGCATACTGGTTTACTAATAGACGCTTGAACTTAAAAGGAACGGGCTTTTTCAAGAGTATGTTTTATTTACCAAATATAATCACTGCGGCATCCGTGGCGCTGATCTTCCGTTCCTTATTCAGTTATCCGAGAGGACCGCTGAATCTGATCATGCTTGATTGGGGATTGATCAGTACACCGGTCGATTTCTACCGCAGTGTATTTTCGACACGCCTGATCGTTTCATTTATTCAGTTCTGGATGTGGTATGGACAGACGAGTATCGTTCTTCAGGCGGGAATACTCGGTATTGATGACAGCTTGTTTGATGCGGCTCGTGTTGACGGAGCAACGGACTGGCAGTCCTTCACAAAAATCACTATGCCCTTAATGAAACCTATCACCTTATATGTACTGGTCACTTCACTGATCGGTGGACTCCAAATATTTGATATTCCGTATCTTTTAACTGGAGGCGGACCAGCTCAGTCGGTAGAAACAATGATGATTTTCATTTACAAACAAGCTTTCCAAGGTGGGAGAAATCTGAACATCGCTTCGACAGCTTCAGTCTTCCTGCTGATCATGACAGCTGTAATAAGTTTATTTATCTTCAATAGTTTTAGAGAACGATCCACTAAGAAAGGAGCGAGATAAGTCATGTACGATACAGATAATATGAAAAAACTTAAAATGCAGCGTATTTTGCTGTACGTATTCTTTGCGATACTGACATTGTTAAGTATGATACCTTTCTGGATCGTTATTGTGAACGCAACACGATCCGCTCCTGAAATCCAGCAGGGATTGTCTCTGATCCCTAGTGATTCGGCATGGGCGAACTGGACGCACTTGAGAGATCAGGGATTCAATATCTTCCAGGGATACGGGAACTCCTTCTTTATCGCTGCGAGTGCAACGATTTTGAGTTTGTATTTCTCCTCGCTGACTGCCTATGCGTTTATTGCCTATGATTTCAAAGGCCAGAAGTTTATCTGGACGATCATACTCCTGTTGATCATGATCCCAACTCAGGTAAGTATTATAGGGTTTTATAAATTCATGGCTAACCTGGATCTGCTGAACAACTATATCCCGCTGATTTTACCGTCAGTCGCCAGTGCACCCACTGTTTTCTTTATGAAACAATATCTGGAAACGATTTATCACCCTGCACTCGTGGACTCTGCACGGATCGACGGCGCCAGCGAACTGAGGATATTCCATACCGTGATTTTACCATTGATGCGTCCGGCCCTAGCAACGATGGCCATATTCGGTTTTATTGCATCATGGAACAACTTCTTGCTGCCATTGATACTGATCAATGAACGTTCGATGTATACACTCCCGATGCTGGTACAGCTTCTGACGACTGACGGCTACAGAACAGAGTATGGAGCGATGTATATGGGAATCGCCCTTTCAGTTGCACCATTGCTCTTGATCTATACCTTCCTGTCACGTTATATTATCGGCGGAGTTACAGCAGGAAGTATCAAACAGTAACCTATCATTAGAATAATATGATCAAAGATGAAAGAGGTTGGGACTAAAAGTCTCAGCCTTTTTTGTCTGTTAACTGTTGGTTAATCAGTGGTTGTTCATAAATTCTTCATAGAGTGATTCCAAGAAGTGCTGTTTAATGGCTGACTAATAAGGTAGTGTCAATTAATACCGGCATTATTGCTATGAATCTTTGCTCTCTTCTGACGTAAAAATGAAATAATCATTCTGTATCCACAGAACATATTAATTAAATTATTTAAAATGATGATTGATACTAGATACCTTACTTAGAGTATAATAGAAATAAGACTTTTATTATTATAGATTTTCGATATACTTGTTGTGAGATAAAAATAAGGAGAAGATAAATGTGGTTGATATAACTAAAATAGTTCAAGGAAAAGCACTTTCAGAGTTGGATGAGCAATTACTTCAATACATATTGGAGAACATGGACTGTGTTCTTCAAAAAGGTGTACGACAAATCGCGAAAGAGAATTTTACATCACCTGCAAGTGTTATTCGATTATCAAAAAAATTAGGTTATACTGGCTTTATTGATTTGTATTATCATCTGTTACCACTGGTTAATACCGAAGAGGAAACTGAGGATAATGATGAAAAGGGTTTTTTCGAACTCGAGCGTTCATTAGTTTTTCAACATAATTCATCTGATAAGATAGATAGATTTGTGAAAAAAGTACTCTGCTTAGAGGGAAAAGTTATTTTTATCTATGCCGCGGGATTTTCTGCGATTACAGCTGAGTATTTATATAAAAAATTACTATTACTTGGAAAACAGGTTATTATAGCTACTTCTTTGGATTCAGTGGGGGTGTTAGAGAACAATTTAAAGAACATAGGAGTTTTTGTAGCTGTTTCTAAATCCGGCGAAACACAAGGTGTCCTGGATAAAATGCATACAGCTAAAAATGCCGGTATTTATACCGTTTCCTTTACAAAAGAAACGTCAAATCGGATAGCTAAATGCAGTGATCTGAATTTTAAGGTTACCGATCAACATAAGTTAGACGACAGAAACTTGCTTCCTAACACTTTCTTTCCATTTACTTTATTACTCATTGAGTACTTGCTCAGTGTTTATTTAAAAGAATTAAATGAATTGACTAATGAGAATTAATAACAAAAAAGCAGCATTTATTTTAAAAATACAAATAGCTTTGTTCACTTGAGTCACTAAGAAGTATTTGTGATTTAGGGTAAATGACATTACAACGGTTTATCATGAAACGTGTTTCGTCTTGGCGAAACACGTTTTTTCACATCATGAAAGCCTTTTAATTGAAACGGTTTCTCGATACACTAAGTTCAACATAAAAATATTGGAGGGAAAAAGTATGAAAGAAAGAGTTATGGATACAATGCAGAAATTTTCAAAAGCGATGTTTATACCTGTGTTAATATTACCAATTGCTGGTATTTTAATTGCGATCGGTAATTTATTTACGAATGTACGGTTACTCGAAGTCGTTCCTTTTTTAGATAATCCAATCACTACAGGATTTGGAACGATTTTATCAGGATCACTTGTTTCGATACTAGTCAATCTTGGATTGGTCTTTGCGGTGGGGCTGGCAGTTGGTTTGGCCAACAAGAAGAAGTCAGAAGCTGGCTTCATTGCTTTACTTGGTTATTTAGTCTTTATCAATGCGATGAATGGCTATATGGGTATCCAGGGTATGTTGATAGAAGGTAGCCTGCAAGGTACTGGACAAACGATGGTATTAGGTGTGCAGATACTGGATATGGGCGTATTTCTGGGTATTTTCTTAGGGATTGCAACGGCGATCGTTCATAATCGCTTTGCAGACACAGAATTTAATAATGCTTTCCAAATTTATGGAGGAACACGCTTTGTATTTATCGTGCTGATTCCGGTTGTTGTACTGTTGGCTATTTTATTTACAACTGTTTGGCCTTATTTCCAAGCTGGTATCAGAAGTTTGGGATTAGTGATAAATCAAAGTGGGAACTTCGGGCTCTTCTTGTATGGTGCTCTTGAACGTCTACTCATTCCAACTGGGTTGCATCACTTAGTTTATACCCCATTCTTGTACAGTGAATTAGGTGGTATAGCTGAAGTAGGGGGAGAAATATTTGAAGGCGCACGTAATATTTATTTTGCCGAAATAGCCAACCCAGACGGGGGTTTGCTCGCACCAAGCGTGATTTGGGATGCCCGTGGTATTTCAAAAATGTTTGGTTTGATCGGTGCATGTTTAGCTATGTACCATAAAGCTAAACCTGAGAATAAAGCGAAAGCAAAAGCTATTCTGATTCCGGCGGCTGTAACATCTTTTCTTGCCGGTGTAACAGAACCAATCGAATTCGCTTTTATGTTTGTGGCACCTTTATTATTCGTTGTACATGCCGGTTTAAGTGGATTAAGTATGGTCGTGTTGAACTTACTTAATGTCCGGGCTATCGGACCGAACGGGTTTATGGACTTCCTGCTGTATAATGTTCCTCTTGGGGTCGATCGCACAGGATGGCCGATGTATATTGCTGTAGGCTTATTGTTCTTTGCTATTTACTATTTCCTCTTCAGCTTCCTGATCAAAGTTTTCAATTATAAAACAATCGGTCGAGAAGATGCAGAAGGTGAAACACGCCTATATTCTAAAAAAGATTATAAAGAGAAAAAAGCTAAAGGCAATGAATCTGTAGACGACTTAGGATTGGCCCACACGATTATTAGTGCGTTAGGCGGAGATAAGAACATAGAAACAGTCACTAACTGCTATTCACGTTTACGCTTGACTTTACTCAATCCGGATATTATCGATGAGGGTACATTAAAGAATGAAACAGGCGCAAGTGGAATCATGAAAAAAGGGAACAATGTACAAGTAGTGTATGGTCTGCAAGTAAATAAAATTCGAAAAGCCGTCGATACAGTACTGAATCGTAAACCTGTAGAAGAATAAAAGAATCAAAAATAGTGAGGATGATATGTATGAAAAAGTTTTCAGTAGTTATTGCAGGTGGTGGCAGCACATTTACACCTGGAATCGTTATGATGATGTTGGATAACATGGACCGGTTTCCTATGCGAGAGTTGGTACTGTATGACAACGATGAAGAACGACAAGCACAATTAGGGGAAGCGCTAGAAATTTTACTTAAAGAGCAGGCTCCAGATTTAAAATTTTCATATACCACAAATCCAAAAGTTGCCTTTACCAATAAAGATTTTTGTATGGCTCATATACGTGTAGGGAAATATGAGATGCGTGAAAAAGATGAAAAAGTTCCATTACGTCACGGTGTTGTCGGCCAAGAAACCTGTGGACCCGGAGGGATAGCATATGGCATGCGTAGCATTACAGGAATGTTAGAAATAATTGATTATATGGAAAAGTACTCACCTAATTGCTGGATGTTAAACTATTCAAATCCGGCCGCAATCGTGGCGGAAGCGTGTCGTGTTCTAAGACCTGATTCAAAGGTATTGAACATTTGTGATATGCCAGTAGGCACATTACGTAGAATGTCTCAAATCATTGAAAAAGATCCTGCAGATTTAGAAGTACGTTATTTTGGCTTAAACCATTTCGGCTGGTGGACCAGTATCAAAGATAAAGAAGGCCATGAGTATATCGATCAGATTCGTGATTATGTAGCCGAAAATGGATACTTGACGAAAGTAGAAGTGGATACTCAGCACATGGATCAGAGCTGGCAGGAAACACATAAAAAAGCGAAAGATTTATTAGCTGTCAATCCGAGTTACTTACCAAATACCTATTTAAAATATTATTTGTATCCTGATTATGAAGTGGCTCATTCGAATGTAGAATATACGCGGGCTAACGAAGTAATGAATGGCCGGGAAAAAGAAGTGTTCACTGCAGCGCGAAATATTATAGAAAAAGGAACAGCCGTAGATGGTGGCTTTCACATAGATAGTCACGCATCATTTATAGTTGATCTAGCTCGTGCGATTGCCTTCAATACCCACGAAAGAATGTTGATGATCGTAGAAAATAATGGAGCGATTGCTAATTTTCCAGATGATGCAATGGTAGAAGTGCCGTGTATCGTCGGCAATGATGGGCCAGAACCCTTAGCTCAAGGGAAAATACCTCCGTTCGAGCAGGCTATGATGTTCCAGCAAGTAACAGTAGAAAAACTTGTTGTTGAAGCATACATTGAAGGCAGTTACCAAAAATTGTGGCAGGCGCTCACCTTATCTAAAACTGTTCCGAGTGCCAAAGTTGCAAAAGATGTCTTAGATGACTTGATAGAAGTCAATCGCGAATACTGGCCTGAATTACGTTGATACTTATCTGATGGGAAATGAATGCTGAATGTGATAAATAGCGAAGGGCCGGATAAACTCCGGCCCTTTACTCATGAAAATAGGGAGGAAAAGAAGATGGAATTAGGAGTAATTGGTTTAGGTAAGATGGGATTAAATTTAGCAGAAAACATGGTGGAACAAGGACACCGCGTATTGGGGATGGATGCTGATTTGGCTTTGAGTGAGGAAGCGAAAGCGAGAGGGATTCAATTTTCACAATCGATTCCTGACCTGTTATCACGGTTCACTGATCGAAAAATAATTTGGATGATGTTACCGGCTGGGGAGATAACAGAATCTGTATTTCAAAAAGTTAAAGCACAATTACGCGCCGGAGACTACATTATAGATGGCGGGAATGCTCACTTTGAGGACTCGAAACGTCGCGGTATGGAATGTGAAGAAAATAATATTCACTTTTTTGATGTTGGAACATCCGGTGGTGTTTCAGGGGCTAGAAATGGTGCATGTATGATGATTGGTGGAAACGAAAAGGCATTCACAGAAATAGAAGAAGTCTTTACTTCTATAAATGTTGAAGATGGTTATTTGTATGCTGGGGCAAGTGGTAGTGGACATTATTTAAAAATGGTCCACAATGGTGTGGAATATGGCATGATGCAAGCGATCGGCGAAGGTTTTAACGTTTTGAAACATGCAGAGTATGATTTTGAGATGGGAAAAGTAGCGAAGGTATGGAATAATGGATCAGTTATTAGAAGCTGGTTGATGGAATTGGCTTTTGACTTTTTGAGTGATAATGGTCGTTTGGATGATATCGAAGGTGTCGTTCAATCATCTGGAGAAGGTCAATGGACAGTTCAAGAAGCATTAAAAATGCAGGTGCCGGTTCCTGTTATTGCTCAATCATTGATGAGTAGATATTCTTCAACGGATGAGGAAAAATATGGGGAAAAAATAGTAGCTTCTCTCCGAAATGGTTTTGGAGGGCATGCAATTATTAAGAAGGAGGATTAAGAAGCTGTTATGGAGTATAGAATCGGAATAGATATAGGGACAACGAGTACTAAAGGGGTTTTATACAATAAGCAGTTAGCTGTTGTAGAAGCAGCAGTAGAATCTTATCCCACTTTGCGTGCTGTAGAAGGGATGGCAGAGCAGGACCCAGAACATATCGTTGGCGCCGTGATATCTGTTATTCAGCAGTTGCTTCAGAACAACGAGGATATTAGAAAACAAGTCAAGTCGGTATCTTTTTCAAGTGCCATGCACAGTACTTTACTTCTTTCATCTGAAGGTAAACCTTTGGGCCCCGTTTATACTTGGGCAGATAACCGTTCGAATGATGTGCTGGAAACAATAAGACATGAGGGCGATCTACATTGGGTATATGAACGAACAGGTACCCCTATTCATTCGATGTCACCTTTTAGTAAACTGTTATGGTTGAAAAAGATTAGCCCGGAACTGTTGTTAGAAGCTGAGCACATCGTTGGTATCAAAGAATATGTTATGTTTCTTTTTACAGGCGAATGGAAAATTGATTACTCTATAGCTTCAGCAACTGGGCTATTTAATTTACAGACTTTAGATTGGGATAGAGATATTCTTGAGTTTATCGGTTTAGATCGAGAGTCATTTTCAGCCCCTGTTGACACCAACTATGTCTATACTCAAAGCCTTGAAGGAATGTATGACAAGGCTGGCCTTTCTCTTGACACGGTCCTAGTCATAGGAGCGAGCGACGGGTGCCTGGCTAATTTAGGATTAAATGCTGTAGGACTCAATGAAGTGGCGATGACTATCGGAACGAGCGGAGCATTAAGAATGGTAACTGATCAGATCATTCTAGATCCAAAAGGACGTCTCTTTTGCTATTATTTATCTAAAAACAGATGGGTGGTCGGAGGGGCTGTCAATAATGGCGGCAATGCGTTCCAGTGGCTGGCAGATGTTCTTTCGTTGAACTATGAGCAGTTGAATAAACTGGCTGAGGAGGTTGACCCTGGATCAGACGGTCTAATGTTTTATCCATACTTAAATGGGGAACGTGCTCCTCTTTGGGATGGATCAGTAAAGGCACAGTTTATTGGGATTGATGCAATTCACTCAAAGGGACATTTTGTAAGAGCTTTGATGGAGGGCGTTCTGTATAATTTAGCTGAGGTTTTAGAAATTCTGGAAAAATCTAGCGAGAAGTCTCGCTGTATTAAAGTAACAGGAGGCTATTTGCGTTCATCTTTGTGGAAGCAGATGACCGCAGATATTTTTAATAAACAAATTATACTTTCTAAACAATTTGAAAGCTCATGTCTAGGTGCCGTGCTGATAGGGGAACTGGATAATGAAAGTCAGTTGAGAAGTGACAGCGCTGAAGAAAGCATAATAGAGCCAGATGCTGATAGAGTTCAAATGTACGGTGAATTGTTTGAACTTTATCAGAAGTTGTCAGTACCACTAAAGGAGATGCAGCGGATAAGACAAGGATATCTGATTAATAATCAATAAAATATGACGAAAAATTCCTGCTGTGAAAAGCAGGATTTTTATCATCTTCAGATGGACGAAACTGGCGCGCCAGTTTCAGCCTTACAAGGGGGATGAGCGGAACATACGCGATTTCGAACGCGTATGGGCATTATGAAGAGCAGGTTTACGGATTTTCTAGGCGGGTTCGGTTCATTCGGATATGATTAGTACACATAGAAGCCGAACATTTGAAGGTTCGGTGTATTCGATAAAAGAATTAGGCTGAACAAACTGAAGATGTTACGTGTTCGGCTTATTCGTAATAAGCATGCGTGTGAACAGACTGAACAACTGTATCTTAGACGTATAGGAGGCCTCCTATACGTCTGAATAGGCTGAACCTTTCTTAAATTCAGCGTATACAACGAGATATACTGTTTGAATAAACCGAAGTTCCTATAGTTCGGCTCATTCGGGACCTTGGATCTTTGTGAGCACGCTGAAAATAACTAAATACATGATTTTTTAGGGATATATAATGGAAAGTTCAACTATATTAGCGGTCAATAATTGAGTCATAAGATTTATTTAAAAAAACGCTTGCAATTTATAATAGATATGCTATTATAAAATGTGTAATCGGTTACAGACGTAAAAAAGTCAGGTGACCGAATGAGAGTAATCATGAGTGACGAAGTGGGTGAAAAGAATGGTAACGATCAAAGAAGTCGCAAAACATGCGGGAGTCTCCGTGGCGACAGTTTCCCGGGCATTGAATAAAAACGGATACGTAAGTGACGAAGCCCGAAAAAAAGTGGAAGCGGCAATCAGGGAATTAGAATACTATCCTAATGAAGTTGCGCGGTCACTCTTTCAGAAAACATCCAAGATGATCGGGCTGTTGTTACCAGATATCTCTAACCCGTATTTTCCGCTCCTGATGAAAGGGATCGAAGAAAGTGCACGTGAAAACGGCTATAGTGTTATCCTGGGAAATGTAGAAGAAGGCAGTGAGCTGGGAGAGGATTATATGACGCTTTTTGCGCAGCAGAATGTGGCGGGAGTGCTGTCAGCCGTAGAAGGGACTTTAAGTCATGGATCTTCAATGCCGATCGTCATGCTGGACCGTGTTTTAGAAGAAGATGATTTTGCTGTTTATACGAATGATGTTAAAGGCGGTAAACTAGCTGCCCAGGCAGTTTTAGATAGAGATCCAGGCAATGTTCTGATTATTGCCGGTCCTAAGTCGGTTCCCGGGGCGATCGATCGTCTTATCGGGATACTGTCGGTATTGAACCCTTCAGATGTCACTTATCAAATCTATGAAACCACTTCTTATACAATAGAAGAGGCCGAAGAAACAGCCAGAAATATTTTCATAAAATATAAAAAAATAGACAGTGTGATAGCGAGTAATGATCTGTTTGCCCTGGCAGTAATGAAGGAAGCCCAGCAAAAGGGGTTACGTATCCCCGATGACATTCAAGTGATCGGCTATGATGATATACCTTTCAGTCAACTGATTTACCCGGGGTTGACCACGATTTCTCAGCCGGCTTTCAAACTGGGGTATCAAGCTGCAGATCTGCTTGTCAGCCGAATCAGAAAAAATAAAATAGAAGAAAAACGAATCAAACTGGATCCAAAACTAGTGATCCGGGATTCTCTAAGAGAAAAGATGGAAAGTGAGGATGGTTGAATGGTCAAATTAACAGTAGTGGGCAGTATATCTACCGATTTCATTATAGAAACAGATAAAAGACCGAAAACAGGAGAGACAGTTGAAGGTAAGAACTTTTCAACAGCTTTTGGCGGCAAAGGAGCGAACCAGGCTGTGGCTGCAGCACGGTTAAAAGCGGATGTCTATATGATAGGGACAGTAGGGAATGACACATTTGCCGATGAACTATTAACTAATTTGGAAGGCAACTCTATTTTTATCGACGGTGTGGAACGGGTTACACATCTGCCCTCCGGATCTGCCTTTATAACGATCCAGGATGGGGATAATGCGATCATTTATATTCCCGGTGCAAATAATGCACTGACACCAAAACGAATTGTTTCGAGTCAGGAAGAACTGAAAAAAAGTGATTTAGTCATCGTCCAGAATGAAGTACCTGTCGAAGCGATCGAAGCACTGGTGAGGGTGTGTGATGAACTTGATACACCTGTATTGTATAATCCCGCACCGGCAAGGAAACTAAGTAAAGAAGCAATCGAAAAAGTACGCTTCATTACACCGAACGAAACGGAGTTCTCCGTATTGTTCCCTGGAGAAAAAATGGAAGAGGTATTAGCGCACTATCCAAATAAACTGCTAGTGACTGCCGGCTCTGAAGGAGTATACTATCACGACGGCAGAGAAGTCAAACTGGTTCCGGCAAATAAAGTTACACCAGTTGATACGACAGGGGCCGGAGATACATTCAATGGGGCGTTCGCGGTCGCCTGGTCAAATGGGCTCACTATCGAAGACAGTATTCGCTTTGGTAATTTAGCCGCATCACTATCGATTCAGAAAATGGGTGCCCAGTCAGGCATCCCTACATTGGAAGAGATGAAAGGAAGCACATTGTATGAAAAAGAATGGCATATTGAATAGCGAAATTAGTAAGGTGTTAGCTGATTTAGGTCATACCGACCAGATAATGATCGGGGATTGCGGTTTACCCATTCCTCAAGGAGTGAAAAAAATCGATCTGGCCCTTGAACTGGGAGAACCTAAATTTATTGATGTATTGACTGTCATACTAAAAGAGATGGAAGTAGAAAAATACCTCTTAGCTGATGAAGTAAAAGAGTACAATGCAGAACAGCTGAAAAAAATAAAGGAACATATGGGAGAGACAGAGACGAAATGGCTCTCGCATGAAGAATTGAAGCAGCAGTCTCATAAAGTAAAAGCCATAATCAGAACGGGTGAAGCAACACCTTACTCAAACATCATTTTACAGTCCGGTGTCATTTTTTAGGAGGTGCAAGCAGTAGTGGAAATTCAAATGAAAGATATAGTCAAAAGTTTTGGAAGCAATAAAGTCCTCTTAGGTGTGAACCTCGATATTAAATCGGGTGAAGTTCATGCCCTAATGGGTGAAAACGGGGCAGGGAAGTCTACCTTGATGAATATCCTGACCGGGTTGCATAAATATGATTCCGGTGCGATCTATATCAACGGAGAGCAGCGAACCTTTGATAATCCTAAAGAGGCAGAAGAAAATGGCATCAGTTTTATCCATCAGGAAATGATTACCTGGCCGGATTTGACGGTACTGGAAAACTTGTTTATGGGACGCGAAATGAAAACCAGTTGGGGATGGATAAAAACAAAAGATATGCGCAGCACAGCTCAGAAGTTATTTGAAGATTTAGGCGTAAATATCGATTTGAATAGAGAAATGCGGACGCTATCTGTGGGTCAGCAGCAGCTGGTGGAAATCGCGAAGTCTCTCATGTCAAATGCGGAAGTCATCATCATGGATGAACCCACGGCAGCGCTGACAGAACGGGAAATCAGCGTGCTGTTTGATACGATCGAAAAACTGACAGCTAAAAATGTTGCCATTATTTATATTTCACATCGTATGGAAGAAATTTTTGCCATCAGTGACAGGATCACTGTGATGCGGGACGGCGTGAGTGTGGATACAAAACCAACGGCTCAGACTGATAATGATGAAGTCGTCCGTAAAATGGTCGGTCGGGATCTGGAAGATTACTATCCGGATATCGAAACAGAGAACGGGGATGTCCTGTTTGAAGTGAAAGATCTAAGTGATGGCAGACACTATAAGAACATCAACTTCAGTGTTCGTCAAGGCGAAATCCTTGGTGTATCAGGCTTAATGGGAGCAGGCCGTACAGAAATCATGCGTGGTATATTTGGTATGGATAAACTGGCTTCTGGTAAGCTGATGCTCGATGGTGAAGAAATAACGATAAACTCACCGGCTGATGCCATTCAAAAAGGGATCGGGTTTCTGACCGAGAATCGGAAAGAAGAAGGTTTGATACTGGAGGATTCACTGAGAGAGAATATTTCATTGCCTTCCATCAATGAATTCAGCCGTACAGGCTGGATCAATACAAAAGAAGAAAAGGAATTTGCCGACCTGCTGATCAAACGACTGACTGTAAAAACAGTCAGCGGCGAGGTTCCAGTCAGTACCCTTTCGGGAGGTAATCAACAGAAAGTCGTCCTGGCTAAATGGATCGGTGCCGGTTCACGTGTCCTCATACTCGATGAGCCAACACGGGGTGTCGATGTTGGAGCTAAACGCGAAATTTACATGCTGATGAAAGAACTGGCGGAACGTGGCGTGGGTATCATTATGGTGTCCAGTGACCTGCCTGAAATAATCGGTATCAGTGACCGGGTCATCGTCGTTCACGAAGGCCACATTGCCGGCGAAGTAGAAAAAGAAGAGCTATCAGAAGAAAAAATCATGACCTTAGCGACAGGAGGATACAAATGAGTGCAGAAGTGAGTAATGTATCAAAGAAAAAAGAAAACAGAAGTGAAATGTTACGGAAGTTAGGTCCGTTTTTCGCCCTGATCGTGTTGATGATTTTTGTAACGATCATGAATCCGAATTTCATTCAGATCGGTAATATCCTGAATTTATTGCGTCAGGTATCCATTAATGGACTCATTGCCTTTGGGATGACATTCGTTATTATTACAGGTGGGATCGACTTGTCGGTCGGCTCGACCCTGGCACTCAGTGGGGCATTGGGAGCCGGGATGATCGCCGGGGGATGGAGCCCGGTAATAGCCACGCTTGCCGCTTTAGTTATCGGAGCGATTTTGGGAGCAGTGAACGGAGTGGTCATTACAAAAGGTAAAACGGCTCCATTTATAGCCACACTGGCAACGATGACGATATATCGCGGCTTGACTCTCGTGTATACTGACGGAAATCCGATAACTGGAATCGGTGACAGTTTTTTCTTTCAGTTCATAGGTAAAGGGTATCTCTTCGGTATCCCTTTCCCAGTCGTATTGATGGCTGTCGCATTCGGCATCCTCTATGTTGTCCTTCATAAGATGACTTTCGGCCGTAAAACATTCGCTATCGGTGGGAATGAAACGGCTGCTTATATCGCAGGGATAAAAAGTGATCGCATCAAGATAGCTGTTTATGCTATTTCCGGATTCATGGCATCTTTATCAGGTCTGATCCTGGCATCCCGATTGAACTCTGCACAACCGACCGCCGGGACCTCTTATGAGCTGGACGCTATTGCCGCTGTCGTTTTAGGCGGAACCAGTCTTTCAGGCGGACGTGGCCGATTGTTCGGTACGCTTGTCGGTGCGCTTATAATCGGGACATTGAATAATGGCCTGAACCTGATCGGAGTATCCAGTTTTTATCAGCAGGTCGTTAAAGGGATCGTCATCATCATTGCTGTATTATTAGATAGAAAAAATGATTAAAAATATAAAAAATATTAGGAGGAAACAAAGATGAAAAAATTAGTCGCATTGTTCAGTGCATCAGCATTACTATTGGGAGCGTGTGGAACGACAGGATTAGAAGGAAGCAATACTGAAGATAACGGTGAAACAGATATCGAAAGTGTCGAGCGAGATGAAATGGTTGTTGGTCTATCCTTGTCAACGTTAAACAATCCGTTCTTTGTCTCACTGGAAGAAGGGGTCGTGAATACGGCTGAAGCTGAAGGGACAGAGGTCCGTACGGTAGATGCCCAGGATGATACAGCTAAACAGTTGAACGATATCAATGACCTCATTCAGCAGGACGTCAATGTGCTGCTCATAAATCCTGTCGATTCAGCCGCGATCGAACCGGCCATCGAATCAGCTAACAGTGCGGGTATCCCTGTTATTACGATCGACCGTTCGACAGAAGGCGGAGATGTGGTGACGCTGGTTGCTTCTGATAACGTTGAAGGAGGAGAAATGGCGGCTCAGTACATTATTGACCTTGTAGGTGAAGGCGCAGTAACGGTTCAGCTGGAAGGTGTACCAGGAGCTTCCGCTACACGTGAACGTGGAGAAGGGTTCATGAATGTTGCAGAAGAAGGACTGGATGTTGTGGACAGCCAGACAGCCAACTTCAACCGTTCAGAAGGCTTGACTGTCATGGAGAATATGCTCCAGAGTAATTCAGATGTTGAAGCTGTCTTTGCACAGAATGATGAAATGGCCCTAGGCGCTTTAGAAGCAATCGAAGCAGCAGGACTGGCTGAGGATATCGTTGTTGTCGGATTTGACGGAAATGATGATGCTTTAGAAGCCATTGAAGCCGGACGTATGGATGCCACGATTGCACAGCAGCCAGATGAAATGGGACGCATCGCAATGGAAACAGCTTATGAATACTTCGACGGAGAAGAAATCGAAGAGTATATTGCTGCACCTCTAGAACTCATAACAAACGAATGATAAAAATAGTTTGCCAAAAAAAGGAGCTCTTTGAGTTCCTTTTTTTGCTCGATAAGACCGATAGCGTTTCGTAAACATCGAAGCATTCGTGGACAGCCTGTTTTTAAGTCATATTTCATGACCCGCTTCCTTTCTTTTGCTATTCTATATGTAATCAGTTTTTAGTGAGAGGTGTAAAAAAGCATGTTGCCTAAGAAACCAATCAGACCGAAAAAACCTTTAATAGAGAAAAAAGAACATAAAGTTGAACCTGGAAAAGATGAGGATGTCGTTGTAAAAGTGGGTGGGTTCCGTGTCTATTTTCAGAACTACTATACGATCGTATCCTTGACCAATGATTTGCTTACAGGTGGATTATATTTATCGGGAAGCTTAGTCCAGACCTTTACAAATATGGAACGTATCGGTATGTATTTATATATATTTGCCAGTTTTTTCCTGCTGATGCGTCCTGTTCTTAAAATACTCCAGTATGTCTATTTGTACAATAAAGAGGAATACGAAAAACAGATTTTAGGAGAAGCCGAAGAAAACTTTAAACCCGGTGAAGAACTGAAAGGTAAGAATGATGAAGTAAAGAAACAAAAATCAGAGGAAAAACCGAAAGTAGAAGCAGATGCGGATAATAATCAAGTGTCTGGAAGCAAAGAAAAAACGGAGTAGATGTCATCTACTCCGTTTTTAAGAACTATATTTTAGGCTGAATCGACGACCGCTAATTGACGATGGATTTCTGCCAGTTCGATTTCACGGACCTTACGCGGAAGGAAGCATCTGATTTCTTCCTCATTGTAGCCGATTTGTAAACGACGGTCATCCATTATGATCGGACGACGAATCAGGCTTGGCTGTTCGGTAAACAAATCCAAGAGTTCGTTCATGGATAAGTCCTCGATGTCTAGTGTTAATGACTGATAAGCCTGTGAACGATAAGAGATGAGTTCACTGGTACCTTCCTCTGTCAGACTAAGTATCCGTTTGATTTCCTGTTTCGTTAAAGGTTCATGAAAAATGTTTTTTTCAGTAAAGGGTAACTTCTGTTCTTCTAACCATGCTTTAGCTTTTCGGCAAGATGTGCAGCTCGGAGAGACATATAATGTGATCATGGATTATGGCTCCTTTCAAAAGTCCAAGTGTGAGTATGTATACTCGATTTAAGATTTCAGAAAAGTGTGAACAATTTGTTACAATTACTATTTTAGAGGTTTTATAAGAAAATGCAATACTATTTGACACTTTTCTGT
This sequence comes from Alkalibacterium subtropicum, assembly GCF_900112455.1. Classification (GTDB taxonomy): domain Bacteria; phylum Bacillota; class Bacilli; order Lactobacillales; family Carnobacteriaceae_A; genus Alkalibacterium; species Alkalibacterium subtropicum. The sequence continues at coordinate 184,111 of NZ_FOLT01000004.1, read as the reverse complement.
CACAAATGAGCTGATTTAATATAAGTAATTTTTTTGACACATTTTTGACACAAAAGTTCAGAAGGAATCATATTCGTGCTTTGTGTAAGTTTAGCAATTATCTTACAAAGAGAGTACAATAAAAGTATCATATATATGGAGGGTTCAATGTGAAAAAAATCAAATTAGGTCGATCAGATTTGAACGTGTCTGAAATTGCCTTAGGCTGTATGCGTATGGATAAACTGAACGCTGAAGATGCAGCAAAAGTGATTGAAACAGCTTTTGATGAAGGCATCAATTTTTACGATCATGCAGATATCTACGGAAAAGGTGAATCGGAAAAGCGTTTCGCAGAATCTTTAAAGAGAACATCTATCAAAAGAGACGACATACTCCTGCAGTCTAAAGCAGGGATCCGTTCAGGCTTTTTCGATTTCTCTAAAGAACACATTATTTCAACAGTAGAAGGGTCATTAAAACGTCTGGATACTGAATACTTAGATGTGCTTCTGCTGCACCGTCCTGATGCGCTTGTCGAGCCGGGAGAAGTAGCGGAAGCGTTTAATGAATTGTATTCAGCTGGAAAAGTGAAGCATTTCGGAGTAAGCAATCATAGTCCGCTGCAGATCGAACTCCTGAAAAAATACATCGATCAGGATTTGATAGCCAACCAGCTGCAATTCAGCGTGATGCATACCGGTATGGTTGATGCAGGGATTCATGTGAATACCAAAAACGAGAATTCTATCGATCATGACCGGGCGATACTGGATTACAGCCGCATCAATGATATGACGATCCAGCCGTGGTCTCCTGTCCATGCTGAAAAAGGGGTCTTTTTGAACAATCCTGAATATCAGGAAGTCAATGATAAGCTGACAGAAATCGGCAAAAAATACGATGTGGACAATGAAGCAATGGCGATTGCGTGGATTTTAAGACATCCGGCACAGATGCAGGTCATTCTGGGTACAATGACACCGGAACGGATACGAAATTATGCCAAAGCTTCTGGAGTGATGATGACACGGGAGGAATGGTACAGTATATATCGTGCCGCAGGCAATATCGTTCCTTAAAAAGTTTGAATTTGCTTATATCTGACATCAGAACAAATGAATGATATAATGGGGTTGTACATTAACGAAAGGGGTTATCATATGTTAGAAGATATCAAAAAAGCGCTGTTGATTGGAGTTGGCTCTACAGCGATCGCGGTTGAAAAAGCTGTCGAGCAGGTAGATAAATTAGTCAGTCGTGGGAAATTGACCGTTTCTGAGGGCAAAAAATTGACAGAAGAATTGATACAGAAGAAAAATAACACCCTGACTTCGGAAGATAAAGAGACACTGGAAGCCGTACTGCTGGAAATGAATGTAGCACAGCGACAGGACATCGATGATTTAGAAGAAAAAGTAAAAGAACTTGAAAGAAAACTCGATAATAAATCTACTGATGCATAAGGTTGGTGGTGTTGATCATATCCTTGGTCAGCACCTCTTTTCAACTTAAAGAGAGGAGGCAGACACGTGAAAAATAATCGTGAACGTTTGAGAGAAATCGCCAGTGTGCTGGCATCTTATGGGTTTGGGCATATTTACCGCACGCGCCTGCGAACGAAACATAAAGAACAGGATGCTCGAAACCTGCGCTTGGCTTTCGAAGAGCTTGGTCCGAGTTTTATTAAAATCGGCCAGATCATTTCGACGCGTCAAGATTTATTGCCTCCCAGTTACATAAATGAAATGTCTAAGCTAAGAGACGATGCACCACCTTTCCCATTTTCTGAGATCAGTCGGATATTTCATGAGGAATTCAAGGAATCTCTGTCTGACGTATTTGAGTGGGTCGACGAAAAACCGATAGCAAGTGCCTCTGTGGCTCAAGTGCATAAGGCTAAACTACTAACCGGTGAAGATGTTGTTATTAAAGTTCAGCGTCCTGAAATCGAAGAGAATCTTCTCAGAGATATCAAGCTGTTTTCTCGAATCGTTTCCATGGCTCCTGAGACGGTAAAAGAGATGCTTGTGGATGTGGAAGCGGCTTTTAAAGAAATCGAAGAAACCACAAAGAGAGAACTTGATTTCAGAAATGAAGGTCAGGCACTTGTTAAATTCAAGCAGCTGAATAAGCAAAACGATGCCGTCAGTGTCCCGAGCCCATACCTGCCTTATACATCCAAGCGTGTCCTGGTCGAGGATTACGTCGGAGGCATCAGAAGTCTGAATCTTCAGCAAATCAGAGAAGAGGGTTATGTCAAAAAAGATATCGCAGAAAAACTGGTCTTTTCCATTTTGTCCCAGGTATTTAAAGATGGGTATTTCCACGGCGACCCCCATCCCGGGAATATCATACTAAGCGATAATAAAATCGTATTTATTGACTTCGGGATTATCGGAGAGTTGTCTGAAGCAGTAAAAAAAGATCTGATAAAAATGATGAGAGCTATCGTATTTGAAGATATCGACCAGCTGATGAACCTGTTACTGCAGATGGCCATCACGAAAGAAAAAGTCGACCGGTTCGAATTCTCAGAAGATCTGGATGATTTTTATCAGTCTTATATTTCTAAAAGCTTTGGACAAATCGATTTAAGTTCATTCTTTTCTGATGTCCTGCACGTCACGCGCAAATACAAAATGGTCATGCCCAATGATTTCATTCTTTTAGCTAAATCCTTAACGATTTTGGAAGGGGTTGTAACCGAGCTTCATCCTGATATAAATATCCTGGAGATCGCATCGGATTATATCAAGTCAAGTGATGATATCGAAATCTTTGAATCCTTCTCTTCTGCTAAAGTGAAAATGAGCACCTATCAGCTGGCGATGGATTCGATCAAGTTTCCTTCTGCACTCAAACGTGCTCTGGATACCGTTAATAATGGGCGACTGATGCTGCACATCGATCTGGTGCATTTTGATGAAAAATGGCGTGAAGTAAATAAAATGGTCAACCGATTAGTTTTTGCTGTTATCATCGCTGCGCTCATTCTCGCCTCCGCCATCATATTTGTCATGGCGGAAGCTGCTGGGGTTTCCCTATTTGCTATCATCATTTTTATAGGAGCAGGAGTGATGGGACTTTGGCTGCTGATTTCTATCATCAAATCAGGGACCTTATGACGCAGGTTCAATGACTGCAGTGTTTAAAGGATAACTGAATTGAATGGAACAAAATAAGGGAGGACAGAGTGCATGACCATCAAACTGAAAACAATAAAAATCGTCCTCGCAACCTTTATTTCCATACTGATCGCGCAAGCGCTCGATCTGGAATATCCGCTGGCAGCAGGCATTATTGCCATCTTAAGTGTGCTGGATACAAAAAAGGAGTCGATAGCTACGGCATATCAGCGGTTAGCGTCGACAGTAGTGGCTTTTTTTATTGCCTCCGTGATTTTTTATGTTTTTGGCTTTTCTGTTTTGACATTCAGTCTGTATCTGCTTTTCTATGTCCCTGCTGCGTACAAGTATAACCTTCAGTCAGGAATCGCTCCCTGTTCTGTCTTGGTCACGCACTTTGTCGTGGCTGAGAGCATCGCTTTATACTGGCAGATCAATGGCTTGCTTTTAATGGCTATTGGGGCGGTGGTCGCGATCCTTTTCAATTTATGGATGCCTTCTTATGAGAAAGATTTAAATCAGAAGATCCATTCGATCGAAGAGGAACTGCGTCAGTTTTTAGGTCTTTTCTATACTTATCTCATGGGAAGCACTGTACATCAGGATCTGAATTCAAAGGCACGCAAACTTTCCGCTCTTCTGGAGGAGACCGAAAAGATAGCTTTGATGGATCATGAAAACCAGTTAGTCAAAAATAGTGACTATTACATCAAGTACACACAAATGAGAGAACGACAGCTTGATCTGCTGAAAGTGATGATACAGAATATAACGGCTGTACGGCTTGAAACAGAACAGAACAGGGCCCTTGCCCAGCTGTTCGATGATATCTCCAAGCAGCTGCATGAAAAGAACGCAGGCCTGTCGCTGCTGGAGCATATTTCGGTGCTGTATCGTCACTTCAGACAGTCAGAATTGCCTAAAACAAGAGAAGAATTTGAAAGCCGGGCTATTTTATTTCAGATCCTGAGAGATATTGAGCGTTTTATTGAAATAAAGAGAGACTTTTTTATGGCTCATTCAGAGTAAATGAAAAGCTTCAAACAGAGAAGAACAGACTGCAGTCTGTCTTTTCTTGTTTGAAGCTTTTATTTATCATTAACTAGTCGTCTCGCATAGAGACGGGCTTATCCAATATCTCTTTGTAGACGATGGCTTCCTTCAATCTTTTTCTATTGAAAGAAGGCGATACTTTTTTTTCTTTAGTACGGTAGGGATCTTCTATAGTAGTGACTTCTTTGATCAGTGGCTTATGCGATTCGCGTACCTTGTCTCTGGCACGTGGTGTGCGTGTGTATTTTGATTCCCGTTCCGGACGGTTGCTTTTTTTCTCCGGTTTCTTTTCATTGCGTCTGATGGTTTCAACCCTTTGTTTTGGGACCTCCATCTCACTCGGGTCATTTCTAGGCACCTGTCTGGATGCGTTTTTAGTGATCCTGGAAAAGATAGTGGCAATGGATGAAACAATAGCGAAGAACACAAGTAACTGAATGATCCAGATAATTATGAATGACATGGTGATCACTCTTCTTCTTCAGATGACTGTCCGGAAATAGCTGTTCTCATTTCTGTGTCTGCATTCACGTTTTTCATTTTATAATAATCCATGACACCTAAGTTGCCACTGCGCAATGCTTCTGACATGGCAAGAGGAACTTCAGCTTCAGCCTCAACAACTTTGGCGCGCATTTTCTGAGTTTCAGCACGCATTTCCTGTTCTTGAGCGATAGCCATGGAACGGCGTTCTTCAGCTTTGGCCTGCGCGATGTTTTTATCAGCTTCAGCCTGTTCTGTCTGCAGCTTAGCGCCGATGTTTCGACCGACATCCACGTCCGCGATATCGATGGACAGGATTTCAAAAGCCGTGCCGGCATCCAGACCTTTGCCGAGGACAGTTTGAGAAATCATGTCAGGGTTCTCAAGGACATCCGAATGCTTTTCAGCGGAACCGACTGTGGTAACGACCCCTTCACCGACACGGGCGATGATCGTATCCTCTCCGGCACCACCGACTAAGCGCTCAATGTTTGCGCGTACCGTAACTTTCGCTTTAGCGATGATTTCGATACCGTCTTTTGCCACTGCGGCAATGTCCGGTGTCACGATAACCTTAGGGTTGACCGAAACCTGAACAGCTTCAAATACATTACGTCCAGCCAGGTCGATGGCTGCAGCTTTTTCAAATTCCAGATCGATTTCAGCACGATGAGAAGCAATCAAGGCGTCGATCACAGCGTTGACATTCCCTCCGGCTAAATAGTGGGCTTCCAGTTCATCTGTTGATAAGTGAAGTCCGGCTTTCGTCGCTTTGATCAAAGGACGAATGATCGAATGGGGGCTGACTTGACGCAGTCGCATTCCTACCAGCGTCCCGATGCCGACTTTAACTCCTGAGAAGTAGGCTGTGACCCACAATCCCACTGGAACAAAACGCAGAAAGACACTGATCAGTATTAATATGACCACTGCGGTGATGATGATGCCAATGTATCCGTTACCCAATAAATCCATAGTCATTTCTCCTATCTATTTTTTTCTAACTGTTATCTTTGTTCCTTTGACTTTATCTACGATTACTGCTGTTCCTTTTGATATATGTCCTTCTGTACTTAGTACATCATATAAAGTAGGGTCATCACCAAAAGTTACTTTACCAGATGGGCGGAGCGGGGTGACAGCGACACCTTCATCATCGACTTGAATAATGTCTTTTTCGACGGTTTTGTTATTATTTGAACTTTGCATATTGGTCTGCAGAATGAGTTTATTGACGTTCGACAAGGAATAACCGTTTTTTATGAGATAGATAATGACACCGGTGGTTATGACTACGGATAAACTCAGATCTCTGATCGTCTGTCCGAAATCACCAATAGTTAAATACAATCCGGAAATCAGAAGTACGATACCGATGATTCCCGCAGCGCCGAATTCCGGGACGAAGATCTCAAAGACAATGAGCAATAAGCCTGCAGTAAACAGCACGATCGGCAGCCAGGTCTCCGTTCCAATAAAGTGAAAATAGGCGGCTGTGCTTATGAGTGCGAGGCCGGCCCCACTTTTTAAATAGGGTGTGAGGATGGCGACGGCCACTCCAATGAACCCTAAACCTAGTAGTAATCCTTCCATTTGTAGAAATCCTCCTTTCTGCTTATTCGTTAACGATCTTACAAGGTCATCATACCATTTTAAGAAAGGGTTGTCATCGGTCCTGGGGCCGATTAAAAAATCGTTAAAATCTTTCGATTGATAACTATTCACAAGATGAAAAGTTTGGTATAGTATAGGTATTACGTTACAATGGTACTACAATACCATTTGTTACAGTCCTAATGTTACAGGACTTAGAAAGATTGGTTTCACAAAGGGGGATATTAATGAGTGATGGAAAAGAAAAGTTAGAATATGATAATAAAGATCTGGCATCTTATTATCTGTTTAACGAGGGGACGCAGTATGACAGCTATACCACTATGGGATGTAAAAAAGTGGAAGATGGCTATGTTTTCACCGTTTGGGCACCACATGCGCAGGCAGTTTACCTGGTCGGGGACTTCAATGAATGGTCTGAACTAGATGAGATGCAGAAAGTTGAAGAAACAGGTATGTTCAGATTAAAAGACGCAAGAGCCAAGAAGGGACAATGTTATAAATACAAGGTCGTGCAGGCAGACGGGTCTGTGGCATACAAGATAGACCCGTATGCCTATGAGTTTGAGGTCCGGCCTAACGATGCAGCCGTTGTGCGTGATCTGCCAGCTAAACAGTGGAAAGACGGTTTGTGGATGGCTAATCGTAGAAGACTCGAAATCTACAATCGTCCTTTGAATATATATGAAGTGCATTTGAGCTCATGGAAACACCATGAAGATGGTTCATGGTATACGATCGAAGAGTTGAAACGAGAACTGATCCCCTATGTGAAAAAACTAGGGTACACACATATCGAATTCATGCCCCTGATGGAACATCCGCTTGATGCAAGCTGGGGCTATCAGGCCACAGGCTTTTTCGGACTGTCTTCCAAGTACGGCACGATCGAAGAACTGCAGGATTTTGTGGAGACGGCTCACCAGGAAAATATCGGTGTCATCATGGACTGGGTACCGGGTCATTTTAATCGAAATGATTATGGAATGGCTTATTTTGATGGGACGCCTCAGTTTGAATATAGTGATCCAAATCAGGCAAACAACAACCGGTGGGGAACATTGAATTTTGATCTGGGTAAAAATCAGGTACGCAGTTATCTGATATCGAATGCATTATTCTGGCTGGAACAGTTCCATCTGGATGGTTTGCGCGTCGATGCAGTCAGCAACATGCTGTATCTGGATTACGACCTGGGGGACTGGACACCAAATGACGAAGGAACGAATATCAATAAATCGGGTGTCGAATTTATACAGATCATGAATAAGAAAATATTCGAAAGACATCCGGATGTATTAATGATGGCTGAAGAAAGCACGGCCTGGCCTAAAGTGACGCACCCTGTGCACGAAGGTGGACTGGGCTTCAATTACAAGTGGAATATGGGATGGATGAATGACACGCTCCGTTTCTTTGAAATGGATCCTTTATACAGAAAAGACCATTTTAATTTGATTACCTTTTCATTCATGTATACATTCAATGAAAATTACGTCCTGCCTTTTTCACACGACGAAGTTGTTCACGGCAAAAAATCAATGATGCATAAGATGTTCGGTGACCGGTACAATCAGTTCGCAGGACTAAGAACGATCGAAACATACCGGATGATGCATCCCGGCAAGAAACTTCAGTTTATGGGGGCCGAATTTGGACAGTTCCTTGAATGGCGCTTCCAGGAAGGGCTTGTATGGGACAGCCTGAATGACTCAATGAATGCGAAACATTTAGCATTCACCCAGCAGCTGAATGCTTTCTATAAGGAACACAGGGCGCTTTGGGAAGTGGATCACCAGCCGGCAGGAACAGAGATTCTGCAGGCAGACAACGCAGATGAATCCCTACTGTTCTTTATCCGTAATGGAAAGAAACCGAGAGATTTTCTTGTCGTTTTATGCAATTTTGTCCCTGTCGAAAGGCAGAACGTAAAAGTCGGTGTGCCTTTCAAGGGACAGTATGAAGAAGTCTGGAATACTGAGTGGGATGCCCTTGGCGGCACCTGGACGACGCCTCAAGGGGTACTTAAAACCACTGAAGAGTCGGTCCATGGTAAAGACTATGCAGTCGAAGTTATATTGCCGGCCTTAAGTGTTGTCGTGTTAAAACCTAAACGTGTTTATGGAGTACCAAAAAATAAATAGGAGAAACTAATTCAGTTATAAGGAGGGAAGGAAGGTCAATAGACACTTCCGAAATAGAATGAAAACTGAAACAGTCGCAATGATATTAGCCGGAGGCCAGGGGTCACGACTAGGAAAGTTAACCAAACATATCGCTAAGCCAGCTGTCCCTTTTGGAGGAAATTACCGTATCATTGACTTTGCACTGTCCAACTGTGCAAACTCTGGTATGAATGACGTTGGCGTTGTTACACAGTATCAGCCGTTGATTTTAAACAATCATGTAGGCAATGGATCCAGCTGGGGGTTAAATCGACATAACGGTGAAGCAACGATCCTTCAGCCTTATTCCAGTATGGAAGGTGAAAAGTTTTTCAAAGGTACGGCCCACGCTGTTTTTCAAAATATCGACTTTATCGATAAAAAAAATCCTAAGTATGTAATGATCCTTTCTGGCGATCATATTTATAAAATGGATTATCAGAAAATGCTGGATTATCACAAAGAACAGGAGGCAACATTAACTGTTGGAGTCATGCCGGTGCCTTGGGAAGATGCTTCACGATTTGGTGTCATGAATACAGATAAGACAGACCGGATCATTGAATTCCAGGAGAAACCGGAGAATCCTAAATCCAATCTGGCTTCAATGGGTATCTACATCTTCAACTGGGACAGACTCAAAAAATACTTGGTGGATAATCAGGCGAAAGACAGACAACTGACTGATTTCGGTCATCATGTCATACCGGCCTACTTAAGAAACAATGAAGCGATCTTTGCCTATTCATTTGAAGGGTACTGGAAAGATGTCGGAACGATCGAAAGCTTATGGAGCGCCAATATGGAGTTTCTGGATCCTGAACATGAACTGGATATTCGAGATAGAAACTGGCGAGTCTATTCAAATAATCCGAATACGACACCACAGTTTTTGACAGAATCTGCCAAGGTGACAGATTCCATGATCACAGATGGCTGTTATATTTCAGGCGAGGTGGTTCATTCGATTATTTCTCACAATGTCAAGATAGGTAAAAATTCCTCCATCAAAGACTCGTTCGTCATGCCTAATGCCGTCATTGGAGAAAATGTGAAAATCGAAAAAGCCATCATCGGAGAAGGGGCACAGATCCATGATGGAACTGAAATCATTGGTTCTGACGATAATATTGAAGTTGTCGGTTATGATGAAGAAGTAGGAGGCTATACAGATGAGAACTAAAATCGCACCTATTTTAAACTTAGTAGAAGAGAACGAAAACCTTAAGCCGCTGACAAATAGACGGCCAGTGGCATCATTACCCTTTGCCTGCAGATATCGGCTGGTGGATTTTCCCTTTTCAAGTTTATCCAGTATTGAAGCGCCTTCTGCCGCCTTGTTCATTTCCGGATCCGGTCATTCCCTCTATGATCACATCAGATCCGGAGCCACTTGGGGTCTTGAGTCGTCCGTAGGCGGAGGTGTTTTCACTCACTCTCATATAAATCTTAAAGCAGAACTCGAAGATCCGCAGTATCAAGGGAATTACTATGATGACCACTATCACTATGTGTCACGCTCGCATGCAGAGTATGTCATGATCATGGGATCGAATATGTTGTCTAATATTCGTCTGGATTCTCTCTTGCGTTTTCATGAGAAAAAAGACAGCGATGCTACGGTCATTTATAAAAAAATCAAAAGAAGTGAAGTGCGTGAAGATTCTATCCATTCTGCACTGATCATGAGCGAAAAGGATAATGACAAGATTGAGGGGATTCGCCCTGTAACGGACACAACAGATCCGAATGACTCACTCCTTCTGAATATGGAAATGATGATCTTAAGTAAAGATGCCTTTTTGAATTATTTATTTAAAGCTAAAAAAGAAAACTTAGATGTCAGCGTGAAGCATATCATCACGTACTGTCATGGTTCTGAACACAATATTTACGGCTATGAATATACAGGCTACCTGAAAGTGATCGAAGACATCGGCAGTTATTATCAGGCGAATATGGACATGCTGAACGAGGATAATTTCAATTCTTTATTCTATCGTTCTAATCCGGTGCTCACAAAGCTGAAAAACTCAGCACCCACATATTACGGCAAACATGCTGAGATCAACAACGCCCAGTTTGCCAATGACTGTGAAGTATACGGGAAAGTTGAAAATTCACTTGTTTTCCGAAAAGTAACCATTGCTGAAGACGCGCATATTGAAGATTCGATCATCATGCAGGATTCATGCATCGAGGAAGATGTTCACCTGAAATATGTTATTCTGGACAAGCACGTGTATGTCAAGAGAGGTGCAAAGCTGGAAGGGACACCTGACGAACCGATCGTTGTTGCTAAAGACAGTGTCATTTATGAGGACGGGACGATAGAGGAAGGTGAATAAAAAAATGAAATTATTATTTGCCGCCTCGGAATGTGCACCCTTTTTTAAAACCGGCGGCCTCGGGGATGTCATGGGGGCATTGCCGAAAGAGTTATCTGAAAATGGGCACGATGTCCGTGTTGTGCTGCCGTACTTTGTTCAGAAAATGGATGAAGAGACAAAAGCACAGCTGGAAGATGTCATGAACTTTACGGTGGAAGTCGGGTGGCGAAAGCAGTATTGCGGCATTAAAAAGCTGGTCAAAGATTCGGTCACCTATTATTTTATAGATAATCTCTTCTATTTTGACCGTTCTGAATTGTATGATTATGGGGATGACGGCGAACGTTTTGCCTTCTTTCAACAGGCAGCGATTGAAATGCTGGAGAAAATAGATTTTATTCCAGATGTGCTTCATGTCAATGACTGGCAGACGGCTATGATCCCTGTGTTACTCAAAGATAAATATGCCTGGATAAACGACTTGAGAGATATCAAGACGGTCGTTACGATCCACAACATTCTCTTTCAGGGGGTCTATGATCAGTATATATTATCTGATTACTTCAATATCGGCTATGCCGCTTTCCATGAGGAAGGTTTGAAATATGGAGATAAGGTCTGCTGGTTGAAAGGCGCGCTTTACTATTCAGATTTAGTGACGACCGTTAGTCCGACCTATGCTGAAGAGATCAAAACGCCTCGATTTGGCTACGGTCTGGACAATGATTTGAGAAAGGTCAGTCACAAACTGGTAGGGATACTCAACGGCATCGATTATGATACCTATGATCCTGAAACAGATGAGACGATCCCTTATAACTTCTCAATTAAAGATTTGACCGGCAAGGCGAAAAACAAAAAAGCTCTGCAGGCTAGAGTCGGATTGCCTGAAGAAGATGATATCGCCCTGATCGGTGTGGTCACACGTCTGGACGAACAGAAGGGTGTGCAACTGATCGTTGATGGGATGGAAGAACTGCTCACTTACCGGAATGCACAATTTGTGCTGCTTGGAACAGGGAAGCCATATTTCGAAGATGCTTTCAGATATTTTACCGACAAGTATCCGGATAAGTGTCAGGCGATCATCCACTTTGACAGTGAATTGGCTCAATGGATCTATGCGGGTGTCGATTTCTTCCTGATGCCTTCTGAGTTCGAGCCGTGCGGCTTGTCACAGTTAAACTCGCTGAGGTACGGCACCCTGCCTATCGTTCATGAAGTCGGCGGTCTAGTGGACACGATCGAACCATATAATCCAGTGTCAGAAGAAGGCAATGGTTTCAGTTTCTATGATTTTAATACTCAGACTATGCTGGATACTATCGATCGCGCTTTAACGGTTTACTACGATAAACCGGAAAGCTTGAAAAAGCTGCAGATTAGAGCCATGCAGACGGATAACAGCTGGGAAAAGTCGGCACTGGAGTATATTGAGAATTACAAATGTCTGATTTACTGATAGAGACTCGAACGACCAGTTACCTGCTGGTCGTTCGAGCTTTTTCTATAAAATTAATAGGGTTATCAAATGTTACACGATTAACGAATATTTTTTTGATAATGGATAATATGAGTTATTATTAAGCGTTTGATCTAAGAGTGAAAATCCTGGGCCTTATGAGCATCTTTTTTTATTTTTACCTTTAGGGTATACTTGTTACCAACACATGGAGGAATGCTTATGTCAATTACAACTAAACAATTCATAAAAGATTTTAAAGCACAGTTTCAAAGTATGTATGCTTATTCATATGAAGAAGGATCCACCGAACAGTTATATAATGCCTTGGGGCTATATGTGAAAAATCAGCTCTCCGGGAATTGGAAAGAAACCCGTGAAAAATATGTAAAGAATAGTGTAAAGCAGGTCTTTTACTTTTCCATGGAGTTTCTTCCAGGCCGGCAGCTGGAGAGCAACGCCTATAATTTGGGATTGCTCGATACCATTAAAAAAGGTTTGAAGGAGATGGGCCTTTCATTTGATGAATTAGAAGAAGCAGAAGCAGATCCCGCACTGGGCAACGGTGGGTTGGGTCGCCTGGCCTCCTGCTTTATGGATTCGCTAGCCTCCTTAGGTATCCCGGGAAACGGCAATGGAATCCGATATCAGTACGGCCTTTTCAGACAGAAATTCGTAGATGGCTATCAAGTCGAACTTCCTGAAAACTGGCTGCGTCACAGAAACGTCTGGGAGACACGCAACGACAAATCCACCTGTATGGTCAGATTTGGCGGTAATGTATGGCTCGAGAAAAATCATCTGGGATTTATGGAGACGAAATATGAGAACACATTAAATGTCCTGGCTGTTCCTTATGATACACCTATGGTGGGCTACAGAAATGACGTCGTAAATAATTTAAGACTCTGGTCAGCAGAGATTCCTGTTGATGAAGAGGAAAATTATCATACTCTGGAAGCAACGGAACCGATCAAAGAAATCACACAGGTCCTGTATCCAGATGATTCTAATTACGAAGGCCGTCTGTTAAGACTGAAACAGGAATATTTCATGGTGTCAGCTGGTGTCCAGTCGATTCTGCGCCACTACAGAAAATACAATCTGCCGAGGAAAAATATCCCGGACAAAGTAGCTATCCATATCAATGACACTCATCCGGCTTTGGTTATTCCGGAAATGATGCGTATTTTACTGGATGAAGAACATTTATCCTGGGAACAGGCATGGGAGATCACGTTCAAGACCTGCAGTTATACCAATCATACTATTTTGAGAGAAGCGCTGGAGAAATGGCCGATAGATATGATGAAGGAATTACTTCCCCGTATTTATATGATCATTGAAGAAATCAATCGTCGCTTCGTAGAAACAACGCTGCCTATTTATGGTGAACGGCTCACCTGGCAGACAGCTATCCTGCAGAATGGTGTGGTCAATATGGCTCACTTGGCTGTTATTGGCAGTCATAGTGTGAACGGTGTGGCAAAACTTCATACTGAGATTTTGATGAATGATGTCTTGAAAGACTTCTTTCAGCTTTACCCGGAACGATTCAATAATAAAACGAACGGGATCACACAACGCCGATGGGTCCATTTATCCAACCCGGGATTGACTAAGCTTATTGACAAAAAAGTTGGGGAAGACTGGAAGAAAAAACCTTCAGAACTGAAAGTTTTCAAAGGGTTTGAAAAGGATAAGCAAACCCTGCAGAAACTGGCCGAGATCAAATTGGAGAATAAACAGCGTTTAGCTGACTATATTGAAGAAGTACAGGGAATCAAAGTCGATCCGAAAGCCATCTTCGATGTACAGATCAAACGACTGCATGCCTATAAACGTCAGCACTTGAATATGCTCCACATTCTCTACCGGTATCTGGAAATCAAAGAGAATCCTTCAGTAGATTTCGTCCCGCGTGTCTTTATTTTCGGAGCTAAAGCGGCACCGAGCTATATTTATGCTAAACAGATCATCAAAGTCATTAATTCACTGGCCAGGCTGGTGAATAATGATCCGGATGTCGGAGACAAGCTAAAAGTCGTTTTCTTTGAGAACTATGGCGTCTCACTGGCGGAAAAAATCATTCCGGCTGCGGACATCAGTGAACAGATTTCGCTTGCCAGCATGGAAGCCTCAGGAACAAGCAATATGAAACTGATGGCTAATGGCGCATTGACCTTGGCCACGCTGGACGGGGCCAATATCGAAATCAAAGATTTTGTCGGGGAAGAGAATATGTTCATATTCGGTCTGTCCAGTAAAGAAGTATACGAATTAAAGGCAGCAGGCAACTACAATGCCAGAGAAATTTATGAGTCGGACGACAAACTGAGACGTACGCTGGACGCCTTGACGAATGGGACGATCCCTGGTCTTCAAGACGAAGGCTATGCGATTTTTGATTCATTAGTTAATTACAATGATGAATACTTTGTATTAAAAGATTTTGATTCATATGTAAAAGCGCACAAAAAAGTGGATGAGTTATATAAAAATGAAAAAGAATGGACACGCAAGTCTCTTCTGAATATTGCTTCTTCTGCACCGTTCTCAGCTGACTACACGATTAAACGCTATGCAGATGATATCTGGAAAGCGAAACAGTTCAGCAAGCAAGGGCGTAGTGTTAAACCTTTAGACGAACCGATAGCTTAACTGATCATAAGAACTTGTCTCTTTTTTGGGGACAAGTTCTTCTTTTCATTTAAGTAGAATCTTGTTAAACTGAATAGTGCTGTCAAAAAAAATAGAAAGAGGCTAGATTTAATGTTTAAACGCTTTGATTTAATGGATAATAAGACAACAGTCAGACAGGAAATATTAGCTGGACTCGTTACATTTTTCTCCATTTCTTATGTCTTGTTCGTTAATCCCATGATCCTTGGACAGGCAGGGGTCCCCAGCGAATACAGTGTTTTTTCCACAATCTTCATTTCTGCTATCGGCAGTTTTCTGATGGGCTGGTTTGCAAACGCTCCCTTAGCTATGGCACCGGGTATGGGCGAAAATGCATTCTTCACTTTTACCTTGGTAGCTGCAATAGGTCTGACCTGGCAATCGAGTCTTGGGGTAGTGGTCGTCTCCGGGGTGATTTTCACACTGCTTGCTTTGGTTGGAGTAATGAGTAAAGTCAGTCAGTCTATTCCGACGGTACTGAAACAGTCCATCACAGTAGGGATCGGATTGTTTCTGATGCTGATCGGATTTGAGAATATGGGAGTTTTTATCGAGGGGGGCCTTCGGTGGAATACAGTCGGAATAATCGGCCTGATCTTTGTTTTGCTGATCAAACGCTTCAATGTCAAAGGCGGATTCCTGTATACGATCCTGTTTACCACTTTGCTGTACTGGGCGATTTACTTTGATTCTTTTGAGCCGGTATCCTTTGATCTGGAGCCTCTCTTTAATTTTGGAGAACTTGTCACAGCTATCGATTTCAGTCAGATACTATCTGTTGAATTCCTGCTTGGTGTGTTTTCACTGACGATGCTTTTGATGTTTGAAACCATCGGGATGATCGAAGCTTTCTTATCCGATCAGAAAAGAAGTCTGAAAGCGTATAAAGTCGGAGCGATAGCAAGCCTTCTGTCTGGGCTGCTTGGAACAAGTCCGGCTATTCCTGTTGCAGAAAGCGGGGCCGGAATTGCAGAAGGTGGCAGAACGGGATTAACAGCCATGACCACAGGAATGATGTTTCTTCTGGCTCTGGTTTTTACACCTTTCTTATCATATATTCCGTCAGAAGCAGTCGGTCCCGTTATCGTTGCGACCGGGGCATCCATGGCTTTCACAGCGAGATCTATCCAAGTGGGTAAAGGCCTGGAGTGGCTCCCTCTTGTGTTGATCATCGTACTCATTCCGTTAACTGGGAGTATTGTTGAAGGAATGGCTTACGGCTTTATCGCCTATCCATTAGTTCAGATCACTGTCGGCAAAAAAGAGCAGCTGACGCCTGTTCAATGGCTAGTCAGTGGGTTGTTTATGCTCACACTCCTTGCCACGTATTTCTTGATATGATAAGTGTAAAAGCCGGGATGATAATCCCGGCTTTTATTAATGATCTAAAAGGATTCAATAAAGTTCTGCTGTAGATATCGATCGGTCACTTCTGGGTAGACTGTTCTACAGAGAAAAAGACTCTATAGTGTGTGTGACAGGAAAATCTTTCTCTGTATCATTGTGGTAGAAGTCGTTTCACAATGGAAACGGGAACCCCTCATGGACTCCAGCTGTTCATAATGTGTCCGAAAAGGAAGATAGGTATTAGTTCCTGTCCTAGCACCTTCAGAACTGGTCACAAAAGCAGCATTGCGACCACTTCCCGAGAGCGGGCCGTCAGAACTGGTTAGGAAAGCAGTAGTGAAGCAATGTTAATAACGATATGCTTTTAGAACGTGTTTCAAAGAAATCAAGCGGTAAAATACTTTGGTTACTAAAAAAGACATTAGAAATGAAAGAAGAGGCTGGGAAAGCTCCCAGCCTCTTCTTTACTGTATCTTTTCACTAACCTATCAGGGCAAAATAGCCGATAACGACAAAACCGATGACGATCCGGTACCAGCCGAATGAACTGAAATCGTTTTTTCTGATGTAATTCATCAGGAATTTAATCGCAAAAATCGAAACAACGAATGAGAACAGACAGCCAACGAGTAAGATGATCAGTTCTTCAGGTGTGAAACTGAAGCCGAAACCGAGAAGTTTCAGTAAACTGGCTCCCAGCATGACAGGGATCGAAAGGAAGAACGAATACTCTGCTGCGATGGGTCTGGCCGTTCCGATGAGTATCGCTCCGACGATCGTAGCTCCGGACCTTGATGTGCCTGGTATAAGAGCCAGGACCTGAAAGAAGCCGATCATCAAGGCGATTCTATAAGTGAGTTGTTCCCAAGTCGCGATTTTCGGTTTTTTACCTTCATTCATCTTTTCAATAACAATGAAAGCAATACCGTAAACGATCAGGGCAACAGATACGGTCTGCCAGTTATAAAACACATCATTGATCGTATCTTCGAACAGTAGGCCGAAGACACCGGCAGGAATGACCCCGATGATCACTTTCAGCCAGATATGCCAAGTTTCCTTTTTCTCATTCTCACTTTTATCTCTGTCGAAAGGATTTAGTTTCTTGAAAAAGATGATGATGACAGCCAGTATGGAGGCCAGCTGAATGACGACCAAAAACATTTCTTTAAACGCTTCACTGGTATTCAGGACCAGAAACTCGTCTACCAGAATCATGTGGCCTGTGCTGCTGATGGGGAGCCACTCGGTAATCCCCTGAACAATGCCTAAAATGATTGATTTAATAATTTCTATAAACACGTAATTATCTCCTTCAGTTTAATTATTCGCTTTCTTATAATATCGAACTTAAGAATAAAATGCCAGATGTAATGCATATTTTAATGTAAAAATCATTTTGGTTCAGAAAACGGACTGAGTATGCTATTATTAATATTAAGATACTCATGAATAAAACTATAATAAGTACAAAAGAAAGTAGGGAGAAATATGGGCATGTTTGATTTTCTGAAAGGTAAAGGAAATGAAGAAAAAGATCCAAAAGTAATATTGACTAGTCCGGTCAATGGTAAGGTTATTCCGATCGAAGAAGTGGAGGATCCAGTCTTTTCTCAAAAAATGATGGGGGACGGTTTCGGCGTCGATCCTAGTGATGGTGACGTGTACGCTCCCGGCTCCGGAAAAGTCGTAAGTGTGTTTCCTACCCAGCATGCGGTCGGACTGGAAATGGATAATGGTGTGGAAGTGCTCGTGCACATCGGTATCGATACTGTTGAACTTGAAGGCGGACCGTTCGATACTTTAGTGAAAGAAGGCGATACAGTGACTTCTGAAACGAAAATCTCAACCGTCGATCTTGCAGGGCTGAAAGAAGCCGGCAAAAAAGAAACGGTGATCGTCGTCTTTACGAACATGGATCAAGTGGATGATTACTCATTAGATACAACCGGAGATACAACCAGAGGAACTGAGATCGGTACAGTGACTTCAAAATAATCCAACAATCAAAAAGCGTAGCTGGATCTTCCAGCCACGCTTTTTTACTTATTCAGCTCGTGGGACGAACCATAGAAATGATCTCACCTAAAGCAGCGTAATCCAAACCCGATAAACGGGCCATCGGTTCAAGCTTGTCAGCTAGAATATAATCTCTGTCAGTATCTAAGACCTTTTCATCGAAATGGAAATCCGTCACTTTCAGCAAAAAGTGATCCGTGATGATTTCGTCTGTCTCGTTTTTTATAGGGATATGCTGATACAGCACAGTTTCGAAGCGGACCAGCGCTTCCTTGACGGCAGGTACATCGACTGTAGTGCTTTTTACTAAATGCAAATCAGTGCGGTCAAGCTCACTCTCGTCAGGCGGGAGCGGTGCTGATGTTTCATTCATATTTTCTGTCAGCGGTCTGCTGACGATATGAATAACAGCTTCTTTCTGATTTAATATATTATCGGCTGTATCTTTAGATTTTTGGTTGGTTCTTAAAATCGAAACAGAAAGCAACGGGATCTGATTGGATGCCACACTGAAAAAGCTGAAAGGGGCTAAGTTTACGATGCCGGCAGCTTGATTAAGTGATGTGATCCAGGCAATAGGACGAGGAATGATGCTTCCTGTCAGAAATTTATATTGCTGTTTCGGTGATAAGTCATCTGTTTTAAAATGATGCATAGGCTCTCCTTTAGTACATAATAGTTATAGACAGTGGATCAAGATGGAAATTTTACGCAGATGACTTCAGGGGCGAAGATGTCTTTCTGTAGTAGTGTCAATTTCCCGTCTTTTTTATTTCGTTCAAATAATGTCAGATTATCTGAATCCTGATGGCCGACCACAACGAATCGTTCAGTAGGATCCAGATTGAAATCACGCGGGGTCTCACCTTCAGTCGGTGTATAATTGACCAGTGATAAGGTGCCGTCTTCAGCTACTTCATAAATGACGATGGAATCATGTCCGCGATTAGATGCATAAACGAATTTGCCGTCAGAAGAAACACGGATCGCTGCTCCACCATTGAATGATTCGTGTTCTTTAGGTATGGTTGAAATCGTCTGGATCGGGCTCAATGTTCCATTTTGACTGTTGTAACTAAAGACGATGACATCACTGCTCAACTCTCCGAAAACATAGGCAAAGCGGTTATTCGGATGAAAGACCACATGCCTTGGCCCGGTCCCGGGTGAGACAGAAATCACATCACTCACCGCCAGTTTATGCTCTTCGTCTAATGTATACATGATCACTTCATCAGTGCCAAGATCACAGGCGATCAGGAACTGACCGTCAGGCGTCAAATCAAAATAATGGGCATGAGGAGACTGCTGATTGTCGTGAACCGATTTCCCGGTGTGCGTATGTTTATCGACAAAAGACAGGTCACCTTTTTCAGAAGTCTGGTAAACAGCTACTTCCCCTTTATGATAGTTTGCGGTATAGACGAGATTCCTGGACTGATCGTAAGCTATATAGCAGGGCGGGGCACCTTCTTCAAAGGCACTGTCCACTTCTGTATATGTCTCTGCTCCAGCCTGACGACTAAATGACTTGATGCCGCCTTTTCCGTCCGCTGACTTGGCAATAGAAAAAAGCAGGCTGTAGTCTTCATTTCCGGCAAGATAAGTCGGACTTTCGACGTTCACTTCTTCTTTCAAGTCGGTCAGCTGTTTTTTCTGTTCATCTAATTCTATACTGTAGATTCCTTTGCTTGTTCTTTTCGTATATGTGCCCAGCATAATTTTCTGAGTCATAGTGCATTCCTCCTGAAATCGATTGTATTCACTTCAATAGTATAACAGATTTCAGAAGACGGATACAAAGAGAGCGTGACTTGGGATGGATAAATGTATATGTGTACCTTTTCAGCAAAGGTGTATGCTAAAATGTAAATAACGAGCAGGAAGTGGGTGAAAGACTTGAACACTGAAGAAAAGAACGACCACTCCAGAAGATGGCATAACACCTGGTTCTGGAAGCAGATCATAGACAATAAATTTGTGACCATACTGCTTATCATATTTCTAATGGCGTTGAATATATACATGATTGCCCGTATCTCCTATATATTTGAACCGATCGAAATAGCTTTCAGCATTATCGGTCCGCCGATTATTTTCGCCGTTATTTTTTATTATCTTCTCACACCGCTGGTCGACTGGCTGGAGCAGAGGCGTTTTTCCAGAAATACGGCCATTGCTTTTGTATTCAGTATCGTCATTCTTATCATCATTGGTGGAATGAATTACATCGTTCCCATCATCCAAAGACAAGTGGCTTCGCTCATAGAAATATGGCCGGAATACTGGAGCAATTTTATCGGGCAAGTTGAAAGTCTGCTGAATATAGAAGTTTTATCTGTTTTTGTGAATCAGACAGAAGACACATCTTTTATTGAAACACTGACAGAACAGGTTTCCTCAGTTTTAAACGCCACAGTCGGTGGTATCGGCAGTGTCATCGGTACGATCACACGTGTGTTCATTACGCTGTTTACCATGCCGTTTGTGCTCTTTTACCTGCTTAAAGACGGGGAAAAGATTCCTTATAGAATTTCCCGATTTATTCCAACGAAAGCACGACCGACAGTAAACAAACTGATGACAGATATCAACCGGCAGATCAGTTATTATGTTAGAGGGCAACTGATCGTCGCTATCTTCGTGGGCTTCATGTTTTACATCGGTTTTTCGATCGTCGGATTGGATTTCGCCTTGACCTTAGGCATATTTGCAGGTTTTCTAAATCTCATCCCTTATTTGGGTTCATTTATTGCGACCATCCCCGCACTGATCATCGCTGTGGTGGATTCACCATTCATGCTGTTTAAAGTCCTCATTGTTTTCGGCGTTGAGCAGCTGCTGGAGGGCCGTGTGATTTCTCCACAGATACTCGGCAATTCTCTGAAGATACATCCGGTGAACATTATTTTTCTCCTCCTTGTTGCCGGGAGACTGTTTGGGCTCATGGGTGTTGTTTTTGGAATCCCTGGTTATGCCATCATAAAAATCATCGTATCGATGCTTTTTGAATGGTACAAGAAACAGTCTGAACTTTATGAAGAAGAAGTGACCCCTGAGGTATCAGATGAGGTTGTTGAAACAACAGAATAGATGTACATCTTAGTTCTGACCAACGTGAACTAAGATGTATTTTTTTTAATATGCCCTTGCATCATGACAGGTTGTCACATATAATAATATAATATGACATCTTGTCATTTCCATTAGGTCTTAGGAGGTTATGAATTGCCGACACAAACATTTTTTAATTTGCCGGAAGAAAAGAAGAAACGATTGATCGCCGGAGCTATGAAGGAGTTTTCAGCCAAATCACTGAATGAGGCTTCGATCTCTAATATTGTCAAAAATTCGCAAATATCAAGAGGAAGTTTTTATCAGTATTTCGAAGATAAAAAAGATTTGTATTTCTTTCTGATCGGGAAATTCCGTTACAACTATCGTAACTTGATGCTGAAAAGTTTCCAGGAAAAAGATGGAGATTTTCACGAAGGGTACAGGCTCTTCAGCGAGAAATACATCAAGTACATCATGGAGTCTGAAAAGTTCGGTTTTTTTGAGAATATGTATCTGCATATGAACTATCAGATCAATCAGGAAGCACGCGTCGATTTCAAAGAAACCAAATCTCAAAAACTGCCTGACGGCAAGCGCATTGTCGATGTTGTGAAAAGAGACAATCTGAAATTGACGTCTGAAAATGAGCTGATCGATATTCTCAGGTATATTTTGAGTATGTTGAATGACACGATCATGGAAGGGTTCTGGAAAGAACTGACAGTCAATGAAACACAGGAGTTATTTTTAAAACGATTGGAATGGATCACCTATGGTATCGCCGTTCCGGAAGAGGAAGAGGTAACATATGATTAGATTAGGAAAATGGATGAACCCCGGGCGTATTTTTATCAGACTGGTATTTCTGGCTGTACAAGTTATCGGGATGCTGGCGATGCCGACATTCACGGCCAATATCATCGATTATGGTGTGGCTGAAGGAGATATCGATTATATTATACGGACAGGTATGATCATGCTCGGATTTACATTGATCACTATTGTTTCCGCCTTGATCAATGTGTATTTTGCAGCCAAAGAATCACAGGGTCTCGGTGACAAGATACGGAGAAAAATTTATACGATGGTGGCATACTTCACCAATGAGGAAATAGACAAATTCGGTACATCTACACTGATCACACGAACAACGAACGATGTCATGCAGATCCAGTTTGTCATGATGATGGTCCTTCGGATGATGATGCTGGCGCCTTTCCTTGTCATCGGCGCAGGCATCATGGCTTATATCAGAGAACCGCAGCTGGCATTCGTCTTCCTGATATCCATTCCGATATTAGGGTTGCTCCTTTTTATCATACTAAAGTCTACGGGGCCGATTTTTAAATCCATGCAGTTGAAAACAGACCGATTGAATAAAGTCTTTCGTGAGGGGCTGACGGGGATCCGCGTGATCCGTGCCTTCAACAAAGATGACTATGAAAAAGAACGCTTTGATGAAGCAAACTGGGATTTTGCCTCTACCTCGATCCAGGCCTATACGCGACTGGCATTCATGATGCCTTCAATGATATTTGCCGTAAGTGTTACGAATATCATGATCATCTGGTTTGGAGCTCAGTTCATCAGTGCCGGAGATATGCAGGTGGGGAATCTGGTTGCCTTCATGACTTATGCGATGCAGATACTGATCGGTGTCTTCATGGTATCGATGGTCCTGTTTTTCCTTCCCAGAGGACAGATCGCTGCTGCGCGTATTATAGAGGTGCTTGATACACCTAATATCATCAAAGATCCTACCCATCCCACTCATTTAGATAAAGGTCAGGATGCATCGCTGCGGTTCAATCATGTAAACTATCGGTATACTGGAGCCGAGAAATTAGCGCTCAAAGATATCGATTTCACCCTGAAGAAAGGCAAACGACTGGCTGTCATCGGCGGAACAGGGTCCGGTAAATCGACTCTGGCAAATTTGATCCCCCGTCTTTATGATGTGGAAAGTGGCGCGGTAGAGATCAACGGGACAGATATAAGAGACGTTGAACAAGGAGAAATCCGTCAGCTTATCGGTTTTGCTCCTCAAAAAGCTGTGCTGTTTTCCGGGACGATCCGGGATAACTTAAGGTATGGGAAACCGGATGCGACCGATGAAGAAATCTGGCATGCTTTGGATATTGCTCAAGGAAAAGACTTTGTGTCAGGCTTGCCTGAAGGTCTGGACTCACGCGTTGAACAAGGAGGGGGCAACTTCTCAGGTGGTCAGAGACAGCGATTGAGCATAGCTAGAGCACTCGTAACTGAGGCAGATATCCTGGTCTTTGATGATTCATTTTCGGCCCTTGATTTTAAAACAGATGCCAAGCTTCGCGCTGCCCTGGCACCTGAAACAGAGGATGTCGCCGTCGTGATCATCGCACAGCGTATCAGCACGGTAGTGGATGCCGATGAGATCATTGTACTGGATAAAGGGCAAATAGCCGGAAAAGGTACTCATGAAGAACTGAAAAGAACGAACAAAGTGTATCAGGAAATCATGGAATCTCAGCTGAAAGGAGAGGACATTTAATGAAAAACGGAGAAAAGAATGCCGCCCATTTAAAAGCAAAAAAAGCTAAAGACTTCTGGGGCACGACACGAAGACTCGTTAAGTATATGTCCACTCGTTCCTGGGCCTTAGCGGCCACGTTACTGATGGTTATTGCTTCGACGATCATGGCGACTCTGGCTCCTTACATTCTGGGGCAGGCAACCACTGAAATATATCGGGGGGTTCAAGAAGGCGCAGCGAATCCGATCGATTTTGATTTGATACGGAATATCCTGCTTATTGTTGCAGTGGTGTATATTGTCGAAGCTGTATTCCGTTATTTTCAGCAGTTTATTACTGCACGTATTGCTCAAAAGACCGTCTACGATATGCGTAAAGATTTGAAAGAAAAGATGGCGACCTTGCCTATACGTTATTACGACACGCACTCTAATGGAGATATCATGTCCCGGGCGGTCAATGACATGGATCAGATCGCTAACACACTGCAGCAGTCCCTGACTCAGTTTATTTTAAGTGTGGTTCAGTTCGTCACTGTTCTCGTGATCATGTTCGCCATCGATATAAGACTTTCACTCGTAACTATCGTGACAGTACCGATCAGTTTCCTGCTTATAGCTTATGTTGCACCTAAGTCACAGAAACAGTTTGGTCTTCAGCAGAAAGAGCTGGGCATACTTAATGACCAGGTGGAAGAAACGTATTCAGGCCATACGATCGTGAAAACCTATAATAGAGAAGAAGAGGAAATTGAAAAATTCGTGAAACAGAGCGCCAAGCTGAACGATGCTTCCTGGAAAGCCCAGTTCCTGACTGGGATCATGATGCCTTTAGTCAGCTTCTCACGCGATTTAGGCTACTTTGGTGTCGCCATTGTTGGTGGTATCGGTGTCGCTAACGGGACCGTCTCTTTAGGTAACGTTCAGGCTTTCATTCAGTACGTCAACCAGTTCTCTCAACCCGTCAGACAAATCGCCAACCTGGCGAACACCATTCAGGTCACGATTGCCTCATGTGAGCGCGTTTTTGAAGTGCTGGATGAAGAACCGATGAAAGAAACACATTCGGACTTGGAACCGAAAGAGACCTCGCCTTATAAGGTGGAATTTGATCATGTTCAATTTGGATATGAAGATGACGACTTGCTGATGACAGACTTCAATCTAACCGTCAAAGAAGGAGAAATGATTGCTGTTGTCGGTCCGACTGGAGCAGGAAAATCCACACTGATCAACCTTTTAGAACGCTTTTATGATGTCAAAGGTGGAAGTATCCGCTATGAAGGCGTGGATACGAGAGATTTAGACCGGAATGAACTGCGAAGCAAGTTCTCCATGGTGCTTCAGGATACGTGGCTGTTCAACGGAACGATATGGGACAATCTTAAGTACGGAAGTCATGATGAAGAACCAAGTGAAGAAACGATCCTGGAAGCAGCCAAAGCAGCTCACGTGGATGAATTCGTCAGACGTCTGCCGGATGGCTACGATACCATATTGAATGAAGAAGGAACGAATATTTCCCAGGGACAAAGGCAGCTGATCACGATTGCTCGTGCATTCCTTGCTGATCCCGAGATTCTTATTCTGGATGAAGCGACCTCTTCAGTAGATACACGAACCGAGATATTGATTCAGCGCGCTATGGGTAAACTTCTTGAAAGCAGAACAAGTTTTGTCGTGGCTCACCGACTGTCTACGATCAGAGATGCAGATAAAATCATCGTGATGAACCATGGTGATGTGATCGAAACAGGGAACCATGATGACTTGATGCGTCAGGATGGCTTCTATGCCGATCTGTATAATGCACAGTTTCAGACAGCAGAACCCCAACTTAAAGCTGTATAAAGAAAGAGCTGCCTCCCTGCGGGCAGCTCTTTTGGGTATTTCTCGAACTATA
>NZ_FOLT01000004.1:0-157980 GCF_900112455.1 Alkalibacterium subtropicum | reverse complement strand
AGGCATCATTAGCATCACCCACCCCAGAATGGTCGCGAGTACGTTCAATGAAGGCGTCATTAGCATCACCCACCCCAGAATGGTCACGAGTGCGCGCAATGAGAGTTTCATTGGTTTTATTCAAAGTAGAATCAGTCACTACCAGCTATAAAGCACACTGTATAGTAATGCTTCACTGAAATTATAAAACACCCGAATACTCGATCCCAGCTGACCGAGTATTTGGGTGTACGTTTCTTTACTGTCCTGGATGAGAAGCGATCATATGCAGCGGCCCGTCGAAGTCCCAAGATTCAATAGAGGAAGGAAGGATGAAGTGATCTCCTTTTGAACAAGAGTAGGTCATTCCATCAACGATCAGTTCGCCTTGTCCATCCAATACACTGACCAGGGTGTAAGGTGCGTCCTTTTTAAACGATGCTTTGCCATCCGTCCGCCATTCTTTGACCGTAAAGAATGCATTGGAAACCAGTGTCGTTTCTGTGTAGCCGTCTTTTTCAGCTGACGCCATCTCGAGATCCGGATCGATGTGAGGAACCGTGGTTACTGCAACAGAGTCTTCGATATGCAAATCTCTTTTCTCTCCATTATCCTGGACGCGGTCATAATCATACACACGATAAGTGGTGTCGCTTGACTGCTGTGTCTCCAGAATCACTATACCTCCCCCGATAGCATGGATCGTTCCGCTTGGGACATAGAAGAAGTCGCCGGCCTTCACTTCTTTTCTTCTGAGGAGCTGATCCCACTGACCGTTTGCGATCATGCTCTCAAGTTCTTCCTTAGTTTGGGCATGATGGCCGTAGACGATTTCCGACCCTTCTTCAGCTTCTATGATGTACCAGCACTCGGTCTTTCCCAGTTCGCCTTCATGTTCTTTTCCGTAGACATCATCTGGATGGACCTGAACCGATAGATCAGTCTGCGCATCAATGATTTTAGTCAGCAGCGGGAAGACATCTCCTTCAGCGTTGCCGAATAATTCTTTGTGCGTCGACCAGAGCTCATCGAGTTGCTTCCCTTTGAATGGACCGTTCTGTACGGTGCTTGGGCCATTAGTATGTGCACTGATCGCCCACATTTCCCCTGTACGTTCACTTGGTATTGCGTAGTCAAAGAGGGCCTTCAGCTGTTCTCCGCCCCAGATTTTCTCTTTAAAGACACCGCTTAAAAATAAAGGTTCAGTCATGCAAAAAAACTCCTATCACTTTTTTCTTTAGTTTAGCATATAACTCTGAAGCATGCAGAAAAAAGCGGCAGTCTTCATTGCGGACTTGTACTTTTCCACTTCATCACTTATAATTTATTAGGATTGGAGTCTATCTGAAATAGACGAAGAATGCGTAGATAGAGTATACTAAGGAAAGTAGGTAATCAGTCATGGCACAACTGTTTTTCCGATATGGAGCAATGAACAGTGGAAAGTCGATCGAAATTTTAAAAGTCGCACATAACTACGAGGAGCAGGAGAAGCCGGTGGTCTTGTTTACCAGTGCGTTGGATGACCGCGATGGTGTAGGTTACATATCCAGTCGTATCGGTTTGAAGCGAAAAGCGATCCCTGTTACAGAAGAAATGGATATTTTTTCTGTCGTTCAGGATATGGATAAATCCATTGCCTGTGTGCTGATCGATGAAGCGCAATTTTTAAATAAACAACATGTCAGGCAGTTAGCCAAAATCGTCGATGACCTGAAGATCCCAGTCATGGCTTTCGGATTGAAAAATGATTTTAGGAATGAGCTGTTCGAAGGTTCCCAGGAACTACTGCTTCTGGCTGATAAAATCGAAGAAATGAAAACGATCTGTTGGTTCTGTCATAAAAAAGCCATTATGAATCTGCGTGTACATGAAGGGAAGGCCATTTATACCGGTGAACAGATCGCTATCGGCGGAAATGAGTCCTATTACCCTGTATGCAGAAAACACTACCATGACCCTTTGATAAACCGTGACCAAGAGAGAGGTAAAAAATAATGAGTATGATTGATCGATTAGAAGATGTTGAAAATCGTTACGATGAATTGAATGAATTGCTCAGCGATCCTCAAGTAATCAATGACACTGAGCGCTTAATGAACTTGAGTAAAGAAGAAGCGAGTTTAAGAGAGACTGTTGCGACATTCAGAAAATACAAGGATGTCGTTTCTGAACTGAAAGATACGGAAGAAATGCTTAATGACTCCCTGGATAAAGAAATGGAAGAGCTTGCGAAAGAAGAACGTAATGAGCTTTCAGAACAAAAAGAAAAAATGGAAGAAGAACTGAAAATCATGCTGCTTCCTAAGGATGAAAATGATGAACGTAACGTTATCATGGAGATCCGCGGCGCTGCAGGTGGAGATGAGGCGCAGCTCTTCGCCAGCGATCTGTTTGAGATGTATCAGAAATATTCAGACAACCAGGGCTGGAAAACAGAAGTGCTGGAAGCCAGTGCGGGTAATGCCGGAGGTTTCAAAGAAATCACTCTCATGATCACTGGAACAAATGTGTATTCGAAACTGAAATATGAAAATGGTGCGCATCGTGTACAGCGTGTGCCGCAGACGGAATCCCAGGGGCGCATCCATACCTCGACAGCAACGGTCGTCGTTATGCCGGAAGCTGAAGATGTAGAAGTGGATATCGACGAGAACGATATCCGGGTCGATATCTATCACGCCAGTGGAGCCGGCGGCCAGCACGTCAACAAGACAGCCTCTGCTGTCAGACTGACCCATGAACCGACGGGTATCGTGGTAGCCATGCAGGATGAACGTTCTCAGTTGAAGAATAGAGAGAAAGCGATGAAGATCCTGCGTTCCCGTATTTACGATAAAATCACTCAGGAAGCACAGGCTGAAATGGATGCAGAAAGAAAGTCTGCTGTTGGAACCGGGGATCGTTCTGAACGTATCCGTACGTATAACTTTCCGCAGAGTCGTGTGACGGATCACCGTATCAACTTGACTATCCAGAAACTGGACCAGGTATTATCAGGTAAACTGGATGAGATCATCGAACCGCTGCTGATGTGGGAAACGTCCCGTAAGATGGAACAGTTGAAGAATGAGTATTAAATCACTGAGCGAAGCCTCAACATATGCAGAAGTCCTATCCTGGGCTTCTTCTTTTTTAGAGCAGAACCACCTTGATCCTCAGATAGCCAAATGGCTGATGAAAGAGCGGTTTGTCTTATCACTAACAGATTTTATCCGCCTTCAAAAACAAGTCATGGACGAACGAGATAAAGATATTTACGTTAAAGACATCACAGAGGCAGGCAAAGGCAGACCGCCTCAGCAGATCGTAGGACATGAATGGTTCTATGACCGTCAGTTTGAAGTGACGGAAGCGACACTTATTCCCCGACCGGAAACGGAAGAGTGGTTCGACTCTTATATCAGGGAACTCCCGAACCGTCCGCTGCGTGTCATCGATATAGGGACCGGCACGGGTGTCCTCGCTGTCAGCCATAAGCTTGAGCGGCCCCAGGATGAAGTCATTGCTGTCGATATCAGTCAGGAAGCACTTGAGGTTGCCAGGAAGAATGCCAGTAACCTTGGTGCAGAGGTCACATTTTATCTGAGTGATATGATGAAGGAAGTAGAGGGGACGTTTGATCTGATCCTCTCTAACCCGCCCTATATCAGTCTGTCCGAACGGAGTGTGATGGATGAGTCGGTCATCGATTATGAACCGCATATTGCCTTGTTTGCAGAGGAAGAAGGGCTTTACTTTTATAATAGGATAGCAGCTGATGCAGTCAGCCGGTTGAATCCGGGAGGTTATATGATCCTTGAATTCGGCTATAAGCAAGGTGAACGGATCAGACAGTTGTTTCGCAGCTGTTTTCCAGAAGCAGATATAACGATAGGCAAAGATTTTAATGGTCATGACCGGACGATCCATATCAAAAATGAGACGAAGAAATAGAAAGAAGGAGAGTAATATGCAGACAGCTTTTCTTGACTCCAGTAAACTTGACGAAGCTGCGGAATATTTGAAAAGCGGCGAAGTCGTGGCTTTTCCAACTGAGACGGTGTATGGCTTAGGGGCAGATGCAACGAATGAAAAGGCAGTCAGAAAGATCTTTGAAGCAAAAGGGCGTCCCAGCGACAATCCGCTGATCATCCATGTTGCCTCTGTCGACCAGCTGGAGCGTTATGTTGAAACAGTCCCGGCTATCGCCAGAGAAGTCATCAGTCATTTCTGGCCGGGCCCCTGCACGCTGGTGTTGAATAAAAAAGGTCCTATAGCCTCATCGGTGACAGGCGGTCTGGAAACGATTGGGGTAAGGATGCCAAGTCATCCTGTCGCCCTCGCGCTCATCGAAAAGGCCGGTGTCCCCCTGGCAGCGCCCAGTGCCAATTCTTCGGGTAAACCCAGTCCAACGACGGCTTTGCATGTCAAGAGAGATCTGGAAGGCAAAATTAAAGCGATCGTTGATGGGGGAACAACGGGTGTGGGATTGGAGTCCACCGTTCTCGATTTAACTGATCCCAAAAAACCTACAATCCTCCGTCCGGGAGGGGTCACTTTGGAAGAACTGGAAGCTGTGCTGGGCCAAGTGTGGCTGGATCCCCATTTGAGAGATGACGCGGCTGTCCCTAAATCTCCAGGGATGAAATACAAACATTATTCTCCTGAAAAGCCTGTATGGGTATTGCCTGAATCTATAGACAGATCCAGAGCTGTTCTGGAACAGCTGGAAAAAGAAGGAGAAAAAGTGGGGGTGCTGGCAAGCGATCAATGGCTTGAGCAATTAAAGAGTGACCAGAGAAAAAGCTGCTCTTTAGGAAATGAGAACATGCCTCAGCAGGCAGCCGCCCGCCTGTTTTCTTCTTTGAGGGCGCTTGATGACGAAGCTGTATCGGTCATTCTGGTCGAACCGTATGAGAAAAAAGGCATCGGCACCGCTTATATGAACCGACTGGAAAAAGCCGCCAGTCGCATCTTATAAACAACAGGATAAATCCTGATTTTTCTGGAAACTTCTCCGGACTTTCTGTACAATAATAAAAGAAATAGAATAGCATAAAAAAGGAGCCGGATCATGGGAAACTTTCAAGTTATAGATCATCCGCTTATACAGCATAAGTTGACAATTATCAGAGACAAGAACACAGGGACGAAATATTTTAGAGAAGTTGTTAATGAAATCGCACGATTATTGGCGTACGAAGTTTCAAGAGAAATGCCACTTCAGGATATTGAAATCGAAACACCGCTCGTAAAAACCGTCCAGAAACAGCTGGCAGGTAAAAAAGTAGTGATCGTTCCTATTTTAAGAGCAGGCTTGGGTATGGTCGATGGCATGCTGGATCTCATTCCGGCAGCTAAAGTTGGGCATGTCGGTATGTATCGTGATCACGACACGATGGAGCCGGTTGAATACTTCATAAAAATGCCTTCCGACTTATCAGAACGTCAGCTGCTTGTCGTGGATCCAATGCTGGCAACCGGTGGTTCAGCCGTTGCTGCCATCGATGCATTGAAAAAACGCGGCGCATCAAACATTAAATTCGTCTGTTTAGTTGCTGCACCAGAAGGCGTCAAAGTGCTGCAGGATGCTCACCCGGATGTGGATATCTACACAGCCTCATTAGATGAAAAGCTTAACGAAAATGGTTACATTTTGCCTGGTTTAGGTGATGCAGGCGACCGATTGTTCGGAACCTTATGATCGTTATAGGAAAATGAAAGAATCCCGATAAGAGTTTTTGCTCTTATCGGGATTTTTCCGGTATTGCAGGTCTGAAAGCGTGTAATATTGGTGTAACATGCATAACAAATGAAATATTTGAAGGTTTATGCTAGTATTATAGCGAAAGGATGAATCCTATGCCACTCGTCATGATGCAGTCACTGATCGATCTGGTCTCGCATGTGTTCTTCGTACTTGTTGTATTCTGGGCAATGCAGGCGCTAAAGACTGATGTACTCATAAAAAAGCATCATATTCCTCAAGCACGGATATTATATATAGTGATCTCAATAGCAGTCGGATACAGTGTAAGTAATTTTTTTATCGATTTTGTTCTTTCGATTCAAAACTTATTCTTTCTCTTATAACCCATTGCAGGGTATTGACAAATTAGGGTTTATTGTCACAAAGATGTCACGAAGGAAGGGATTACATACTGTTCCCCTTCACCAAGCTTTCTGATATACTATATCAAGTATGTGTCAAAATACAACTACCGTTATTTTATTAATTGACAATGAATCAACCACTTAGACATGAAATGAAGAATCGCTGGAACAGAAAATTGGAGGCTATAGAATGGAGAAAATCATAGTAGGCGGAGGGAAACGGCTGAAAGGTTCTGTCGATATTGGCGGAGCGAAGAACGCTGCACTTCCCATACTAGCTGCCACAGTATTAGCGAGTAAAGGAACAAATGTTATAGACAATATACCGCTTCTTTCAGATATTTATATTATGAACGAAGTTTTGAACCATTTAAACATCGATGTTGCGTTCGACGAGGAAAATCAAGTCATTCGAACCAATGCGGAAGCAGAACTGAATAATGAAACACCGTTTGATTTCATGAGTAAGATGCGTGCATCGATCGTTGTCATGGGGCCTTTGCTTGCCCGTACCGGCTATGCCAAAGTGGCGTTGCCCGGTGGTTGTGCAATCGGCTCCAGACCTATCGACCTGCATTTGAAAGGGTTCGAAGCGATGGGTGTCGATGTGAATGTGGGAAATGGACATATCGAAGCTTCTGTAGACAAACTGAAAGCTGCTCATATTTATCTGGATTTCCCGAGTGTGGGAGCAACTCAGAATATTATGATGGCGGCTACCCTGGCCGAAGGGACCAGTGTCATTGAAAACGTCGCAAGAGAACCTGAAATCGTTGATCTGGCAAACTTCCTGAATAAAATGGGTGCTAAAATCATTGGAGCAGGCACAGATTCCCTGCGGATTCAAGGTGTGAAATCCCTTGAAGCAACAAGTCATTCCGTGATCCCCGACCGCATCGAAAGTGGAACATTTATGATTGCCGCTGCGATCACTCAGGGAGAAGTACTGATCAAAGAGGCTGTCAGTGAACATAATAAACCCCTCATATCCAAATTGAGAGAGATGGGTACGACCTTTGTTGAAACGGCCGAAGGACTGAGAGTTATCGGGCCTGAAAAGTTACTGCCGACAGATGTCAAGACTCAACCGTATCCCGGTTATCCTACAGATCTCCAGGCGCCGATGACGATCGCCCAGCTCGTTGCTGAGGGGACGAGCATCATGAGAGAAACAGTATTTGAGAACCGCTATATGCATATGGAAGAACTGCGTAAAATGAACGCGTCCTTTAAAATCGACGGACAAAGTCTGATCATTCAAGGCGGAAAAACACTTCAGGGTGCTGAAGTCGCTTCGACAGACTTGCGTGCTTCAGCATCACTGATCCTGGCTGGATTAGTGTCGAAAGGCCATACACAAGTGACCCAGCTCCATCATCTGGATAGAGGATATTCCAAGTTCCATCTAAAGATGAAACAATTAGGTGCAGATATCGAACGCATCAATGAAGAGGTCAAAGAGACCAGCGATTCTGAGACCGTATCTGCTTAAACATCTTCAATAAAAGAGAGAGAAGGAAAGAAGCCTGGCTTCGCTCTTCTCTCTCTTTTTGTCTATCCCTTGACAGTGCTTAACAAATCCTAAAGATTGTCAATTAGGTGTTGCTCTTTTTTATCATCTTAAGTATCATAGAAAGGGTGAAAACATTTTTAGAACAATGCATCCCGATACAGTGAACGTTTAACGAAACGGTGAGAGGAGAAACACGATGGCTAGAGATATTGGCATCGACTTAGGTACAGCAAATGTACTTGTACATGTAAGAGGCAAAGGTATAGTATTAAACGAGCCCTCTGTCGTGGCTCTAGATACAAAAACGAATGAAGTATTGGCAGTTGGTTCAGAGGCTTACATGATGGTAGGCCGTACACCAGGAAATATCAAAGCGATCCGTCCCTTGCAGGGAGGAGTTATTGCTGACTTTGATATCACAGAAGCTATGCTGACCTACTTTATCGATAAATTGAATGTAAAAGGCTTTTTAACGAAACCCAATATTCTTATCTGCTGCCCGACGAATATTACGGCAATCGAGCAAAAAGCGATTATTGAAGTAGCAGAAAAAAGTGGCGGAAAGAATGTATACCTTGAAGAAGAACCGAAAGTCGCTGCGATTGGTGCGGGTATGGACATTTTTCAGCCAAGTGGTAACATGGTCATAGATATTGGTGGAGGAACCAGTGATATCGCCGTCTTGTCCATGGGAGGCATCGTTACAAGCCGTTCCATCAAGATAGCCGGAGATACATTGGATAATGATATCACTCAATATGTCAAGAAAAAACACAAACTGCTCATAGGTGAGCGGACAGCTGAAACGATCAAAAAAGAAATCGGTGTGATGTATGATCATGGCCGAAATGATGAAATGGATGTCAGAGGCCGCGATATGGTCACAGGTCTTCCGCGTACGATCACTATTTCATCATTAGAAGTGCTGGAAGCAACACGTGAATCGATGGTCATCGTTGTAGAAAAAGCCAAAGCTGTTTTAGAACAGACACCACCTGAACTGTCTGCAGATATCATCGATCGTGGCGTCATTCTGACAGGTGGCGGAGCACTTTTAGACGGAATCGAGCTCTTATTTGCTGAAGAGTTGAAAGTTCCGGTATTTAAAGCAGAAAACCCATTGGATTCTGTTGCATTGGGAACCGGGATCCTTCTTGAAAATTTAAAAAACAGAAAAAAATAAAGAGATAAACTATTCTGGAAAATCGACTGAGGTGGATGCTGATGACATGGAAAACAGTAGTTAAAGACATACTTATATATATCTTGAAAGTTTTAATTGTCATCCTATTGATTGCTGCGGCTTTTGTAATAGGAACGATGATCGGATACAGTGTCATTGGCGGAGCAGGCGAGCCAATGGATGTATTCAATCCTGAAATCTGGCAGAATATTCTGGATTATATATTTTAAGGAATACGTTAAAAAGTAGTTTGCAGAGGCGATGCCTTTTCTGCAGACTACTTTTTTTAAATTTATTCATGAGATTTTTTTTCTTTTCACAATATTATTATATAGAGGAAAGAGAAGGCTCATTCCTACTACTATATGAAAAGAGGAAGAACATGAATACAGTCTCATTGATAGGACGAATAGTCAAAGATATCGATTTGAGGAGTGTGGGAGACAGTCGCATGGTCACTAATAATGTACTGGCGGTAAGGAAATCATTTAAAAAAGATGGAAGTACGGATGCGGATTTCATTCCTTTTGTGGCCTGGGGAAAGAAAGCAGAGATCCTTGAAAAACATTGTGGTAAAGGGGATCTTATTGCATTAAATGGTAAGATGCAGTCCCGTTCTTACCAGACAAATGAGAATGAAACGAAATATGTCATCGAGATGCTTGTGGATGATATAGAGTTTATACAGAAAAAAGTGAAAACGTAAAGATTCAAGTAAATACTGTAGAAAGCTTTGGCGCGGTATGCAGCGGCACATTCTTACAGGAATGTGGTCCGCCTGCCGTGCTTTTCAATTAACTGTCACAAATACTGTGAATTCTAGGTTTCATGCATTGATTTACACAAAAAATTCAACTATGGTATGTATAATAAAGTAGAATGAAAAAAGAAAGAAGGTAAATCATGCATATTTTAATGATCGAAGATAATGAATCTGTATGTGAAATGATTGAAATGTTTTTCTTGAAGGAAGAATGGGAAGCCACTTTTGTTCATAACGGTAAAGAAGGTCTCAACGTATACCTTGCGGCTCCTGACCAGTTTGACCTGATCATATTAGATATCATGCTGCCTGAAATGGATGGCATAGCTATCTGTAAAGAAATCAGAAAAGAATCCCCGTCGGTGCCGGTCATCATGCTGACGGCTAAAGACTCAGAAAGCGATGAAGTGATCGGTCTGGAAATCGGTGCGGATGACTATGTCACTAAACCCTTCAGCCCGCTGACACTTGTCGCGCGGATAAAATCACTGCTGAGACGAGTATATAATAAGGAATCCGCTCATTCAGAAGAAATAACCTATGACATTGAAACAGAACATCTGAAAATGGACCGTATGACTCGCGAAGTCAGTCTGTATGATCAGCCACTGAACAATCTGACTCCAAAAGAATTCGACTTGCTCTTTACTTTAGCAAACAGTCCAAGACGTGTTTTCTCCAGAGAGCAGTTGCTTCAGCTGGTCTGGGACTATGAATACTTCGGTGATGAGCGTACAGTGGATGCACACATAAAAAAACTGCGCCAGAAGGTCTCTGCTAATGGTCCGCAGGTGATCAAAACAGTATGGGGAGTAGGGTACAAGTTCGATGATACCGAAACGATTGACTAAAATGAAACTCCCTTACTTTTTCCAGCAGTTTCTTGGTTTTTTAGCTGTGATCATTCTCCTAATGACAGTAACTGTCTTTTCTCTGGTCCTGTTTGGGAGACGCACTGCTTTGAATGCCACAGAAAACAGGTTGTTCACTTATGCAGAATCTGTTGTCAACGAAGATTTGGATCCGACACAGCTGGACACCATCCGCCGTGTGCTCATTGCTCAGGAAGTATCGTTTTTTGTCTTTGACGATGATGGAGCGATCGTTTATCCGGATCTGCCCCGAAATTTTCGAGCGAATATCGATGATGAGCAGCTGAACCAGCTGGAATCAGGTGAGCGGATCGCCTTAAAGACACATCATGAGGATCTGCTGGGCAATCCCAGAGAAACAACCTTGGTGTATCTCCCGTATTTCAGCGAAAACACTGAGGAATTCGCAGGATTTATCACTGTCAGCGCGCCGATCAGCCACATTAACCGCCAAATGGAAGAGTTGAAAGGGAATCTCTTCAGTGCCTTTCTTATCTCTGCGGTCGTTGCGATCCTCATGAGTTTAGTCTTTGCTCATTACCAGGTCAAACGTGTCAACCGTCTGCGGAAGGCTGCTCATAAAGTGGCTGAGGGGGAATATACGATCCAGCTTGAGCACAATGAACGGGACGAAATAGATTATCTCACCCGAGATTTCAACCGAATGGTGATCGCCCTGAAAGAATCACAGGACGAGGTGATCAAACAGGAAGAGCGGAGAAAGAGTTTCATGCAGGATGCCGCTCACGAGATGCGGACACCGTTGACGACCATCAATGGCCTCCTGGAAGGGCTGGAACATAATGTTATCCCGGAAAGCCAGCGGCTGAGAAGTATCAAACTGATGAGAAAAGAAACCAGACGGCTGATCCGTCTGGTCAATGAAAATATGGATTATGAAAATATCCGTTCCAATCGTATCATCTTAACGAAACACAGTATTCCACTTTCAGAAATCGTCGAGGAAATCAGCGAACAGATGAAAGATATCGTTAAGGAATCTTCGAACGAGCTGATTATTGGAGAAATGGATGATATCCATGTTTACGCTGACTATGACCGGCTGAAACAGATCCTGGTCAACTTGATAAAAAATGCCCTTCAGTTCACGAAGAATGGCACAATTCAAATAGCCAGTCAGTATACATCTGAAGGCACCGAGATAACAGTCAGCGATACAGGTATCGGAATGACAGATGCGCAGATGGAAAACATTTTCGAACGCTATTATAAAGCAGACTTATCCCGTACCAAAACAAAATTTGGAGAATCCGGTCTGGGTCTGGCGATCGTTCAGCAGTTAGTTCATCTTCATGGTGCCAAAATCACTGTTGAAAGCGAAGTGGATAAAGGGACGACCTTTAAGATCGTTTTTCCAGAAAAAATAAGTTAAGACATTAACGACCCCTGTGTATGGCAATCAGCTACTACATAGGGGTCTCATTTATGAGAGCTTTTTAATTGCTAAAATCATCTCATTTGCCTTATAATGAGGTTTCGTTTAGAATGTTCGAGAGGATAGAAACAATTAAAAAACGGATTAACATGAAAATTAAAATAAAAAGGAGGGCTATTTATGTTTAAAATCAAACAGCTCACAAATAAACGGAATTTATTGTTCGGTTTAGTGAGTGTTATATTCTGGATAAAGACATACTTGGCCTATTGGATCGAATTTGACTTGGGTGTGACTGGAGTCATCCAGCATTTCCTGTTGTTTATCAATCCACTAGCTATAACACTTATACTTTTCTCTATTTCACTCTATTTCAAGAAATCCAGAACGTCCTGCTTCGTTTTATTTGGACTTTTGATGGGAGCGACGCTGTTACTCTATTCTAATGTATTGTATTATAGAGAGTTTTCGGACTTTCTGACAACCAATATTCTCGTTGGTTCCAATAATGTATCATCCGGGTTGATTGCTTCGACCTTTGCCATGATGAGACCCTGGGATTTAATCTACTGGTTCGATATCGCGTTATTTATCGGCATCTATTTTCGCAGACGAGAGGTGTTTGCCAAGTATTATAGAAAACCGGCTAAAAAGCGAGATATTTTCGCTGTCACAGCTTTAGGATTGTCTTTGTTCGCAGGGAATCTGGCATTAGCTGAAATCGACCGGCCGCAGTTACTGACACGAACATTTGACAGAAACTACATCGTCAAATATCTGGGACTGAATTTCTTTGCGGGATATGATCTCTTTCAGACGGCCCAGAACAGTCAGATCCGTGCCAGTGCAGACGAAACACAGTTGAACGACATTATTGATTTCTCTAGAGAGAACTACAGAGAACCGGATGAGGAATACTTTGGCGCTGCAGAAGGCCGCAATGTCATCGTCATTTCTCTGGAAAGCGTCCAGCAGTTTTTGATCGATTATGAACTGGAAGATGAACATGGTGTAAAACATGAAGTCATGCCTTTTGTTAACAGCCTATTCAATAGTAACGACTCATACAGTTTCAATAATTTCTTCCACCAGACCAGTCAGGGGAAATCAAGCGATGCTGAAGTCCTTGGTGAAACGTCCCTTTATGGCTTGCCGGAAGGGAGTGCGTTCCAGACCCTCGGTTCGACAAATACTTTCCACGCCGCACCAGCTATCTTGGGAGAAAAAGCCGGCTATACTTCAGCTGCTTTTCATGGAAATGTCGGATCCTTCTGGAACAGGACAGATACCTACCGTCATTTCGGTTATGATTACTTCTTTGATTCCCAGTTCTATAACGTCGCAGGGGACCGTTCACTGGAATATGGCTTGAAAGATAAGCTGTTTTTCAACGACTCAGTTGAATACATTGAACAGCTGCCGCAGCCTTTCTATACCAAGTTCGTTACGGTGACGAACCACTTCCCGTATCCTTTGGATGAAAAAAATCAGGGGTTCCCGGAAGCACAGACATCTGATGAGACCATAAACCAGTACTTTGCGACTGCCAACTATCTGGATCAGGCTGTAAAGGAATTTTTCGATTATCTGAAAGCGAGTGGACTTTACGAAGAGTCGATCATCATGCTGTACGGAGACCATTACGGTATTTCCAATATGCGTAATCCCCGTCTGGCTGAGCTGGTCGGAAAAGAACGAGAAGAATGGGACGACTTTGATGACGCTCAAATGCAGCGTGTTCCTTTGATCATGCACGTACCCGGCGTCAATAATGGTGAAGTATTTGAAACTTACAGTGGACAGGTGGATATGCTGCCGACGCTGCTTCATTTACTGGGGATCGAAACGGATGAATTCCTGTTCATGGGACAAGATCTCTTGTCCGGGGAACATGACAACACGGTGCCTCTGAGAAACGGCCGCGTCATGACAGAAGACTATGCGTTCCTCGGCCAGTCGGTTTATGACCGGGAAGGTAATGATATTACTGAAGAGCTGACTGAAGAAGAGCTGCAAGAACTGCATAAGCTACGTGATGAAGCCAGAGAAGAGTTGACGCATTCTGACAACATCATGATGATGGATCTGCTGCGTTTTTATTCTCCATCATCCATTCAGGGATTTAAACCTAACGATTATATTTATGCCGATCAGCTGAATATCCTGAACGAAGAGGCTCAAAGCGGCAATAGTCTCTTGAAAGCAAGAGATGGCCAGTCGAGTGAACCACTTTATGATTCTGATGCGCCGGAACTGATCGATGAAATGGATTTTAGTGACTTCATTCAGACACTCGATCCTGATATCAAACCAAATATTGAAAAACTGAACTAAACGTAAAAGTGGGTGTTGATCTCTTTCGCACCCGCTTTTTATATATGATCGACTCTGTGGACGCACATTATCTATGGTATACTGGGTGTGAAAAGTAAAAAAGATAACCATCAAAAAGGAGCACGTTATGAACGTATTAAAAATCAAAGAATTAGCAACGAAACGCATAAAAAACGGCTTTCCCGTTTTAGAAGAACTGGATTTTGTCAATAAGGATCATCTGGTGGAAGGGGACTTCGTCAAACTGGTCGATAAGCACAATAAATTCGTGGCTTATGGTTATATCGGGGACGAAAGAAAAACAGCAGGTTATGTGTTGTCACTGGATGAATCAGATGATTTGGATTACGCTTTTTTTGATAGACGCTTTAGAATCGCACGAGAAAAAAGAACGGCCTTTTATGCTGATGACAAAACCACAGCTTTCCGTTTCTTCAATGGAGATGGAGATGGCATTGGCGGGCTGACGATCGATTACTATGAAGGATATTACGTCTTTTCATGGTACAGTGCCGGCATTTACATGCACCGAGACATGATCATTAAAGCGTTCAAAGTCGCGATCCCTGATTTTAAAGGTATCTATGAAAAATGCCGTTATCCTGATGCGCCGCACAAAAGCCGTTTCGTTGAAGGAGAGATGGCAGAGGAACCGCTGGTCATTTCTGAAAACGGGATCCATTATAATGTCTATCTCA
Organism: Alkalibacterium subtropicum; assembly: GCF_900112455.1. Taxonomy (GTDB): domain Bacteria; phylum Bacillota; class Bacilli; order Lactobacillales; family Carnobacteriaceae_A; genus Alkalibacterium; species Alkalibacterium subtropicum. The sequence continues at coordinate 143,146 of NZ_FOLT01000004.1, read as the reverse complement.
ATGAAGGGTGGATGACAGGACTTTTCCTTGATCAGCGTAATGTCAGAAATAAAATCATGGAAGAGTGGGGACTGGGTAAAACAGTCCTGAATGCCTTCAGTTATACAGGCGCCTTTTCTGTAGCTGCCGCTATGGGTGGTGCACTCAAAACAGTCAATGTGGACGTCGCAAATAGAAGTAAAGATCGGACAAAAGAGCAGTTTGAAGTGAATGGTCTGGACAGTGACCAGCACGAGATCCGTGTGATGGATGTCTTCTCATATCTTGATTATGCACAGAAACATAAACTCCAGTTCGATCTGATCGTTCTGGATCCGCCAACCTTTGCCCGCACCAAGAAAAGAACATTCAGCGTCGATAAAGACTACACAGAACTAGTGAAGGATGCCGTTCAGGTCCTGGCACCCGGTGGCTTGATCATTACATCGACCAATGCATGGAACGTCTCAAGAGATGATTTCTTTGACAGTGTCAACTTGGCCTTTGAAGATATGAACGTCGATGCGTATCTGGTAGACGAGTTCAAATTACCTGAAGATTTCGCTGTGAATAAGCAGCATCCAGAATCAGACTATCTGAAAGTCTTTGTACTTGAAAGAGCGAAAAGCTAATTGGACTGAAGAAGCAGGGTCTCCTGCTTCTTTTTTTATGCTGTTGAAAAAACCTTGGAGAGAGCTTATAGATGATTCATGAAGTTAAGATAAATACTTATGTGCCCTTCACGGGTGGGAAGCTTCCACAAAGGTCACAAAACCAGTGGATAAGTGCCCTTCGTGATTGGAAAGTCTCCACAAAGGTCACAAAACCAGTGGATAAGTGCCCTTTGCGAGTGGAAAGGTCCCACAAAGGTCACAAAACCAGTGGATATGTGACCTCCGCGAGTGGGAAGTTCCCACAAAGGGCACAAATACAGATATTAAAAGGCTTTCGCTTTAGTGATTAAGAAGTGTTTTGCTTTTACCAGTTATCCTAGAAATATTATAAAGATAAAAATTGTTCACAAATCGTCAATATAAGTTAAATATGATTTATTAGTGAAGATTTATTGAATCGGGCAAATAAACGAAGACTGTCTAGTTTTATATGATAAAATATAGAGATAGGTACACGAGTAGAAAGGACGAAAAGATATGACAGCATATATATCTGTAAAGAATGAAGTGAAACGATATCAGTCAGGAGAAACTGTAGTCGTTGCCAACGACGGGATAACGTTCGATATCGAAAAAAATGAATTTGCTGTGATCGTCGGACCCAGTGGAGCCGGAAAAACAACGGTTTTAAATATTCTGGGCGGAATGGATTCTGCTGATGAAGGTGATGTGATCATCGATGGAACGAATATCGTCGGCTTCAAAGAGAAGCAGTTGACAGAATACCGTCGCAATGACGTCGGCTTTGTTTTTCAGAACTACAATCTGATCCCTAATCTGACTGCTAAAGAGAATGTGGAACTGGCTGCAGAGATTTCACCGAACGCCCTGGACGCTGAAGAAATACTTATCAGTGTCGGTTTGCAGGACCGTATGGACAATTTTCCCGCTCAGTTGTCAGGGGGGGAACAGCAGCGTGTGGCTATTGCCCGGGCACTGGCCAAGCAGCCTAAACTCTTGTTGTGTGATGAGCCTACGGGTGCATTGGACTTTGAAACAGGTAAAAAAGTTCTGGACCTGTTAAGCCGCTCTAAAGATGAATTTGGGGCGACAGTCGTTGTCATCACGCACAACCGTGCGATCGCTCCAATGGCTGATCGAATCATTGATATTAATAACGCAAAAGTCAGAAAGATAACGATGAATGATCATCCCCAGCCGGTCGAATCGATCGAGTGGTAAAAGGGATGCGAAATGAGGGTTTAAAGTGAAAAAAGGTGCAATATGGAAGGATACATTCAGAGAGATCGGACGAAGCAAGACACGTTTCCTGTCTATTTTTGCGATCATTCTGATCGGTGTCGCATTCTTTGCCGGCTTGAGTGCCACAGGACCCGTCATGATCGAGACGGCGGATTCATACTATGACGAACAAAATTTAAGTGATCTGCATGTCTTCTCGACGATGGGACTGGAGGAAGAAGACAGCGAGCTTCTGAATTCTGTTGATAATGCAGAGGTCGATTATCTTTACAGTCAGGATGTCATCTTTGATGGATCCGGACTGACGTCAAAAGTCTATGGCTGGGATGCAGTCCAGCATACCATTAATGAATTCGAAATCATTGAAGGACGTTTCCCAAAAGAGACTAACGAGATCGCTTTAGACCAGACGAACAGTTACGCTGATGAGTATGCCATAGGTGATACGATTCAGATTACCGAAGAACAGTCAGAAAATCAGGATAACGTCTTTACAGAAGACACTTTTGAAGTCGTCGGATTCTTGAAGACCCCCTTGTATATCGAACGGGCAAATAGAGGAAACACGACGATCGGCAGTGGTAACCTTGATGGCTTCTCTGTCGTTTCTCCGGAAGTGTTTGATATGGATGTCTATACGGATGCGTTCGTTTTATTTGATCGATCAAATCAGTATGTCTCTTATTCAGAAGAGTATCAGACTTTTATCGATGAACAGACGACCGACATCGAAGAGCGCGTCGCTCACCGGCCTGAGGAAAGATATGAAGAACTTTATGCTGAAATAGAAAGTGATATCGAAGAAGGCTATGCAGAAATCGAAGAGGCAAGGCAGGAGCTTGAAGACGGCCGAGAAGAACTCGAAGAAGCACGAACTGATATCGAAGAAGGCTATGAGGATTATGAAGCCGGCTTAGAAGAATTTGAAGCGGAAGAAGCTAATGCCCGAGCTGAAATTGAAGATGAGCGTCAGCAGCTGGAAGAGGCACTCAGTGAAATCGAAGCGAATAAAGATCAGCTTGAAGCCGCTCAAATGCAGAACACCCCCACTTACGAAGAAGTACTTGCTCAGGAAGAACAGGTTTTAGCAGGGCTTCAGGAACTGGAAAATGCTGAAAGTGAACTGAATGCTGAACTTGCAGCTTCAAGAGAAGATCTTGAGCAGGCACGGATAGAGCTGGGAGAAGCTGAGGCCGATTATGAAGAAGGTTTGGCTGAATTCGAAGCAGAAGAAGCAGACGCAGAAGAAGAAATCGATGAGGCACTGGTCGATCTCGAAGAAGCGGAGGAAGAACTGGCAGAGCTGGAAGAACCGGAATACTTCGTCTATGACCGGACATCCTATCCAGGATACGAAGAGTTTGACGAAAACGCTGAAAGGATCAGCGCGATCGCAAGGATCTTCCCGGTTTTCTTCTTTATGCTTGCGGCTCTTATATCCTTGACGACTATGACCCGAATGGTGGATGAAGGAAGGAATCAGATCGGTACCCTGAAAGCTTTAGGGTATGGGAACATGGCCATTGCGGCAAAATACTTTGTTTATGCCTTTATTGCCACATCATTTGGCAGTATATTGGGCTTATTCCTAGGGTACTGGCTCTTTCCTAATGTCATTCTGGATGCGTACAGTTCCTTATATAATCTGCCGTCAGCACAGACGCAGTTTTACTGGGATTACGCTATTATCTCGATTGCTGCCTCATTACTGGCGACTGGCTTGTCTACGCTGGTTTCTGTACGCTTGTCACTAAGGAGCAATGCCGCGACCCTGCTGCGTCCAAAAGCACCGAAGAAAGGCAAGCGGATCTTCCTGGAGTATATCCCATTCATCTGGAAACGATTCTCCTTTACTCAGAAAGTGGCTTCGCGTAACTTGTTCAGATACAAACGCCGCATGCTGATGACACTGTTTGGCGTGGCTGGCGGAACAGCGCTGCTCCTGACGGGTTATGGCCTTTCAGATTCGATAGCAGATATTGCAGATATACAATTTGGTGAAATCAATCTTTACCAGGCTATTGTAGCAGAAGACCCTGAAGCAACAGAAAGTGAACAGGATTCACTCCTGTCTTCACTTGAAGAAGTGGATGGTTTTGAAGCACAGCTTCAGTCGCTGCAGGAGAGCATCACTGCCACGAACTCAGGGGAAAGTCGTGATGCGACGCTCCTCGTTCCGGAAGACACAGAACTGTTTGAGGAATTCGTGGTATTGAGAGACAGAAACGATCAGTCCAGGCTGTATGAGCTCCCGGAAGATGGCGTTATCATCACAGATAAACTGGCTGATCTCCTGAATGTCACAACGGGTGACAGCATGGAAGTGGCATGGGACGAGGGAGAAACGGTAGATGTCGCCATTGGCGGTATCTCTGAGCAATACGTCCAGCACTATATTTACATGTCAGAAGATTACTATGAGCAAGTCGTTAACGAAGAAATCGATTATAATACACGACTGCTGAAATATGACGATTCCGTCGTCAGCAACGATGAACTGGGTGAAAATCTGACAGAAGAGGATGCTGTCCTGGGCGTGACGTTTGTCTCTTCTATCAGAGAAAGCTTTCAGGATTCGATGGACAGTTTAGATGTGGTTACCGTCGTTCTGATCGTTTCAGCGGCCTCTCTGGCCTTTGTCGTCCTCTATAATCTGACAAATATCAACGTATCGGAACGGATCAGAGAATTATCAACGATCAAAGTGCTGGGATTCTTTGACAAAGAAGTCACGATGTATGTTTACCGTGAGAACCTGGTCTTAACGATCATGGGGATCCTTGTCGGCTTTGTCCTGGGGATCTTTATGCATATGTTTGTACTTCAGACCGCTGAGCTTGATATCATGCGTTTTCTTCACCAGATATCCTGGACGAGTTATCTTTATTCCTTCCTGCTGATGTTCTTCTTCAGCAGCATGGTCATGGTGGTCATGCACTTCAAACTGAAGCACGTGGATATGGTTGAAGCGCTGAAGACTCAGGACTGACAATGAATCAGGCATCAAAGTGTCTAATGATAAGGAGGTAAGTAAAATGGATGGATTTAAAGAAGCACGATCACTTGAAGAACTACAGGACCATGTTAAAGAGAACGATGTAGCCTTATTGTATCTGTATGGCGAGCACTGTTCTGTCTGTCATGCCGTCCTCCCCCAGATCAAACCGATAGTGGAGAGTTATCCGGAGATCAGGCCGTTGCAGGCTGATGTCCAGAATCTTCCTGAAATAGCAGGAGAATACACGGTGTTTACCATCCCCGTGGTCCTGCTTTTTGTAGATGGTCGAGAAGTCATGCGATTTGCCCGATTTATTGAAAAAAACAAACTGAACGAACAACTGGAAAAAATAACAAGTGCTCTAAAAGGTTGATAAATAAAGCTCCCTCTGAAACGAATCTCTTTGATGAAGATCCTGTCTGATCTTTTTGAGATTTCCGTTTGAAAGGGAGTTTTATCTGTTAAATGTCGGGAGAATATAATCGAGGGATTTGCCACTCTCTGAGCGCCCAATCCATAAGGTCACTGACTTCTGTGGTGACAGCGAGAGGTAAAATCCTTCTCAGTCAATAGCGTATGCGTGATGGAGTTTATTTCATAAGCGAGTGCTTTTGAATGGTCACCGTCCTGTCCTGTTTCGGTCTCTTCCGTCAGGTCTTTATAAAGAAGCAGGTCGTGAATCGTCATAGTCTCTGCGACCAGCAGATTCTTTTTTTGAGCGAGGGTCAGCACCTCATCGAGCTGCTGATTATTTAATGCGATTGAATTTTCATAAAAAACATGTTTACCTGCATTCAATGCCATGAGCATGTTAGTGTAATGAGAATGATTCGTAGGCGCAATATAAAGGATGTCTATCTCTGGATCGATGGCCAGTTCTTCGTAAGTACCGTAAGCTTTTTTTATATTAAACCGAGTCGAAAACTCAAAGGCTTTTTGCAGTGTAGTGGAAGCAACCCCCGTAAGTTCTGCATGAGCGTCTTCAAATTGTGAAGCAAACTGGTGAGCCGCATCACCTGATCCTATGATAGCCCATTTTATTTTACACATGTTCTGCCTCCTTTCTATTTGTTCACCTGCTTGAATGACCGGGTATAAAAATATACTTTTATTGTGTTATCTGTTTAGATTTATCAGAGTATGGTAAAATAAAACTACGTGAAACTGGAGTACGCAAAAGGAGAAACGTTAAGAATAATGTCGTATACCTTAAGTATAAATGATTAAGCAACAAAATAGGAGGATGAATTCTGAGTTATAAAAAAAGGAAAACATCTTTCCCCGTTTTTAAGCTGATTGCGATCCTGCTGCTTACCTTTACAGGCGCGCTGGCAGTGATCAGTCAGGCTGTAGATAACGAGCCGGCCAATCAGAAAAACTGGACAAAAGATGAGTTTATAAATGAAGTCGCCAGCCATGCCGTTCCTTTACAAGCCTCCCACGGAATCACACCAAGTGTCACAATTGCTCAGGCGATTCTGGAATCAAACTGGGGAAAGAGCAGCTTATCCCGTCAGGAGAATAATTATTTTGGGATAAAGGGCGGATCGACAGGCCGTAAATATGCCACGCGAGAATATGAGGACGAATGGAAAGACATTCATGCGTCCTTTCGAAGCTATCCGTCGCTTGAAGCATCGGTCAAGGATTATGCCGAGTTGATCAATGGCGGGACAGAATGGGATCCTCAACTTTACAGTGGCGTTCAGGAGGCATCCAGTTATCAGGAAGCCGCTCGGGCACTTTATTCAGCTGGTTATGCCACAGATCCCACATACCCCGAAAAGATAATCGAGATCATAGAGATTTACGATTTAGATCGTTTTGATAAATAGACTAATAGATAAAGAGGCTAAGATATGGAAAAAAGAAAATACCCGTCAGTAAAATCCGATTTGTATAATGGATACGTTGAAGTTCCGTCGGTCATCAGGAAGGCCAGCGGTATATTGATCAATGGAAAACGTTTTAAGGCATTTATGTTCACCACTGATATCGCACTGATCATGAATAATGATGCCGATGCGATCATGGCTGTCTACCCTTTCACCCCACATCCGGCGATTCTTGAAGCGATAACATCAGTTTCTACGATTCCTGTCATAGCCGGTATTGCTGGCGGCAAGACGCAAGGTGTCCGGTCGGCCAACATGGCTCTGTTCGCTGAAGCACACGGCTGCAAGGCAGTTGTCGTCAACGCCCCTACACCGATAGCAACCATTGAAAAGATCAATGAAGTGATCGATATCCCCATCATTTTGACGGTGGTATCCGAATACACATCGATAGACAAACGCCTGAAAGCCGGTGTGGACATCATCAATGTTTCCGGTGCAGGCAGGACGAGCACCATCGTAAGAGAATTGAGAGAGAAGTACCCTGATCTGCCCATCATCGCGACAGGCGGACCGACTGAGAAAAGCATCCTGGAAACGATTGAAGCGGGAGCCAATGCCATCACCTATACACCCCCTTCTAATGGTGAGCTGTTCAGCAGAAAAATGATGGACTACAGGGAAAAAGAAAAGGACCGGTATGAAGACGACTAACTAATGATAAGGAGTCGATGACGTGAAAAACAGCAGGAAGCAGTGGAAGGCATCGAACAGGAAAGTGTTCGGGATAGCAGCGGGTATCGCTGTGTTCATTCTCATAAGTATCAGCGGCTATTTCTACTACCGAAACTGGCAGGAGGAGCAGCTGGCTTTAGAGCGGCGTGAAGAGATTGAAGGTCTGGTGGACGAGTACCTGGATGCCAAGGCTTCCACACGTTTTAAAGAGTATGTGGACACCCTTTCAGAAGGATTGGTTTCAGCAGAAGGCTACACGCGCCAGGAACTGGCTGAAAGATACGAAACGGTTTTTCAGGCCATTGGCGTTGACACACTCGATATAACGGATCGCGAGATCCTTTACGATGAAGAAGCAGATACTTACGCGTTCCGATACACCACTTTAATGACGACTGTTTTGGGTGAGACAGAAATGATGGCTTATCAGGCAGAAATCAGTGAAACAGAGGAAGCTAAAGCCGTTCAATGGGACCATTCACTTTTCCTTCCCAATATGGAGGAAGGCGATACTGTGAGTCTTTCCTACACTGAGCCGATGCGCGGTTCAATCTATGACCGAGATGGAAATATGCTGGCTGGTGAGGGAAAGGCCTATGATGCAGGCCTGTATCCTGCTGTCTTAGGCGAAGGAGACCAGCGGGAGGAACGTCTAGCTGAAATTAGTGAAACGTTTGACGTTTCTGTGCCCACACTTGAACGTTTACTTAGTCAGAATTGGGTAACAGAAGAGAGCCTTGTTCCGTTTAAAGTCGTCGATGTCGGTGAAACACCTGAGGTCCCGGGGGTGTTGTACCAGCAGACGACCGACCGGCTTTATCCCTTAGGGGAGGCAGCTGCTCACTTGACCGGCTATGTGGGCGATGTTTCAGCTGAAGATATTGAGAACGATCCAAAGCTGCAGTCGGGGCAGGTCATCGGTAAAGGCGGTCTGGAATACCGGTTCGATCAGGAACTGCGTGGTGATATGGGGGGACAGATCGCCCTTGTTGACAGTGAAGGAGAAGTGAAAGAGGTCATCGTCGAGAGAGAAAAACAAGACGGCGAGTCACTGACCCTGACGATCAGCAGTGCTGTCCAGTCAGAGCTGTTTGCCGCCTTCGACTCAGAGCCTGGATCCGCATCCCTTATGGATCCGGAAAGCGGAGAACTCCTGGCACTGGTAAGCTCGCCTTCTTATGATCCGCAGCTCTTTGCACGGGGGATCTCTCTGGAAGAGTTTAATGCCTACAATCAAGACGAAGACCAGCCTTTTCTGAATCGTTTCACAGCCCGCTATGCACCGGGATCGACCTTTAAGATCTTATCTTCCCTCGTGCTGCTGGAATCAGGGACGACAACGCCTGACAAAGTGAATACGATCGAAGGCCTCAGCTGGTCCCCGGAAACGGCTGCCTTTGGAGACAGAGAAATCACTCGTGTCAATGACTCGGTCACAGAAGTGGATTTAAAGGATGCACTGGTGTATTCGGACAATATTTTCTTTGCGATGGAAGCTTTTGAAATGGGGACAGAGGATTTTGTTGAAGGATTATCTCAGTTTCCGTTTGGAGAATCGTTCGAACTGCCGTTGACAATGAACCCGGCTCAGCTGGCAAACAATGATCGCATCGACGAAATCACCTTGCTTGCCGACACCGCTTATGGCCAAGGGGAGATACTTATGAATACCATTCATCAGCAGGTTTTCTATTCGCCAATTCTCAATGAGGGCACACTCGTCTATCCTAAGCTTCTGAAGGAAGCGGAAGGTGATAGCGCTGAAGGAATAGTTTCTGCTGAAAACGCTGAACTTGTGAGGGAGCTGCTTTTAGAAGCAGTAACAGACCCGAACGGGACATCACATGCGCTGGACCAGCTGGACTATGCTGTCGGTGCCAAGACGGGTACAGCGGAAATCGGCGGCGAGGAAGAAAATGAGACCAATGGCTTTTTATATGTTTTCGATGAAGAAAAGATGTCTTACTCATTCGTAGGGTCTCTCGAAGGGCAAAAAAGCGGTGATGTTATCGACCGTTTCGTCCCGTTCTTTTCATCCGTCCCGGGCCTGTTGGAATAAGGAGCTCAAACGGACTGAAAAAAGCATTGTAAGGAATAGATTTATATGATATAGTGACTGTGTTTTTATATGATCGGAATTTTAAAAGGAGACAAGTTATGAACAGCGACCCCTGGAGTATACAGCCCTTTATTGGGCCACTAGTAGTTATTATCGGTTTAATTGTATTGCACGGATTTTTTTCAGCCGCAGAAATGGCTATGATATCTATTAATCCAAACAGAATGATGGAAGAATCCCTGGATGGGAGTAAGAAAGCCAAGCGGATCCTGCGTATCTTAGACAATGCAGATGAATTTTTGACCACGATTCAAGTGGGCATATCACTTTCCGCATTATTTACCAGCGGTATGTCTGCGATAGTGATGTTGCGTCTATTCGATTCATTTGAAAATCCGATTCTTTCTTCACAAGTATTCAGTCTGACCGTTAGTGCGATCGTACTGACATATTTACTTTTGTCATTTGGTGAAAAGCTTCCTAAAGCGATAGCAAAACAGAATCCGGATGAGATAGCAATGAAATTATCAGGGATGGTTTTAGGACTCAGATATTTATCGGTTCCCATTGTATGGTTAGTGAACGTCACAGTCAGAGGAATGAAACACCTCCTGCCGATTGATTTTACGGCGAATGACGAGACCATCACGCGAGATGAATTCCGTTCGTTCATTGAACACAGTCATCAGCACGAAGTCATCGATATCGATGAATTTTCCATGCTGAAGGGAGTCCTGTCTCTGGACAATAAAATCGCCCGTGAAGTCATGGTACCGCGCACAGATGCATTCATGCTCGATTATGACGATCCAAATGAAGAAAATATCGAGGCCATGCTAGAAACGCCTCATTCACGTGTCCCATTATATTTTGAAGATAAAGATAACATCCTTGGCATTGTTCATGTTAAAAACCTGCTGCAGGCTTCTAAACATAAACCGTTGTATTCGATCGATCTAAAAGAAATCAGCAACCGTCCTTTATTTGTTCCTGAAACGATTTTTATCGATGACCTGATCTTTCAGATGAAAAAGACGCAGAATCAGATGGCTATTTTGAACGATGAATATGGCGGAGTCGTGGGGATCGTTACCCTTGAAGACCTGCTTGAAGAAATCGTCGGAGAAATCGACGATGAGTATGATGAATCAAACAATTTGATTGAACAAATCGACGACTTTATTTATAGTGTAGATGGAGCGACGCCACTGGACAAATTCAACGACTACTTTGACATGTCGATCGATTCTGAAGATGTGGATACGATCGCCGGCTACTTTATCACTGAATTTGGAAGCATCCCGGGAGAATCAGAGAAGGCGTACATCCGAGTAGATGACTTGTGTCTGACCGTTGATAAAATGGAAGGCTCGAGGATATCTACGCTGATCGTCAAAAAGCATCAGGAAGAAAATACTGAAGAGACAACTGAAAACGAGCAGGAGTAAACAGCGGATCGACCTGTACTCTTATAGACGAAGGCTGAGACAGGCGTTATATTGTCTCAGCCCTTGTTGCATATTTACGCAGAATCAATTTTTAATTTTAGGAGAGATAAAGTGGAGTTTAACTGGGGAATAATTGTAACGATTTTGTTGATCAATGTGGTTTATGTCACATTAAATACGCTTAGAATGATGCTGACGATGAAAGGTTATCAGTTGGCGGCCCCGTTCATAGCCATGGTCGAAGTGGCCATTTACGTTGTCGGGCTGGGACTGGTGCTGGATAATCTGGATAATGTGGCGAATATCATTGCTTATGCCGTCGGTTTTGGGGCGGGCATCTATGCTGGCATGAAAATTGAAGATAAACTGGCCCTGGGACATATCCTGGTCACGACGATCGTACCTGAAAATGGCTGGGAAGTGGCAGAAAAGCTTCGAGGCGAAGGCTTTGGTGTGACGATCACTCAGGCCCATGGGAGAGAAGGCAGCCGTTACGTGCTTGAGATCCTGACCCCACGCTCAAATGAAAGATCACTGTACAAACTGATTCATGAAATAGAACCCAAGGCCTTCATGATTTCCTATGAACCGAGATATATCAATGGCGGCTTCTGGACAAAGAGAATGAAGAAAAATAAAAAACAGGTCAAAAACAATCCGCAGGAGAATCCGTTTACCGAACTATAAGATGGAGTGACGAATGATGACAAATTGGATAAAACCCGGCAGTACAATAGGTGTAATCGGTGGGGGCAGTGTCGCCCGTCTCCTGGTCCTTTCAGCCAAACAACTGGGCTACCACGCAGGTGTACTCGATCCGAGCGAAAATTGTCTGGCTGCAGGTGTTGCTGACTGGCATATTAAGGCTGACCTGTCAGATGAACCGGCATGTCTGGATATGGCGATGAAAAGTGATGTTATTGTATACGAATCTGATGCGTTTCCTTCACGACTCGTTGAGAACATCACACGCACAGTGCCCGTACCACAGGGAGAAGAACTGCTGGCTGTCTCTCAGGATCGAATGCTTCAGAAAGCCTTTCTGGAATCCGTGCGGGTGAACATTGCCCCGTTTGCCACGATCATCTCCATGGATGATATCAGAGAAGCCGTGAATAGCATCGGATTTCCCTGTGTCCTAAAATCTAACAGTACAGATGAACGCTTTAAAGCACACCACGTCCTGTTCAGCGAAGAGGATATTGATGCTTCCGAACGGTTTCTTTCACAGGGGACATGCGTTCTTGAAGCCTGGATCCCATCTGAAAAAGAGGTCTGTCTTGCTCTGGTTAAAAACAGCCAGGGAGACGTGTCTTCATTCGCCATAACAGAAATGAAGTATAGAGATGATGTGTTTCATCAGGCGATTGCTCCAGCAGAGCTGAAAGGCGAAGTGGAACAGGAAATCAAACGTATTGGTCAAGTGATTGCAGAAGAGCTTGATTTTGTCGGTGTGATGGCAATTGAGATATTCTCGACTGGGAGCGGAGCGCTCTATGTCAATGAGATCGTCGCCCACCCGCATCGTGCCTTTCACTATACATTCAATTACCCTCATTTTTCCCAATATGAAGCGCTGATCAAGGCAGTGACAGGCTGGCCTGTCCGAGTGACAGACAGAGTGCACGATACGATAGTCATGAAAGTGATCCGAACAGATGAAAAGGATCTGGCCTATACTCAGGCACAGATCAAACCGGACTGGCTGTTCACTTTCTACGACAATGAGACCGGTCTGGATGCAGAGGAATTCGGGCATATCGTTGTTCCGACAAAACAGCTGAAAAAGACACTCGAACAAATGTCAAATATCTTTGATTAAGTAAAGGATGCCTCAATGAAAAAAATGAATAAGATGGAAGCGAAAGCCTATACCTTTATGATCAGTCAGATGAAAGAAGCTAATTGGACAAAAGGCAAGCAGTTGAAAGAGCTGGATATCTCCAGACAGCTGGAAATCAGTCGAACACCGGTAAGGCGTGCGTTGAATCGGCTAATCGAAGAAGGTTATGTTTACCGGATTCCGAATAAGGGAGTGTTTGTCGGAGACATCTCTTTGGATTTGAATCAGCGTAAGGAACGGATCTATTTTCTGGAAGCCTTGCTCCAGCACATCTTTTATACGCTGCAACTTGATGAAGTGACAGTCGATACTGTGCCGCTGACTGATCTGATGGATGACTTGAAAGAGACCGTTTCCTTGAAGTCAGATGATTTTGAGGCATTGGAAATTAAGTTCTGGCGCCTGCTGCTCGCTTATCACTCGAACAGATATATGAACGAGCGAGTAATCGAGACGATGCTGAGTCTGTATCAGGATTCCAGTCAGACCCCGATCATCTTCAAAAAAAGCCGTGCGATGAAGGTGACACACTACGCTAAACTGATCGAATGGCTCAACGATAATAATTATACCTATGCCAGACGGGAGATTCGGATACTGCTCAACCAGATCCTCATCAACCTCATTCAAGGCATAGATGACTAAGTCGACCCTGTGTCGACTTTTTTGATAAAAAATCTGAGATTTTTCTCCTTCATACTAGAAAAGTTTTTAGGTATGTAGTACTGAAAGCTTATGAAAGGTCTGAATAGAGGGATCTATTTAGTTCACTAAAAGTGAATGACGGGTGAGTGATGCCCATGACGCCTTCATTGGACGTACTCGCGACCATTCTGGTTTGGGTGAAGCCAATGAGCGGCACAAAGGACGTGCTCGCGGAAAATCCCGGGTGAGTGATGCCGATGACGCCTTCACTGGACGTGCTCGCGACCATTCCGGTTTGAGTGATGCGAATGTGCGGTACAATAAACCTGCTCAGAGGACATCTATCGTATGAGTGGGTACTATTAAAGTTATCAAAGATACTGATGAATGGGGAAAGCATGTATGCTGCGGCAAACATGCTTTTTTGACCTGGGCAAGAGTTCCTTGCTTCTAAACTATTCAACAACAGCAGAAAAGCTGAAAGACACACAGTTGTGGCGTATAATCTCTGACAAGATGTATGGAAAGAGAGCATCGTTTTCTGTTATAATAAAACAATGTATGAACACCTGAAAGGATGAAAAAAGTGGTACTGCGAGAAGATATTTTACAGGGGATGAACCCCAGGCAGAGAGAGGCTGTTGCGCACACTGAGGGCCCGTTACTGATCATGGCCGGAGCCGGATCTGGAAAGACGCGTGTGCTGACGCACCGGATCTCTTATCTGATACAAGAAAAAGGCGTGAATCCTTGGAACATTCTGGCGATCACCTTTACGAATAAAGCCGCTTCAGAAATGAAAAACCGGGTAGCGACCCTGGTGACAGACGGCGGACTGGATGTATGGGTCTCGACCTTTCACTCCATGTGCGTCCGTATCTTGCGGAGAGAGATCGACCACATCGGATACAGTTCGAGTTTCACGATCGCCGATCCCGGTGAACAGCTGACACTAATTAAAAAGATACTTAAACGACTGAATATCGATCCGAAAAAATATAACCCGAGAGCGATCCTTTCGGAAATCAGCAATGCAAAAAACAATCTGCAGAACGAGAAAGAGTACCGCGTGGAAGCAACGGATTACTTCGGCAAGATCGTGGCGGACTGCTACGATCACTATCAGCGTGAGCTGAGACAGGCGGAAACCCTGGACTTTGATGACCTGATCATGCTGACGGTTCGACTGTTCGAAGAACACAAAGACGTCCTGCAGTACTATCAGACCAAATTTCAGTATATCCACGTGGATGAGTATCAGGATACCAACCATGCCCAGTATAAACTTGTAAACCTTCTGGCTGAGCGCTTCAGAAATATCTGCGTCGTCGGTGACGCTGACCAGAGTATATACGGCTGGCGCGGGGCTGACATGGAAAACATCCTGAACTTTGAGCGGGATTACAGTGATGCCAAGGTCGTTTTACTGGAGCAGAATTACCGGTCCACGAAAAATATCCTGAAAGCGGCCAATGATGTCATCTCGCATAACTCCAAACGAAAAGATAAAAGCCTCTGGACAGATAAAGATGGCGGCGAATCCATCACCTATTACCGTGCAGGTAATGAACACGAAGAAGCGCGCTATGTCATTCAGCATATCCAGCAGGAACTGGAAAAGAATCCTAATCGGGAATACGGCGATTTTGCCGTATTATACCGGACCAATGCCCAGTCCCGTGTGATGGAAGAAACACTGATCAAGACGAACATCCCTTACCGCATGGTCGGCGGACACAAGTTCTACGACCGTAAAGAGATCAAGGATGTCCTGGCGTATCTCACACTCATCGCCAATCCGAAAGACAATCTCAGCTTTGCTCGGGTCGTGAATGAACCTAAAAGGGGTATCGGAGCGAGCACAGTCGAAAAACTGGCGTTGGCCGCAGAAGAAATGGGCTGGAGTTTGTATGAAGCTGCCTTGAATGCCAACAGTATCAACTTATCTGCGCGTGCCGTGAAAAAAGTGGAAGGCTTTGCCCTGATGATTCAGGATTTCCGAAAAATGGCAGAGTTCCTGAGCATCACAGAGCTGACGGAAGAAGTTCTCAACAAGTCGGAGTACCTTCCAACACTTAAGAAAGAACGGACCCTGGAAGCAGAAACGCGCGTCGAGAATATCGAAGAATTCCTGACGGTGACCAATCAGTTCGATAAAGAAGAGCAGGAAGATGACAGTCTGATCGCTTTCCTGACTGACTTGTCACTCATTTCCGACATCGACAAACTGGAAGAAGAACCAACGAGCGAGATCACCCTGATGACCCTTCACGCTGCCAAGGGACTTGAATTCCCTATCGTTTTCCTCATTGGGATGGAAGAAGGGCTTTTCCCGCTTTCCCGTGCTGAAATGGAAGAAGATGCAATGGAAGAAGAGCGACGTCTGGCTTATGTCGGGATCACACGGGCCGAAGAGAAACTGTACTTGACCAATGCCTTGTCCCGTGCCCTGTACGGTCGTGTCCAGTCCAACCGTCCTTCCCGTTTCTTGGAAGAGATGGATGACGAGGTATTGGATGTTGAGGAATCGAATTCACTGAAACCTTTCTCAAGCGGGATGTACAAAGGCTTTGGGAACAGTTCGAATGATCCGTTTGATAAAAAGACGAAGAAAAGAAAAAATTATGTTTCTCACGCTACAGGAAACAGCGGTGCTGAAAAGCTGGACTGGCAAGTGGGAGAAAAAGTAAAGCACAAGGTTTGGGATATCGGGACAGTCGTGAAAGTCAGTGGCGAAGGCGATGACCTGCAGCTGGATATAGCCTTTCCCGGCATAGGCATCAAACCCTTACTGGCAAGTTTTGCTCCGATCGAAAAAATCTAAGTGTAGAAAGGATAATCCAATGGCTGAAGAAATAAGTTTTGATCAGGCTCGAAAACGGGTAGATGAACTGAAAACCTTGCTGGACCAGTATAGTCATCAGTATTATGTGCTGGACCAGCCCACTATCCCGGATGAAGAATATGATCAGCTGTATAGAGAATTAGTTGAATTGGAAGAAAAGTATCCGACATTGGTTCAGAGTGACTCACCGACGCAGCGGGTGGGCGGGTCATTACTGGAAGGCTTTGAAAAGGTCCAGCACGACATCCCGATGCTGAGTCTGGATAATGCCTTTTCTAAAGAGGAACTGCAGGATTTCGACCGGAAAGTCTCTCAGATACTGGACGACCAGCCGTATGCCTATCACTGTGAACTGAAAATGGACGGGCTGGCTGTGTCTCTGAAATATGAGAACGGAAAGTTCACCCAGGCAGTCACCCGGGGGAACGGTTCAGAAGGCGAGAATGTGACGGCTAACGTGAAAACGATCCGTTCTATTCCACTGACATTAAAAGAACCGCTCACCTTAGAAGCACGCGGGGAGATCTATATGCCTAAATCTTCCTTCATTGCGCTGAATCAGCAGCGCGAAGAACAGGGGGAAGCCGTCTTTGCCAATCCCAGGAATGCGGCGGCCGGAACGATAAGAAATCTGGATCCTAAAGTCACAGCTTCGAGAAACCTGAGTGTCTTCTTGTATTCACTTGCCCAGCTGGACGGGAAAGAAGTCCAGAGTCAGTCAGAGGCCTTGGCGCTCCTGGATGATCTGGGGCTGAAAACCAATCCTGAACGGCAGGTCTTTGAATCGATCGATGAGGTGTGGGACTTTGTGGAGGTATATCAGGAAAAGAGAACGGACCTGCCTTATGAGATCGATGGAATCGTTATTAAAGTGAACGAACTGGACAATCAGGAAAAAGCCGGATTTACAGTCAAGGCACCGAGATGGGCGATCGCTTATAAGTTCCCGGCAGAAGAAGCAGAGACCTTGCTGAAAACGATTGAATGGTCGGTCGGCCGGACGGGAGTCGTCACCCCAACAGCGATCATGGAGCCTGTTCAGCTTGCCGGGACGACCGTTCAGCGCGCGAGTCTGCACAATGTGGACCTTATGAAGGAAAAAGATATCCGACTGGGCGACACCGTTGTCGTGCGCAAAGCAGGCGACATCATTCCTGAAGTGATCAAAGTGAATAAGGATAAACGCCCCGAAGGCAGTCAGCCTTATGATTATCCGACCCACTGCCCGGCATGTGACAGCGAGCTGATGCATCTGGAAGATGAAGTGGCTTTGAGATGCATGAATCCAAGCTGTTCTGCTCAAGCGAAAGAAAAGCTGACACATTTTGTATCTCGAAACGCTATGAATATTGAAGGACTAGGCGAGCGCATCGTTGAACAGATGTATGATGAATCCCTTGTCAACGACCCGGCAGATCTCTATTACCTGGAAAAAGATCAGCTGCTGACGCTGGACAAAATCGCTGACAAGTCGGCAGACAATTTACTTAAAGCAATAGAAGACTCAAAAGCAAATTCACTGGAACGGCTGATTTTCGGTTTAGGCATCCGTCACGTCGGAGCGAAAGCCGCCCGACTGCTGGCTGAAGAGTTCATTACCATGGAAGAGTTGAGGAAGTCATCTAAAGAAGCCATCGAAGCCATCGAAGGTATGGGTGAAACCATTGCAGAAAGCATTCATGCCTTTTTTGAACTGGAAGAGGTGGACGAACTGCTGCAGAAGTTGAAAATTGCCGATGTGAACATGGAATATAAAGGTAAACGTAAAGAAGAAATCGAACAATTGTCTACTTTCTTTACAGATAAGACATTAGTCATTACAGGGAAACTTGAACAGTTTACCCGTAATGAACTGAAAGAAAAACTCACCAACCTTGGAGCGAAGGTCACAGGGAGCGTGTCAAAGAACACAGACTTCCTGATTGCAGGAGAAGAAGCCGGCAGCAAGCTGACGAAAGCCCAGGAACTGGATGTGCCCATATTAACCGAACAGCAAGTCCTTAAGGAGATTGATGAATGATTAGAATAGAGAGTGAGAACAAGTGAAAAAGAAATCAGTTCTCAGTTTAGTAATTGCTCAAGCTGTGTTTCTTGCGGCCTGCAGTGCTTTCCCGGACAGTACTGATCCAAATGGCCCAGGTCAGGGAGAGAGTCAGACAGAAGAAATGGTAAACCAGCTGGACGAAGATGAAGTCACCACGATAGAAGAACAGGTGGATGCGGACTATTACAGACCCGTCATCACAGAGGAAGGGACGTATGCACCGAGTCAGAACAGAGGGATCACACGCAGTCTGAATTCCAGTGTTAACATGCGCATGTTCGAGATCGACCTGATGCGCCACTCCCAAACCTACTTCCCTACAGACAACCATTTTTTCCAGGAAGGTCAATACCTGTCTTCCGACCTGGTCAGTAGCTGGTTAAGAAGAGAACAGCTTCCTCAAGAAAATGAAAATGAAGAGGATGGCGAAGAAACCACAGAACCGGAAGAGATCGATGAACAGATGCAGGGACTCAATCCTCCAGAAGCTGACAGCGAAGAGGGTGAAGAGCGTGTACCGAATGTCTTGAACTCGATCCTTGAACAGAATTTTTATGTTCAGACAGACAATGGTCTGGAACTGGCTGGAGTCAGCATAGGACTGGCCCTGAATTCTGTTGATTATTACCGCCTCGAACAGTATGGGGCAGTGTACCAGCAGGATATCTCCCGGGAAGAGGTCCTTGAAGAAGGCCAGAGAATTGGCGAGGAGGTGGCCTCCCGCATAAGAAATATCGAAGGACTGGAAAATGTTCCCGTAATGATCGGCTTGTATGAACAGTCGACACAGGACGATCTGGCTCCCGGCACCTTTATCGCTGAAGGGTTAGTCGAAGACGGAGAAGCATCGGTGTCGGATTGGACAATGATCAATGAAGACCGCATCGTGTTCCCGCTGGAAGGTATGCAGAGTGCAGAAGGAAACAACTTTGCCAACTTCAGGTCAGAAGTAGAAAGCTTTTTCCCGAATGTCAGCGGCGTGACCGGCCTGGGTCATTATATTGAGGACCAGCTGATGAATCTGGAAATAACCGTTACAACTCAGTTTTACGGCAAAGGAGAGATCATTGCTTTCACCCAATTCCTGAATGAAGCTGGTCAAACCTATCTGCCGGGCAATGTATCGACGCAGATAAATGTGGAGTCACTGAACGGTATGGAATCTTATCTGAACCGGGAAGCTGATCAGGAAGATTATGATGTGTATATATTCAATTGATGACAGCAGCGCAGTCAAACAGACGAAAGGAAGAATCATATGGCTATTAACGAAGAAACAGTCAAGCAAGTGGCTAAACTGGCAAAACTTGAAATAGAAGAAGAATCCATTCACACATTCACGAAAGAGCTGGATCGGATCGTCGACATGGTCGAACAACTGGAAGAACTGGATACAGAAGGTGTCGAAGGCACGTATCACGGTCTGCCTCAAAAGAATGTCTGGAGAGAAGATAAGGTTCAACAAGGAACGGACAGAGAAGCACTGTTCAAAAACGTTAAAACACGAAAAGATGGCTACATTGAAGTACCTGCCATGTTTGATAACGGGGGGAGTGAAGCGTAGTGAATTTTTTAGCTCATACTTTAGAAGAGTTGCACGAAAAATTAGTGAACAAAGAATTGACAGCCGTCGAGCTGATGGAATCTGTCTATGCAAATATTGAAGAGACGGATGAAAGGGTCGGAGCGTTTCTGACTTTAAATAAAGAAGAAGCTCTGGCAGCGGCACGAGAAGCTGATGAACAAGGCATCGATCCTGACAATGTCCTGAGTGGACTGCCTGTGGGGATCAAGGATAACATCTCTACCAAAGGAATCAGAACAACAGCGGCTTCGAAAATTCTGGAAGAATTCGTTCCTGTCTATGACGCAACGGTCGTTGAAAAACTTAAGCAGGCGGGGATGATTTCTGTCGGCAAGCTGAACTTGGATGAATTTGCCATGGGCGGGTCAACGGAAAATTCTGCGCTGAAAGTGACACGCAATCCTTGGGATCTCTCTAAAGTTCCCGGTGGTTCGTCCGGCGGCTCGGCAGCCGCGGTTGCAGCCGGTCAAATTCCGGTCTCACTTGGTTCGGATACGGGCGGCTCGATCAGACAGCCAGCGTCCTTCACTGGTCTTGTAGGTATGAAACCGACTTACGGCCGCGTTTCCCGCTATGGTCTCATTGCGTTCGGATCAAGCTTGGATCAAATCGGACCGTTTACCCGTACAGTCAAGGATAATGCCCTGGTACTTAACGTCATCAGCGGAACAGATGACAGAGATGGCACATCTTACCGCGGGGACACACCCGATTTCACAGAAGGAATCGAAGAAGGCGTCAAAGGCCTGCGCATCGGTGTGCCGAAAGAATACTTCCATGAAGATGCCAAAGAAACCGCCATCGTGGAATCGGTACGTGCAGCACTAGAACTATATAAGGAGATGGGCGCTGAAATCGTAGAAGTCAGCCTGCCGCATTCCAAATATGGTATTCCCGCTTATTACATCATCGCTTCTTCAGAAGCCTCAAGTAACCTGCAGCGTTTCGACGGCATCCGCTACGGCTACCGTTCAGAAAACATCGGGTCGCTAGAAGACATTTACGTTAAATCCCGTTCAGAAGGCTTCGGACTGGAAGTGAAACGTCGGATCATGCTTGGGACATTCTCATTAAGTTCCGGTTTCTATGATGCCCACTTCAAAAAAGCGGCGCAGGCCCGTACCCTGATCAGACAGGACTTTGAAAAGACCTTTGAAGATGTGGACGTTTTGGTCGCACCGACAACGACATCGACAGCTTTTGAAATCGGCGGAAAAATCGATGATCCCCTGGCTATGTATATGGCAGACGTGTTAACTGTTCCAGTCAATCTGGCAGGCGTCCCGTCACTGTCCATTCCATGTGGCTTTTCTGAAGACATGCCGATCGGGATGCAGATCATCGGTAAGCATTTCGATGAACAGACGATTTACCGAACAGCATATGCCTACGAAAAAGCTACTGATCATCATGAGAAAAAACCATCATTCAAAGGAGGAGAATAAGCGATGAATTTAGAACCAGTTATAGGATTAGAAGTGCATGTGGAATTAAAAACGGATTCTAAAATGTTCTCCCCGTCTCCCGCACATTTTGGTGCTGAACCGAATACGAATACGAACGTCATCGACTGGGGACACCCAGGGGTCCTTCCGGTCGTCAATAAACGGGCGATCGAATTCGGGATGAAAGCGGCGCTGACATTGAACTGCAGCATCGCAAACGAAACAAAATTTGACCGTAAAAACTACTTTTACCCGGATAACCCGAAAGCTTATCAGATCTCACAATTTGACCAGCCGATCGGTTATGACGGCTGGATCGAAATCGATGTCAAAGGCGAAAAGAAAAAGATACGTATCGAACGTGTTCACCTGGAAGAAGATGCAGGTAAAAACACGCATGGGGATGACGGCTCTTCTTATGTGGACCTGAACCGTCAGGGCACGCCCCTTATCGAAATCGTGTCTGAAGCGGATATGCGCTCGCCTGAAGAAGCGCAGGCTTATCTGGATACAGTGAAACAGCTCATTCAGTTCACAGGCGTATCCGATGTAAAAATGCAGGAAGGGTCCATGCGCTGTGACGCCAACATTTCACTGCGACCAGTCGGACAGGAAGAATTTGGGACTAAGACTGAGCTTAAAAACCTGAACTCCTTCAATAACGTCAGAAAAGGTCTGCAACATGAGATCAAGCGTCAGGAAAAAATCCTGAATGCCGGTGGAGCGATCCAGCAGGAAACCAGACGTTTTGACGAAACCACAGGCGAAACGATTCTTATGCGTGTCAAAGAAGGATCAAGTGACTACCGTTACTTCCCGGAACCGGACATTCCAAATCTTGAGATCAGCAATGACTGGATCGATGACGTCAGAGCGTCCCTTCCGGAAATGCCGAAAGAACGTATGGAAAGATACGTGAAAGACTATAAGCTGCCTGAATATGATGCCGGCGTATTGACTGCGACAGTCGAAATGTCCGATTTCTTCCAGGAAACGGTCGATCACGGAGCGGATCCCAAGCAGGCATCCAACTGGCTGATGGGCGAAGTCTCTGCCTACTTGAACAGTGAACATAAAGAATTGCATGATACACAATTGACGCCTAAGGCACTGGCTGAAATGATCAAGCTGATCGCTGACGGAACCATTTCTTCCAAGATCGCCAAGAAAGTCTTCAAAGAACTCATCACCAAAGGCAGCGATGATGTGAAAGCATTAGTTGAAGACAAAGGCTGGGTCCAGTTAAGTGATCCGGCTAAACTGCTGCCGATCATTTCTGAAACACTGGATCAGAACGAACAGTCTATCGAAGACTATAAAAACGGCAAAGACCGTGCACTAGGTTTCTTAGTCGGAAACGTCATGAAACAGACGAGAGGAAAAGCCAATCCTGGCGTGGTCAACAAACTTCTGAAAGAAGAAATGGACAAACGCTAGGAGCGTTAAGAAAAAGGGGGTGGATGGACGGTGAGAAAACGTGCGCGTTTGATTTACAATCCGACATCCGGTCGTGAAACATTAAAGAAACAATTGCCGGACATCTTAAATGAATATGAAAAAGCCGGTTATGATACCAGTGCCTTCTGCACTACAGCAGCAGCACTCAGTGCGCAGAAAGAAGCAGACCGCTGTACCAAAGACGGATTTGATCTGATCGTTGCGGCGGGTGGCGATGGCACCATCAATGAAGTGATCAACGGTATGTCTCCCCATCTTCATCGTCCCAAGCTGGCCATCATTCCAGCTGGTACGACCAATGACTACGCCAGAGCACTTAAGATCCCGCGCTATGATTATGTCAAAGCCGCCCAGCTTATTCATAAAAAACAGACGGTGCATATGGATATCGGAAGAGTCAAGACGAAATCCGATGACAAATTCTTTATGAATATCGGCGCAGCGGGGTTTTTGACCGAAGTCACCTATGACGTGCCGCCGAATATGAAATCACTGTTCGGTTCGCTGGCCTACTTTGTCAAAGGGGCAGAACTGCTCCCTCGTGTAGGTAAAGTACCAGTCAAAATAACTTATGATGAAGGCATCTATGAAGGGGTCGCCTCATTGATATTTGTTGCCTTGACAAATTCAGTTGGCGGATTTGAAAAAATCGCCCCGGACAAGATGCTGGGTGACGGGAAGTTCACACTGATCGTTGTGAAAACGACGAACTTTGCCGAGATCCTGCGTCTGATCACACTGCTGATGAATGACGGCAGACATACACAGCATCCCAAAGTGCTGTATAAAAAAACCAGTTACGTCAAAGCTGAAACCCAGAACGACCAGCAGCTGATGATCAATATCGACGGGGAATACGGCGGGGATGCGCCTGCAGAATTCACGATGTATAAGCAGCATCTGGAGATCGTGACAGATCTGGACCGGATGCAATTGTCCATCAGCGCCCAAGACTTGATGACTGAAGAAAAAGAAGAAGAATTCAAAAAACGCGTCATGGAACTGCAAGATAAGGAAGAAGAATAATTAAAGCGCACAGCCTGAAACCTGTGCGCTTTCGTCTTTTACAGGAAACCTGTATACTTCAAATGAGACGTCATCGCAAACAAGCGAAAAAAAGGAGAATACCATGAGTAAGAACAAACAGAATTTCAAAGCACCAGTAGAAAAGAATGAGACCTATCAGGGGGAGATCGTCGATCTGACGCATGAGGGATTAGGCGTGGCCAAAATCGACCACTATCCGCTGTTCATCGAAGGTGCTCTTGTTGGAGAAACCATTGAATTCAAAGTCATCAAAATCGGCAAGTCATTTGGTGTAGGCAAACTGACGAAAATCATCGATCAGAGTCCAGACCGTGTGGAAGTCAAAGATAAGGCTTACGCACAGACAGGCACGATGCCGCTGCAGCACCTTTCTTATAAAGGCCAGCTGGCATTCAAAAAAAGCCAAGTGGAAAACGTCATGCAGAAGATCGCTAAGCTGCCGGATGTACCTGTCTATGGCGTCATCGGCATGGAGAATCCTTTTAGTTACCGCAACAAAGCTCAGGTTCCTGTCAGAAAAATCAAAGGAAAGCTGGAAACCGGTGTTTACCGAAAGAACAGTCATGACCTGATCCCGATGGAAGACTTCAAGATCCAGGATCCTGAGATCGACAAAGCGATCGTGACGGTACGTGACATCATGCGCACCTATAACGTGAAGCCTTACAATGAAAAAGACAACACCGGAAATCTGCGTCATATCCTGGTCCGTCGCGGCTACCACACCGGCGAAATGATGGTCGTACTGGTAACCCGTACACCGAAACTGTTCCCAGTCAGCAAGATCGTTCCGGACATTCTTGAAGAATTGCCGAACGTGGTCAGTATCGTTCAGAACGTAAACCCTAAGAAAACGAACGTCATTCTGGGACAGGAAGTTATCGTGCTGCACGGGGAAGACAAGTATCACGACAAACTGCTGGATCACACCTTTGAGATCTCTCACCGTTCATTCTTCCAGGTCAACACGCCTCAGGCCGAAGTGCTTTACAGCAAAGTCATCGAGTTTGCTGAATTGACGGGAGAAGAAACCGTCATCGATGCTTACAGCGGTATCGGCACGATCACCCTGGCACTGGCTGAAAAAGCCAAAGAAGTTTACGGCATAGAAGTGATTGAACCGGCTGTCGAAGACGCCAAGCGCAATGCCGAGCTCAATGGTGTGGAAAACGTCACATATCAAGTCGGTGCAGCCGAAGACGTGATGCTGGAATGGAGCAAGGAAGGGCGTTCAGCAGATTTACTGGTCGTTGATCCACCAAGAAAAGGGCTCGATGAACAGTTTGTCGACGCTGTTCTTACAATGAAGCCGAAGAAAATGATTTACGTCAGCTGTAACCCTGCCACACTCGCCCGCGATCTGGCCCTGCTCGTTGAAGGTGGCTACACCGCACAGAAAGTACAGCCTGTCGACATGTTCCCGCAGACGAGTCATATTGAGAGTGTCACACTGTTAACAAGGTAATGCAAAAAGGCTGAAAGATAAAGGATCAAAATCGAATACTGAAGATCATGATAAATCGTGTTGGTGAGTTCTAACGAGCTTGCTGACACGTTTTTTTAGAACCCATTTGTTTGACAAATCTGATGAATAGGTGATAAGGTTTTTGTATAAAATATTGGATAATTTTTAAAGCGCTTACAAAAATATGATAAAATGAGTACACTATCGAGGATGATACTTTATGGATAAAAATCTTGGTTATATAAAAAGTATCAGAGGAAGCATCATTGATGTTGTGTTTGAGCACGAGTTACCATTTATCAACAATAAACTTGTGACCGGAGCAGACGATCAGGTGATCATGGAAGCTGCATCTTATATCAATGATTCTACCGTTCGTTCAATTGCTTTGACTTCTACTTCGGGGCTTTCCAGAGGGGATACAGTAAAGGATACTGGGGCGCCTATAAAAGTTCCTGTAGGTGAAGAGATTTTAGGTAGCATGTTCGATGTCTTTGGAAATACCTTAAATGGTGAAGGGAAATCAAAGGCAATGACAAAATCGATTCATCAAAGACCTGTCCCTTTTTCCGAAAGAAACACAACGAATGAACTGTTTATAACGGGCATTAAAGTCATCGATATTCTTACACCACTGGCTCGAGGCGAAAAAGCGGGGCTATTTGGAGGAGCCGGTGTAGGAAAGACAGTTTTGATCACTGAGCTGATAAATAATACTGCAAAAAAAACAAAAGGCTATAGTGTGTTTTGCGGTATTGGTGAAAGATCAAGAGAGGCAGAAGAACTGTACAGAGAAGTCAAAGAAGCTAAAATATTAGACAATGCTGTCCTTATTTTTGCTCAGATGAATGAACCGCCTGGTGCAAGGTTCAGGGTGGGGCATGCAGCTCTTACCATGGCGGAATATTTCAGGGATGTTCAAAAAAAAGATGTCCTCCTTCTGATCGATAATATATTTCGGTTCATACAGGCAGGTTCGGAAGTTTCTGGCCTTATGGGCAAGATGCCTTCAAGAGTCGGCTATCAGCCTACGTTAGCAAGCGAACTGGCGGAACTGGAAGAACGGATTTCTAGTACGAGATCCGGTGCAATTACTTCGATTCAAGCTGTTTATGTGCCGGCAGATGATTTTACCGATCCGAGTGCAACGCACACGTTTTCCCATCTATCGGCATCCATTGTGCTGTCAAGAAAACGAGCAAGCCAAGGTCTCTACCCGGCGATCGATCCTTTAAGTTCTTCCTCAAATATGCTGAATGCGGCAATTGTAGGTGAGAAGCATTATACGATCGCACGCGAAATAAAAAAGACTCTCGCAACTTACGAAGAGCTTAAAGATATTATTGCTATGTTAGGCATAGAAGAACTCTCTGTGGAGAACCGCAGTGTGGTACAGCGGGCAAGAAAATTGGAACGGTTTTTGACACAGCCGTTCTTTACGACAGCAGACATCACGGGAAGCGAGGGCCGGTTGGTGGAACTCGAAAATGCTCTTGATGGCTGCGAACGGATATTAAATGACGAGTTCCAAGATTACCGAGAAAGTGATTTTTATATGATTGGCGGTATAGAAGAGGCGGAAGAGCGAAAAAAGAAAAGAGAAAAAAATGAGACTTAAAATCAATCTACCTTACAAAACAATTTTAGATATAGATGTGAAAAAAATCACAGCGCCAGGCTCCAATGGTGTTTTCCAGATCCTTCCAAAACATATAGACGCTACCTGGATTTTAAGGCCGGGTATTCTGCAGGTAAATGCAGAGAAGGAGCTTTATTTTGCGGTCAGTCATGGCGTAGCGGTCAAACAGGGAGCAACCGTATATCTGGCTACCATGCAGGCGATTGCCGGAGAATCTCTAAGCGAGTTGAGTCAGACAGTAGAAGACACGTTCAAAAAAATAGACGAAAAAGAAAAAAAAGCTCGGGAAGTACTTGTAAGTTTGGAAACAGAGACGATCCGGAGATTTGCGGAACTTGATACGTAGAGGGGGATACTGTTGAACAAGAAAAAAGAGTCAACTGAAGAAGAACTTCTAAAATCAGTTAAAAGTGATGCTGACAAAAAAATGAAAGCCCAGGATGAAGGTAGTGAAATCATGTTCGGGCTGAACCTCTTTGGGATCGTTGGATGGTCCATTTCGATACCAACATTATTGGGCACTGCCCTAGGCATCTATTTAGATAGAAGATTCACTCATAGTTTTTCGTGGACGATTACGCTCTTATTCTTAGGTGTCATTATAGGTTCGCTTAACGCATGGCGTTGGATAAAAGAAAAAACAGAGATGGGTAGGAAGGATCACAATGACTGAATTTTTCATTGGTATAATTTTGGGCATCACTTTCTTTGGTGGGCTTTATTGGACGGTTGAAAAGTTAACGGAAGTGAAACGACCGGCCCTTCTTATGACCGTCAGTCTTATACTCCGGATGACTGTCCTGCTGAGTGTACTATTTTACGTATCGAAAAGTGGATACATGGGGATAATATATACCTTGTTGGGGATGCTATTCGTGCGTTTAATAATGATTTTTAAAGTAGAGAAAACGATAGAAAAAGAGGAAAGGGGGGACACTGAATGAATATCGATCCAAGTGAAATAGTGTACGTTGAGTGGGGATTTGCAAGAATTACTGCAACATTGGTATTTACGTGGATCATAATGATTCTTTTAGCCGGCATATCGTATATGTTCACAAGAAATTTAAAAGTAGAAGGCGAAATCTCCAAAGGACAAAATATTTTGGAAGCATTGATCGAAACCATCAACAGTCAGATCAGACAAATCAGTCAACAGGAGCCAGGCAAGTATCTTCCATTTATAGGCACACTATTTATATTCATACTTGTGTCCAATGTGCTGTCCATTGTGCCGGGCTTTATCCCACCCACAGGGTCGCTGAATACTACGGTCGCTTTAGCGCTATGTGTGTTTATGGCCGTACCCAAATATGGCATCGATGACAGAGGCTTTGCCGGATATTTAAAGCAATATATAAAGCCTACGTTTATCATGCTGCCATTTAATATCATAAGCGAAGTATCACGAACACTGTCGCTGGCTGTTCGTCTTTATGGAAACGTATTGAGTACAAGTATTATTGCGGCTATCTTATTAGGTGTTGTCCCTCTTTTTTTTCCGGTCGTTATCCAGGCGCTCGGTCTGCTGACAGGTGTTATACAAGCATATATATTCGCTATCCTTGCCATCGTATACATTGCATCAGCTACTAAAAAAGAAACAAGAGATGAAGATTGAAGGAGGAGTAATGATGGATAATATTGGCTTGATAGGCATGGTTTCAATTATCATGGCAGGCTTAACGATAGCGGTGGGCTCCATCGCGCCGGCTATCGGGGAAGGACATGCTGTGACACAGGCTTTGAAATCTATTGCCCAGCAACCTGATGAAGCAAACACGATCTCAAGAACTCTTTTTGTAGGCCTTGCAATGATCGAATCGACTGCGATTTACTGCTTTGTCATTTCTATGATCTTATTATTTGCGAATCCGTTCTGGACGATGGTAGTAGGATGATATTATGACGATAAGCTGGTTCGAAATCATTGCGCAGATTATCAATTTTTTTATCATTCTTTTTATTCTACAGAGGTTACTTTACAAACCAGTTTTGAAGGTGATGGAACAAAGACAGGAGCGAATCCAAAAAGCGCAGATTGAAGCGGATAGGAAAATGCGGGAAGCACAAAAGCTGATGGACAGGTATGAAAAAAAGATAGAAAATATACAAAAAGAGAGAGTCGATATTTTAGACGATGCTAGAACACAAGCACAGCAAAAAAGAGAACGTCTGTTAAACGATTATATAATGGAAGCTGAAAGTAAGCGGCATGCTTATTTAAAAGAAATCGAAGACGAGAAGGATAATTTTAAACGCCGCCTGAGACAAAACTTAGGAGAAAGTGCTGTTAAAATAGCGGCTCATATTTTAAATATGATTTCTTACAAGGAACTTGAAAGCGAAGTCTTTAATACGTTTATTCTTAATTTAAGGAATGTAAAGCAAAACATACCTGATCTGGAGGATTTAAAAAAAGAACAGCACGTGCAAGTGCGTTCCTATCGAGACCTGTCGCAGCACGAAAAGACATCGATCGAGGAAGCTTTAAAGGGACAGTTGAGAAGCCTGGAAGAAATACATTATGAAACAGATCCCGAATTGATCTTAGGCTATGAATTATTTTTAGAAACCTATACTGTTCATACTAATATCAGGAACTACTTAACTGAGATAGAAAAAGAAATCATTAAGAGTCTTGACAGTAACGGATAAGGAGTGCTTCCAATGTTAGAAAATCAGTTCAATGCTTTGGAAGAATCCGTAGAAAAAGCCTTAGCAAAGAATCTTGAGCAGGTCAATATAGAGGAGAGCGGGACGATAGTTTCGATCGACAGTGGGATCGCTCGGGTTAAAGGGCTGACTAATGTAAAAAATGAAGAACTGATAGCCTTTCCGAATGGGACGATGGGGTTGGCATCGAATCTGGATTATAATGATATAGGTGTGATACTCCTTGGAGGGTATGATGACATTAAAGCAGGTCAAAAAGTGAAACGGACACATAAAGTGGCTGACATACCGGTTTCAGAAGAGTTTTTAGGAAGAATCATTAGCCCTTTGGGGAAAATACTGGATGACCAGGGTTCTGTGACCCCGGAAAAATTTCTTCCATTGGAAAGAAAAGCGCCATCGATCGTGAAAAGAGCGCCTGTACTGGAGCCGTTACAAACAGGTTTGAAAGTCATCGATTCCCTTGTGCCTATAGGCAAAGGTCAAAGAGAACTGATCATTGGTGACAGACAGACCGGAAAGACTACGATTGCAATCGATACGATCATTAATCAAAAAGACACTGATGTGGTGTGTATATACTGTACGATCGGACAACAGATCACATCTGTGTCAAAAATTATCAAAACGCTGAAAGCAAAGGATGCGATAAAAAATACGATCGTTATGGTCGCGGGATCCGAAGATCCTGCGGGCGTTCAATATATAGCCCCATATGCGGCTATATCCTTAGCAGAATATTTTATGGAAAAAGGCAGAGATGTACTCATTGTTTATGACGATTTAACTAGTCATGCAAGGGGCTACAGGGAACTGTCTCTTTTGCTGGAACGGCCACCCGGACGAGAAGCCTATCCAGGAGATATTTTTTATATCCACTCTAAACTTCTCGAGCGGTCTACCCACTTAAAAAACGAATTGGGGGGAGGCAGTATTACGTCGCTGCCAATTATTGAGACCCAGGCAGAAAATTTATCTGCATATATCCCCACAAATCTTATTTCGATTACGGATGGGCAAATATATCTTTCACCCAGGCTCTACCAGAAAGGTAACCTCCCGGCAGTCCAGATAGGGTTATCTGTATCCAGGATCGGTGCCAAAACCCAGCTTCCGTCATACCGGAATATCACCAGTGCGTTAAAACTCACCTATTCTCAGTTCGAAGAGTTAGAATCGTTTGCGAGTTTTGGGACAAGATTGGATGATTCGACCAGAAGAACGCTTGAACGGGGATGGAGAATACGCCAGATTTTAAATCAGCCGCAGCATGCTCCAATCGAAGTGACAGAACAAATAGGTGTATTGATGGCTGTCACCATGGGGGTGCTTGACGAGGTGGCGCTGGACAGAATTGTTGAGGCAGAAGAACATATAAGAAAAGCTGTGAGAGAAGACGATGAATTTCGCAGACATTTATTAAGCGATGAAAAACTGAAAGATGATGTGAAAAATACGTTTATAGAGAAAATAAACGAGCTGCTTAAAAGGGAGATGGATATCTAATGCAGGGGTTACAGGGGTTAAAGAAGAGCATAGATTCCGCAGAAAGTCTCAGAGCCATTGTAAATACGATGAAAGTACATGCATCGGTCAACATCAATCAGTTTCAACACGCTGCCCAAGCCTCCATGGAATATCGGCACATCTTGGATATGTCTCTATTTATTGTTTTATCGGAAGAAGAAATCGTGCCATCTGAAGAAGTTGAAAAGGGCAATATCCTTCACGTTGTATTCGGATCAGACCATGGCCTTGCTGGCAGGGTCAATGAGAGAATTAGTTTGTTTGCCCTGGAGCATGTATCCCAAGATTCGGGTGATATAGTGATCGTCATTGGGCAGCAGATATTTCAGAGATTGAAAAATGATGTGACTATTTACAAGACTTTTATGCAGCCACAATCAACAGACACCATTTATTCCATGGTAAACAAATTACTCGTTCAAATCGATGAACTGCGAGATGAAATGGCTGTAAAAAAAATTGTGCTGTATTATAACAAGCCGGATAGCACTTCCATGTTTGAGGAAAATACAGAATTACTTTTTCCGATCGATTTAGTGGAGTTGTCAAAGAATCAAGTGCAATGGGAATCAAAGGTCGTCCCTGCTTATTTCGCGGAAAAGCAGGCAATCATTTCGGATCTCATAAGAGAATATTTTTTCATCACATTATACCGTGCCTTTTGCTTCTCCTTGGCATCGGAAAATGCAAGCCGGCTGGCATCGATGCAATCTGCAGAAAAAAATATAGAAAATCAATTAAAGGAATTGAACGACTTATACAGACGACAAAGACAAACCAGCATTACGGAAGAATTAAATGATATCATCTCAGGATTTAAAGCACTAAGAGAATAAGTACAGCTATAAAAGAGCGCAGATTCCTATCATGTTATACGTTAAAGGTGTAAGGACACCAATGAGTAAGATTGTCTGGAGTTATTCATTTTTTTATGGCTTACATTTTTGAAGTTTTGAATAGCCAGGCACAAGTCGAATGCTTTTGTTATTTGTAACATTTTTCAGCTTCAGTTAAGAAGTGCAGTATTTAAATATGTTAAGAATCAGACTTAAATAATTAACGACTTAAATCAGGAAAGACGACGTTTACTCTTTAACAGAAAGGAGCGCGTGATATATGAATAAGGATGATTTAACCACATCGATAGACCGATCATTTAGAAGGAAAGTACAAAAAGACAAAAAACTTAAGAATGCTTATTTACTGGTTCATTCAGAAAAGGCAGGGATCCACATAAATATTGCAGAAGGAGCCACGGGTAATGTACCTGCCGATCCACAGCAGCCACACTATATGGCTAGTGTAGGCAAACTGTTTACTTCAACTATTATTGGTCTATTGGTTGAAAAGGGGGAGTTGTCTTTTGATGATGCTATGTCTAAACACCTGCAATCGGAACTGATAAAGGGGCTGCATCTGTACAAAGGAAAGGACTATACGGAAGAAATTAAAATCAGACATCTTTTAAATCAAACATCAGGGCTAGCTGATGATTTCAGGATCCTTCTGGATAAGCTGGTCAAGGATCAGAGTCTGAATTTATCTCCAGAAAAATCCGTGATGTGGGTCAAGAAGAATGCGAAACCCCATTTTCCTCCCGGGAAAGGTTTTAAATACACAGATACAAATTACCATTTGCTGGGTTTGATCATTGAAAGGATTACAGGTGAACCCTTTCATGCGGCCTTAACTAAATATATTTTTGAACCGCTTGATATGAGACACTCATACATGTTGCACTATTCTGCACCAGCGGAAATATCCCAGTATCCGACAGCTGATTTTTTTATCAAAGAAACCAGATTAAATGATAGGGAAGGATATGGCCGTCTGGATTATTCAGGTGGTGGAGTGGTGGCTACTAACGAAGATCTGTTAAAATTCATGAAAGCATTAGTGAACTATCAACTAGTGACAAAAGATACTCTTGAAGATATGAAGAATACTACTGCAAAATTCGGTTTAGGTATTGACTATGGCTATGGCATCTGGAAGATAAAAACCGTACCTTTATTGATGCCCGCAGCCTTAAATTCCTGGGGAGCTGCAGGTGCCACAGGGGCATTTATGTTTTATCACCCCGAAACAGAGTCTTACATCATTGGAAACTTTAATGACTTTTCTTATGAAAAAAAAGGTGTTCAATACATGCTGCGAAGTGTTTTGAGACCGCTGTCAAAGTATACCCGATCGATTGGACAGACTTAACTCGTTTTGAACCGCCACTTAAAGAAAACTCACTGTTATGGTAATGAAGGAAGAGGTGGAGAATAATGAAACTAATCCTCTTATGCCTGCTTTCAGGGATAATGGTTTCTGGCTGTGCGGATACAGATGAAACAACTGAAAGTAACGGTCAGGAGATCACTTCAAGTGAACAGGGAAATGATGATGGTCAGCAAGAGCGGGAAGAAGGGCAAGAACAACAGAGAAATGAGGAAGAAGAGCATCAGGAAGAACAGGCAGAACAAGAAGAACAAGAAGAACAAGAAGAAATAATCGAAGAACCAGAGGTCGTCGCAGAAAATCTCGAGATACCCTGGACGATCGAAAAAGAGGAAGAGACCTTCTTCTTGACAGAGAGAACCGGAACCATCATACGAATAGAAAATGGAGAAGCGACAAGGCAGGAAGTGGAGCTGGAACAGGACCTTTCCTTAGTTCCAGAAGCAGGGTTACTGGGATTCGTACTGGATCCCGACTTTTCAGAAAATAACTTAGCCTATGCATATTACACTTACGAAGACAGTAACGGGCCGTTGAACCGGGTCATTACCTTAGAGTTGAACGAAGAGGTGTGGACAGAAAAGAGTGTATTGCTTGATGAGATACCAAGTGGGCGAGTACATCATGGAGGCCGACTTAAAATCGGACCTGACGGTTTGCTCTACGCAACGACCGGTGACGCTTCTGTACCCGAACTGGCACAGGATCTGGATTCGCTGGCGGGCAAAATCTTGAGAATGAACCTTGATGGATCGATACCGGAGGACAACCCGTATCAAGATTCTTATGTTTACAGTTATGGTCACCGAAATCCTCAAGGGCTGACCTGGGCGTCTGACGGGACGATGTACGCAAGCGAACACGGCAGCGATGCAAATGATGAGATCAATCAGATAGAAGCGGGTGAAAACTACGGCTGGCCGATCATTGAAGGCAATGAGGAAGAAGAAGGGATGAGAACACCGCTATTTACTTCTGGAGATGAAGAGACCTGGGCCCCTTCTGGAATGGATTACTATGACGGGAAACTATATGTCGCAGGACTAAGGGGATCAGCTGTGTATGCATTTGATCTTGAGACCGAAGAACAGCGAGAAGTGATCTCAGGTTTTGGTCGCATTCGTGATGTTGAGATAGCAGATGAGTTGCTTTTTTTCATCAGTAATAATACAGACGGTCGCGGCGATCCGGAAGGAAATGACGACCAGCTGTATCGGCTCTCCATTCCGGATTAAATGAAGTTAAAGGGTGGTCGACAAAGCAGGCGGCAAAAATAAAGCGAGAAAGTCTGATATTAATCCAGGTGTGAAAAATTTCGAAAAACTTATTAAGTGGTTTAAGCTCTCTCAAATCTTTGTATGGGAGAGCTTCCTCTTACGGGGCATTAACATAGAATCTTGTAGTGCAGCATTATTAATAAGGTACGAAAGGATGATAGCACTGTGGACACTACCAAAATCGAAAAAAATTTCAAGAAATTGACGTCCTCTAATAAAATTTTTGAGAGCGTACTGATGATTGGTAATGCATCTGGGGATTTCAACTTTACTAGAGAGTATAAGCGAGATATTGATACTCCGATGCTTATGGCTAGTACAACAAAGCTTTTAACAACTACCTGTATTTATGCCTTGGTTCAGGAGGGTAAATTAAATTTAAAAGATGAATTATCTAATTATTTGTCTAAAGAAGAGATTTCCGGACTTCATGTTTTTAAGGGTAAAGAGTATACCTTTGAGCTTACTATAGAGCATTTACTATCACAGACAAGTGGTTTGCCTGATTTTTATCTGACAGGGACGAAACCTGTTTTTTCAAAAGTGAAAGATCGGGATTTCTCCTATTCATTTGAAGAGGAACTTGAATGGATTAAACATATGAAAGCCCGATTTATACCGGGAACGAAAAGAAAAGCTTACTATTCAGATGTTAACTTTGACTTGCTGGGTAAAATCATTGAGGCAGCAAATGCTTCTACGCTGCAGGAGGCTTATGAAAAATACATATTTTCTCCATTGAACCTCAAACACACCTATCTTGCTAACACGGAAAGTGACTTCATCCCACATACGTACTATAAGGATCAGCGTTTATATAGGCCTTTGTTTATTCGCAGCTGTTATGCGAGTGGCGGGGGAGTCACAACGGCACGGGAACTAATGATTTTTATCAAGGCTTTTTGGAAGGGAGAACTTTTTGATAAAACTTTCTTCTCCAAGCAGGCACAGAGCAATCCGCTTCAGATGTCTTTCTACCCTATTCACTATATGGGGGGATATATGAAAATCACTGCATCATACCCGTTTGGGAAAAAATACACATTGGTTGGTCACTCGGGTTCGACAGGTGCTTTTGCCTTCTATTGTCTGGAGAAGGATCTGTTTATTGTCGGTGATGTCTCGCAAATCGCCTCGCCCAGTACTGGTGTCAGATTAGCCATGCGCACTGTGCTGGCAGCTGAGTGATAAAACTATTCAAGACTATAGTGAGGTCTGCAATTAAATAAGCACGTGAAAGGGGTACAATTCACTGACAGTAGTCAAAAAGATTTCACTTACTATTTTGAACCAGAAGGCAAATCGCCAATTGTTCTAAGCTTAGTGCCAAAAAATATTAGTTTAAAATTTCCCATTGATAGAGGATGATATAAGCTGTAAGAGATGAAAATAAATGAGTTAAAAATGAATCCTGCAATATCGTGCATAGAAAATCGGGAAGATTTTGCATGTCTCTATTATAGTTGGGATGAGAAGGAGGTTAAGAGGATGGACTGGTTACAAAGAATGAATGGAGCGATAAATTATATAGAAGATAATCTCACTAATGAAATAGACTACGCTGTAGCAGCAAAAATGGCTTGTTGTTCTGTCTATCATTTTCAACGAATGTTTTCTTTTATTATTGATATTCCATTATCGGAGTATATTAGACGCAGGCGGCTTACTCTTGCAGCATTTGAAGTTCAAAATAGTGATGTTAGAGTAATAGATCTTGCACTAAAATATGGTTATCAGTCACCGGATGCCTTTACCCGTGCATTTTACAAGCTGCATGGGGTAACGCCTACAATGGCCCGTAATATGGGGACTCAGTTGAAAGCCTATCCTCGCATTTCTTTTCATATTTCAATAAAAGAAGACAAAGAGATGAGTTACAGAATAGTAGAAAAGGGTGAATACAAAGTAGTTGGGAAAAGTATTACAATCGGAATTGATCAAGACCCATATAAAGGAGTTTAAAAATGCATTATGGGAAGCTGACCTACTTAGAAATCGCACAGAAAGCCAAAGAGGATTACAGCATCATTATTCCAACCGGGTGTACAGAACAGCAGGGACCCCATGTCACCGTTGATTTTGATACCTGGTTCGCAGAAGAATTGATGATGGATGTATCCGGAAAAGCTTTGGATAAATACAATATAAAAACACTGGTGCTGCCTGCAATCCCCTTTGGTCCTACACCGGAACATAAAAATTTTGGAAGTGGTTATATCAATATTCCTCAAAAGTTGCATGAGGAAATAATCTCCGCTGTTCTTCAGTCTCTTTCTGATCAGGGATTTAAAAAGTTGTTCATTTGGCGAGGTTGTGGTGGACATAAGGTTGATCGTGTAATTGATAAATTCAATTCTCAGAACGAAGAAGCTGAAGTTTCGACTTTACAGCATCCTTTTTATGAAGCCTGGTGCTCCTGCGGTGATCCCAAGGTAGCCGGTGGACATGCGGATAGCTTTACAACGTCGGTCACACTATACAGGCATCCGGAAAATGTAAGGGAAGATAAAATAAAAAATCCTCATAGTGACGAACCCGATTGGGGAGATCCTGATTTAGATTTCAGCAATTATTCTAAAACGGGGGTTATCGGTGATCCTACTCAAGCGAGTGCCGAGCTGGGGAAAAGGCTGTGGGACGATGTTGTCGACCGGGTAGTAGAATTACTGAAGAAAGATCACTGATGGGGTTGACTTGAATAAAATATGGGAAATGAAATAGCTGCAAAACATCTTAGAGTCGCATCCCTGAATTTAAATCTAACATAAGAGGTGTAGCGAAATGAATAAAAGCACTGTAGCAGAGGAATTCCTCGAATACCAAGACAAAATCGGGGATAGAAAAGGTCTGTATGAATCAGTAACGAAAAAGTATGACGTCAAACGTGTCCTTTATCCAGGCAGTCATATTGATATTGCGCCATCTTTAGTTATACCTCAGGCAATTTACGTGGATAATTTCAAAGGTGCCATTAAATTTTTCAGAAAAATAGAGCCAATCAAGGAATATATCAATGAAAATAAAGAGTATGAGGCTCCATGTGACATCGTGTTTTTAGGTCAGGACTATACAGAAGCCTTGGATATCGAACCGGTCGATCTGATCATTTCTCAATATGGTGGCTTTGTTGGGCAGGCAACCAAAAAGTATTTGAAGACGGGCGGTATTTTATTGTGCAACGATAGTCATGGCGATGCTACTTTAGCAAAATTCGATGATGATTTTGAATTCATCGGGGTCGTTGGAAAGAATAATAAAATCATCCGTACCCATTTGGATACCTATTTTGTGTTACCAAGTAGTCAAAGTATTGATCTGGCAAAGATAAACGAACAGATGAAAGGCCCCAAGTATAAATCCACAGCTGAAAATTATATTTTCCGCAAAATCAAATAATGTACTAAAGGTCTATCCAGCGTGACTTCGCGAAAGGTCAAAATTCAGCGGGTTTTTAGACAAAAAAACAGCGGCATATCAAAGCCCTCGGATGTAAAACAGCTACAATAAATATACGAATGTCTTACCTATTCTCGGTCTTGTTGAAGAGGCTGCTCCATATTTGTCGCGTAATGCCTATCGCCAAGTATTCATGGTTTACAACCGTCTTCGTCTTCGCTATACTTGAGTTGGAAATATATCCCTTCACAAATAAGGAGTCTTTTTTATGAGTGCGTGTGTTCTTAATTAATCCATACAATTGGATATGACTTGAAATGGTAAAAAATCAGCTGGATGCTGGTTTATTTGTGTTGCCTTTCAAGAATATTAAGAACAAGCTAGCATGCGGATAAAGCGAAGACTTTTAAGCTATGGCTATTTGTCATAGTTTTTTTATTTGGAGGATTACTATAAGTGAGAGCAAAATCTTATCTCATTCACTTTTGGTAAACGCTTCCATATAAAGAAGTGTGAAGGGTCTATCAACCGTTTTAAGCTTGGCTTAAAACGGTTTTTTGTATATAAAATATGATGTTTAAAACATGAATTAAATAACAAGGAGAATCACAGTGGAAAATAATACTTTTGAAATGTTAGAGTATACCAGGATTTTAGAACAGGTTTCCAGAGAAGCGTCAACTGAAAAAGCAAAGCAGGTCATTAAGAAGAGTCAACCGTTATTCAATAAACAGCAGCTTGAGCGTATGTTTGAAGAGAATAGAGAGGCGGTAGCTATTTTAAAGAAAAGTGCAAGTGTACCGATTTATCCTTTGAGCGGAATAGAGCACTTTTTACAGCAGAGTCATAAAGGTCTCGCTTTAAGAGTGGACCAGTTATCAGAAGTTTTATCTTTCCTGAGACACTGTCAAAAACTGAAACAGTTTATGAAAGATAAAGAATCATTAGCTCCAATCATTGCTACTTATGTCTGGTCGATCGCAGATCTGACAGAACTGGAAAGTGAGCTGGAAGGAAGCTTGAATCATGGACAGATCGATGACCAGGCTACGCCTGAATTAGCAAAGACCAGGAGACTGATAAGGAAAAAGCAAACGGAAGCCAGAGAAAAGGCTGAATCCCTCGCTCGGTCTCCCCGGTTAAAAACCTATTTACAGGAGAGTCATGTCATCGAGAAAAACGGGAACTATGCACTGCAAATAAAAAGAGAGTTTCAAAACAAAATAGAAGGAACAGCTGTTGATGTATCGTCATCAGGGGCCACGGTATTCATCATGCCAAAAACAGTAGAAACAGTTATCCAGGAGCTTGATCTATTAAGGATATCTGAGGAGAATATAGTGCAACAGATTTTACACACACTGACCGGCATGATTCTTGAGAAAGAAAACGAAATCACTATTGCAGTGGAAACGATGCTTTATTACGACGT
The DNA here is from genome assembly GCF_900112455.1 of Alkalibacterium subtropicum. Lineage (GTDB taxonomy): Bacteria > Bacillota > Bacilli > Lactobacillales > Carnobacteriaceae_A > Alkalibacterium > Alkalibacterium subtropicum. Next base: position 103,665 of record NZ_FOLT01000004.1, on the reverse strand, counting down.
ATTGTTTGCCAAGGCAAAATATGGTCTGGTGATCGGGGGAACGATACCCGAATTAAATGAAAATCACACGCTTACTTTGAACAACGCCCGTCATCCCTTGCTTGGAAGTAACGCGGTTCCCTTATCTTTTTGTTTAAACAGGGCTGACCGTGCCTTGATCATTACAGGTCCAAATACAGGAGGGAAGACGGTCACGTTAAAAACATTAGGTCTGCTGGTTTTGATGGCACAGACAGGGCTCATGATTCCAGCAGAAAAGGGGACGAGTCTTCACCTGTTTTCACGTGTGTATGTCGATATGGGTGATGGTCAAAGTATGGATGAAAATCTGAGTACATTCAGTTCACGTTTGAAAAATATCATTCATATTCTTGAAGAGGCAAACGACAATACGCTCGTCCTCTTGGATGAACTGGGGTCCGGTACCGATCCGCGGGAAGGTATGGCATTAGCACAGATAATCATGGAGCAGCTGGTCAACAAAGGCGCAGCCTTGCTTGCGACGACTCATTACAGTGAATTGAAAAGACTGGCTCAGAAAAAATCCGGCTTTTTGAATGGGTCGATGGAATTTGACGTTGAATCTCTTCAACCGACGTATCGTCTTTTGTTAGGGGAGGCTGGGGATAGCCAAGCTTTTCCCATTGCAATGAAACTGGGCATGCATCCGAAACTCGTCCAAAAAGCTCACGAGTTGACATATGAAACAACTGGAAAGCAGTATCACTATGAAGAAAAAGAACAATTCAAACGTAGTTATCAAAAACAGCTTGCAGTCGATCGTTATTTCAAAACTAAGAAAAAAGTGAAGCAGCAAAAAGAGTGGATACTTTTTAGTCAAGGAGATAATGTGAAAATCTCTCCTGACAATGAAAAAGGAATCATCTACCAGGGGCCGGATGCTAAGGGCGATTATATCGTCCAGGTAAAGAATAATAAGAAAACCATCAACCATAAACGCTTGACGCTTCATATAAAAGCGGAAGAACTTTATCCCGCAGACTATGATTTTGATATCGTGTTCAAGTCTAAAGACTATCGGAAAAAGAAACACCTCATGGGAAGAAAATATGTAGAAAATTTAACGATCAAAGAGGAGGAGGATAAATGATTATTCGGGCAGAAAAATCTGAAGATTATATGAAAATAGGTGAACTTCACTGTTCAGCTTTTGAAAATAGCGGGTCACAGGAGGAAAGCGTTCTGGCCTGCCTGCTTCGCCAAGAAAAAGCCTATACGCCAAGGCTGTCTCTTGTCACGGAAGAAAAAGGAGACATCATCGGTCATGTCATGGTCACACCGTATACGTTCACATTAAAAAATCAGTCATTCACAGGAGGTATCCTGGCGCCCCTCGGTGTGAAACCGGGATGGCAGAAAAAAGGCGTTGGCAGCCAGTTAATGACAGCAGTCCATCGGGAAGCGGAAAAGTCAGGCCTATCATTTATTGCCCTGTTAGGCCATGACACATATTATCCTCGATTTGGCTATGAAACTCATTTATTTGGAGAGACCTCTATCCGCATATCCTTACCTTTAACTGAAAAGGGCAGAGGCAGTCAGCTGACAGCCAGAAAACCGCTGACAGAAGATACCGATGCTTTGCAGGAAATGTGGTCAAAAACACATGCTGACGTTCCTTTGGCTATAGTCCCCGATGCTTCTATTCATTCGTGGTTGAGTACCAGCAAAGACATCCAAAGTAGAATCTATAGTCTGGATGGGCGCATTGTCGGATATACACGCATCCATGAGAGAACGAAAGAAATAACATCCTTTGCTGCGGAGAATGAATCGGCAGCCAAAGATGTTTTAGCAAAGGTCGTGAATGACTATCAGCTGCAAGAAAACGTCTCTTTACCGCTGCATCCGGTAAGGATGGACTGGTTCACTCAAGAAACGATGAGTCCGAAAACAAAAGCATGGCCGGCAGGGATGATCTGCTTTCTCAAAAGTGACCCAGCCTTTGATGTCTATAAAAGAGGCGTAGAAGAAAGTGATGAAAATATAGGGATCATTCAGTGGCCCGTTCCGTTTGAAGCCATCTGATCTTACCCGTTCAGGATGAGTGATTCAATGGGTTTGGGTAAAAATTAGTTAATCCATGAATGATAACTGTAATGAATGCGCTGTTGAGACTGTAGGATTTTTCAAGGAAAGAGGAGTAGAATGGACCACAATAATATGATAACAAAATTTGATGAAAGTAAGTATTTGATCAGCATGGCACCGGTAGAAAAGGTATTAGAGGCGGGATATTATTTGAATCTAAACGATCAGAGTAACGTGCTGGATCTGTGCTGCGGGTATGGGGAAATGCTCAAGCTCTGGGGAGAGGCTTATGGAATAAATGGAAAAGGCGTCGATATTTGCGATGAATTTATTAAAAAGGGGAATGAAAGGCTTGAACAAAGCAACTTGAATCATAAAATAGATTTGGTCTGTCAAGATGTCAAAGAGTTCAAGACTGACGAACAGTACGATGTCGCTTGTCTGATCGGTGAAGTTATTTTTGGAGATGTCTCCGGTACGATCCAAGCACTGGACCCCTTTTTAAAAGAAGGTGGAAAAATCGTAATCGGAGAACCGTATTATAAACAGAAAGATGTTCCTCAGGCATTGATTGAGTTTGAAGGCGATCTTTTAACTCTGGAAGGATTATATGATACGTTTAAAAGGTCAGGATATTATGTCTCTTACATGGCCGGATGCACTGACAATGAATGGGAGAGATATATCTCCTGGTCTGCCAGAAGAGATCTGGAATGGTTGAGGAGCCATCCTAAAGACAAAGGGTTTGATAATAAAGAAAAGTGGATCGATACGTGGTATAAAATGTACTTTAATTACCGAAGACCTTACGAAGGCTGGGCCCTGTTTATTTTAGAAAAAATATAAATGGTCCCAACCCAGTGTATAATGAATGAGTAATTGTGGTTTTAAGTGTTGATCCAGCTAGGAAAGAAAATGAAAGAGAATAAAGTGGTAGATGTTCGTGGTGTCAAAAAAAAGAGAATAAGAAAAGAGGAAATGAAATGAATGGCGATATAAAGAATGATACAGAAAAAATAGAAGCAAATAAAATTGCATGGGGGAAAATAGCAGAAGATCACTATTACTATTTTAGAGAAAAATTAGCACAAGGTGATTTCAAATTAAATCCTATGGTGGAGGAGGAAATAGGTGATGTGGCTGGCAAAAAGATTCTCCACCTCCAATGCAATACTGGAGCAGATTCGATTTTACTGGCTCGCAAAGGCGCTATAGTCACTGGAGTGGATCTAGTTCCTGAAAATGTATTCTTTGCAAGAAAGCTGGCAGAGGAATTTGGAATAAACAATGCAACATTTATTGAATCAGATATATTGAAGCTGATGGATGTCCATGAAGGAGAATATGATATAGTATTGACGACAGATGGTGTGCTTGGCTGGCTGCCTGATTTAAATAAGTGGGGAGAAGTCATCTCTCATTTCCTGAAAAATGAAGGGTTTTTCTATTTACATGATGGGCATCCGTTTATGCTGATTTTTGATGAGACGGGTTTAGCTCAAGGGAAATTACTTCCTAAATATCCCTATTTTAAATCGACAGCAGATGCCGATAATCATATTGGCGGGTACGCTTCAAAAGCCAAAGAAGCCGAAAATCATTTTTGGGGACATCAATTAAGCACGATCATTAACGGCTTGGCAAATGGAAAACTCTATGTCACGCATATCAAAGAATACGACAGATGTATGCCCGGGATGGGGGGCAGTGCATTAGACGAAAATGGTCTAAGTTATTATCCAACACTGGAAGGGAAATTACCTCTGATTCTAAGCTTGAAAGCAGAGAAAAAATTATGAAAACCACTGTATATGTTATCATCAAAGCAGCGGAATGAGTGGTGAACATGAAATGATTTGACTCATGCTCGCATTCAGACTTTTATTTCCTTATAGTACAATTGCAGTGTAAGAGATCAAAGTAAACTATTCGAGATGATTCCTCCCTTGAGATCCAGTATGTTATACTTTTGACTTGCTTCAATTATTAAACGTATTGGCTCATTGAATAGGAGTATATAAATCAGTTGAGCCGTGATAGTGCCCCTGTTAGTTAAAAAAGTAGTAAGCTAGTAGGTTCTGCTTAAATCGTAAAGGATGGCAGTTATGATTGGACACTTCCTCTTTTGGATGAACATTGGGATTTGGATTTTAATGGAGATGTACATCTTTCTTGCATTAAATAAAAACACTAATAAGGAGAATACTGAGAAGAAAAGTAAGTATATTGTTTTAGCGTTGATACTTTTTGGGATGATAGGGTCTTTTCTGTTTGATCAGTCAGTGGGGGCAGCGTTTGGTCTGCCGTTCAGAGGGTGGCGTTATCTCAGTATTCCATTGATCCTTACAGGAGTCCTGGTAAGGTTCAGTGCCATCCGACAGTTGGGGTCATCATTTTCAGTAAATGTGGGGGTTCAGAAAGGAACTGAACTGGAACAGGATGGTCTTTATAAGTTCATCAGACATCCCTCCTATACAGGAGAAATAATTATCTTTCTAGGTGTATCCATTGCTTTCTTTCATCCAGTATCCTCCCTGTTTGCATTTGTTTTTCCGACCTCAGCGATTTTATATCGTATTCATACGGAAGAAAAAGTGTTACTAACTTCTTTCGGTGAAGAGTACAAAAAGTATCAGAAACGGACGAAAAAGATTATTCCGTTTATATATTAGTCATGGTTATGGCGTAGATAGAAAGGGAACTGGTTTGCTAGTGAAAAAAGTGGATCGTCTGATTCTGATTAAAAACCAGTCAAAATAATCGTCCGCTTTCTTATTTAGTGTTATCATGGAAAGAGTGATTATTTAAAAAGTAATAGAGGAGTTAATTATAATGAGACTGATTTCATGGAATATCGATTCATTAAATGCAACATTGACGAGCGATTCTAATCGAGCGGTCATGTCCCGAGAAGTAATCAATACGATCATAGCGCAGGATCCAGATGTGGTTGCGATCCAGGAAACAAAATTGCCCCGTACCGGACCAACAAAAAAGCATGAAACGATTTTAAACGAGTTGTTCCCGGAGTATGAGTATGTCTGGCGTACGTCAGAAGAACCGGCGAGAAAAAGTTATGCGGGTACGATGTTTTTATATAAAAAGCATTTAAATCCCGTCGTAACTTATCCTAAAATCGAGGTGCCGGATACCATGGATTGCGAAGGGCGTATGATCACGATGGAATTTGACAGCTTTTATGTCACTCAAGTGTATACACCTAATTCCGGATCCAAACTCGTCCGACTGGAAGAACGTCAGCAATGGGATGAAAAGTATGCACAATACTTAGCCAGTTTGGATGCGAAGAAGCCGGTCCTTGCTGCAGGTGATTTCAATGTGGCCCATAAAGAAATCGATATCGCTCATCCTGACAGAAACCGTCGATCGGCTGGTTTTACGGATGAAGAACGTGAAGGCTTCACGAAACTATTGGATAAAGGCTTCACAGATACTTTCCGATATATTCATGGTGATGTTACTGGGAAGTATTCCTGGTGGAATCAGCGTGCCAAAACAAGCAAAGTGAACAATTCAGGCTGGAGGATCGACTACTGGCTGGTCAGTGACAGACTGGCAGACAAAGTTCAGGATTCAGACATGCTGGATTCAGGAGAACGCCAGGACCATACACCGCTAGTGCTCGATATAGATTTGGATTAGGCGTCGCCCATGACCTGCATTTTACCGTGATCGGCTGGAAATCTATTTAAAGGGCTGTGATTGCTCAGCCGACTCGAATTACCCTGGGTAATATTAAATGACAATATGCTCCACCCTCAAAAGCCAAAGCTTTGGGGTGGGGCTTTTTTTTATAGAAGGTAGAGAGATCACCTTTTTATCTTGAAAAAGTACAGTGTAAAAGATGCTGGATAAAATAAAATCAGCACAACGTTCAGATTCTTTGACTGAAAGTTCTGTATTTGACTCTGCTTTACAGTACAATGAGTAGAGGAACTAAAATCGGATTATTTGGTATTAAAGGAGTTTGATAAAATGAAGTTAAACAGAAAAAGCATCTTCCTGATACTTTCTATCACACTATCTGCTTTAGGTATGAGTCTCATAGACGGCTTTATCCAGCTGCCGTATCTGTACAAGTCCATTTTGAAAATCATCCTGTTCTCAGTTGTGCCAATGGGATACTTTCTCAGGTATAAAAGTGAATATCATCATTTAAAAAAACTGTTCATTCCAAAAAAGTCAGATGTGAAAATTGCCTTATTACTCGGGGTCGGCGTTTACGCTGTGATCTTTCTTGCTTATGTGGCTTTAAAAGACCACATTGATTTATCATCGATCCGCGACTCTTTAACAGGGGATATTGGTGTGAATGCGAGGAACTTCATATATGTCGCCATTTATATTTCTCTGATCAATTCCCTGCTGGAAGAATTTTTCTTTCGGGGGTTCGCTTTTCTGATTTTGAAGGAAAATACCGGGCGTTTTTTCGCCTATGTATTCAGTGCTTTACTGTTTGCTTTGTATCACGTAGGGATGATGAGTGGATGGTTTCACTGGAGTATTTATCTGATAGCCATGACAGGCCTGTTTGCCGGAGGCTGCATTTTTAATTATTTGAATGAAAAGACCGGAAATATATATCCGTCCTGGCTTGTACATATGTTTGCCAATTTTGCCATCAATACCGTGGGGTTTATTTTATTCGGTTTGATTTGATCCATAAATCTTGCAGCTCAATGTGAGTATCAAGCACACCGTCATCCGTTATTTCGAAGTTGTAATCAAGTAGCTATAGGAATATAATGTGTTTAAAATATATACTGTTATAATAGTTTGTTATTCTATATATAACGAAATCAAAACACAGTAATAGAATATCTCAACTCAAAGGAGATCAGACAAATGAAATTTGAAATACAGGGAGAATATCCGGTCCTTCGCTGCATGATAAACCGCGGTGAAACTATAATTACCAGCTCAGGGAATATGTCCTGGATGACAGAAGGGTTTGAGCTTGAAACGTCCAGTCAAGGGGGGCTGTTTAAAGGTTTATCCAGAGCCTTCTCTGGAGAAAGTATGTTTCAAAATAGGTATAAGGCCACACAAGACAATCAGGAAATCGCCTTTGCCTCTTCATTGCCGGGGAAAATCGTTCACATTGGTATGAACGGACGCGAGATTTTGACTCAACGAAGTGCTTATCTGGCTTCTACAGAAGGCGTTGATTTTGAAGTGGCTTTGACTAAGAAGTTTTCTACTGGACTTCTAGGCGGTGAAGGCTTTGTACTGCAGAGGTTTTCCGGCAGGGGCGATCTGTTTTTAGAGGCCGACGGCTCACTTGTGGAGTATGATTTGAAGCATGGTGAAGCTCTTCTCGTAGACCAAGGGAATGTCTTCATGTTTGATAATAGTGTCACGTATTCCATTGAAACAGTTAAAGGGTTGAGAAATATGATGTTCGGTGGCGAAGGGGCCTTCTTAGTGAAGTTACTTGGACCTGGAAAAGTTACGCTTCAAACGATGCCGATCAGTAATCTTGCTGCCAAAATAATACCTTATGTTCCAACGAAGGGTTAGGTATTAAAGATATCGGATCCAAAGGTTTAATATCATTTCATCATTGTTCGATCCCAAAGAGAATGACAGATTTAAAAGCGAATGTCCAGGTCAATCAATGACTGAAGAGACTTCGCTTTTTGTCTGTAAAGGACAAGTTCCAAGAGATACTGATCAAAGATAGAATCCTAATATGCCCGATAGGATTCCGATTATTGCGCCGGCAATGACATCTCTTGGGTAATGAACACCGCCGATGACACGTAAAACAGCTAATATACTGCCGGCTGCCATTAAAAGGATACCTAATGGGTTTGATATGAAATAGAGCGTTGTGGCAATGACAAAGGCAGAAAAGACGTGTCGGCTGGGAAAAGAGTTTCCTTCCGCTTCTTTTTTTATAATAGGTGTGTTTCCCGTCACTTCATAGGGTCTTGGAGCATCAATGACTTTTCGGAAGATACTGACGAGGACATAGGATATGGCTGGAACAAGCAGAGCCCTCCAAAAACGTGGATCACTATTATACACCAACAGTATGAGAACCATAGGATATATGGCATAGATGAAGTAGGTAATAACATTATTTAATAAATTGATTACTTTTGCATACATAGAATTGAACACCCTAAGATTTAAATTTATATTCATCATACCATATTAAATACGCAAGTAGAGTTTGAGGATTTAATTTATAAATGGAAAAACTTTTGCTTGTGCTTACCGTGATTTTCATTGGGTAACACGGTTATTACTCATATGTATAAAAAAGGGGAATGTATTGATTTTACATAGAAGTAAGTGGATAATTAAAATAAACTTCTTTAAAGTCAGCATTAGCAGAGAAAAAAATTGATTCGCTGTGTTTCTTGAAAGAAATCTATGCGGAGGTTCTATTAAGCTGCGTCGGTTTTTTAAAAGAGAGGCGTGAAAGCTGGGAGTAGTCCTGCAGTTAAATGATAAGTAATGAAGTAAACTATTCAGATCAGGAGGGAAAATATGTATTGTTTAGAAAATGACCGATTAAAAGTAGAGGTAGCAGAGCCGGGAACGGTTTATAAAGGAGCCCGTTTTGACTGGACGGGTTTCATTAGTCAGATAACTCTCGACGGAGAGGTCACTTACTGTGTCCCTGAACAATTGGAAGAAGGAAAAGGAACAGGTGGGTTGGGGTTCTGCAACGAATTCGGTATCGACAGGCCAGTCGGATATGAAAAGATCGAACCCGGGGATTTCTTTCTTAAAATCGGGGTGGGGCAGCTCAGAAAAGAGCAGGAGGCTGATTATGATTTTTTTAAAGATTACGAAGTGATTCCTGCAGAAGTAAAAACCGAAGAAGCAGCTAACTCCGTGGAGTTTGAAATCACAGACGCCACTCCAAGCGGATATGGCTATCATTTATTAAAAGAAGTCGCTATTTTTGATAACCGGCTGATCATCAGTTATAAGCTGACGAACACGGGAGACCACCCGATCCATACAAATGAATATTCGCATAATTTTATTGGGATCAATGATCGCTTCATCGATGCAGCGTATCGGTTGACGATGCCTCAAATGAAAACGATCGATGTAGCTGTTGGTTCTATAGACAGGAATGAGGATAGATTGACATGGCCGGTGAGCCCTGAGGCAGATTTCTATGCCAGTATCGACTGGGAACCAGGGAATGGAGCATATAACTGGGAAGTGTTCAATGATAATGCCCAAGCGGGTGTCCGTGAGCTGTCTGAGTTCCAGCCATCCAAAATAGCCTTATGGGGACACCGCCATGTGGTTTGCCCGGAAGTTTTCGCAGATATCAGTTTGGATGTCGATGAAAGCCTGTCATGGAAACGTGTGTACGAATTTTATAAAAACGCTGAAAACTAAAAGAATCTCTTACTGGCGCCTTATCGAAGAGGTCGATCATGAAAGTCAGCCTCTTTTTTAAGGCCGATGTTCTTGAAGTTAATTGCACTTGTAACCGTTAAACTATATAATTGAAACGGATCGGATAAATATAAAATTTAAAGAAAGAAAGGATTAGATGATGACTAAGACAGATAAGTTGTACTTTGGGAAGACAGCGTTAAAGCCTGAAACAAAAGACGTTTCAATGCAAACGGTGTCAGTGGACGAAGAGACATATTTCAAGATCGATAATTATGATCAAATGGATCCGTTTTTCATGACAGTAGTAAGTGATGCTGATCACTGGATGTTTGTATCCAGCACCGGCGGACTGACGTGCGGACGAAAAAATGCCGAGTCAGCCTTGTTTCCCTATTATACGGATGACAAGATCCACGACAGTATAGAAACGACGGGGCCCCACACGGTATTGATCGTCAATAGAGAGGGAAAGGATTTTCTGTGGAAACCCTTCTCCCGTCACAACAGCAATGTATATGAAATCACGCGAAACTTATATAAAAATGTTACAGGAAATAAAATCATGTTTGAAGAAATCAATCATGACCTGAAAGTAAGCTACAGCTACACCTGGAAAAACAGTGATGCCTTTGGGTTTGTAAAGGAATCCAATCTGACCAATCTTACTGAAGAAAAAACCGACATTCAAGTCCTTGACGGTATTCGAAACATTCTGCCTTACGGGGTCAACACATTGCTCCAGGATACGAAAAGCACCCTCGTAGATGGGTATAAACGTTCTGAATTGCTGGAAGGCTCTGGACTGGGCATCTATACCCTCAGTTCGATTCTGACGGACAAGGCCGAACCAAGTGAATCGTTGAAAGCAACGACAGTATGGTCAAAAGGACTGGATGAACCGGGCTATCTTCTATCAGAACAGCAACTGGATGCCTTCTCGGAGAACAGAGGGGTCGAGACAGAAAACGACGTGAAAGGACGTAGAGGGTCTTATTACGTTGTGGACACGATCACCTTGGAGAAATCCAAATCAAGAGAGTGGATCATCGTTGCAGAGCTCAATCAGAGTGCTGCAGATGTTGAGAAACTCCAAAAAAATATCCTTGATACTGAAGCGCTTAACCTTAAAGTCGAAAAAGATGTCGAAAGAGGAAGCGAGACGCTCAAAAAGCTCGTGTTCGAAGCAGACGGTTTTCAGCAGACAGCTGATGAAAAGGCCAGCTATAGGCATTTCTCCAATACTCTGTATAACATTATGCGCGGAGGTATCTATGCAGGCGGCTATGACATCGACAGGGAAGATTTCAAATCTTTCATAAAATCATGGAATAAAGAAGTCTACAGTAATGTGTCAGGTTTTCTGAATGAACTGCCTGAAACCGTTAAGTATAATGAGCTGTTAAAACAGGCAGGAGAGTTGAATCAAAGGGATTTCGAACGCTTAGTTTACGAATATCTGCCTTTGACATTCAGTCGACGTCACGGTGATCCTAGTCGACCGTGGAACAAATTCAATATCGAAGTAACGAAAGAAGACGGGGGTAAAGCGCTTAAGTTTGAAGGGAACTGGCGGGATATTTTCCAGAACTGGGAAGCTTTAAGCATGTCTTTCCCTGCATACACTGAAAGTATCATAGCTAAATTCGTTAATGCCTCGACTCCAGATGGGTATAATCCTTACCGCATTACAAAAGAAGGTATTGACTGGGAAACACTCGATCCAGATGATCCATGGTCGAACATCGGCTACTGGGGGGATCACCAGATGATTTATCTATTGAAACTGATGGAGATGTCTCAGGATTACCATCCAAAAAAACTGCTGGACCTGCTGCATAAAGATATTTTTGTATATGCTAACGTTCCCTACCGCATCAAAGGCTTTGATTCACTTGTCGATGATCCGAGAAACAGCATCGACTATGATGATGAAAATGAGCAGAAGATCAGTGAGCGAGTAGAGCACCTTGGCTCTGACGGCAAGTTCCTCTTTAAAGGAGACGCGCTGTATAAGGTGAACCTTATGGAAAAACTGCTGGTTTCCTTACTTTCGAAATTCTCAAACTATGTTCCAGAGGGCGGTATCTGGATGAATACACAGCGTCCAGAATGGAATGATGCCAACAACGCATTAGTAGGTAATGGCTTGTCAATGGTTACCTTGTACTACATGCACCGTTTCCAGAAATACATGAGTCAGCTTCTAGACGAAATGGGAAGGGATACTGTAGTGGTTTCCGTTGAAGTCGCTGAAATGTTTGAACAGACTCTGGCTGTACTCAAGGATAAGGCGGTTCTTCTCGGTAATGATATCAGCGATGCAGAGCGTTTCGAGATCGTGGAAGCACTGGGAAGAATCGGTGAGAAGTATAGAAACGCTGTTTATACGAATGGTTTCAGTGGAGAGAAGAAAGAGCTTTCCAAGGCTGACCTGAAGGCTTTCACAGACTTTTCCCTGAAACATTTGAATGATTCCATCAAGAAAAACAAACGCAGTGACGGTCTCTATCATTCATACAATCTGATCAGGTTCGATCAGGATGCATGCAGTGTTTCTCATTTGTATGAAATGCTTGAAGGCCAAGTATCCGTATTGAGCTCAAAAGCTCTTGATGGAGATGAAGCTCTGTCTGTTCTTAAGGCACTGAAAGCCAGTGCTATATATCGTGAGGACCAGAACAGCTATATGCTCTATCCAAACCGTGATTTGCCAAGATTCCTGGAGAAGAATGTGATTCCTGAAGAAAAAGTCATGTCTTCCGCTATATTAAAAGCTGAGCTGGAAAATGACCGGACTCGTTTTATTGAGAAAGATATCAATGGCAAGTATCATTTTAACGGGAAGTTCAGAAACGGTGAAGAGATCGAAGAGGCATTAAAAATGACTGGAGAGTACCAGGCTGAAGAAATAAGACGAGTGAAGGAAATCTTCTCCGATTTATTCAATCACCATGCCTTTACTGGCCGTTCCGGTACGTTCTATAAGTACGAAGGCCTCGGATCGATTTACTGGCATATGGTCTCAAAATTAGCGTTAGCGGCTCAGGAAAACTTTTCTGATACCTACAGACGTCATGGCATGAATGAGACAGCTGAGGCGCTTATAGCCTACTATGAGGATATCAAAGCTGGGATAGGGGTCAACAAATCACCTGAACAGTATGGTGCCTTTCCGACAGAAGCCTACTCGCACACGCCAAGTTTTGCCGGTGTACAGCAGCCCGGAATGACGGGTCAGGTCAAGGAAGATATTATTTCCAGATTCAAAGAACTGGGTGTGACGGTAAAAGAGGGTCATGTAGGATTCAACCCTCTACTGCTAAAGAAATCCGAATTTTTGGATAAAATGGTCGAATGGGATCTGCCGGAGAGCAATCTCTTGGACAAGGAAATGATCCAGCTGGATGAGCAGTCTTTAGGGTTTACCGTTTGTGCCGTGCCGGTGACATATGAACTGAAAGACAAGAAAGAAATCGTTGTCTCCTATACAGATGGGACAGAAGAAGTTTTTGAAGATACCCATGTATTGAATCAGGAGACAAGTCAGACTTTATTCAATCGCGAGGGAAGAATCAGCAGGATCAATGTCGTGCTTGACGGCAGTGATCTTCAATAGCGTTTGTGTGTTCGTATTAGAGTCTCGTGGCTCGTACAGTCACTATTGCTGCTGCAGGAATACCAGTATGACACGATAATAGAAGAAATGAGACAATATATAAATCCCCTGAAGCGAGACAAAAATGATCGTCTCGCTTCAGGGGGTTTTTAATATCAAACGCAAGGTTTTTATTCATCATGTGGTAATAGAATACTTTTTATATATATCCCACAAAAAAACATTGATATATATTTATTTTTAGGATATAATTGTGAAAAAATAGCGTAGGAGTGAGACGCTATTTTTTTGAAGATCAAGAAAACATTTAGAACAGGTTTACAGGGATACGGTGATTTAATAAATTAAGTGGTATGATTATACATAAGGATTTATTTAAAGCTTACTATAGAAAATCAGTCATTTTTTCAAATTCGTCCAAAGGATCATGGCAGTCAAAATATATTTTTAAAAAGTCAGGTCTTGCAGCTTCAATGGCTTGTGCCAAGTTGGGATCAAACTGTGAGCCTACCCCTTGGTCCAGTCGCCTGAATGCTTCTTCCAGAGGCAGTTCTTTGCGGTAAGCTCTTGTGGATGTCATGGCATCAAAGGCATCCGCCACAGCAAGTATGCGTGCTTCTAAAGGAATGGACAGTCCTTTTGAGCCAGTAGGGTAGCCTTTACCGTCCCATCTTTCATGATGATAAAGGACTCCATTTTTCAATCCTTTCAGGCCTTCGACTTTTTCGACCATTTGAGCCCCGAGCGACGTATGCGTTTTGATGATTTCATATTCTTTATCCGTCAGTGTTGTCGGCTTGGTCAGAATATGTTCGGGCATGTTGATTTTGCCGATATCATGCAGAAGACCGCTTAACCTCAGATGTTTGAGCTTCTGTTCATGCTGGTATTCAGGAAGATGTTTGGCTAAGGCGACCGCATATTGGCTCACACGTTCGCTGTGACCAAAGGTGTAAAGGTCCTTGGCTTCCATCGCCACAATGAAACTCTGAACGACCTGTTCAAGTGTCATTTCCATTGACTGGATGACCGTATTGACTTGTTTGTTGTAGAGCATATTCAGCTTAGACAGCAAGAGGTAGCTGAATGTTGCAACAATGATATATAGAAGGATACGGTTCGAAATATCTATTGTATCCGCTATGTAAGAGAGGTTGCCTGGAAAACCTATGCGTACAAAGACCATGCTCAGGAGTCCCATCACTGAGTAGAAAATGGACAGGGACCGCTTACCGTAAAGACTGGTGATGATAGGGATCAGCAGAAAGTAACTCCATGCTTCAGAATATCCTGAACCGAAATACAAACTGATGATGACGAAAACCACTGACAGTAAGACGATATGAGTCTTCAACTTTGTAGATGTACGGGTAAAGCGAAAGACTAAGAAAACGGTTGATAAGACAGCAAAAATGAGTAGTAGTATTCCCAGATCAGCTCGTGAGAGTGGGAGATTAAACCATCGGAATATAAGGTTCCAGCTGATACTCAGTATGATGTAGATCGATGCTATTTTAATTATCTGATTGTTCAGGTTCTGATCATAGTCTTCGATCAGTTCCTGCATTAATTGTTCCTTTTCATTTAAAGGTTTATTCATAGTGGTCGATCATCCTAATTTCATGTATTTTAAAGAAGTGACTATCCTTTAAGATTTTATCATTTTTTAGCATAAATAACCATGAAACTATGGTTTTTATATTTGGTAACGCTTTAAAATATGGCAAATTTTTCACTAAAAAACTATTTTTAGGAGTGTGTTATAATGGAAAGCGAAAAAGAGTATCATTTTGGAAGAGTTGAAGGAAACAAAAGTACGGAGGCAATAGCCCTTCATCATCAGCGTTATCAGGAAGTGGGGTTTTTGAAAAAGGATGACGAAGATCCATACATAGATCATTCGACATATTTTGTGGTAGAAACGGCTGATGCCAAAGAAGTGGTAGGGGTTACACGTCTTATTTTCATGTCACTGGATGACCTTCCCACGATGAAACATTTCAATATTTTCGAAATCGAAAAATTGAAATTGGCAGGGCTTGAAGATAATAAATATGCAGAAATCAGCGCATTTACCAAGATGCCGAAACACGATGTCGGATTAGGATTGATTCGCACGGTATTGAATTATTCATTGAGTAATGGTCTTACCCATTGGGTATGCTGTATTGATGAACGCGTTTATCGTTATATGCACCGTATTTTTAAATTTCCTTTTGAAGTCATCGGGGAACCGAATGTCTACCTTGGATCTAAAACGATTCCGTGTGTGCTGAATCTCTCAGAATGCCTTACGACATTGAAGGAAAAACGTCGGACATTATATGACTATCTCGTGGAGAGTGAAGAAAAAGTAATGGAGGGGATCAAGTAATGGTCAAAGAACAATTTATTCGAAATTTAGGCATTATGTCAGAAGAGGAAGTACAGAAACTACATAATACAGCGATCGCTGTTGCAGGATGCGGCTGTATCGGAGGCTTTTCAGCAGAACTCCTTGCACGAATGGGCATAGGGAAACTGATTCTGGCAGATCCTGATACCTTTGATGTCTCTAACATCAACCGCCAGTGTGCTGCGACGCACTTAACTGTAGGCCAGAGAAAAGCGGAGGCATTAAAAAACCATTTACTGACAATCAATCCCAATATGGAGATCGTGTGTTATAACGATGGAGTCACTGAGACAAATGTAGCCTCATTTTTAGACGGGGCTGATTACGTCATTGATGCGATCGATTATTTTGCTTTTCCGGAATCTGTCGCCCTTCACCGTGCCGCCAGACAGAAAGACTTATTCATCACCACTGCGGTCGCCTTAGGGTTCGGGACATCAGTTCTGACGTTTGATCCTAAAGGGCTGACTCTAGAAGACTATACAAATATACCTGAAGACATAACGATCGAGGAGCTGCAAGGTAAGACTTTTCCACCTTCTGCTTACAGCCAAAACCTTCCTGATTACGCAACGGAAGAGAATATCGCCGGCTGGGTCGAGAACCGTTCGATCCCTACGATCAGTGTCGGTCAGGCGCTTGGACCGGGTGTGCTTGTCTCAAAACTGGTCCTGCATCTCTTAGACAGACAAATGCCGAAAATCGTACCGGATTATTTCCAGCTGCAATTTGAATAAGAAAATAGTCTCTGATTATTATTTGAGCAGCCACTACATGCGATGCCCAGACCAGTTGCGTTGTGGTAAAATTCAACGGATGGTCCCACCCGCTAGAGGCGATCAGGGAATGATTATATAACTAAAAGAGCTGGTTCGGGACTCTATTTCAGTATCAATTTAAAAGAACAAAGAAAACACCGTCAAATAGAGGATTACTTCCTCTGTTTAACGGTGTTTTCAGCTTTTTCAAATTTTACCATCACTCTGCTGTTAATAATAGATATTGGCAGAAATCAATACTTCAGTACGGTAAAGTTTTATAGTAATCTGTTTCAAGGATTTTGACTGAGTAATAGAATTTGTTTTCGATCAACAGAGATATGGCATCGATATACTCGTCGTAATTTTCTTTGCTGTCTGTTTCTCTGGGTACAAATTCTTTTGTAGCTGCATTGTATTTGACTTTGTCAGTGATGAAGCTTTTATTTCTGAACATGACAAGGGGGCGGGCATCAGAAAAGATATCTGACCCCATAAACAATCTGGAATCATAGTCTATCCCGAGCAGATTATAAAGTGTAGGCACGATGTCGAGATTTGAACTTGGTTTATCTATCGTAACAGGATCCATACCCTTAGTATAAAGGAGCAGGGAGCTTTTATGGCGTTCAAAATCCTTCTCTACCTCATGCCCGGCAAGCTCGTCTATCGTGCTGTTGTCCAGACCATAAGGATAATGATCCGTTGTTAAGGCAATTAACGTTTTATCGGCAATACCTTTCTCATCCAGCTGGCTGAGCAGATTCTCCAAAGCTTTATCCAGTTCGATTTGGGTGGCCAGGTAAGCCTGGGCCTGATCTGAATAAGGCAGATCCTTGACATATTCTTTGTTTTTATAAGCGATATTGTTTCCTGCAAAAGAATACTGCATATGTCCACTGACAGTGATGTAGTAAACATGGAAAGGTTCATCATCGATATATTCAGGAACGGAGGCTTCCATCATCTCCAGGTCCGATCTCGGCCATCCGCCTTGGATGTCAAGCCCGTTTCCGATACCTGTATATTTATAGCCCATATTGGGGTGAGAAGCATCCCGATTGTAATAAGTATAACTATGGTTATGAAAGGCTGCAGTATGGTACCCGTTTTCTTTTAATTTATTTCCCATGACAAATGGAAGCTTTATATCAGCTGATGCAGAAAAACTCCAGATCCCGCTTTTGGGTACAAGACTGGTCATTGAAACATATTCCCCATCTGAGGAGCTGACATCCCAAAGGGGCACATAGAAATCAGTGAAATTGTATCCTTCATGCATCATTTTATATAGCGTGGGAGTAAGTTCCTCATCCACAGTGTAAGGGGCAAAACTTTCAGCGGTGATGAAAATCAGATTATAGCCTTCGAATTTTCCGGTATAGTCATTTTTGGCTGTTGGTTCAACTCTGGAAAAATACTGATGCATCTGTCTGATCGTTTCGTTGGTTTCACTTGACATGAGTTTTTCAAAATCGATATCCAAAGTATTGTATTCTATTTCCTTTTCAGGCTGCTTCTCGACACTCTCTTCTTTCCTGTCTGTTTTGCCCGGTTCGTTATTCGAGACCTGTAGTACGTTTTTCTTAATCTCAGGTTCTTTTAAGGGTTCCGGATCAGAGTCAGGCATCTCTGGTGCCCGTTGAGTCGGCGACCAGCCTGTAGTTAACCTTTGGAAATCTAAACGCATCGTCGTTATCATCCCTAGTCTGTCAACGGAAAGAATAGGGTCACGGGTCTGAAAATAGAGATCATAAGCCGAGTTCATATCTCTGCCACTTAACCAGATAGCAGATAGTCCTGTTAAGTGAAAAATAATTATCAAACCGAGGACAAATCCTCGGTAAAGACCATTTATTCTATCAAAACTGAACAACTTTCTGCCCATAAATAAAATGAAAAGGGAGGGTAAGAAAAACAGGATCAGCCAGAAAATATTATTCGATATTATCATCCATATGTCGCGTCGGAACTCTAATATCTGAGAAGCATTACCGGCTGAATAGAAGCTGTAAAAGGTTCTGAAAAACTGAAAATAGATGAATTGAGAAGAAAAAAGTAAACCTGTCAGACCTAGAAAAACAGCTGACAGCATCTGACTAACTCTTTTTCTGAACAAAGTGGTAAGTAAAAAGAATAGTAATGCTGGAATAAGTGAGAACAGAAAGGAAATAAATAGATTGAATGATAAGAAATTGCTGTATCCGTTAACGTTAAGTCTTAATATCCCTTCCATCCACACCAATGAGAGGGTATAAAAGGTTATCTGCCGTATACTATTGTTGATGCGATTCATGAAAGCGCCTCCTTTATATGATATATTATCATATAATGAATCTTTGTACTACATTGGAAATTTGAAAGAGATAATGGTTAGATAAATAGTAATAAAGGGTAGATAAAGTTACATCTTCTCTCTTGACGGGAGATTGCTGGTGTTCGCTGCTGTATAAGTGGAAAAGGATCTCCAGAGAAAAATAAAAAAATCGTATCAGTTGATAAAACAAAAACACTGATACGATCGATGAAGATCCTAATTTAGATTATGGATGGCAACAGATAGGTAATTACTCAGTAATGGAGATGATTAATTGGTTTCGGTTAATTTGAGTAACAGAACGGTTGTCAGCGAGGGTGCGCCTATATATATACTCCATATACCCAGACCTAGACCTGTCCACCCACCGATAAAGTAGCTGGCAGTCAAAGTGATGAGCGTGATGATAAATAAACTTCCGAATGTAATGTACAAGGCTTTTCTGGACACAGCAGTTTTCTTCTGTATAAAGTAAGCGATAAATGCCACGACAAGGGATATGCCTATGACTACTCCAACGAATCTTAAATCCATATTCGATCTCACTCCTTAAAGTATAATATTTTGATAAACGCTTTGAGTAAGCTGGTTTTAGAATATCACAAGTATTTAAATTATTGAAACCATAGGGGATAAATTGGTTATCCGTTCTTGATATCTTTTTTTCGGATTCCTGTTTATAATGGTAGTAAGCATGTTTAGTGAGTAAAAATTTTAACGGAGGTATATTATGAAGAAATTTGGATGGGCTTACATTGGGTGCGGATCGATCGCCCGTACAACAGCAAAAGAATTAGTGCAGACAGAGGATAATGAAATCGTAGCAGTCTGGAATCGGACACAGTCAAAGGCTGAAGCTTTTGCTGAAGATTTCGGCGGAACCGTTTATGACACGCCCGAAGAAGCAATCAATGCTCAAGGTGTAGAAGGGGTGTACATCAATGTGAATAACGATATGCATGAAAAATATACCCGACTTTCCATTGAAAACGGCAAGCCGGTACTCTGTGAAAAACCATTTGCGGTAAATGAAGAAGTGACAAAAGAGGTATTTGATTTTGCGGAAGAAAAAGGCGTGTATGTTTCGGAAGCGATGTGGACATGGCACAACGACACTGCTCTAAAAGTCAAGGAGTGGGTGCAATCTGGAGCTGTGGGAGACATAGAATCCGTCAGCTGTGCGTTTGAAGTCCCTCTAGTAAATAACTCAACGAACCCAAGACTGACAACACCCTCCATGTTGGGCGGAGCTCTGATGGATCTCGGTGTCTATAATGTGAGATACTGTTACGAGCTGTTTGGACTTCCGGAAAGCATAGAGTGTGAAGCAAGAATGGAAGAGGTCGATTACAGCGAAACGATTACTTTTGATTATCCTGGGTTCAAAGCCATCCTGTTTGTCTCCATGGAAAAAGAGGGAGGTAATTACTTCGAGATAAAGGGATCGAAAGGTTCGATATACGTACCTAAATTCAATTCGGCACAAGCAGCCATGCTTAAAACAGAAGATAAGGATGAAACGTTTGAAGTAAATGATCTTTTGTACGGCAAGCAGTTCTCCAATGTTGCCGGGGAGATCAGATCCGGACGAAAAACAGGTGAGAAAATTTCCGCCAAAAGCACGATCGAAGTGATGGGCTTGCTTGATGAATGCCGCAGACAGATGGGGCTTGTGTATCCTCAGGAAAAGGATAGGTATGAAGGGGGAGAACAGGACTGATGATGAAAAAAGTTGAGCCCGGTAAACGGTCAGGAGGGTAGAGATTGGTGACTAAGAAGAAAGAGTGTCTGAC
The DNA here is from genome assembly GCF_900112455.1 of Alkalibacterium subtropicum. Lineage (GTDB taxonomy): Bacteria > Bacillota > Bacilli > Lactobacillales > Carnobacteriaceae_A > Alkalibacterium > Alkalibacterium subtropicum. The sequence goes on along the minus strand of NZ_FOLT01000004.1, from coordinate 83,339 downwards.
ATTAAGCGAGGCTCAAACGGAAATGCGGTCTGCCTTTTTAGGAGGGTTTGCCGGACAACTGGTATCGGGTCTGATATGGTTGACAGCATCCTGGTTCAGTGTATACAGGTCTCCTGTGCACGGCATGATTGTTCTGTTCTTTGGATCGATGTTCATCTTTCCATTGACACAACTGACTTTACGCATATTGGGAAGACGTGCAAAAGTGAGTGATGAAAATCGTCTCTGGGCACTCGGATCGCAAATAGCTTTCATAGTACCTATCGATTTTCTGCTGGTCGGGGCTGTCATCCTCGAGAGACAACTTTGGTTCTTTCCAGCGGTTATGATCATTGTAGGAGCACATTATTTACCGTTTATGACTCTCTATGGAATGAAACTGTACGGTTTTCTGGGAATCCTGCTCATTTTAGGCGGAGTAACACTAGCGCTGTTTGGACCAGCATTATTTAGCCTCGGCGGATGGCTAACAGGGGGGCTCTTAATACTCTTTGCTTTCATTGGTCGCTTCATAGTCATAAAAGAGGAAGCCAAAAGCCGATTCGACGAACGGGTCGGGTACTGAACTGAGAATTGAAATTTTTAAATGTACGGATGGAAAGGGGTTATTAAATGTTAAAGAGAAGGTACTTAATATGGACAGTCATTCTGACGGTATCGGTGATTGGTTTATCGGGATGTATGGATCAGGCTGGCTCACAGGATGTTGTCCCGGATACCCAGCAGGAAGAAGGGGCAAGTAACGAGGAGCAGGATGAGAATCAGGCAGAGGATGAAGCGGAAGGTGAGCAGACTGAAGAATCGAATGAAGTAGCAGAACAGTCTGAAGAACCTGAAGAAGAGGAGGAAGAATCAATATCGGTCTTTGGCAATCAGGAAAACAATGTCTACATCAGCGATGACGGTGCGAATGTTAAAGCAGCCAGCAGCGAAGAAAGTGAAACGCTCGGACGCTTGATCCAAGGAAACGAAGTAAAAGTGATCGATGAAAGAGAAGAAAATGAGACAACATGGTATCAAATCAGTCATCATAACTCGAGTATGAATGAGGGATGGGTCTCGTCAGACTACACCGTCAGTGATATGAATGAACTTCATTCATCCACTTCATTCGATGATGAAGAACTGAATGACTTTTTTACCTCTCCGACACTTTTTGAGGATAACCGTGTCGTTGCATACTATGGGCACCCTAACTCTGAGGTCATGGGAATCGTCGGCCGTCATCCGGTAGAGGAACTGATCGATCTCTTGAAGGAAACGACGGAAACCTATGATGAGGCTGATGAGGATAAAGGGGCTATTCCTGCCATTTATCTCGTATATGGAACGGTTCAGCCAGGCGGAGTGGTTCTAAGAATGAATCATGACCTCGTCATGTCTTATATTGAGGCAGCTTACGAACAAGGCGTGCTGGTCTATATCGACCACCAGATGGGCAGTCATCATCCGACCTATGCCATAAATGAAATTCTGTCATTTCTGAGATACCCGAATGTCCATCTCGCACTCGATCCGGAATGGCGGACTGAAAGACCGATGCAGGAGGTTGGCCACATTACGGGACAGGAGATCAATGAAGTACAGGAAATCATGAAGGACTATATCGAATCCAATGACATACCGGGGACCAGACAGTTCGTGTTCCATCAGTTTGTCGAGAAGATGATCCATGATGTTGAAGCCGTATCTACTGATTATGAATCCGTCCTGGTGGTGCACAACACTTCAGGCTGGGGATCTCCCGACGGAAAGAAAGCCACGCATAAGCGAGTTACTGAAGCCTCGCCTATTCCATACAAGGGATTCAAGCTATGGTATCACTACTCAGATGACCCTGGTGTTCACTACGATAACCCGCTCATGACACCTGAAGAAGTGTTGAATCTGGATCCTGAACCGAATCTTGTCATTTATCAGTAATCTGACTGAAGCCACTGTAAATGCTACAGGAAGGGGAAAGTAGTATGGCCTCTCTTAATGAAAGTATGATCGCGTACGGAAAGCTGATAAAAGAAACAGAGTTACAGGAAGCCTATAAAGGATTAATGCAGTTCATGAAAGAGTTACGCACACACCTTAAAGAAAATCACCCAGACTATAACGTATCGGCAAATCTTTACCCGGGTTATCTAGATCTGACGTTTTTCTCATTTACCACTGAACTTACAAAGGCAAAAGACTTGAAGTACATGGTGGTCTTCATTCACGAGAAGACAGAGTTCCAGGTCTGGCTGTCTGGAAGAAACAGAAAAGTCATGTCAGCTTATCACGAGAAATTCAAATCATATCCAATGGGAGACTACAGATTGACCAGTGATGAAACAGGGATGTCGGCGGTTATAGAGTCCGCTCTAGTTGAGGATCCTGATTTTGATCAGCTGACTGAACTGACCCAACAAATCGAGAAAGGGATCAAACGCTTTAAAGAGGTTATCGAGAATGATTTTTTAAATAGTGATTAAATCATTTAATTATCAAAATCAACGCAACCAGCATGATTTAGTGCTCATACTGGTTGTGTTTTTTTAAAAATCAGTTTTTTGTTTTTAAAATGAGATACTGATTATTTCTAAAAGTTGAAAGAAAAAATAAAGTCAGGGGAACTCTTTTGTATTGTCGATGGAGAAGGTGAAAACTATCGACTGTATTGAGAGCGATTACTTAAATGTTTTGATATAATGAGATTGACACGAAAGGAAAGTGAATGAGTGTTTTTTTTGAATTGTTCAGGTGCCGATATCTATGACTGATCACTTATAAAAAAAGAGTATAAAATGTGTTGGGGACAAGAATGGATGAATAAAACATATAAGGAGGAGAAACAATGAAAACGAAGACTAAAGCATGGATAAGTGCCGGTTTGTTAGCTTTAACTTTGATCGTCAATGCCATGGGTGCTTTCGGTTGGATCAATGATATGTCCCAGCAGGAAGTATCAGATATGTATCCGACGCTGATCACTCCGGCACCGTCGACCTTCAGTATATGGAGTGTGATTTACACCTTTCTGATCATTTCCATCATTCTCATGCTTATCAGATATAATGATGCTTACTATGAAGAGGCGATAGAGGAAATCAACTATCTTTTCTGGCTGTCGTGCTTTTTGAATATTATCTGGATCATAACTTTTTCTTACATCCTGATCGGCTTATCGACCCTCTTCATTTTTGCCTTTTTGATCGTTATGGTTCTGATTGTAAAGAGGGTGGGTAAAATCCAGACGAAAAGACGCTGGCTGCTGCCCCTTACGTTCGGATTGTACTCAGGCTGGCTTTTTATAGCGACCGTTGTGAATATCTCGGCCTGGCTTGTTAAAATCGAATGGAATGGCTTTGGGATAGCTGAAGAAATTTGGGCTGTAACCGTTCTTCTAATTGCAGTGGGGTTGACGGCTTTTGTTTTATTCAATACGGAAAACGCCATCTTCCCGATCCCGATCGCCTGGGCTTATTTTGGCATCTACAACAAGCTGATTTCCCCGGAAGGCTATCAGGGCGATTATACTGCACTCCAATACACAGCCTTGATCGGGATCGTTCTGCTGATCGGTTTGGCAGCGATCCAGTTTTATAAAAATCACTATAAAATCATGCCCCGTCATCTTGAAAAGGATGACGTATAACTAAACTGAGGAGCGGGGAAAGATGATCGAAAGATATATCTATGCAGTGACGCGAGAGCTTCCGGAAAAATCCAGGAAAGAAACGGCTGAAGAATTAAGAGTACTGATCAACTACCGTCTTGACAAAGCAGATAAGACGTTATCAGAAGAGGAAAGAATCGATAAAGTGTTAAGAGAACTCGGTAATCCAAGAAAAATGGCAGACCGTTTCAGAGGAAGAGAAAGGTATCTAATCGGTCCCAAATACTTCTACAAGTATCTGTTTGTTCTGAAAATCGTTGTGCTGTCCATCATCATAGGTATTTCAGTTGTATCTGGACTGGCTGTATTGTTTTCCACTGAAAGCTTCGTAGAAGTGATCAGCGGCTATCTTGTTACTCTTTTTTCTGCAGTGCTGCAAGGAGTCGTTTGGGTAACGGGTATTTTTGTACTATTGGAATACAATGACGTATCCGTCGAGCCGGGTAAAGAGCAGGAAGAGTGGGATCCCTCTAAGTTACCTTCTTTACCTAAGGGAAAGGACCGGATATCAAGAGTAGAGTCAGTCTTTTCCATCGTATTTACCACCCTGTTCCTCTTGTTGTTTTTCTTCTTAAGAGATAGGATCGGGATATACTACAGGTCAGGTGGAGAGTATGGTTTCATCCCTCTTCTTGATGTAGAGGCAGTCAGCTTATTTGAATTCCTTATTTTCTTTATTTTCATCCTTAATATAACAGTCGAACTGATCAAGCTGATCAAGGGCAGATGGACGATAACCGTAGCTGGCCTCACTTCGATATTGAATATCATTTCAGCAGCCATTTCCATTTACATCATCTATTATATGGATATCTGGCACAGTCAGTTCATTGAGCGATTCGAAGAGTTCATGCCGCTCTCCTTTGAAAGGTCGCTTGTTTTTACCATTGTAATCATAATTATCGTCACCCTAATTGAAGCTTTAGCTTCTCTTTATAAAGGAATAAAGTACAGCAGCTAGCTGAGGTATCCAGCAAAGTATATCCAGCTGTGCGAGTTATCCAAAGCTTTTCCAGTGTTAAACGAGCAGACGAATATGGACCAGTGAGGGCTAAGACTTTGAAACTGAAAAAGTTATCGATACACTAAAGACAACAATGAAATCATAAGGAGGATTTTTATGTCTTTAAAAGCAGTTGTTTTGAATTGCAGTTTGAAAGGGAGCGGGGAACCGTCCAACACGCGTGCCCTGATCGATGAAGTGGTCAAGGTTTTTGAGAAGAAAAAAGTGGAAACAAAAGTAATCAGATTAGCTGACTATACTATTCCGGCTGGTATTTCGGATGATTTGGGCGAAGGAGATGACTGGCCTGACATATTTGAGGATATCAAAGCCGCTGACATCCTGATCATCGGTACACCGATCTGGCTGGGAGAAAAAAGCAGTATAGCGACAAAAGCTATTGAAAGACTATACGGAGGGAGCAGTCTGACAAATGAAGCGGGTCAGGCTATCTATTACAATAAGGTTGGTGGTGCTGTAGTGACCGGCAACGAAGATGGAGCCAAAAATGCTTCCCGTTCTATTATTTACGGTCTTTCCCATATTGGTTTCACCATACCGCCTAATGTTGATGCGTATTGGGTCGGTGAAGCAGGTCCCGGTCCTTCCTTTATTGAAGCGGAAGGTACAAAGAACGACTTCACCATGAACAGTGCTGAAACGCTTGGATATAACCTGGTACATTTCGCACAAATGCTTAAAGAACATCCTATCCCAGTTGAAGGGAATACCCTCAGCAGTTAAAAAGCAAATATAGAACTTCATACTGTAAAAAAACAGGTCTTTAAGGGCCTGTTTTTTTATATCGTAGATTTGAAAGATGGCTCGACTTTTCTTCCTTTGCTGTAAGGGATACATAAAGGGGTGCCGTATAATGGGTCTGTTGAGATCGTACATTGCATGTCATAGACATGCTGGACCATATCGCTTTTAACGATATGTTCAGGCGCTCCCTGAGCATAGATTTCACCATTTTTAATAGCGACCAGATTGTGAGCATATCGGCATGCAAGGTTTAGGTCGTGTGAAACCATGATGATCGTTCGCTTTTCTTTTTCATTTAAATCAAACAGCAGGTCCAGAATTTCGATTTGATGAGCTATATCAAGATAAGTCGTGGGTTCATCCAATAAAATGACATCAGTATCCTGGGCAAGCGTCATGGCGATCCAGGCCCGCTGGCGCTGTCCGCCGGATAGCTCATCGATGGATCTATCCTGTAGATCTTTTAATTTTGTAAGAGCAAGTGCTCTGTCTACCAGTTGTTCATCTGCTTCTGTCCACTGTTTTATCCATGATTGGTGAGGATAACGTCCTTGTTTGACCAGTTGATAGACCGTCAAGCCCTCGGGAGATACTGGAGACTGAGGCAAGATCGCCAGTTTTTTTGCGATTTCTTTTGAAGGTAATGTAGCGATTTCTTTTCCGTTCAGCAGAACGGATCCTTCTTTAGGTTTTAGTAAGCGGGCGATCGCACGGAGTAAAGTAGACTTGCCGCAGCCGTTGCTTCCAATAAAGACAGTGATTTTTTCTTTTGGGATTGTAAGATTCAGTTCTTTAATGACCAGAGTGTCTTTATACCCTAGAGAGAGAGAGTTGGTACAGATCAAGTCTTCCATCATGCATATTCTCCGTTCTTTGATTATAATTTCACATTAAACTATCGTTTGACCTTGAAATTTAGATAGAATCTGTTTATATTAATAAATGAGAATGATTTTCATTCTCATAATAACGCAAATGAAAGGATGGAACAATCGTTTATGAAAAAATATATAACGCTTTTTTCCGCTTTGATAAGTGGTTTTGTTTTGACCGCCTGTTCACAAGCAGATACAGCCTCAACGGAGAATGAAATCGATACTGAAATTACTGAGTCGATCACTGTTTCTGGTGTGCTGGGTGATGTGGAACTGGAAGAACCTGCACAAAAGGTTGTGGCTCTAGAATGGACTTACGCTGAAGATTTACTGGCTGTTGGTGTCCAGCCTGCAGGCGTCGCAGATATCGAAGGCTATAACAGCTGGGTTCAAATCGAAGAGGAGTTTGATGAAAGTGTCGTTGATGTCGGGACGCGTCAGGAACCTAATTTGGAGGCCATTGCCGAGCTTGAACCGGATCTGATCATTGGAATCAAATTCAGACATGAAGCCATACAGACTGAACTAGAATCGATTGCACCTACTGTGTTTTTTGATCCGTATCCAAGTGACGAAACGATCAGTCAGTACGATGAAATGGAGTCAACCTTTAAGGAAATAGCCGAAGCAGTCGGAAAACGGAATGAAGCCGAAGATGTACTTGCTGATCTTGATGCTACATATGAAGCGGCAAAAGCGCGTATCGAGGATGCTGACCTGAAAACGAATGATGTCATTCTAACGCAGGCCTTCAGTGCAAGTCAGGCTCCTGAGATCCGTTTGTTTACACAGAATGCTCTAGCCTCAGTCATTCTCGAAAAAATCGGATTGAATAATGTTCATGAAACGGATGAGTTTGAAGTATACGGCTTCAGTACAGTGAACGTTGAAGCATTGACAAAATATGAAGATGCAAACTACTTATACGTGGTACAGGATAGTGATAATATTTATGAGAATCAGCTTAAAGATAATCAAGTCTGGAACGGACTGTTTTTTGTTGAAGAGGAGCGTACTTATCCGTTAGGTGGAGATGCCTGGTTGTTTGGTGGACCGCTTTCAGCTAAAGTGGTGGCTGAACGCATCAGTAATACTCTGGTGGAAGATTAAACGTGTTCTCTAGTAATAAGGAGTCCCTTGTATCCTATTCTGCAGGGTTCATTTTACTGGCTTTGATAGGCATGACTCATTTAACGCAAGGCCAGGCAGGATATAGTCTACAACAGCTTCTGACTGAAGTCTGGGTAGAGGGAAGGGTTCAGGACATTGTTGTGGGACTGCGATTGCCGCGACTCGTCATCGGTATCCTTACAGGAGGAGCATTGGCATCGGCAGGTGTGATCCTGCAGACGATGACTCACAACCCGCTTGCTTCAGCGAGCACACTCGGTATCAATGCCGGCGCTTTTTTTGCTGTTGTCGTTTCCGTCATCTTTTTCCCCGGGCTATTGGGAAATCACCCTTTCATTGTAGCTGTATTCGGCGCTATTTTATCCGTTCTGCTCGTACTGAGTCTTTCTGGAAGAGAACTTGAGCCCGTTCGTGTTGCGTTGACTGGAATGGTCGTTTCTCTGATGTTTTCATCTGCGACGGGAGCACTGCAGCTGCTGTATGAGAATGAAACCAGTGGTTTATTTTTATGGGGGTCAGGTACACTGATACAACTTGACTGGTCAGGTGTCCAGTTTGCTTTTCCATTTATTCTCGTTACCTTGCTTGCCGCTATTCTGACCGGAAGTGAATTGGATGCTTTTTCTCTTGGCGAAGAATTGGCAACATCTCTGGGTCAGTCAGTCGGTAAGGTCAAACTGTTCTCATGGGTCCTTGCCATCACGCTGTCAGCTGTCACCGTAAGCGTCGTAGGGGCTGTCGGTTTTATCGGTTTGATGGCGCCGCATATCGTCAGGTTGATCGGTATCAAAGGACACAGAGCTTTACTGACTCATTCATTTTTATGGGGTAGTGTACTACTGGTTGCTGCAGATGTAATGGCTCGTTTGATCCAACCCGATCAGGAAATCCCTGTAGGAGCGATGACCGCATTAATAGGTGGACCCTGGTTGATGTTCTTGGCTTACCGGACAGCCACCGCTCAAAAAAGAGGAGAAAGAAGTCTGGGCGGAACGAAAAGACCGCTTGCTTTAAAAAGACTCTTTCCCGTCTTGCTACTTGTTCTCTGTATAGCCATGTTTATATCGCTCTCGTATAACGGAACAAATTGGGCGTCTATTTCAGAATGGACATCTGTGATCATCTGGAATTTTCGCATCCCTCGTGTCCTCATTACATTTATCATTGGGGCTATGATGGCGGCCAGTGGTGTATTACTCCAAGGGGTTCTTAGAAATCCTTTAGCTGATGCAAGTGTGCTGGGTATTACCTCCATGTCCGGAGTGGGAGCAATGGTTTTACTGGTCCTGTTCCCGGGGGTTTCCATTATCTGGATGCCGGCAGGAGCAATACTGGGTGCTATGGTTGCGATGCTGGTGATATTTCTTACTACGTCAAAAACCGGCTTTCAGCCCATGTTAGTGGCCTTGATAGGGATTTCTATTTCTGCTGTCGGTTCTGCGCTTATTCAGATCTTTGTCGTGAGAGCCAGACTTGTCGTCAGTGCTGCTCTAGTCTGGCTTTCAGGCAGCACGTATGCTAAAGGATGGAGTGATGTGTATCTCGCTCTCATGTTATTCCTTATACTCGTACCGGTAGCGCTATATCTGACCCGTTCACTGAACGCTTTGGCCTTTGGAGATGATATTGCTGCGAGTCATGGACTTTATATCACCAAAGTGCGCGCTTTTTCTCTCATTACAGGAGCAGCATTGAGTGCTGCAGCAGTATCGATCGTCGGGACTATAGGATTTATAGGCTTGCTTGCTCCGCACATTGCGCGCCGTTTGATAGGGTATTTCCACTTACCTTTGATGATTGTGAGCATGATGATCGGTGGACTGTTATTGAACCTGGCGGACTTTCTGGGGCGTGTACTGATCACGCCCAAAGAAATACCGTCCGGTCTAGTCGTTACACTCATCGGCGCTCCTTATTTACTCTATCTACTGAGAAAAATCAAATAATTAGCTGTAGTATACCTACACTGACCCGCTGTTTCTGTCTATTTCTGAGAGACATGCAATAGACAGTTAACTAGGCAGCTTTTCTTTGATCATTCAACACATGCAATACAAGCCCATTCAATAATAGTGTGAATGGGCTTGTTCTGTTACTGGTCTATTTGGAAGAATAAAAAATTAAATCAAGAAAAATAAATACATAGAGGCCATACTGTTTTAAAGTATGCTTTAGTCTGAGGCGTGAACTGAAGACACAACTGGAATCAAAAAAATTAATGTTTTCAAGAAAATAATTTGCTATGATAGACAAGTGGTTAATAGAACTTTTGTAACATTTTATGGATGTTTAGGGTTATTTTGTTTGAAAAGGAGTTTGGATGATGGAGCAAGAGGAAGTTTTGCAGTCACTGTTTAAAAACAGGACTGGTATTCTAGCGACGATGCACAAAAAAGAAGAAGTTATTTCACCTATATTAGAAAAAGAATTGGGAATCAAGACCGTTGTTCCTAAAGGTTTTAATTCAGATAAGTATGGGACCTTTACAGGAGACGTCGATCGTATCGGCGGGCAGTTTGAAGCAGCGCGTCGTAAAGCTGAAGGGGCCCTAGCGTTATATAACGAGTCCTTAGCTATTGCGAGTGAAGGGACATTTGGACCACATCCTCATATTCCCTTTATACCTTTTAACCGTGAAGTCGTCCTTTTGATAGACAAAGAGAATGATATCGAAATCAGCGGTATGGCAGCAACGACAGAAACGGATTTCAAACATAAGCGAGTGAAAAACTTTACAGACGCCTATGAATTTGCTCTATCTGCCGGTTTTCCCGAAACGGGTATAGTAGTAAAGGTAAGTGAACATTCAAAGGATCCAAATGAGATGATCAAGGGGATCACAACCAAGGAAAACCTGGAAAAGGCAGTTTTATATGCTTTAGAGGAATCAGCTGATAATGAAATTTTCCTGGAGACAGATATGCGAGCATTGTACAATCCAAAGCGCATGAAAAATATCGAGGCTGCGACTAGGGATCTTGTAAAAAACATAACCAGTCTCTGCCCAAGTTGCCAATGGCCCGGATTTAAAATAACAGACAGAACAAAAGGGCTGCCGTGTAAATGGTGTAAAAAACCTACTCAATTGACCTTGTCATATCATTATAACTGCAGTAAATGTGGTTATAGTGAAGAAGAAAAATATCCTGAGGGAATAAAGGAAGCAGACCCAGGCAACTGCCAGTATTGCAATCCGTAACTCATAAGGTATTTTTACTGTTTTTTGAAAAAAGGAAAACGGGCTGATTTCATTATGGGCAGACCTGATTAAAGTCAGTAATGACCACTGAACTTTTTACAGCTTGATGAAAGTTACGTATAGTCAAAACTTTCTGCCAAGTCGATTGTTTGAACTTAGCGGGTGGGGACTATTGGGCAGTGTAGTGACTACTCAGACGCTTGATTATTTCGGGCAGTCACGTAAAAGAGGGTCTTTTGACTGCTCCAATGAGATAGTCCTCTGGCTGGTCACTATCAGCCTGTTTTTAGGCCTTCTCAAGCGACAACTGAACATGAGAAGTCCGAACGTCCACCTTTTAGTGACAACTCAACTTAGCATTTTCTTCAGTAGACATTATAAAACAGCTTGTATCAGGCGTGGCTCTATTCTTACTGAGCGGTGACTACAGGCAGTGCATTGCACTAGAAAATCAAAGCAGGGTCCTACTCGCCAGGGTCGATTCATAGTTTGAGAGAGAAGAGTTTGAATATCTTTTTAGCAGCCACTGGGAACTTTGCAAACAGACATACCGTCCGGTCAAGGAGTATATAACCTTGATCGGACGGTATTTTTCTTCATCAAGATTTCAAAAGTTTTTTTCCGTGGATGCTGAATGATAATTACTTTATACAAGAATGTAAGTTGAAGAGGTCGATCGGTTATACATTTAATGATCAGACCTTTAAGTTAGGATAATTGGCGCGTAAGCCACAGCAGTTAATGAAATGACTTTCACAAATGAACGAAAAAACGATGCAACAAGTGTGTGTTGATATAGCTGCTTTTAACACCAGTCGATTGTTGACACTATAAGATCAGACTCTGTATAATTAGTCGAGTGATTAATATCACGAACGTTATATTGACGGTTTTGTGATATTTTTATTTAAATTGGTAAAAATCACCCTTTAAGTGACGCCAGGCTTCGGCTGCATAAATTAGTTTCGTTGTAATTGAAGGTCCTCATATTCTTCTGATCATCATATACATATCACCGTCCGAGAATTTTTTGTTTTAGAAAGGAAACAGAATGCTATCAAATAAAAAAATCAATGTAACAGCAGGTCTCTTCATTATTTTACCTCTGGTCGTTTATTATTATTTAGTCAATAATGTATCAGAAATGAGCATGAATATAGACTTGCATTTTTATTACGTGATCTTTAGCTCCGCAATCGCGTTGCTAGTTGGCTTCAGTGCCTACAAAGAATATAAAAAGAGCAGAGTCACAAAAATATTTTTTATTGCTATAGGGTTTCTCGGTGTAGGCGTGTTTTACACCTTCCATGCATTGACTACCCCAGATACGGCCATAGCCCAACGTTTCAATTTTCCGCATATTATAGATAATATAAATGTGTTTGTTTTATTCGGTGATTTAAGTCGCTTCTGGTTAGCGTTGATGCTGTTTGTTCCAGATACTTTGCTGGAACATAATGATCGAATCAGAAAGTACTTTAATGGCTACATGCTGCTCTTTTTATTGATCCTACTGTCCGGGGGTTCCTATTATGCGGTATTCAATCCGGAGATACTTCCTGCTTTTAAACATTCCGATTTGAGAGATACATATTTTGCTATACTGACAAAAGTCATCACTTTGATTTTCATAGGCATCAATGCGCTGAAATATTATTATTCTTATAAAGTGAAATCGAATATTACGATCCTTTCATTCTTGATCGGACTGTGTCTGATCATGGAATCAACGATTATGTTTATGATTTCGACACCTTGGAGTTCAGTCTGGTGGCTTGCTCATAATCTGTTCCTGTTAAGTTACATCGTCATGGGTTTCGGCCTGCTGTACAGTTATACCGGCAAAGAGAAGTATGAATATTTCGATATTCTGGGACAAATAAAAAAATATGCAAAGCTATTGGAAGAAAAAAACACACAACTCAATACTCTCGTTAATTATGATGCGCTCACAGGTCTGTCAAACAGAAGACATTTTATGGCAGCCTTGGGAGATTATATCGAGAGAGCAGAGAAAAATCATGACTCTTTTGCTCTCATGTTCATTGATCTGGATTATTTCAAAACAGTGAATGATCGTTTTGGACATCAGGTTGGGGATGAATTATTAAAAAAAGTTTCAGAAAAAATAAGCAAGTCAATTCACTCGAAGGATATGGCGTCAAGAATCGGTGGAGATGAATTTGTTGTATTATTAAATAAAGCCCAAAAAGGACACATCAAGCATACAGCAGAGCGAATTTTAGACAAACTGACTAAACCAATCGTAGTAAATGGTAACGAATGCCATATAGGCGCAAGTATCGGGATAAGTGTGTACCCTGTTCATGGGGAAACTGTAGATGAATTGATTTCTAAAAGTGATGAAGCGATGTATTGTATAAAAAAAGATGGAAGAAACAGCTACAAAATCGCGGAAAATGAGAAGGCAGAAACAACTTTTGGCGGACTATGATTTGTGGGCACAAAGTTGTGAATGCTGCCGCGCACTTTTTTCCTTTATTTTTAGAATATGTATAAAGCTGTCCATACAGAGACAGCTTTTTTTATAGTATAGTAAGAGATAAAACGATAGGTTCAACTCACACTGTCATATTAGGACTATCTGTCTAGTACATCGTTAAATAAGCCGGTGATAAAGAAGGAAGATTTTCGCCAGACGAAAAATAACTCCTATTGACTTTAAAGAAGACTTATTTGGTAGATGTGACTCCTTAAAGTACAGACACTTGTACCGAATACAGATTTGCGGTACAAGTGGATGCTGTTGATCTTGTCACTTGTCTCACAACTGTCTATTTGGAACAAGTAAATAGATAATCCACTTTCACTTGTACCGATAAGCCCTCAAAGATTATCAAGAGAGTAGATTTTGTATAGAGTGAATGTTCTTATAAAAAAAGAATGATAAAAAAGTGTAACCTTTTCCAAAGTTAAACGTATATAGAGTGAAAGGAGGGTTCAGATGAAGTCGGATGCCATGGATAACGCCTATAAAAAATATCGTAAAGGCCTGTATCTCTATGCCTTGAGTCTCTCACGAGATGAAGACTTAGCAAAAGACCTCGTCAGTGAAACCTTCTACAAGGCCTTTATCGCCTCGAACGTACCGAAAGGATCGTTCAAGTACTGGCTTTTCAGGGTGCTGAAGAACCACTTCATCGATCTGACAAGAAAGAAACACGCCTCTGTATCGATGGGGGATTATGAAAAGGTCTTACCACAAATGTCTCAAAGAGGACCGGCAAAGAGTTATCTACATAAAGAACGAGACCAGCGTTTATATGACCACCTGATGAAACTGGAGCCGGATCGTTACCGGGAGGTCATCTATCTTTATTACTACAGTGAGATGAGTATCAAGGAGATCGCAGAGACGGTCGGCTGGTCGGAAAGCAATACGAAAACGACACTTTACCGGGCACGCAAGAAACTGGGAAAAGCATTGAAGGAGGATCCGTATGAATTTTAAAGAGTTATTAAAGCGTTATAAAGAGGGAACAGCTACAGCAGAAGAGAAAGCGATCGTCGAAAAAGAGCTGGAAAAGTATGCGTCCATTGAAGACTATTATGCTGAACAGCTGCCGGACGATTTTTTAGAGAAAGATGAATATCCTGAAGAAACTATAGAGAATGCAGATGAAACGAAAGATATAAAAAAGCTGGTCAATCGCAGGCTTGCAAAGGTTGTGATGATATCTGTATTTATCGTGATCTTACTGTATGTTGGCATATTTTACGGTGTTTCAGCAGTCGTAGATCAGTTCTATTATGACCCTACTGCAGTTACTCAATCAGAAAGAGAAGAATATCCTGACTTTTTTTACGATATGACAGCGTATGTTGACTTGAATATGCCAGGGTATGTCGTCAGCTCATATACTTTCCAGGAATCTCAGGGATTTGGAACATATGAAGTGAGCTATCCCTTGAAAAACCTTTTTACAAGTGACACACAGCGGTATTTTATCGACATGAGAAGAGGAGAGTTAACTTATGCTTTCGATGGTATTTTTGGTGACGGAAATCGGTTTGATGTCTGGAAAGGATTTGAAGATATCCTACGTCCTACGCCTGAAGATGCATCGGATGAAGCTAAAGAAATGGATGAATGGTCGACACAAAGACAAAATGAGATCACGCAAGATTATATAAATGAACTGAATGACCTGACTTATATTTCTATGAGTATACTTTTCGAGGATGATCTTAAGATGAGTGAGTTTTACTCACTCGTCAATGGCTACCCTGAACTGGATATCGTATGGGCAGGTGTCAGAACAACAGAACCTAAAACACGCTGGAGTGACAACCATCCTATGCATTTAATAGGGTTTAATCCGAATACTGATGATGAGCCCATTTCAAACATGAGTCCTGATACGGAGCAATATCCGTTATTCATGCTTCATGATGTCTGGGAAGAATTTCATGATCCTGAAATCATGTTCCCGGATGCATATGAAACACACTTTAAATCACGGTTGAGCTGGTTAATTGACAGGGAAGAGTTTGTCGAGATTATTGACTATACCCCTCATAAGACGGAATTTTATAAGAATTCTTTGAAGTACGTTGAAGAACATGGCGTGGAGACGTATGGTGTGCGTGTGTACGGTACGGCCGAAGCCTTCTCTGAATATATCGATGAGATTCCGTACGAGTCGCTTTACGTCAACGAAGTATCGTCTGCGAAACCGAATATCTACTTTGATTAAAAATGATGCTGTTGAACATTATACTCATTCAAGTACAGTATTTACCTCTATAATTGCAGATATAAGTGGTATGCTAGAATCATTAGGAGAGATAAGTATGACTGATAAAAACAAACACGACAAAAATTATTATTTAGGTCTAGGTGTTGGCTTGGGTCTGGTAGCTGGCAGCGCAGTAGGGATCTTAGTCACGAGCCTGTTAGGTGGAATAGACTCAGGGATGCTCTTTGCTATCCCGATCGGTTCAAGCATCGGGATGCTGATCGGGATCGTTGTGGGAACACTCTTAGACTCGAAAAATCAGAATAACTAGTTGTTAGTAAAAAAATGGTCACAAATACCGGCCTCAATCGGTTAAGGGACACTCAAACATTTGACAAAATCGCTGTAAAAGTTAAAATAGATAAGGTTAGATATGTATTACTTTCTCATGAAAACATATCTTGATAATGATAGTAGATGTTTAGAAAACTACAGATACCTCTAAATAAGACTTGAATAGCGAAAGGATTATATATGATGAAAGAAAATTTTTGGAAAGATCTACCGAAACCGTTCTTTATCCTGGCGCCGATGGAAGATGTGACGAATGTCGTGTTTCGCCATGTCATCGCTGAAGCTGGCAGACCGGACGTGTTTTTTACTGAATTCACCAATACAGTCAGCTACTGCCATCCTGAAGGACGCAATAGTGTGCGTGGACGACTGACCTTTACAGAAGATGAACAGCCATTGGTTGCTCACATTTGGGGCGATCAGCCGGAATACTTCCGCGAGATGAGTATCGATATGGCCAAAGCCGGGTTTGCCGGTATCGATATCAATATGGGCTGCCCGGTGCCCAACGTCGCTGGAAAAGGCAAAGGCTCAGGCCTTATCCGTCGTCCTGAAGTCGCAGCCGACCTGATCGAAGCAGCTAAAGCTGGGGGCTTACCGGTCAGTGTGAAAACGAGACTGGGTTATACGAAATTGGATGAATGGCGTGACTGGATCACTCACTTGCTGAAGCAGGATATCGTGAACTTGTCGATCCATCTGCGTACGAGAAAAGAAATGAGCAAGTACGATGCGCACTGGGAAATGATCCCCGATATCGTCAAAGTAAGAGATGAAGTGGCGCCGGATACACTGATCACCATCAATGGCGATATCCCAGACCGTCAAACGGGACTGGAACTCGTTGAAAAATATGGTGTCGACGGTGTCATGATCGGTCGCGGTGTCTTCACGAATCCCTTTGCTTTTGAAACAGAAGCAAGGGAACATAGCGCCGAGGAAATGCTGGGACTTTTAAGGTTGCATCTTGATCTCTTTGACGAGTATGAGTTTTCAGCAGAAGTGCAGCAGTCATTCAAACCACTGCGTCGCTTCTTTAAAATCTATGTCCGTGGGATTCGCGGAGCTAGTGGCTTGAGAACCGCTTTGATGGAAACGAAGACGACAGACCAGGTACGTGACTTGCTGGATGAATTTGAGAAAAATCTGGAAGCAGAGACAGACGAGATCGTCAGTGTTTCTGTAGAAAACTAACTGAATAATCATTAGAGGCGTCGCTCCCATAGGAGCGGCGCCTATTTTTATAAAATTTCATTAAATATATTGATATTCATAGGTTATTTATTGTTTATCAATAAAATACCTGCTACTATAAAGGTGTCAAAATACTCCGTTAATGGTACATATATTTATCAGAATGGATAATAACATGAGGAGGTTCAATTATGGGTAATAGGAATCAGGTCATTTCCAACATCGATGACCCGCATGAACTGGAGAAGCTTTTTCGGGAAGATCCGGATGCGTTTAAACGATCATTCGAGGAAGCCTGGGAAAGAAATGCGCAATCACTGGTCCTTGCTGTCTGGCACGAACGGTTGAATTATCAGGAAGAAACTGGATCAAAGAAGGCAAGGTTCATGAATAAGGATTTTCTTTTTATGGGATTCATGGCATTACTTGCCGGGCTGACTTCACGCGGGTTGTTTCACCTTGCGCTGGAAGAATTGATTACACCAATCAACCTGGTCTTTGGTGTCGTGCCTTTTATAGCCGGATATTTTATGTATAGAAATCCTCCGAAGAAAAGCATTTTATATACGGTCATAGGCGCCTTCTTTGTGTCACTCGTTTATCTCAACCTTCTGCCGATGGAGGAATCGGACAGCATCATTCTGGCGTATCTGCATTTGCCCATATTCTTATGGGTGGTCACGGGACTGGCATTTACAGGGAATGCATATAAAAAAGGGCGAGAACGACTGACTTATCTTAAGTTTAACGGGGAATTTGCGGTGATTTATGCCAGCATGGCGATCAGCGGGATGATCTTGACCGGCTTGACGATGCAGCTGTTTTACTTTGCCGGTCTGGATATCGCGGATTTTTACTTCAGGAATGTCGTCTTGTTTGGTGCAACGGGACTCACGGTCGTGGCCTCATACCTTGTGATACGAAATTTAGAATACGGCCGGCATATTGCATCTTACCTGGCTAAGATCTTCAGTCCGCTTGTTCTTTTGACATTACTCGCCTATTTGATCATGGTCGTGTCGATTGGAGAAAATCCATTTATGGACCGCGATTTTCTATTATCCTTTAACGGCGTACTGTTGCTTGTACTGGCTCTCACTATTTTTACCATTACAGGAAGTGATTCAGACGGGAGAAGAATGGTTTCAGATTTTGTTAACAGTGCACTGATTTTTCTTGCACTGATCATCGACACAGTAGCGTTATCCGCGATAGTATTCAGACTGACATCTTATGGCATTACTCCAAACCGGGTGGCTGTTTTGGGTGTAAACGTTCTGATCTGGGCTAATCTTATCTGGATAGGAATAGCATATACCAGGTTCCTGACCGGCAAGTCAGATTTGATACCTGTTCAGAATGCTGTGACTAAGTACTTACCAATATACGGATTATGGGCAGCCATTGTCGCCTTTATCTTTCCTTGGATTTTTTAATAGCACTTTACTAAAGCAAGCGCTGATGAATGATGTACACGCTCATTCATCAGCGCTTTTTTATTCATGAGAAATAGAGGGTAGCTATCTCTTGAGAAAATAAAATCAAAATCATTCTTACATTAAAGCTGAAGATTGACATTCAAGTAATGTAAAGTTAAAATTTAGTTAGTCAGACTAACTAAAAACCTAAGGAGTATATCATGAGTGAGTATTTACTTTACAGCGCAGACATCATCGGGATGTTTTGCCGATTGAAAATGAACACAAAATCAGAAATATCTGTCAGATCAAGTGAAATGGGCGTATTGATCTTCATCCGAAAACAGAATGCTTCTGTCACACCCTCTATGGTCAGCGATTTTTTTAAGATCGCCAAGCCTTCTGTCACGTCAATGGTCAATGCATTAGTCGACAAAGAATACCTTGAGAAAAGAAAGTCAGAAGCAGACAAGCGCAGTTATATTCTCGAAGTAACTGAAGCTGGTCAAAAACTTCTGGACACAACGTTTGATGATTACATCAAAACAGTAGAAACACTTAAAAATGAAATGGGCGTGGATGATTTCTGTACATTTATTGGTTTGATGGAAAAAGCAAACACTATATTAGAAAAGGCGGATTAATATGAAAATACTTGTCACAGGAGCATCCGGAACCGTAGGGAAATACGCTGCAAATGAATTGCTCAAAATGAACGCATCGATCGTCGTTGCAGGCACTGATACACAGAAACTCCTTAAGATATATGGCAAAGATGTCGAACGAGTGAAACTGGATTTCACGAAAGAGGAAACCTTCGATGCTGCACTGCAGGAAGTAGATAGAGTATTTCTTATGAGACCGCCTCATTTGGGAAAAGCAGAAGACCTCTATCCGTTTATTCAAATCATGAAGGAACATGGCATAAAACTCGTCTCTTTTTTATCGTTAATGGGCGTTGAAAAGAATCCGATTCCTCCGCATCATAAAATTGAGAAATATATCTCTGAACTGGGTCTTCCCTTTGCGCATATCCGCCCCGGCTTTTTCATGCAGAACTTATCCGGCATTCATGCTGAAGAAATAAAAGAAAACAATAAGATCCTTGTGCCGGCGGGTAAAAGTAAAACCAGCTTTATCGATGCCGCAGACATTGGACTGGCCATAGCAACAGTACTTAAAGATCCGGAAAGATATAAAAACACGGCTCATACATTAACGGGTCCCCAGTCACTGGACTACTTTGAAGTGGCAGAGCTATTGAGTCAGGTGACAAAGAAGCATATATCATATGCCGATCCCGGATTCTTAAGCTACCGCAGTCACTATATAAATAATCGGGGATTAGACAAGAAATATGTCAACGTGACCATGGCACTCTATTTGATGACGCGACTAGGGACAGCAGAAAAAGTGACAGACGAGTTTGAAAAACTGACTGGTAAAAAACCGACCAGTTTCCGGGAGTTTGCTGAAAGGAATAGAGGCAGTTTCATGTAGCATTTAGGGTAACAGGAAGAAGCGGTGTTTATATTTAATGTCGTGTCTTATATAATGAATAAGAAGCAGCTTGAACTACCTGTTTTATATAGTTAGAAAAGCGAGTATAAGCCAACTGGCGGGATTATAATGAGTGACCTGATAATCAAAGAGGTTGAACTGGATTTTTTAGACAAAATCAAAGCCATCAGTGAAAAAACATTTGTTGAAACATTCGGACCTGACAATACAGCAGAAGATATTGAAAATTACCTCATGGAAAATATCAATACAAAACAGGTAAGACAGGAGCTTGCCAACCCAGCTTCACTCTTTTATGCTGTGGAACTGGAAGGCAACGTAGCGGCTTATATGAAATTGAATCTTGAGGATGCTCAGACAGAACAAGGGTATAGCAATTCTCTGGAGATCCAGCGGCTCTATGTATTAAAAAAGTATAAAAAGCAGGGTATCGGCCGCAAGCTGATGGATAAGGCTATCGAAGAGGCTGAAAACAGGCAGATGGACTTTGTCTGGCTGGGAGTCTGGGAAAAGAATACGGAAGCTATACACTTTTACGAAAAAAGCGGATTTGTCGCGTTCGATAAGCATGTCTTTAAACTAGGCGATGATGAACAAACTGATTATTTGATGAAATACGATGTTGATCACTTGGCCTAAAAAGTTAATACCCCGGACAGAAAAGCCCAAATCACGAAGCTTACATTTGACCTTAACGGGTTGACAGGATGATGCTGAGAGCGCACGATACAGATATTTAAGCCGAGAACAACTTGCTAGAGACCTGTTATCGAATCTTTAAAAAATAATGATGAATGGAGTGACATGAATGGAACAGGATTACGAGTACAAAAAGTTGAATACATCGGATTTAAGTCTTGACCTGTTTTCGCATTTTGATCGCTTCCAGGAAGTTACACGCTGCTGGCGTTTTGAGAAAGACAAATGGTTACTGAAGGACATAGCATTCAAGGAACAGTGGGATAAAAAAGACTATGAATCACTGACAGAGGATCTGAAAGGCACACTGGCAGCGAGTGGAGTGGTCATTGGCGTCTTTAAGGAAGGCAAGCTGGTCGGTTTTTCATCTGTTGAGAATGAAAGGTTAGGTTCCAAACATCAGTATCTGCAGCTCTCGAGTCTGCATATTTCCTATGGTTATCGACACAAAGGATTGGGGAAAAAGTTATTTGACTTGTCTTCAAGAGAAGCCAAAAAAATGGGTGCTGAAAAACTTTATATTTCTGCTCACTCGTCAGAAGAAACCATAGCTTTCTATAAAAATGTGGGCTGCAAAGAAGCTGAGGAATATAGCGAAAAATTAGTTGCAGATGAGCCTTTTGACTGTCAGCTGGAATATAAAGTCTGATGCTATGTTTCAATCGTCTAGATGTACACTATATTGATTGTTAAAAAATGGAGGTGGGAAATTGGGTATTTTCATAGGGCTCGTTTTTATCTTAGTCGTGATGGTCACTGCCTACGAGCGCATGACCGCAGGCAAAGAGGTCAGCAAACATGAAAGAAAAGTAAGCTGGACAGTATGGATCGTTGTCGGTGCGATGATCGTTGGTTTTATAGGCTGGTATTTATTAGGATGGCGGTTTTAAACCAGGTCAAGATCTGAACGAGTCACCTTTAATTATAGTATCAGCAGGAGGATTGAGATAATAAATGTTCATTGAAACGAATAGGGTTGTCATAACCGAATTTGAAAGAAATATGAGTGAGAGCGTCTATTTAGGTTCGCTTGATGAGGATACACGACGATTTGTACCTGATGAAGTGTTCGAAACACAAAATGAAGCGGAAGAGGCTGTCGAGCAGCTGATTATTGCCTATAAAAATCCGGCAGGACCGTTTGTCTACCCTATACTGATCAACAATAAAAAATATATAGGATACGTGCAGTTACTTCAGTTGGGTGATAAGTGGGAGGTCGGTTATCATATATCAAAAGACTATACCGGTCGAGGGTATGCAACTGAGGCTTTACGTGCATTTCTACCTGTGGTCATGGCACAGCTCGATATAAAAACGGTTTATGGTATTTGTCATGGGGAAAACATCGCCTCTCAGAAAGTGCTCGAAAAATGCGGGTTTGTTTTAGGATACCGGGGAATCAGTGAGTACCAGAACGAGACAACCGAAATTTGTCGCTACACATTCAAAGGTGAGTTTGGCCCTCACGCTTGAAGGAAGAAGTATAAAAGGAGAGCATATCTAAGATGTTAAGAGATTTGAAGGGGAAGCAGTTTAAAATACGTTTTGCGGAAGAAAAAGATATTGATCTGATTCTGGAAATGATTAGAGAGCTGGCCGTCTATGAAAAGATGCTGGATGAAGTGGTTGCGACAGAAGCGCGCTTAAGAGAGTATGTGTTTGAGAAAAAAATGGTCGAAGTGATCATTGGTGAATATCAGGATGAACCTGTAGCCTTTGCCTTATTCTTCCCTAATTTTTCAACATTTCTCGGGAAACCGGGTCTTTACTTAGAAGACTTGTACATAAAACCAGAGATGAGAGGGAAAGGTTTCGGACGGAAAATCTTTACTTTCCTGGCGAATTTGACACGTGAAAGAGGTTACGGGCGTCTTGAGTGGGTTTGCCTGGACTGGAATGAACCGTCGATTTGTTTCTATAAGAAAATGGGGGCTGTTCCAATGGAAGACTGGACGACTTATCGGATGCAGGGTACAGCACTGGAAAATTTGGCCGACAAGTATAAAGAGACATGAACCGTTCGTTGCAATAAACGATAGATGGAGGAAACATGAAAAATATTTTTGAGACACTGAAACATTATTACGGCTATGATGCCTTCAGACCGGGACAGCAGGAGCTTATCGAAGCCATATTAAAAGGTGAAGATGTCCTTGGGGTCATGCCGACAGGCGGGGGGAAGTCCCTGTGTTACCAGATCCCTGCCATAGCTATGGACGGTCTGACACTGGTCATTTCACCATTGATTTCATTGATGAAAGACCAGGTGGATGCCCTGCAGACAATGGGTGTGAGAGCAGCTTACATAAACAGCCAGCTATCTTATACGGACCAGCAGATGATCATGGAAGAGGCGTCAAGAGGAGAGTTGGATCTGCTTTATGTTTCTCCCGAGCGCCTCGGGAATCATCAGTTCATGTCTTACGCCAGCGGATGGAATCTCGACTTGATTGCAGTGGATGAAGCCCACTGTGTGTCTCAATGGGGACACGATTTCAGACCGAGTTACCAGCGGATTCCCGAACTCATGGCTGTTTTGCCTTCCCGTCCGGTCTTTGCAGCCTTCACGGCCACGG
Organism: Alkalibacterium subtropicum; assembly: GCF_900112455.1. Lineage (GTDB taxonomy): Bacteria > Bacillota > Bacilli > Lactobacillales > Carnobacteriaceae_A > Alkalibacterium > Alkalibacterium subtropicum. The sequence continues at coordinate 60,252 of NZ_FOLT01000004.1, read as the reverse complement.
CGACGAAAATCGTCCAGGAAGATATGATCGATCAGTTGAGACTAAATGATCCATTTAAGCATATAGCAAGCTTTGACCGGCCGAATTTATATTTTTCAGTAGTCAAACCGAAAAAAAAAGCAGCCGAATTATTAAAAATCATCGATAAGAAAGAATCGAGCATTATTTACTGCAACACACGGAAAAATGTGGATAAAGTATACAGCACTTTAATGAAAAAAGGTTATCCCGTAACCTATTATCATGCAGGGATCAGTTCAGACGAGAGGACTCGCCATCAGGAGGAATTTCTCTATGACAGGAAGCCGATCATGGTTGCCACGAATGCCTTTGGGATGGGCATCGACAAATCAAATGTCCGAAACGTTATTCACTATAACATGCCCCTGGATATGGAAAGCTATTATCAGGAAGCTGGGCGTGCAGGAAGAGATGGGGCACCGTCAGAAGCTATCCTGTTCTATTCCGCTCAGGATATCATTACAAACACCATGCTGATCGAACAGGGAAACTCCCCTTATGCACGGCAGAATCTGAATGCGATGATCACCTACTGCAAAACCGGCGATTGTCTGAGAAAGAGCATACTGAAGTACTTTGACCAGAAAGTGCAGTGGCAAGCGTGTGATTACTGTTCGAATTGTGACGGCGAATCGGTCATAACAGATATCACAGTTGAGAGCCAGAAAATATTATCCTGCATTTACCGGATGAAACAGACTTACGGAACGGGACTGATAACAGATGTCCTTCGGGGAAAGAACACTAAACGCATACAGCAGTTAGGTTTCGATGAATTAAGCACGCATGGGATCATGTCGGAGTATACCGATGGCGACATTAAGGATATGATCGCCATCATGCTGAGTGAAGGGTATCTGCAGTTGAGCGGGGACAGCTACCCGATCATCAAGTTTACCCAGCAGACGAACGATTTGCTTCAGGCAAAAGTGACATTATCTATACGAAAACAATTGAAGCAGGACTCCGCGCCTAAACAAAAAACTGTTGAGAATATAGAACATTACGATGAAGATCTGTACGAGGAACTTAGAACTCTCCGTAAAGAAATCGCCCAGGAAGCAGGAAAGCCGCCATTTATCGTCTTCACTGACCGAAGTCTGATCGACATGTCAGCGAAGTATCCATTAACTGAAGCAGCTTTTCTAGAAACAAACGGCGTAGGAGACGTGAAAATTCAGGCATATGGCGAAGCATTTCTTGCGCTGATCAATAAATACGTAGAGAGTCACGACCTGGATGTGGAAGCATTAAGACAGACTAATGTAAAAACTGAAGAAGTGGTCGAACCGGTAAAAACATCAACATCAAGAACTTTCAGGAATACAGTAGAGGAAACGGTCACATATTTCAATGAAGGGCAGTCGATCGCTGAGATAGCTGACTTGAGAGGCTTATCTCCGATGACCATAGTGAATCATATCTGTAAGTGGATAGAAAGCGGCAAGGACATTGATCTGGAACGTTTGGTTTCATCAGTGGCAGAAAGTGAAATCAGGAACGCTCTATCAGAAGTCGGCCGCGACTTTTTAAAACCTATCAAAGAAGCAGTGGACGAATCGATAACGTATGATCAAATCAAAATCGTATTGGCTAAAATAAAGGCAGAAGAAAACAGAGTAAAATAGTTTTGTGTTTATCACACTTGAGGGAACCCAGAGAATTATAACTCTGGGCTTTTGTCTATAATAAGGTTAGATAAGAAGAGAGTATTTTTAGTAATGGGTGCAGATTGTTTATTTTTTAATCAAATTTTCGTTATAATGATAGAAGGAACGTTTTCTTTTACACTAAATAAACAGGAGGAAATAAACATGGCAAGTTTACAAGATACATACACCTTATCAAACGGTGTAAAAATCCCTGTCCTGGGTTACGGGACATGGCAGGTGACCGACCCGCAGGAAGCTGTTGAGGGAGTGGTGAATGCAGTTAAAGAAGGCTATCGTCATATCGATACAGCACAGATGTACAAGAATGAAGAGTACGTCGGAAAAGGGATCAAAGAATGTGGTGTGCCCCGTGAAGAACTTTTTGTGACAAGTAAACTTAACAACAACAATCACGGTTATGACAGAGCCAGAAAGACCATTGAAGAATCACTGGAAAGACTGGATCTGGATTATCTTGATCTGTTCCTGATTCACTGGCCAGTCGTCAAAGAAAATGGTGGAGACTGGAAACAGGATAATATCGATACCTGGCGGGCACTCGAAGATTTGTATGACGAAGGGAAACTGAAAGCGATCGGTTTAAGTAATTTTGCTGTCCCTCATCTTGAAAATATCGAGGAGAACTGCCGGATCAAACCCATGGTCAACCAGATCCGTCTCCATCCAGGCGTCCTTCAGGAAGATACGGTCGAGATGAGCCGCAAGCAGAACATGGTTATTGAAGCCTGGTCACCTCTATCTCCAATGAAATATATGGAAGAGAATACCAAAGTTCAGGCTATGTGCTCTGAGTATGGTAAATCGATCGCTCAAATCCTTTTAAGATGGAGTCTGCAGCATGGATTCGTGACACTGACTAAATCTGTACATGAAGAACGGATCAGACAGAATGCTGATATTTTCGACTTTGAACTTTCTCAAGGGGATATGGACTATCTGGATAGTCTGAAATTTGATGAACTAAGTAAACCTGACGACTTCCAGGAAAGATAAGTGCCTGCAGTTTAATAGTCTAGTTGATAATAAGTATTCACTGGTAAAAAAACTGTATTCATTTTCTATGGTTAAAGACAGAGAAACCATTGAAGTGAAAGGAAGTATAGATAAAGTTATACAGTTAAGGGCCGAGGATTGAGTCAAAATTGTGTCTAATGCCAAAATAAGTTTGCTTTTCCTTAGGCGTATGTTATACTAGGTTTAACATATTGTAAGAGACAAACAACGAACTGTGTAATGCATTCCGAATTGGCCTTTAAGCAATAATGTAAATAATTTGTGCTGAATGGCACGAGGAGGAATTTTTAAAATGGAAACAGGTACAGTAAAATGGTTTAACGCAGAAAAAGGTTTTGGATTTATCGAACGTGAAGGCGGAGAAGACGTATTCGTACATTTCTCAGCAATCCAAGAAGAAGGATTCAAATCTTTAGACGAAGGACAAACAGTTAACTTCGACATCGAAGAAGGAAACCGTGGACTTCAAGCAGCAAACGTAACTAAAGCTTAATTAACTTAAACTTTAATTTGAAGGCAAGGATATGATTGATTTCATATTCTTGTCTTTTTTTGTTGAGAAGTGCTGGTTGTTGAAACAGTGTGCTGAAGAGTTAAATAAGGATAGAAGAGAATGCAAAAAGTTTGAATTTCGTTTTTGATAGGAGCAAGATCATGAAAGCGATCGTCCGATATCTGTGGTTTGATACCGAAGCAAAGATAGCCGCTGAGTTTTACGTCAGTTTATTCGATGATTCCAAAATCACCAGTAGCTATATTTTAGAAGACATTCCATCAAGCGATTCAACGGCTGTGAATTTTGAACTTGACGGCCAGCCCTTTGCCGCCATCAGTGCAGGTCCTTATTTCACGTTCAATCCGTCACTGTCTATAATGGTGCACTGCACATCAGAAGAAGTAGATGAACTGTTGCGGGCGGCTTGGATGATCTTCTAGAGACAGGGACACGGAAGCAATCAACCATGGGACGCAGGCATTACTTCAGATGAAAAAATCAATACGAAGAAACTTGAAAAAGCTAAACACGAAAAAGGCCGAAAAAACTGTTATAGTGTGAAAAGTATTCTGATGATTGATTGAGTTATATAACGACAACTTCTTAAAGATATATTATATAAACTGTTCACTAAATGGCTATTGAGACCAGTTCCTGGGAAGATACAGTATAAACTGGTCACTAAATGACTATTGAGACTATTTCTAGTGACTGGGCGTTATTAAAGTCATCACAATACTGCTAGAAGAATGCTTTTTCTTTACTAGACGCAAAAAAAGAGGGTAGGACTTTTGTCCTACCCTCTTTTTAATTATATTTTACTATTCAGCAGAATCTTCATAGTTCTGATAGAACTCTTCTACTTTTGACTGATCAGGAATCAGTTCATTGCCTGTATCTACCAAAGGAGTCACTGTTGTGTAAGCTTTTAGTTTCAGCCCATCATAGGCTGCACTGATTTCGTCCTGATTGATGGAGTAGAGAATGGATTTACGCAAGTCGGCACTTTGAGCCACGTCACGGTCACTGTCTACATTGATCATCAAGTATTTCACGCCATTACTTTGTCTGCTCTGCAGCGTCAGGTTTTCTTCAGCTTCAACCACTTCATATTTTGTTTCGCCTAAGCCGTACATCAAGTCGATTTCTTCTGAACGCAAGGCTGACAAGGCACTGTCTTCGTCTCCAATGAAACGAACGGTGACATTGGCAATATTCGCTTCATTTTCCGTCCCATTCATATATGCCGGATTTTTCTGGAACGTCGCTTCATAATCGTTTTTCTGGATCATGATGTAAGGTCCGCTGGCATACAAATGATTGTCATAGGTGTCGCCTTCCGTTACAGCACGCTGATCGCCATAGGGCACATCGGTTGTGATGTCGAAATTATCGATATCATAGGTGTTGATGCTTTCCACCTGCTCTTGTGAGACGATGCCGGCAGACTGGTGAGCCAGGTAGTTCAAGACTTGCGGGAAAGGTTCAGTCGTTGTCAGTTTAATGACCTGATAGTTTCCGGCTTCATTATTTACATCATCTGCAGATTCGACAACAGATGAGATCGGTGCATCCAGTTCAGCTTCCAGCGCTTCAAGAACAGAACCGCTGCCGTCAGTCAGTTGTGTTTCTTCTAATTCTGAAAGGTCAGAAAGCAGGCTGACAGTGTCAATATGTTCATGAAGACTGTACGTACGGTGATCAGGGACAGCATCCGGATTTTTTGCACGATTTAACGAATAGATCACGTCAGAGCCGCTGACCATGTCTCCAGTATCGACAGCTTCCATGTCTTCAACTGCAGCAAAGTTGATATCATCACGTAAAACGAAATAGTAATCAGAGTTACCTTCTGCTATCGCATGACTGTAGCTAAGTGAACCGTCTGAAACGACCTCATCGTCATCAGTGAGGTTGACAAGTCGGACATACATATTCGTATTCAATTGATTGATGGAACCGTCATTCCCTTTGATCGGGTCTAAAGAAGTCAGATCACTCATGGTTTGAGTCAGCATCAGTGTTTCTGAATCGTTCATGGATTCGTCATTATAGGAAACAGGTTCCCAGGCAAAAGCACGAGATTTTGAAAGGCGGATGGTATCCGGATCGAGCAGATCGTGATTGAATGCCTGAGCTTTCAATGAGTTATATAGAGGAACGATATAAGCTTCTTGATCAACAAGCTCATGTTCCAGTTCGTCATACGTTTCAGTATATTCATCCGGGGTCTGCAGAGCGGCTTCATTGATCAGGGCATCGACTTCTTCATCATCGATGATACTGTTGTCACCATTGCTGGTAAAGAGGGAACGTACAGCATAGTCCGGATTTCCTGTGACTGTTGTCCAGCTTGCAATAGACAGATCATAGTTACCTGCATCTCTTAACGAGCGGTAGCTCGCATAATCCGGTTGAGTATTTAAAGTGACATCGAAACCGTTTCGGTTCAACTGGTCACGGACGATATTAAGATCCGTCTCATCAGCTGCAGAACCTAAAAGTTCAAGGGATATTTTCTCCGTTGTCTCAACTGACTCGGAATCCTCTGGAATAGAATTCGCTTCGTCCTCTGTCTGAACATCACAAGCTGCTAAAGAAAGGCTCGCAGCGATCGTCAGGAAAGGTAATAGTTTTCTTCTCATTTGTAAATCCTCCTATAATATAATGTTACTTTTTTTAAAATTGTTACCAATAGTTAGAACGGGCTAGTTCAATCGTGGGTCTGTTGCATCCCGAATGCCATCTCCAAGAAAATTAAAGGATAAGACCAGAAGTATGATTGCCAGACCGGGATAAATTGCCAGGTAAGGGTACGTTTCAAGGTACTGACTACCGATACGCAATATATTGCCCCATTCCGGCACATGAGCTTCCACACCTAATCCCAGATAACTCAAACTGCTTGTCGCAATGACGGCTGTCCCGATCGTCAACGTGGAGCGAACAATCATAGGGGCCATCGCGTTTGGAATAACATGTTTTAAGATGATCTGCTTATTGTTCTGCCCAAGTGCACGGGCGGCGTCGATATATTCCAGGTTAGTGACCTGAAGGACGTTGGCCCGCATGGTGCGTGCGTAAGATGGGATATAACCAAGACTCAGTGCGATGATCAGATTAGTCGTTGATGCCCCAAAAGCGGCAACGATCGTAATGGCCAGCAGCAGTCCAGGAATGGCATAAAGGATATCCAGAAGTCGCATGATGATATTGTCTGTCTGCCGACCGTAAAATCCTGAAATGGCTCCGAGCGCCCCTCCGATAAGCAAGGGGATGGCTGTAGCAAGAACACCGACAGATAGAGAAATCTGTGATCCGTAAACGATTCGGGTAAAGACGTCGCGTCCAAAATTATCTGTTCCGAAGGGATACTGGATACTTGGATTCTGCAGGATATTAGCATAATCATTCTGAACAGCAAATGAATAACTGAAAGTGAAAGTGCTGGTCAAAGCTAATGTCAAAAGGAACGAGATAAACAATAGACCAAGCAGTGCCGCATGGTTTCTGGTCAGTTTTTCGCGAATACTGGTCTGACGTTTTCCTTTTGAATAAGGCTGATTATCGGCATAAAAAGAAGCAGCGACCAGAAATACCAGTAAATTGCCTGTGAGTCCGGATAAGAGAAGGAGACCCAATGCAATTCTCTGAACACCAGGATTCCAGCTATAGATCTTCTGACCGAAGGCAAGAATCAGACTATGATACACTAAGGTGATAATCAAGACAGATAATCCGACAAGATAATAATTTGTAACGAAAGGCTTGAAGAGGTTCAAGCTGGTCACGGCAATGATCATCATATCTACGAGTACCATATAAATAGAATATATCAGCCCGGTACTCAGGGATTTCTTGAAGGCCATGATACCTGAAATGAACGTGAACAGATTTCCGGTCACTATACCGAAAATCATAAGGGCGGCCAGTGAACGCTCAACTGCGGTTTTTCTGTCAGCCCTGAATGCGCTCTGTCTGACACGATAAAGTAAAAGCTGATGAATGAAACTGAACCCAAGGTTTACTGCTCCGATCAGCAGAAGTGGCAGTGAAAAGCTGAAGGGCTGCAGTTCGATACTCAATATCAGCCATAATATTGAATAAGCCCATGTCAGGCCATTATTGAACTTTAATTGTTCAATGATTTGATTGGTTTGATAAGATCTCATTATTTACACCTGCTTTCATTGGCTGTTCTTAATTCGGGATCTAATACGTGGATCAAGGAAACTGTATATCAAGTCGACGATAAGATTGACGATCGACAGGGCGATGGCGATATAGATGACGCCGCCCATGACACTGGGAATATCGGGAACGAACTGCTTGTTGACGATATAACTGCCCAATCCTCTGATATTGAAGACTTGTTCGGTAACAGCAGCTCCACCAAGCATGGCACTGAATTGAAGACCGATGATCGTTATGACGGGGATCAAGGCGTTTGGTACCGCATGTCTCAAAATGACACGCTTGCTGGATAAGCCTTTTGCCCGGGCAGTCAGAATATAGTCTTCGTTGATCACTTCCAGTGTAGAAGAACGGGTCATCCTTGCCACGGAGGCCATTAACGCTGTGCCCAGGACGACAGCCGGCATGATGAGTGATGCCAGATTAGAGGCACTGTATGTTGCCGGGAGCCATCCCAAGTTTATCGAGAAAGTCAGGATGAAAATCAGGCCTTGCCAGAAACTGGGGATAGAAATACCGATCAGGGCGATAAACATAAATAAGTGATCAAATGTCGTATTGGCTTTTACAGCGGCATAAATTCCTGAAGGCAGTGCCACAGTAACTGAAAACATCAATGCAAAAAATGCGAGCTGCAAGGTGACTGGGAATCTTCGCATGATCGTGGCAACGACTCGTTCGTTTCCTTCAAATGATATCCCCAAATCAAAGGTGAAAACACCTTTTACTGTACGCCAAAGCTGTACAACATACGGATCATTCAGTCCATGTACCTGATTGAAATTCTCGACCTGCTGAGGAGTCGCTTGCTCCCCAAGGATATTCAAAGCTGCATCAGATGGCGAAAGATGGAGCAGCGTAAATACGATCACTGTAACCCCGACGATCACGAACAGCATGGCAACAAGACGATTGGCAACATAGCGGATCACAGGGACAGATACGACCCATAGAAGCAGGTACATTGGGAAGCCAAGTATAATAGACAACAGAAAACCCAATGGTTCTCTTAGCCAGCTCGTCGTTTCATGCAGAAAATCCTGTGGTCGGATATCTGATTTTCTGTATTGGTCATCGATCCGTTTTTTTATTTCCCGCTGTCTGGCTCTTTGATAGTAATGCTCCGCATTCTTTTCGATATCGGATCGGGAGACTGACTGATCAAGAAAAGCTGTTTTTCTTTCTTCCTGCCGTAGTAGTTCTTTTTTTAACTCAGCTGATTCCCCACTTTCTTCGAATTGATGCTCAATTATAGAAATGAGGCGTTTCGATTCGTCCCTGTGTTTGTTAAAGAGGTAGCGGATCAGGACAAGAAGTTGAAAGGGAAAACTCAACAGTTTCAGTCCCCAGGAAACATGGCGTTCTTGCGACGCCGTTTTATAGGCTTCACTTACAAGAAACCTGTAAGCGGCCGGTTTATTTATATCTTCTTTTTTCATGAACATGTCCTCCTTTCATTCAGTTATTCAAAAGACCTTACTAAAGTCAAAACCTATTAGGATATATAACTACAATAAAAAAAACCTTAAGCAACTGATCTTCTGTTACGAAGGATTGCTTAAGGGCAAAATATGAAATTTTACGGTTCCACCTTAAAAATACATAAAGAGACCACAAATAAGTTGTGGAGAACTTTATGACTCTTGATTCGGTACGGCGTCAAAAAAGACGGATATACCGACATGCTGTAACGGGCAAACCCGATATGATCTAAGGATTTAATCGTTCGATCATATAACTCCAAGATGCACTTCCAGGTTTTCATCCAGGTCCCCTTTCACTATCCGGGACTCGCTTTACTTTCATCCAACCTGTACTTTTCTTTTTATCGTCTTTTTGGTTGTGTACAACTGAATGTAAATATATCAGATGTATTTGGACTCGTCAAGCCTAATTGAAAAAAATACTGATTTATTGTAAGGAATCACTGGAAACACAATTGAATAATGGTATTAAATCAAGAGAAAATGGGGACCTCCACTGCCGGTAAGAGAAAAAAGGTTTCTTTTTGTGACAAATAGTGTTACATTTCTAAAAAAGCACGTGAAGAAGAGAGACTCACTATCACTGAGTCCTGAAAATGAAGGAGTAGACAATGGAAACATTATTAACTGTAGACAATCTATCGGTTTCTTTTTCAACAGGAGATACCATGCAGCAAGTAACGTCCAATGTATCATTTGACGTTAAAAAAGGTGAAACGATCGGCATCGTAGGTGAATCTGGAAGCGGGAAAAGTGTCACGGCACGCTCGATCATGCAGCTCTTGGCTCCCAATGCGCACATCCATCCGGAAAGTTCCATCGCCTTTATGGATAAGGAACTCCTCACCTTGACGGAAAAAGGCATGCGGGATATAAGAGGGAATGACATCGGTATGATCTTTCAGGATCCCATGACTTCATTGAATCCTACCATGACCATTGGTGATCAGATCACAGAAACGCTACGCTATCATGAGAAACTGTCGAAAAAAAAGGCTGAAATCAGAGCGAAAGAAATAATGGAGCAAGTCGGTATAACAAAAGTCGAAGAACGTTACAGTCAGTATGCTCATGAATTTTCAGGGGGGATGCGCCAGCGCATGATGATTGCTTTAGCTCTGGCATGTAACCCGGCCCTACTTATTGCCGATGAACCCACTACCGCCTTGGATGTGACCATTCAAGCTCAGATCCTGAACTTACTGAAGGACATCCAGAAGAAGTTTGGTACCTCGATCATAGTGATCACCCATGATTTCGGTGTCGTTGCGAATATGTGTGACCGGGTGATCGTGATGAAAGAAGGCCAGGTCGTTGAATCAGGAGAAACGCAAACTGTTTTTGAGCATCCCAAAAAGGATTATACTAAAATGTTATTGGATGCCATCCCAAATTTGCATAAGGAAAAATCAGGATCACATAAAACGAAACTCGCTGAAATACGCTCAGGTCAGCGCAGGAAACTTCTCGAAGTCTCCCGTTTGAATAAATTTTTTTCGCTTGGCAAGAAAGAAACCCTGAAAGCTGTGAATGATATCAGTTTCTCGATTTATGAAGGGGAGACGCTTGGTCTTGTGGGTGAGTCGGGTTCCGGAAAATCAACGACCGGACGGACCCTTTTACGCCTTCATGAACCGACCAGTGGTGAAACTATTTACGAAGGCTTTGATTTGAATAACTTATCTCTTGGAGAAATGAAAACGATGCGCAAGCATATCCAGATGATCTTCCAGGATCCTTATGCTTCATTGAATCCACGTATGAAAATCATCGATATTATTGGAGAAGCGATCGACGTTCATCGTCTGGCAAAAAATAAAAAGGAACGGACAGAACGTATCCTGGAACTGCTTGATCTGGTAGGCTTGGATAAAAGTTTTGCACAGCGCTATCCCCATGAGTTTTCCGGTGGACAGCGTCAGAGGATAGGGATCGCCCGCGCCTTAGCTGTTGACCCGGAATTTATCGTACTGGATGAACCTCTATCGGCTCTTGATGCTTCCATACAGATTCAAATCGTCGACTTACTGGAAGAGCTTCAGACAAAATTCAATTTGACCTATCTGTTCATTGCGCATGATCTGGCGATGGTCAAACAGATATCGGATCGGGTCGCCGTGATGTACAACGGTCAGATCGTTGAACTTGCTGATGCGCAAGAACTGTTTGATAATCCCATCCACCCGTATACACGGAAATTACTATCCGCGATTCCTGTACCCGACCCCCAATACGAAGCGACCCATGAATCGATCGAGCAACTGGATGATGAAGGATTTGATCTTGAAAAAAGCAGATTTATTGAAATCAGTCCACATCACTGGGTGGCCAAAGAGGTATAGCCGGTCAAAATCATACAGTCGAGTAAGACTCGATCTCCGAATAGGGATCGAGTCTTTTTACTGCATTAAAAGCCATAAGAAATAGCTTTAACGAAGAGGAAAACGATTTTCCGGTAACGCATTAAGAGTGGAGAGACCTGAAGAGCTAAGTTTAAAAGTCTAAATAGATGACCCCTTAATATATATTCAAGTATAATAAAGTATGTGACATGAAAGGTGGAAGTGTAATGCTTGGAGCTATTGTTGGTGATATAGTGGGGTCAAGGTTTGAACATACTGAGCATAAAGGCAAGGATTTCGAGCTGTTTACTCCAGAGTGCCGGCCGACTGATGACAGTATAATGACGCTTGCTGTGGGCAAGGCGATCATGGAGACAGAGAGAAACAAAGATGCATCTTCTAATGTAAATGATTTTGATACCATAGATTACGAAATGCTTGAAGAGTCCGCAGTTTTATACATGCAGAAGATTGGTCGAAAATATCCGCAATGTGGCTTCGGAGGTCATTTTCTAGACTGGATCTTCAGTGACGTTCCTCATCCTTATAACAGTTATGGAAATGGTGCAGCTATGCGGGTCAGTGCTGCCGGTCACGTGGGCAGGAATGAGATGGATGCACTGGAAATAGCCACAAGAGTGACAAAGGTTTCTCATGATCACATGGAGGGGATAAAAGCTGCTGAAGCAGTAACTCTAGCGATTTATTTGGCCAGGAAAGGTCTGTCTAAAAGTACGATCTTTTCCAGATTAAACGCGGACTACTATGCCTTGAATTTTAGTCTGGATGACATCAGAGAAGCCTATAGATTTGATGTCTCATCTCAATGATCTGTACCTCAGGCAATCAGAGCATTTATAGAGGCCACCTCTTTTGAGGACGCTATTCGTCTTGCTGTATCTATAGGAGGAGACAGTGACACGATCTCGGCCATTACCGGATCGATAGCTGAAGCTTACTACGGGGTCCCTTACAGTATAAAAGAAAAGGCTTTAAGTTATCTGGATGATGACCTTCTTGAAATCTATGAGGAATGGCAGGAGTTTATCGGATTCCAGATCACTGAGAAGAATATGAATGATACATAATTTTTTAATCCTTATTATGTATTTTTATACACCAAATATCCGTTTGGTGTATGTTTAAATTATAAAATTGTAATTGTAATTGTAATGTATTCTGGTGTGTGCTATTCTAAAAAACGAAAACAATGGAGGTTACTATATGATAAATAAGTTGAAATTTATATTTCTATCGCTTTTCGGTTTTGTTTTTTTTCTCGTTCCTTTTACAATTGGTGGCGAGAGCAAGATCATGCTCTCTCACATCATTGATTTTGTAAAAAATAACATACTGGATGAATTTCTTGCGTTCACAGCTGCAAGTGCCTGGGTCGTATTGATCGGAACAGTGATCTTTATATTCTATACATCCCAAAGTAAGACCATCAATAACATGTTTAAAGCATCGCCGTTAAACGTAATATTAAGAATTGTAGGTTCATTCCTATATCTGATGATACTTAACAATTGGTTTGAAGGCTATGCGTTCGCAGGTCCAATATTAGACCCATATACCGGTGGTGTCATGGCAGGAGCCGATGGGCTGTTGACGACACTTTACATAACATTCTTTGTGGGGATCCTGGCACTGCCATTACTCACTCACTTTGGTATTGTTGAATTTATCGGTATCCTGCTCGGTCCGGTAGTTGAGAAACTGTTCCGAGTTCCCGGCTATTCAATGATCGACGCGATCGCTTCCTTTGTGGGCGACGGGACGATCGGAATCGTCGTGACCGATAAGCAGTATCAGCGGGGATATTATAATAAAAGAGAAGCCTACATTATCGCAACCAGTTTTTCAGTTGTTGGTATTGCTTTCGCAGCCGCCGTTGCTGATGAGTTAGGCTTTGGGAGTATCTTCCCGATTTTTTATGGGTCTATTTTATTAGTTACGTTGATCATTGCCTTTATCACAGCACGCTTACCACTTAAGAAATTTGAACCCAAGTATTATCAGGGGAAAACACCTAAGACCGTAGAGGTTCCTGAAGATGAAACAGTCGTTGAATACGCCTATGACTCTGCTGTAGAACAGGCTAAGGATACGAAAGTTTTAGATGCGTTTATTGAAGCAATCAAAAACATCATCCATATTTATATCGGATTTTTACCAATCATTATGGCGGTCGGTACGATTTCACTTATCATTGCCGAGTATACACCATTCTTCGATATCATCAGTGCACCGCTGGTTCCTTTATATGAGTTCATAGGATACAGCACAGATGTTGCCGGACAGATGGCGCCCGCATCGCTTGCCGGTTTTGCTGACATGTATTTGCCGGCACTGTTCATAACTGGCGCTGAGAGTGAAGCTGCCCGTTTCTTTATTGGAGTTCTGGCCTTTACTCAGCTGGTATTTATGTCTGAAACCGGGATGATCCTGGTAGAGACAAAAATCGGCTTGAATTTCTGGGATGTCATTAAAGTCTTCCTGTTTAGAACGATCCTTTCTATACCGCTGTTGTATATCATTACAAATATTTTAGTTGCCATGAATGTTCTTTCATTCTAAGAACAAGCACAGGATAAATTAAAATTTAATCAGGCACGCATTCTATTCGTTTAAAAGCTTATAGGATGCGTGCTTTTTCAAATGGTGATATAGTGAAAGTGTGTACAATAGGAAAGTTTAGAAGTTAAGTCAGACTGGAATGTAATCAAGTAAGAACAGCGAAGCAGATGTTTTAAAGAGGAGGTAAATCATGGATCACATCGTCTATGTGGATGCGAAAGCAAAGGAACTGGATAAACTCATCAACAGTGAAAAAACAGCGATTATCAGAGGAGCAGCGGGGAGGAAACTTCCATATGGAAAAGTCGACATCGGAGATATGTTGTATTTTATCAATAACAATGGTGAAGGGAAAATAAAAGCAAAAGCTGCTGTAACACATGTTTTAAACACTGAAAAACTGACGAAGTCTGAATCTGAACAGCTCGTGCAGGCTAATCAGGACAAGCTGCATCTGACTGAAAAACAGTTTTCGCGGTGGGCGGGTAAAAGATATCTTGTCCTGATCGAAGTGGACCAGGTCGTTGAGGTCGAGCCTTTTAAAATAAACAGAGAGGATTACGGAAATATGGATGACTGGTTACCTGTGGGTTCGATAGACAAGGTGAAAAACAGCTAAGATATCATAATATAAATCGCTTTGAACTTACGCCCTGAAGTCAGAATAAATAATAAGCTGACTTCAGGGACCTGCATAACAGCATAAGGATGTTATGCTGTATGGAAAAGATTAGCCACTTTTATTTTTCAACGTGCCGACTGGAAAATATTTAGTCAAAAGCAGGACAAATCCCCAGGTAGCTAATGCGGGAACAGTTCCCATAACAGGGTGTTCTATTGTAATGTCTCCGAGAAAGAGGGTCGTTACCGTGTTTAACCAGGCATGAAACAGGATCATGAGCAATACACTTCTGGAGTTCAAGTACAGCCAGGAAATGATAAAGGTCTGACCAATGATGGATAGAGTAAAGCCTGCGAGTGAGAAGAGAGTGAAAAGCAGACCATCAGAATAATACAAATAAATGACATACGGGAAATGCCAGATAGCCCAGACCGTGCCCAGGATCCAGTTCATCTTTTCAAAGGAATAAGCTTTTTCAAGAAGTTCCAGCGCGAAACCTCGCCAGCCGGGCTCTTCTAATCCACTGGTCAGGATCTGGTAGATAAGGAAAGGAAAGAACATCAAAAAGGGTAGTTGGGAATTGAAAAAAGCGGCAAAAGGGATGGTCAGAACTATGCCAATGACAACCACTGCTGAGAGTATCAATAAAGGGAAAATCAGAGCAGCAAGGTACCATTTCAGCTTGACTCGCCAGCGAAAAATGTTCTGTACTAGCCGCTGACGCCCCTTCTTCTTATAGTAATACTGAGTAACGATCAGCGAAGCCACGAGTGGACCATAGACACCAAAACGAAAGATGAGGAAAGGTAGCAGTCGATCCGATTGAAGGTATTCCACTGTAATCATAGATGAAAATGAAGGATCATCAAAGCCTAGAAGAAATGCACTTATCCAGCAGAGCCACGTTATACCATAAGTTATCAATACATAGTTGACTAAAGCACGTCTGTTAATGGGGGTCATCTCGGCTCATCCTCTCCTTGTTATGTAATCAAAAAAGTGGGCAATGGAAGTGGCCATGAGCATAAATGTTTATGATACAATAACGGAGGCAATGAGGAGATAATACTGATATTCTTTTCTCAATTTTAAGTCTATTGTTTGTTTTTTTCAACACAAATGGATTTTTAAGCAGAATTGAAAAACCGTTGCTTGACACATTCGAAAACGATAACAGTAGCGGTCGATCCCCAAAGAGGTGTTATATATGAGTATAGATTTCAGAAATTATACTGGAACAGCGGGTGTTACAGAAGATTATTACAAAGTCAGAGCTTTTTTAGTTGAATCAGAAAGCACTCAGTTCACCTATGCAAGATGGGATTGGATGATCACACATGATTATCTGGATAAAAGTAAGCTAAGCAGAATCGGAATCTGGGAAGATTCAGACAAAATAGTCGGAATAGCTGTTTTTGATTTATTTTTAGGTACGGCCTACTGCTTGAGCTTTCCTGAATATGGTTTTTTGAAAAGAGAACTGATGCTTTATTCAAAGGTACATTTATCTAAGAATGGCGAAGTCGGGATTGTCATTCCTGATTCGGACATCTATATGCAGAAGATCGCTTCGGGATTGGGATTTGTTGCTACCGGCACAAAAGAAGAAGATTCGATTTATTATATCGATAAAAATAGGCAAGAAGTGACGCTTCCAAAAGGATTCAGTATAACTAGTTTGCAGGAAACCTTTGATCTATATCAGTATTACCGGGTGCTTTGGAGAGGGTTCGATCATGAATTGAACGGGGAAGGAACCTTCGTATTCACCCAAGAAAACAAAGGTTCTGGATATGAGCAGATGATACGTGCGAATGTCGATTTAAATCTGAAAATCGCTGTCGTTTCTCCTGAAGGGGACTTTGTTTCCTATTGTGGAATCTGGTATGAGCCGGAACTGGACTTTGCCGTAATAGAGCCTGTAGCTACAGATCCTGAGTATCGACGAATGGGTTTAGGTAAGGCCGCAGTACTGGAAGGCATCAGGCGTGCGGGTGAACTAGGTGCGAAAAAAGTCCTGGTTGGTTCATCACAACAGTTTTACTACAATATAGGGCTGCGGCCTTATAGTACTGCTACAGAATGGAAGGTACCTAAAAGCCAACACAGATGACAGTAATGCCTGTCACTTATTAGAAAATAAGAGGCAGACCATGTCTGAAAGCACAAGTTCGAACCCATGCCGTTATGGCAGTGAGTCTTATATTTCTTCTTCCTGTTCCATTGCCTGGAGCTTTTGTGGACCGGAGGCAATTTAAACAGCCGTTAACAGAAATCAGTGAGATCTGTTAACGGCTGTTTAAATTATTTAAGTGGGAAAGCGTTTCATCAAGGATCAGTTAGAGTTTGTAGTCCGACAGATAGGTCTTGAATTCATTGATGAGATTCTTAAAGTCACTGATCCCGCTGATCAGCTTTTCAATTTCCTGTGCATAGCTTGAGACGTTTGAACTGACTTCTTCTGTAGATGCGGAATTTTCCACAGCAATTGCTGCCAGCGATTCGATGGTTGAAAACAGCTGGGATATTTTATCTGACTGTTTCTGCAGTTCCTCTGCGGAGGTCAGCATTTTTTCTGATACATTTTCTATTTTTGTGTAGGAGTGTTCCGTCTGGCTGATTGCATGTCTGATTGCATGACTCTCATTGCTTATGACATCGAACTGGTTAGTCAAGCCGTCGACCATAGTATCCATGTCACTAAGAAAACCGAATATGTTCTCCTTGATATTATTCGCTGCTTTTTCTGATTGAGTCGCCAGTTTCCTGACTTCTTCAGCAATCACCGAAAACCCTTTGCCTTTTTCTCCAGCTTGAGCTGCTTCGATCGATGCATTCAACGCCAGAAGGTTTGTCTGATAGGCTATGTTTGTAACGAATGTAGCTATTTCTTCGATTTCGGTACCTTTGTTTTTCAGGTTGATGCTGTCATTTTTGATGTTTTCAAATTCTTTAAGGATCGTTGAAAGATTGTCCACAGTCCCATTCAATGTACCGAAAGACGTCTGAATGGTCTGTAAAGCAAATTCCAATTCTGCTTTGTTCTGGTTTTCCTGACTGGAAATACGTTCGATACTGGTTACATTTTCCTGTAATGTTTCAACGCTGTCTTCGGTTTCTTCAGCTTGCGTACTTGCTGCGTGTGCCAGTTCTTCCACAATACCGGCAATTTCTTTGCTTGTCTCATTCATTGTCGTGGATATACCTCGCAGTGTTTCACTGAATCCGTTCATTTCTTCTGTCATGCTGTTAAAGCCGATGAAATCTTCAGCTACCTCAGCTTTATAGGCATTAATACTTGAGTGTATCGTCTGGAACATATCTTGACCGGTATCGATTTCTGTAGTAATGACGAACTTTTTCTCAGTTAATGAATGTAATTCCTGGTGGATATCTTTCATCGGCCGACTCAGAAGGTAAAATCCCAGATAAGTGGCCAAAGCTGAAACTAGAGGGTATATAATATAACCGTAATCAATATTTCTTAGTAAAAAGCTTCCCCCAAACCCTATGATAAATGCGAGGAGACTAATTTTTACACCCATATCTGTAATAAAACCGAAAGAAAGAATTTTATTGAAACGGTATTTTCTCTGCTTCCTGACGACATATGGGAAGGTCAGCTGGACCACCATTTCCTCTTTTGACCGGGAGAGTTCTCTGACGGTCACTTCTTCTCCAAAATGTTCTTTGGCTCCTTCAAGCAGTCCGTGCAGGTAATCAAACATCCCTCTTTTTGAGCGGTATGTCAATTCGACATCGTTGTTTCCAATGATTTCCATATCCAGCACAGGTGGTTTTGATCCCGCAATACGTTTTCTGACAACTTGATGAACATCATTCATTGAATTTAGAAAATGAAATAAATTGGCTTTGTTAAAAAAAGATGAATAACCTTCATGAAACGCCTGGACATTATCTTTGCCAATAGCTTTCCATAAATCTTTTTCTGAGACAGCGAAGTGTTCAGCGATCTCTTTTGTAAATGTAAAAACTTTATGATCATCGATATTGTCCAAAGGAGAGATGACTTTATTAGGATTCATTCCTGCCGCTTGCATCTTTTCTTTAACGATATCTTCCGGATACATGCGGCTTAAAGTTTTTACCCAAGTTCCTACAACTGTACCTTTCAAACTTATTCCCCCTAAAAAGTAACAAAAACCAATTGCCCGGTTTCTGTTTAATACTTACTTTATGTATTATCGGTTTATAAATGATACTATTAATATATGGAACGTTATTTATTTCGAATTAGTACAAAAAAGTTGGATTTTAGACAGAGTTGGAAAACGTCAGACAAAAGATGAGTTGTTCTGTAGAAAAGCTGAATCGAAAGGACATTATAGGAAGGTGAAAGAATGAGGGTTTTTATTGCAGTCGAACTGGAGGACAAAGTGAAAGATATGCTTATACACGTTCAGGACCGACTTAGACCTTATGTCAGTACGGGAAACTATACCGATCGGAATAATTTCCACATTACCCTCAGGTTCATAGGTAATGTCGACCAGCAGGAATTGAATGTCCTGAAGCAGGTCATTGATACGACGGCTCTTCATGCAAAGGCACTGATTCTGTCTACAGATAAACTGGGACATTTCCCAAGAAAAAATAAAGAAATCATCTGGGTCGGCGTAAAGGGACAGGTGGGGAAGCTGTTTAAGTTGAAAAAACAGCTGGAAATCGAACTTGAAGAGGCAGGATTTTCGAAAGAAGAACAGGACTACACTCCCCATATTACTATGGTCAGACAAGCCGTATCGGAAAAAGGATTTGATGAAATTAAAGCTGACTTGAGAGTGCCGAAGGAAGAAATTGCGGTGAGGAGTATCGCATTAATGGAAAGTAAACGAGTAGATGGTGAACTGGTTTACACAGCGATCCACAAACAAGATTTTCACTAGCTGCAACCTTCCGTCCTTATAGAAAAAAAGACATGAAAAAACGAGATCCGCATACTTCCGGGATCTCGTTTTGATTTGTTCTCTACTGGGGTTGCATGACTCCTGCGAAAGCGAGCCAGGCTAAAACGGACTTAGCCACCAGACTCAGGACGATATAGCCTTTTTCACCATACAAGTAGTTGTCCCACTTGCCGATTTTCTTGTACTGCAGGATCATATTGATTGGAAACAAATTGAAGAAGACGAAATAACTGCCGACAATGGCATAAACAAACCAGGGGACTTCTGCCGGATTTGAGTTTCCGAATGCGTATAACAGGATCACGACCCACGGTGCTACGCCAGCAAAGCTGCCGAAAACGAAGGGTTTCCAGTTTGTTTTCTCTGTATACTGGTTGATTTCTTCCATGTCTAAACCGAATAGATTCATGGAGGCATTAGCGGCAATGATCAGAATGAGGGCACCAATATCATAGACACCGAATAACAGGGCGATCAGCACGATCATAAGTGATGAGCTGAGGGCATATTCATACCATCGGAAAGGGTTCATCCCTTTTTTTAAGTTTCTATTATAAATGGGATTACCCCAGGGACTGACAATGATAAAGTGTGCTGCAGCAGAAATAAATAAAAACAAAGAGACAGCGATCCCGAACGGCACATCAAATAAATGATTGGTTTCAGTAACAAGACGCATTTGAGTCTGATCGAATGTAAGAAAATTGGACATGACAGGTACAGTAAAATCAGCGATTCGTTCAATAAAGAGCGCAAATCCCAGCATTAAAAGACCTTGAACGAGATGAAGAAACCCCATCACTGTATTAAATTTTTTCAGTGATTCCATAGTGATTTTTTTCGACATGACAAACACCTTCTTTTCCATATTTTTGAAATTTCAAGCTATCATTTATTGCCTGTATCACCTCCTCTTTACTTGGGATAATATAGGTTTATTATAAGGAAATTATATCACATATGTTATCTACAAGCTCGACAGACACTCGTTGATCGATCACAAACTTAACATGTTACACTTAAAAGGAAAGAGTAATAGTAAATTTACATTGAGGAGAAATGATGAATGAACACTTTTAAGTTATTAGAACCACTGATATTGCCTAACGGGATCGAAATAAAGAACCGTTTTCTAAAGTCGGCGATGAGTGAAACCTTGGCTAACCGGTATCATCAACCCACTGAGGATCATATGAAATTGTATGAAAGGTGGGCAGAAGGCGGATCAGGTATTGTCATTACGGGGAATGTTATGGTCGATCATAAAGCGCTGGGAGAACCGGGCAATGTGGTTGTTGAAGATGAAAGAGATCTTGACCTATTAAAAAAATGGGCAGATGCCGGCGACAGGAATGGGTCCCAGCTGTGGATGCAGATCAATCATCCGGGTAAACAGTCTCCCCGTTCGTTATCCAAAGAACCCGTCGCTCCAAGTGCCGTCCCTTTGAATAAGTACTCAAGCCGATTGTTCAGCGTCCCCAGAGCATTAACTACAGATGAAGTAAAAGAACTCGTAGAAAAGTATATAAGGACTGCCGGGGTGGCAAAAGAAGCAGGATTCAAAGGGGTTCAAATCCATGGGGCCCATGGTTACCTCGTGAGTCAGTTTCTTTCGGCACAGCACAACCAGCGAAACGACCAGTATGGTGGGCCACTTGAAAACCGGATGCGATTTTTAATGGAAATCTATACCGGAATGAGAGAAGAACTGGGGCCGGACTTTTCTTTAAGCGTTAAGCTCAATGCTTCCGATTTCAGTGCGGGCGGGTTCAATGAACTGGAATCGCTCCATGTGGCAAAGGCATTGTCTGACGCTGGAATCGATTTGATCGAGATCTCAGGAGGAAACTATGATAACCCCAGAATGTTCAGAGAGACGGAGAAAGTCAGGGAGAATATATTCTTTATCGATTATGCTGAAAAAGTAAAGGCATCTGTGGATGTGCCTGTCGTAGTGACAGGTGGTTTCCGTTCGATCGAGAGTATGGAAGAAGCTTTGCAGCAAGATAAAACATCAATGGTCGGGTTAGCGCGGCCTTTAGTTTTGTATCCAGATTTACCGGAAAAGCTCATTAGGGGTGAACGTCTGGAAATCACTACCCCAAAGCTTACTACCGGTAGCAGCTATCTGGATGAAAAAGTGGGCGCATTAATGGGTATCAGTTACTATGAACATCAGATCGCCCGGCTTGCTGAAGGAAAAGAACCCAAGGTCACCCGTAATGGATGGAGGCCTCTACTGCACACATTGAGATCTCACGGATTGACCGGTCTGTTGCCGAGACGATAAAGGGGGGTGCAGGCAAAACGCACTTTTCTCGAGTAGCCAGAAGCAGTCAACTTTTATTGACAATAAACCCTGGTATGATAGACTTATTTTAACTAAGAGGTAACACTGTATGGAGGATATCCAATGGCAATAGCAATCATCACACTCATCATTCTGATCCTTTTAAATGGGTTCTTTGCAGCATCTGAACTGGCTTTTGTCAATCTGAATGACAATAAAGTCAAACGCATGGCGGATAATGGAGACAAAAAAGCCCAGAAGTTATATGATCTTATATCGCGACCCAGTTTATTCTTGAGTACCATCCAGATAGGGATCACTCTTGCAGGTTTTCTCTCCAGTGCTTTTGCTGCGGATTTCTTTGCAGACCCCATGGCCCAGGCACTGTACGACCTAGGTGTCCCTATGTCTCTCAGTGCTTTGAATTCGATTTCAGTTGTGGTTATCACTGTCGTGCTGTCATATTTCACATTAGTCTTTGGTGAACTCGTTCCAAAACAGCTGGCGATGCAGAAAGCTGAAGCTATCGCCAACATTGCGGTAGGGCCAGTTTCCCTGCTGGCAAAAGTCAGTGCACCTATTGTGAAATTTTTGAGCTTTTCCATCAAAATCATATTTAAATTATTCGGTGCGGATCCTAATGCTGAGAATGAAGAAGCGACAGAAGAAGATATCCGCATGCTGGTAGATTTAGGGCGTGAAAGAGGGACGATCCACCCAGTCGAAAGAGTGATGATCGAGAACATATTCGAATTCAATGATACGACGGCATCGAACATATTGACTCACCGGACGGACATGATAGGTTTATCTGCAGATTCGGATTTGAATACTGTATTGGAAACAGTGAATAAATATCAGTACACCCGTTTTCCAGTATATGAAAACAACATAGATAACATCATAGGCGTCCTCCATGTCAAGGATCTGTTTATGTACATGAAAAAAGATAATGGCTCTACCTTTATACTAAAAGAAGCTATGCGGGCACCGCATTTTGTCCAGGACTCTCAGACGATAGATAAATTGTTTGCCAAAATGAGACAGGAAAACACACATTTAGCTATTGTCCTTGATGAATTCGGCGGCACCCAGGGAATGATCACCATTGAAGATGTCATAGAAGAAATCGTTGGAGAAATAACCAGTGAAAGTATGGAACCGAATATTTACGACGAAGAGATCACGAAGCTTTCTCCAAAGCAGTACAGAGTGATCGGGACCTATCGTTTGCGGGATCTGGAACATACACTTAATGTCAGCTTTCCAACGGATGAATTTGATACAGTCAGAGGTTTTCTGATCAATGAACTGGGACATGTGCCAGCCAAAGATGACCATGCAGTAGTAGAATTCAAACACCTGACATTTGAAATTGAAGGGATGGATGAAAACCGCATCGAAACGGTCCTGATCACAGTTAATGAACAGATGGATGATAACTCAAAAGAAACGTCTGGTCAGACGACATAATATAATAACTGAAAAAGAGCTGACCATGATCATGGTCAGCTCTTTTGTGCATAAAGATTGAATTATCCAATCATTGATGTTAATCTTTTCACAAAGACAGGAGCCGGTCTTCATACATAGTTGGTTTTATTTTAAGGGAGGAGAACAGATATGAAAAATACAAAGAACATCAGCATAGTTTTATTCGCAGCTGCTTTTCTGCTCGTGTTAGGCTTTGGCGTGCGTCTAGTCGCTGATTACTATCAATATCAGGAAGGGCTGAAGTCGTACCCGTTTTATTTCTATATGGTGGGCAGAGGACTCACATTTTTAGCGCCTGCTGTATTATGCATTATTGGAGGAAGAAAGCTGCAACCTGCTCATGTGAAAAAGGATAAAAAGTAACGGAAACGGAGGACAGAGATAATGTCGCTGACCAAACGGATAGTCATTGGCTTACTGGTACTTTCAGGAGTAGTGGTAACAGGCTCATTTTTAGCTCAGAGTCTTTTTAAGCGAAATGTTAAAGCTGAAGTGGAGGAACTTTTCAGTGCAGTAGAAAAAAAAGGAGAACGGGTATCGGAAGAAGATCTGGAAGGCTTGCCGGAGAGTGTAAAGAGATGGTTTAAATATAGCGGAATGATAGGAAAAGATCGAGTGATGTCTGTCCGGTTAAAACAACAGGCTGAAATGAGACTGGGGCCAGACAGCAGATGGCTGCCGGTCGAAGCGGAACAGTACTTCACTTCAGAAGACCCCGGTTTCATCTGGGATGCAACAATAAAAGCTGCACCTTTTGTTCATATTTCCGGTAGAGACAAATATCAAAACGGCCAAGGGAGCATGCTGATAAAACCTTTGTCAATCTTTACCCTGGCTGACTCTCAAGGAGAAGAAATCGACCAGGGGACGCTGTTACGCTATCTTGCAGAAACCATGTGGTTCCCATCAGCGTTGTTGAATGACTATATAGAATGGGAAGCTATCGATGACAATAATGCCAGAGCAGTCATGACTTATGATGGTGTCTCTGCTTCCGGTATTTTTACGATAAATGATCTCGGGGAAGTTGTTCGATTCGAAGCAGAGCGGTACGGTGATTTCGATGGTGAATTTAGAATGGAAACGTGGTCGATACCAGTTAGTGCCTATAAATCATTCGAAGGGTTAAAGGTACCGACAAAAGGCGAAATCACCTGGAAACTGGATGAAGGGGATTACAACTGGTTTAATTTTGAAGTCATGGACATTGAGTATAACAAACCATATGTGTATTGAGACTTTTTTCTTTTTATTAAACGATAGGATTTTGCAGGAAATCACTAGATGCTCTATACCTGCTTACTTTCGCTTGTTTGTGTTAATATAAGGAAGAACATTAGAACATAAGTTAAACCAATTATTTAATAAGGAGCATACACATATGGATGGAACAAAACGGGCAGATATAGAACCGGGTAAAAAAGTGAAAGTCGTACAGAAGCAAGATCAGCGTTCAGGCAAACTGACAGAAGGTGTAGTCAAAGATATCTTAACTAACTCAAAATCACATCATCACGGCATCAAAGTGAGACTGGAAAGCGGTATTGTCGGACGAGTGAAAAAAATAGAAAATTGAAAAAACAGCAACTGTTGTTAATAACAGTTGCTGTTTTAGTGTAGAATAGAACTATCAATTGAAGGATAGATCACTTTTCAAGCAAATCGCACCCTCCATATGAGGAGATGATATTATGACTGGCGAATACAATCAGCTTTGGTTGGAGCAGTTGAACTATGATCCAATTGTTCCTTTAATAAAAAAGAGTGATGCAGCCTTAAAACTTAAGGTATATAAGGATTTATGTAACCGGAAAGTTCGTTTTGAGTTATGCTGGACAGCAGAAGAAGTCTTGAAATTGAAAAACAAACAGGATCCACAGGGATTTTGGAAGTATCCTCAACAACGTGATCATACGGATATGACTAACTTGAATCAGTATCAGTCATTCAAAAATTTAGGTAAACTCGTTGAAATGTATAATCTGGATCGCACTCATTCGGCCATTAAAAATGCAGCTGAATATTTCTTTTCTGTTCAGACAGATCAGGGAGATTTCCGAGGTATTTATGACAAACAGTATACACCAAACTTTACAGCCGGAATCACGGAACTTCTTATTAAAGCAGGCTATTCAAATGATGAAAGAATTATTGCGGCTCTGGACTGGTTAATAAGTACACGGCAGAACGATGGAGGCTGGGCGCTTCCATTCAGAACAAAAAAGTATAACATCGATGTCACTTATGCCTATCACAAAACGATTGAACCTGATTTAACTCAGCCTTCTTCATACATGATTACTGCAGTAGTGCTGCGGGCCTTTTCTGTACATCCGAAGTACAAAAAACGACAGGATATTATAGAGGCAGGCGAACTGGTCAGTCGTTATATTTTTAAACGAGACATCTATCCTGACAGACAGGATAAAAAATATTGGAAACAGTTTGTCTATCCGTTCTGTTATGCTGACTTAATATCTGTGTTAGATTCTCTGTCGCTTCTTGGATTCCCGCCATCTTATCCTGGCATTAAAAGAGGATTGCAGTGGCTAGTTGATGAACAGCTGGAGTCAGGCTTATGGCAGTTCAAAATTAGTTCAGGTCGAGACAAAGAACGAATACAATGTTATCTGAACTTAGCTGTCTGTAAAATTTTCAAACAGTTTTATGGAAACCAGTGACAGATTTTAGGAAAGTAATATATAAAAGAGAACGTGGGGATTGCATGATCATTAATTATGAAGTAAATGAGGAAGACTTTATTCAATTTAACCTTCACTATATAATAGATTCACCTGCTCAAAGAAAAACGTACTGGTTTTTACGTCTTTTGATCCCTCTTATGTTTTCCGTATTGATTTATTTTATAGGCACCGTTCTATTCAGCCAGCCGGCCATTTATTGGATGATTATTGCTACAGGATTTTTCGGGTTAGGGGTCCTTTATTTCCCGGATCAGTACCGAAAGGTCATCCTAAAACAAACCAGAAAGATGTTGTCAAAAGGAAAAAAAGACGGTTTGTTTGGAGAGAAAACACTGACTATCAGTGAAGATGCGGTAACGGTAACAGGTGATAAGGCTCAGGAAGAACTGAAGCTGAAAGACATAAAAAGGATCGAACAGTATGATGATATGATTCTGATATACGACAGCAGTCGTTCTGCGGTCATTGTTCCAACGAGAGAATTAAGCTGGGATGAGGTAAAAATAGTGGCCACTCTAAAGTGATCTTCAGACGGTCGACATGAGAATCGTAGTGATTTAAAGGTGAGAAACTATTTCAGGAGGGAGTGTGGAAAGATGAAATCAAAACATCGATCGTGGAAAAGATGGGCCTTAGGGATAGGTATCGTCATATTACTGATTTTATTCTCTGCCTATATCTATCTGCGGCTCAATACGTATGAGGCTTTACCAGAAGCGGCAAGCTCATTGGAAGATGACACTGTCAGCCAGGAAGATGACTGGATCAAGATCACGCCTGATGAAATCATCGGACAGATCGTTCTCTATCAGGGAGGTCTGGTGGAGAATGCTGCCTACCTGCCCTTAGCCATGAAGCTGAGTGAACAAGGATATCAGGTTTTCATTCCAGATATGCCAGTGAATTTAGCTATACTCGATACTGATGCGATCGAAGAGATCAAAGAAGCTAACCCCTCAGAAAAAGAATGGTGGCTGGCTGGTCACTCATTAGGCGGAGCCAGTGCTGCGATTTATGCCGAAGAACATGCGGAACAGATCGACGGACTAGTCTTTCTAGCTGCTTATCCAAGTGATAACAGTGACTTGTCAGATTCAGACCTTTCTATTCTTTCGATTACCGGCTCACAGGATGGTATACTTGATACTGAACAGTTCGAACAGACAAAACGTCTCTTGCCTGAAGAGACGGTCTATGCCGAAATAGAAGGCGGCAACCATTCTAACTTTGGAGCCTACGGATTTCAGGAAGGCGATAGAGAAAGTGATCTGTCCCGGAAAGAACAGCACGAGGAGATCGTACGACTGATCAACGACTTTATAACCAGCGAAGGTGAGAATATTGACTGAAGTGAATAATTTTGAAGATAAATGTATAGCTGAAGATAGTCAGATTCTAATCTCCACATTAAAAAAACGGTTTGAAGTCCATACTTACCGACACGCTGGCATCACCTGGAGTGATGTTTTAAATAGACTGGAAAACAATGATAAAGCACTTGCGACCCTTCAGGCTATGGAACAGACAAAAGGGGAACCAGACGTGGTCGGCAGAGACGCCTCTACTGGCGAACTGTTATTTTTTGATTGTTCAAAAGAAACTCCTAAAGGTCGCAGAAAAGTATGTTATGATGATGCTGCATTGAAGTCCAGAAAAAAATTCCCGCCAGAAGACAGTGCGGTAAATATGACAGAGCAAATGGGGATAAAGCTGCTTGATGAAAACCAGTACAGACATCTCCAGCAGCTTGAAGAATGCGATAGTAGAACATCGAGCTGGATCAGGACACCTGAGAAAATCAGGGCACTGGGTGGTGCGCTGTTCTGTGATCGCCGATATGATACTGTATTTGTCTATCATAACGGCGCAGACTCCTATTACGGTTCGCGTGGCTTTAGAGGGTGTCTCAAAGTTTAGTGGAAAAGTAAGAGAACAATGACAAACTTGTTCAGATTAAACAGAAATGCTGGAAATGTGTTAAGATATAGGTGAGTTTTGAGTTAGAAAGATTATCCAAAGGAGATTAATAAATGCTTATGAAAAAATGGTTACTGACGACAGGTATGATCATGAGCTTGACGATGCTTGGCGCATGCGCTCAGACTGATGAGGACCCTGCTGGCGAACCCGGTCAGGAAGATATCGACGAATCTGAGCAAATATCATCAGATGATAACGATACAGATGATGTGGAAAATCAGCCTGAAGAAAGTGATAATGAAGAGACAGATGAGTCGCCAGACGGAGATAATGGAAACAGCCAGAACGGGGAAGAGTCTGATGAAACCAAAGAAGGTGATTCTGCTGAAGAAAATGATGCGGACACTGATGAAGAAGAGCAGACAGACGTTTCAGAGAATGAGATACCTCAACTTGAACTAGAAGAGGATATCCTGAATCCGTCCAGCATAGCCGTACTCGTGAATAAACAGTATAGTCTGCCTGAAGAGTATGTTCCGGAAAATTTGGTGACAGTTGAAGTGCCTACTGTCCTGCCGAATCCGGAAATCAAGCAGATGAGACAAGTTGCAGCAGATGCCTTGAAAGAAATGTTTGATGCGGCTGAAGCAGAAGGCATCATCCTGCATGCACGGTCAGGTTATCGCTCATATAATACTCAAGTCCAGTTGTTTCGAAATTATGCATCCAATCACGGCGAGGAAGCCGCAAACAAGTACAGTGCCAGAGCTGGAGAGAGTGAACATCAGACCGGACTGGTGATGGATGTCACCAGTGAAAGTGTGAACTTGCAGATCACATCGGCTTTCGGGGCAACAGAAGAAGGGCAATGGGTAAAAGAGAATGCCCATGAATTCGGGTTCATCATAAGATATCCTGAGGGAAAATCCGAAATCACAGGGTATGTTTATGAACCTTGGCATCTGCGCTATTTAGGAGAAGAACTGGCTACCGATGTCTATGAAAGCGGTCTGACCTATGAAGAATACCTAGTTGAGAGGGGATTAGACATTGAGATCCAATAATAGAAGAAGCAGTAAACGTACAGGCCTCATACTGGCCATCGTTGCATTAGTCGTTGTCGTTATAGTGGCAGGGATCTTTGTATTTGCCAATCCATTTGAGAATAATGAAGAGACACCCGACACCACAGAAGAGATCGAAGAAACACCGGAGAATTTCGGTGAAGATCAGACAAGTGATAATGGTGAAACCGATACTGGTGATGAAACGGCTCAGGAGCCCGAAGAACCGGAGGAAACATTCATCGATATCCAGATCTCTGCCGTAGGGGATGTCATGGCTCACGGAAACCAGCTGATCGCGGCCCGGAATAATCCGGAAGGGATATATAACTTCAACTCGGTATTCGATGATGTCAAACCCTATATTGAAGAAGCGGATCTGGCACTGGCCAATCTGGAAACGACGCTGGCGGGAGACTCAAGAGAATACAGTGGCTACCCGTTATTCAATGCACCGGATGAACTGGCAGATGCTCTTTTATATGCCGGTTTCGATACGATCGTCACAGCGAATAATCATAGTCTGGATACCCGGGCTGAAGGTTTGAGACGAACGGCTGAAGTGATCGAAGAGAAAGGGATGGATGCCGTAGGAACATTCAGTTCCAGTCCCGAACCGGACGAACGATTTCTGATCAAGGATGTTGAAGGCATCAAAGTAGCGGTAATCGGGTACACAGAACATTTGAATGGACTGGGTTCCCAGTATTCTGCTGAAGAAATCGATACTATGGTCAATACGATCGATGAAGCGCAGATGGTTGCTGACATTGAACGTGTGAAAGCGCAGGAACCGGATATTATCGTAGCTTATATGCACTGGGGAAGCGAATATACCCGTGATCCAAACACAGTGCAGACAGCCAACGCTGAGATCCTGGCACGCGAAGGCGTAGATATCATCTTCGGCAGCCATCCTCATGTTGTTCATCAAGCTGAATTTATCGAAGTGGATGGCAATGAAGCATTCGTGACCTATTCACTGGGCAATTTCGTTTCCAATCAGCGCCGAGAAACCCTTGGTCAAGGAATGGAACCCACAGAAGACGGGGTCATCGTAAATGTAGATGTTCAGAAAAACGAATTGACTGGTGAGACAACGATCGAGAATGTAGAATTCATTCCGACCTGGGTCTACCGTCACAGTGATACGGGCGGAGCTCCGTATACGTATCGGATCCTTCCAGTAGAATCTGCGCTGGAAGACTCGAGCTTGTCTGAGGGTTATAAGGAACGGATGAGAGGTTCCTACGAAAGAACAATGGAAAGAATCAACATGATGGAAGAGTCGGATACAGAACAAGACTGATCTGTATCGATATCTGGACAGTTAAAAAGTGGATGCGGGATGAATGAAACCCGGATCCGCTTTTTTATGTTTATTATCGAAACGGTGACTTAGACAAGATATGAATGCCGAAGGATGGTTCACTGCATAAAACTGTCCTTTTATCGTTTAAACGATCCTTAACTATTATTTAATATCAATAATTTTTTATTGATATTCGACAAATATATAGATAGAATGAGGGGGACAAATAAAATGGGAGTGGATGTAGATGAAAAAAGAAACATGGGTATTAAAAATTGCCGTCATACTTATCATGCTACCGGTCTTGGCCATCGTCATTTTTGGTTTTCCGGCAATCATTCGTGAAGCGTCAGAGAGCAGTACGCAGATGGTGATCGTACTGTATGGCATTCTTGCAGCATTATCACTCAGTATGTTTCCATTTTCAGCAGCTTTGTATCAAGCTTATAAGCTTCTTAACTACATCGACCATGATGAAGCCTTTTCAGATAAATCAGTCGATACATTGAGAAAAATCAAACGCTATGCCTTTTCCATTGCCGCTGTTCATTTATTGAGTTTCCCGTTCTATTTTATCGTAGGGGAAGTGGATGATGCACCGGGTGTCATTCTGGTCGGGCTGATATTTGTCTCAGCACCGGCAGTTATCGCTGTTTTTGCAGCAGTCCTGGAAAAACTACTGGATAATGCTCTAGACTTAAAAAAAGACAATGAGTTAACGGTATGAGGGGGTTCCTATGTCTATACAAGTAAACTTAGATGTCATGCTGGCTAAGCGAAAGATGAGTGTCACTGAACTCTCGGAAGAAGTCGGCATCACACTTTCAAATGTTTCTATTTTAAAAACTGGAAAGGCAAGAGCAATAAGGTTTTCCACGCTCAATAAAATCTGTCAGGTCCTTGCGTGTCAGCCTGGCGACATTCTTGAATATATCGATGAAGAAGATGAGGATCATTAAGATAAGAAAAGTATACGACTTATTTAGGAATGTGGGTGATATAAAATGTTTGATCTTGATCTTATCCAAGGACTCGTGCTAACAGCTATTGGGGGAATGAACATCATCACGTTTATTCTATTTTACAGTGACAAGCAGCGAGCTTTAAAAAGAAAGTATCGAATTTCTGAGAAACAACTGCTTACATGTTCCTTTGCATTAGGCGGTGTTGGCGCTTGGCTCGGTATGGTAGTATTCAGGCATAAAACCAGGCATTTGGTATTTAGGATCAGCCTCCCGGCAGCGGCACTGATCACCGTTTTAGCGATCGTCTTTTTGTTGATACAGTAAAATAAGAGCTAACCTGAAGAAGCATATTCTCAGGTTAGCTCTTTTTTGCAATCATTTATTTGACAGCCTGAAATCGTCGCATTAAGGATCCGATCGGTTCAGCCAGGTTTAATTGATTGCCAGTTTTTCCGCTGTTAAAACTGATTTAGATCGATGATTTTTTCTTCCAGAGGATCTGGAAGGGGCTTTCCGAAGAGATAGCCTTGGAATAAATCATAGCCTTTGTCTTTCAGCCAGTCAAAGTCCCTCAAGTTTTCGATGCCTTCAGCTAGG
This sequence comes from Alkalibacterium subtropicum, assembly GCF_900112455.1. Taxonomy (GTDB): domain Bacteria; phylum Bacillota; class Bacilli; order Lactobacillales; family Carnobacteriaceae_A; genus Alkalibacterium; species Alkalibacterium subtropicum. The sequence continues at coordinate 28,551 of NZ_FOLT01000004.1, read as the reverse complement.
CCCATGGCACCGTAATGTTTTGCCTTTTTCAAAAAGGCGATGGCTATAGCCTGTTTTTCAGGACACTGACTCACCCCTTGAGAAATGGTCATATCCAGTTTTACATAGGGAGGCTTCAATTCGCCAAGCAGATCGAGGGTGTTATAGCCCGATCCTACATCGTCCAGAGCATAGTCAAACCCATTGTTCTGATAATAAGTGAGTATGGATTTAAGATGATCTGCATCGTCGACCTGTTCGGTTTCTACGACTTCAAAAACAAAACGGTTGCTTTTAATAGACAAACTGTTTGCCAGGGCAGCCGTTGTTCTCAAACAATACTCTGGCTGATAGATGGCTGTTGGTATGAAATTAATAAAAGCTTTCTGATCGTCATACAACCGCTTGATCTGTCTGACACCCTGCATCCGGCACAGCCGGTCCAGTGCGAAGGTCCTGCCGCGCAGTTTCGCGGCAGGGAAGACTTTATCCGGATAAACGATCGTTCCGGCATCATCAAAAAATCGTGCGAGCATTTCGTAACCATAAATCATACCGGTCTGAGTGATGATCGGCTGAAAATACATCCGGATATTCTTAGCTTTAATAAGATCATCCAGCCATGAAGAGTTGCGATAGGTGTCATACTTTTCCAGATTCATCCAGTCTTGATGAGGGGGTTTGAAGGAAACCCCGGTATCCATATCCATTTCTTTTAAAAAGTCCACTAAGTCATTACTTGCAGCTTCAGAAGTATGTAAGATATTATTATTCCAGGTAAAGGAACGGGAATGATGAGAAAAATGTTGACAAATTATTTCTTTTATATGAAGCGGTATCTGGAATGATAACTCGCTTTTACGTATCGTGCAGTTTGGGCAATGCATAATTATTCTCCTTTTTATACTATTTTATCATCAAAAGAGATGAAAAGGTATGAGAAATATAAAAACAGTCCGGGTGGATTATTCCACCCGGACTATTTTCAATTAGCCCTGTATGACTCTGTCACGGTTTTCTTTTTCCGGTAATCATTTGCCAGATAAATACCAGTAAGGCAATAACAAGAAGAACATGGATGATAGCTCCACCGATTTCGAATATGAATCCTAATAGCCAAAATAAAATCAATAACCCGATCAGTGTCCACAACATATTATGACCTCCATATTTTTGATATTTTAATTATATCAAAGAAGTTTTATATTTATGAATAATAAGGCTTGTCTATTCAGTTCTTATTATTCGTTTCAAGTGACAGTGAATGGTAAACTTATAGTAAGAATTTATACAGAGAAGGTGATGCACATGAGTATAGGCTATGCGTGTCTGACAAAGGGCGTACCTGAAGCTAATTACAGAACCTGTCGGAAAAGCAATGCCACAGAAGAAAATCTGAAAGAGCTGATCGGGCATAACCTTAGTGTTCTAGAAAAAATGATCGATTACAATCATAAGGAGGGAATCAGACTTTTTCGAATCAGTTCAGATATCATCCCCTTCGGTTCGGATTTTATTGTCAATGATCTGGACTGGCCCACCTTATTTGAAGCTCAGTTCAACCGGATCGGGGAAAAAATAAAACGCTATGATATCCGGGTTTCGATGCATCCCGGCCAGTATACCGTTTTGAATTCACCCAGAAAAGAAGTGGTGGACCGTGCGATCGATGATCTTACATACCACACCTTATTTCTGGATTTGCTGGGGACGACTGCGGAGAGTAAAATCATTTTGCATGTCGGTGGCGTTTATGGTGATAAAGCAAGTGCGATGGATCGATTTGCAGATGTCTACCAACAATTGGACGAACGCATAAAAGATCGACTCATCATTGAGAATGATGACCGTTCCTATACTATCGAAGAGGTATTGACTTTAAGCCAGAGGACTGGGGCTCCTGTCGTGTATGATAACCTCCATCACAGATTGAACAATGACGGAGACCTCCGGACAGATTCCTATTGGATAAACAAAGCCAAAGAAACCTGGCATGAAAAAGATGGTCGTCCAAAAGTACATTATTCCCAGCAGCAGCTGAATGGGAGAGAAGGCGCACATTCACAGTTCATTCGTATCGATGAATTTATGGGCTTCTATGAAGAAATCAAACCTTGTAAGGTGGATATCATGCTGGAAGTAAAAGACAAGAATCTTTCGGCAGTCAAGTGCCAATTAGCTACAACGGCTTACCCCGAAATAGGTGATCTGGAAAAAGAATGGTCGCGCTACAAATACACAGTACTGGAACGTTCGCCCGTGATTTATGAAAGTATAAGAAATCTGTTGAAGGATAAGTCTTCCTATCCGGTCATTCAGTTTTATCGCCTGATCGAAGCAGCGCTCAGTCAGGATATCGATGTGAACAAAGCGATAAATAGTCTGGATCATGTATGGGGCTACCTGAATAAACAAACCACAGCGAAAGAAAAAGAGCGGTATCAGACATATAAAGCGAATATAGTTGAAGAGCCGAAGAATCTCGAGAGAGTCAAGCGCTTTTTATATAAACTGGCATTAAAGTATAATCAGGATTATTTGCTTGGATCGTTATATTTCGAATTTTAAAAACCATAAAGGAGGGTGTAACAATGATAACCAGAAAGAGATTAGGCATTATTTACAGCATTACATTCATACTTATGCTGGCAGTCAATTACTTTACAGCTACAGATGTGGGGATGGTTGCTGACGAAAATCCGGCAATCATTCAACCTGCCGGTTATGTCTTTTCGATCTGGGGAGTAATATACTTATTACTGTTTTTCTGGATCGTCCGGATGTTTTTCAAAAACAACAGCAGTGAGCGTGTTTATGAAAGCATTCATTACTGGCTTGTTGCCAACTTTGTTCTGAACGGGTTATGGATCATTGCGTTTACACAGCTGTGGTATCTGACATCAGTGATTATAATAATCGGATTGCTCGTCACATTGCTCGTCATCTACAAAAAAATATCCCATGTTTCAACATACTGGTTTGACCGGCTTCCTTTCTCCATCTATTTTGGGTGGGCGACAGTCGCGACGATCGTAAATATCGTGACCTGGGTCAACGAGATGGGTGTAGAAGAGGTAGTCGGATTTAATGAATACCAGTGGACGCTGGCGCTGCTGATTACAGGCACCGCCATCGCCATCTTCGTTTCTCTAGTACATCAAGACTGGCTGTATCCGTTGGTGTTCGCCTGGGCGTATGTCGGGATCATCGTGAGAAATGATTATGAACTGTTCTGGCTGACAGCAGTCTGTGGCGCAAGTATCCTGATCCACCTGGGTGTCTCTTTTTATACAGGCATCAAACGAGCCAAAAGATAGGTAATAACTAATCCTTCACTTCAAGGAAAGTACAGTCATGTGTACCTGTCATTGAGTGAAGGATTTTTTTATATGCTTATAAGTTTCACTTAAGAATAATCAAATAAATGGTATAATGATTCAAGACTTGAGTGAAAGGATGAAAAATGTGCAGCAACTACTAAAAAGATTACCAGGGGTCAGCTTGGCCGTACTGATCGCCATATTGGCTGTTTACATAGAAAACATTTTGCCGGGACACTACATAGGAGCCACAGTTATTGCCATGTTTCTGGGTATTCTTTTCCGTACCGTTTATTACGATGAAAATCAACTTCAGGAAGGTGTCCAGTATGCATCCAAAAAGATTTTAAAAGGAGCGATCATTCTCCTCGGAGCATCTCTCAACTTTTCTATAATATTGGAAGTAGGGAGCCAGACGCTTCTGGTCCTAATCTTCACGCTCCTGACAGCTTTCGGCGGAGGCTATCTGTTAGGTAAAGTATTTGATATCAACTGGAAACTGAGTAACATGATCGCAGCCGGGACTGCTATCTGCGGAGGATCAGCTATTGCTGCATTAGCTCCAGTTATTGAGGCTAAAGACAGTGATGTGTCTTACGCTATTTCGTCTACCTTCCTGTTTGATGTACTGATGATCGTTTTATATCCGATCATAGGAACCTTGATCGGATTGAGCGATACCTTTTTCGGTTACTGGGCGGGAACGTCTATTAACGATACGTCTAGTGTAGTGGCTGCAAGTTTTGCCTTTTCAGAAGTTGCCGGAGAAGTGGAAACGATGGTAAAACTGACACGCACCCTGGCGATCATTCCAACAGTTCTGATATTCTCGACGATTTACTACAGAAAAAAACTTAAACAGCCAGAACGGAGAAAAGCAAAGGTTTCACTGTCTGGACTGATTCCATGGTTTATAATTATTTTTGTATTAATGGCCCTGCTTAATTCGGTGGGTTTTATAAGTCCTGAAATTTCGGGGGTAATGAAAACGATCAGTCGTTTTCTAATGGTTGTGGCTCTGGCTGCGATCGGTCTTAAAACAAACCTTTCAGTCTTTATCAGAACGGGATTCAAACCTTTTGTACACGGCTTTATTTTGTCATCACTGGTGGTTGTCGTGTCGTATGTCGTCGTCTTATTCATTATTGGCTGATTTTGATTATATGGGAGAGTAGAAAATATGGAAAAAATGTTAAAGGCTTTCGGAATCATTTTGATGAGTGTATTCATGCTCTGGTTCCTGCTCTTTTTATTTCCGCTGTCTTCAAAAACTGATCATGATTATTTTGAAACGAAAAAACAACCGCTGGTTATTGCCCATCGGGGAGGGAAAGCGCTGGCTCCAGAAAATACATTAGAGGCTTTCAGAAATGCATCCGAACTGGGAGTGGATGTACTGGAGTATGACGTGCATATTACAGCAGATGGTCATTTGGTCGTTATCCATGATGACACAGTCGACCGCACGACAAACGGTTCAGGAAACATCAACGAAATGACCCTGGAAGAAGTGAAAGCACTGGATGCCGGGTACCATTTCAAGGATGCACACGGAGAATATGTTTTTAGAGGGAAGGGTGTTCAAATTCCCACGGTTGAAGAGGTCTTTTCAGAATTCAGCAATAAGAGGCATCTGATCGAACTGAAAGATACGAATAAACCTGTGATGTACGGGGAACTGATCGATGAAATGTGGGCACAAATTCAGACCTATGACATGGAAAAGAGTGTATTGATCGCCAGTTTTGATCATGATATCAACCTCAGATTCAAGGATGTTTCAAACGGTGAAGTGGCCATAGGAGCGGGTGAGGAAGAAACACGTCAGTTTGTCATGATGCATAAAGCATTTCTTAACGCCCTTTATCAGCCCAAAGCTTCAGCCTTCCAGTTGCCTACTGAAAGAGAAGGATTTGATCTGGCAGACTGGAAGCTGATCCGGGGAGCAAATAATCGAGGGATGCATGTCTATTACTGGACGATCAATGAGGAAGACACCATGAAAGAGCTCATAGAGCTAGGGGCCAACGGTATCATGACAGATGATCCGCATTTACTATTGAATGTGTTGTCAGAGTATCAGAATTAGCTGGAAAAATCACAGACAGAGAGGGGCATTGGATGAAGCTGACTTTATTTGAAACAAGTGATATTCATGGTTATGTCTATCCCACAGACTATCAGTCTCGCTTCCAGGATGCGGAATATGGCTTGCTTAAACTAGCTGCGTTATTGAAAAGAGAAAGAAATGAAGCGATGGGATTCAGTCTGGCTATTGAAAATGGCGACCTTATTCAGGGATCTCCGTTCACTCATTATCTCGTGAAGCATAAACATTCTGCCGGAGCATTAATGAACATTGTCAACGATCTGCAGTTTGACGCAGGCGTCATTGGCAATCACGAATTTAATTATGGTCTGGATTACCTTGAATCAGCAGTGGTCTCAGCTGCGCATCCTGTTCTATGTGCCAATGTTCTGACGAGCGGAGGAAAGACAGCTTTCGGTGAACCGTATAAAATTTTTAATAAACAAGGTATAAAGGTGGCAGTTCTGGGACTAACTACGCAATATATACCGCACTGGGAACATCCTGAGAATTATGCAGGACTAACTTTTGAGTCAGCTGTAAAAACAGCAAAAACCTATGTCCCCCTATTGAAAGAAAAAGCGGATATCGTTGTGGTCAGTTACCATGGCGGATTTGAGAAAGACCTTCATACGGGTCAGCCGACTGAAACACTCACAGGAGAAAATGAAGGCTACGCTATTTTAAGTGAAGTTCCGGGCATCGATGTTCTTCTTGCCGGACACCAGCATCGGCTTCTCGCTGAAGTGGTCAACGGTACGGCTGTCGTCATGCCGGGAAGTAAAGGGGCATACTTGGGAAAAGTCGTAATGGACCTGGAGAAAGAGAAGGGGAAAGTGACGATCAAGACGATGGAAGCTGAGCTGCTCTCTGTCAAAGATGCAGCAATAGATAAACAGCTCGCCGCAGAATACAGTTGGGTGAATGACGAAGTGGAAGACTGGCTGGATCAGCCGATAGGACATGTCAAAGGTGATATGTCGATCGATGATGTGGAGCAAGCGAGAAAACAAGAACATCCCTACATCGAATTCATCCACCGTGTTCAAATGTATTATTCAGACTGTGATATTTCAGGCACCGCTTTATTCAATAACAGGGTCAAAGGGTTCTCTGACTCGGTCACGATGAGGGATGTCGTTTTAAACTATATTTACCCTAACACGCTGGCTGTACTGAATGTCTCAGGGCAGGATCTGAAAGCGGCGCTTGAACAGTCTGCGTCCTACTTTTCACTGAATAGTGAAAACAAACTAGTAGTAAATCCAGAGTTCATGAATCCAAAACCACAGATGTACAATTACGATATGTTCGAAGGGATCGATTATGTTATAGATGTGGCTCGACCTGAGGGGGAACGTATCACAACTTTTAAGTACCGGGGCAAAGATATCAAACCTGACGACAGGCTTGATATCGTCATAAATCAGTACCGGGCCGTCGGGGGAGGAAACTATGGCATGTTCGATGCAGGGAAAATCAAGCGGGAAGTGACGATTCCCATGAATGAACTGATCGGTGATTATTTTGCAGCTTTTTCTCCAATAAAAGCTGAGGTGAACAATAATTTCAAAGTCATTTCCTCAAGATAAACCTACTAATCTTAGTATGTTTTTAAATGTGAAGTCTTACTATAGAAAGAAAAAATAATCTCATGACTGATTATGTTGTATTGTGACCAGTTCCTGAAGAATGACAGCGTCAACTGGTCACAAGAGTGTTAGAAGAATCCTTTTTCTGGATTAAACGCAGGAAGAAGTTGGGACATATGTCACAGCTCCGTTTACGGGGAGTCATTATTAATTGTTGATAAGATGACCCACAGTGCGGTTTGATATCACGAAGTCGTCCACAAGTATCAGTAGCAGTAGATTCTATAACCCCTTACTGTCTGAACACGTTCGGGAAAATCATTACAAGTTTCAATGGAAAACAGCAGGTGCAACCTTCATTAAAGGTTGCACCTGCTGTTTTTAGTATGATTTTACATTTGTTCCCGATTGAACTGATCAGTTAAATCAAAAGGTTCCACATGCACATCGGTGTGCATCACATCAAATTCTTCATACAGCATCTCTTCGATGATTTCAGTTACGTCATGACCTTCCTGTACAGTCATCTCACCGTCTACCAATATAGTCACATCCACGTATGTATTTGCACCATACATGCGCGCTTTGATCGACGGCACACTTTTTACTTTAGGGATCAGACGTATCTTACTTTTATAGAGGTAGAGGTGCTTATCTTTAAATCCATCGGATAACGAAAAGGTGCTTTCTTTGAATACTTCAACTCCTGTTTTTACAATGATCATAGCGACGATGGAAGCCATGATGGTGTCCAGCCAAACCCAGCCGACCGCTGCCCCTAGTATGGCAGCAGCTGTAGCTAGACTCGTCAGACTGTCTGCCAGATTGTCCTGAGAAACAGCTTTCAGTCCTGTACTTTTTGCCTTTTTTGCCAGATTCAAGTTGTAACGGTACAGAATAAACAGGATCACAGAACTGATCAGGGCAACGGCAGCAGCTAATCGGTTAGGCGGGACCAGTTCTCCTCTGTAAAGGCGTATGATACTGCTTTGAAATACCTGAAATCCTACAAAAAGCATAATAAAGGATGTAACCAGGCTCGCTATAGGTTCAGCTTTCCAGTGGCCATATGGATGATTTGCATCAGCAGGTTTTCGGGCTGTTTTCAAGCCCACCAAAACCGTTACAGAGGAGAGGACATCGGTCAGATTGTTGAAACCATCTGCTGATAAAGAGGTCGAACGCATAAAGTAACCCACCGCCAGTTTGGCAATGGCCAGAAGGACATAGACACCAATGGAGACTCTTGCGCCTTGCTCGGCAATTTTGACACGTTTTATTTGACTGTTCAAACTATCCCTACTTTTCCATTAGTTCATTCGCTGATTATAAATATACTTATTAATTTTATAAGAATACTGATGAAAAAACAACAAAGAGCTTCCTCAGATAAGGATCAGTCGTTAAAATAACCAGGGGATGAGGTGGACAAACGGTGCGGTCTGTTTGTTCACCAGTCCTGTACGTCAGACCGCGCCCCTTTAAAATTATTCTTTTTCTCGTGACGGGAAGCTAAAACAGCTTCAACATCTTCAATTGAAACGCCAGTCTGATAGAGCAGTACGCCCAGGTGATACAAAACATCAGCAGCTTCACTGGCCACTTCGTTTTTATCTTTATTTTTCGCTCCGATCACAACTTCAAATGCTTCTTCACCGAACTTTTTCGCTATCTTATCGATACCTTCATTCAAAAGATAATTCGTATAGGATTTATCTTCACCCATATCCGCCCGATTCTGTATCGTCGCTTCGATATCCTTCAGTGTAAAAGAAGGACCGAGGTCGAAACAGCTCTTGGATCCGGTGTGACAGGTCGGGCCGGCAGGATCGATCATGACGAGCAGAGCATCCTGGTCACAATCCAGATACATGTCTTTAACATGCTGGACGTTTCCGCTTGACTCGCCTTTTTTCCACAATCGGTCTTTAGAGCGGGAAAAGAACCAGACGACATCGTCCTGTTTTGTTTTTTCAAACGCTTCTTCATTCATATAGCCCATCATGCGAACATCTTTCGTAGTGTAATGCTGCAGAATAACGGGGAGCAATCCTTTTGAAAAATCCGGCTTCAGTGTATCGTAGTTAGACATGGCGCATCGGCACTCCTTTTAATTGGCATAAATCTTTGACTTCGTGAATCGAAACATCTTCGTCATGGAAAATAGAGGCGGCAAGGCCTGCAGATACATCAGTATCCAGAAAAAGGTCTGCAAAATGCCGGGCATTTCCTGCACCACCCGAAGCGATGACTGGGATCGAAACAGTCTCTTTGATCTTTTTAAGCAGCTCATGATCGAAACCCTGCTGCATACCGTCATAATCCATACTGGTGATCAGTAACTCGCCGGCTCCTCGTGCTTCCACTTCCTTGACCCATTCCAGAGCTTTGACATCTGTTCTCTTTTTGCCGCCGTGGGTGTAGCAGTACCAGTCCTGTTCTGCTTCTTCCCATTTCGCATCGATGGCGATACAGATACACTGTGATCCGAATTTCTCACTGGTCTCATTGATCAGTGAAGGATCATTTAAAGCAGCGGAGTTCAGACTTACTTTATCTGCACCTGCATTCAGCACAGCTGAGATATCTTCCGAAGATTTCAGTCCGCCCCCGATAGTCATGGGGATGAAGAGTTCTTTAGCAGTTTTTTGGATGACATCGAGCATCAGGGCATTTCCGGTATGTGTTGCTGAGATATCTAGGAAAACCAGCTCATCGGCGCCTAATGTATTATAGCGTTTCGCCAGTTCGACAGGATCACCGATCTCCCGGAGTCCTTTAAACTGAATCCCTTTGACGACGACACCATCTCTGACGTCCAGACAAGGGATGATACGTTTTTTGATCATGAAATTCCCTCCCAGAAAGCTTCTGTATTCGCGGCTTTTCCGACAATGGCCGCTTTGATACCGGCTTGTTCAAGACGCTTCAAATCATCTGAACTGCGTATGCCGCCGGATGCGGTAACTGGATGAGGGGTCAGTTCGACCAGTTTCTCTGTCAGTTCGAAGTTAGGTCCCTGCATTTTACCGTCTTTAGAAATATCCGTATAAATAATGCCGCCCAAGGCAAGCGAAGCCGTTTCTTCAGCGACATCATAAATCGTTTTATCCACGGATTCTGTCCAGCCGTTCACTGCGACCTGATCTTTTTTTGCATCAAGCCCCAGATAGATCTTGCCTGGATAGAGCGTGGTCATTTCTTTCAGCCACTGACTGTCCTGCATTCCACGCGTGCCTACGATAACGTAGGAGGCACCACTGGAGAGGTAGTAGTCGATCGTCTCTTTTGAACGGATCCCGCCCCCGATTTCCACAGGGTAAGTACTGGATGCGATCAATTCCTTGATGAACGTTTTTTCGCTCGGTTTTTTGTGCAAGGCACCCATAAGATCAACGATATGGATGCGTGTGACCTGTTTGAATCGGTTATAAAAAGAGATGGCTTCTTTGGGGGACCGTTCCATGATTTCTTTTGAATCATAAACGCCTTCTGTCAGGCGGACACTCTGCTGATCGATTAAATCGATTGCCGGCCAGATTTCTATCATAACTCAAAACCACCTTTCAAAGCCTGATCGAGAATGAGGAGACCCTGATCACCACTTTTTTCCGGGTGAAACTGTATGCCGATCAGCTTGTCTTTCTGAACGATAGCTACGACCGGCTCTCCGTAAGTTGTTGTCGCAACGACATTTTCTCCTGTATGCACCTTGTATGAATGAATAAAGTAGACATCTCCCTGAAGAGACGGGAGGGAAGAGTCCAGTTTGTTCCATCCCAGATGAGGAACGGGAAGAGACCCGGTGATCTTTTTGACAGTACCCGGAAGATATCCTAACCCGTCAGCATCTCCTTCTTCACTGCGCTCGAAAAGGAGTTGCATGCCAAGGCAGATACCGATAAAGGGTTTTTCTTTTTTTAATTCGTTCAGCACTGGCAGCAGATCGAGTTCCTTCAAGCGGTTCATCGCATCATTAAAGTGTCCGACCCCAGGAAGAATGATCGTGTCAGCCTCCTTTAGTTTAGTGACATTATGCGTCAAAACAGGATCATAGCCCAGATAATGCAAAGCGTTTGTCAAGTTGGCAATATTGCCTAAACCATAATCTACAATAGCGATCATTCTTCAATAACTCCTTTCGAAGATGGGAGTCTCCTGATATCCGAAGTCTGTGACGCTTTTCTAAGTGACTGTGCGAAAGCTTTAAAGAGAGCTTCGATTTCATGATGCGTATTTCCCCCGCGTAACAGATCCATGTGCACGGTCAGGCGAGCATGGATAGTCAGGGCGTAGAAAAATTCTTTGACCAGCTGGACATCAAACGTTCCCACTTTCTGGCTGGAAAAATCTGCTTCGAAATGCAGATAGGGGCGGCCGCTGATATCGACGACCGTCCGTGCCAGTGTCTCATCCATCGGCACATAAGCTGTTCCGTAGCGTTTGATCGAGGATTTGTCCTGATTCAACTCGACTATGGCCTGACCGAGGAGGATGCCGATATCTTCAGTGGTATGGTGATCATCCACATCTGTATCGCCATCAACAGTGACGTCCAGGACATAGTGACCGTGAAAGGCAAAAAGGTCCAGCATGTGATTCAGAAATCCGACACCGGTATCGATCGTTGATTCTGACAGCCCTTTATCCAGGCTCAGTTTGATCCGGGTTTCCTTTGTGTTTCGTTCTTTGTTTACAGTCATTGAGAGTCACTCCATTTTCTGACGATTTTTCTAAGCTCTGCCATTTCTTCAGTAGTGGCTATTGAATATCTTACGGCTTCTTTTAGTGTCGGATGATCTGATTCAGGATACATTCTTGGCTGGAAACCGTTCGTTTGTACATATTTTCCTAATTCCAGTGCTTTCTGTCCATATGTGAATAAAAAGTTAGTATGGCTTTCCAGTATGTTGATATGTTTTCCGGCTTCTTCCTTAAAAAGACTGTGCAGTTCCTTTGCGAGATTTCGGTTCAATGTAATAAAGTCTGTGAGTCTCTGAGGCTGATTCAGTAAATAGTGGGCAACATTTAAAGAAAAGGTATTGACCGGATAAGGATGGGCGATAGAATTCAATACAGTCATCGTTTTTTCAGTCGACATAGCGACACCTACTCTCAAACCAGCTAAGCCGTAAACTTTAGAAAGGGTTCGGAAGCGAATGACATGGTCCCCTTCAGGATAAGAGGGGAGTCCTTCCAGAAATTCAGCATAGGCTTCATCGATGATCAGGTAACCTTTTACTTCCTTCATCAAGGCAGCTGCTTTTTCAATAAATTCGACTGGATGCATCATTCCAAACGGGTTGTTGGGCTGAGAAAAGATGAACACAGAAGGACGGTATTCTTTGATTTTCTGAAAGACTTCGTCATAGTCGAAGGTCATGTCTGCATTGGCATCCACTTTGATAAGGGGACGCTTGAACTGCATCGCATATTCTTCATACATGACAAAATCAGGATCTAAAATCAGCGCTGGGCCTTCACCTAATATGATCATTGCTTTTTGGATCCATTCGTCTGACCCGTTTGCGAAAGAGACTAGATGGGGATCCAGACCGTTATAGGCCGCATAACTTTCCTGTAGCTTCTGGTATTCATTGTCCGCATACTTATTAAAGTGCGTGTCTATTGCAAGTGCGCTGATTTCATCTTCAGTGAGTGCTCTGTAGGGACTTTCATTTTTGTTTAAACGTATCATTTATTTTCCTCCATTCGACAGGCTAATGAATCGTGATGAGCCTGCAGTGATTCCTCCAGAGCCAGACGCATACCACCTGGTGCCATATTCTTAAAGGATTCTTTTTTCAGTGCAATGATCGAGTTGGTCCGCAAGAAATCATTGACCGTCAGACCGCTGCTGAATCTTGCGGTCCCGCCAGTTGGTAAAACGTGACTGGGGCCTGCTATATAATCACCGATAGCCTCCGGTGAACAGTCCCCGATGAATAAGGCACCGGCTGTATTGATCTGATCGATATAGGAGCTGGCATCTTTGGTCTGAATGGATACATGTTCACCGGCGATGAAATTCACACAGTCGATCGTTTCTGCTTTATCAACCGTGTGGACAGAGTAATGGTGATCTCTGAGACTGGTTTTTATGATGGCAGCACGCGGCTGTTCGCCGGCCAGTTCGTTCACTTTTCGTTGTATTTCTTCGATTTTTTCTTTGCTCTCACTGATCAGAAACGTGCGTGCCAGCACATCATGTTCAGCTTGGGCCAGTAGATCATAGGCAACAAAATCAGCTCGCGTTGTGTCATCAGCAACGATGACGATCTCACTTGGTCCTGCAATAGAGTCGATGCCGACATCGCCGTAGACCATCTTTTTGGCTAAAGCAACATACTGATTGCCGGGACCGGCGATTTTATCAACGGCCGGGACAGTTTCTGTACCGTAAGCCAAAGCGGCAATGGCCTGAGCGCCACCGACTTGAAAAACACGGTCGACTTTTGCTATATGGCATGCAGCAAGGATCGCCTGATTCACACCATTTTGTTGTGGAGGCGTCGTCACAACGATCTCGCTGACGCCAGCAACTTTTGCTAAAACTGCCGTCATTAAGACGGTCGAAACCAGGGGAGCCGTTCCCCCTGGGACATAGACACCGACGCGGTTCAGTGGATGAACTTTCTGATACAGTTCTGAGGCCTCACCGTCTGAGATTTTTATAGATTGTTGATAATCCCAGATGTTTTTATAAGCCAATTCCAAAGCGGCTCTCAAATCATCTTCGATGTCATGGTAGGCTGACTCAAGATCAGTCTGCATGACTTCGAGTGTGTCAAGCTTCACGTTATCAAAGGTTTCAGAATAATCATAAAGTGCCTGATCTTTGCTTTCCTGCACCGTTTGAATGATCGTCATGACCTGCTTCAGTTTGTCCCAATCTGTTTTGTTCGATGAAGCTATCACTTCTTTGAATGAATCGAATGTGTACATATCTTCTAACCCCGCTCTTTCAATTGATTTATGATGGCTTGTATCTCTGCATTTTTGGAAAAGAATGCGTGTTTGTTGGCAATAAGCCGGGCATTGATGTTATCCAGACAGACTTGTTCCTCCAGGCCATTTTCACGTAAAGTGGTTCCTGTCTGAACGATATCCATAATGGCATCAGCCATATCTATCGTAGCGGCTAACTCCACAGACCCCTTGAGGGGGATGATCTTGACGGGCTGTCTGATGGAGTCAAAATAGTCCTGTGTATATTTGACATATTTAGTTGCAACGATCGGATACGCTTCCTTTTCGGACTTCGCCGCCAGCGCAAAGTGGCAGTAACCGAAAGGAAGATCCATCAAGTTATTGATCTCTCGGCTCTGTTCATAGAGGACATCGCTTCCTGTGATACCCAGATCTGCGACACCTTCTTCGACATAAACAGGGACATCTTCACCCTTGACTAACAGGAAGCGGGTATCTTCCGTTTCTATTAACAGTTCTCTTGATATGGATTCAAGCGAGGTATACCACTGGCTTAATTTCTGCTGTCTTAAAAATGATATGAAATCTTCTAATTGTCTTCCTTTAGATAATGCTATGGTTATCACAAAAATTTTCCTCTCTCAATGTTTTTCATTAATGATAAGCTGGATAAATTAATGGCCATGCCGAAAGCTCGAGTGGGACTGGAGTACTGCCCGCCAGTCACGACAGGTTCAACGGCGTGATCAGTGTAAAATTGTAAAAAGATCCCTTTATAGTAAGACTGAGGCGGTATTGAAAACAGATCGCAGTAGACGACTGGGATACTGTTTTTCTGGAGCTGATCCTGCCAGCGTTTTATCTCTTCAACAGGTTTTCTTAAATCGGGATAGTGTGCTTTTGCATAATCCAGCTGTTCAGGCACGGGCTGACTCATGAGCCTGACGACAGGGTGAGAATCTCCCAGTCTTTCGGTCAATCCATCCAGGTTGCGTTCATCGAGATATCTCATGATCTCGGGCTCCTGCCGTTCATTTTCTGACAACAGTTTTTTGAGCAGAGAATAGTGACTGATGACAGCAACATTCAGAGAAAGTGCCATGTTTTCTTTGATGTACTGAATCAGTTCCTTCATCGTATCGATCTGTTTTCCAATGTCTTCTGTAAATATTTCCATACCAAATTGCATTTTCTCTTTGTCCATAGGGAAGACCGGGCCGGAATAAGCGATTTTATCAGTTTTTAATTTATATTTTTTTCTGTAACGCACGATGGCATCTGTCCAGTCACTGCGCAGCGATAACAGAGAATGCCCCGTCTGCCAAGTGTGCCGGGATTTCATCATTTTTAGATCGTCTTCTGAAAGCCGATCCCATTCGAACTCTTCCAGCAGAGAGAGATCCAGCAGATCGTATCCCAATAAATGGAAATGATGGAGAAAATCCATTTCTTTACGCTTTTTTTCTAATAAATACTGATTATTCTTTTCTAGACTCATCAAGCAGCTCCTCATTTCCATTTATTTATTATTTTGATACAATGATTTTATGCTTATAAAATAAAACCATATAGATTAAAAAATTTTAACATAAATAACCGTCTTATGAAAGTTTTCAAATCCGTTTATTTCTAGGAGGAACCTATGACAGCAGATAATCATGTCCATACTCATTTCTGCCCTCACGGAAGTGATGATGAAATGGAGGCATATGTAAAAACAGCCATCAGCAAAGGGCTGAACCAGCTGACGTTTACTGAGCATGCGCCGCTTCCAATAGAAGACACCACCCCTTTGAAAGACAGTGCCATGCGATCTGAAGATGTTGAAGTCTACTTGAAAAGGGGAAAAGAACTGAAAGAAAAATACGCTGAGCAAATCACCATAAATACCGGATTCGAGATCGATTATATCGAAGGGAAGGAAGAAGCAACGAAAACCTTCTTGCAGCGCTATCCTGAAACGGTGCCGCACTCACTACTCAGTGTTCATTTTCTGAAGATGTCTGAAGAGGACTATTTCTGTATCGATTATGGAAAAGATGAATTCCTGAAAAAAATGAATGATACCGGTTATGAAAAACTAGCCCAATTATATGAAGAAACACTACTGAAGGCTTTATCGGTGCCTTTCGGTAAATGGACCCCAAAAAGGATCGGCCATATCACTCTGATCAATAAATTTAGTGAGGCTCATGACCATCAAGATATAGTCAACTGGGAAGGTATACTGGAACAGGTAAAACATAACAGGTATGATCTGGATTATAACTTTGCAGGATTAGACAAACCCTTCTATAAAAAGACCTATCCTGACGAAGCCCTCGTTAAACGGGCTGTAGAAAAAGGCATCAGGCTCATCTATGGATCGGATGCCCATGAAGCAAAAGATACTGGCAGATATTTTGAAAGGGGAATGAATGATGAATAAAATCTCATACGAAGTAGTCGAACATCTTGCTGTACTGTCTGAGACACCCAAGGGATGGAAGAAAGAGCTGAATTTAGTGAGCTGGAACAACCGTCCACCGAAATTTGACATCAGAGAATGGAGTCCCGATCACACAAAAATGAGCAAGGGACTTACTTTTAACAATGACGAACTGGCTCAGCTGAAAAAAGTGCTGTCCGAGATCGATGTCTGAATGAACTGGAAATAGACATCTTGCAACTGTTATACTTGAAAAATGTCTATATCTTAAGAAGGAGAGATAATATGGAATATGTGCGCTTGAACAACGGGTTGAGTATGCCTTGCTTAGGTACGGGAACAAATACTTACGGAAAAGAGAATGATGAGTATAACGGCGAGTTAAATGGTGATTTTTCTGCGTTGGAGTCTGCTATAGAAATGGGCTATCGTCTGATAGACACAGCCATCTCTTACAGGAATGAAGCAGGGGTAGGGAAAACGGTGAAAGAAAGCGGGATCGAGCGTGAAGCGTTTTACCTGACCACAAAGATTCCTCCTCAGGATGAGTATGTAAAAGACAAAGAAACAGTGAGAAAGACATTAGATCAGAGTCTTCTGAATTTGCAGACAGACTATATTGATCTGTACCTTATTCATAAACCGATCGAAGATGAGGATAAACTGAAATTGACTTGGGAAGTTTTGGAAGAATTCGTAGCAAAAGGAAAAATCCGAACCATCGGCGTGTCTAATTTTTCCAATGAAGACCTGGAAAAACTGGGCGAGTTTGCGACCATCAAGCCGGCTGTGAATCAGATCAAGTCCAATCCTACCGAGTGGAACAATGAGTGGATCAAGTTCATGCTTGACCGTGACATCAGACCACAGGCTTGGGGGCCAATGAAAACAACAGACAAGCACCGTGAAACACTAAGTGAGATCGGGAAAGGGTACGGAAAAACCTGGGCACAGGTCCTGCTGCGGTATCAGACTCAGCGGGGAATCGTCGTTATCCCGAAATCTCATGACCCTGAAAATCAGAAAGCGAATCTGGAGAGTCTCGACTTTCTGCTATCTGATGAGGACATGAAAAGAATTACTCAGTTATAATCACTGAAGTAAATAAAACGAGGTATCCTCACTATAAAGAGGATACCTCGTTTTTATGTCTGGTCAGGCAGTGAGTGCCTGCTTGGCCAGCTCATCAGCTCGTTCGTTGTAGAGCACGCCTGTATGAGCTTTTACTTTTACAAATGAAACATTTATCTTTTTCTGATAAGCCTGGAAAAACTTGATGTAATCCTGAGATACAGTTTTATTTGCTTTCCATTGACCGGTTGCCCACATTTCGATGCCCAGATAGTCATAGTAGATAGTGATGTCTTTATAATTGTTTTCTATTGCCCACCTTATAGCGTTGAGTGCACCAAAGCACTCTCCGGCTATCTGGAAGCTTTCTGCATATTTAGGATCTTTGGCCGAATTACTCAGTTCTGCCAGCACAGTATCGTTTATCAGCAGAACCACACCGTAACTATAGGTTTTCGTTCGCTTGTTGAAAGACCCGTCTACATAGGCGATAAGTGAATCTGGACCGGCAATGCTGTTTTTTCCCGCTGCATTGTTTATGTAAGCCTGTGCTTCGTCTTGTGTCTGAAAAGATTTGAACTGAGCGCTCGGATATCCTGATACTTGTTTTTGTGCTTCCGGCCAAGTAGAATAAATACCTGGTTTACGCCCTTTTCTTACTGCATAATATTTTTTCGGCATAACTTCTCCTTTGGTAATAAAGATTTCTTATATTACTTTAGAAGAAGAAGAGACGGTTGTCAATTCCATGGAAGCAGAAAAATAAGGGATTATAAAATTGATACTATGCGTACTGTGATTGTATGTTAAAATGAACGGAGATACTATGAGAAGCTAATAACAGATGTAGAGCCTAATGGACTCTAACAGCTTTGAAAGGAAAGAATACATGTGAGTAATCAAGACAACAAAGATAAACAACCCGAAATCTCTGCTGATGCACTGGATAAAGTGATCAATCCGGAAGATAAAACCGTAAAAAAAATTGATTCTGACCATATCACCATTAAAGGCGATAAGTATAGAATTGAAAAGAATTATCGAGAAGCTCTGGATCTGGAATTGCTGGAAGAAAGATACAGTGATTTTCTGGAAAAGTATGATTATATCGTAGGGGACATGTCCTATGGAAAACTGAGGTTAAGAGGTTTTTATAAGGATGATGTAAAGAAGATCCCTATCGACATGCGTATCTCTTATCTGGAAGATTACCTGCTGGAATACTGCAGTTTTGGATGTGCCTATTTTGTACTGGAAAATATGGAACCAAATAAAAAACACACCAATCGTCAATATGATTCCGGCAGCAAGCCGAAGGCGCAGAATAAAACCGGGAAGCCTCGAAACAAGAAGAAACCTTATAAGAAAAAGAAAGCGTCTCAATCTCCAAAAAAATCAGATAAAAAGGCAACGACGGCTTCCAGTTCTAAAGGGAAACGTTCATTCACAAAAAAGCACAGGAATGGAACAGAAGATTCCGATCAGAAAAAAGAAGAAGTCAAAGAAGTAAAAAGTGACAATGGAAAGACCCGCTTCCAGATCAGAAAAAAGAAAGATTAGGAGTCATATCATGCATGTTAAAAATTACCGAGGTTATTTTATAGATCTCGACGGCACAATGTACAGAGGAACAGAA
Source organism: Alkalibacterium subtropicum (assembly GCF_900112455.1). GTDB lineage: Bacteria > Bacillota > Bacilli > Lactobacillales > Carnobacteriaceae_A > Alkalibacterium > Alkalibacterium subtropicum. The sequence continues at coordinate 9,506 of NZ_FOLT01000004.1, read as the reverse complement.
CCAATACAAGAAGCCCCATATTTTGTAAAAAAACTGAAAAACAGTAAGATCCCATATCTGTTTCTCACTAATAATTCGACAAGCACTCCTCAAGAAGTGGCGGATAGATTAAACAAAACATTCAATATACCTGCAAAAGCGGAGGACATATACACAAGTGCTCTTGCCACAGCCGATTATGTTAAAGCGCTGAAAGGGAACCGTGTCTACGTGGTAGGAGAAAACGGATTGAAGCAGGCTCTGACTGACGCCGGCTGCGAACTTGTAGATAAGGACATCGATCATGTCGTTGTCGGGCTCGACAGGTATCTGACCTATGATAAGTGTGAAATCGCCAGTCTGGCTATTCAAAAAGGGGCGACCTTCGTTGCGACGAATAAAGATACGAATATCCCAACTGAACGAGGCATGAGTCCTGGGGCAGGGGCTGTGATAGCTATGATTGAAAAAGCATCTAAGATCAAACCTGTATTTGTTGGAAAACCTGAAGAAATCATGATGGCTTCAGCGTTGGATAAACTGAATCTTTCAGAGAGAGAAGTGCTCATGGTAGGGGACAATTATGAAACGGATATTATGGCGGGAATAAACAGTCGCATCGATACGCTGCTTGTGCTCACAGGGTTTACGAAAAGAGAAGATCTTGAGTATCAGGAAATCCAGCCGACATACGTGATCGATACATTGGATGAGTGGGGCGATGAGCGTGCATCACATTAAAAAAATTTCAGGGGTAAGCAGTCTGTTTCTCTTTTTAATAACTGTCAGTATAGCATTCATCATACTGTTTACACCATTATATTATTTTTCCGCCTGGTCGCTGGATCTGCCGGAACAGCTGGGTATGTCAATGGAAACGCTGATGGAGAACTATCATGTTTTACTAAGGTATCTGCATTTCCCTTGGATAACTGAATTGAACTTTCCCGACTTCACAAGTTCTGCAAGTGGACTGTTTCATTTCTACGAAGTGAAGCTGCTGTTTTATCTCAATTATTTTATTCTGATCGCCTCGTTTATTGGAAGTGTTTTTTATATGAAGTCATTGAAGAAAAATAAACGCCTCTGGACACTTCAGAAACCTTTTTTCATCGCTGCGCTTGTTCCACCGATCCTGCTCACGTTTTTAGCTGTAAGTTTTGACAGGATGTTTGTGCTGTTTCATGAGATATTCTTCAACAATGATGACTGGCTGTTTGATCCGGCCACAGATCCCATTATACTGGCTTTACCCCAGGAATTTTTCATGTATACCTTTTTACTGTTTTTCCTGCTTATTGAAATGTTCTTTATTATCGCTTATCAGTACAGTAAGAGAAATGCATTCAAATAAAAGTGTTTATTAGGCTAAGACGTAAGGCTTAACCTGTTTATTGAATGGACCAAGCAATGTAACTGCAAGATATGATAACGGAATTTTTAAATAGTTGTTTTAATGATTACACGAGAATACAGAAATAGCCGGGACATATAGCCCGGCTATTTCTGTATTTTTGAGTAGTCTATTTCATTATTTTGGAAATACCCGGATTATCATGAGCAAGTCTACTGGCGGCCGCTGCGGCGATGGCGCCTACAATATCATCCAGGAAAGTATGTGTCTGTTTGGAATGGGTGTGGTCGTCAAGGCGTTTGATCAATTTTGGCTTGGTTTTGTCCAGAAAGCCGTAGTTAGTGAACCCGATAGATCCATAAACATTGACGATGGATAAGGCAAGGATCTCATCGATCCCATACAAACTTTCATCTTCTTCAATGATCTCTTGTAAAGGACTGGACAATTTACCTTGTTCAGTCAGTACATCTAATTCGATACCGGTAAGTATAGCATTCTGGACTTCTCTTTTTCGTATGACAGCCTTGACATTTTCAAGGCAGAGATCTACCGAGAGCTCAGTGAGGTAAGGGGATTGCAGGTCATAAACCAACTCCGCGATCTCCTCTAATTCTACACCCCGGTCATTCAGTTTTTTTAATGCTACTTCATGTAGTTTGGATCCTGATTGTACCATAATAACTCCTCCTTCTATTCTTCAAACGACAACTTAGTGCTCTGGATAGGTTGAGCATGTTCTTTAGGATGAATGGAATGTACCGCATGATTCACTGCAGTGGGCGCTTCCCCAAATCCAGTGGCGATCAGTTTGATTTTTCCGTCAAAGGTGATGCTGTCTCCGGCAGCATAGATCCCGTCGATCGATGTTTCCATTTTACTGTTCACAACGATATCTGTCCGGTCAAGGTCTAATCCCCACTGCCTGACAGGCCCCAGTTTAGATACAAAACCATAATTGACAATGAAATAATCCAGGTCTATTTTTTTAAGATTGCTGCCCCTGGTTTCTTTGAAAACAACAGAACGCAACATCTTTTCTTCTCCGATGAGTTTGTGTGGGACATAAGGGGTGATGAGTTCGACACTGGAAGCTTTAAGCATCTCGACAGATCCTTCATGAGCCCTGAAACGTTCACGTCGATGAACCAAATATACCTTTTTGGCAACAGATTCTAAAGTAAGAGCCCAGTCGACTGCAGTGTCTCCACCTCCGCAGATGACAACAGTTTTATTTCTATACTGTTCGATTTGTTTAACGATATAGTGGAGGTTTGTATCTTCGTAATAATTAGCGTTAGGGACCGTGAGTTTTCTGGGATTAAAAGACCCTTGGCCTGTAGCTATCACGATGGTCTTTGAATAATGAATCCCCTTCGACGTCGTCAACTCAAAGAGCTGGGCATCCAGTTTCTGTATGTGACTGACTTCTTCCTCCAGACAGATGGTCTGATCGAAATGCTGCATCTGGGCTGTCAGCTGATGAACGAGCTCCTTCCCGGTTACACCGGCATATCCTCCGACATCATACAGGGTTTTTTCCGGATATAAGAGTGCGACCTGCCCGCCCAGTACGGGAAGTGATTCTATGATTTTAGTTTTTGCATTTCGCATACCGGCGTAAAATGCGGCAAACATGCCTATCGGGCCACCCCCGATAATGGTTATATCGTATACTTCTTCTGAATCAGTCAAGCTTAACCCTCCGTGTACAATTCCTAGTGATAGTGTTTAATAAAAGAGACTAATGACAAGTGAAATAATGATCCCTGAAATGATACCGAAAAAGACTTCGATCGGTTTATGACCCAAGAATCCTCTGGATCTCAGTTCTTCATCATCTTCTTTCAGCACTTCTTCATGATGATATTTTGAAAAAGATTTCTTAAGATCCTCAAAGTCTCTGATCAGCTCGTTGATGATGATCCCGTGTTCTCCGCTTTGACGTCTGACTCCCATAGAATCAAACATCACAATGACGCCGAATGTGAAGGCTATGGCGACGTAGGGGGAGTCCACGCCATATTCTATTAATAAGCTAGTGATCAGGGCCGTGACTCCGGCTGAGTGGGAACTGGGCATGCCTCCTGTTGACATAGCTAAGGCTACAGTCGAGGGACGCTTCAAAAAGTAGGCGACAGGGATTTTAATAAGTTGAGATAAAATAATGGCTGATAAAGCAGCCACCAAGGGGTAATTTTGTAATAGTGTCATGTAACAACGTCCTTTGTATGATTTATGAGCACCTTTTAATAATAACATGAACAAAAGAAAAAAATGATAAAAAAGTTTCACAAAAGTAAAACTTATTGGAAAACGAAATGAACTACGGTAAACTAAAGACACATCTATATATAGGAGGAATTAAAACATGAGTGAATTTCCACAGTTAAATAGTGATTTAAATACAGGGTTGCAAGCAGTGATCAAAACAAATAAAGGGGACATGACGGTCCGTTTATTCCCGGAGCATGCGCCAAAAACAGTTGAGAACTTTGTCGGTCTGGCTAAAAAAGGCTACTACGATGGTGTTATTTTCCACCGTGTCATCCCTAACTTTATGATCCAGGGCGGCGATCCTACCGGAAGCGGTATGGGCGGAGAGAGTTTCTTCGGCGGAAACTTCGAAGATGAGTTCAGTCCGGAACTGTTTAATTTAAACGGAGCGCTTTCAATGGCTAATGCAGGTCCTAACACTAACTCAAGCCAGTTTTTCATTGTGACCATGTCCGAGCTTCCGGACCAGATGGTCTCACAATTAAAAGATGCCGGTTTCCCTGATGAAATCATCAATGCCTATAAGGAAAAAGGCGGAACCCCTTGGCTGGATCAGAAACATACAGTCTTCGGACAGCTTGTAGAAGGTTACGATGTAGCTGATACCATTCAGAATGTAGATAGAAATGCTATGGATAAGCCGAATGAAGATGTCGTTATCGAAACAGTAACCATCCTGGATAATAAATAAACCAGTTACAATATGAGAAAAGAGGAATGTTATGTTAGGTGCGATCGAAGCAGGTGGCACAAAGTTTGTCCTGGCAGTGAGCGACAATAATCTTGAACATGTGGAAAAGATCTCTATTCCCACCACGACACCTGAAGAAACCTTTGACAAAGTTTTTGAATTTTTTGATAATTATACACTTGAAGCCATCGGAGTGGGGTCTTTTGGCCCGATCGATGTCAATAAGAATTCGACGACTTACGGCTATGTCACATCCACGCCCAAACTGGCATGGCAGAATGTCGATTTTTTGGGAAAACTGAAAGAAAGATATGATGTGCCAGTCTCCTGGACGACTGATGTCAATGCAGCAGCCTATGGTGAACTGAAAAAAGGTGCTGCTGTCGGAAATGGGTCCTGTCTTTATCTGACCGTCGGGACAGGTATCGGAGGAGGAGCCGTCATTAACGGTGAACCCTTGGAAGGTTATGGGCATCCAGAAATGGGACATATTCCGGTCCGGATGCATGAAGATGATACATTTGACGGGGCCTGCCCTTATCATGGAAATTGCCTCGAAGGCCTTGCTGCCGGACCAGCAATCGAAAAACGGTATGATAAAAAAGCTCAGTATCTTGAGGACCGTGAAGATGTATGGAAGATCGAAGCCTATTATCTGGCTCAGGCGCTGATGACGTATACGTTAACATTGAGTCCTGAAAAAATCATTTTAGGCGGTGGGGTCATGAAGCAGACGCAGCTTTTCCCGCTTATCAGAGATGAATTTGCCAGGCTGATAAATGGCTATGTGGCTACACCAGCTCTAGAGGAATACATCGTCTCGCCGGGACTGAAAGACAATGCGGGCATAACCGGCTGCCTGCTCCTGGCTCAGAAAGAATTATAGCAAGCAAAAAGCATTTCTCACTAGTGAGAAATGCTTTTTATACATAGTTATTTACTGTAATGATCGAAAACAGTTTTGATCCGCTTCAGGCCATCTATAAGAAGAGATTGTGGAACTGCAAAGTTCAACCGCATATAAGATTTTCCGCTCGGACCGTAGCTGACACCGTCATTCAGTCCGATTTTTCCGATCCGCGCAAATGTTTCTCTCAACTTATCGTTGTCGACACCTAAGCGTGATGCATCGAACCAGAAGAGGTAGGTGGCTTCGGGAACCATATAAACCACGTCAGAAAGTTCCTTATCAAAGAAATCAGTGACGATCGAACGGTTGGCCTCCAGCTTTTCAAGCAAAGCTACATGCCACTCGCTTGATTCTGCCAGGGCAGCTTCAGTTGCTCTCATCCCAAATGTATTAACGATATCCAGTTCAGTTTCTTCCTGAACTTTTACCAGTTTCTCCTTTAAATCTTCGTTAAAGACTAAGATGAACGACGTTTTTACACCGGCGATGTTAAAGGTCTTTGTTGCGGAATGAAGGGTGATGACCCAGTCTTTATAAGAAGCATCTAAAGTGACAGGGGACACGCAAGTATTCTCGCTGTATACGAGATCGCTATGGATCTCATCACTGATCAGGATCACACTGTATTTTTTACATAATTCCACAAGCTGGATAAGTTCATTTTCTGACCATACTCTTCCCCCCGGATTATGCGGATTACTCAGCACAAACATCTTGATATGCTCATCTTTAAACTGGCGTTCTATATCATCAAAATCCATCGAGTACTGGCCGTTTTCTAGATTCAGCGGAGTCCGGTAAACTTGGCGTTCGTTTTTGTTGACCATCGAAAAGAATGGTGGGTAAACTGGGTCATGTATCAGAACACTGTCTCCCGGGTCAGTGAAAGCCTGTACCGCTACAGCTATGGATGACAGTACTCCTGGGGAAAGAAGGATGTTCTCTCTTTTTGTCGGCATGTTGTGGTTCGTATTTTGCCAGTTACTGATAGCCGTGAAGAGGGAGTCCGGTGGAAAAGTATAACCAAGGACTTCATCATCGATCATTTTTCGGAGGGCATCTTTGATGGGGCGGGCATTATCAAAATCCATGTCAGCTACCCACATAGGTAAAACATCTGAACTGCCGAATATCTTTTCAGCTCTGTCCCATTTGACACTGCTCGTTTGTTTCCGGTCAATTGTCTTTTCAAAATCCATGTGATCGCTCCTTCAATATAATATTATAGTCTAAGTATCTTTCATCTGACTTAGTATATCAAGGGGAAAATCCATAAGATGATTTCCAAAAAAGCCTTTTTCATGCTATACTATTTTATGATAATTCGAATAATACCATGAGAGTAAAGAGGTGAATTCATGGTCTACAAAATCGGTCAGAAAGTAAGGGGAACCGTTACTGGAATTCAACCGTATGGGGCCTTTGTTTCCATTGACGAGGATACACAGGGACTTATTCATATATCAGAATTGAAACATGGGTATATAAAAGATATATCCGAAATCGTTTCGAAAGGCGACGAAATCGATGTTATGATAATGGATATCGATGAATACTCAAATAAAATAAGTTTGTCTCTAAGAAGCCTTCAGAAACCTAAGTATCATCCTTTCGCAAATCGGAAAAATATCTCCAGATATGGAAGGAAAACAGGTATCGGGTTTAAATCGATCGATGATAAAATGCCTGAATGGACAGAACGAGCTTTGAAGGAAATCGAAATCAGCAGAAAATAGACAGTCCTTAAATTTATTAATAGAAGGGTGTAAATAATAGTGATCAAGGAAAACCATTATGTAGCCAGTACCATCTTAGTAAAAGATGAAGAAGGTCGTTATGTTTTTTTAGTTAAGGAAGAAAAAGATGGATATTCATTTCCAGCCTCTGTCGTTGAACCTAAAAAAACAGGTCTAGCCTGTGTGATTAACAGGCTTAAGGAAATCGTTGATATAGACATTGAAAAATTGGAACTGACTGAATTGACCAATGCGATCGTCAATGATAATCGAATCCCCTTGTTCGTGTTTATTTATGAAGACGACACCCTTTCATCTCCCGGAGATCTCTTAATAGAAGATAATGGCTTATCATGGGTTCATTCAGAAAATATCGTCTCTACACTGGAAGAGTGGAAAATTTCCGGTGTCCCGCAATTTTTACTTATATAAATTATAAAAAATATGGAGGAAAAATATATGTCATACATTACATTTGATGACTCTAAGGTAATGGGTCAGTTTATCAATAAAGAAGAAGTGGATTACATGCAGCCTCAAGTCAGTGCTGCGCACAAGTTACTGCGTGAAAAAACAGGTCCCGGTAATGACTTTCTGGGATGGGTAGATCTACCGGAAGATTATGACAGAGAAGAGTTCAGCCGTATTAAAAAAGCGGCTGATAAAATCAAGTCTGATTCAGAAGTTCTTGTGGTTATTGGTATCGGAGGGTCTTATTTAGGTGCAAAAGCGGCTTTAGACTTTTTGAATCACTCTTTCTACAATGAATTGAATGCAGATAAACGTGAAACACCGCAGATTTTCTTTGCAGGCAACAATATCAGTTCTACCTACTTATCAGATCTGATTGAAGTGATCGGTGACAAAGACTTCTCAGTCAATATTATTTCTAAATCAGGAACAACAACTGAACCTGCTTTAGCATTCAGAGTGTTTAAAAACCTTTTGATCGAAAAATACGGTGAGGAAGAAGCGAAATCACGTATTTTTGCTACAACTGACAAAGAAAAAGGGGCATTGAAATCTTTAGCTGACGCTGAAGGATATGAATCTTTTGTTATCCCGGATGATGTAGGCGGACGCTTTTCTGTATTGACAGCTGTCGGTCTGCTGCCTATTGCTGTAGGCGGTGGAGATATCGATAAGCTGATGGAAGGGGCAAATCAGGCTCGTCAGGATTTCGCAAAAGAGAATATCACTGAAAACAGCGCATATCAGTATGCTGCCTTAAGAAACATCCTTTATAGAAAAGGGAAAGTAACAGAGTTACTGATCAATTATGAACCAAACTTGCAGTACCTTTCTGAATGGTGGAAACAGCTATTCGGCGAATCTGAAGGGAAAGACCAGAAAGGGATCTACCCATCCAGTGCTAACTTCTCTACTGATCTGCATTCTTTGGGTCAGTATATCCAAGATGGAAGAAGAAACTTATTCGAAACAGTTATCAAAGTAGATAAGCCTAAGAAATCATTGACCATCCCTGCAGAAAAAGAAGATTTGGACGGTTTGGGTTATCTTGAAGGCAAGGAAATCGATTTTGTCAACACTAAAGCCTTTGAAGGAACTGTTTTGGCTCATACAGATGGCGAAGTACCCAACTTTGTATTGACTATCCCGGATACTTCTGCTTATACCTTGGGTTATCTCTTTTATTTCTTCGAAGCTGCCGTAGCCATTTCCGGGTATTTGAACAGCGTCAACCCGTTTGATCAGCCTGGTGTGGAAGCCTACAAGAAAAACATGTTCGCTCTCTTAGGAAAACCTGGATTTGAAGATTTGGCGAAAGAACTGAACAACAGACTGTAAAACTCTTATATATATTAAAGAGAAAAGAGCATTAGCTCTTTTCTCTTTTTTTCATTTCATGTATTCTATTAAATAAATAGTTTGAGAGAGGGATTCTTTATGACGGAAATTAAAGGGGTACCAGCACAACCTAAGGATTTGAATCTTGTTAAACAGTTATTATTCGAAACAGCGGAATGGCTGAATAAAAAAGGATCTACTCAGTGGGCGGGTTTGTTAAAAGGGGAAGATGTCCATAATATAGAAGGAGCCATTGAGCGCCAGGAGGTATTTCTTGTATACCGATCTGAAAAAGTAGTAGGAACATTCGCTTTATGGAGTAAGCAGACCACCTGGGATAAAGACTTCTGGGGTAAGGACGAAACCCGTGACTACTATTATTTGCATCGATTAGCTTTGTCAGCGGATGAACATGGCAGAAAATCAGGAAGTACGCTTCTTGATAAAGCTAAAGAAATCGCGATATCAGAAAACAAATCCGGCCTACGGTTAGATTGTGTCGCATCCAACTATTATCTGAATTCTTTCTATAGTAAGAATGGATTCGTATACGTCGGAGTAGTTGAACAATACGATAATGGTGTGGATCAGCAGGATTATCATTTGTACTTCTGGGAAAACAGAAAAAAGTTTAAATGAGTATTGACACTATTCGAATTACCTGTTATTATTAATCTCGTTGCTGCAAAACATCTTTTGAAAGTCTGCAGCGAGGTTTTGAAATTTTATTGTTGACATATTGCTAACGAT
>NZ_FOLT01000014.1 GCF_900112455.1 Alkalibacterium subtropicum | reverse complement strand
AGCAGCCAGCAGCTGAAGGTCACAAAAGCAGTGTATATGTGCCCTTCGCGGGATCGTCCATCAACTGAAGGTCACAAAAGCGGTGTATATGTACCTTTCGCGAGAACAGCCAGCAGCTGAAGGTCACAAAAGTGGTGTATACGTGCCCTTCGCGAGACCAGACTGAAGCTGAAGGTCACAAAAGAGGCGAATATGTGCCCTTCGCAGGCTCAGCCAGCAGCTGAAGGTCACAAAAGTGGTGGATATGTGCCCTTCGCGATAGCAGACTGGAGCTGAAGGTCACAAAAGAGATGTATATGTGCCCTTCGCGGGAACAGCCAGTAGCTGAAGGTCACAAAAGCGGTGTATAAGTGACCTTTGAGGGATAAGTCAACACTTGGAGGTCACAAACGTGTATTGCTTATCTTGAGAGAGGACTATCATTGCTGAAATCAAAAATAGGGACGGGCTGTCTCTTCAAACGCTTTAACTGCAATAGATAACTTTTGACAGTGAATTTGTGACTCTTTAAACTTAGTAGTATAAGAATTTTCATTTTTTTATAAATAATATAATGACACATCTGAAAAGAACGAAGGAGGTAATATAATGTCTGAAAATGCTAATCTCTTTCACATATTGTCATGGGCCTGCCTGTTTTTAGGTTGGATGGGCTTATCCATACTGGCCTTTCCGTTAGGTGTCTATTTGGCTGGCCAGGCGATGGAAGGCGGCGTGGATGCGGCGCTCGCGCGTAAGTTGAACAAATGGTCACTGGTAATCATTCTTGTTCTGATCGTTCTTGCATTCTTAGCTTTCTTATTGTTAGCTACTGCTTAAGAGCCACTCTGAAGCAAATGTGATGACAGCTTTTAACATTTAGGAATAGAAGTGACTGATCAAGCTTCTATTCCTTTTTTATGTTTGAACAATTAAGTATAAATTTGGAGAACTTCATAGTCATAATTGAAGACAGAATATATTGGAGGCGAGCAATTGGATAATTTAAAATTTCACGACATGACCCTGTACTGGCTGGATGGTGGTGTCGTTTCATTCGACGGGGGAGCGATTTTTGGGGTCGTTCCCAAACCCTTATGGAACAGAAAATATCCCGCCAATGAAAAGAATCAGATTACGCATGCCACCGAGCCCATCCTTATTCAGTATCAGGGAAAGAATTATCTGATCGATACAGGGATCGGAAAAGGGAAGCTCACTGAAAAGCAGAAACGCAATTTCGGCGTTCAGGAAGAATCGCGGATCGATGAGAATCTGGCTGAACTGGGACTGACTAAGGAAGATATCGATGGCGTGCTCATGACGCATATGCATTTCGATCATGCGACCGGACTGACTCATTCAGAAGACGGAAAGTTCGTGTCGACTTATCCCAATGCGGTGATCTATATGACGGAAACGGAATGGGACGAAGTGAGACATCCGAATATCCGGTCCAAAAGTTCTTACTGGAAACAGAACTGGGAAGCCATTCAGGGTCAGGTCAGAACATTCGAAAAAGAACTGGAAGTCGTTCCGGGCATCACGATGACCCATACCGGCGGCCACAGCAACGGCCATGCGATAGTGAAACTGGACCAGGACGGAGAAACCATCATGCATATGGCGGATATCATGGCTTCGACCGCGCATCAGAACCCTTTATGGGTCATGGCGTATGACGACTACCCGATGGATTCCATATACGCCAAGCAGGAATGGATGCAGCGGGCCTATCAGAATAATTATAAGTTTATTTTCTATCATGATGCCTACTACCGCATGATCCAGTGGGATGAAGAAGGAAAAGAGATCGTGGATATGATGAAGCGTTCTAAAGCCTGACATCACTTATTAAGTAAGATAAGAATCGTTAACAAAGCGGCGATCATTGATAAAATAATGATCGCCGCTTTTACTATCGGCATTTTTTAAAACATTTAGTTTCAGCGGTGAATCCAAACTTCACATAATTGTCCATAATATAACCTTTTCAGCTGACTTATCTATGCTATATTCTGTATAACAAATGATTAAGGGAGGTCTCCGGATGAAGAAACGCGTAAAACTATGGCTGCCTGCAATTATTCTTGTGCTGTCAGTGGCTGCATACTTTTTTATAACTGAACGTTATAATGAAGCTAACGAAGGAAATCTGTGGCCGGACGAAGCATCGATCGTTCAGATTCCTTCTTCCAGAGACCATACTGACCAAGCGGCTTATTTCGTGTCGTCAGACAAGCCGAGTCCTTTGATCATCAGCCTGCATCAATGGAGTGCGACGTATTCAAAATACGATGTACTGGTGGAACATGCAATTGAAAATGACTGGAATTATATCCGCCCGAACTTTCGAGGTCCGAATAAACACGCAGAGGCTGGAGGAAGTGACTTAGTCATTTCGGATATTGATGACGCCATCGACTACGCTATAGAGAATGGCAATGTGGATGAAGATTATATACATATCATCGGAACGAGCGGAGGCGGACATGCGGCCCTGCAGCATTTGATGACATCCCAGAAGAAGGTAGCTTCCTATTCGGCATGGGTGCCGATAACAGATCTGGTGGCTTGGTACGGTGAAAGCAAGATTCGTGGGAATTTTTATTCTGAAGATATTCTGACCATCACCGGCTCTCAAAATGGAAGACTGAATATAGAAGAAGCACGCCGGCGCTCGCCCATCCATCAGCCGACACCTGTTGATAAAGCAAGTCAGACGACGATCCAGATCTATGCGGGGGTCAATGATGGTTATGATGGTTCAGTACCGATCAGTCATTCCATCCAGTTCTACAATAAACTCGTTCGCGATTTAGAATACGGCGAAGAACATGTCGTTCCTCCGGGAGTCAGTTCAGAACTACTGTATACGCAAAGCGTCACCGAACAACTTGGCGCTCAGCTGCTCTACGGCAAAAGAGACATCATCTACAACAAGAAAATCAATAATCTTTCCTTAGTCATCTTTGATGGGAATCATGAGATACTGAGTGATGAAGCCTTCAAAAGCATACTGGAACGTTACGACCTAGCAAATGACGGACAATAACTGCTGTCTAATTATCAATTTTTTAATAAAGGTATTAACATTCCGAAATAATTATGCTATACTAGTGGAGTTCCGGCTAGGTGGTGGAATGGTAGACACGCTAGACTCAGAATCTAGTGAGCGCAACGCTCGTGAGGGTTCAACTCCCTTCCTGGCCATATTTTAAACGAATCAAACGCATATTCCGATATGCGTTTTTTTTATGCGATAAAATAGATGTTGGAAAAGTTTTGCCTGCCCTTCGCGCGTTCAAAAAGTTACTGGAGGGCATGCAAACGGCTAGCGCGTGCCCTTCACGAGCTCAGAAAGCGTCTAGAGGTCACGCAAACGGCTGGCGCGTGCCCTTCGCGAGGTCAGAAAGCGTCTAGAGGTCACGCAAACGGCTGGCGCATGCCCTTCACGGTATCAGAAAGTATCTGAAGGTCACGCAAAGGATCGGCCCGTGCCCTTCGGAAGTTCAGAAAGCATCTGGAGGTCACGCAAATGGCTGGCGCGTGCCCTTCGCGAGGTCAGAAGTGATCTGGAGGTCACGCAAACGGCTGGCGCGTGCCCTTCGCGAAGTCAGAAGTGATCTGGAGGTCACGCAAAGGGTCGGCGCGTGCCCTTCGCGAATTCAAAAAGCAGCTGAAGGGCAAGCCAAAAATCAAAAGCTTAAAAAGGAAACAATCGCCGGGCGATTGTTGACCGTTCTCATTACAACAGGGGCTTATTTTGATATACTGATCTTCGGAAATTAAGAGCATATTATTAATTGATAGGTATTAAACTGAAAACGTTCTCTGATTCTTTTTCTTAAATAAAGTAAAAAATAGCTCTCAAGGATTGCGCATTAATGAAATATCACTTAACATAATACAGTATAGGATAAAAATCCGAAAAAGAGAGGGACATTTTATGAAAAGGGTAACAATTCATGATGTGGCAAGAAAAGCTGGTGTTTCAGTCACGACAGTTTCAAGAGTATTAAATGATCGAGGATACATCAGTAACGAAATGAAAGAAAAAGTTCTAAATACTATTGAGGAACTCAATTATATTCCAAATGAAATGGCAAGATCTTTTTTTAGTAATCAAAGTAAATTTATTGCTTTAATAGTACCAACTACTGAGAATCCCTTTTTTGGTGAACTCACTTTTCATGTTGAAAAAGCTTTAGCAAAGTTTGGTTATCATTTATTTATCTGTAATAGCCTTAATGACTCTGAAAATGAAGAAAAGTATTTACGACTACTAAATGAAAAAAGAGTAGATGGTATTATAGTGGGCTCTCACAATGTAGATATATCTGAATATAAGAATTACGAGGATCAGATTGTATCAATCGAAAGAAAATTAACCAAAAATATTCCTATGGTACAAAGCGATGATTACAATGGTGGTAGATTAGCCACTCAAGAATTGATTACTCAAGGCTGTACTAATATCTTGTGTGTTACCGGGGATAAAAATGTTGAAACTCCAGCGAATGATAGATCAATTGGGTACGTCGATGAAATTGAAAAGAACAACTATAGGAAAAACTTTATAGAGATTCCTTTTCAAATAGACTTAGATGAAAAATTAAAAATAATCAAAGAAACTTTTCAAGGTGATTTTAAATACGATGGTGTCTTTGCGGGTGATGATGTTAATGCCAAACTGTTTTTAAATGTTGCAAAAGAAATGGGTTACGATGTGCCAAAAGACGTTAAAGTCATTGGGTTTGATGGAACACAGTCTATACGGTATTTAGTACCGGAATTGAGTACTGTGGTACAACCTATTGAGAATTTGGCTTACGAAGCTGTAACTACTTTGTTAGATTTACTCAAAGGAAAAAAAGTTAAAAATGAAGTTATTTTGCCTGTTGAGTTGTATCTTTCCGAAACAACGCAAGGATCAAAAAAATAAAAAATTTTATTATTAATAAAATTTTTTATTTTAAATTTATGTCATCCGGTTGACATATGAAACCGGATGACATATACTTCAAATATAAATAAAACGATTACAAAACGGAGGGTTAAAAATGAAAAAAATGTCAAAGTATTTTATGTTAATGAGTTCAGCAGCATTATTGGCTGCCTGTGGAAATGGTGAAAGTGATAGCGATACAGCAAGTAACGGTGAAACCGAATCTGCTGCTTCTGACGAAGTTACAGTATGGGTTCAATATTCAGAAGAATCTGCTGAAGGACAAGTAATGGTGGAGTCAATCGAAGAATTTAATGAAACTAATGAACAAGGAATCACAGCAGTTGTTGAATATATTCCAAGAAGCGGTTCAGGTGGTGGTTATGAAGATAAGATAAATGCAGCCCTTACTACTAGTTCCTTACCGGATGTCATAACTTTAGATGGTCCTAACACAGCAGCATATGCAAATTCCCAAATTATTCAACCATTGGATGAATACTTAAGTGATACTGAAGATTTTCTACCAAGTATCATTGAACAGGGAACTTATAACGATGAACTTTATTCAGTTGGTTATTCGGAATCAGGTGTTGGTTTCTTCTACAATCGAACAATGTTAGAAGAAGCAGGGGTAGATTTAGAAACTCTTCCTACTGTAGAAAATCCATGGACTTGGGATGAATTCAATGGTTTATTAGATACATTGGCCACTAACCATGATGGTCCAGTGTTAAATATGGGATTTGATGATCAGTCTGAATGGTTATTGTATGCATTTTCTCCATATGTCTGGTCTGCTGGCGGAGAAATCACAAATGAAGCAGGAACTGAGGCCGTAGGTTACTTTGATTCTGAAGAGACAGTTTCAGCTTTTGACTTCATACAAAATCTAGTTGAAGAAGGTTATTCTACAATCACTCCAGTAGAAAAAGGGTTCCACACAGGAGAGTATCCTTTATATATGAGCGGTTCTTGGACAATGCAAGAACTTAATAATGAATATGAAGATATTGATTATGGTATTATGCCTTATCCAGTTTCCCCAGAAACCAATGAACTGGTCAGTCCTACAGGAAGTTGGGCATATGGGATGACATCATCTACTGACAAACCCGAAGCAGCCGGGGCATTGATTGAATTTCTAACATCTGAACAAGAACTGTACGATATGAGTATGGGGAATTCAGTACTCCCAGCAAGACAGTCAGTGGCCGATCGTATGCTGGAAGAAGTTGAAGAGCCAATGCAAGTGCTTATCGAGCAAAATAGTAAAACAGGAAGAGCGCGTCCAACCCTTATCAACTATCCTCAGGTGAGCAGAACATTCCAGGAAACGGTTACTGAATCAACGTACTTTGAGCAAAACCAAGATTTAGAGTCCTTACTAGAAACAAAAGCTCAAGAAATAGAAACTCATTTAGAATAACAAGTAAATCATGTAAGTAGTAGTACTTTATATATAGGAGTATAAAGTACTACTACATATAAAAAAATAAATGGAACTGCAATCAATAAGGAGCTGAACAATGAAAAACGTGAAAGGAATTTTTAGAGGATTTACAGGAGTGAGACCAAAAGCTAGAAGTACGATACAAAGTTCTGCTTTAAAAGAAAACGCAACAGGATTTCTATTTCTATTACCTGCTTTGATAGTATTAGGATTGTTTTTATTCATTCCTGCTATGATGTCTTTATACTATTCATTTACGGATTATTATATGTTGACTCCTGATCTTACTGAATTTATTGGTTTAGAAAACTTTAGAACACTTTTATCAGATGCTACATTTCGAACGAGTGTAGGGAATATATTTCAGTTTGTATTATTCATAATGCCTATACAAGTAGGAACTGCATTAGGACTGGCTTTACTAGTCAATAGATCTCGAAGAGGGACCATGTTTTATAAAATTGCTTATTTTTCTCCAGTAGTTATGTCACTGGTTGTTGTGTCTGTTTTATGGTTGTATATCTTAAATCCTGCATCAGGACTATTAAACGAGATATTACAAACGATTGGTCTGCCAGCGCAACCTTTCTTGAGCAGTCCAAATCAAGCAATGTATGTAATCATTTTTGTATCAGCCTGGCAGGGCGCAGGGTATCAAATGTTGATTTTCTTAGCCGGATTACAAAATATCCCCGAAGAAGTATACGAAGCTTCTACAATAGACGGAGCTAATAAATGGCAACAATTTCTCAATGTTACACTGCCCATGCTAAAACCGACATCGTTATTGATTCTAACAACGACTTTGATCGATGCATTTAAATTAATTATCCAGCCAATGGTAATGACACAAGGTGGACCATTGAATTCTACATTAACACCTGTTTACTATATATTCAGAACTGGCTTTACCGATAGACAAATAGGCTTTGCCAGTGCGTTAACTGTTATGTATGGCGGTATCATAATTATCTTTACCGTTCTTCAAAGAAAATTCGTAGGAGGGGATAAAAATGAATAATAAGACAACATCATTCTTGTACCATTTTTTAAGTATTCTCTTAGCTATATTGTTTATATTCCCTCTTATATGGATGCTGGTGTCTTCCATGAAGCCGGAAGCAGCGATTTATAGCGACATGGGATCACTGGAGGCGTTTTTACCATCAATGAATGTCAGTGAATGGTTAATGCCTTATAGAGAAATCTTCAATCGGTTCAACATTATTCGATACCTTGGGAATAGTATCTTTTACGCATTAAGTGTAACGGCAGGATCGATCATAATAAATTCTTTAGCTGGATATGCATTTGCCACTATAGATTTCAAAGGTAAAAAATTATTATTTGGTTTAATGATTGCTCTATTAGTCATACCCGGAGAAACGATTATTATAACTAAATTTGTAATTACTGAAAGATTAGGAATTTTGAATACCCCACTAGCTGTAATCTTACCGCTTTTGGCAACACCGTTATATATCTACATGTTTACGATATTCTTTAGAGCCATTTCTACAGAACTTCAAGAAGCGGCGATGCTGGAAGGTGCTACAAAGTTCAAAATATATTGGAAGATAATGCTGCCTATGTCGAAACCGGCTATAGCTACGGTAGGTACACTTTCATTCATTATGAGCTGGAACGATTATATTTGGCCGTTGATGGTTTTAACTGATTCAGAAACCTATCCTCTGCAGGTAGCGATAACAAACATTAATAACACTCAACCAGTATACACTAATCAGGTGATGGCGATTTTAACGATATCGACGATTCCTTTGATTCTGATTTACGTCTTTTTCCAGAAACATTTAGTGCAGGGATTGAGTAGTTCAGGTACAGGAGTGAAATGATGACTAAAACGTACACAATTGAAAAAGCTAACAAATTTATTGCATCGAACAAAGATAAATTAAATCAGAAATATTATCCGGAATATCACTTTGCTTCTCCGTACGGATGGATAAACGATCCTAACGGTTTTTCGATATATAAAAACGAATACCATTTATTTTATCAATACTATCCCTATGCTTCACAGTGGGGTCCTATGCATTGGGGACACGCTAAAAGTCCCGATGGAATAAAGTGGGAACATCTTGACGTTGCATTAGCCCCTGATGAAGCATACGATCAGGGAGGCTGTTTTTCTGGGAGTGCAATTGAGAAAGACGGAAAATTATATGTTATGTACACAGGTCATTTACCAAACGACAGTGATGAAAGCCTGACTAGACAAAATCAGAATATCGCTGTCTCTGAAGATGGGATTTCATTTAAAAAGTATGAAAACAATCCTGTTCTGACCGAGAAAGACATACCTGAAGGCTCTTCAATAGTAGACTTTAGAGATCCTAAAATTTTTGAGAAGGATAATGTATATTATTGTGTTCTAGGTTCAAAAACCGAAGATAATGAAGGTCAAGTTCTGTTGTATAAATCAGACGATTTATTGAAATGGGATTACGTATCAGTATTTTTCCCCTACAATAATTATTTAGGAACAATGGTTGAATGTCCTGATTTTGTACAAATAGGTAATAAGGAATATTTTGTATTAAGTGCTATGAACTATGAGGACGAAAAAACTGGGAAAGTATATAATCATATCTCCTGGCTTATTGAAGGAGAAGTAGATTGGGATAATTTCTTGTTTAAAATGAAGAACATAAAAGAAATGGACAACGGTTTAGATTTCTATGCTCCTCAAACAGTTGCTAAAGAGGATGGACCTGTTGCAATTGCCTGGATGCAAGGCTGGGGAAGAGATTTTCCTTCTGATGAACAAGATCATGGATGGGCTGGTCAAATGACATTACCCAGAAAATTGATGCTTGATGGCGATGTATTAAAACAACAAGTCCCATCTGAAATTGAAAGCTATAAGCACGTGAAAACGAGTGAGAATAATGTAAGTATTGATAAAAAACACATTGCTTCTAGAGAAGCCGTTCAATATTTAAACATACAAGCTAACAGTGATGAATTAAATGATTTTATTATCCAATTTTCTAATGATATGAATGAGAATATCAAATTATCTTATAATCATTCTGAAAAAGCTTTCCACTTTTCAAGAAATAACACTGAGGTCAAGATTATGAATGAAGATAATGAAAAAGTTCTGGTCTCTTCTTCAACATATCCATACACTGGTGATACTTTAAATATGGAAATATTTTTGGATAAATCATCATTAGAATTATTTGTTAATGAAGAAATCACTCTTTCTAACACTTTTTATTTAGAAGACAAGATCTCAGAAATATCAATTGAGAGTAAAGAATCGGTAACACTAAAGCGTTTAGAAACAGCAAACATCGATTTAAGGAAATAATATAAAAAATAACAGGATAAGTAATAAAAGACGATACAAAGTTTTATAGAAAGAACATCTCTACTACTGATTCCAGTAAAACATAATGAGATGTTCTTTTTCTATTGATTATATGAGGAGGAATAAAAATGTATGGTGCGATAGAAGCTGGCGGTACAAAATTTGTTTGTGCAATTGGAAATGAAGATCTGAAAATTATTGAACAAGAAAGTTTCCCTACTACTGATCCGGAAGAAACAATGCATTTAGTAGAAAAATTTTTCAAAAAACATCAGAATAATATAGAAAGTATTGGGGTGGGTTCGTTTGGTCCGATCGATGTGGACAAGTCTTCCGAAACTTATGGATACATAACCTCGACACCGAAAAAAGCGTGGGCATATTTTGATTTTGTAGGTAGCTTAAAAAAGAGGATCGACCGTCCAATTGCCTGGACAACGGATGTAAATGCAGCAGCATATGGAGAGTTTATCAATTCATACAGACAAGAAAACTTAAATGTGGTTTACTATACTATTGGAACAGGTGTAGGAGGTGGCGCAATACAAAATGGAGAATTTATACAAGGTTTCAGTCATCCTGAAATGGGACACATGAAAGTTGTATCGCACCCAGAAGACTCCTTTAAGGGAAATTGTCCTTTTCACGACAATTGTTTAGAAGGAATGGCTGCCGGACCCGCAATTGAGCAGCGAAACGGAAAGAAAGGGCAGGAAATTCCAGTTGAAGATCCATTTTGGGATATTGAAGCGTATTATATTGCTCAAAGTGCGTATAATACTACATTAATGTTATCACCAGATGTTATTATTTTTGGTGGAGGTGTGATGAAACAGGAACACCTTATAGAAAAAGTTAGAAAAGAATTTTTGAATCTCATAAATGACTATGTTAAAACTCCTGATATAAAGGAATACATTGTTACTCCCAAATTAGGACAAAACGCAGGAACTGTTGGTTGTCTAGCTTTAGCCAAAAAGTTAGTCACTAAAAAGTAAATGAACTGAAAAAATAATATCGTATATCAAGCATAGCATTCGCTTATGAGTAAAATCGTAAGAGTCGTTATGCTTGATTTTAATTTAAACAGCTGAAGTCCAATATTTAAATCATTCTAATTCTTGATAACATAGATAATCCTTTATGATACAATTAATGCAATTACAAAAATACAATAATTTAACTATGAAGAACAGGAGGACAATCATGAGAATCTTACATACGGCAGACTGGCACATTGGTAAAATCGTCAATGAGTTTTCAATGCTCGAGGATCAGGAAGCGGTGCTGCATGCGCTGGTCGATAAAGTCAAAGAGCTGGATGTCGACGTCTTGATCATGGCGGGGGATCTGTATGACCGTTCAATTCCTCCAAAAGAAGCGGTGACCTTGGCCAATGACATTTTCAACCGACTGATCAGGGAAGCGGGCATCCCGGTCCTGGCGATCGCCGGGAACCACGACAGTAACGAACGGCTGGAATACGGTGCCGAACTGCTGGCCGGAAGTCAGCTCTATATCGAAGGCACCGTGAAAAAAGACGTCAGAAAAGTATCGATCGACGGGGTCAATTTCTACCTGCTTCCTTTCGCGGATCATGTCACGATCAGACAGCTGCTCGAAGACGATGAGATCAAGGATCTGCAGGATGCGACGCGTGCCCAAATCGAGTCGATCAAAGCGGCGATGAATCCGGATGAAGTAAATATCCTGATCGCGCACGGCTATATCATCAACGGGGCCAAGGATTCGGTGGAAGCCTCAGATTCCGAGCGGCCGTTGAGTATCGGGACCGCAGAATACGTGGATGTGAACCTTTTTGACGATTTTGATTACGTGGCTTTGGGACACTTGCATAAGGCACAGAAGGTCAAGACCGACCGGGTGCGTTACAGCGGGTCGCCACTCAAGTATTCAAAATCGGAAGTCCGCCATAAAAAACAGCATGTCCTTTTAGACATAAATAAAGACGACTTCAACTTTGAAATGATCAAAGTGGAGCCGGAAAGAGACATGAAAGTCTTGAAAGGTACCTTTGACGAGCTGATGCAGGACGGATCGGATGATTATATTTTCTTCGAGCTGGAAGATAAGAATTACGTCATGGATGCGATGAATCAGCTGCGCCGCCGCTATCCTTATGCCATGGGACTCGAATACACGGCTCAGAAGGAACGCCGGGAATCAAGTCAGATGACCAAACAGGAAGCCGTAGAAAAACGAAGTCTCCTGGATCTGTTCGACGATTTTTATTCAAAATACAAACGGAACCCGCTGGACGATAACCAGAAAGAAGCCATCCATGAAACCTGGGAACAGGCACTGAAAGGAGAGGAATAAATGCGTCCGTTAAGACTCGTGATGAATGCCTTCGGGCCGTATAAAAACAAAGTGGAAATCGACTTCACCCAGTTTACCCAGTCTTCTCTCTTTTTAGTCAGTGGACCGACGGGCGCGGGGAAAACGACGATCTTTGATGCGATCGCCTATGCGCTCTTTGATTCGGCGAGCGGTGATGCCCGCGGGAAAGATACCTTCAAATCCGACCACGCGACCGATCTGGACTTGTGCTACGTCGAGCTGGAATTTGAACTGGGCAAGAAAACCTATAAAGTGCGCCGGGAACCGGAACAGACGGGACCGGGGACCCGGACAAAGACCAAACAAGTCAAGTCAAGCGTCGAGTTCCATAACGAAGACAGTGTGACCACGAAGATCGCCGAAGCGAATCAGGAGATACAGGACCTGATCGGGCTGACCTATGACCAGTTCCGTCAGATCGTGATGCTTCCCCAAGGGGCTTTCAAAAAGATGCTGGAATCCAACAGCCGTGAAAAAGAAGCGATCTTCCGAAATATCTTTGAGACCGGTATTTATGAACGTTTCCAGGAAGAACTGAAGAAAAAGGCCAAAGAGCTGTCGGACCAGCGGAAAGAATATGAACTGGCGCTGCAGGAAGCCTTCAAGCGTATCAACTACGAAGAAAACGAAGCTTTAGACAAAGCCATCGAGCAGTTTGACGTCAAACCGGTTTTGAGTGAACTGGACCAGCTTATCGAGACTGAAACTGAAGAATTAAAAGCAGCGAAGAGCAAACTGTCTCATCTTCAGGATGAAAAAGTCAGACAGACCAAGCTTATTGAAATGCTGACGAAGCAGGAAGCCCTTCAAAAAGAGAAAATCGAACTGGACGAAAAAGAAGAAAAAGTAATCCAGTATAAAACCCAGCTGGACCAGCACAAAAAAGCCGAAGCCTTAGTTCAGGCGCAAAAAAATGTCGAAGAAACCCGTACAGAAAAAGAAGCGAATCAGAAATGCCTCACGGAGCTGAGTGAAAAGATCCAGCAGGTGAAAGAAGAGCTGGTGTCTGTCGATGAACGCTATCAGGCTATTTCAAAAGACTATGCCAAGCTGGACAGTTCGAGAAAAGAAGTACAAGACCTTAACGAAGAGCTGAAGCGTTTTGAAACGATCAAAGAACAGAAAACGCGTCTGACTGAACTTGAAAAAGAGAAAAAGACTGCTGAAACTGAAAAGAAACACTTGGCTGAACAGAAAAAGGAACTATCGGCTCAGCTCAAAGACTTGAAAGAAACGTTGAAGGGCATCGCTGAGACACGCGAAGAACTGACGGCCGATTATAAAGTCTTGAGCACGAAAAAAGCCGAACAGTCTCAATTGAATCAGCGTCTGAATGCACTCACAGAAGTCTGTCAGTGGCGCGAACAGGGGGTCGAGCTGAAAAAAAATTTCCAAGATGCGGAACGCAAGCTCAAAGAAGCCAGAAACGACTGGCAGACAGCTAAATCGGCTTACTTCAGTCAGCTGTCCGTTGTGCTAGCCGGCGAACTTATAGAAGGCGAACCGTGTCCGGTCTGCGGATCTAAAGAGCACCCTGGAAAAGCCCATGCTAAAGGGGAAGACGTGACAAAAGAACAGGTCGCCGAACTGGAACAAAAGAAAGAGACGGCCGAGACGAGTTATAATCGTCTAGTCAGCCAGTCGGAACACCTTTTTGCTCAAGTGAGTGAACGGTGTGAAGCTTTAGGGGTTTCACCTGAAGACGCAGAGAGTGAAAAAGAAACAGTCGCAGAAAAGACAGCCGAAGCGACCGGAACCATCACTGATCTGCAGACGGAAATCGAGCAGAAAGAAAAAACCGTCAAGCAGGAAGCGGCCTATACCAAGCAGCTGAACGATATACAGAAACAGGAACGCGAAACATCTGAATCCTTATCCAAAAACACGTCAAAAATAGAAAATATAGAATTGCGTACAAAAGAAATCCGTACAGAGATCTCCGGGCTGGAAGAGAAGCTAGTCTATGAATCGAAAGAACAGGTCCAAGACCTTATCCAGTCGAAAGAACAAGCGATCAAAGAAACAGAGAAACAGGAGAAAACGGTGCGTGAAGAACTGAATACGCTGAAGAACACGCTGGCGACTTCTGAAACCGAACTGAACCTGACCGAAAAACGCGTCAAGGAACTGAGTGAAAAGGAACAGAAGCTTGAAGAGATATTCAAAGAACAATTGGACGCAAGCGAGCTAGGGGAAACGTTCGCTGAATACGTGCTTGAAGAAAAACTCGTTTCAGAGATGCAGGAAGCGATTCAGACGTACGGTGAAGCACGTGCCGTTCACCTGAGTGCGGTAAAAGAAGTCACAGACTTTCTTGGAAAAGCAGAAGATGTCCAAACGAAAGCAGAGCACGCGACCCGTTTGTCGGAAATCGAAGCAGCGCTGCCTGAGTGGGAAGCGAAGCGAGATGCTTATGTCCGCGTAACGAGTCAGAATACTGAAGCTCAGAAAACCATCGAGCAGTATCAGAAACAGAGCGAACACATCGAGGCGGATTATCAGATGTACGGCGAACTGTCCCGCATGGCAAACGGTGCGAAAGAGACCGACTATGTCTCCTTTGAACGCTACGTTCTGGGGATCTACTTTGAAGAGATCCTTGAAGCGGCCAACATCCGCCTAGGACAAATGACCAACAACCGTTACGAGATGCACAAAAAAGTAGAAAAAGCCAAGGGAGCCGGGCCGCAGGGACTGGACATCGATGTCTTTGATCACCATACCGGGAAACCGCGCGGCGTCCATACCTTATCGGGCGGCGAAACCTTTAAAGCCTCGCTCGCTCTGGCTTTAGGCCTCAGTGATGTCATTCAAAGCCAAAACGGCGGGGTGAGTGTGGACACGCTCTTCGTGGATGAAGGGTTCGGCACACTCGACTCGGATTCACTGGACAACGCCATTCAAACCCTCTTGGACCTTCATGAGCGCGGACGACTGGTCGGAATCATTTCCCACGTTGAGGAACTGAAGACCCGTATCCAGTCACACATTATCGTTGAGAAAAAAACAGACGGCAGTCACGCCTATATTCAGGCTTAAAACTTAAAAAATACAGAAATTAAAGGAGAAATCATCATGACAGACTTCAATAAACAGATCCTCAAATCAGACAAAGCCCCAGCAGCTATTGGACCCTATTCACAGGCAGTCAAATTCGGCAACACCGTGTATGTCTCAGGCCAGCTGCCGATCGATGCAGAAGCCGGAAAGATCACGGAAACCACAGCGGCAGGACAGACCAGACAGTCGCTCAAGAACATCGAATACATCCTGGCCGAAGAAGGATTGGACTTGTCAGATGTACTGAAAACGACGGTCCTCTTGAGTGACATCGACAACTTCCAGGAAATGAACGGCGTCTATTCAGAATTCTTCAAAGAACCGTATCCTGCACGTATCGCCTATGAAGTCGCGGCCCTGCCGGCCGGAGCCTTAGTTGAGATCGACGTGATCGCCGGGAAGTCAGATCAGTAGTATATAATCTTCTGAAGGTAGTTTGTATATGTAAGTTGCTCGTATCCAGCAATAAGAGTATATGGATGATTAAATTATGCATAAGGGGAGAAAGCTATGACTCAAGACCGGGATAAGAAAATCAAGACGTTGATTAAAGAATTAAGACCAGAACTTCAGGCGTTAAGTGAGTACATTTATGAGCATCCGGAGCTCGGGCACGAAGAAGTGAAGTCCTCAAAAGCGCATGTGGAGCTTTTAGAAAAGCACGGATTTCAAGTGGAGTATCCGTATTTAGGCATCGAGACTGCCTTTAAAGCTGTATACAAAGGTGAAAAAGAAGGGCCAAGCATTGCTTACTTGTCAGAATACGATGCGCTGCCTGGCATCGGGCACGGCTGCGGCCACAATCTCC
This sequence comes from Alkalibacterium subtropicum, assembly GCF_900112455.1. GTDB lineage: Bacteria > Bacillota > Bacilli > Lactobacillales > Carnobacteriaceae_A > Alkalibacterium > Alkalibacterium subtropicum. The sequence goes on along the minus strand of NZ_FOLT01000014.1, from coordinate 25,059 downwards.
TGGGGGCGACAGACACCGGCGCCGGCATTGTTTTATCGAAACGGGTGGATGAGATCGGGGGAACGGTCGTTGTCTTGGGGACGCCGGCTGAAGAAACGAACGGGGACAAAGTAACGATGGCCGCTGCTGATACCTTTGATGCTGTCGATGTGGCCTTCTGCACGCACCCGTCTGACGGCTATTATGCCAGCGGGACATCCATGGCGATGGAAGCGATCGAATTCCGTTTCTACGGCAAGACCGCTCATGCGGCGGCAGCTCCGTTTGAAGGAAAAAACGCACTGGATGCCTGCATCAACTTCTTTAATAACGTCAGCTCCTTGAGGCAGCAGATCCATCCGACGGCGCGCGTACATGGTGTGATCAAGGAGGGCGGAGAAGCTGCCAACGTGATCCCTGACTATGCCCGTGCCGAGTTTTACGTGCGCGCCATGGATATGCCTTACTTGAACAAGCTGAAGGAAAAAGTCATCCGCTGCGCTGAAGCAGGAGCTTTGGCAGCTGACTGTAAGATGGAGTGGGGCCATTACGAGGCCAGTTATAAAAACATGATCACCAACGAGACACTATCTTCACTGTATAACGAAAAGATGCAGGAACTGGGCATCGACATGATTACTGAGGAACGAGATTCCATGGGGTCGATGGATATGGGGAACGTCAGCCAGGTCGTACCGGCCATCAACCCGTATTTTGAGATCACTAACGGGAAAGCTGTTTCTGCCCATACTACGGAGTTCAGAGATTGCACCTTGACCGAAGAAGCCTATCAGGCGATGGAGAAAACCATTGAAGCACTGACCTTGACGGCGACAGAACTTATCATGGATCCCAAAAAACTTGAAAAAGTGAAAGAAGAATTTGACCAAACTCTGAAATGATACAGAAAAGGACGTGTGCAGCGACACGTCCTTTTAATTTGCTCTAAATCGTTGGGTTCTCTCAGCTATCCTTTAATTCTTCTTTCTTTTTTAAGAGCTGTTTGAATTCTTCATCTTTTTCTTCTGAATAGTCCAGTGACAAAGCGCCGAGCACTTCTGCGATCTTGTTTTCCACCCGCAGAAGTTCTTCTTCCTTAGCCGACGCACTGTTGACTCGGGTTTTTGAAGCTTCCCACTCACGAAGATTCCCTTCAAATTCACTGATCTTTTTATCTTCGATCTCCCAGATTTTTGAAGCGATCGTATTGATGAATGAACGGTCGTGGGAAACGACCAGTACACTCCCGGGGTACTCTTTAAGCAAGGTCTCCAAGGCTTCAACAGCCTGAATATCCAGGAAATTGGTCGGCTCATCAAGGATCAGGGTGTTATAGTTGCCGGCAAGCAGTTTCGCCAGTGAGACTTTGACACGTTCTCCGCCACTCAACACAGAAACGGGCTTGTAGACGTCCTGTCCTTTGAAGTACAGCTGGGCTAGAATGATGCGGATCGTTGTTTCAGACTGAACGGCCTCTTTCTTTACATTCTTTAAGATCGATTCGTTTACATTTAACGTACTCAAATTTTGAGAAAAGTAACCGGCCCTGAGTGAAGGGGACAGCTGAACCGCTTCATCTTCTGTCAGGAGTTTGTTGATCAGCGTCGTTTTTCCGCTGCCGTTGGGACCGATCAATGCGATTTTCTCGCCGCCTTTTACCGACAGTGTCGCGTGTTTCCAGAGGGTTTTCCCGGGAACCTTTCCAGTACTGTCAGCTAATCGGATAATAAACCGCCTGTTCAGTTTTTCCATTTCCGGGAGCTCGATTCTGATTGCCTGCGAGTCTGTGGGCTTCTCTACTTTTTCAAGCTTTTCTAGACGTGAGTCTATGGCTTTCTGGACCTGGTGCAGTTTCTTTGATTTTTTCTGAAAGTAAGGAGCTGAGCCTTTCAGATTGTATTCAGAGTCCCCGACCGGTACGTTTCTTTTGGTCGCATTCACTGCCTGTCGCGTTTTGCTGTTTCTGGCTTCCATCAGCTGATTCCGCTTGCTGATGTACTTTTCATACTCGGTCTCCTGATGACGCCTTTCCTTAGCCTTCTGCTCTTTATAGGATGAGTAATTTCCGTGATAGACAGTGATTTTCTGCTCATCCAGTTCCCAGATAGACGTACAAACCTTATCCAAGAACGTGCGGTCATGAGAGACAACGATAAAGGCACCGTTAAAGTGTCGGAAAGACTTTTCCACCCAGTTGATGTGAGAAATGTCCAGGTGAGTCGTCGGTTCATCAGCCAAAAGGAGTTTCGGCTGTTTATTGAGTGCCTGAATAACGTATTCGGCCGTGGTTTCTCCGCCGCTTTTCGTTGCATGATTTTCTTTTAATTGAGGAAGCAGTTCGGCTGGGTACTGCCTTTTGATCGAACCGGAATCCGGCTCTTCCTGTCCAGCTATCAGACGGAAGAGGGTCGTCTTCCCGCTTCCATTGGCTCCGACTAATCCAATCCGGTCCTGTTCTTCGATCTGCAGATGATCGATCGCGTATAGCAGACGATCACCGTAACTTTTTTTAATTTGATTTAAAGTAACTAATGGCATATCAATCATTCCTTTATGTTTGATCTGTCGCTGGTTCGTTTAATTACGCACACAAAAAACCTCTCATTCTGTTTTCAGACAGAATGAGAGGATTAAGACAAATCAAATAAAAGACTTGAGTATACAGAAAGAAGTCTTGAATCCAGTGCCGAATCGTGTAGCTATCTCATTTCAGTCTGAAAAAGGCATGACAAATAAGACCGGTCGATGATCTTATTCAGCTTCTTTTCGACGTATAAAAATGAGATTAGTTACGCATTGGCCCAGATAACACTCCTGTCCTGATTGATTAAGAATAGAGTAACACAGTCGAAGGCGGTTGTCAAGGCAAGTTAATGTTTTGTGCTCCTAGTAAGAAGCGCTGAACTAATGTAAATGTTTCAAAATAGGAATAAACGATAAGGAGTGATAAACTTATAATTGTAAACTGATGAGAAATCGCTGAATATCAGTTGTTCAAAGATATGTGAAGGATTTGGATCAATATGAAGAAATTTATCGCCTATACGGCTATAACCCTCGGTTCACTAACTGTGCTTGTGCTCATAGGGATCTTTATTGTCTCGCTGTTTCAGGCACGACTGGAAACGTCCAATGAACGTCTGGAGTCCCGGGAAGAAGAACGCTCGTCTCTTGAGGATAGATGGCTGGATGCGCATGAAAACGATGAAAGTGTCACACTTGTCATCGAAGACGTGAGTATTGACCAAAGCAGCGGGACACTGGCATGGTCAGACTCGCGGGAGAATGATGGAATGGTTCACTTTTCCATCCGTTCAGATGATTCGATCATTTTTTCGGAAGAGGAAAGCACGTATCCTGTGAATATGCCCAGTTACCCACAGTACTTCCGGGAAGCCATCAGAGAGGAGATGGATAAATAGAACCAAATCACCTGAAAAATATAAGGAGCAAGGCTGCTTTTTTTAAATAACTTTTCAGCAAGCTGTGCTATACTCTATTAAATAGGAAATATAAGGAGTGGACGGATCGTGATTGAAAAATCTTATGATAAAGAAGTATTTGACGCTATAGAGTTAGAGAAGCAGCGTCAGGAAGAAAATATCGAACTGATCGCTTCAGAGAACTTTGTTTCTCAGGCTGTCATGGCTGCGCAGGGAAGTGTTTTGACGAATAAATATGCAGAAGGCTACCCAGGCAAACGGTACTACGGCGGCTGCGAATTCGTGGATATTGTGGAGAACCTGGCGATCGACCGTGTGAAAGAACTGTTCGGAGCCGACTATGCGAATGTCCAGCCTCACTCCGGTTCCCAGGCCAATGCGGCTGTATTCCAGACTTTTTTAAAGCCCGGTGATACATATATGGGGATGGCTTTGAGCCACGGCGGGCACTTGACGCACGGTTCTCCGGTAAACTTCAGCGGCAAGCTGTACAATGTCATCCCGTATGAAGTGGACAAGAAAACAGAGACGATCGACTTCGACCAGGTCAGAGAACTTGCCAAAGAGCACAAACCCAAGATGATCATAGCAGGTTACAGCGCCTATCCACGGACGATCGATTTCAAAAAGTTCCGTGAGATCGCTGATGAAGTGGGGGCGATCTTAGTGGTCGACATGGCCCATATTGCCGGACTGATCGCGGCAGGCGTGCATCCCTCACCGATCCCTTATGCAGACGTCGTCACGAGCACTACCCATAAAACGCTGCGCGGTCCAAGAGGCGGTCTGATTTTAGGGAAGGAAGAATACGCCAAACAGCTGAACAGTGCCATCTTCCCGGGCACGCAAGGCGGTCCGCTCGAGCATGTCATTGCCGCCAAGGCCGTGGCGTTCGGAGAAGCGCTCCAGCCTGAATTCAAAGACTATGCCGAACAGATCGTCAAGAACGCCAGGGCAATGGCCGAGGTATTTGAAGAGTCAGCCGGACGTCTGATCAGCGGCGGTACGGATAACCACTTGCTTCTTATGGAAGTCACGGATTTTGGGCTGAACGGCAAAGAGGCCGAAACCTTGCTGGATAAAGTCGGTATCACGGTGAACAAGAACTCGATTCCGTTTGAGACCTTGAGTCCATTTAAGACGAGCGGCATCCGAGTCGGCACACCGGCGATCACGACACGAGGATTCAAAGAAAAAGAGTGCAGAAGCGTGGCTGAACTGATCATCTATACTTTGAAGGCGAAAGATGACGAAAACAAACTGGCTGAAATCAAAGAGTCCGTTCGTGACCTGACGAAACGTTTTCCCTTATACGCGTAAAATGAATAAAAAGTAAAAAGTATCGGCTCCCTTGTCTTGTGAAAAAGGAGCCGATACTTTTTGATTGAGATGAATCGATGTAGCTAAAACACTTATCCAGAATTCAAGCGGTTATCCGGGGCAAAGGCACCCTGCTGCACATAAACGACAGTGGAGTGTCTCTTAAAAACATGATGAATAGTTTACTCAGAAACGTATTATAAAGCCTCCAGATCCAATTCTTCCAAAGTGGCATCGATAAATTCGCGGCGCATCTGGAAGTCACTGCCGTACTGTTTCACTGCGGCGATTTCACCTTCATCCGAATAGAAGCCTGCATATTTCTCAGGCTGTCTGACTGCTTTGACGACGGACTGGCAGCCTTCTTCGACGGTCACAAAGAAAGGGTCGAGCAGCTTAAAGACCAGTCCGGCAACAGTAGGGCTGACATTACTCTTTCCGATATTCGTTGATACCATCCCGGGATGGACAGCTGTCGTTTTGAGCCCCTTACGGGAATATTTTTCATGCAGTTCCTGTGCCAGGTAAAGGGTCCCAAGTTTTGACCGGCCATATCCAGCGAAGGCATTGAACCGCTTTGGTTTGAAGAAAGGCTTTTTCATAGGTGCGAACTTGTAGGCTCCAGAAGAAACGACGACCACTTGCTTTCGCTCACTGTTCATGACCAGCGGCAGCAGTTCATGAGTGAGCAGGAAATGACCGATATAATTCGTTGCCATCATGAGATCGTACCCGTCGACGCTTTCTTCTTTAGACGTCGAAACGATGCCGGCGTTGTTGATCAGACAGTCGAGATGATCGTATTTATACTTGATGTTTTCTGCCGCCTGTCTCACGGAATCCAGCACACTTAAATCGCATTCAATGATTTCTATCTGCACCTCAGGATTCAGTTCCAGTAATTCCTGCTTCAAATATGCCGCTTTTTCCAGATTTCGGGCAAGCAGGAGGATACGGTCAAAGTCGTGGATCAGATTTTTTACAGTCCCGCGCCCGATGCCTGAAGTCGGCCCGGTGATTGCCATTATAGTTTCAGTCATTTCATTCTTCCTCCTTCTATATGTGATAAGATTTAATCACTATCATTTTCTTTATATTCAATTGTTTTTCTTGTGAAATACACTACGGGTATGCTCAAAAACAGTAATCCTCCAGTTAGCTTAAGGAAGTTCTCCGTGATTTGTCCATCTGATGTCATAGGAGTACCGGAGGAGAAAGAGTTAAAGATATATGTCATACCCAGTATAAAGTAAAAAAGAGAAGTAAGTGAAGGAAACTGCCATTTGTTGAAAAAAGCACCGGTATAGACATTCATTAAAATCGAGTAACAGACCGCAATTAATAAAAACAAACCAAACTCCAGCGTTTTAGTTTCCGCCCATTGAATATTTAAAATAAAGTTGGCGAGAGATAAGGCTATAACGATATAAAAAGCATGGTGGCCATGTTTATAACACATCAATTTCTGATATTCGTCATAGTATTTCATTGTCAGTGTCCTCCCAGAATAAGTCGTTAAGTATATGGTTAAATGCCTTCTGATTCAAGTTAGTTTATTCTTCGTCAAAGTCTTCTTTATCTTGTCTTTTTTCAACAAACAATTTTAAAAGGTAGGCTGCAGATATAAAAACAAACATTGCTCCGTTTAGTGGCATGATGATATTCGAGGTGATTTTCCCATCAACTATAATCGGTGAATAGGGAGACAAAGAATTAGAAATATTGAGTAGACCTAGTATAAAGAAGATGACGGCATTAAGTTGAGGATTCTGCTTTTTAGTAAAATAGGCTCCTTTATAGATATACATAATAAGGGAGTACATAGCTGCAATCAATACAATCACCATAGTCTCCAGTTCTCCTGTTTCACCCCACTGAAAATCGTAAAATAAACTCATGAAAAAATTTAACAGTGTAAGCACAAGTACGATACTAAAAGCTTGATACCCATACTTGTAACGCATATATTTCTGATATTCATCAAAATTACTCATCTCTATCTTCCTCCTATGTCATTAGAATTCAGTTTGTCCACTACAAATCTTGTAACCAAATACGTACAAGATATCCTTATTAAAACTAAGCCAATCAAGAAAAGTAGAATGCTGGATGTGATTCTACCATTTGAAACTAAGGGTGAGGATAGAAAAAAAGATAAGGTCATAATAGCTATCCCAAATACAAAGTAAATAATAGAATAGCGTTTGGGACTTTGCCATTTAGCAAGGTAGGCACCTCGATAACTAAACATAATGAGTGAGTAGATATTTGCAATAAATATAATGACTATTATCTCCAATTCTTTAGTTTCCGCCCATTGAAAGTCGTAAAGAGCACTAAGAAAATAATTAAATAGTGTTAAAAATGTTATGATTTCAAATGAATAATAGCCATACTTATATCGTATGTGTTTTTGATATTCATCATAAGATTGCATTGTAAGTACCCTCCCAGAATAAGTCATTGAGTTCTATACTATATTATTTGAGTTTTTCAGTCAGTTTATTCTTCGTCATCATTCTCCTCTTCGTTTATCTACTAACACTCTCGTGAAGTGAGCAACGGGTATAGAAATCCAAAGCAGACCACTTACTAGCATAATACTATTGAAGGTGACCAATCCATCAACTATCATAGGTGTTCGAAGGGAGGAAGAAGAAAGATAAATATTGGCCAAGCCTAATAAGAGAAAAATAACAGCAAATACAGTAGGATTACTTTTATTGTAGAAATAAGCGCCTTTATAAATGCTCTTCATCATGAAGTATCCCAGAGCAATAAATATTAATAACACAAACTCGAGTTCTTTCGATTCTGCCCACTGAATTTCAAGAAAACTAGAGAGAAAATAATTTATCATGATTAATATGATTAAAATACAAATGAATGGGCACCGTATTTATAGCGCAGCAGTTTCTGATATTCATCAAAGTTGTCCATCTTAATTTTCCTCCCAGAATAAGTCGTTGAGTGTCACGTTTAATGCTTTGCATATGCGTATGCATAAATTGATAGTTGGATTGTAATCGCCCCGTTCAATGGCACTGATCGTTTGCCGGGTGACATCTACTGCGTCTGCCAGATCTTGTTGGGACATATCCAGACTTGCCCTGGCTGTCTTTAACCGCAAGTTTTTAGCCATTGTTTTCTCCTTTGGAAGTAATCTATATTGTTCATTGTGTAAAGTATATCTTACATTGTAGGTAGTGTAAAGGATTATTCACTTATATTAATTTATTTATCTTGAAGGACTGTGAGACCTTTTAATAGGTGGATAGTTTGAAGAGAAATATAAAAAAACAGATCATGTGAACCGTCCTGGTCTTCACGATCTGTTTTATTATGTCTATGAAAAACATCATTCGGTTAGTTGTTAATCGTAATCGTATTATTCTTAATAACATCCACGATTTGTTCTTTTAATTCGTCAAAGGGCTTGTCCCAAGTGGCCACTATCACACATGTTTTGACAGCTTCATCAGTCGGTAGAGCAAGTTTCATCCCATTAATACGCAAAAAGTAAACGAGCGTCATGAAGGCTGTCCGTTTATTCGCGTTATGGAAACAATGCTTTTTAACCAGATTTATGAAAAGGATAGCTGCTTTTTCTTCTAAAGTCGGATAGACTTCTTCTCCGAAAGCAGTCTGATGTATGGACTGAAGGCACATGTTCAGAGCAGTGGGTTCTTTGACACCAATAAATTCTTGCGGAGAACCCTTTTTGATCAAATAAACATTAAAAAATATGACTTGTTTCTCTGAGAGTGTATTCATTTATCCACCAGTGATTTAAACGTTTCTTTATGTTCTTCATAAATAGAATCTACCATATTAATAAAGTCTTCGTTTACAACGTCCGGATCCTGTTTAACGAGTTCAGCACGATTTTGATCACTCGTAATAGAGACTGTATCTCCTTCTTTTAAATCAAGTGCTTCCATTACAGCGGGTGGAATAGTCAGTACATAACTGTTTCCGCTTTTACGAATTTTTCGTACTTGTTTAGTAGTCATTACAATACCTCCTCTGTATATACATCTAATCTTGTAAATACATTATAGCATAATAAGACTTCGACACAATCGAAACATCTTTTTATTATAATAATCTTCATTAGAATACCTAAGCAGTTACTCAAGCATCAGTCGTAATACACTTCATCTAAAAATAGACCCTGCGAAGGCACAGCCATGCCGGCGTCACTTCTTACACCGCTCTCAAACACGTCGTCGATCGCGTCCAACTCCAGAGTGCCGGTACCGATTTCCAATAATGTACCTGTCAGGATCCGGACCATTTTGTACAGAAAGCCTTCACCGGCAAACGTGAAGTGCACCAGATTGCCTTCTTTTTCGATCGTGATTTTATCCAATGTACGAACGGTCGACTTTTTTGACTTTTTAAGTGCTGAGAAACCAAAAAAGTCGTGTCGGCCAGTTAGTTTTTTTGCAGCCTGTTCCATCTTTTTCATATCCAGCTGTTCAGGGTAATGGAAGCTGTAGTTGCGCTCAAAGGCAGAAGGGATGGTCTGGTTCCACACATAATAGCTGTACTGTTTCCCACTGGCATGATAGCGCGAATGGAACCGTTCAGGCACTTCTTCCAGTTTTTTGACGATGATATCTTGTGGAAGGTTTTTTATCAGGACTTCCTGCATGGCCGAAAGATCCATATCGGACTCGGTCTTGAAGTTGGCGACTTGTCCTCTAGCGTGGGTCCCGGCGTCTGTGCGGCCTGAACCGACGATCTCAACTTCTGTGCCGGTCAGCTGTGACAGCACGTTTTCGATTTTTCCCTGAATCGTCTTGTCTGTATCACCAAGACGCTGCCAGCCCTGATAGCGGCCGCCGTCATATTCGATCGTCATTTTAATGTTTCGCATGGTATCCCTCTTTATCTTTTTGATGTAGTTTAGGTCTAAGGTGAATCTGTTTAGTCCGGTCTTCTAAATTTCTCATAGAGTTGCTAAAAAGCCTAACGGTTCTACTACTCTTCACCATTATACCTTTAATGAACCAGTGGCGCATGCCTCTATGATATACTGGACCTAAATCTTTTAAAATGAATGCATATGAGAAATGAGGGGCTGGAAATGAAAGTACATGCTGGAAGCGAAAACTGGAACCGGGCAGCGGCTTTTTATGTACGGATGCAGGTGTTTGTGTTAGAACGTGAGATCTCGCTGCAGGAAGAATTCGATTCAAAAGACACGGACGGCACCGTTTATGTCGTCCTTTATGATGACGGCAAGCCGGTCGCCACGGGCCGGTATAAAGAGATCGACTCAGAGACTATTCGACCTGGAAGAATTGCAGTTTTGAAAGATTACCGCAAGCAGGGTCTGGGCGAACAATTATTGAAAGAACTGGAAAAAATAGGGCAGAAAAATGGCTGCACAAAGTCGGTCATCCATGGTGAACTGACGGCAGCTGAGTTCTATGAAAAACTGGGATACGTACGGGTCTCAGACATTTACTACGAAGATGGCGCGCCCTGTGTCACCTTGAATAAACAGCTATAAATCAGTAAGTGTCTGCTTTTTAAGTAAACTAAAAACTGACAGAATCGAGCAATCGAGGGCATGAAACAGATAGGTGCTCCTTATATAATGTAAATGAGGTGAGCGATATGGACTATTTTAAAACGATTCAAAAGGCTATTGACTATATGGAAGACCACTTATTGGAAGATATCAGTTACAGTGACGTTGCTAAACATCTGTACCTTTCAAATTTTCACTTTCAAAGAACGTTCAGTCTGATAACGGGTGTCACGCCGAATGAATATATACGCTACCGGAGATTGTCGATGGCCGGCGAAGAACTCACCCTGTCTCGATCGAAAGTCATAGACGTCGCCTACAAATATCAATACGAGTCACCGGAAAGTTTTTCTAAAGCCTTCACTCGCTTCCATGGTGTGTCTCCCGGTAAAGCCAAAAAAGCCGGAATTGATTTGAATAGTTATAACCGCCTCGTTATGAAATTATCGACGGAAGGAGGAACGATCATGAATTACAGAATCGTCGAAAAGGAGCCGTTTAAGCTGATTGCCAAGGTGGAACAATTCCCCAATGAATCGATCGATGATTCAAGCGAAGTGGAAAACAAAATACCGGATTTCTGGAAAGAAAGCGGTCGGTCAGATGTGTTTGAAACACTGCAGGAACATGCTGTGACGGAGGATCTTTATGGGGTATGCGCACCTATGACAAAGGAAAGTGATTATTTCGCCTACGGCATCGGTATGCTGCATGATGGCAGGGAAACGCCTGATGGCTATCGTGTCTGGCATGTCGAATCCACGCTTTGGGCAGTATTCCCCTGCATAGGTGACAGTCCTGATTGTATTGGTGAAACATGGGAGAGGATCTTCAAAGAATTTCTTCCGGGATCAAATTATCGGATGCTGGAGGCTTCAGATTTCGAATTCTATCCAGCCGAAAAAGACGAGGCCCTATTTTGTGAGATATGGATCCCAGTTGAGAAAAAAAGTGAAAGCTGACTTTTAGCGTCGGGACAGCTAGACAAGTCTGCTAACGGTACAGTATACAGTAAAACGCCCTCTTCCAAATCAATGGAAAAGGGCGTTTTATCTGTCTGCTATCAGGCAAACTGTTTACTGGTTTTCACTGCTTCAGAAACGTGGATACCGTATTGGACAACCGTCCAGATCAACAAGAATGTAAATGGAACGAAGAACAGCACGGATGTTCTAACGGGTGCCAGAGAAGCCACGTGATAGTAGACCAAGGTGATACCGGCTGTCATCAATCCGTTGACGTAAAGACTCAACTGGGCTGAACCACCGACTTTATTCATGATGTAAGTCGCTCCGGCTAATAAGAAAGCCGCGATCGCAGCATATCCAAATGGATTGGTTAAGGAAGCGAGTCCGATCGTTGAGAATAGATTGGCTTCAATGAACGTATGCGCGCCGATAAACGTAAAACTGGCAAGGGCTCCCGCTATGCTTAATCCTCTGCTGTTCACCGATGAAAAAATCACCATGCCGCTCATAATTATGTAAGCCAGTGTACCGATGATCATCGAACGACCATGAGTGGCGTAAGCGGGCAAGACAGCTGAAGAAAGAGCTAGAAACATAATGACCGCCAGTGAGAAGAATAGAAGTGAAGAGACTATAGAACGTGTATTTTTCATGTAGAGTGATCTCCTTATGTATATTTATAATGGTTTCTTATAAAGATAAACTTAACATATGGTGGGGAAGATATCAATATAAAGTAGCATTGAACATACTGTCTAGAGGTGAGAAAGAGAAAGAAGGCGGCATTCTTACTGTGTTATCCTGTCGGTTTCGGAGGATCATGAACGGCGAATACCAACAAGGGGGCAGTATCGAGCGTCAGCGGTATTTATTTCTCTCACTGACCTCTGAGCCGGCAGAAAATGTGGCGAAACCTTGAGAAAATAACGCGGATGTTGACTTTTTTGCTCTTTATAACTAAGGTCGGTCGGATCATTTGATTGAGGATTTCATCTATGTTATTATCATGCCTGTGCGTGTTTTAAGTTAAGTTTTTTCAAAAAGAAAAAATAAAAATTACTTGGTAGTTTACTTCACTCACGCTAATAAATAGGAGGCAAAGAATGAAGAAATCAAAATATCGTAGACTGTTAACTGTGCTACCTGCAGCATTTTTACTGTTAGGTTGTGAGGCTGGAGAAGCTGAAGAAGAACCTGATGACTTCGGAGAGGCGATGGAGCATACCATCGTTGGGATCGAAGCCGGCTCCGGTACGACTGAAATGGCAGAGGACATGCTGAACGACTACGATAATTTAGAAGACTGGGAACTGCAAACGAGTTCCACAGCAGGGATGGTCACGGCGCTTGAAGAGGCCATCGAAAATGAAGAGCCGATCGTTGTGACTGGATGGACACCCCACTGGATTTTTGAAGAGTTTGATCTGAAAATTTTAGATGATCCGAAGCATTCGCTTGGAGAAGAAGAATTTATCCACACGATCGTGCGTGAAGGACTGGAAGAAGACATGCCTGGCGCCTATACTGTCATGGAGAATTTCAGCTGGGAAGTTGAAGATATGCAGGAAGTGATGTTTGCAGCGCAGGATATTCCTTTTGAAGAAGCTGCATCAGACTGGGTCAATGATAACAGAGACCTCGTTGATGAATGGACAGAAGGCGTTGAAACAGTAGACGGTAAAGAATTTGAATTAGTGTCCACACCGTGGGACTCCGAACGTGCGTCTTCTCATGTGATGCAGTACGTATTGGAAGAAATGGGCTACACCGTCGACATCACTAATGTGGATCCTGTCGTTATGTTTCAGGCGATCGCCCACGACGAAGGTGATGCCAGTTTAGCTCCATGGCTGCCAATGACTTTCGGCGCTTACTATGATGAATATAAAGATCAGATCGTTGACTTAGGACCGAATATGTCCGGAGCAATGAATGGACTGGTCGTCCCAACCTATATGGATGTGAACTCGGTAGAAGATCTGCCGGCCAAAGATTAACTGAAAAGTGATTGTAAGATATATCCCGACAATTTATCCTGATGCTAAGTATATCAGGGTAAATTGTCGGGATTCTTAGTGGTCATTAATGCATTTTAATAATAAAAAATGTATAAAAACTCTTATTTACCAAAGATAAAATCGGCAGGATCGAATGTAATGAAATGCAAATCAGCCGGATATTTGATATAGTTCAGTAAAGCGGAAGGGTGGTAACGACATGAGAAGTTTGAATATCGCACACAGAGGGTTTAGTGGTCAGTACACAGAAAACACCATGACCGCCTTCGAAAAAGCGTATGAAGCAGGCGCTGACGGGATAGAACTGGATGTCCGACTGACGAAGGACGGGGAAGTCGTCATCTTCCATGACGCTAAAATAGACAGGATGACGGAAGGGAAGGGTGCGGTCAGCGAGTATACACTGGAAGAACTGCAGTCTCATCCGATCATCACCCGTCCCCTGCAGAAAGCGATCAAACAGGCAGTGATACCGACGCTCTCAGAGTACCTTGAATGTGCAAAAGACAAGCCGCTCGTGACGAATATCGAGCTGAAAAGCATCAAGAAGAACTACCGGTTAGAGCTCCGAGTAGCGGAAGCCATCCAAATATATAAAATGGAAGAACAGGTCATTATTTCCTCCTTTCTTGAAAACAGCCTGATCCGTATGAAAATACTGGCGCCTCGTGCCAAAACCGGACTGCTCCTTTCAAAGTATGATGAATCGACCATTCAAATGGCCAAGGAACTGGGATTTAATTATGTACATTTAAAGGCAGTCAATCTGACTGAAGAAATTATAGAGTCAGCTCACGCTCACGGTCTGGGTATCAACACTTGGACAATCAATGAAATGAAAGATCTGGAGAAAGCGAATGCTTTGGGTCTGTATGGCATTATTACGGACTATCCGGATCGGCTGCGTACGATTCAGTATAATGATCAGTGATTCCCCGCTTCAAGCTATGAGCAATCGTGTGATAAAGACCCATGCATCATTCCCGAAACTGGGCGTGATGCTTTTTTTATGTCGACTGATAAGAAAGTCCTTTCAAATGTAATGAAAAACCTGTTATGATAGATAAGTTGATTATTTATTTAAAAAAAGAATATTATTACATAATAGAGTATGGGGATGGTGTAAGTTATGTTACATAGACGATTAATGACAGGGATGATAAGTGCCGCCATGCTTCTGGCCGGGTGTGAACCGGTGGATGAAGCTGTGGAACGTGAAGAGATCGAAACGAAAGAGGCAGTCCCAAGTGGAGTGACGGATTCGGAAGAGAACGCCACAGTCCTGACAGAAGAAGAGAGCGGGAATAGCGTTTCTTCTGAAGAAACAGTGGATGATGAGACAGATGGTATTTCTAACGATGCTGATGTTGTAGAAGAAACAACAGAAGAAGTTGCCATCGACGAATCAGAGGATAGAGTCGCAGAAGAGGATGCCGTCTATGAAGTGTCCGCAAGTCAAGATGATGTGGCGGCGTCCGAAGCGGAAACAGCAGAAGACGAGCCTGAACTGGGGACAGAAGAAGCAGCGTCTGACTTAGTCTACGATATTGAAGCTTTAGACCTTCCGAGTCCGGAAGACCTGCCGCTGGACGAGGTTTATATCGAAGTGAATGACAACGTACCGCTGTTCACGAACGAAGAACTGGAGGTCAGCGAACCGTTTCATTCATATGAAGCAAGAGATGAACTCGGACGGGTCGGTGTGGCGGATGCTCTTTTGGATGTTGAGCTGATGCCGGCAGAAGAACGCGGATCCATCAGCCATGTCGACCCGACGGGATGGAACCAGGGGAATTATGAGGTCGTCTCCGGCAACTGGCTCTATAACCGCAGCCACCTTATCGGCCATCAGATGACTGGGTATGACGGCAAAAACAACCTGATGACCGGGACCCGCCAGTTCAACGTCGAAGGCATGCTGCCGTTTGAAAACTTCGTTGCCAGTGTCGTTGAAGACACCGAAATGCAGGTCCGCTACCGTGTCACCCCGCTGTTTGAAGATGACAACCTGCTTGCCCACGGCATCGTCATGGAAGGCTTCTCCGTGGATGATAACGGCGAGACCCTCTCCTTCAATGTCTTCGTCCCGAATCAGCAGGACGGCATCGAGCTGGACTATGAAACAGGCGACCATGCGCTGGTTGAATAAAGTAATATTGAAGAAGCAAGAGGCTGGGACTAATCCCAGCTTCTTGCTTTTTTAATTACATTTTAAGGTAGTCAGAAGAAATATGACGTTGCTGGCGGTTCCTCTACCATCTCAAAGGTGAAAGCTGATTTGAGTGGGTAAGCAATTCGTCAGGCTTACAAACTGGTTAGTATTTATTCATTTGAGCTAGTAGACTATGTTCTAGGCTTACTATCTCAAAGATGATTTTTCTATCGAGATGGTACGGGAAGATGAAAGCTTACTAACTGGCTGTCAATTATTCCAATGAGTAAGTAAGCGTCAAACGATGCACACCATCTCACTCAGCATTTTCCCCCTCGAGTTAGTATGCGTTTGCATGGGCTTGCCAGCTCGAGCAACATCAGCTCGTCCAGTTGTTCTTTCAGTCAGTTCCAGTACCCGTGCATCTACATTTTTACTCTTGAGTGGAACATATTATTCGCCAAAGATTGCTTTACTTTTACATGAATCATGAAATCACTCTTTATTCCTTTTGGTAATTTTAATTGATTCAACAAAGTAATTGAAAACGAAATAACCTACTATGACGAGAGCATAGCCGATCCATTCGGCCGGTCCCTCAAAGCTACTTACTATACTACCCATAATAAACAAACCGATGAATTCCCAAAAAAACCAGGAAGCATTACTTATTTCGATATAGTCACCATCATTTACAACCAGTTTGTTGCTTTTGCTGCCAAATTGCTTGATCTGCAGGACTGATTCTTCTTCAGGAAGAGTGAATGCTTTCTCTTCCCCCTGTGCAAGTTTTCCAATATCCTCATTATTGATTTCGATTTTGAATTTTAAAAAAGAAGCTGCAACCTCTGTATCCCTTATAAGTATAAAAGCCATATCATTTCCTCCTAGTTTATTAAAAAAATCTTCATCATCTTCAAGGGTTTCACTAAGGACCACTAGGACGGTATCAGGCTGGAAAATGATACCGTTACACATATTCTAGTGAATTAATTAAAACCAAAAGGGAAGCACGTGTTCTTGGTTGAGGGTGCGTTTGCCTTGGCGTGGTCATTGTGTGGACTTGTTATTGATCTTCGTTAATTTGAATGAGTCAGTCTTTATAAGTAAGATAAAGAAACATGTAATGGAAACAACTAGACTGATAAGCATGGCTGGCCCATCAAGGAGAATGGCTATAGGTACAAATAATACTGCGAGCAAAACCATCCACCACAGTCCAGGTCCGTTGGATATTTCCACGTGATCGCCGTCGTTGACCGTAAGTGCGTTGCTTTTTCCGCTGAGCTGCTTTATCTGAACAATAGAATAATCTTCCGGGAGAGTGATCGTCTTTTCTTCACCTATCGCTATTTTTGTTACCGGTTCATTGTTTAGCCATACTTTAAATTTCGGTAATGAACCAGCGACATAGGGACTGCGTGTCAATGTGATCGTCATAAGTAAGCCTCCTTATTCTATTTTCTGATCGTCTACTTTTTCAAGTTGATATCTATTCATTAATAGGGGAATGAGAAGGAACCACAAGAGCACAAAGAATAAACTGACTAATTTAGGCGTACCAGTAAGGAAGCTCGAGAATAAGGGCGCTTAGATGACAGCTAAGATAAACATAAAAAGAAGTCCCGGTCCATTAGTCACTTTAATATGGTCACCGTCATTCACAGTCAGTTTGTTGCTTTTGCCTTCCAACTGTTTGATTTGGATCACCGAGTCTTTATCACGAAGTGTGAACGTTTTTTCTTCTTCATGAGCAATTTTTCCAATTTCTGTATCATTAGCCTTTACTTTTAACTTGAATAGCGCACCTGCAACGCCAGTGTCCCGTGTCAATCGAATGGTCATGTGTCTGTCTCCTTAGCTTTACATTCAGAATAACACATGATTAGTATATATCATAAACGGTTTTTGAATACGCACGTCATTCATTGTGGCAATTAATGCCAGTTTATTAAATCGACTGTTTCAAAGGGAGTGAATCTTTTGACAAGAGATCCTGCGCTACGAGAAGGAGATGCCACATGAGTGATTCCGGTATCTTCCTGTTAGATGTCTTGGGTTTAGTGTATGATGGGTGATAAATAAGCGTTAAGTACGACTGACATCTTGGAATACATAGAGGAGGAATTGTTTATGGCAATGATAGAGGATTTCATGAAGCTGGATATGCGTGTTAGCACAGTTGTGAAGGCAGAGCCGTTTCCTGAAGCGCGGCAGCCGGCAATAAAATTAGACATTGATTTTGGTGAAATGGGGATCAAGCAGTCATCCGCGCAAATCACCCAAAGATATGAACCAGAGCAGCTTATTGGAATACAGGTGGTAGCCGTTGTCAACTTCCCGCCCAGACGTATAGCAGGATTTAAATCCGAAGTGCTGGTCATCGGCGGTGTGCCCCAAGAAGGTGATGTGGTGCTCTTAAAGCCAGACGAGCGAGTAGAAAATGGTTCGCGAATTTCTTAGGACTGCCAACTTTTTCTTGTAACAGAGACACACTACATGCACAAGAACTTACACAAAAGACAAACACGCTCTCAGCTAAGAGAGCGTGTTTGTCTTTTATTCCCACTCCACAGTGGATGGTGGCTTGCTCGTTATGTCATACACGATACGGTTGACGTGGTTCACCTCGTTGACGATGCGGACGGATATCTTCTGCAGGATGTCCCACGGGATGCGGGCGAAGTCTGCAGTCATGCCGTCGATGGAGGTGATGGCACGGATGCCGATGGTGTAGTCATAGGTCCTCGCGTCGCCCATGACCCCAACACTCTTGAAGCCAGGCAGGACCGTGAAGTATTGCCAGATGTCGCGGTCTAGGCCGGCTTTTTTGATTTCTTCACGTAAAATTGCGTCGCTTTCTCTGACGATCTCCAGTTTATCTTCGGTGATTTCACCGATGACGCGGATACCAAGACCTGGTCCTGGGAAAGGCTGGCGCCAGACGAGGGATTCGGGCATGTCGAGTTCCAGTCCCAATTCACGGACCTCGTCTTTGAATAAAGTATTCAGGGGTTCGATCAGCTGGAAGGTCATGTCGTCAGGCAGTCCGCCGACGTTATGATGTGACTTGATGGTCTCAGCCGTCGCTGTCCCGCTTTCAATGACGTCTGTGTAAAGCGTGCCTTGGGCCAGGTAATCAATGCCGTCGAGCTTGGCTGCTTCGTCGTTGAAGACATAAATGAATTCATTCCCGATGATCTTGCGTTTCTGCTCGGGATCGGAGATGCCTTCCAGCTTACTTAGGAAACGCTCTTTGGCATCAACACGGATAACATTCAAGCCGAATTTGCCCTGCAGGCTGTCCATGACCTGATCGCCTTCGTCTTTGCGCAGGAGACCGTGATCGACAAAGATACAGGTCAGCTGGTCACCGATGGCTTTGTTCAAAAGAACGCCGACAACACTGGAATCGACGCCGCCGGACAGGCCGAGCAGTACTTTTTTGTCGCCGACAAGTTCTCGGATTTTTTCAACTTCCATATCGATGAAGTTCTGCATGCTCCAGTTGCCGGAACAGTCGCAGATACCAAAGGCAAAATTGCGCAGCAGTTCGTTGCCGTGTTCAGTATGGCGGACTTCCGGATGGAACTGGACCGCGTGAAAGTTCTTGTCTTTATTTTGAATGGCGCTGATCGGGCAGTGGTCATTGGATGCCGTCACTGTAAAGCCATCTGGAAGATCTGTGACGTAATCGCCATGACTCATCCAGACGTTCTCATTGGCTTCAAGTGATGTGAATAAGTCAGCAGTGCGGTCCTGTACTTTGATCTCAGCTTTGCCGTACTCTCGGTTCATGCTCGGTTTCACTTCGCCGCCAAGCATATAAGTCATCAGCTGCATGCCATAACAGATCCCCAAGATCGGGATGCCCAGTTCAAATATCTCCGGGTCGATGGAGAAGGCATTTTCATCATAGACGCTCATCGGGCCGCCGGAAAAGATGATGCCTTTCACGTTCATGTTTTTCAGTTCTTCTGCCGTCGTTGTGTGGGGGAGGAGTTCAGAGTACACACCGAATTCTCTGATGCGGCGCGTGATCAGCTGATTGTACTGGCTCCCGAAGTCCAGAACGACGAGTTTTTCTAATGTTGTTGTATCAATGACTGAAGTCAATCGTTTCCCACCTTTCATCTTGTTATGTTTAACGCATGGTATAGTTGGGTGCTTCTTTTGTGATTTGAACGTCATGCGGATGCGATTCTTTCAGTCCGGCACCGCTCATCTGAACGAACTGGGTCTCTTCGCGCAGGGCCTGGATGTCTTTGGCGCCGACATAACCCATGCCTGAACGGAGTCCGCCGAGCATCTGGAAGATCACTTCTTCCAGGCTGCCTTTGTATTCGATGCGGCCTTCGATGCCTTCAGGGACCAGTTTGTTGGCCTCGTTCACTGAATTCTGGAAGTAGCGGTCACTCGACCCTTTCTTCATAGCGCCCAGGCTGCCCATGCCGCGGTAGGTCTTGAAGCGGCGTCCCTGGAAGAGTTCGAATTCACCAGGCGATTCGTCCGTCCCGGCAAGCAGACTTCCCAGCATCACAGCGTGTCCGCCGGCAGCCAGGGCTTTGACGATATCGCCGGAATATTTGATCCCGCCGTCTGCGATGATGGGTTTGTTGAATTCCCTGGCGACCGTTGCGGCATCATAAATGGCCGTGATCTGCGGTACACCGACACCGGCAACGACGCGGGTGGTACAGATGGAACCTGGTCCGATGCCGACTTTGACGACATCCACGCCAGTTTCAAAGAGGGCGCGTGTGCCTTCGCCTGTCGCGACGTTTCCGGCAATCAGGGCTACGTCCGGGAAGGCTTCTCTGAGTTCTTTGATTTTACGGATCACGCCGGCACTGTGGCCGTGAGCGGTATCGATGACGATGGCATCCACTTCGGCGTCTACAAGGGCTTGGGCACGTTCGAAGGAGTCACTCGTCACGCCGATCGCGGCACCGACAAGCAAACGGCCGTGCTCGTCCTTGGCGGCGTTGGGGAACTGGACGACTTTTTCAATATCTTTGATCGTAATCAGTCCGCTGAGTCGGCCGTCATTGTCTACAAGCGGCAGTTTTTCGATTTTATGTTTCTGCAGGATTTTTTCGGCTTCTTCTAAAGACGTTCCCACTGGCGCAGTAACGAGTTCTTCATCTGTCATTTCGGTACTGATCTTCTTGGTATAGTCGGTTAAAAAACGCATGTCGCGGTTGGTCAGGATCCCGACCAGGACGCGGTCTTCCATCGTATTGACTAAAGGCACGCCGCTGATGCGGTAACGGGACATCAGTTCTTCTGCGTCAGAGATCAGGTGGTCAGGGGTCAGATAGAACGGGTCGATGATGACGCCGTTTTCCGAACGTTTGACTTTACGCACTTCCATCGCCTGATCCTCGATCGACATATTCTTGTGAATGATCCCAAGGCCGCCCTGACGTGCCATGGCGATCGCCATGCGTGAATCTGTGACGGTATCCATGCTGGCGCTTAAAATCGGTACAGAGAGTTTCACTTTCTCGGTGAGTTTCGTGCTCAGGTCCACGTCATTGGGCAGGACATGGCTTTCCTGCGGCAGTAATAAAACATCGTCAAAGGTCAATCCTTTTTTAGCAAATTTCGTTTCCCATTGTGACATAAATGAATAGCCTCCTTGAATTGTATGTGTGACCGGCTTTTGATTTTAAGGACTAGTGTATCAAAGCGACCAGAGGCGGTCAAAGGGTAATTTTGAGGATTTTTTATTATGAGAGACTTATCATAAAATGCGATTGTGATGGTTCTAATAAATAACGTTTCCAAGTCTGATAAGACAAAGTTCGCTCAAAATGAATATTTTTAAAAAGGAAAAATATATAAGTTCGTTCTAATCGAAATATAATGATATTTTATATTTGTAGTCTATTTAATGTTAAGTTTTTAAAACTAAAAGGCGAATGTTCGCCTTTTACATCTCTTTATAATCAGTAATATCCGAACATTATCGTGAAGGAGGCCAAGCCTGTATAAGTGGCATTTATGCTAAAATCGCACTATTTGATCTGGTTCCGGTTAGACTGAAGTGAGTTCATTCACCGGTCAGCCACCTATCCCAGACTCCCAAACACTTAAGGTGAAGTACAGCTCCTTTTGCGTGTCCTGAACTTCATGTTTCGATGGTTTTGTTCAGTTCGAGCGATGAGAGAGAAGCTGAACTCAACTTTTTTGTGAATAAATGATGTTGACCCCTTTTTAGAGGAACCAAACTCAACGAATCCGGCTTTAACCTAATGAGTCCATAAGAAAAAGCAGTCCAGCCTCTTCTTTAAAAGGCTGAACTGCTTTCTGGTCATTCGATTTATTTAGCTGACATGTATCAGAGATTCGTTTACTCTTCAAGCAAGCCTGCTTCGATCAGGAACTCACGGGCGACTTCTTCAGCCGGACGGTCTTCCACGTCGACTTCGTAGTTCATAGCCCGCATCTGGTCACTGGTGATCAAGCCGTCTAAAACAGACAAGGCCTCTTCGATCTCAGGATGTTCTTCGATCAGTTCCGTCATCATCAAAGGCGCTCCTTGATACGGCGGGAAGAGTTCCATGTCGTCTTCCAGAACGACCAGGTCGTAGACTTCCAGCTGACTGTCTGTGCTGTAGGCATCGATCAGGTTGACGTCGCCCTGTTCGATCGCTTCATAACGGAGCTGAGGTTCCATGGTGATGACTTCACCGAATTCAAGACCATACATGTCCTGGATCCCAGGGTAGCCATCTTCACGGTCATTGAATTCAAGAGTGAAACCGGCACTGACCTCGTTCTGTACCGATTCCAGATCGGAAATGGTTTCCAGATCGTATTCTTCAGCGAATTCTGATGTTACCGCCAAGGCATAGGTATTGTTGAAAGCCATCGGATCAAGCAGGGTCATGTCATACTCTTCCTGCAGACGTCTCCTGGCTTCTTCATATACTTCTTCTTTAGGGGTGCCCGGTTCAGGGACTTCTTCAAAGAAATTAGACAACACGGTGCCTGTGAATTCTGTATAAATATCGATTTCGCCGGAACGCAGGGCATTGAAGATGAACGTCGTTTTTCCGAAATTCGGTTCCACTTCAGCCGAGAGATCTGTATCCTGTTCGATCAGGAGTTTATAGGCATTCATCAGAATTTCCGGTTCAGCCCCGATCTTACCGGCGATGACCAGATCATCTTCATCTGAACTGAACAGCGGGATGATCAGCAGGGTGCCGATAATGACGATGGCGGAGCTTAAAATGATGGCCGTTTTTCTGAAGGACGTGTGCTGCAGGTAACTGAGCAGACGGTCAAACAGGATAGCTAATAAGGCCGCCGGAACGGCTCCTAAAATGATCAGATAGTTGTTCCCGCGGTCGATACCCAGAAGGATCAGGCTACCCAGACCACCGGCGCCGATCAAAGCGGCAACGGTCGCTGTACCGATGATCAATACAGTGGCGGTTCGGATACCTGCCATGATGACCGGCATCGCTAAAGGCAGCTGCACTTTTATCAACTTCCGTGAACGGTCCATCCCCATGGCATCAGCCGCTTCATTAAGTGAAGGGTCGATCCCCGTCAATCCGGTATAAGTATTTCTCAGGATCGGCAGGAGGGCATAGATGATCAGAGCCATGATCGCCGGAATGGAGCCGATACCTACGAGCGGGATCAATAGACCCAATATCGCAAGGGACGGAATCGTCTGAAAAATAGCTGTGACTTGAATGATCGGCTCGGCGATTTTTTTATGGTTCATCAGGAATATCCCTAAAGGTACGGCAATGAGGACCGCAATAAACAAGGAAATGAAGGATAACTGCATATGTTCGATCAGAGCTGTCCAGACGTCCTGCTGGCGCGCCTGCAGCGTGTCTAAAAGTCCACTCATCCGTTAACCTCCTTTTTTGCCGCTTCTTCAGAAAGAATATCATCCGCATAGTGGTGAATCAGATGTTCGCGTCTGATATAGACCGGTTCGTTCTCCTTGCCTGTTTCGACTTTTACCGCACCGAAACGTGCCAGGCAAAGGGTCAAGTCATCCAGTGACGTATCCAGAGAAACGGTCTCGTCATATGGGTTCTCTTTATTAGTACAGAAGCCTCTGTCCACAAAGGTCTGAACGCTTATTTCGCCTTCGTAATAAGGTAAACCGGTACGAAGGAAGTCTTTGACAAAGTCATTGGCTGGATTTTTAAGTATGTCGTCAGCGGTGCCGACCTGTTCGATCTTGCCTTTATTCATCACACAGATGCGGTCGCCCAGCTGAATGGCTTCCTGCATATCGTGCGTCACAAAGACAACGGTCTTCTTGAATTTTCGCTGCAGGTTCAACACATCCTGCTGCAGGCTGTTACGCGTGATCGGGTCTAAGGCGCCGAACGGTTCATCCATCAATATGATATCCGGATTAGCTGCCAGTGCACGCACGACACCTACACGCTGCTGTTCACCACCGGACAATTCCGATACCTGACGGCTGCGGTATGTATCCGGATCTAAGTTCACACTCTCAAGTAATTCGGTCACCCGGTTCCGCATGTCCTCTTTCGACCATTTCAGCATTTCAGGAACGATCGTTATGTTTTCTTCCACCGTCATATTAGGGAAAAGAGCGATCTGCTGCAGGACATAGCCGATATTCCACCTGAGTTCCTGGATGTCGTACTCACTGATCTTCTTGCCGTCGATATATAAATAGCCTTCCGACAAAAGAATGAGCTTGTTTATCATCTTTAATGTCGTCGTTTTGCCGCTGCCACTAGGGCCGATGAGGACAAAAAATTCGCCTTCATTGATTTCCAGATCAAAATCAGAAACCACAGCTTTGCCGTTATAACGCTTGGTTACATTATCAAAACGTATCATATTCCACCGTCCTCCTTCATCTTATTCTTCTTATTATCTTAGTATAACAAACTATATTAATTATTCTGTAATCATATACTCAACGATATTGAAGAAATATCTAATAAACGGTATACTTTCCTGTAAGCAAAGGGGAGAAGCTAATGGTCAAATTACGGGAAATCGCAGAGAAAGATAATCAGGCAGTTGGGGAGATCGTGCAGGCCTCACTGAAAAGCAGAGGGTTGAATTTACCGGGAACAGCTTACTTTGACCCGTATCTGTTTTCGCTTTACGATTATTATCAGGTGCCACAACGCGCATACTGGGTGCTGGAGGAAGAAGGCAGGGTCGTCGGGGGCTGCGGCATCGGTCCGTTCGGAGAAAGTGAAACCGTTGGGGAACTGCAGAAACTTTATATCCGTGACGAAGCACAAGGGCGGGGTTACGCACACCTTTTGATGGAAAAGGCCCTGGCCTTCGCTGAAGACAATTACGAGGCGGTTTATATCGATACGTTTGCTTCATTGAAGGAAGCAAACAAGTTGTATGAAAAATATGGCTTTGTGAAGCTGACCGAACCGATCGCTGGCTCCGAACACAATGCCTGCGACACCTGGTATTTAAAGGAGTTTTAGTAAACACATGTCCAGCATCGACTAACTCAGCGCTTGTTTTTCACTGTCACGATTAAAATGCAGCGCAATGGGATCGCTCAAAGGTGATTTCCCGTGAGTACGCTGAATGAGCGCCGCATTGGTAGCGCTCAAACTGAAATTTACGTGAGTACGCTGAATGAGCGCCG
>NZ_FOLT01000013.1 GCF_900112455.1 Alkalibacterium subtropicum | reverse complement strand
ATTTACGTGAGTACGCTGAATGAGCGCCGCAAAGGCCTCGCTCAAACTGGATTACTGGTGAGTACGTCGAATGAGTGTTGCAAAGGCATCACTCACCCGAGAAATCACTTGAGTACGTCGAAAGACTTCCGCAAAGGCATCACTCACCTGCAAAATCACTTGAGTGCGTCGAACGGTCAGTCGAAAAGCTTTTTAATAATGAAAATCCTCGTCGCAGGACGAGGATGACCGATTAGATCAATGTAAATCAGCGATATTTGAGTTTAACTCAGAAAGGAGGAAGCGTATGTATCTGATTTCATTTTTACCTATTGTCATGTTTAGTCTCAGTGTTTTAATCCTGGGCATAGTCATTTATGCCTTACTGTCTTTGGCACAAAGCAACCGCCAGCAGGCTGATGCCTTGAGAGAGATTGAACGAACACTGAAACGGATGACGAATGTCAAAGACTGATATAGAGGTGCAGCGATGATTCTTTTGCAGCACTCTTTGTATAAAAAAATATAATCCGGGTTATGAAAAACTGCTGAGTTTACTGTTCCGCAGTTTTTTTGTTATAACAACTTATAATATGAAGAAAGTATGAATTGTGTATCAGGTTAGAAAAAAATGATAAAAAGTCGGTTTTCATGATTTTTCTGTGATAAACTAGTTAGACAAGAGATAAAACTATACAAAAAGGGAGATCGTATGATTAGGCAAGTAATGAGTGAAACAGTCACGTACATGTGGCGGAACAAGAAGAATCGCCTGGTGATGATCTTATGCTTAGGCGCTGTTCTTTTACATAGTCTATTGGTTTTACCGAACACACCAGGACAGAATGAAGTGGATATCACGGAGCTGGAACGACAGATGGAGGGGAACCGGCAGACGTTTGAAGACCAGCTGGAAAAAGGACTGACTGTCCCTTCGGTGATGACCGGAACCAGTGCGTATGAAATAGCCCGCAATGAATATGTCGCTCAGCGCGAACTCCTGACGGCGCTGAATAACGGAGATGTGCGGCGGTATCTGGAGATCCCTTACCGGCCAATACCTCAAGGAGCCACAATAGAAGCAGACCGTTCGTTCAACGTCCCTTTTCAAATCATCGGGGATGACAAGGAAAAGTTCTTTACTAAACAGAAAACAGATTATTACCTGAACGAAGCCGAACCGCTCACGTTCCATATGGTGCACGAACGGACGAGTCTGCAGCAAGTCCATCTCTTCTTTATCGGGCTGGGACCTTACATCGTACTGCTGCTCCTGCTGTTCATGATCAGTGACGTTATCACCAAGGACCGTTCCCTGCGCACACAAAAGGCAGGCATTCCTTTGAACTGGTTTGGCTATCTGTTCACCCAGTCAGTGACGGCGTTTGGTTTCGTGACGCTGTTTTTGGCTGTGCTCGGAGGGCTCTTTATTCTCCTGAACGGTTTGCTTCACGGCTTCGGGTCGTTGGCGATGCCGGTCGGGGCCATGGGTGAAGCGGCTGCTGCTTACTCTGCGCTCCCTTATGTCACGATGGAAGTCGGAAGCTTTCTGCTCAAGAGTTTGCCGTATGCTTTCCTTTTAATGTACGGCTTCACACGTTTGAACACGCTGTTCAGTCTGATTTTAAGGCATGATGTCGTGACGTTCATAGCTTCCGTATTCGTCCTCTTGTTCCCGCAGCTTTATTACAGCCCCGGGACAGAGGAACTGCTTGGCATCCCTCTGTCTTTCTATCCGCAGACTTATTATCATTTCGGTGATGTGGTGACGAGCAGACTGAATGTACCCTATGAGCGAGGCCTATTCGTCCTCGCTGTCACTGTGATCGTGCTCGAACTGCTGAACTTTGGTGCTGCCAAACTGTTTAAACGCCAGAACTTCGTAAGATAAGGAGGAGAAAAATGAAACGTGTACTGAAATGGAACGGACGGCTCATACTGCGTGACTGGAAAACGCGTTTGCTGCTCATCGGCTTTTTTCTTTTCCTGGGGACATTTTCCCTGCTTTACCGCCAGCAGAACGTGACCCTGCCGGAAACACAATTACGCTCGGAATACAGTGAGGCGCATAACATCTTCCGGCTGATTCCGGATGCCCACTTTGACGGAGAACTGGGTGAAGAAGTCGAGCGGCGTCTGGGACGGAATTCCACGCTAATCGGACTGAACAGGTACATACTGATTCAGCGCGAAGGAAATACGATTGAAGGACTGGAAGACGTCGTTTCCGATTATCTGGACAATGGACGGGATATGGCTGAGAACAATCTGTTTTTACTTGAAGCAACGGACTTTGAATCGTATGACCTTTTGACCTCTGTGTATTTACCTTCGAGAACCGAAATCGAACAGCAGCTTGCTTTTTATAATGCCCTTGAAGAGAGCGGTCTACCGATCGAATGGAATCCTTACGCTTCATCTCAGATCCTGCAGCAGCAGCTGGAGCTGTTCGTGTCTGTTGTTCTGTTTATAGCCATGGCGCTGTTAGCCGGCGATCACTTCACTAAAGATCAGGAAAATAATTACAGTGTCACCCAGGGCCTCCCTTTACCGATGAAAACACAGTGGCGGGGACGCAGTTTCCTGCTGTGGCTGATGACCTGGCTGGCGGCCCTCTTGGGGATCGGCGTAAGTTATGGTCTGTCTTTATTCTTTGAAACGACCGGCAGCCTGAATTATCCGGTCGAACTCTATGTCAGTCAGGCCGTTACCTATATACCTTTATGGCAGTACGGCTTACTGTTGACTGGACTCGGCATGGTCGTCAGTTATCTGTTCCTTTTGATCATCACCGGTCTCAGCTGGATGATCCGAAACATCTACTTGACGCTCTTTATCGTGGCTGGACTGGCCTTTTTGCCGATGATATGGACTATCTTGGATCCCTTGACTTCATGGCAACCGTCGTTTTATATCGAAGTGGTTTCCGTCCTCTCAGGGGAAAGTGCGCTGCAGTTCGACTTGCCTGGCATCGTCTACTGGAAACTGCCGATCTTAGCGCTGGGGGTCTGGCTGGTCCTTGAGGGGATTTTCCATGTCATCTTTAAACGGATACCGACCCGGCGATCCGGACTGAAAAGGAGAGTGATCGAATGACTTTAGAAGTAAAGAATTTAACCGTGGCTTATGGTGAGCGGGAGGTCTTGACCGATATCTCGTTCCAAATCGCCAACAGTCAGATCATCGGACTGGTTGCGCCCAACGGGACCGGAAAAACGACCCTCTTCAACGCCATCATGCGCTTTGTTCCTGTAAAATCCGGACATATTTTGGTCGATGACAAGGAGTACACGGCCAAAGATAAAGATGTGTTAAAGCTGCATCAGCTCATCACTTTTTTCCCGGATCAGGCAGATCTGCATGAGAACTTCAGCGGGACCGAACATATCGAGATGTATGCCGATATGTGGGCCGGCAAAAAGGATCACGTGAGAGACATCATCCGTCGCCTGGAGATGGATGATTATGTCGACCGCAAAGTCAGCACCTATTCACTTGGCATGCGCCAGCGGCTGTGCTTTGCCATGGTGATCGCTTCCGACACGCCGATCATGTTCATGGATGAAGTCATGAACGGGTTGGACCCGGAGAACGTGTCTTTAGTTTCAGATATCCTGATCGAATTGAGAGATGAAGGGAAGATCATTATTGTTGCTTCTCACTTGCTGGACAATCTGGATGAGTACGCGAACAAAGTCTTTTTCCTGAAAGACCAGCAGCTTCATTTTGTGTTCGATCACAGCGATGAGACAATCGATTATTTTAAACTTTTATGCACGGAAGAACAGGTGGCGTATCTCGAAGCACACGTGACCCTGCCTGAAGATACCATTCATTTAGGCAATAACGTGCTCTGCATCCCGCTACAAGAGCTGACCGAAGCGGAACAGCTGGCGATCTACAAGCACCTTCGTCACTTGAAGGATGTCGAGATCACTGTCGGACCCATGGGCACATCCGAGTATTATTCACATTTATATGGTCTGAAGATCCATTCATTCAACAGGGGGCATCAGCATGAAAAACCTGTTTCAAAGTAAAAAGAAACGCTTCCTGACGCCTGTAATGCTTCTCGTTCTGTCCGGCTGTTCAAATTTCGCCGGATTACGGACCCCTTTATATGACGGTGAACCGGTCGAAACGAACGAAGAAGCCATCGAAGAGTACGCACAGACTCAGAAAATCAATGAAGAAAACGAAGCACATTATTTCAGATATCCTTTGAGTGAGACCTTGTTCGATCCCTCGCTGGAATTTTCCGGTGCAGAGAGGGCCACCTTGCAAAAAGGATCGTATACGGTGGGGGAAGACCTGCCTTCAGGACGGGTCATTTTTGAAGGTCATCCAAGTGACTTCAGTCCTGAAGTTTTTATCATCCGGGCAGGGAATGTCACCGTTTATGATTCTTCAGGTGCGGTTGCTTTTGAGAACCACTTCCAGGAAGACATCGGTGTGATGCAGGCGGTCGCCGATCTGCGGGAAGGCCAGATCATTGAAGTCGAAGGCGATAAACCGGAGATCTATGTGCACTATAATGAAGCGTCATTTTATGGCGGACGTGAACTTGAACCCTCGCTTGAATCAGATAACGCCTCAGAAACTGGATCAGACACCAACCCGATGCCGACAGTCAGCTTGATGGCGGGACACTATGAAGTGGGCAGACATCTGGACGCAGGGACGTACGCGCTGAAATCGATACGTGCTCCCCGTACGCCGGTTCTGTACCACTTCACAGACGGGAATATCGAAGTGGTCGAACTGACACGAAACAGAGGGGGGAGCCAGGGGCCTCCTCCAGAAGTCCTTGAAGAGTGGGTCGAACTGGGCCGTATCACGGAAGAAGAGTATGAACAGACCAAAGAGCTGACCGATAATCAGCCGGACAAAGCTGTCATCGAACTGAACGACGGAGATAAACTCTACCTTCCGATGCTGGACCGGCTGGAACTGGAAAAACAATAAGGAGACAAAAAGATGTATGCATATTGGATGAGAGCCGAGCAGTTTTATACGTTTACGATGCCATTGATCGTCATGGTTCTGCTTTTTTTAGCGATCGTATTTGTCTTTGCCTATTCTTACACCGATCCGAAAAAACCAGCCCGTAAGTATGTCACACGAGGGTATCTGGGTCTGATCGGTCTCTGTGCCCTTTATTTTATATGGGGGCATTTGACCTATGATCACTGGGTAGAACAGAATGAATATATCACGCCTGGGATCCGGCCCTATCAAACGATAGTGGGCATCAGAACTTCAGAAGACCCGTCGATCGTCAGAGCATACCGCCGGTCGGATACCTTAAAAGAGAATCTGCTGGCGCTTGATATGTACGAAGCGGAACGGGTCACCCGGCCGTTCGACTATACCTATGCGGGCTCAATGGGGAATACTCACTACTTTACCTACGGAGATGAGGACCAGTACGTGTTTGCCCTGCAGGGAGAAATCAACTGGACGGAAAGTGAGCGGGAGCTAATCGGCTATGAGTTTAGTCTGACCGATGAACGGTTTGAAGATATCGGCTTTTATAACGCGCCGGACATCATTTTTGATTCCCTTTCGCTGCCGAAATCTGAACGGAAAGAGTTAGCGGATATCGATACGAACGATGCGTTATCGATCAATGACATGATCGGTGACTGGAACTTTGGACGCCAGTTCTATTAAACACGAGGTGAAGAGAGACTCAAAAAATGATATAGACATTGTGTTTTACCCGTGAGACTTGTAAAATAGAAAGAGAAATAAAATCAAAGGAGATCACTATGAATATAGAAGTATTTACACAATTCCGTTTAGTTTTTGGACTCATTCTTGTTTTTCTCGGCCTCTTTCTCGTCTTGTCTCTTTTACCAAAAGGACGCGACGCTATCGTTACATTCTTTTCAGTACTGGCCGTCTCCATCACGCATGCACTGATAGCCATTGCTTTGATCATCACAGAAAATATGTTCCTGGAAGACCTTTCTCTGGAAGGCGATTCCCTCACGTTTTACATGTTTCTGGCGATACTGGCACTGGCCATCATCAATCCCATCGTTTACAAACTGCGCAATAAATCAAATCGCCGAGGATCCTCTTACTCGTTCAGGTAAACTAACGTTTTAAATTAAAGCGAATCTTAAGGACACTCTGTCTTTAAGGTTTGCTTTTTTGTTTAAGGAAAAAGTATCACTGGGTTGGGAACATTTGGATAGCGTCGATCTAAAGGCATTACCAGGGAGCGTCTTTGACCGTCACTCCATTTAAGCGCGTGAGTGCCTGTCACGGCGACTGATAACTGTAGCTCACTAGACTGCTTGTCAATCAGTTCCTGTTATGACGCGCTTTAACCTCAACTGGTGAGGTCTAAAAGATACAGGTTCTTATTATATGAGACGATAGCCGTAACTCGCGGACGATTCTGATTCTGAGATCAGGCTATAACGATCTATAACCTGAAATCGCAAGGTTTTTGGGCCTTGAGTTCCGGGAATAGGTCGGTATTCCCGGAAGTGGGCACAGTTACAGGTCTGGACTTTCAGAAATAAGGCCGCAGTCTCAAAACTGGGACTGTCCCCGGTTTGCGCGTTAGGATAATACGCAATAAAACAATAAAGCGACCGAAATATCCCATCTGTTTCCAAAGGAGTATTAAGTGATCACCGGGAAAAATGAAAGAGAAGCAGTGATAAGAATAGAGGTTGAGTCAGCTGGCTCAACCTCTTCATTTCTTATTCGATCAAAATAAACAGGATATCAGCCTTAGCTTTCAAGGTGCTATTCTTTTAGAAAAACAGCTATTTTGAGTAAGATATATATAGAAACTAAAAATGCAGGAATTGATAAAATTACTCTAAATATATGAATGAAAAGGATGAGAGTAGATGACGGAAGAGAAGAAAACCATTGAAGCAGG
The DNA here is from genome assembly GCF_900112455.1 of Alkalibacterium subtropicum. Lineage (GTDB taxonomy): Bacteria > Bacillota > Bacilli > Lactobacillales > Carnobacteriaceae_A > Alkalibacterium > Alkalibacterium subtropicum. The sequence goes on along the minus strand of NZ_FOLT01000013.1, from coordinate 41,702 downwards.
GGTCGCCGCAGTCAAGGTGATGGAAAAATGGGGCGTGAAAAACATCTACGGCCTGCCGGCAGGTACACTGAATTCGTGGATGGATGCGCTGAAAAAAGAAGAAGAGAACATCCGGTTTATCCAGGTGCGTCACGAAGAAGTGGGAGCCCTAGCCGCCTCGATGCATGCCAAGTTCACCGGGGAGATCGGTGTCGCCTTAGGGTCGGCCGGTCCCGGTGCCACTCATTTGATGAATGGGCTGTACGATGCCCGTGAAGACGGGGTCCCCGTGCTTGCGATCATTGGTCAGCGCGCAGAAAAAGAAATCAATATGGACGCTTTTCAGGAGATGAATCACAATCCACTGTTTGCCGATGTCACAGTCTACAACCGCCGGGTCGCTTATCCTGAACAGCTGCCTAAGATCATTGATGAAGCGATCCGTACTGCTGTTGCCAGAAAAGGGATAGCGGCTGTGGAAGTGCCCGTGGATTATGGATGGGTCGAGATCGATGATGACAGCTGGTATGCTTCCGCCGACTCGCATAAACAGATGCCGCATCCGGTCCTGAATGAAAAAGAGATAGACGAAGCTGTAAAAATTCTGGAAAAGGCTGAGCGACCGGTCATTTATGCAGGAATCGGGACCCGCGGCAGTGGGGAGGACGTGATGGATTTGTCCCGAAAATTGAAGGCACCGGTAGCCATAACAGGAATCAATTACGATACCTTCCCGCATGACTTTGAAGCCTTTCTGGGCTCCGCTCATCGCGTATCCAGAAAACCCGCTGTTGAAGCTTTTGAGGAAGCTGATGTAGTCCTGTTTGCCGGCAGTAACTATCCGTTCTCAGAAGTCACTGCTATCTTCGACAACATCGACAAATTCATCCAGATCGACATCGATCCGCATAAACTAGGGAAACGGCACAAAACAGACGTGGCTATCCTTGGTGACGCGGGCGAAGCGATCCGGATGATGACAGACAAACTTTCAGAAAAAGAAGAAACAGCATGGTACCGTGCCAATCTGAAAAATATTGAAAACTGGAAGACCTATACAGATAAACTGGAACAGAAAAAAGAAGGGGAGCTGCAGTTCTATCAGGCCTATCACGTCATCAATCAGGTGGCGGACGACGATGCCATTTATTCTGTGGATGTGGGAAATACCACACAGACGTCTGTCCGACACCTCCATATGACACCGAAAAATATGTGGCGGACCTCCGGCGTGTTTGCCACGATGGGGAATGGTCTGCCGGGAGCCATCGCGGCCAAAGCCGACTTCCCTGAACGGCAGGTCTGGAATCTGACCGGTGATGGAGCCTTCTCGATGGTCATGCAGGACATCATCACGACACGGCAGTATCAGCTACCCATGATCAATGTCGTCTTTTCCAATACGGAATACGCCTTTATCAAAGACGAACAGGAAGACACGAATCACGCATACTTTGGCGTCGACTTCAAAGGGGTGGATTATGCGAAAATCGCTGAAGCCCAGGGCGCCATCGGATACACAGTAAGGGAGATCAATGAACTGGATAAAGTGTTCAAGAAAGCCGTAGAACATGAAAAAGCGGGTCGTACCGTCGTGGTCGATGTGAAAGTCAGTACGGATCGGCCGATCCCTGTGGAAGCGCTGGAACTGGATCCGAGACGTTTTTCTGAAGAAGAGATCCGAGCCTTCAAGAAACGATTTGAAGCAGAAGAGCTGGAACCTTTCCTCACGTTCCTTGAACAGGAAGGGCTTGAGTCAAGGGCATCTGAAGAAAAGTGTTAGGGAGACTTAGGCCGCAATGGCATCATTCAAATTAATTCTGACATGAGTACGTCCAATGAGGGCCGCATTGGCATCACTCGAATGGATTCTGATGTGAGTACGTCCAATGAGGGCTGCATTGGCATCACTCAAATAAATTCTGACATGAGTACGTCCAATGAGGGCCCCATTGGCATCACTCGAACAAATTCTGAGGTGAGTACGTCCAATGAGGCCCGCATTGGCATCACTCAAACTGATTCAGTCACGAGTACGTCCAAAGCAAACCCACCCTAGTGCACGGGAGGGTGGGTTTGCTTTTATAAAAAAGCTCTTAAAAAGCAGGAGAGACATGTTTAAGTCCCGCCCACTTTATTAAGAGCTTATTTATTGTGTGATTTATGAAATGAGGCTTATTTAGCTTTGCCGCCAAAGAAGTAAAAACCACCGGAGACGGAGAGAATAACAACGACGACGCTGCTCAATACGACAGGTAGGCCAGATGAATCATCATCGAGAAAGGCAGAGTCCTCTTCTTCCACGGTATCGACGGGTTCTGTATCCGGCTGTGCCGGTTCGCTGACGGCCGGTTCTTCCTGCTCTGCTTCAGCATCCGCTCTTACGGACGCCAGTTCTTCCGGATTGAAGACAGCAAGCGTCGGTGTCTCAGTCGTAACCCCTACGACACCGCCTTTTGTATAGGCATCGCCGAGCAGTTCCCATGATTCATCAGTGTCGTTCCATTGGTATAAGTGGTCCCGGTTATATTCCGCTGCCGGGGTAAAGAAGCGGTAAGTCATATGTGACGGTAAGGAAGCCGATCCCTGGCCTTCCTGTTCGATGCCGAAAGTCAGGATCTTACCTTTTGTGATCTCTTCGAAAGTCACGGACTGTCTTGTCGGTTCGAAGGTCAGCAGCGCATTGCCGTCTGTCAGATTACTGGCCGGGATGACCCATTCCAGATCGACGCGTGCGACTAAAAGACTGACATTCTTCTCTTTCAGCGTTTGGACCTGATCTCTTGATAAACTGATCCGGTCGATATGGCCAAGGGAGGCATCGAAAGACACAGCGAGCACCCCATTATCAGCAACGGTCTGGATATCTTCTTCCGCTATGGTCGCGACGCCATTGGTTTCTGACGGACGGATCCAGACGGTTCTTTGTGGATCCGGTTCTTCGTCGATTTCATCAGCCGGCGCCTCTTCGTTACTTGAATCAGCGGTTTCATCTTCCTCAACTTTTTCTTCGGACTCAGTCTCATCGCTTTCTAAAGACTCATCGTCAACAGCCGCTTCAGTTTCGGGACTGGCCTCATCCGTCATTTCTTCAGGATCAGAGTCCTCATCGCTGCTGTTTTCTTCCTGGGGTTCATCTGATCCGTCAGAACCGGTTTCGCTTTCAACCGGAGTCTCATTCTCAGATTCCGAATCTGTGTCCCCTTCAGGTTCATCCGTTTCGCCCGTGTTATCGGGGGTTTCTTCAGGCGTTCCTTCGTCCGTTCCTTCGTCCGTTCCTTCATCCTCTTTAGCTGGTTCTCCTTCAGAAGGTTCTTCAGCCGGCTCTTCTTCAGGTACCGTTTCATCAGAGGTCTGTTCGGCGTACTGAACAAGGCCGTAGCCATAAATGACGTCACGACCGGCTTCACCCAAATCGAGTGCCTGATCGATCAGACGCTGGCGGATGGCACTGGCGCTTTCATTCGGATATTTTTCCATTAAAAGGGCTGCCACACCGGCAACGTGCGGGACGGCCTGAGAGGTGCCGGACATCGTGACGTGCGAACCGTCTGTACTTAAACTTAAAATATTCTGACCGGGAGCGGCCAATTCGTTTTCATAGGCCACCATGGAATCACTGACGTGTGCCTGTCTCTGATTGACACCTGAAACGGCAATGACTTCTTCATGGGCGGCAGGGTAATCGATCGAAACATTATCGTCACTCATATTCCCGCTGGCTGCAACGGTCAGGATCCCCTGACTGGCTGCCAGCTGGATCATTTCATGGACTTCGTGGTTGCGATCGGCATAACCAGAACTGATGACGATGATGTCACTGCCGTTTTGGATCGCCCACTCAAGACCGGACAATAAATTCCCGATCCGCGTTTTGCCGCCATTATCTTCGTGATAGACTTTCACACCGTAAAGGTCGATACCTGGCGCAATACCCTGCGCGCGTGATCCCTGCTGTGCGCTCAGGATTCCCGCGATATGCGTGCCGTGTCCGGAGTGGTCATTCGTCCAGGGGTCCGGGCCCATCTCGTCATCTTCACCGAAAATGCTGTGGCCACCGGCATAGGTGATCTCTTGATGCTGATAGAAGCCTGTATCCAGGACGGCCACGTTCACGTTCTGACCGGTATAGCCGTCTTCCCAGGCATCGAAAGTCCCGATCATGTCCTGGTTCCAGTCATCGCTGGATACGTCATAAGTGGACTGACTTGTCTGCACTTCCTGATCATAGGTGATACGTCTGACGTTTTCTTGAAGGCTGATGTCTCTGACCGCCGAGACCGGGACCGACATGGTCTGGATCGGCAAGACGTCCATCGTTTCGATATTTTTATAGCGGGGATCCAGGGACGCTTCGTCTGGAACCGTTTCTTCATAGCGAACGATGATATCGATATACTTATCAGCCTCATCGGCAGCACGGGCATCTTCGGCAAAGATCTGTCCGGCCGGCAAAACAGCGGATAAGAGGAGCACAAGTATCATCCCTGCTGTCCCTGTTGTTATATGCTTCTTTTTCAAACGATCGGTCTCCTTTTTAATTCATTTGTTAATATTCTGCTATATGAGTTGATGATTCGCAGTTCAACTTATTGTTTGTGGATGTTTTCTGCAACATTAATAACATAGTATCATAAGCTGAGATGACAGGTATCTCAAAAACCCTTCGAAAAAGGTAATAATTGACGAGAATGTCACATTTTGTTAAAAATCTGAGATATTGCCTTAAAAGTGGTAGAATAAAAGAGACAGAAAAGAGAAGGAAGTGCTTGGAAAGATGTTTAGCCGTGAACACCTCCTCAGTGAATTACAAGAGGAATTTCCGCTGGTCAGAGACTGGCTGATTTATATAAGAGATAACCAGGAAGACGTCAGATGGGTGAATGCGTTGATTTATGCGTCCCCGAAACAGTTTGAACAGTGGGTGCTGTATTTATCCGAAGGGATCCGCCTGCTCCCGACACGTCCGGTCCGGCTGTCCGTATTCAGTCAGATCATCACACTGGATGCGAATGCCTTCGATCCGACGACCTCTTTAGGAAAACTGTGGCTGCACGTCTTAGCTGAAACCAAACGTGTCCACATGAAAGAACGGATCGTGATGCCGACCGATCAGAAAGCGGTCAACGCCCTGCTGGAAGATTACCATCTGTACCGGGAGGATATCTCCGATTCAGTGACCGCGTTCAATCTATTCGCGGAAACAGCTGCCGGTTATCATCCAGTTTGGGAAGCGGCAGTTCAAAGCCATAGTGTGCTGACCGTTCCCTTGAGAGAAGTGGTCAAGCTGCGTGCCGTCTATCCGGCCCATGAGCAGCCGATCGTGTGGATTATCGACAATGCAGAAGTGTTCAGCCGAATCGCTGACAGTGTGCCAGCGCTGCCGATGATCTGTACGCAGGAGAAATGGACACGTACGGCCTGGGAAGTCTTTGACCGACTCATTGCCAACGGTGCCGAGCTGCGGTTCGTGGGTGATTTGAATCCCCAGGGCATCGTCAGAGCAGAAGAACTGCTGCTGCGCTACCCGGACAGAACGCGGACCTGGCAGATGGATGTCGAAACCTATCTCAAAGCTAAAGACGAAACGCTGGACCTGACTGACTCCGACTATGCCTTGCTCGACAAGCAGCATGTCGACTATCTGGCTTGTCTGAAAGATGAAATGCGCGATCAGGGACATCCTGGCCATCTCATAACCGTTATCGATGACCTGATCGGCAAGCTGAATCATTATTACCGAAAATAATGAAAGGATGGTTGATTTGATCAAGAAACCTTTAACAGATGAAACACGCCTGCTGCACGGGGGCGACTACAATCCGGATCAGTGGCTGGCCTATCCCGAGATACTGAAAGAAGATGTGGTGCTGATGCAGAAAGCCCACACGAACACCTTCTCCATCGGGATTTTTGCCTGGGCCGCTTTGGAGCCTGAAGAAGGGAGCTATAACTTCACGTGGCTGGATGAGGTCATCGAGCGTATCGCTTCCTTTGGGGGCCGATTTATTTTAGCAACACCAAGCGGTGCCCGTCCGACCTGGATGTCCAAAGCGCATCCGGAAGTGCTGCGTGTGGATGCCAGCCGCAGGAAACAGCTGCATGGTGGCCGTCACAATCACTGTTTTTCTTCGCCTTATTACCGGAAGAAAACGCAGGAAATGAACACGAAACTGGCTGAGCGCTACGGAGGCCACCCGGCACTACTCATGTGGCATGTCTCTAATGAGTTTGGCGGCGAATGCCATTGTAACTTGTGTCAGCAGAATTTCAGAACTTACTTAAAAGATAAATACAACAATGATTTGGATCAGCTGAATGAGTCCTGGTGGGGACCGTTCTGGAGTCATACGATCACCGACTGGGAACAGATCGAATCACCCTCGCGGATCGGGGAAAGTGCCGTGCACGGGATGAATCTGGACTGGCGCCGTTTTGTTTCGCACCAGACGATCGACTTCTATAAAAATGAGTGTATGCCTTTGCGGGAAATCACCCCCGGTATACCGATCACGACCAACTTCATGTCAGACAATCCTGCCTTCACGCCTTTTACCGGACTGGACTACAGCAGGTTCGCTGAAGAAGTGGATGTCATCAGCTGGGATGCTTATCCGGCCTGGCATAATGACAAGGAAGACACCGCCACACTGGCTTCAAAAGTAGGCTTTTTGAACGATCACTTCTATGCGATGAAGGATCAGCCTTTCCTTCTCATGGAGTCGACGCCAAGTGGAGTGAACTGGCACGAGGTCAATAAAGCCAAGCGGCCCGGGATGCATTACTTGTCATCCATGCAGATGCTGGCTCATGGCTCGGACAGTGTGCTGTATTTCCAGTGGCGTAAATCACGCGGATCTTCCGAGAAATTCCATGGCGCGGTGGTGGATCACGACCGTTCGCCTGAAAACCGTGTCTTTAAAGAAGTGGCACGCCTTGGTAAAGCGATGGAGGAGATTTCTCCTAAGGTGGTCGGCTATCAGCGCCAAGCGAAAGTCGCCATTATTTATGATGTCGAAAACGAATGGGCCCTGAATGATGCCCAGGGCTTTGGCTTGCAGACGAAAAAATACGGCGAGACACTGGAAAAGCATTATCAGGCCTTCTGGGATAAAAACATTGCCGTGGATGTCGTTTCAAAAGATGCTGACTTCAGTAAGTATGACTTGGTCATTGCGCCTATGCTCTATATGCTGGCTGAAAAAACGGCCGAAAAGCTGCAGGACTATGTGAAAGGCGGCGGGACGCTGGTTTCAACGTACATCACTGGCGTTGTCAACGAGTCGGATCTGGCGCATATGGGCGGCTGGCTCGGACCTTTGAAAGCAACCTTCGGCATGGAGCCCGTGGAATCCGACACGTACTATCCATCAGATGAGAACAGTATCGACTATAACGGAAAAAATTATCTCGTTAAAGATTACGCGACGGTGATCGAAATGGGTGAGGCGAGCGGACTGGCTGTGTACCAGAGCGATTTTTACAAAGGCAAGCCGGCCGTCACAGTCAATGCTTACGGAAAAGGGCAGGCATATTACCTTGGCGCGCGCCTGGAAGAAGCGTTTTTAGCGGATTTTTACGGGGAACTGATCTCAGACTTGGGATTGAGACCTGCACTGGACGTCACACATGAACGCGGTGTCTCCGTGCAGGCAAGAGAAGCCGAGGGACTGAAAACTGTCTTTATCATGAATTTCACGGAAGAGGTGCAGGTCATTGAGATCAACGAAGAAGTGGTGGATATTCAGTCGGATGAACTTGTGTACGGGCGACTTACTCTGCAGCCGTATGAAGTAAGGATCGTTGAAAAAGAAGTGTGATTTTCCTGTGAATTTATCTCGAATAAAGACTGATCAGGATGAACAAAGCCATCGTGACATGATATAATTGAATGGATAGATAGGAAATGAGACATACCCTGTGTACGCGCAGGATGAAAGGAGAAAACGTTTGGCTACATTAAACGATGTTGCAAAGAAAGCGAACGTCTCGAAAATGACGGTTTCGCGAGTCATCAATCACCCCGAGCAGGTCACGGACGAATTGAAAGAACTTGTTTACGAAGCCATGAGAGAACTGAACTATCGCCCGAATGCAGCAGCAAAAGCGCTGGCGAATAATCGCACGCAGATCATCAAGTTACTGATACTGGAAGAAATGGATACCACTGAACCTTATTATATGTTCCTTCTGACAGGGATCGCCAATGAACTGGACAAGTATGCTTACAGTCTTCAGCTTCTGACACATAATAACGTACAGATCGGGGATTCTGACGGGTTTATCGTCTGCGGCATGCGTCAGGAAGATGAAGCACTGATCAAGTCGCTGGATAAACCAACTGTACTTTTCGGCCAGAATGACATGGGAATCGACTTTGTGGACAGCAACAATGAAGAGAGCATGGCGAAAGCGACGGAATACGCCATTGAAAAAGGCTATGAGAAAATCGTCTATATCGGGATCGCTGTCGATGAACCTTTCGCCCGCTCTAGGGAAAAGGGCTATACGACGGTGATGAATAATCACGGCAAAGAACCGTGCATTTATAACCTCGAAAACCGCTCCCGCTACTCAGCGGCTTTCATCCGGGAGAACTGGGACATGTTTCCGAAAAACACCTTGTTCCTGTGCGCTTCGGACCGGTTAGGCCTTGGGGTCATCCGCGAAATCAAAGAACATGACGGTGACATCCCGGGCGACTATGGCGTCATCGGTCACGACGGCGTCTTCCTCGATCAGATCGCCTACCCGAACCTGACGACACTGAAACAGTCGATCACGGAAATGGGTGCGGCCTGTGCCAGGATGGTCCTGAAAAAAGTTAATGAAAACGGGAAAGCCCAGGGTGATCAGCTGTTTGAAACAGAACTGAAACTTGGCGGCACGACCCGCTGATAGAATTAAACGTCCAAGCCTGACCGCTCTAATTGTCAGGCTTGGACATTTTTGTTTTACAGTTTTACGAGGGTTCGGTCATTAGAGGGAATGGGGGGTAACGTAATAGCCGAAGATGCGAAAGTTCGGTCGTTTCAATAGGATGTCCGGGTCTAAACTACCGAAGTAGGGCTTGGTTCGGCAGTTTAGATTGGCGCAAGTCCCCCTACTAACCGAATTGGAACATATTCGGTTAGTAGGAGAGGTACAGATGTATCTAAGTGACGAACAACCGTCAACTTCGGTAAGTTAATAAGAGTGAAGGGATGCTAAGTGCTGAAGTTGATTTACTTCGGTGGGTTAAGAAGCTAAGGGCTGTCGAATAAGCCGAACTACAGAATGTTCGGCTCATTCGACTGGAACACGTTGTCTGAAAAAGCTGAACCTGGATGATGTTCAGCTTATTCAGGTTTAAAACTGGAGCGAATAGACCGAACAAGCCTGTCTTCGGTTTATTGACAAAGGCAGTCTAAATGAATAGACCGAACCTCGGCCAGGTTCAGCTCATCGGTGAAAAGAATATGGGCGAATGCACCGAATGCTAAGAACTTCGGTGCATTCCAGTCTATGAAAATTCTGAACAGGCCGAACCGGTTCAATTCCGGCCAGCCGAAACGATCACCCCGGCAAACAGGGCGAAACGAGCCGCAGCTCGTTTCTTCTTATCTATTCATTCTGTTACCGATAACACCGCGATTAGCCTTGTATAATTCTCTCTAAGTGCTAGAATCAGAGTGAAACCGCTTTAAGATGATAGGGTGGAAAATCAAAAAAATGATATCGAGAAAACTTAATAGAAGAAGGAGATTTTTATGGATACAGCAGCAATTTATCACCGTTCCGAAAGTGAATATGCTTACTTATACGAACGGGGACATTACCACATCCGTATACGGACAAAAGCAAAAGATGTGGAAAGCGTCGAACTGATCAGTGGCGATCCTTATTTACTGGATGAAGAGAAATGGTATACAGACGGGAAAGAAATGAAAAAAGTCGCGACCACCAACATGCATGATTACTGGATGATCGATACACATGAGCCGACTAAACGCATGGCGTACGGTTTCCGTGTGATCGGCAAAGACGGCATCGAGATTTTTTATTCCGACCAGGGGGTTTATCCGTTTGAAGAAACATTTCTTGATCAGATGAACTTCTATTTCCGTGTGCCCTATATTCATGAAATCGATGCGTTCCGTGCTCCGAAATGGGCCGCAGAGACGATCTGGTATCAGATTTTCCCGGAGCGTTTCAGAAATGGCGATGAAAGCAATAACCCGGAAGGGACGCTTCCCTGGGCGAGCAAGGAGCATCCTTCCCGTGATGATTTCTACGGCGGGGACCTTCAGGGTGTATTAGACGGCCTGGATCATCTGGAAGAACTGGGGATCAACGGCATCTATTTCACACCTGTTTTTGAAGCACACTCCAACCATAAATACGACACCATCGACTATAAAGAGATCGATCCGGATTTTGGTGATAAAGACCTGTTCAAAAAGGTCGTGGATGAGGCACACAAACGCGGGATGCGCGTCATGATCGATGCCGTCTTCAATCACCTGGGGATCCAGTCGAGTCAGTGGCAGGACGTTCTTGAGAATCAGGAAGAGTCGAAATATAAAGACTGGTTCTATATTCATTCCTTCCCTGTCGAAGACGTGAGCGGCTTAAGTACGGAAGAGCTGGAAAATGTCGGTCGCGTGAATTATGATACGTTCGCCTTCACCGGTCATATGCCTAAACTGAATACGGCCAATCCCGAAGTTCAGGAGTACCTTCTGGATATTGCGACATACTGGGTCAGGGAGTTTGATGTGGATGCCTGGCGTCTTGATGTAGCGAATGAAGTGGATCACTACTTCTGGAAGCGATTCTTCAAAGAAACGACAGCCGTTAAAGAAGATTTGTATATCCTTGGTGAAATCTGGCATTCTTCTCAAAACTGGTTGAATGGTGATGAGTTCCATGCTGTCATGAACTATGCCTTTACGGATAATATCGAAAACTATTTCTTCAAGAAGATCCTGTCTCCGACAAGACTGATCTCGAGTTTAAACAGTCAGCTGATGCTGTACCGCAAACAGACGACAGAAGTCATGTTCAATCTGCTGGATTCCCATGACACACCGCGTCTCCTGACAAAAGCAGGCGGGGACAAAAGCCTTGTGAAATCAGCGATGGCCTTTCTGTACTCCCAGCCCGGCGCCCCATGTATGTATTATGGGACGGAAGTGGGGCTTGAGGGTGAAGGGGATCCGGATTGCCGCAAATGCATGATCTGGGACGAAAATAAACAGGACCATGATATGCTGCGTTTTTCAAAAGAACTGATCCGGTTCCGCAAAAAGTATCAGCCGATCTTGAGCTACGGTGAAACGGAGTGGCATGATGTCAGAGATGACGAGCAGTTCCTTGGCTTCAAGCGCAAACTGGGCAATCAGGAACTTTACTTCTTCTTTAATCAGGACGAAGACGAAGCCTTCCTGCCGCTGCTGCCGCACGGGGCACATAAAGTGTTCGGTTTTAACGACGAATCGTATGAAAACGACGAAATCCTTTATCATAATGGTTTCTCTGTTTATTACTATGTCGATAACGAAGAAGAGAAGAAACAGCGCCTGATGAAAAAGCGCAAGCGTGCGAAAAAACGCAAAGTCTTACTTGAAGCGATAAAAAGCAACTAAAAACGATAATTCATAGATTGGGATGTGTATGTGGAATGAAGAGAATAGCAAAGATAGATCCGTGGAAAGTCATCACAACGGATGTAAAAAAAGATAAGCGTGTGCAGGAAAGCCTGACTGCTATCGGCAATGGCTATATGGGCCTGCGCGGAAACTTTGAAGAAGGGTATTCCGGGGATTCACATATCGGTACGTATCTGGCCGGTGTCTGGTATCCGGACAAAACACGTGTCGGCTGGTGGAAGATCGGCTATCCGGAGTATTTCGGTAAAGTCATCAATGCCACGAATTTTATCCCTGTAACGATTCAGGTCGATGGACACAAGGTCGATTTGGCCGTGGACGATGTGAAAGAATACCGTCTGGAGCTCGACATGAAGGCCGGTGTACTCAATCGTTCTTTCGTCTGGACAAAAGACGACACAGAGATCGCCTTCACCTTTGACCGGTTCGTAAGTGTAGCGACTAAAGAACTTGCCGTTATCAACATCGAAGCGAACGTGCAAAAAGGCAGTCCCGTCATCGAAATGACCCCTTACCTGGATGGGGACGTTGAAAACGAAGACAGCAACTACGATGAACAGTTCTGGATCGAACGCGATCGCGGCTTAAAACCTTACCCTTACTTAACGACCAAAACCGTGGAAAACAATTTTGGGACCGAACGCTTTACTGTAACGACGATGATGAGCAACTCGGTTTCTGGCCTTGCTAAAGAAGACAGCAGCGAATCTGACATGATGGTCGCTGAAAACTTTAAAAGCACGGTTTCAGAAGGCGAAACAGTCAGTTTGACTAAGCTGGTCTCGGTCATCACGAGCCGTGACGTCGAAGAATCCGATCAGGTCAAAACAGCAGAAGCTATTTTAGCTGAAGCAAACGAAGTGTCATTTGCTGAATTGAAAGACGCACACGTCAGTGAGTGGGAAAACCGCTGGAACAATGCCGATGTGGTGATCGAAGGCGACGAAGCGAGCCAGCAGGGTGTCCGCTTCAACATTTTCCAGCTCTTCTCGACCTATTACGGCGAAGATCCGCGTCTGAATGTCGGGCCAAAAGGCTTTACCGGCGAGAAGTACGGCGGAGCGACTTACTGGGACACAGAATCCTGCATCCTGCCGATGTACTTGTCAACGACAGATGAAGAAGTGTCTAAACAGCTTCTCGTTTATCGTCATAATCAGCTGGAAGAAGCGCATGTCAATGCGTCCAAGCAGGGTCTGGATGGCGCGCTTTACCCAATGGTGACCTTCACAGGGATCGAGTGCCATAACGAGTGGGAGATCACGTTTGAAGAGATCCACCGTAACGGTGCGATCGCCCATGCGATCTTCAACCATGCGACCTACTTCGGCGACGACTCCTATCTCTTGGATCAGGGAATCGAAGTCCTGACTGGGATCTCCCGCTTCTGGGCTGACCGCGTGCATTACTCAAAACGCAATGAAAAATACATGATCCATGGCGTGACGGGTCCGAACGAGTATGAAAACAACATCAACAATAACTGGTACACCAATACGATGGCGGCGTGGACACTGCGCTATACGCTGGAATCTCTTGAGAAAGTGTCTGACGAGAAAAAAGCGAGCCTGAACATTACTGACGAAGAGTTAGGTCAGTGGAAGGATATCGTTAATAACATGTACTTCCCTAAAGACGACGAGCTGGATGTCTTCGTTCAGCACGATACATTCCTGGACAAGGATCTGCGTCCGGTAGATTCGCTGAAACCGGAAGAGCGTCCGATCAACCAGAACTGGTCATGGGACAAGATCCTGCGTTCGCCGTTCATCAAACAGGCAGATGTGCTGCAGGGGCTTTACTTCCTGAACCACGAATACAGTCTGGATGAAAAAGAGCGCAACTTCGACTTTTACGAGCCGATGACCGTTCACGAGTCATCGCTGTCACCTTTAGTCCATTCGATCCTGGCATCAGAACTGGGCAAGAAGGAGAAAGCGTTCGAAATGTACGAACGTACGGCGCGTCTGGACCTGGACAACTACAACAATGATACGGAAGACGGCCTGCACATCACATCGATGAGCGGCGGCTGGCTGTCGATCGTTCATGGCTTTGCCGGCATGCGCACTATGACAGGCGAACTGTCCTTTGAACCGTATTGTCCTGAAAAATGGGACGGCTACGAATTCAAACTGAAGTACCGCGGCCGACTCATCAAAGTCATCGTCGACAAGGAAAACGTCGAATTCGCTCTACAGGAAGGCGACGCTCTGGACTTCGATCTGTACGGTGAACACGTAACATTGAAGGACAGCGTAAAACAAGCGCTCCAGAAATAAAAAAAGGGTTGAGATCATCCTTGTGATGATCTCTTCCTTATTGAATGGCTTTGGTTGGGTGTTCGCCGGGTAAAGGACATGGAAGCGAGCAGTTACGAGAGCGAAATGTCGAACTGAGAAGATGCCGGTTCGATGAGTCTGCACTTCCAGTACCGGAATGTCGAACTCGTGCTGTGCCTAGACGCAGAGTCAGCACTTTTTGAGTGGAAATGTCGAACTCACGAGCCATGGAAGCAGTGAGCGAGCAGTTGCAGGAGCGAAATGTCGAACTGAGAAGATGCCGGTTCGATGAGTCTGCACGTCCAGTACCGAAATGTCGAACTCGTGCTGTGCCTAGACGCAGAGTCGGCACTTTTTGAGTGGAAATGTCGAACTCGTGAGATGCCTGCTTGCTGAGTAAACAGTTTCTGGACTGGAATGTCGCACTCATGAAGTGCCGACCATATGAGTGAACAGTTCGTGGATCAAGATGTCGTACTCGCAAAGCACCGACCCGGCGAGTGAACATCTTTCCTGCCCGAACACCCAACCCAAACTAGAAAGCGCTAAAAATGTAAAACCCCTAAAAGCAATGATAAAATAAAAAAGAGAGAGGGCCCTCTCTCTTTTTTCATTATGAGACAGGAAGACATTCTAAGGAGGACATCATGATTAAAGGATTAATATTTGATTTGGACGGCGTGATCACAGATACAGCGGAATATCACTATCTGGCATGGAAAAGTCTGGCGAAAAAGCTGGATATCGAGATGGACAGAGCATTTAATGAACAGCTTAAAGGCATCAGCCGCATGGAATCGCTCGATCTTATCTTAAAGCACGGCAATAAAGAAAACGATTATACGGAAGAAGAGAAACAGGAACTGGCCACACAGAAAAACGAGGAATATCAGCATTATATCGAAGAAATCACTCATGATGATCTGCTTCCCGGCATAGAAAGACTTCTTAAAGAAGCCAAAGAAAAAGGGATCGGGATGGCACTCGCTTCGGCAAGTAAAAACGGACCAAAAATAATCAGACAGCTGGAAATCGATGAATTGTTTGACGGGACAGTTGTTGACCCGGCTTCTTTGCGTGCGGGCAAACCGGACCCTGAGATATTCTTGAAGGGGGCTGAAATACTGGGCTTGAAACCAGAAGAATGTGTGGGGCTGGAAGATGCCGAGGCAGGCGTTGAATCGATCAATGCGGCCGGCATGTTTTCTGTCGGCGTCGGTTCAGAAGCGGCTATGCACAAAGCGGACTATATCGTTAAAGACACGAAAGAGCTGACACTGGATAGAATCCTTAAAGCAGCAGAAAAATAAGCGGTAATGAACGAGAGGAGAATGGTATGAAGTGGTGGCAGAACGCGGTGATTTATCAGATCTACCCGCGGAGTTTTCAGGACAGCAATGGTGACGGTATCGGAGACATCCCCGGAATCATCAGTCGCCTGGATTATTTAAACAATCTGGGGATCGATGCCATCTGGCTGAGTCCCGTATATGAATCCCCGAATGATGACAATGGCTATGATATCAGTGACTATCAGGCTATCCATCCGGATTTCGGTACGATGGAAGATATGGATCGTCTGATTGAAGAAGCGAAAAGCCGGGGCATACGGATCGTCATGGACCTTGTCGTCAACCATACGAGCGACGAGCATCAGTGGTTCATCGAGGCAAGGAAAAATAAAGATAACGCCTACCGGGACTACTATATTTGGCGCGACCCGGAAAGCGGCGGTCCGCCTAATGATTTGACGTCGACCTTCGGCGGTTCGGCCTGGGAATATGATGAGGCAACGGAACAGTATTATCTGCATCTATTCAGTAAAAAGCAGCCCGATCTGAACTGGGAGAATAAAGAGGTCCGTCAGTCGGTCTACGACATGATGAATTTTTGGCTCGATAAAGCTATCGGCGGTTTCCGGATGGATGTGATCGATCTGATCGGGAAGAAGCCGGATGAAGGAATCACCGGGAATGGACCGAAGCTCCATGACTACCTCAAGGAGATGCATCAGGAAACCCTTTTAAATAGAGATGTCATGACCGTCGGCGAAACCTGGGGAGCGACGCCCGAAACAGCGAAGTTATACTCTGATCCGGAACGTGACGAACTGTCCATGGTGTTCCAGTTTGAACATATGCAGCTGGACGAGCAGCCGGGCGGAATGAAGTGGGATCTCAAACCACTCGATCTGACTGAACTGAAAAGAGTCCTGTCCAAGTGGCAGGTCGAACTGAAAGACAGCGGCTGGAACAGCCTGTTCTGGAACAACCACGACCTTCCGCGGATCGTCTCCCGCTTCGGGAACGATACAGACTACCGGGTGGAAAGTGCCAAACTGTTCGCGATCCTGCTCCACCTGATGAAAGGGACGCCCTATATCTATCAGGGCGAAGAAATCGGGATGACGAACCGCACAATCGAATCGATCGATGAAGTGGATGACATCGAAAGCATCAATATGTACAACGAGCGACTAGAAGAAGGGTATTCAAAAGACGAACTGATCCATGCGATCAACGTTAAAGGGCGGGACAATGCCCGAACCCCTATGCATTGGGACGATTCTGAACAGGCCGGATTCACGACCGGGACCCCCTGGCTGCCTGTCCAGCCCAACTATAAAAATATTAACGTCAAAGAGTCTCTTGATCCTGAGGACTCTATCTTCAGCATGTACAAAAAGCTGATCCAGCTGCGTAAAGACCACCCGCTGATCGTCTGGGGCGATTATGAGCTGCTTCTGCCGGATCACCCGTCTATCTTTGCCTATACGCGCAGGTATCAAGGAAGCACGTGGCTCGTTGCCGCGAATGTCAGCGGGCAGGAAGAAAGATTAGAATTGGATGAGGACAGACGTGCGGGAAAAGTGATCGTCTCAAACTACGGTAAAGAGGAAATCGATTTAGAAAAGGCAGTCCTGCAACCTTTCGAAGCCATCGTGGTCGAAATAGCCCAATAGTTAAAATATAAACAAACTAACGGGTAAATCCTGATACCGGTAACATTGAAAAAACGATTGAAACCGTTATTAAAAGCTTATATAGTTAGAATGTAATCACTTACAACATCTTCTCTAAACAAACTGGATTTAGGAAAGCCTTTTCCTGATGTTTAGAAAGTGGAGTAGGGACACGAAGCAAATAAAAAATATACTAGGAGGCAACACAATGTTAGATAAGAAATTATGGTACAAAGGAATGTTACTGCTTTCAACCGCTGGAGTTCTTGGAGCATGCGGCATGGGCGACAACACAGATTCAGAAGATACTTCAGGAGACACAACTGAAGAAACAGCTGAAGATACAACAGATGGCGAAACTTCTGAAGAAACAGCAGAAGGTACTCCTGAAAAACCTGAATCGCTACATATTTGGGTCAACGATGAAGAGGCACAATTGAATGCGTATGATGAAATCACTGCTAACTTCACTGAAGAATACGGCATCGAAGTCGAGATCACACCTTACAGCATGCTTGAACAGACAGAAGGAATGAGCTTGGATGCACCAAGTGGACAAGGTCCAGACCTGTTCTTCCAGCCGCATGACCGTATGGGCGATATCCACCTGCAAGGTTTGGCAGCAGAACTTGAACTGACAGACGATCAAATGGAACGTTTAGGCGAATACAATGAAGAAGCAGTGAAAGCATTCAGTTATGAGGGTGCTCAATATGGTATTCCGGCTGTTGTTGAAACTTACGGCCTGTTCATCAATACAGATTTAGTTGATGAAGTACCGGAAACAATGGAAGAGCTGACACAAACGGCAGCTGAACTGACAGAAGGCGAACAATACGGCTTCATGATGAATGCCGCAGACTTGTACTTCACCTACCCGTTCATCACTGCTGACGGCGGCTACATCTTTGCACAGAACGAAGACGGTTCATATGACACATCAGACATTGGCTTGAACACACCAGAAGCTGTTTCTGCTGTGGAAAGAATCCAAGGCTGGTTCGAAGACGGACTAATGCCTCAAGGTACAGACCTGGAAGTTGCTAACAGCCTGTTCATGGACGGTCAAGTCGGCATGATCATCAACGGCCCTTGGGCTATTCCAGACTATCAGGAAGCTCTTGGAGACAGCTTGATGGTTGCAGAACTGCCAACGCAGGACGGCGAACCATTGAACTCATTCTCAGGAAACAAAGGCTGGCTGGTCAACTATTACTCAGAAGATCAGCACTGGGCAACAGAATTGGCACTTTACATGACGAATGCAGAAAGCTCAGAAACTTACTATGAAGTAGCCGGTGAACTGCCTGCGCATACTGCTGTTGAGATCGAAGATGAATTGATGGCACCGATCTTTGCTCAGACTCAAAACGCACATCCGATGCCAAACATTCCAGAAATGGCTCAAGTCTGGGAACCAATGGGTGACGCATTAACATTCATCCAGCAAGGTGACGATGTACAGGAAGTTTTAGACGAAGCTGTTTCAACGATCGAGTCAGAAATTTCATTGATGGGTCAATAAACAGAATCACAGTATAACGTCTAGCTAATTTGAAAAGGGAGATTGAGCGATGACAGACTCAATCTCCTTCTTCATATTAGTTATTTAT
Organism: Alkalibacterium subtropicum; assembly: GCF_900112455.1. Lineage (GTDB taxonomy): Bacteria > Bacillota > Bacilli > Lactobacillales > Carnobacteriaceae_A > Alkalibacterium > Alkalibacterium subtropicum. Next base: position 23,215 of record NZ_FOLT01000013.1, on the reverse strand, counting down.
GTGTATAGAGCTGATTTAGTCAACTCTGCAGACATAAGTGACTGCTATAGGGAGAGTAGAAGGAGAGAGATTATGGATAGTAACGAGAATCAAAATAGACCGTCCCACACTCGGGTGAAAAATCTGAATCATAGCCCTAAAAAGGCCATGCTGTTATCGATCATTCCAGGTATGGGTCAAATTTACAATAAACGAAAACTGAAAGGGATCGCGCTGTTCATACTGTTTGCCGCATTTGCATTCGTGATGTTCGATTTTGTCGCATCCGGACTGCAGGGGCTCATCACTCTGGGAACAGTGGCACGTGTGGATGATTCACGTGTGTTCATGATCGAAGGGATCCTGGCACTGCTCTTCACTGTTTTCTATGTGGCACTCTACTGGGTCAATATTCAGGACGCCAAAAATGAAGCACAGAAAATAAGAGACGGGTGGACGCCCGGAGGAGTGATGGAGAACTTCCGCAATTCCTGGGATACCGCTTTTCCATATGTCCTGATCGGTCCCGGATTTGCCCTCCTTGTGTTTGTAGTCATCCTGCCGCTTTTATTCATGGGCTTTTTAGCTTTTACCAACTATAACTTATACAATGCACCACCGCGCAGCCTGCTTCAGTGGGTCGGCTTTGAAAACTTTATTCGTCTAGTGACGCTATCTGAATGGCGTGACACCTTTATCAGTGTTCTGACCTGGACGATCACCTGGACATTCGTTGCAACAACACTGCAGATCGCTCTGGCGATGTTCCTGGCTATCCTGACCAACGACAAGCGGATCAAATTCAAGAAACTGATCCGTACCGTACTGATCCTGCCGTGGGCTGTTCCCGGCTTTGTCACCATCATCATTTTCTCTGCCTTGTTCAATGACAACTTTGGTGCGATCAACACAGACATCATTCAGCCATTATTCAATACGACGATCCCCTGGATGACAGAAGTCCTGTGGAGTCGGATCGCCATCATCATGATCCAGGTCTGGCTCGGGTTCCCGTATGTTTATGCGTTGTTCTCCGGTGTCCTTCAAGGAATATCCGATGACTGGTATGAAGCAGCAGAGATGGACGGCGCATCGCGCTGGCAGAAATTTACCAACATCACGTTCCCGCACTTGATGTTTGCGACAGGTCCGCTGCTGTTGACGCAGTATACCTTCAACTTCAATAACTTTAATATTATTTACCTGTTCAACGAAGGGGGACCAGCTGTCCGCGGACAGAATGCCGGCGGAACAGATATCCTGATTTCCTGGGTCTATAATTTGACCTTTACTAACTCGCAATTCAGTATGGCTGCTGCCATATCACTGATACTGGGACTGATCGTCGCGACCTTCGCATTCTTCCAGTTCAGACGCTCACGTTCATTCAAAGAGGAGGGTAACATGTAATGAAAAAACTTTTCACTAAAATGCGCGACAGACAATACAGTCGCAAAGAAAAAAGCCGCTTTGAAGTTGCGCTCATCTACTTCATCTTGGCGATCATGTTTGTCATCATCGCTTACCCGCTTTACTGGGCGTTTGCGATGTCGATGAATACAACAAGCAATCTTTACACAGCGTCACTCTCTCCGGAGACCTGGTCGCTGGACAACTTCAGATGGCTGTTCACAAATCCGCGGAGTGATTATTTACTCTGGTACAGAAATACACTGTTCGTATCCACAGTGGTGACAGTCGTTACGACACTGACAGTAAGTTTTGTCGCCTATGCTTTCTCACGTTACCGTTTCAAAGGACGCAAGAACGGCTTGTACGCCTTCCTGCTCCTGCAGATGTTCCCGGTACTGATGGCTATGGTGGCCTTGTACATCCTGCTTAATATCGTAGGACTGTTAGACAACTTATGGGGACTGATCCTCATTTATATCGGCGGAGGGATCCCGATGAATGCCTTCCTTGTTAAAGGCTACTTCGATACCCTGCCGAAATCACTGGATGAATCAGCCAAGATGGACGGGGCCGGTCACTTCAGGATCTTTTTCCAGATCCTCCTGCCGCTGGCCAAACCGATTTTATCCGTGGTTGCCTTATTCAACTTCATGACACCGTTCATGGACTTTATCCTGCCGCGGATCGTTTTAAGAAGTCCAGAGAACTTTACCTTAGCGCTGGGTCTTTACAACTTCGTTAATGCGCAGTTCTCAAACAACTTCAGCCGTTTTGCTGCCGGTGCCGTACTGATCGCTGTACCGATCGCTACGGTCTACCTGATGCTGCAGAAATATTTGATTTCTGGTCTGGCATCCGGCGCAACAAAAGGATAACTTTTATTGAAAAATTCCATACTCTCCTTACGTTTGCTTGTGGGGAGAGTTTCTTTTTGCCGAAAATGAGAGCGTTAACACTATTTTTTAAAGGAGAGTATCAGATGAACAGAACAAAAACATCCGTTTTATCCGCATTCTTTGCGGTAGTCTTACTGTTTCAAGCACTGGCAAATGTTTTTCCTTTTGTCACCTCCGTGCAAGCCGCTGAAGCACGCACCCTGCGTGTCCACCTGGAAACCGATACGATCGACAATGCTTTATCCTTGTGGCTTTGGGGAGATGTGATCACGTCCTCAGATGCAAACGGCAATGCCTGGCCGAACGGCTCACTTTTTTCGGCCGACCAGCAGACAGACTTCGGTTATTACCAGGACATTGAAATCAAAGATGATGCCGCTTCGATCGGTTTTGTCGCTGTCTATGGTGATGAAGCCAAGTACATTGAGGAAGATATAAATATAGATATTCATGAAGGTGTCGATGAAGTATGGGTAAGAGAAGATGGTTCTGTTTCTTATTATGAACCTGTTGACTTTGAGACACCGACTCTGCGCATTCATTACTTGAATGAAGATATCGATTATGACAACCATGGGGTCTGGTACTGGGGCGATGCACCAAATCTGCCAGCAGACTGGCCGACGGAAGCTGCAGCTTTCTCAAACGAACAGGTCGGGAAGCATGGTGCGTATGTTGACATTCCAGTAAACGAAGATGCCGGCAGCTTAGGTTTCCTGATCGTCGATCGGACGCAGGATGATGTGAAACTGACCGGTGATCTGTCTTTTGATTCTTTTGATACACAAAATCAGGTCTTTGTCACACATGAAGACCCGACTCAGGTCTTTACCAACCCTTTCTACATATCTGAAACGGTAGAAGAAGAGGGCCCTGAAGAAACTGAAGGAACAGAAGATATCACTGTCAAAGCATCTGTTGACCGTTCATTCAACTACAATGAACACGGACTTCTTGATGTTACGATCGAAAACAACTCAGAACTAGCTGTCGACCGTATCGAAGCAGATACCTCAGCGATCGGCGGCCCGTCAAACCTGGCCATTTCGCCAGAGTTAAACAGAGTGACCTTATCTGTAGACCACACTGTTCAACCAGGAACATACAAGATTCCAGTCTCTGTCTGGGATGAAAATAATGGCCGCTATAACACAGAGACAGAGGTCACGATCGAAGCCAGAAACAAGGCCGAAGGAGAGCGTGACTGGGATGAAGAAATCATTTATTTCATGCTTACCGACCGCTTTGCCAATGGGGACGAAACCAATGATAACCCTTATAAACTGGATTACGGTTCAGCAGACAACCCTCGGGGAACCTATCAGGGCGGCGACTTTAAAGGCGTCACCGAAAATCTGGACTACCTGGACGACTTAGGTGTCTCGACGATCTGGGTCACACCGATCGTTGAAAACGTAGCACATGATGTCTCGTTCGACAATGATGCAAACGGCAGTTATTACGCCTATCATGGGTACTGGGCAGAAGATTTTGAAAAACTGAACCCGCATCTGGGCACTCTCGATGAGTTCCACACCCTGATCGACGAAGCCGCAGCCCGCGACATCGATATCATGGTCGATGTGGTCCTGAACCATGCAGGGTATGGCATGCATCCGACTGACGGGATAGTGAATCCTCCGGAAGGCTATCCGACAGACGAAGACCGTCAGAGATTTGACGATATGTTGAGAGCATCATCTGGTGGCGGTGATCTGAAAATGGAACTGGCCGGTTTACCGGATTTTGAAACAGAACGTCAAGAGGTACGTGAACAGTTAGTTGCCTGGCAGTCTGCCTGGATCGAAAAATCGACCACAGCTAACGGAAATGCCGTAGCCAGCTACCGTGTGGATACAGTAAAACATGTAGAAGATACGACCTGGCAGCACTTCAAAAATGAACTGGTCAGAAAGGACCCGTCATTCAAACTGATCGGAGAGTCCTGGGGAGCAAGCTACACCAGTGACCATGGATATTTAAATTCCGGCATGATGGACAGCCTGTTGGACTTCGGATTCAAAGGCATTGCTTCATCATTTGCAGCCGGGAACCTGGAAGCTGCAAACGCGACCCTGATCGAACGGAATGCCGCCCTTACAAGTGACGCAACCTTGGGACAATTCTTAGGCAGCCATGATGAAGACAGCTTTCTATATTCTCAAGGCAGCGACGAAGCTAAACTTAAATTAGCTGCTTCTCTACAGATGACCTCAAAAGGTCAGCCAGTCATTTATTATGGAGAAGAGCTGGGACAGAGCGGCGCCAATAACTGGCCGGAGTACGATAACCGTTATGACCTTGCCTGGGATCAGGTAGAAAACAATGAGATCTTAGATCATTATCAGAAATTACTGGCATTCAGAAACGAAAATACTGAACTTTTTGCTCGCGGAGACCGTGAAACATTCCTTGGTTCCGATGATGCTGGATGGCTCATGGTGGAACGTGCTCTGGCAGATGAATCTGTTTATATGGCCTTCAACGTCTCAGACGAACCCAAAACGGTCACGGTTGAAACGACCGCAGCTGAAGCACAGCTGACTGATCATTATTCACTGGAAACCATGGAGGCAATGGAAGAAAACGGCACATATAGCCTGACCTTTACCATTCCAGCCATGCAAGAGGGCGGAACTGCACTCCTTACAGTCGAAAGCGGTGAACTGGTCGCTGAAGAAGTCAGTGAACCGGAAGAAGACAGCCAGACAGAAGGATCTGAAATCGAAGACGGATTTTTTCGTCTCCATTTTGAAAGCCTTCCGTCGGCTGATCCGGAAACTCTGGGTCTTTGGATTTGGGAAGATGTAGCTGCTCCTTCAGAAAACTGGCCGACAGGAGCCTTATCTTTCGGTGATGCGGTTGAAACAGATTACGGCTACTATCTGGACATCGAACTGGCTGAAGATCCGGAACTGATCGGCTTTTTGATCAATAATACTGCAGGAGCCAACCTGACAGAAGACATGAATGTGCGTCTATTGACCCCGGAAATGAACCAGGCCTGGGTCGATTCAGATAATATGATTTATCCTTATGAGCCTCTGGCTGATGATGTCCTGCGCGTCAACTACAGCCGTACAGAAGAGGATTACGACGGATGGGCACTCTGGACATGGGAAGATGTCCTGCAAGCAACAAGTGGCTGGCCGGATGGGGCCCATGATTTAGATACCGTGGGCGAAAACGGTGCTTACTTTGACCTGCCGTTAGCGGAAAATGCCGAGTCTGTCGGATTCCTGTTCCTGAACAAAAAATCAGGCGATCAGACCGGTGATTATATGTTCAGTGAAGCGGCTGAACACACACAAGTCTTCATTAAAGAAGGGGACGATACGATTTATACGAATCCTTACTATGCCAGCCAAGCCGGTATGGACCGGGCCGAACTGATTTCTGAAACGGAAATCGAAGTCTTCTTCCATACGGTCGAAGGACTGACAGAAGAAACACTCAGAGAAAAACTAGCTCTGACAAACAGCAGTGCCGAAGGGCAAACCATAGACACTGTCACGATCGATAATGAAAAGAATGTCGTGACGTTGACTGGAGACTTTTCAGTGGCAAACGGACCGTACACTGTCAGCTTTGACGAGAAAGAAGTCAACGCAATGATGGGCTGGAGACTGAAGGATGCGCTTTATGCTTACGACGGCGAATTGGGCTTAGACCTGAGAGAAGACGGAACAGCCACACTGAAAGTATGGTCTCCAAGTGCAGATGACGTGCGTGTTGTCCTGTATGACAAAGACGATCAGACTACCATTGTCAAAGACGATATTACAATGACTGCAAAAGATTCCGGTGTCTGGGAAGTGGAACTCGATGCCGATACCACAGGACTTGACGATGTGACGGGCTATTACTACCACTTTGAAATCGCACGGGATGGGGAAACGGTCCTGGCACTGGATCCTTATGCCCGTTCAATGGCAGCCTGGAACAGCAGTGATCCAGACAGCACCATCGGCAAGGCAGCGATCGTGAATCCGAGCCATATAGGACCGGAACTGGATTATGCCGAGATCGACGGCTATGAAAAACGCGAGGATGCGATCATTTACGAGATCCATGTCAGAGACTTTACATCTGACCCTGAGATCGCCGGTGAACTGGACAGTCAGTTCGGCACATTCAGCGCCTTTGTAGAAAAACTGGACTATATTGAAAGTCTGGGTGTGACCCACGTCCAGCTGCTGCCAGTGATGAGCTATTTCTTTGCCAATGAATTTGCCAGCGATGAAAGACTGCTGGATTATGCCTCAACTGATACAAACTATAACTGGGGGTATGATCCTCAAAGTTACTTCTCCTTGACAGGGATGTATTCAGAGAATCCAGAAGATCCTGAACAGCGGATCGAAGAATTCAAGAACCTGATCAAAGAGATTCACGACCGCGATATGGGTGTGATCATGGATGTGGTCTACAACCATACAGCACGCACGACGATTTTTGAAGATCTGGAACCCAATTACTATCACTTCATGGATGCAGATGGAACGTCTCGTGAAAGCTTCGGTGGCGGACGCCTGGGAACGACCCATGCGATGTCTCGCCGTATTCTTGTCGATTCGATCACCTATTGGGTCGAAGAATATAAAGTCGATGGTTTCCGATTCGACATGATGGGCGACCATGATGCTGAAAGCATTCAGATGGCCTATGATGAAGCGAAAGCCCTGAACCCTAACATCCTGATGATCGGTGAAGGCTGGCGCACATTCGCCGGCGACGAAGGTTATGAAGATGTCCAGCCTGCAGATCAGGACTGGATGCAGCACACTGACGGCGTTGCTTCCTTCTCGGATGATATGCGTAATGAACTGAAATCCGGCTTCGGCAGCGAAGGTGAACCACGCTTCCTGACCGGCGGTGCGCGTTCAATCCAGCGTATTTTCGACAATCTGACAGCGAATCCGCACAACTTCACAGCCGATGATCCAGGCGACGTTGTTCCGTATATTGCGGCGCATGACAACCTGACGCTGCACGACGTGATTGCCCAGTCGATCCAGAAAGATCCGGCTGAGCACGAAGAAGAGATCCACCAGCGTATTCGTTTGGGTAACTTGATGGTCTTGACTGCTCAAGGGACTCCGTTCATCCATGCCGGTCAGGAATACGGACGCACCAAACAGTTCCGTGATCCGGACTTCATAGAGCCTGTGTCAGCCGACAAGGTCCCTTACAAGTCGACCTTCATGACTGATTCAAACGGTGAACCGTTCGAGTATCCGTATTTCATCCATGACTCATACGATTCGACGGATATCATCAACCGCTTTGACTGGAGCAAAGTGACAGATGAAGAAACCTATCCGATCCACACATTGACAAAAGACTACACAGCTGGCCTGATCGCACTCAGACGCAGCACTGATGCCTTCAGTAAAGGGACAATGGAAGAAATTTCAGAAATGGTTTCATTAGTCGATGTCCCTGAAGTGGAAGAGAACGATCTGGTCATCGTTTACCGTGCTGAAGATGCCAACGGTGACAGCTATCTTGTTATGGTCAATGCAGATAACCAGGAGCGCACACTAACATTGGATTCAGATCTGACAGACGGCTACGTATTAGTCGACGGCAAGCAAGCCGGAACAACTCCGATCGAAAATCCTGAAGGTTTGACTGTTTCTGGAAACACAGTTACTCTTGATGCTCTGACTGCCTCTGTTCTGTTATTTACAGATAGAGACATGACAGACGAAGAATCAGACGAGAACGACGATGAAACACCGGCTGACGAAGAATCAGACGAGAACGATGATGAAACACCGGCTGACGAAGAATCAGACGAGAACGATGACGAAACACCGGCTGACGAAGAGTCAGACGAGGATGACGATGAAACATCGGCCGACGGTGATTCAGACGAGAACGACGATGAAACACCGGCTGACGAAGAGTCAGACGAGGACGACGATGAAACACCGGCTGACAAAGAGTCAGACGAGGCCGACGAAGAATCAGGCGAAGACTCCCTACCGTCTACAGCAACGGCTGTGTGGACTGTCGGTGCACTCGGCTTAGTCAGTGTTATAGCTGGTGTCGGCGTTAAAATGTTTAAAAACAGAAAATAAGCTCAGCAAAGAGCACACTGAGAACGCAGCTCATTTAAGGTGAGCAGAAAACCTTGTTGAGGTACGGCTCTCAAATGCTTCAACAGATTTTCAGAAAAAAGCAACAAGAAACGGCACTCTCCTCGTCTGTGCAACAGGCACTTGAGGAGAGTGCCCGTTTCTGTTTCCAAAAGATGGAATGGAGTATACTGATTTTATGTAAAAGGAGAGGATACTATCAACACGCGCTCACAAAATAATTCATCAGTCAGCCTGACTGGTGCCATAGTCATTTCAGAAAGTCAGATGAATATCTTTTTTGACTCAATTGAATCTTTAAATCTAGAAGAGATAAAGCAGGGTCTGAAAATAAGGAACAGTCAAGGAGAAAAAGCAGCCGTAAAATCATTAGCACTAAATAGAGACAAGGATAAAGTGGTCATAACAGGTACCTTTAATGTGCAAGACAACACCTATACCGTTCACTTTAAGAACAATGAACGTTCCGCTTTGACAGGATGGAAACTCAAGGACAGTCTGTATGCCTACGAGGGGAAATTGGGCGCCTGTCTCCATGAAGACGGGACTGCCACGCTAAGCGTCTGGGCTCCCAGTGCGGAGGCTGTCCGGGTCATCCTGTATGATAAAGCAGATCAGACTCGTGTAGTGAAAACTGACATCGCTATGGAAGGGGTGGGATCCGGCGTATGGAGAGTTCTCCTGAATCAAGAAAATACCGGACGTGCTGAAATGAGAGGATACTTTTATCATTATGCCATCGAAAGAGAAGGCAGATCTGTACTGGCTCTCGATCCATACGCCAGTTCACTGGCAGCCTGGAACAGTACCGATCCAGATGATCGTATTGCAAAAGCGGCTATTGTGAACCCGGGGACTGTCGGACCTGAGCTCGATTATGCCGAAATCGAGGGATACAAAAAACGTGAAGATGCGGTGATTTATGAAATCCATGTCAGAGACTTTACATCTGATCCGTCGATCGAAAATGATCTGAATAGTCCGTTCGGGTCATTCAGTGCCTTTATCGAAAAACTGGACTATATTAGCAGTTTAGGTGTCACGCACATCCAGCTGCTGCCGGTCATGAGTTACTACTTCATCAACGAATTGAAAAACACTGAGCGTCTGCTGGATTATGCTTCCAACGGCGTGAATTATAACTGGGGGTATGATCCCCAGAGTTACTTTGCTTTGACCGGGATGTATTCCGAAGATCCGCAAGATCCGGAAAAACGTATCGAGGAGTTTAAAAACCTGGTCGCTGCGATACATCAGCGTGGGATGGGGGTTATATTAGATGTCGTTTATAACCATACCGCCCGTGAACATATTTTCGAGGACCTGGAGCCGAACTACTATCATTTCATGGATGCAGACGGGACCCCGCGCACCAGTTTCGGCGGTGGGCGGCTGGGCACCACCCATGCGATGGCGCGCCGTATTCTCGTGGATTCCGTCATGCATTGGGTTGAAAACTACAAAGTCGATGGCTTCCGGTTCGACATGATGGGTGACCATGATGCAGAAAGTATTCAAATGGCCTTTGACGAAGCGAAAAAACTGAATCCCGACATTCTGATGATCGGAGAAGGCTGGCGCACATTTGTCGGTGATGAAGGCGATGAAGAGGTCATGCCTGCCGATCAGGACTGGATGCAGCACACTGACGGGGTGGCTTCGTTTTCTGATGACTTCCGTAATGAGCTGAAATCCGGTTTTCAGAATGAAGGGGAACCGAGTTTCCTGACTGGAGGACCGCGGTCGATCCAGCGTATCTTTGACAACCTGACAGCTCGACCGCATAACTTCAATGCAGTAGATCCGGGGAGTGTGGTCCCTTATATCGGTGCCCATGACAACCTCACACTGCATGATGTCATCGTGCAGTCTATCCAGAAAGATCCAGAATACCATCAGGAAGAAATACACAGACGGATCCGCCTGGGGAATTTGATGGTGCTGACTGCCCAAGGAATCCCGTTCCTCCACGCCGGACAGGAGTATGGACGGACGAAGCAGTTCAGAGATGACCGTTTCACTCAGCGCGTTTCAGAGGAAAAAACACCGGACCGTTCCGTCTTTATGACGGATAAAGAAGGCAAACCGTTTGAGTATCCGTATTTCATTCATGATTCTGTCTATTCCAGCGATGCGGTCAACAGGTTCGACTGGAATAAAGCTGTGAATAAAGAAGACTATCCTATCCATACCTTGACCCAAGCATACACCGCCGGATTGATCAAGTTAAGAAAAAGTACCGATGCCTTCCGGAAAGGAACGCTGGAAGAAATCGAAAACATGGTTTCACTGGTCGATGCACCGGAAATCAGCGAGAAGGATCTGGTCATCGGCTACCATGCAGAAGATTCAAAGGGAGACATTTATTATGTCTTTGTCAATGCCGACGAAACACCTCGTACATTGACGATCGATACAGATCTGTCTGGGGCTGAAGTGCTCGCAGATGCGGAAACTGCCGGGACAGCCCCCATCAGCCAGCCGGTTGGAGTAACGGTGAGGGACAAGACAGTGACTTTAGAGGCCTTGACTGCCGCTGTTTTAGTTAAAAGAAAAGAATGAGAAAAGTATAAAAAGAATGGAAAAAAAGTCCTGCCGATCAAGGCAGGAACTTTTTTAGTCAGCAGGGCGTGGTAATTAATGATCAGATTTTGCTCAAAGACGGATGAGTGCGCTATACTATAAAAATAATGGTAGAAGTCTATTTAAAAGAATGCTGACCAAGAATGTGGAGTGGATTGAAAATGAAACACAAATGGTGGAAAGAAGCAGTTGCTTATCAGATTTACCCGCGCAGCTTTTATGATTCCAATGGGGATGGGATCGGTGACCTGCAGGGGATCATTCAAAAACTTGATTACTTAAAAGACTTGGGGATAGACGTGATATGGATCAATCCGATCTATCAGTCCCCCAATGATGACAATGGCTACGATATCAGTGATTTTTACGACATCATGGATGAGTTTGGAAACATGGCTGATTTTGATGAGCTGCTTAATGAAGTACATAAGCGCGGAATGAAAATCATCCTGGATCTGGTGATCAACCATACATCGGACGAACACGAGTGGTTTATTGAGTCCCGATCCTCCAAAGAAAATCCTTACCGTGATTTTTATATCTGGCACCCGGGCAGGCCGGATGGTTCCGATATCAACAACTGGGGATCCTTTTTCGGCGGATCCGTCTGGGAACAGGACGACCAGACGAAGGAATACTATATGCACATCTTTTCAAAAAAACAGCCCGATTTAAACTGGGAAAATCCCAAGGTGCGTGAGCATTTGTATGACATGGTCAACTGGTGGCTTGATAAAGGGATCGACGGCTTCCGTGTCGATGCGATCACGCATATCAAAAAGAGAGAAGGCTTTCCTGATCTGCCGAATCCTCAACATCAGAAGTACGTCCAGTCAAATGGCGGACATGCCAATCAGCCTGGAATCGATGAATTTTTGTCCGAATTTGCAGAGAGGACGATTAAAAACTATGATGTTATGGCAGTTGGAGAGGCCGGCGGTGCTGGATTTGCAGACGCGAAACATTGGGTGGAAGAAAAAGACGGGTATTTTAATATGATCTTCCAATTTGATCACCTCGGATTGTGGAAAGCCAAAGAGGGCAAGCTGGATATGGAAGAGTTGAAGAAAGCCATGACGAAATGGCAGACTGGGCTCGAAGGCCAAGGCTGGAATGCGCTCTTTCTTGAGAATCATGATCAGCCCAGAAGTGTCTCGACCTGGGGAGACGATACGGATTTGAGAAAAACATCCGCAAAAGCTTTCGCCACCTTCTATTTCCTTATGCAGGGGACGCCTTTTATCTATCAAGGTCAGGAAATCGGCATGACGAACGTGCGCTTTGATTCTATTGAAGAGTACAATGATACCGGTATGATCAACATGTATGATTATGAAACGAAAAATGGAATGTCCCATGAAGAAATGATGTCCTACATCTGGAAGAATGGGCGGGATAATGCACGCACGCCGATGCAATGGTCAAACGAACCCCACGCCGGTTTCACGACCGGAACGCCATGGTTTGGAGTGAATCCCAATTATTCTGAGATCAACGTCGAAGAAGCGGTAAATGATCCGGATTCGATATTTCATTATTATAAAAAAATGATCAAACTGAGAAAAGGTACGCCTGCCCTTGTTTATGGGTCATACGAACTGCGTGCAGAAGCACACCCGCAGGTTTTTGCGTATCTGAGACTATATGACGGTGAGCGTTATGCTGTGATCGTCAACCTGTTCAATGAACCCGCTGAGTTCAGTCTGGACGAGGATTTGGAAATTGAAGAGCTGCTTCTCTCTAATTATTATTCTAATGCTGCAGTGACTGACACCCTGCAGTTGAAACCCTATGAAGCACGCGTGTATAAGCTGTCGGACCGATACCCATCATAGAAACCGCCGAAGAAAAAGTGGGATGATTCATGTTGAGATAACGGTTGCCGGGCTTTTGCCAATGCTCTGGATCCTGTTGTGACTACAGAAAAAAGGATCAGCAAGTTGAAGAAGGTTCCTGCCAAAAGCGGGAACCTTTTTGAATTGTAGAAATCTCAAATCTTTTTGTCATAGACGACGTTCAAAAGTTAAGAAGGTTAAAGGTGAACGCGATGCATCTATCAGTATGTGATCCTCGTTCCTCCACAAATCAAGTGGGCGTACAGTTTTCATTTGAGTAACCTGATACCGTTAACAATAGAATAAGTATTGAATGTAGCACTGCCGGACTATAAGATAGATGATGTTGCTGAAAAAGAGCAGGGATCTAGATAAGTTTGACCAGACAGCAAAATATTAACGTTTACATAGGAGTGTGAAAAGCAAGATGAAGAAACAATGGTGGAAAAAAGCCGTGGCGTATCAGATATACCCGCGCAGTTTTTATGATTCCAATGGCGATGGGGTCGGTGACCTTCGTGGGATCATAGAAAAGCTCGATTACATAAAGGAGTTAGGCATCGATGTGATCTGGGTCAGCCCGATCTATCAGTCGCCCAATGACGATAATGGCTATGACATCAGTGATTACCATGCCATCATGGATGAATTCGGCACGATGAGAGATTTTGACGACCTGCTGGAAGAGACCCATAAGCGCGGTATGCGAATCATTATGGATCTCGTCATCAACCACACGTCGGATGAGCACGACTGGTTCGTCGAAGCCCGTTCCTCTACAGACAGCCCATACCGGGACTATTACATCTGGCATCCGGGGACACCGGATGGTTCTCAAATCAATAACTGGGAATCGATCTTCGGCGGTTCGGTCTGGGAGTATGACGAACAGTCCAAAGAGTACTATATGCATGTCTTTTCAAAAAAGCAGCCGGATCTGAACTGGGAAAACGCAGAAGTTCGTGAAAAGCTGTATGAAATGGTGAACTGGTGGCTGGACAAGGGAATCGATGGCTTCCGGATCGATGCCATTTCGCATATCAAGAAGAAAAACGGCTTTCCGAATATGCCGAATCCACTGAACAAGACATACGTGCCCTCCTTTGACGGACATATGAACCAGTCCGGGATCGATCTGTTCTTGTCAGAATTTGCCGAGCGAACAATCAGTAACTATGACGTCATGACGGTCGGTGAAGCGAATGGTGTCACGATACAGGATGCGGACCGATGGGTCGGTGAAGAAAATGGCTACTTCAACATGATCTTCCAGTTCGAACATCTGGGACTCTGGGGAGCGAACGGTGATGGACTGGATATCCATGAACTGAAAGAAGTGATGACCCGCTGGCAGCGCGGTCTGGACGGTCGCGGCTGGAATGCCCTGTTCATCGAAAACCATGATCTGGCCCGTTCGGTATCGACTTGGGGCAATGATGGGGACCTGAGAAAGACGTCAGCCAAAGCACTTGCCACCTTCTACTTCTTCATGCAGGGCACGCCCTTTATCTATCAGGGACAAGAAATCGGAATGACCAATGTTCAGTTTGATTCGATCGAAGACTATGACGATGTCGGCATGAAGAATATGTATGCGATCGAGACCGAAAACGGCCAGACGCATGACGAGATCATGGCTTACATCTGGAAAAATGGGCGCGACAATTCGCGTACACCGATGCAGTGGTCCAATGAACCGGAAGCCGGCTTTACGACTGGTGAGCCGTGGCTGGGTGTAAACCCCAACTATCCGGATATCAATGTCGAGCAAGCTTTGAACGATCCGGATTCGATCTACTACTACTACAAAAAGATGATTCAGATGAGACAAACCACACCCACACTGATTTACGGACACTATGAACTGATCGCGAAAGAACACGATCATGTCTATGCCTATCTAAGGTCCTACGACGGCGTGGAATATGCTGTCATCGTCAACCTTTTCAATCAGCCGACATCGCTTGACCTGACGGAAGAACTGGAACTCGGAGCGATGAAACTGAGCAACTATAAGGTTAGAGATGAATTAAATACGCGCATGGCGTTACGTCCGTATGAAGCGCGGGTATATAAAGTGGCCAAACAGAAAGTCTGGCATGATCCAAACTACTATCATCTGGACGATCAATAAGTATATAATAGACATGAAGTGTCGAATAAGAGATAAACTATAGTGAAACTTGACAGAAATTTTGACATCATCTTGAAGAAGGTCAGTCATTCGAACTGACTGCTGAAAATGACTGATAATTAACAGTCAGTATCAGTCATATAAACTGATTCAGCCAAGGAGAGTGTGCGATGAAGGTTCTGACTCTGAATACTCATGCGTGGATGGAAGAGGATCCCTATGATAAAATCGAAAAAATCGTCGACAGGATCGCAGCGAAGGTCTATCGATTCGTTGCGCTTCAGGAAATCAACCAGTCACTGGATGCAGAAGTGGCAGTGGATCCCGGCTTCATCAAAGCGGGAGGTGATGATCCGGGGGTGGCGGTCAAAGCCGACAACTTTGCCCTGCTGATCGTTGAAGGATTGAGGGAGAGAGGTCTGGATTATTACTGGAGCTGGACGGCTAATCATATCGGGTATGACAAATATGATGAAGGTGTCGCGATCCTCTCTCGGCTGCCTTTTGAAGCAGAAAGTCTGCTGGTGTCGGACTGCCAGGATTACACCCACCACTATACCCGCCGTATACTGAAAGCTTCGGTCGAAGAAGCGCCTAACAAATGGACGGTGCTTTCCTGCCACTACTCCTGGTGGAAAGACGGGAAAGGCCGTGCGTTGTTCAGGAAGGAATGGGATAAAACCCGGCATCTGCTTGAAGGCGATAAAGAAACTTCTTTGTTAGTCATGGGCGATTTCAATAATGAAGCAGCGATAAAAGGGGAAGGTTACGACTATGTCACAGTGACGGCGCCTTTCCTCTCGGATAGTTATGCGCAAGCGATGGAAATAAACGGAGACGCGACAGTGATCAGCGCCATCGACGGCTGGAATGATCATCCGGATGAAAAGCGGATCGATTACATCTTCACAGATAACAGAAAAAGAATCGACCGCTACCGTGTGGTCTTTGATGGTCAGAACGGTCAAGTCGTCAGCGATCATTTCGGCATCGAAGCAGAAATATCTGAAACCAACTAACTAAATAAAAGGTGAAACCTGCAGCGACTTTTCGAAGTCATCCTGCAGGTTTTTTTCCGCAATAAACTGGCTTGGGGTTGCTCGGCATAAAAGAAAGCATCTACTGCGTGTCGTTCTTGAAAGTGCTAATATGAATTTATATGCAGTTCTTTAGGCCCCTGTCGAATAGATTCAAACAGAAAAGATTTAATAAGAAGTGGGAATGAGCAGACCATGCTCATTCCTTCTTTTTTTGTTATGAATGAGGAAGATTTTAGTGATCTGGTCGACAATGGTACTACTGAGAAGGAATAAGCTGGCAGTGCGTCGAATGCCAGCCGCAAAGGACGTACTGAGGGAGAATAAGCAGTGAGCACGTCGAATGCGGCCCGCAAAGGACGTACTGAGAGAGGATAAGCAGTGAGTGCGTCGAATGGAGCCCGCAAAGGACGTACTGAGAGAAGATAAGCAGTGAGTACGTCGAATGGAGCCCGCAAAGGACGTACCGAGAGAGAATAAGCAGTGAGTGCGTCGAATGCTGCCTACAACGATAGTATTCACCAAGGATTATAAGTCAAATAGGGTAATTCGCTGTATTACCTTCGAATCAAATGATCTGAACTACCTTAAGCACGGAAAAGTGGTTCTTCTTGATGAGTCGATAAGCGATATCGACGAAGTGGATATTCATGAGTTAATATACATTTAATATTCATAAATTACGTGAAAACGTTATTATTTATTCTTTTTCAACATTTATATTGCATAATTATTTTAACGATGGTATGATTCTTTCTAAGTTGCTCAACGAAAGATAACAAAGGGGAGAATGAGAATGAAAAAAGGCATACAGGGAATACTTCTAATGATACTGCTATGGACCGGACTGTTCGTATCTTCTGATGTCGTTTCGGCAGAAGACGGGTCAGCTCTGAAACGTGTGCAGGACGAAGGCGTACTGGTCGTGGGGACCAGCGCCGACTTTCCGCCGTTTGAATTTTATGCGGAGGTGGACGGGGAGCGTCAAGTCGTGGGGATGGACATGATGATCGCACAGAAGATAGCAGACGACTTGGGTGTTGAGCTGGAAATTCAGGATATCGGCTTTGACAGTCTGCTGCCCGCTTTAGAAGCAAGAAACGTCGATATCGTCATTGCAGGGATGACGCCGACAGCAGAGCGTCGCAAGAGTGTCGACTTTTCAGAAATATACTTCAAGACATTCCAGAATATCATGGTGAGAGCTGAGGATGAAGAAGTTTATACTTCTTTGGAATCCCTCAAAGGGCTACCTATCGGCGTTCAGTCGGGCTCGCTTCAGGAAGGGCTGGCGGAACAGATAGAAGATGCTGAACTCATGAGCCTGACTAACTTAAGCGATCTGCTGCTGGCTTTAAAAACGAACCGTATCGAGGCCATGGTCATGCAGGGACCTAATGCGGAAGCACATGCCGGCAATGATGAAGATTTGCATACCTTTGTCGGCGCGTTTGAAATGGAAGACGATGATGCGGGGTCAGCTGTCGCTTTCAGACAAGGGGAAGATTCGCTGGTCGCTGCAGTCAATGAGAGCCTGGCTGAGATCGCAGAACAGAATCTGACAGACGAATATTTGGCAGTGGCCGGAGAATACATGGCTCAGTCAGAAGACAGTGAAGCGGAAGAGAGCGGATTTGCCGCCAATTACTGGGATTACTTCTGGGACGGGACGTCAATCACGCTACTGATATCTGCAGTTTCAGTTTTAGTTGGTCTTATACTAGGGTTTATTTTAGCTCTGATGCGCCTTTCAAAATCCTTGGTATTAAAAGGTCTGGCAACTGCTTATGTCGAATTTGTGCGTGGTACGCCACTTCTGATCCAAGTGATGTTCATTTACTTTGCCTCGGGTCTAGTCGTCAATCTCCCTGCTTTGGCAGCTGGGATCATTGCCGTTTCACTTAATTCGGGTGCTTATATTGCTGAAATCATCAGAGGGGGAATCAATTCAGTCAACAAAGGTCAAGAAGAAGCGGCGCGAAGTCTGGGGATGAGCAAGAAGGAAGCAATGCGCCACATCATCTTCCCGCAGGCTGTGAAAAATATCTGGCCGGCACTGGGAAATGAATTTATTACCATTATCAAAGAATCATCGATCGTATCCGTCATCGGTGTCGGGGAACTGATCTTTCAGACACGAGTGGTCCGTTCGATTTCCTTCCAGGGCATCCTGCCGCTGTTCGTGGCCATGCTGATATACTTTGCACTGACGTTTACTTTGACAAAACTGCTGAACTTCTACGAGGGGAGAATGAATCATGATTAAAGTGAATCATCTGAAAAAATCATTTGGAAAAAATGTTGTCTTGAAGGATTTAAACGAAGAGGTCAGTCAGGGAGAAGTCGTGGTGGTCATCGGACCTTCAGGATCGGGGAAATCGACCTTCCTGCGCTGCCTGAACCTGCTGGAAGAACCGACGGGTGGGGAAATCGTGTTCGAAGGCACCACGCTTACGGGACTAAAGGAAAAAGAAATGAATCAGCTGCGCCAGAAGATGGGCATGGTTTTCCAGCAGTTCAATCTCTTTCCGCATAAAACGGCTAAGGAAAATCTGACGATCGCACCGGTAAAATCGAAAGGCGTGAACCAGATGGAAGCAGACAATAAAGCTGTAAAGCTCCTTGATCAGGTGGGGCTGGGGGATAAAGCCGATGCGTATCCTGCCAGCTTATCTGGTGGTCAGCAGCAGCGTGTGGCGATCGCGCGTGCCTTGGCCATGGATCCGGACGTGATGCTGTTTGATGAACCGACGTCTGCGCTCGATCCGGAGATGGTCGGAGAAGTGCTGAAAGTCATGAAAGATCTGGCGAAGTCCGGCATAACGATGATCGTTGTGACACATGAAATGGGGTTTGCCCGTGAAGTGGCAGATCGCGTGCTGTTCATGGATGACGGGTATATCGTGGAGCAGGGGACGCCGGAAAATATCTTCACGCAGCCGGCACACGAACGTACACAGGATTTTCTGGCAAAAGTATTATAATTCTGATGGAGCACAAGGTCTTTGAGTAGACTTTGTGCTTTTTTACGGATCAGTTCTATATGGAAGAGCGAGCTCTCGTTGGCTTCGGTTAATTGGGCCGTTTATAGCAAGTAAACAGACCGAAGTTGAGCCTGTTCGGTCATTAGAAGTGCTTTAAAACCTTGAATCCACCGAAGTAAGCCCTGGTTCGGCCGCTAGAACAAATTTTGCTGAGTGAACAAGCAGAAAAATCGATCAGGATCTTAACACAGAATGAGAAGGGAAAGCATACAGAAAAACACACGTGATCGGATCAGATAAAAGTCCGAAACTCGTGTGTTTTTCTAGTAACCAGTTATTCGATTTCACTGATTTTTTTCTGTGCAGTAAAATAATGCGGAAGATTCCATTTGTAATAGACAGATGCGATGCGAAGAACCACAATGGCCACGAATAATGTGTAGGCGATGTACGGTCCGCTTACCCAGTCGAATCCAATGATCAGCCCGGCCAGGATAGCCCAAAGAGCATAGATTTCCGAGTGAAAAATCATTGGTCTGCGTCCGGCTAACACATCCCGGATAACGCCGCCCCCAGACCCCGTCATGACAGCGGCAGTCACTACAGCGATAACCGGTGCACTGATCGAGACTGCGTAATTGGCCCCCTGGATGGAGAAAGCCGCTAAACCGATCGCATCAAATAAGACGGCACTTATTTTCAAAGGTTTTTTCCATTTTTCTGGAAGGAGAAAGGCGAAAGTAATGGCGAAAAAGGCGATCATAAACAGGGTGTCCTGCTGCCAGACGCCGTCGACTGTCACGCCGATCAGCAGGTTACGGATCAGCCCGCCGCCAAAAGCCGTAGTCAGCCCCAGAATGTATGCGCCCAATATATCATAATTTTCCTCAGTAGCGACTACGGTTCCGCTGATCGCAAAAGCCATCGTACCAATAATATTTAGTACATCCCAAGTCACTTGACCACTCCTTTTTCATTGATGTTGAATGAAATAGACGATTTAGTCCGTTATTCTCCAGTCATTTATCCGATCAAACTTTTTTTTACTAGTCGTAGACGTATATATTCTAGTGGTTTACTGACCGAAAGTCTACTCGTTAAGGTCGGAAAATACAAACTCTTATGTAAAGGTGAAAGGTTTCACTTGAAAAAAGCAGTCCTTAAGACGTATTTACTCTAATTCTCTTTATGTTATACTAATTATGTACAAAATTAATAAAAAAAATCAACCGAATATCTAATTTAATTTAAACCTAGCTAATATGAAAGGATGCTGCATGATGAAATTTCATAAAAAACAGCAAAAAACACCCATCACAAAAGTCAAATCATTAGCCCTGTCTCTTTTTGATGCCAAAGTGGAAACGAAAAAGAAACTGATGGTCGCCGGGATCATCCTGTATATCTTGAGTCCGGTCGATATCATCCCGGACTTTATTCCAATGGTCGGCTATGCCGACGATATCCTGCTGCCGATCCTGCTGCTGGTCGCAGAGAGACTTTTATCTAATGATGATGACGCTGAACCCGTCACTGTCCGTCGTAAAGAAGCCGAAAAAGTCGACTGATCATTGCTATGGAACACCTTCTGCATTCTGGAAGGTGTTTTTTTATGCATGAAGTGTATCTTAAGGATTCAAGCTGAAAAAGGAGAGAACTCCTGAAGTTCTTCCTTAAATTTAAGGAGTCTCAGATATAAGTAAAGCCACTTCTGAAGTTCATTGCTAAACTTAAGGAGTTTTAACGTATTCAGGTGAAACTCCTTAAGTTACTTAAAAGAAAGGGGACTGGATGGGTGAAGCGGATTCAGTAAATCAATTTTTATAAAAAAACGCTTGCATGATTATTTTTATCATGCTATAGTGTAATCACAATCAAATAAGAGGAAATTAGTTGGATTGTTACTGGTCTTTTTAAAGACGCAGGCAAAACCTAAATTGATCCGAGAACGTTGCTTTGGGAAATGTATACCCGAAGGAGGTTTGGGATGAGTTTAGGTTTATTTTTTTACTATAATTGATTTTTAGGGGGTGGCAGTATATTGAAATGAAAATCGAAAAAATATTGAACAATAACGTCATACTCACATTGAACGAGGCCAATCAGGAAACAGTTGTGATGGGGAGAGGGATCGCGTTTCAAAAAAGAGTCGGTGACGTTATCGAGTCAGAAAAAGTTGAAAAAACCTTCATCCCTGAAGGCCGGGACGTCATGGACCATTTAGCGGATCTTTACCGTGATATCGACCCGGATATCCTGGAAGTAGCAACAAAGGTTATCAAATATGCTCAAAGTGTTCTCAGGTTAAGATTAAGCAATCATATCTATTTGACCCTTCCTGATCACTTGAGCTATGCGATCAGTCGCACACAAGAAGGTCTTGATATCAAAACCCCTCTGATCTGGGAGATCAAACGGTTCTATAAAGTGGAATATGAAATAGGGAAAAAAGCAATCGAGCTGGTCGAGAAGGAGTTAGGTATCCAGTTGCCGGAATCTGAAGCGGCAGCGATCGCTCTGCATATCGTGAATGCAAGAGAAGACGATTCTGATTTAGGTGTCACGATCCGTATGACTGAAATCGTACAGGATATCCTTAATATCGTCCACTTCTATTACGGTCAGACCTTCGATGAAGACTCGTTTCAGTATACACGTTTTATCACGCATCTGCAGTATTTTGCCCGGCGGCTGCTTAATCAGGAACGGCGGGAATCGAATGATGATTTTCTTTACCAGCAGATTCAGCATAAATACAAGAAAGCGTTTAAATGTACTGAGAGGATCAACGATTACCTGAAGAAAGTGGAGAACACATCGCTGACCAAAGATGAACAGCTCTATCTCACTATTCACATCCAGCGCGTTACAACTGAAAAATAATCTATCAATGATGGATTGTGACTGGTTCGACCAGGCAAAACCTAAATTGGTAGTCAAGCCACGTATCTGCCCCGAGCAGACGTGTATCCTTGACTATTGATTTGGGTTTTTTGATTATTCGGGAACAAAACTATAAAAAAATCATATAAGAAAGAAGGAAAATAAAATGGCTTACGAAGAACTCGCCAAAAAAATCATCGACAATGTCGGTGGGACTGAAAACGTCAACAGCGTCACACACTGCATCACGCGTTTACGGTTTAAATTAAAGGATGAAGCGAAAGCGAACACAGAAACGCTGAAAAATATGGATGGCGTGGTTACAGTCATGAAGAGTGGCGGACAATACCAGGTCGTTATCGGTAACCACGTGCCGGATGTATACGAACAGGTCTTAAAAGAAGGCAACTTAGGGAACGCAGCGGAGTCATCTGATGATTCTGGCGAAAAAGGAAATGCTTTTGACCGGTTCATTGATTTAGTTTCAGGGATTTTCCAGCCCGTCCTTGGCGTACTTGCCGCTACTGGTATGATCAAAGGGTTCAATGCTTTGTTCATCGCCTTAGGTTTAATGACTGAAGCGTCAGGCACCTATCAGATATTAAACGCAACGGGTGATGCCCTGTTTTACTTCTTCCCTATCTTCTTAGGGTATACAGCTGCTAAGAAAATGGGACTTGCTCCATTTATCGGTATGGCATTAGGGGGTGCCCTGGTCTATCCGAGCATGGCTGGTTTGTCAGGCGGGGAAACGTTATATACCCTGTTTGAAGGGACCTTATTTGCTTCACCGGTAGTGCTGGAATTCTTGGGAATACCCGTTATCCTGCCTCAGGGTGGCTATGGTTCTACAGTTATTCCGATCATTTTAGCAGTCATCTTTGCAGCAAAAGTGGAAAAACTGATGAAAAAAGTTATACCTGATGTCATTAAATTGTTCATCGTTCCATTTACGACGTTGCTTATTGCTGTCCCCCTCACATTTATTGTTATCGGCCCAGTTGCCAACATTGCAGCCAACCTGATCGGTGCAGCTACTTTAGCCATTTACAACTTCAGCCCTGCTGTGGCCGGCTTAGTTATTGGTGGATTATGGCAAGTACTCGTCATATTCGGCCTGCACTGGGGACTTGTTCCAGTCGCGATCAACAACTTGACTGTCTATGGATTTGATCCGATTTTAGCCTTGTCATTTATTGCTTCTTTTGCTCAAACAGGAGCGATCATCGGTGTCATGCTGAAAACGAAAGAACAGAAAGTCAAAACGTTGAGTATCCCGGCAATTATTTCTGGACTCTTCGGCGTAACTGAACCGGCTATCTATGGTATTTCACTGCCTCTTAAAAAGCCATTCATCATCAGCTGTA
>NZ_FOLT01000012.1 GCF_900112455.1 Alkalibacterium subtropicum | reverse complement strand
TTGCGTGACCTTCGCTTCCTCTTTTCTGCTCTGGAGGGCACGCGCCGGTCTTCCCATTTAAAATTCATTCGTAATAACAGCCTGTACTCTGACCTTTCAGCTCGAAATTCTTTTTCAACACTGATCGTATGCTTTTTTTGGAAAAAAGCCTCCCTGTCCAGTCATAACCATCATGTGTGGTGAGTTTCTTTTCAGGAAAGAGCAGTCTGTACTCGCTGATTTCTCTTAAAATGACGGCAGTGGCCAGTTCATTGAACCCGCAAATCTCGCATCTGCATATCCTTCCAGACGGTTTTCCAAGTGCTGTCTGGCATACACGGCAGAAAGCCCCTTTTTTCAGTCCCGTCCAGTCATATTCCGGAAATGAGTAAAAGGAAAGATCCGTCTGATCCATCTGTTTGAGTGTTTCAGCAAACGTATAGTGACTTTTATTCAACGCTTTTCGCTCATTCGTCAGTTTCTTCAGATGATAAGGCAGCATCGTCGGTAAAATATACTGACTATTGACCGGGGCATTGAACAGCGTAAACCGCTCATTTATGAAAACGACAGATGAATGCAGCTGAAAATTCGCATGCTGTTCTTCCATCAATTGACGAAACAGATTCGTCGTTCTGCTCAACTGATAAACCGGATTTGATATTTCTTTATTCGTGGACAGAATTTTCAGTTTATCTTCAGTATAGATAAACTGCCCCTCATAATTTTTTACTTCGTAAATCGTGACGCCTGTACCCGTGATTAAAAGTGAATCGATCTGACAGGTCTGGCCACTAATTTTCAGCGTCAAGTCGTTCACGATCAGACACTCGCATGTCAGTTCTTTAAGTAACGCATCAAACCGGCACTCCCCTTCGTACCCTTTTACCATTTGCCGGATACTATTCGTCTGGGGATTCAGCAGATTACTGCGTCTATCCAATGCCAGCAAAATCTCCAGCGGTACAGACAGATCTCGTTCTTTAATTATCATCCGATCACACTCCAATTTTTTTCAGTCTAACTATTATATTGTCTGTTTTTTGAATAACTGATTTTTTATTTAAGAAGCAGATTTGTCACACTGCCATCAAGTGATATTTTTATGATTTACTGTGTCTTTAAGCTATAATGTAGCTATGGTACGTATAAATACGTGGCTATACTAATCAATACTTGTTGAACACTAAACATCAAACAATCTAACTTCTAAAGGAGATGATACATATGGGTAGAGGAGGCGGCCGCGGGGGCGGTGGCGGATTCGGCGGCGGTTCCCGTGGGGGAGGATTCGGCGGTAGTCGAGGCGGCGGTGGCCGTATGGGCGGCGGTTTCGGCAGCGGCCGTGGCGGCGGCTTGTTCGGTGGTGGAAGCAGCAAACGTTCAGGCGGCTACAACAGACGACCGGGGATGGGCCCGATATGGTTCGGCGGCGGTTATGGTCGCAGACGCTATTCTCCCGGTGGGGGTGGTTGTGGTTTTCTAGGCTGTGGGAGCATTTTCACTGTTCTGATATTCATGTTCATTATTTTCACACTTTTCTCAAACGTGGGAAACTTCTTAGGTGGCGGGAATGGTGGTCCGACGAACATCACTTCTTCAACAGTTGAGCGTGAACCCTTACCGACCGGCGCAGTTAATGAGACAGATTACTATACGGATGAACTGGGGTGGATCGGCAACCACACGCAGATGGTGGATGGCCTGCAGTACTTTTATAATGAAACAGGTGTCCAGCCCCATGTCCATATTACCGGTGACATCAATGCCTCGGGCGAGCCGACACTGGATGAGATCGAGACTTATGCCAACAATCTGTACGATGAACTCTTTACAGATGAAGCACATCTGCTGCTCGTTTTCTATGAACCCCAACCAAACGAATACATGACTTATTATGTCACAGGATCTCAGGCACGGTCTGTCATCGATACTGAAGCCGGAGACATCCTGCTTGATTATCTGGACAGGAATTACTACGACAGCGATTTAAGCGATGAAGAATACTTCAGCCAGTCTTTCAGAGAAGCAGCTGACCGCATCATGGAAGTCACTACATCACCGTGGATACCGGTGCTTGTGATCTTCGGCGTCCTCGCCTTATTGTATCTTCTATTCAGATGGTGGAAATCGCGACAAGCCAGCAAGGAACGCGAAGCCAGACGGACAGAGGAAATGCTCAACCGGCCGATCGAAACCTTTGGAAGCAGCGAAGCCGATGAACTGGCGAAAAAATACGATGACGACAAGAAGTAATTAACTTTTAAAAAAATGAACCACTCACAATTAGGAGGAATCAACATGGCAATTTTAGACCGCTTTTCAGATATCATCAGTGCAAACGTGAACGCGATCATCGACCGTATGGAAGATCCTGAGAAAATGATCGATCAGTATCTGCGTGACATGATGGATGACCTGGCAGAAGTGAAAAAGAATACCGCAAGCGTCATGGCTGAAGAAACCCGTGCCAAACGTTTAGTGGATGAAAACGAAGCAGAAGTATCGAAATATGAACGCTACGCTAAAAAAGCCCTGGAGGCCGGAAACGATGCGGATGCGCGCGTCTTCCTGACCAAAAAACAGGAACTGGAAGATGTCGGTACCGGCTTGGCCAATGCCTACGCAAAAGCACACGAGAATGCCATGAAAATGCGTCAGATGCATGACAAGCTGGCTTCGGATATCGAGAAACTGAGAAACCGCCGTTCGATGATCAAAGCACAGATGTCAGTTGCAGATACTCAGGAGAAACTGAATAAAGCAGATTCATCTCTCGGCAAATCGAAGGGCGCAATGAGTAACTTTGAGCGCATGGAAGAAAAAGCGACACGCCGCTTGGATGAAGCGAATGCCATGGAAGAACTGAACAAGCAGCCGAAAGACTCTGCTCAGGCACTCGAAGAGAAGTATGCGGAAGAAACAGGCTCCGCCGCTGTCGAAGAAGAGCTCGAACGTATGAAACAGGACATGGGCTTGTCTTCTTCTGACAAGTCATCTCAAGAAGAATAACTTAATAATCAAAAAAAGAACCGGAGGAGCGAGTCATCCACTCGTCCTCCGGTTCTTTATGTTCAATTATTTTATTCGGCAGAAAAAACAGGCGTAGACAAGTATCGTTCACCTGTATCGCAGGCTACAGTGACTACCTTTTTGCCGCTGCCTAACTTTTCTGCCACACGTACTGCAGCCGCAATGTTTGCCCCAGCGGAAATGCCAGTCAGCAGGCCTTCTTCTTTTGCTAATCGCCGAGTCATTGCCATCGCTTCTTCACTCGTGATCGTGATGATCTCATCATAGATCGTGGTATCCAGAATCTCTGGAATAAAACCGGCACCTATGCCCTGGATCTTGTGTTTCCCTTTTTCACGTCCACTTAATACAGCTGATTCCTCGGGTTCTACAGCAATGACTCGTGTCGAAGGATCCTCCAGTTTCAGAGCTTTCCCTACACCTGTCACTGTGCCGCCTGTACCTACACCTGCGACGAAAGCATCCGGTGTCTTTCCATCCAGCGCTTCAATAATTTCCGGCCCTGTTGTCTCGATATGAATCGCCGGATTAGCCGGATTGGTAAATTGTGAGGGCATGAAGAAATCATCCTGTTCAGCCAGCTCACGTGCGCGAGCCATGGCGCCCGGCATCCCATTATCCCCTGGTGTCAGCTCCAAATCGGCCCCGTAAGCTTTCATCAGTGAGCGGCGTTCAACGCTAAGTGTATCAGGCATGACAAAGACAGCTTTATATCCCTTGGCTGCAGCCACCATAGCCAGACCGACACCTGTATTCCCGCTCGTTGCTTCAACGATCGTATCGCCTTCTTTAAGTTTGCCTTCACTTTCGGCTGTTTCGATCATATTTAAAGCAATGCGGTCCTTCACACTTCCACCGATATTGGCCAGCTCCAATTTTGCATACACGTCAGCTGCTCCTTCGGGAACCACGCGATTCAGTTTCAGCAAGGGGGTCGCTCCGATCAACTCTGTGACTGATTCAACTCTTTTCATTCAAATACTTCCTTTCCTATTTTTCTTGAACTCTCCGTTTATTTTTTGATTCTAAACTTCACTCTTATAGTTTATCATATTTACTTGGGCAAAATGAAATCTCGACGATTTATACCAGGTATAAGTCGTCGAGATCCTTTAACTTTTAATTTATTATTGTATATCGATGCGTTTGTTTTCCGGTTTGTCCGATTCTTTTTTCGGCAGCTTCACTTCCAGGATGCCATTGTTAAAGCGAGCTGAAATATTGTCCTCATCAACGTCTCGAATGAGGAATTGACGGCTGAATGAGCGAGTGGAGCGTTCCCGTCTGATATAGTTGCGTTCTTTATCTTCTTCTTTGGTTTCTGATTCCTGCTTGCCTGAGATGGACAGGATATTGTCATGGTAGTCGAGTTCAATATTTTCCTTATCCATGCCGGGCAGTTCGGCTTCCACGGTATATTCTTTGTCGTCTTCTATGATATCGGTCTTGAAGCTTCCTGTCTCTCCCAGCACCTGGTCGAAGGTATCGTCGAAAAATTGTCTGCGCAGATCTCTGAAATCACGTCTCGAAGGAAACATGTTGTTCATTGCTCTTTACCCCTTTCCAATAGTCAGTTTTGTGAAGTGATTCGCTTTCCTTCATTCTTATTTTAGCGCGATGATCAAAAGAGGTAAACTAAAACGACTGGACGATTCTATGATTTTTAAATAAATAACTTTTCACCTACTGATTCTTACTTTTTCGGCAGATAGACAGCAAAGTACTCTATCATCTTGCTGAACTTGAAGAAGTTCGGTAAGGTGATAGAGATTTTCGAGCTCAAAGTGTCGAAGGGTGTGCTGGTTCGGGTGATTGAACGATTGAAAGCGACGCTAATTACCGAATAGAGGCTTCTTCGGTAATTAGCAGACATTTTTCCCTCGTAATAGCTGAACCGGTTACAAGTTTGGTAATTAGCGGTCCAGCTTCGACCTCTAACTGCCGAAGAAAGGTATTTTCGACAGTTACACTCACCACTTCCAGTGCTACTTGTCGAACGCGGACCCAAGCACCAACCTCCCACTCCAATGCGGAACCAGCCAGCACACAGCTTAAGTGAGGCAAGACTATCCTTGCTGCCAAGCAAGGGTGCACCACTTAACTGTCATGTCTGTTGAAACTGACTTCAGTCAATTTCTTCCTTTTCGTATAAAAAAGAAGCCTTCGACTCGGCAGTCGAAGGCTATTCCTTCAGGTCTTGACTATTTTGCTTCATGCATCAGTTTTTCCACATATTTCTTGTTGAATAACGGTTTGATGGACACTTCAGTGGCGATGCGCTTGATGGCATCTCCAAGTATCGGCGCTATGCTCAATTCTTCGATCAATTCTGTGTTGTTCTTTTCAGCCAGTTTGATGGTGTTGGTGATAATTACTTTTTTCACACCAGACTGCATCAGGCGCTCCATCGCTTTTCCGGAAAGCACTGCGTGAGTCACACAGACGTATACATCTTTGGCTCCAGCTTTTTTCAATGTCTGATTGGCTTTAGAGACTGTTTTTGCTGTGTCGAGTATATCATCGAATAGAATGCAGGTTTTACCCTCGACTTCACCAACCAGGTCATACGTGTTCGGTTTTTCAGATTCATATAATCGCCGGTCGATGATGGCCAGCGGTGAATCCAGAAGTTCCGCCATTTCACGTGCCCGTTTGACGCCGTCATGATCCGGAGAAACAACAACGGTCTCGTCTCCACCGAGCTCATTCATCAGAAAGTGATTGGCCAGCAGAGCTGTTGCCGATAAGTGATCCACAGGAATATCGAAAAAACCCTGGATTTGAGGGGCATGAAGTTCCATCGTAACGATGCGGTCGATTCCTGCATTTTCCAGCATGTTCGCGACCACTTTAGCCGTAATGGCTTCACGCGGTCCAGGTTTGCGGTCCTGTCTGGCATACCCATAATAGGGCATGACGACGTTTATGGAGCCTGCACTTGCCCGCCTCAGGGCATCAATCATAATAAGCAGTTCCATTAAATGCTCATTGCTCGGTTCATTGGTCGACTGGATCAGATAGACATCATCTCCTCTGACACTTTCTTCGATATGAACAGATATTTCTTTATCAGCAAACCGGTCGATTTTCACTTTACTCAGCTCGACGCCCACCACTTCAGCAATTTCCTCAGCCAGTTTCGGATTCGAATTCAAAGCAAAAAGTCTGACGCCTGTCTCTTTTTTATGATTAGTCATAGCAACCTCCATCTAACGACTGTTACTTCAGTTACACATTAATCGTAAACTCAATACCTAATAAATGCAAGCGCTATCTAAGCTGTTTAATCAACATCTAACCTTGCATGATCCTTATTTCAAGGCCCGCCATTTCCACTCTTTGACTTCCGGCGTATCGTTTCCATATTCGCGGATGTAGTCGTGATGTTTTTTAAGTAAAGCATCCATTTTCTCTTCCAGGTCACGGGCTTTATCACCATAAACCGCACGGGCGGCATCTTTGACCAGGTGGAAGCGGTCGATCTCGTTCACCACGCGCATATCAAAAGGCGTCGTCACCGTTCCGTTCTCCCTGTAACCATGCGGAATCAGGTTTCTGTTCTGACGGTCAAAGAATAGATTCTTCAACAGTCCTTCATAGCCGTGGAAGGCAAAGAGGACCGGCTTGTCTGTCGTAAACAGTTCATTGAATGCCTCGTCACTGAGCCCGCGTTTATCATTTTTGGGACTGTTGAGTTTAAGCAGATCCACCACATTGATGAAGCGGATCTTAAGGTCCGGATATTCCTCGTTCAGGATCGATACAGCGGCCAACGCTTCCAGATTCGGTTCCGTTCCGGCGGCTGCGATCACGATGTCCGGATCAAGGTCCTGATCGGTACTGGCCCAGTCGATGACCATCACCCCTTTTTCTACCAGCGTCTCTGCTTCCAATGCCGTATAGAACTGCGGGCGCGGATGCTTGCTGGAAACGATCAGGTTGATTTTCTGCTGGGATTTCAGCACTTTATTCATCACTGCCATCAGAGTGTTGGCGTCTGCCGGGAAATACTCTCTGATATACTCCAGTTTTTTATCTGCCAGATGTGTACTGATCCCCGGGTCCTGATGCGTGTAGCCGTTATGATCCTGCTGGAAAACGGTTGATGATGCGATCACGTTAAGCGACGGGTACTTTTTGCGCCAGTCGCGTTCATCCGCCTTGCGCATCCACTTGAAATGCTGCGTCAGCATGGAATCCACGATCCGCAGGAAGCCTTCATAACTGACAAAGAAGCCGTGGCGTCCGGTCAAGGTATAACCTTCCATCCATCCTTCTGCCTGATGCTCGGAAAGCTGGGAGTCGATCACACGGCCGCTTCTGGACTGCGCTTCGTCTTCCGGTTCATCGATATCTTCCATCCACTGGCGATTCGTCGTTTGAAGGACCGCATTCAGGCGGTTCGACTTCAGTTCATCCGTACTGATGATGCGGAAGTTGTCCGGATTCGCATCCACGATATCACGGGCAAATTTACCGAACGCCGTCATGTCTTTCCCTTTTTCTGCCCCGGGCGTGTTGATATCCAGCGTGTACTGACGCCAGTCCGGCAGTTTCAGTTCTTTTCGGTCTCTGCCGCCATTAGTGATCGGATTCATTGCCATCCGCTTATTCCCTTTGGGTGCAATGTCTCTGATTTCTTCTTGCAGCCGTCCGTTTTTGTCAAACAGCTCATCCGGGCGGTAGGATTTCATCCAGTTGGTCAAGGCATCACTGTGCTGCATCTTCTCCTGTTCAGCCGGGATCGGCACCTGATGCGAACGGAAGGTCCCTTCGACCGGCTCATCATTCCATTCTTCAGGCCCCGTCCAGCCTTTTGGACTTCTTAAGATGACCACGGGCCACTTGGGCATCCCCACAGTCTGGGCGGATTTCTTTCTGGCATATTTTTGAATGTTATGAATCGTTTCAATGGCTTCATCCATCACTTCCGCCATTTCGGGATGCATGTCATTTGGGTTCTCGCCTTCAATAAACAGCGGGTCCCATCCTAAACCATCAAAGTAATGCTGCAGTTCTTCGTTGGATTTTCGGGCCAGGATCGTCGGATTGGCGATCTTGTAGTCATTCAAATGCAGGATCGGCAGGACCGCCCCATCCGTGACAGGATTGATGAAGACATTGGAGAACCAGGATGTCGCAAGGGCTCCTGTTTCCGCTTCCCCGTCCCCGATCACCACAGCCGCGATCGTATCCGGCGTGTCGAGCACTGCGCCTGTCGCATGAGACAAGGCATAGCCCAGTTCGCCGCCTTCATGAATCGAGCCGGGTACGGAAGGTTCGGCGTGTGACCCGATGCCTCCCGGGAAAGAGAACTGCGTGAACAGTTTTTTCATGCCTTCTTCGTCCTCCGTAATATCCGGATAAATTTCAGTATAACTGCCGTCCAGGTAGGCATTGGAGACCATGACCTGTCCGCCGTGACCCGGTCCTTCGATAAAGAACATATCCAGATCATACTTATTGATGACCCGGTTCAAGTGGGCATAGACAAAGTTCTGTCCCGGTACCGTCCCCCAGTGACCGATCGGGTTGACTTTTACGTCTTCTTCTTCCAACGGACGTTTAAGCAGCGGGTTGTCTTTCAGGTAAATCTGACCGATAGATAAATAGTTCGCCGCACGCCACCAGGCATCCACTTTTTGTAAATACTGGGCTGATGAATACTCTCTTTCATTAGTCATTATCGTATGTCCTTTCCTGTTTATTATTCTGCCGTCTTTGTTACCTTCACACTTAAACTTTAGCATAAACCAGCTAGCTTGCTCCACGAATAGCTACTGTAATGACAAGGATCTAGCATTCGTTTTTACGGCATCCATAGTCTGACACTATTACTGTTCTTTCATTTCTATGCTAGACTATTAGAAAGAGTGTGAAAGGAGAAAAACAATGACATTTTCATTTAACGGATTAGATCATTATCAGATGACTGCCCCGCTGGGTAAGGAAAAGGAGGTGCATCACTTCTTTACAGACGTGCTGGGATGCCCTGAAGTAGAAAAACCGGACTCACTGAGTCACTTTGAAAGTATCTGGTTCGATATGGGACGCCACATCATCCACGTGGGACTGGACGAAAACCACCATAGTGAAAAACGGGGCCATCCAGCCTTTGACGTCAAAAACCTGCAGGGACTGATGGACAGACTGGATGGGCATAATATTCCCTACGAAGAAGACTTCAACATGCCCGGAGCCAGACGGTTCTACACCTATGCCTTTTTCGGACACCGCATGGAGTTTCTGGAATGGCATGACAAGCCCGAGTCACTAATGACGGAGAGTGAGAAAGCAGAACGTAAACATTTATAACTCGAGCCTCACAGAAAGTTAAGAAGTAAGCGATGAATAGTTAGGTACCTGTGAGTCCTAGCTATTCATCGCTTACAGAGTATCTGGGTTATTTTAAAATAGGCAATGTGTTCAAGAAAATAGCTTGAATGTAGAGCTATGAATTATTCAGGATATAAAGAAAAGTTTAAAATTTAAAAAGGGGCTGGGGAAAAAACTGCCTAAAAAGGGAGAAACCGTTAAAAATAGGAATTATGATCCTCGATTTGCCTTTTTTTAAATACTCATATTTCCAATACTCCCTCTTTTTCAATTAACTTACTTGATATCGCTATTATAATGATAACATTTGTGTTACCTTATATATACTAATAAATAGGAGTGTTATTTTGTCAATCAATAAAATGTTAATTGGATCTACTGCTGCTCTATTATTGGCTAGTGGTTTTATAACTACTACTGCTTCTGCAAGTGAGACTCTGGTTGAAAATAACTTGCCAAAAGAAAGCAGTAAAGGGATCAAATTACCAAGCGATATGAAAACTGGGGATATTCACGAAGAAATTGTTGATGTTAGTGGAGATGAAGATATAACATATACTGTAACAAAGACTGACGAGAACGTACCTAGAAGTCTAAGTAATAGTGTATCTATAATGGCTGATCAAGTATCTGGGCCGCAAACGGTTCCGGTATCTGGCACAGCTTCCTTTAAAGTTGAAGCGGATTATGGTGTTTCAAGAGTTTCATTTTATTTAACGACTAGAAGTGGTTTAATTGATACAGTGTATAGTCCTGATTATTTCTTCTTGTCTGCAGTAAACTCAGATACTTTAGAACTTGTTAATGGTAGGTTAGCCATTTATACTGTACGAACTGCTTTTGAGTTTGCTTGGTTTACCGGACCTTCATGGACAGCTGGAATCAGAGCAAGAATAGTTAGCGCTGGTACTAGTCAAAATATTAATACGCTGTATACTGAAGCATTTTAATAAAGGTGATGACTTAAATATGACCACCACAGCATTATTCGATTTGCTCTATTTTGCAGTACTTTTAATTTTGTTGATATCAAGCTACATTGTTAAGAAAAATATTATTAGAGCAATAAAAAACAACGATCATTCAAATGAAAGTCAAATTAAAAGTAAATCCGCTATAGCGAATACTATATATTATGCAGTTTCGTTTATCATAATAATGATGATTGTATTACCGCTTATTATAAGTGCCGGATTTTAGAACGAAAGAAAAAGGCAGGGACAAAAATCCCGATTTCAAATAGAAAAGTCCTGAACGAAAATCTTTTTGATTTTCGTTCGGGACTACTTTTTTAAGTATTATAAAACAATCTTTTGATTAAAATTGTTTATGTGTTCTAAGTCATGCGTGACCACAACGATTGTCTTGCCATCTTGGTTTAGTTTAAATAAAATATCCATTATTTTTTTTGAATTCTCTTCATCTAGGTTTCCTGTTGGTTCATCGGCAAAGATGATCCAACCCGGTTTAACTATCGTTCTAGCTAAAGCAACACGCTGTTGTTCTCCTCCTGATAGAGAATAAATTTTTCGTTTTTGATAACCCTCTAAACCAACTTGTATTAAGGCTTGTTCAACTAATTGTTGTTTATTTTTTTTATCCTTTCGGTATTTTAAACCGATTTTTATATTTTCTTCAACTGTTGCATTGTCGATTAAGGCATAATTCTGAAAAAGATAGCCGATTTCTTCGCGAATAATCTTACTTGTTTCACGGGTATTTACTTTTTTTATTTCTTTATCTCGCCAAAGAACTTTTCCATCATCTGGCTTTTCAATCAGACTGAGTAAATTCAAAAGAGTTGTTTTACCACACCCCGATTTACCCACGATAACGATACTATCACCCTCATGAATCGTTAAGCTAAACTCTTTAAAAAGAATTTTGTTACTATATTTTTTTCGGATGCCTTCTGCTTTTACATTCATACGTTTCTCCTCAATCAATTAATCTTTATTTTATTACTTTCCCTATTCATTAAGAGGTAACTAACTAATGAAAGGAATACAAGTAAACTCATGCTTCCCCATAAAATGGTTCTTAAAAACACATATTGGATGGCAATAATTAATAAATTCAACAGAATAAGCTCCATAAAATACGGTTTGGTTAAATCGAAGGTTTTAAAACCTACACCTTTTAAGATACGCCATTCTTTTTGATTGCCAAGTAAAATAAATTTTTGGAAGGCAATGAATAAAACAATTAAGCAAAGAGCTCCTGGTAAAAAAGTCATTAGGTCCACACGAACAGTATAAAGGAAATCTTTAAATAATTTTTCTTGTTCTTCTTTAGATGAACGGAAAGTCAAGTGTTCGCCTATTCCCATTGTATTCAAGTATTCTTTTGTCTCATTTATTTTTTCTCCGTCAAAATAAAGACCTCCTGCTGTAATATCAGGTCTGAACGCATCAGGATGAGTTGTATAAACAAATATAGGGGCATGTTCATTGTCATAATTGCGATAATCTTCTTGATCATAGGCAATATAATCTACTTGATCGAATAAATAGATAGTAACTTCTACATTTTCTAGCTGCGTAAACTGTTCGACTTGCCACTCTTCTTTTCGAGCGGTCGCTTGATCCATAAAAACATTAATGACGTGTTTATCTGTGACACTGATCTTTTCATCATCAACATAAAAGACTTGGTCTTCAAAGGACTTTTCATTGATCTGATAGAGTAAATACGTCGCATCGCTATCCCACTGACTACCACCGATGACATTGGGCGATAGTTGATATAATGCATCCATACTGTCTAAGGTGTTATAGATTTCAATGTGCTTTTCATTTTGAATATTTTCTTTTCCTTGTGCATAGTCCATTTGATTAAATTCCCACTCGCGCTTAGGGTCATTCACTTCTTGAATGGTGTATAGATCGCCTGCGCCTTTTAAAGTGTACTGTTGTTCGAGATAATATGGAGCAACCGCAACCAACTTTTCAACAGAAGCATTGATGATAGGCAAAACTAAAATACTCGTTAAAATCAATGTTCCGTATATAAAGTGAGTAAGCAGCTGATTAATATTTTTATTTTTCAACAAATCACTGAGACGAACATGCCAAATAATAAACATGCTTAATAAAACGATCAAAGCATAAAAACCAACTAAAAGAAAACTAACTGAAAGGACTTGCGTTAGAAAGTTTAAAACACGTGCATTGATTGATCGAAAAGAAATGAGTGTCAGAGCAAGAGGAATAGTCATTGCGAAAAGAGCAGCCAAGATAATATTTTCTTTAAATAAATAAAGGAGAATATCTTTGAGCCGGTAACCATTCAACTTCAAAATAGCCACTTCTTTTAGTGTGTTAGAAATTTGGAATAAAACAAAGGTAATTGAAAAGGCCAACATAATTAATGAAATATAAATTGTATTTTCTAACAAGGCTTGGTCACTATTATAAACTTCATGGTGAACCATTTGATGATCTATATTAAACTCTCTGAATGTTGTTGAAAAGACATTTTCAAAATAAGAACTATCTTCTTTATCTTCATAGAAATATGTAAAACCGAATCGCATGGCTTCTTGGTTTTCCATCAGATGAGATATCGGATAAACAGAATACGTGGCCTCTTGATAAAAAGAGAAAAAAGGTATCGATTCTGTGTTTGAATCGTTTAGATCAGTCGTTAAATAAGTGGACCCTTTTGAAAAGTTTCTAGGGATACTGACTGATGAAGGCACCATTTGTTGTATGAAGTTATCCTTACCACTCACATAATAGTGAAAGTGGCTTGTTTCTCCAGTTGATCCTTCGTAATGAGCAAACATGATCGTAACATCTTCGTTATTTGCAATCGTCTCAACTTTTTGAATAACTTGATTTTGTTCTTCTTCCGATAGCGGATTTTGAAAATAAATATCGCCATTTTCGTATTGATCTGTAAAACCGAATAGATTATGCATATTAGAAATATCTTGTTCGCGATAAATTAAAAAAATCATAAAAAAAAGAAGACTAAACAGTGAGATAAAAATTACGTTAAATAATTTTTTCATTGTCTGGTCTCCTTTATCTCTTTATTTTAGCATTTGTAATAGATTCTCTTTATATCCATTCGAAAAATCTGACCATTCTTCTTTTGAGAAAGGGATCACATCTTGCGGTTCGTCTTCAGCATTGACTTGAACAAGGTCTTGTAATTCTCCATTTGTAAAGTCATAGACCCAACTCACATACAAATCCTCTTCTATTGGAATATCTTGAATCATCGATTCTTCGTTTAGGATATGAGCAATCTCTATTTTATCAGTACCGGCGTCGTACTCAGCGTAAACTAAACCAACAGATGAGAAGTACTCCTCACCGCGTACTGGAAAACCATTTGCACGAATCCAGTAAGTATTGTCTTCTTTATTTCCTTCTGAGCTTCCCTTTTCTGTAGGGAATTCTGACAAATCAAAGAAATATTTTTCCTTAACTTCGTTATTGACCGCTTCTTTTTCACCTAGATCGATGACTGTTTCTGTTTGTTCAACAATAACTTCTCCAGAGGGTGCTTCCGTCGAATCATCGGTTGTGCTACAAGATGAGAGTAACAAAACTGTGCTGAATAATAATATATAAATTTTCATTTATTTGTAGTGACTCCCATTATGCGTATGAGAAACATAAGGTCCAACGTTATGTCTAGAGGTAACCTTAGCATAAGTGGTAGATCCAGAATTGATCTCTTGAGATTGTCCTGCGATGCGTATAGTTGCATATAAGTATTTTCCGACGTTTCTTTGACTATAGCTTGTCCAGTGCTTACCATTTGGGCCAAGATAATTCCCTTCCCATCCACCTCTTAGCGCTGACATAGTTGTTACAATGTTAGGGTCATCAGCACTAACAGTATCAGAGCCGTTAGAAGTAATTAGACCAAAAGAAAATAAAGACATAGCCAATAATGCAGTTACTTTTTTTCTGTTCATATGTATTTAAAATCATCCCTTTCATCAATATGTGTATACTTTATCATATGAAAGCGATTCATTCAAGAGTTTGTAAAAAGAAAAATAAAGTAATTAATTTGTTAAATTTAGAAAAGGGATTCGGTTTACATAGTCATGCATTTGACGTAATTATTAATATATAAAAATAGAAAAGCACAGACAATTTTCTGTACTTCTCTATTTTTTTATTGCTAAATCTTTTATTTTATATTCAATGCCTTCTCTGTCGGTTTCAACAGGGTCTGAACGTCTTCGGGGTCAGCATCCAAATCGAGATACCGTTTTTCGTCTTCAGGATTCAGAATCACGGGCATGCGGTCATGGATGGGGCTCATCTGATCGTTGGCCTCAGTGGTGAGGATCGCGTAAGTCAGGTAACTGTCGCCGTTTTCGTCGGTGTAGCGTTCGCAGATACCGGCCATGGAAAAAATCGGGACGTCTTTGACCGCGATCTTTTTCTTGTCCTTCTTCTTTTGCCCTTCGACCGGCTGCCACTCGAAAAAGTAGGTCGCCGGAACGATGCAGCGCTTTTTGGCAAAGGGTTCTTTAAAGGTCTTTTTCTCCAGCACACTTTCCGACCGTGCATTGATCAGCGGGCGTTTGGCAAAGCTCGGCTCGAATCCCCACTTCACAGGATGCAGGCGCTGATTGGGCAACAATACGATATTTTCAGTCGTCGGAAAAATCTCTTCGCTTTCCTCAAATGAATAGCTGTCATCTTCCAAGTCATAGCGTTCTCTCAGTTCTTTATAAGAAGCCGTCAATCCGTATCTTCCGCACATTTCACTCACTCCTTTTCTCCCCTTTATCGTATCAAAAACCGCGGGAAAGAGCGACTCATAACGTCCTATAGAGCCTTTGGGAAAGGGTATCTTTTTTATTCTGAAAAGGAGCGTGCTATACTCAAGAAAAGTTAACGTTTTTACAGAATAGGGAGGATCTTTATGGATAATAAACAAACAGATTCACAAATCTCGCAGTTTCCTAATTCCTACTGGCATTCACATCAGACCCCTCACTTCTCTCCTTTAACTCAAGATGAATCGACAGAAGTCGCAGTTGTCGGCGGCGGAATCGTCGGGATCGTCACGGCTTATTTACTCGCTAAAGCCGGGAAAAAAGTAACGTTAATCGAAGCAAGAGCCTTTTTCCATGGTGTGACCGGACACACGACCGCAAAGATCACTGCCCAGCATGCGCTTATTTACAATGAACTGATCCAGACTTTCGGCAAAGAAAAAGCCCGACTCTATTATGAAGCCAACCGGGATGGGCTCGACTTCATCCGTGAGACGTCAAAAGAGTTGGACATCGCCTGTGACTTTGAAGAAAAAGATGCGGTCGTCTTTGCATCCAGTGCTAAAGGGCTGAAGCAGATCGAAAAAGAAGCCCGTGCCTACGAGACTTTGGGTATTAACGGGACACTGACACATGGTCAGTTGAGGGACCTGCCTTTTGACACATTAGCTGCTTTGACTATGCCCTATCAGGCTCAGTTTCATCCTGTTAAATACTTGGAAGGACTCCTGGATGAAGTGGAGCGTCTAGGCGGACAGATCTATGACCGTACGCGTGCCGTCAAGCTTTCTAAGAGCGACAACACAGTGACGATGGAAAACGGGGCTGTGTTATCCTATAACAAGGTCATTGTCGCTTCACACTACCCCTTCAATGATTTTAATGGCCTTTACTTTTCAAAACTGTCCATCAACCGGTCTTATGCCATCGCCGGAAGAATCAATAAACCGATCCCAAATGGTATGTATATCAGCGCCGAGTCCCCTATCCGTTCGCTGCGGTCTATTCCTACTAATAGCGGAGAAGATTTGTTCCTAATCGGTGGAGACAGTCACCAGACCGGTAAAAGCAATCCGCCGAATCAGGTCCATTTTGAAAATCTTTTGGCCTTTGGCAAAGAATGGTTTGACCTTGAAGAGGTCGAATATCACTGGTCCGCTCAGGATATGACTACACTGGATAAAGTGCCTTATATAGGAAAAATGACCCGCACATCAGAAAATGTCTTGGTCGCAACCGGCTTCAATAAATGGGGCATGGCGATGGGTGTTTCTGCCGCCAAGATATTGACTGATATCTTAAGCGGAGAAGAAAATGACTACGTGGACTTATTCGATCCGACACGGAATAAGCTGAAAGGAAAAGACATCCAGCGCTTCTCCAAAAAGAACACATCAGTTGGTAAGGATCTGCTGGAAACGAAACTGCAGCGGCCTGACAAGTCGCCGGAAGATTTGGACTTGGATGAAGGCGGACTGGTATCCGTCGGCGGTAAAAAAATGGGTGGCTACCGCGATGAAAACGGCGAGCTGCACCTGGTCAAGACGACCTGCTCGCATATGGGGTGCGGTCTGAACTGGAACAACAGCGAACGCTCCTGGGACTGCCCATGCCACGGGTCCCGCTTCTCCTACTCGGGCGATGTGCTGAACGGTCCGGCAGTTAAACCGTTGAAGAAAGTGGATGAATAGAAGTCTTTAGCGTGAAGGAAGACTTAATGTGAGAAAGTCTCTTCGATGATCGAGCCGGAGGGACTTTTCTACATTTAATCGAGTCACAGCCTTTATTAGATGTCAGATTCTACTTGCCCTAACATATACTAGGATATTCTTAACATCTATTGCAAAAAGATTTTAATCCTTTATTATTGTAAATATACATAATATGTTTTATAGTATGCAGGAATAAAATAGGAGAAGGAGAGATAAGCATGGCCACAGTTTCACAAGCAGGCATGGAACAAAAGTATGGAAGAACGTCATTTTTTGACGGAGGATTATTTGATCTGATCGCCTGGTCGGTG
Organism: Alkalibacterium subtropicum; assembly: GCF_900112455.1. Lineage (GTDB taxonomy): Bacteria > Bacillota > Bacilli > Lactobacillales > Carnobacteriaceae_A > Alkalibacterium > Alkalibacterium subtropicum. Next base: position 32,772 of record NZ_FOLT01000012.1, on the reverse strand, counting down.
TTAGGAGCGATCCTTACTATATTCTCGTTGGGACTCTTATATCCGTGGGTACTTTGCCGGCTCTTTGCCTGGAAAATCAATCATACGGTCATTGACGGTAGACGCATGACTTTTTCCGGTTCAGCTTTGGGGTTGTTCGGCAACTGGATCAAATGGTGGGCACTGACCGTGATTACTCTTGGCATATATGGCTTCTGGGTCAATATTAAGCTGGAAGACTGGAAAGCCAAACATACGCACTTTGTTCAATGATACATAACTAATAAATCCTTTAGGGCAACTTTTAGCTTTAAAGGATTTTTTAGTCGGCAAAATTCATCTCTTCTATTATAAAATAAGGGTTTAAATGTAACCGCTATTATAGTAATGTAAAGACACAGATCAAATACTGAGCGTTTATTTTATACCATCAGTAAATTTATTGATTCCAAAGGATGGCTACATTATGGTGACTAATAATCAAAGAAAAACAATAGGAATTGCATTGCTTGTAATCAGTATTATCGGATTGGGTGCATGGATCATTTTTGAGAATTCAAGACCACAAACGAGTGCGGAACTGCTGGATGAAATGATGATATCAGAGGACTTGGCCGGAGACTTGGCTTTCAGCGAAGACACGGATAACGAACAGACTGTGGACATTATCTCAAACTACCTTCCGATAGAAGATGACTCACAAATCAGCCAGTTCTTTACATTGGACAGCGGAGACGACACTGTCTTATTAGTCGAAACGACTCCTGGCTTGGTTGACGGACAGCTGCAGATCAAGCATGCCAGAGAAATCGACAGAGATGTGTACGAAGACTTAATGGACTGATTTAGTGAGTGAAAATCAATTAAATTAAAATATTTTAATATTCATCTTGACTTACTCTCATTTATCTCGTATTCTAGGAACATCAACTTTTACAGGAGTGACGCCCATGTTAACGACAGAGCTTCATAGCAAACAATTAAATCACTTCTACTTTAGCTATTTTAGATACTGTTTGTAGACATGACTGACATCATGGATGCAAACATCAGCATAAAAACTGATTTTGTATCTGTGATGGCTAAAGAAATTTGAGTTGATCAAATTTAGCCACATGGATGAAATAATCTAAGTGGCTAATATATGCGTGAATTTTTGGGGCACCCATTTAGATTATTTATATCTAGATGGGTGTTTTTATTTTTAGAAAAGCTGTTTAATCCCGAATGAGCATACTGCGCAATTGCTGAAAGACTTCCTGCTTTAGCATGGTATGCGAAGCGTAGCGTAGAAGTTGTACAGTATGCGTTAGTTGGTAGCTAATTCATCTTTTTTCATGAGATGTCAGGATTAAACAGCTAGACAAAAAGAAGGAAAATCATAGGGGGAGAAAAAGATGAGAAAATTAATGACAAAGAAAGCAATGGGTATGGCAATAACAGGACTGGTTGGCTTGACTTTAGCAGCCTGCGGGTCCGATGATACGAGAGAAAGTGCCGCAGAAGAACAGGAAACAGTGAACGTCGGAATCCTGCAGTTCATGGAACACAATTCCCTGACCGCCGCCAAAGATGGTTTCATCGCTGAACTGAAAGATGCCGGCTACGTTGACGGGGAATCGATCACCTTCGACGTGATGAACGCCCAGGGTGACCAGTCCAATCTTCAGAGTATGAGTGAACAGTTGTCTGGAAACAATGATCTAATGCTATCCATTGCGACACCGGCGGCTCAGGCCTTGGCTACCGCCGAACAGGAGAAGCCGCTCTTATTCACCGCTGTCACAGATCCAGTGGACGCCGGCTTAGTCGAAAGCAATGAGGCACCCGGAGCTAACTCCACCGGCACAAGCGATATGGTTCCGATCGAAGAACAGATCCAATTACTGCTATCGATTGTTCCAGACGCCGAAACGATCGGAATCATCTATAATTCAAGCGAACCGAACTCGGAGATCCAGGCCAACATGGCCATTGAAGAACTGGAAGCCGCCGGTGTAACGGCTCAAGTGTCAACAGTCACAACGACCAATGATGTGCAGCAGGTGCTGACCAGTCTGGCATCGGACGTCGACGGCCTTTACATCCCGACCGACAACACATTGGCAAGTACAGCGGAGACTGTAGGTGAAATCGCCATGGAATACCAGTTGCCTGTCGTTGCAGGATCGACTGATCAGGTCGAAGCCGGTGGACTAGCCACTTACGGCATCGATTACGAATCCCTTGGCCGTCAAACAGCCCAGATGGCGTTGGAAATCATTGAAAATGATGCGTCACCTGAAACTTTGGCTGTAGAAATGTCTGACGAACTGGAACTCTACGTCAATGAAAACATGGCGGATGCTTTAGGTATCGATTCAGACAGCATCTCACTTTCAGAGGAATAAGGAGGAACTATTCATGGCTTTACTATTATCAAGTATCTCGCAAGGCCTGCTCTGGGCCATTATGGCGATCGGGGTCTACCTGACATTTAGAATTTTGAACGTTGCCGACTTAACGGCTGAAGGCAGTTTTCCTTTAGGCGCTGCCGTCAGCACCAGTCTGATCGTAACCGGTGTAGCCCCCTGGCTGTCCGTTCTGATCGCTTTGCTGGGTGGCATGGCGGCCGGGCTCATTTCCGGATTACTGTATACGAAATGGAAAATACCAGCGCTGCTTTCCGGTATCATTACGATGACCGGTCTCTACTCTATCAACTTACGCATTATGGGTCAGGCCAATATCTCACTGCTCGGAGAAGGAACTCTTATCCGCACGGTCGAAAGTTTCGGTCTGAACAAAACGAACGCCGTCCTGCTTGTCGGCTCGATCGCTGTCGGACTCGTTATCCTTGCCCTTCATATGTTCTTTCACACTGAAGTGGGCTTGGCGATTCGTTCGACCGGTGACAACAACGAAATGAGTGAAGCAAACGGCATCCGCACCAATGTGATGAAAGTGATCGGCTATATGCTGAGTAACGGCCTGATCGCGATGTCCGGTGCGCTTTTGGCTCAGAATAACGGCTACGCGGACATCAGCATGGGAATCGGAACCATCGTTATCGGGCTGGCTTCCATCATTATCGGGGAAGTGTTCTTCCGTAACTTGTCGATCGCAAAACGATTGATGACGGTCGTTTTAGGTTCGGTCATTTACCGCCTGCTCATCCTGATTGTTTTACAAATGAACGTGAACCCTCAGGACTTGAAAGTATTCTCCGCGATTTTACTGGCACTGGCATTACGTTTGCCGGCTGTTCAAAATCGCCTGTCTAAACCAAAAAGCAAAGTTAAATCGACAAAAATGATTAATAAGAAAGGCGGCGCTCTATCATGGCTACAGCGTTAGAACTGAAGAATATTCATAAGACGTTTGAAGCAGGATCGGTCAATGAGAACCATGTCCTGAAAGGTATCGATTTCACTGTAAACGAAGGTGACTTTATTACAGTCATCGGGGGGAACGGTGCAGGTAAATCCACCTTCTTAAATAGTATCGCCGGAAGTTTCCCTGTCGATGAAGGACAGATCCTGCTGGGTGGATCAGATATCACGAAAGAATCTGCCTATAAACGGGCGTCTCACATCAGCCGCGTGTTTCAGGATTCCAAGCTGGGGACGGCTTCCCGCTTGAGTATCGAAGAGAACCTGGCTATCGCTTGGAAGCGCGGAAAAAAACGCGGACTCGGTCGAGGCATCTGCAAAAAAGATCGTGAAGTTTACCGGGATGAGCTGAAAAAACTGGGTCTTGGGCTTGAAGACCGCTTGAAAATGGACGTGGGACTCCTTTCCGGTGGCCAGCGCCAGGCCCTTACCCTGCTCATGGCTGCACTCGTCACTCCTAAACTGTTACTTTTAGACGAACATACGGCAGCACTCGATCCAAAAACCAGTCAGATGGTTTTGGACTTGACGGATCAGATCATTAAAGAGAAGAAACTGACCGCCTTAATGATCACGCATAATATGGAGCAAGCGATTCACTACGGCAACCGTCTGATCATGATGAACAACGGCCGCATCGTCGTGGACGTCTCCGGTAAAGAGAAAGAAAACCTGACCGTTCCAGACTTACTCAACTTATTCAAGAAGAATAGCGGCAGCGACGTATCGGAAGATGCTCTCCTGCTTGCATAAAGAAAAACCAAGTCTTGGGACTTGGTTTTTTCATATTTTATAACGCTCTTTCTAGATAGTTATTCTTTATTTTTGGACTTTTTGTGACCTTCATAGTTCTCGTAGCGTCATGAAGGGCACACAATCCGCTTTCCCGTTACCTTCGCAGCTCTGCCCACCTCGCAAAGGGCATATCATTCACTATTTCGTAACCTTAATCACTGGTGTCGTACTGGATAGCACACTAGATTTTTTCCGTTCCCTTCAACTTTTCTTATATTTGAAAAAGGCAAACTCGTTTCTATTATTGCAGCTTATTTTTAAGACTAAATCATCTAGAGATTATCAGTTAGTATTTTCACACATGCCTCAATCCGTACGCACCTTATCTATAATAATATATATTTTTTATTTAAATTAATTTATATCTTGATTTTCACCAGATTCTAGCTGATAATTATATTTAGCATATAAACTAAACGGGAGAATGAGAGAGTTAATCTCTGTTATAGTTGCCGGGTTTTGACGGGTAAGGACATAGCTAGTTTATACATAGAAGCAGGACCAGAGATCCGTAACGGATTAGTGAGGATTTTTTTGGTGAAGCAGAAAGAATAAATGAATTTTGGATGACTGCGAAGTACACATGCACTATAACAGAGTCACTTCAGTAAATTCTGTTCATCACCTTATAGAAAAATCGATTAGGCTAATTATAATTTCTATATTTACTTGGAGATTTTCTACTGAAATATATACTCCCTTCACTACACTTCTAAAAAAGTTTAATGAGCTTAGATTTTTAAAGAAACTAACTAAAGCACTAGAAATCAAACCCAAAGATGCATAGAAGTATTGTCTGGTGCAATAATCGGCTTTATGGGCCGTATAAAAAATGTTATCCTTCGAGTACAAACAATCGCAGAAAGCAATTCAACTTTAGCAAACAGGCTAAATGTTTCCACTGAGGAAAACAAATTGCCGGCATAGAGATCTGGCCCTGTTAAAAATAATGCCGCTGTGTCTAAGTAAAAGGCAGCCATGCAAAAGATACGCCCAACAGCCAATCAGTTAAATGTATTAAGTTATAAACTGGCACAGATGCCTGCGACTTTTAATATCTGAATGCGTTTAAGTGGACAGAAAAATAATGAGATCGAATGTTTTCAAAACTATACTCCCGCCGACTAGTCTAAAAGGAAACTGTTAGCACGGTAAAAGTCAAGATTAATGAAACGAGAATACATACAAGACGGCCGTGCAGCTGTTTAGCCTTTCACTCAAAGATGTCATGTCCGTAACGTCCATTGATTGTTATTCATATTTCTGAACTATCAGCCTTATTCGTTTTTTAGCAAAAGGAGAATCCTCAAATGTTCATCGCAAGACAACCCATCTTTAACAGAGCCATGAAAGTATATGGCTATGAATTATTGTACAGAGATAGTGAAACGGCTAAGCGGTTTAATCATGTATCTGCCGAACAAGCTACTGCTGCTGTAGTAAGTGGACTATTTGAACTAGGTACCGATAGCATCACCCAAAACAAAAAATCATTTGTAAATTTCAGCTATGATTTTCTCTTTTCCGATTCGATCGAGCTGATTGCGCCTGAAAATTTGGTTATTGAAGTTCTAGAAAACACAAAGATTGATACCAAACTTATAAATAGGCTCACAGCATTAAAGAAAAAGGGTTATAAAATTGCTTTGGATGATTTTATAGAAAAGTATACCTCTTCACCTGTGATCAATATTTCAACGATCATTAAATATGACATCATGGCCAGGCCGTTAGATTCTATAAAAACAGATGTGAAACGCGCTATGAGGGATGGCAAAATATTAGTTGCTGAAAAAATAGAAACGAAAGAGGAATACGAATCTGCCAAAAAAATGGGCTTTCATTTATTTCAGGGCTACTTTTTTGCAAAACCACATATCATTGGGAAAACCAGTAATAGAAAATCACCAAAACTGAGTTATCTAGAACTTATGAATGAACTCCAGGCACCTGAACCCTCTTTTGACAACTTGACGAACATCATAAAAAAAGATGTGAATTTATCGCATAGATTACTGCTAAGTACAAAGCAAAACAAAGCAAAATCCGGTGATATTATCGATCAGCTTCATCAGTCTTTAGTTTATATGGGTTTGAACCAAATAAAGAGATGGATACATATACTCATGTTACAAGATTTAGCCACGAATAAACCCGATGAATTACTCTACTTGACTCTCATCCGAGCACATTTTGGTGAATTATTAGCCAAAAATAGTCTATTTAAATCTCAAAGTAATGATATTTACGGCATGTTTTTATTTTCAACCTTAGATGCTTTGCTCGATCAGCCTATCAATGAAGCTTTGCAGAACCTTTTGATCTCCGAAGATGTCAGAAAAGCTCTCATCTGTCAAAAAGGTGTATTCAGCCCTATGCTTGAATTGGTTATTGCTTACGAAAAAGGTGATTGGGATTCTGTAAATACTTTATCTCTTCAAATGAATCTTAACGAAGAACAAATCAGTAAATACTATATGGATTCTATCACTTATTCCAGGGAAGTAATGACCCTCACCAACAGAAATTATTAATAATCAATACTTATCGATGTGGATCACCAAAATTAAACCAAGTCTTCTGATTTGGTTTTTTTTTTATTTACTGTCAGCCTTTTGTTCTAGCTCTTTAAGATTTTTGTCCTCAGCGTATTTTTGTGCCCTTCGCTGCTCCTTCTGTTTCGTGAAGAGTACATATATCATTTTTCCGTTACCTTCACAACTCTTCCTTCCTCGTGAAGGGCATGCAATCCCACTTTTCCGTTACCTTCACACACCTTCCAACTCATGACGGGCACGCCAATCATAGTCAGATAATCAGAATACAAAAGAAAAGAGCAGCAGCTTCCGGTCTTTTCGACGCAGAAGCTGTTGCTCTTTACTATTCAAAGATTTTTAAATGGAGCATACGCGCTGCGGGCGCGTATGAACATTATAATCTTCTGTTTACTGAAGGACCCAGTGATTCGGTCTGATTTCTGTGAGTTTCTGTCCATCGATAGAAATCTCTTCTTCTTCGTCAGGAGAAATGTGACCGCCGGTTGCTTCGTAATGCGGGTCAGGAACCGGAATGGCTGACAAGAGTTTCTTCGTATAGTTGTGGACCGGGTTTTCGAACAGTTCTTCGGAATCACTCAGTTCGACGATATTTCCTTTATACATAACCGCTACACGGTCGGAAATCTTTTTGACCGTTGCTAGGTCGTGTGCGATAAAAAGATACGTCAGGTTCAGTTTTCTCTGCAGGTCTTCAAGCAAATCAACGATCTGCGCCTGCACAGAGGCATCCAGCGCTGACAACGGTTCATCCAGCACGATAAAGTCAGGTTCCACAGCGAGCGCTCGGGCGATACCGATACGCTGACGCTGTCCGCCGGAAAATTCATGCGGGAACCGCTGGCTGAACGAGCGGTCTAAACCGACCAGATCAAGGAGTTCTTCAACGCGCTGTTTGCGCTTCAATTTACTTTTCGCCAGCTTGTGAATATCCAGCGCTTCACCGATGATGTCTTCCACTTTCTTACGCGGATTCAGTGAGGAATACGGATCCTGGAAGACGAACTGGACTTTTTTGCGCATGTTCTTCATTTGTCTTCTCTTGAATTTATTGATATCCAGACCATTGAATATCGTCTCACCATAAGTCGGTTCATGCAGACGCAGGATCGCTCGGCCAGTGGTCGACTTTCCGGAACCGGACTCGCCAACGAGACCCAATGTTTCCCCGCGATAAATTTCGAACGAAATGTCATCAACGGCTTTCAGTGTTGCTTTTCTGCCCAGCGGAAAATGCTTAGCTAATCCATTGACTTCAAGGATCTTCTCTTGTGTGCCAGAATAGATTTTCATCAACTTAGCTTTAGCCTCGGCTGTCTTTTCCTCGTGCAGATTAGGAATAGCGGCTAGAAGACGTTTCGTGTAATCTTCTTTTGGATGACTGAAGATTTCTTTAGTCGTCCCAGCTTCAACGACTCTGCCCTGATTCATGACAACGATGTTTTCACACATATTGGCAACGACTCCAAAGTCATGGGTGATAAGCAGGATGGACGTCCCTGTCTTCTCCTGTATTTCTTGTAGCAATTCTAAAATCTGAGCCTGAATCGTTACGTCCAAAGCCGTCGTTGGCTCATCCGCGATGAGCAGTTTCGGGCTGCACGCCAGCGCGATCGCAATGACGATACGCTGACGCATCCCACCTGACAGTTCATGCGGATACTGCTCATATCTTTCATCAACGTCCGGTATCCCTACCAGATGCATGATTTCCTTTGAACGAACAGCCGCTTCTTTTTTAGACACCTCTTCATGGATAAGAATCGATTCCGAAATCTGTCTGCCGATCTTCATCGTCGGATTCAAAGAGGTCATCGGATCCTGGAAGATCATCCCGATGTCTTTTCCTCTTATTTTTCTCATTTCTTTTTCTGATTTTTCTGTAATTTCTTCACCATTGAATCGGATACTGCTTCTTTTATCTACTACAGCATTTTTATCTAAAAGCTGCATGATGGAACGGGCAGAAACACTCTTTCCACTCCCTGATTCCCCTACGATTCCCAAGGTCTGACCATGAGAAATCTCAAAGGAAACATCCGAAACCACTTCTGTCAGGGACTCGCCCGTATCAAAAGAGATTTTCAAATTTTCCACTTGAAGTAGTTTTTCTGTCAACTCAATCAATCCTCTCAAAATATCGATCTTTTATTTCTATATAAGTCCTTTGTCTTTATCTTCCTAGCAAGCTTAAATTAATTTAAACTTATACGTTTGTTCAGGAAGCGATATAGAACATCCACAATAATGTTGACAAAGACGAAAAGAAATGCGAATACGAGTACGCCCCCCTGGACGATCGGGAAATCCCTTGCTCTAATAGCGTTGATGATCAGTCTTCCCAGCCCGTTGATGGCAAAAACCGTTTCTGTAAGCACGGCTCCACCGAGTAGTGAACCAAACTGCAGACCCACGACTGTAACAACAGGAATCATGGCGTTCTTTAAAGCATGGCGATAAACAACGACACGTTCGCTGACCCCTTTGGCCCGAGCCGTTTGAATATAGTCCATATCGATCACTTCAAGCATGCTTGACCTGGTCATCCGTGCAATAATAGCCGACCCCGCCGTTCCCAGGGTGATCACCGGAAGAATCATCTGCTGGTGGGTTCCCCATCCTGAAGCCTGGAACCAGCCTGCTCCGATAACCAGCCACTGAATCAGCATCAGACCGAGCCAGAAGTTAGGCATCGACAAGCCGAATAAGGCACCGAACATAATGACTGAATCTGTCACAGAATAACGGCGTACGGCGGAAATAACTCCGGCGATCAGTCCGATAAACACTGCGAGCAATGTACTGTAAAAGGCAAGTTCCACTGTCGGGGCAAGCCTTCCGAATACTTCTTCAGCTACAGGACGTCCGCTCCTGATAGAGTCTCCCAGGTCTCCGGTAAGAACACCTTTAAGATAATCCCAGTACTGAACGGGGATAGGATCATTCAAGCCTAAACGTTCGCGGACTAATTCAAGTTGTTCCGGCGACGCACTTTCTCCTGCCATAATCTGCGCAGGATCACCCGGAATAAGCAGCATCATACTAAAAGTCAAAATAGTGACACCAATTAAAACGGGAATCATCTGTACAAAACGTTTACCTAAAAATTTTAACAATGGATTTCCCTCTTTCCTAATTTTTCGATTTTGGATCCAGTGCGTCGCGGAGACCATCACCGAATATGTTAAATGCTAATACAACAACAACGATAGCCAGACCGGGAATAGTCGCAACGTGCGGGGCATCCCACATGTAGTTTCGACCGTCACTAAGCATAGCTCCCCATTCTGGCGTAGGCGGCTGTGCACCCATCCCAAGGAACGACAGACCACTTGCCGTCAGTACGGATGTTGCTATATTCAATGTGGCCTGTACAATGATTGGCGACATGATGTTGGGCAGAATGTGTCCGCCGATGATGCGCAGGTCATTCGCCCCCAGTGCTCGTGCGGCCTCTACATATTCAAGTTCACGTACTTCAAGCGTCGATCCTCTGGAGATCCGGGCAAAAACGGGAATAGAGAAGATGGCAACTGAGATGATCACGTTATTGATGCTGCCACCTAAAACACTGACAATAGCCAAAGCAAGCAGGATACCAGGGAAAGCAAGCAGAACATCCATCAAACGCATGATGATCGTGTCTACCCAGTTCCCGTAATAGCCAGAAATAACACCCAGGGTCACTCCGATCGTCATCCCAATCAGTACTGAAAAGAATCCGACTCTTAGTGTAATACCCATTCCATGAATGATTCGAGTGAAAATATCTCGTCCATGGTGATCTGTTCCAAACCAGTGCTCAAAGGACGGACTCTCAAGCAATGCATCATAATTTTGAGCATTGGGTTCATAAGGAGTCAGATAAGGGGCGAAAATAGCAATCAATATTAAAATCGTAATCATAGTCAGCCCAATCAGAGCGGACTTGTTCCTATAGAACTTTTTCCAGAATTCCTTGAATCTTACTATATTAGGATCCAACTGCTGTGTTTGCTTTGGATCAACTGTATTCATACTTATTTCTTCATGCATAAGTCTTACCCTTTCTTTTAATTGATTTTTTTATCTACTGTGCCGGTAAATCTATAATCGGTTTTTTTATAAGAAAATTAGAGTTATCTAATTAAATTACATGGTCCATTCTTACATATCGATTAGAACTTTGCAATATAATTCTGGTAATTTTTAATTTTAATACAAAGTTTCCACATCAAAAAACCTATTATATAATGATAAAGTAAGAATTATTTAAAAAGATAAGTATTCTCATCGTTTTTTAATTAAAAATAAAAAAATAATATTTTACACATAAAACGTTTCCATTACTTTTATACAGACATTTTAGATGAGTTTTATATTAAACGCTCTAATCAAAATCACATTTTAGCCTTGCCTTTTAAATTTATATGATATATATTATGAATTATATTTTAGAGTTAACAACTATTAAAAAATTAGGGGAGTGTTACAACATGAAAAAAGTTAACAAGAAATCACTGTTGCTGACTTCATTAACAGCCACCGCATTATTATTGGCAGCTTGTGGAACAGATGACAGCGAGCCAGCAGCAGACGCTGAAACGACAGGCGATGAACAGGCACAGGACGGTGCTCAAGGCGGCGACCTGGTCATTGCTCAATTATCAGATGCTGTTTCATTGGATCCACACGGTTCTAACGACACACCATCTAGTAATGTAGCCTATAACATCTACGAGTCTTTACTTGTAACAGATGAAAATATGGAACTGCAGCCGGGGTTGGCAACAGAATGGGAAGCTGTAGACGACTTGACATGGCAGTTCACTTTACGTGAAGACGTCACTTTCCATGACGGATCTGAATTTAATGCTGATGTTGTCAAAGCGAACTTTGATCGTATCTTAGATGAAGATATTGCCTCACCCCGTTCATTCTTATATGAAATGGTAGAAGAGATCAATGTCGTGGATGATTACACGATCGAATTCGTTACAGAGTATCCGTTCTCACCATTACCGGCTCATATCTCGCATAACGGTGGGGGCATCATGTCAGCTGAAATCATTGAAGAAGATTACGCTGCACTTGAAGATGGCGAAGAACCAGGAAGTGTTATCAACCAGAATCCAGTAGGTACAGGACCTTTTGTCTTTGAAAGCTGGACTTCCGGAGAAGAGATCGTACTGACAAAGAACGAAGAATACTGGGGTGGTGCACCTGCACTTGATTCCGTTACTTTCCGAGTCGTTCCTGAAGGTGCTACACGTTTAGCTGACTTGGAAACTGGTGCTGTACACGTTTCTGACCCTATCAGTCCGTCTGACATCAGTCGTGTAGAAGGAACAGACGGCATCCGCGTCAACCAGCAGCCGTCCGTCTCACTGTCTTATATCGGATTCAATGCTGAAAAAGAACCGTTTAATGACAAACTTGTACGTCAGGCACTTTCACTGGCCATCGACAAAGACCAGATCATCAATGGTATCTACCAGGGAATCGGTATTCCTGCTATCGGACCCCTTGCTCCGGATGTCTTCGGTTATGATGAAGATGTATCAGGTTTAGGCTATGATGTTGAAGAAGCGAAAGCATTACTGGCTGAAGCTGGTTACGAAGACGGCTTCTCAACAACATTATGGACAAACGACAACCAGGACCGAATCGATATCGCGACGAACGTTCAGGCTCAACTTCAGGAAATCGGCGTCGATGTTGAAATCGAGATCGTTGAGTGGGGTGCTTATCTGGAAAACACCGCAGCCGGCGAACACGACATGTTCATTCTTGGCTGGACAACAGTTACAGGAGATGCCGACTATGGTATGTACCCAATGTTCCATTCTGCTAACTTCGGAACACCAGGTAACCGTACTTTCTTTGCCACAGATGAGTTAGACTCACTGCTTGAAGAAGCACGTCAGAACCCTAATCAGGATGAACGTCAGGAATTATACAGCCAGGCACAAGAAATCCTTGTTGATGAAGCACCAATGTCATACATCCACCACTCGGAATTCCTGCTTGGTGTCAGTGAAGATGTTGAAGGCTTATGGCACCACCCAACAGGTATCATGATGCTGAAAGATGTTTCATTGAATCAGTAGCCTGAAAAGAAATCAATAACAAAGAAGCAGCGCCTTAAAATCATCGTTCTAAGATGACTTGAGGTGCTGCTTTTATTCCCTCTATCTATATCCTTTGACATTGGATTAATATATAATAAAAAAATATAATTAACTTCGCAGGATTTTTAGAGTTTTTCGTTAAAATATTAAACAACAGAGAGCGGTAATGTGATGAATGTGACAACACTGAAGAAAAGATACGATTTAGTCATTATATTTCTGGCACTTATATCAGTAAATTTAGTTCTACTAGATATTATATCCTTAGTTAACCTGAATACATCTCCTTTTAAAGAGGTAGATACACTGATTTTACTCATATTTACTATGGATTACTTTGTCCGCTTATATTTATCGGAGAACAAAAAGTCATTTTTTAAGACGAACATTTTTGATCTGGTTGCAATCATTCCTTTTCATTCTGCTTTCGCTATATTCAGAATAACCAGATTTGTCAGACTGACCCGTTCATCCCGTCTTTCTCGATTCAGTCGAACGTCACGATTATTTGGTTTAACAAGGATCTTAGGTGTTATCGGTAAAGCGACGAAGCATGTAAAAGCATTCCTCAAAACAAACGGATTTATCTATATGATGTATATCGGTGCTGTAATTTTACTGACGGGAGCGACTTTCTATTCGATAGCTGAGAATGTGGATTTTATTGATTCATTGTGGTGGGCTTTCGTGACGTCCACTACGGTCGGATACGGTGATATCTCTCCTTCGACACATGTTGGCAGGTTAACTGCTATCGTTTTGATGTTAACGGGCATAGGATTGTTCGGCGCTTTGACTAGTACGATGACTTCATTCTTCATGAATGACCCTGACAAAGAAATTGAAAGTCAGCGTAATGAAATAAAAGAACTGAATACTAAAATCACTCAGCTTTTAGAAAAAATGGAGAAGTTAGAGATAAATAACTAGGGATCTAAGCACAGGCTTTTGTGCCCTTCGCAGCTCTTACAACCTTATGAAGGGCACCCAATCCCACTTTCCGCACCCGGTATAACTTTTCTTACCTCACGGAGGGGATGCAATCAATTTTTCAAACCCTATAAGGATCCTTTCAATTGGAAAAAGACAGTAGAATCAGACTGGTTCTACCGTCACCTTATTTTAATTCTATTAACTGACACATACGATTTCTTTCATCGTATACTTGCTGAACCAGTTTTGCACTTCTTAATCCGTACCCAGTAGTTCAAGCGTGCCTCCAGCGTTATGCAGAGTCCCTTCAGAATAATCCAGGCCGCTGGTCGCATAATCATAGCTCAAAGCAGTCCGCAGCTGTTCAATAATTGGCTTATCGCTTGAAAAGTACACGGACAGGAAGGACCGATAATATATTTTCACTGTTATTTTAAGCTGAAGGCATGCATAGTATACAAAAAAATAAGCTTATCACTATTGGGGTTGGTCAATAGTGATAAGCTTATTAAATATGGTCGCTACTGGGCTCGAACCAGTGACCCCTACCTTGTCGAGGTAGTGCTCTCCCAACTGAGCTAAGCAACCGTTATGATTCATTACTATTTGATTATACTAAAGGCTGAGCAAAAAGTAAACCTTTTTTTAAGAATACGGACTCCTGCTTTTCTTTTTTCGTGAAATCATTCATAATGGAAGAGACAGAATAAGGAAGGACCGATACGATGGATACGACACATTTAACTAAATTCTACAAAAAGAAGCATGATGATAAAATTGATTCCTTATTTTTGGCCGGGGTGATTTCTAAAAAAGAAAAAGACAAGCTCCTGGACCGGACACTGGAACTTGACCCTGAGACGGGCAATCATATGATTGAAAACTATATCGGTAACTATTCCATGCCTTTGGGTGTGGCGATGAATTATGTGATCGATGGGGAAGAACTGGTCGTGCCTATGGCCATAGAAGAACCGTCCGTCATTGCCGCCTCCAGTTTTGCCGCAAAGATCATCGGCTCGGCCGGCGGGTTTAAAACAACGGTTACCCAGAGAATGATGATTGGCCAGGTCACGCTTAAAAATGTGCCGGATATCGAAGCAGCGACAAAAAACGTTGAAGAAGCGAAGCAGGAGATCCTCAGCCGGGCGAATGAAGCTTATCCTTCCATAGTAAAGCGCGGCGGCGGAGCGAAGAATTTGGAAGTTCGTCTCCTGGACGATGACACGGACATCGGCATCCCCACTTTTTTATCCGTTCATATTCACGTGGATACACAGGAAGCGATGGGGGCGAATATCGTCAACACCATGATGGAAGGGATCGCGCCTTACATCGAAGAGCTGACCGGTGGAACAGCCCTTCTCCGCATCCTGACGAATTATGCGACCGAGTGTCTGGCGACATCCAAGTGTGTGATCCCGGCACACAAGCTGAAGACCGGTGAATTTTCAGGGGAAGAAGTCAGGGACCGTATCGTTGAAGCTACACAGGTCGCAACAATCGATCCCTACCGTGCCGTGACGCATAACAAAGGGATCATGAACGGAGTGGATGCCGTGGTCTTGGCCTCTGGCAATGACTGGCGGGCGATCGAAGCCGGTGTCCATGCCTATGCCAGCAGGTCCGGGCAGTATCGCTCTTTAACATCCTGGTCGAAAAACGAAGCCGGCGATTTGGTGGGCGAACTGACTTTGCCTCTGCCCGTGGGAACAGTCGGCGGTTCGATCTCCATCCACCCTGCAGCCAAGCTGGCTCACTCGATCATGGATCATCCGCAAGCACTTAAACTTGAACAGGTGATCGTTTCAGTTGGCCTGGCTCAGAACTTTGCGGCCGTCCGTGCTCTCGTCACTGAAGGCATCCAAAAAGGCCACATGGGTCTCCATGCCCGTTCCCTGGCTATCAGCGCCGGAGCCAAAGGCGATCATGTCCAGCAGGTCGCTGACATCCTCAAACATTCCAAACACAAAAACCTGCAGCGTGCCAAAAATATCCTGCTGAACATACTGGAAGAATTCGAAAAATAAGACTATTTAATAGAAGAGAACCTTCATGCCGAAGGTTCTCTTCTATCTTTTCAGTTGATTTTTTATATTTCTGCTCACTAAATCCTCTTTTTCTCTGAGTGGGTATAAACGATTTTTAAAGTGCCCACTGAGCTTGTCAGGTCTAGCGATAAGTAACAATAACTCTCTTCTTTTACCCACCGATCCTGATTTCCAAGCCGGCCTGGTACTAAAAATGCCATGTAGTAACTGCTCAAGCACTGAATCTATTTAGTAGTAAGATGAAAGGGCATTTGTTTACCACTCCGTTAAATTTCTTCTCGGAGTTGTCATTAGCAAAGCATTTTTATCCCAGCTCAGGTATCCTTTTGAAACCGGCAGCCACAACTTCCACCATTTAATGACCACTCCGATCATCTTTTCCTTCAGTGGACACATGTATAATCTCTTCTACCAACTGGCCGCGGAAAATGACTGGCTTGATACAAAAATTCAGACAAAGGCAGGCAATACACCCGCCAACATAATCAAATGAGGGTCCTACTCGCCTGGAGCGAGTAGGTTCATAGTAAAAAAGCGACAAAGCTGTCATTTCCTTTCGAACCTGCAGAAAAAAGCACGAAGGATAGGAGACATCACTTTGAGTGACGTCTCCTATCCTTCGCGCTTTTTCACTTTATCCAGGTTACTTGCTTTCGGCTGCTGGTTTCATTTCTTTCTCGTCGTCTGATTCATCATCCATACTGAGCAGGCGGGCATTGATGGCTACGATGACCGTACTTAAGGACATGACGGCTGCTCCGATCGCCGGTGTGATGATGATGCCCTGATAGTAGAGGATACCGGCTGCCAGCGGGATCGCAATAATGTTGTATCCTGCGGCCCACCACAGATTCTGGATGTTTTTCCGGTGGGTGGCTTTCGAGAGGTTCAAGGCGTTCAGCACGTCCCGGGGATCACTGTTGACTAAAATGACATCCGCCGTTTCGATCGCAACGTCCGTTCCGGCTCCGATGGCGATCCCGATGTCTGCAGCAGCGAGAGCCGGCGCATCATTGATGCCGTCACCGACCATGGCAACTTGTTTGGAGCCGTCTTCCTGCAGGCGTTTGATATGCTCCGACTTCTGATCAGGCAGCACTTCTGCGATCACTTCAGTCAAGCCTAGTTCTTTCCCGACACCGTCAGCGACACGCTGGTTATCCCCAGTGATCATGACCGTGTCGATCCCCATCTCTGTCAGTTCCCTGATCACTTTATAAGACGACTCGCGGATGATGTCACTGAGCGCGATCATGCCCTGCAGTTTCTTGTTTTTCAGTACAAAAATGACGGTTTTCCCCTGCTGGGAGAGTTCGTTATAACGGTCTTCATCAAAGGCGATCCCTTCTTCTTTCATCGCTCCCGGGCTTAAAACTGACACCGTGTCTTCATCGATTTTCGCTTCCAGACCTTTCCCGGTCAGATTATTGTAATCTGTCACACCCAGACGCTGAACATTTTTCTCTTCACCTTCGCGCACGATCCCTTTGGCGATAGGGTGGTCGGATTGACTTTCCACGGAATAAGCCAGCTGAAGCAGGTCTTCTTCTGATGTACCGTCTGCCGGTATCACAGCATCGACGCCAAAAGCCCCTTCGGTCAAGGTCCCGGTTTTGTCAAAGACGATCTTGTCGATGGTGCGTGCGGATTCGAACTGCGTGCGGTTTCTGATCAGCAGGCCTTTTTGTGCGGCAATGGAGGTGGAGACGGAACTCACCAGAGGCATCGCCAGACCCAGCGCATGCGGACAAGCAATGATCAGGACGGTGACCGTTCTCTCAAGGGCAAACTCGAAGTCGGAGACATTAACCCAGTAAAGCATGGTTAAAAGCCCTGCACCAAGCGCCACATAAAAGAGCCACTTCGCTGCTGTGTCTGCAAAACCCTGTGCTCGTGATTTCGCGGCCTGAGCGTTTCTGACCATATCAACGACTTGTGCAAGATAGGTTTCTTCTCCAACTTTACTGACTTCTACAGTCAATACCCCTTCACCGTTGATGGATCCGCCGATGACATTCTGTCCTTCCTTCTTCTCGACCGGAACAGATTCGCCCGTCAGCATCGATTCATCGATCGACGAATTTCCTTCCAAAATTTCACCATCTAGAGGTACTTTTTCTCCGGACTTGACTAGGATCTTATCTCCCGGATGTAGCTCTTCGACGGATACCTCTGTGGTATTGCCGTTCTCATCCAGTTTATGCGCATCATTGGGCATCAGGTTTATCAGTTCTTCTAGAGCCTTGGAAGCCCCCATCTGAGAGCGCATCTCGATCCAATGTCCTAAAAGCATGACAACGATCAGTGTAGCCAGTTCAAAATAGAAATCACTGCCTTCAATGAAGAAGGTGGTCAGCGTACTGTAAACATAGGACGTCGTGATGGCTAAAGAAATCAGCGTCATCATCCCGGGCGTATGATCGTCTAAGACTTCTGATTTCAGCCCTGTAAGGAACGGTTTTCCGCCGTAAAAGAACACAAAGGTGGCGAGCGCGAACAGGACTAAGTCAGATCCAGGGAAAGACACCTCAAATCCGAATAAATGCTGCAGCATCGGAGCCAGGATGGCGATAGGAACGGATACGGCAAGAGATATCCAGAACCGTTTCTTAAAATCCTCGACCATGTGGGCATGATGATCATGATGGCCTTCGTGACCACCATGAGCTTCATGACCGTGATGGCCTTCACCCTCGCTGTCGTGATGTTCATGTTTCATATCCTCGTGATCGGAGTGACTGGACGGGTCGCGATTCTGTGTCTCTTGCTCTTCATTGTGATCAGTATGCTGTTTCTCTGACATTTCACTCATCCCCTTGATGGTTAGATTTTTGTTTACATCTGTAATCTTTAACTGTAATTTGCCGCTCATCAGCTTCTGTGTCAACCATTATCTTCTTACTGTTATTATACGGCTCATGACAAGCGGGAACCAAACCATTTGAATAGTTTCATTAAAAAAACACCTGAACGCCAGAAATCTCCCGGCATTCAGGTACACGCTCACCTTTAAAAAGCAGCTAGTCTTTGGCCGACAGTTTCACGATCCAGCTGTAAAAGTCGGTCTTTCCGTTTTTCGACCAGAAGTGGCCCCGCTGTCTTTCGTTTTCACTGAAAAGCAGACCGATCGTATTTAGGTCAGACCCGTAACGTTCTTCTCCGTCCGGTAGGGTCGTATACACGGTATCTTCATCCAATCCAGCCAGTTTCAGGCGGCTGTAGGTCGGATTCGGCTGGGCGAGGACCTGATAGAACCCGACCAGCGCTTCTTTCTTGTCTTCTGAAACGACCATCCAGGCCGCATCATTGCCTTCAAACGGACTCGAAAGACGGTAAAAGGTCCCTTCATGGATAAGGCTTCGGTTCTCTTTGAAGAAAGCGATCTGTGCTTTCACCTTATCCATTTCCCGCTCAGTCAGCTGCGTCACGTCCAGTTCATAGCCGAATGTCCCAAAGTAAGCCACTGCACTCCGCATATCCAGAGACGTCGTGCGTCCCACCTGATGGTTCGGAACGGCAGACACATGACTGCCGATACTCGACAGCGGATAGACCAGGGACGTGCCGTACTGGATCTTCAGCCTTTCGACCGCATCGGTGTCATCACTCGTCCAGGCCTGCGGTGCATAATACAATAAGCCCGGGTCGAAGCGTCCGCCTCCACCGGCACAGGACTCGATCAATAAGTCAGGGTACTTGTCCAATAGTTTCTCATATAAGGCATACACTCCTAAAATATAGCGGTGATAGAGCTCCCCCTGCTGGTCATGCGGAAGGATCGTCGAAAAGGGCTCAGTAATGTAGCGGTTCATGTCCCACTTGATGTAGTCGATATTCCCTTTAGTCAGGACCGCATCCATCTGTTTAAATATAGCATCGACAACTTCTGGATTGGAAAAGTCCAGCACGAACTGATTGCGTCCATGTGACATCGGCTTGGCCGGCATATGGATCACCCACTCAGGATGTTCCTGATAAAGCGGCGTGTCTTTGTTGATCATTTCCGGTTCAAACCATAAACCGAACTTCAGTCCCAGCGCATGGACCTTTTCAGACAGACCTTCAATGCCGCGCGGCAGTTTGGACCTGTTTTCTGTCCAGTTACCTAAAGAACTCGTATCATCGTTTCGCTCACCGAACCAGCCGTCATCCAGGACAAAGAGTTCCACACCGGCATCTTTAGCTTTTTCCGCCAGTTCTATGATCTTTTCTTCATTGAAATCAAAGTACGTCGCTTCCCAGTTGTTGATCAGGATCGGACGGGTCTGGTTCTTCCAGGGTTCTCTGGCCAAACGATTGTGGTACAGGTCATGATACGTCTGACTCATGCCGTTGATGCCCGTGTCTGAATAGACCAGGACCACTTCCGGCGTCTGAAAGGTTTCATCCGGTCTCAGCTTCCACTGGAACTGATAAGGGTTGATGCCCATCGTCACGCGCGTCACATTGTAGGTATCCACTTCCACCTGACCCAAGTGATTTCCGCTGTAGACTAGACTGAAGCCATAGACCTCGCCTTGCCTTTCAGTCGTTTCCGGCCGGGCCAGCGCAAAGAATGGATTATGCATATGACTGCTGGCTCCGCGGGCGCTGGAGATCGACTGGACCCCTTTGAACAAGGGCTGTCTCTCGATGTGATTCTCTCTCGCCCAGGCTCCGTTCAAATGGATCATCTCGAAATCTTTGTCAGGAAAATCGATGCTCAGTGACATCGCATGATTCAGCTTCATCGTTTTGTCTCCGGCATTATGGAATTTCGCACTGCGTGTAATGACCGCACGTCCTTCAAACACTGTATAAAACAGGCTGATCGTTAAATCGGAATGGGTATCTTTCAAAACCACTTCCAGCGTCTGAGCTTCTTCGGCTGACTCAGTGTAAGTGGCCGGCAGTCCGTCCAGTTTCGGTTTCCCTTCATGGACCGTGTAGGAATCATAAATCAGATGAGAGATGCGGTCGCCTTCCGGATATTCCAGTTCATAGGCCGGATAGCGAAAATCTGTCGTTCCGAACCCCGGATATTCCTGTTTGATGTGCTCAAGAGAGGAGGTATAGTCCCGTTCATTCAGATTGATCGACGAACGGGGCTCTCTTTCGATCAGAAAATCAAAGGATCCTCGGTGATGGATTTGCTTGCCGAAGTATAGATGTTCCAGCTGCTGGCTTTTCTCAAAGACTCTGAAAATATAGCTGACATGCTGATTGGTCAGGTGGAATTCCAGTTTTTCATCGTTGACGTGAATAAGTGTTTTATCAGGCATTTTTTAAAGTCCTCCTGTAATAAAGTTGTTCCTTTTTGTTGTCAAAACATCAATTTATGTAATCGCTTAACTTTAATCGTAGTATATCACATTACCGTTTCTATTTTATAGAGAAATTAAAAAGGACCGGGAGCTACCCGACCCTTTTCTTCCGCTTCACTCGTTTTCCAGGATTCATCTTCCAGGCGATCAGTCCCAGAACAAGCATTTCTGCCAGGACAAAAGACAGCCAAACCCCCACCATGCCGTAGAACTGGCTTAACACTAAAACTAAAGGTACGATGATGATGCCCCCTCTGAGCATTGAAAAGAACAGCGAGCGTTTCGGTTGATCGGTCGCCCCAAAGTAGCTGGTCGAAACGATATTAAGCCCCGCAAAAAAGAAGCCGGCAAAATAGATCAGCAGTCCTGTGGTGGCCATGTCCGCTATATGGTCATTCTGTTCACTGTTGAACGCTTGGATCAGCTGGTCGCTGAAGAGATGGGTTCCGGCATAAATCAGGCCACTTAAGACAAAAGCTGTCCCCAAAGACAAAGCCAGTACCTGTTTGATCTGTTTGAGATCCTTCAGACCGTAGCTTTCACTGAGCAGCGGCTGGGTCCCTTGCGCCACGCCGGCAAATAATGACAGGACAACAAAAGAGATATTCGCAATAATGCCGTAAGCCGCAAGACCCTCATTTCCTTCGAGCGAAAATATGATCGTATTGAACGTGAACATGACGACGGATCCTGATATTTCATTTACGAAGGCAGAAGAGCCCAGATACATGACATCCTGAATCAGAAGCATCTCGACTTTCTGAAAAGCAAAGGAAAGCTTGTTCAAGGGTCTGAAAAAGTGAATGCTCAGCACGCTCAAACTGATGATGGGTGACAGACTCGTCGCCAGGGCTGCGCCGAACATCCCCATTTGAAGCGGGAAGATAAAAATATAATCCAGCACCACGTTCAGCACACTGCCGATGACCATCCCGAACATCGTCAGTGTCGGATCGCCGTCGTTCCTGACAAACGAAAGCAGACTGTTATTTAAAATGAAAAAAGGAGCAAAAGACAGAATGGTCGTTAAGTAAACGTGCGTAGAGCCGAAGGTTTCAGCATCGGCGCCTGAAAAACGGGCGATTCCGTCTGCACCCAACTGGCCTACAAGCAAGAACACGAGCCCCAGCGTCAGCGCGAACATAAGCGTTTGACTATATACTTTCTTCGCCTGCTTCTGCTTATCCTGAGATAACAGGATCTTGTAACGCGTCGCTCCTCCCAGACCCAGCATCAGACCAAAACCATGCATGATGCCAAAGACCGGAATACTCAGATTTAAAGAGGCGATCCCGTTCGGCCCCAAAGCTTGAGCAATAAAGAAGGTGTCTGCCAGGATATAAAAAGAAATCCCCAGCATCCCAAGCATATTCAAGCTTACATATTTAATAAATAATTTCACACTTCGCTGCATGACGGACCTCAACCTTCTAATCAAAAAATTTTACCTTAAAAAACCAGCTTACTTAGTCCGCCCCTTTAAGTCAACCTTCTTTAAAAAATCGATTGTGTGATTCACTGGCTTTTTATAAAGATACCAGTCTGCTTCACCCACTCTCCCGCACATTTCTGCTGCTGATCATGTCGATTCACGCTATAAAATCACCACTCTGACAGGTGGACAACAACAAACTGAACGGATTCATCAGAAAAGAAATCTCAGTCGTCCCATGGTATAGTTTCTGTAGTGAGTAAAACCCTGGATTTCCACATGTCTATTGGAAATGACATAATTATCGATTAAAAAGGAAAGGAAGTTTTATCTTATGACTACTAGTATATCGCCTTACTTGATGCTAAATGGAAATGCAAGAGAAGCAATCGCCTTCTATACAGCTGCTTTTGACACGAACGTTGACAGTATGGACTTTTACAAAGACTGGCCGAAGGAAATGGGTGGAGCGATCCCGGAAGGTTACGGTGATAAAATCATGCATGCCAGCATAGCGGTAGGCGATTCACATTTAATGTTAGCCGATACGTTTCCCGATCAGCCCTATGCTCCCGGTTCCGTTATCACGCTCATGCTTGATGCACAAAATGTCACAGAAGCGGAAAGTCTGTTCAAAAAACTTTCAGCTGAGGGAGAAGTGATCATCCCCTTAGCAGAAACAAGTTTCAGTCCTGCCTATGGTCAAGTGAAAGATCCTTTCGGTATCGAGTGGCAGATCGTCACTGATTCAGCTGCTATGAACTCATCGTCATAGATGGAAAATTACCAACAAAGAAGGATGAATGTCTGACTGGACATTCATCCTTCTTTGTTATCTCTAGACGAAAGCATTCTAGAAATCCTCTCATATTTTTTCATGAAACAAAACTATTTCATCAGTTGTCACGCCTAAACTTGTCGATCAGCTAGCGGAATAAGACAGGCATCACCTATATTCAAAGATTAAAATACGTTATACTGTAAGAAGAAAAAATATTTTAAGAGGAATGATTTTATGTTAAATGAATTCAAGGCTTTTATCATGCGCGGAAACGTGGTGGAGCTTGCCGTCGGTATCGTGATTGGGGCTGCATTCACAGCTATCGTCACTGCCTTCGTCGATAATATCATCACACCGATCATCGTCGCTCTTTCAGGTAATGCCACAGTTAAACAGCTGTCTTTTCAAGTCGGCGAGGCCACGCTGACATACGGTTTGTTTTTACAGGCTGTCTTAGATTTCCTGATCATTGCTGTCGTGCTCTTTATTATGATCAAAATCATCAATCAACTGGCGCGTAAAGAAGAAGCAGAGCCCGAACCGGAAGTCAAAGCCCCGACTGTCGAATCTTACTTGGCAGAAATACGCGACTTACTTGCAGAGCAGTCAGACGCCTCGACAAAAGGGTCAGAAACAGATATGAGATAGGACATATATTGTTGAGTTCAGTATGATTCTTTTTACAATATGCTTTAGACAAAAACGATCTTTCCTATTCTAATAGGGGTGATCGTTTTTTACTTATCACAGAGAAGAAGTGTATCGCTGCGTGTCCTCCAGCTGGCTTCCTCTTCCCCGAAAGGCACGCACGTTATTAAAGAAGAGTGAGCTCCGCGTTCCCAAAGTGCATAAAGTATGTATAAAAGTGGTGAAACTGACGCATAGTCAGTTTCCTCTGCTACTATAATAAACATTCTCTCATATGCTCACCTTTGATTTTAATTTGTATAGTCCACCCATCCCATTTATAATATAAACACATAGACTATCGGTTTAGCTAAAGGAGTACATGTTATGTTTTTCGGTGTAATTATCAATACCCTGGCTATTTTTACAGGCAGTATCATCGGTTTATTTGTTAATAAGGGGATTCCCATGCACATTGAAAAGGCGCTGATGAAAGCGTTGGCTCTTTCTGCGCTGTATATCGGGATCACGGGTCTCTCGTCTGGAGAGAATACGATCTATATCATCCTATCCATGGTTATCGGTGTGACGATCGGCGAGATCATTGATTTAGATAAGAAAATCAATCAGATGGGAGACAGGCTGGAGAGTCGTTTCCCCGGTAAGAACGGATCCGCCTCTATATCTAAAGGTTTTGTCATGAGCAGTCTGATCATGGCAGTTGGTGCCATGTCGATCGTCGGACCGCTGGAAAGCGGCCTCACGGGTACACATACTATCCTCTTGACAAAATCCGTTATGGACGGGTTGACCAGTATCATCCTTGCTTCAAGTATGGGGATAGGGGTCCTCTTTTCCGGGGTTATCGTCTTTGTGTATCAGGGCGTGATCACCCTGTTCGCCAGCGGGCTCGACAGTATTCTGACTGATCCGATGATCAATGACATCAATGCGGTCGGTTCACTGATCATTCTGGCTCTCGGACTAAATATACTCGAGATTACCCGGATCAAAGTCATGAATTTTGTGCCGGCGATCTTCATCCCTATTTTATTCTTTCTTTTCTATTAAAAAACTGTCAGTCAAAGATTTCTTTTGTCCCCATTACATGGGACTGAAGAAATTGACTGACAGTTCTTTTTTATTCGATCGAATCCTGGAATTCTTCGTAAACCTCTCGTACGATATCGTAGTCCTCTGATTCAGCTGGAGCAAAGCCTTCCCAGTTGTAGACCGCATCAAGAACTCCCAGCATCTCCTCATTATCATTGATCGCCAGGAAAGCTTCTTCGATAGCTGCTTTGACGTCTTCAGGCAGTTCACTTCTGACTGACAACGTCGCATTCGGTATTTCGTCAGTCGTTCCGATGACTCTCACCTGTTCATTGATATCGGGAATCTCCTCTTCGAGTCGGACGCGTGCATCCTGGAACGTTGTGGCGAAGTCTGCCTGCCCATCGACTAAAGCAAGAATGGCTCGGTCATGCGCCCCGACTTCGCGCAGCATGAAATGCTCGTCCAGATCCTCGACCCCTTTATCCATCAGCTGCTGGGCCGGGAAAAGATAGCCCGAGGTGGAGGCATAGTCGGTAAAGGCCCATACCAAACCCTCTGTTTCCACCAGATCATCGACTGTCTCAATATCAGAGTCTGCGGGCACACTATACTGGGACCTGTAAGTAGCCGAACCGTTACGTATAGCTTTCAGCAGAACTTCGGCCTCTGCCCGTTCTTCTGCCTGTACATAGGCAAAGGGTGGCAGGAAGGCAATGTCGACATGCTGGTTGCGCATGGCTTCGATCAAACCGGAATAATCGGTCAGTACTTCTGTCGACACGGGAATATCGAGTTCTTCAGACAGATATGTCCCGAAAGGCTCCGCAGTTTCAGCCATATTTTCTACATCAGCTGACGGGAAGAAGCCAAGAACCAGTTCGTCGATCTCTGGTTCCGTCGTTTCAGTTTCTTCATTTGTTTCTGTTTCATCTGCGGTACAGCCCACTAGGACAACTAGTGCTGCCAGAAGAACACTCAATCCTTTGAATGTTTTCATACGTCACAACCTTTTCATTTCATAATAATCTAAACGTACCTATTCTACACCAGCACATGAAGATAGTCAATATTCAGAACTGATCAGTCTCCTGCCATGTGTTGATTCGCTTGTCCTTATCATCATCTCAGGCGTCACCACCCATTGACGGCAGTTGTTCCCTGCTGTCCTTCAGAGCTGTTATTCTTTGATAAAGCTATTCTACAGTGCCCGACCACGATTTTTATGCGGGACCGAGAAAGGATTTTGCATGTATATATGCCCCCTAAGTAAAAGTGTTCATTGCAGCCCCACGCCTAAGTTACTGTTTTTCATGATCTATTTTACTCCACGCTTGATTTTTTTAAGTTGTTTAATCACTTTAAGTCCGCGTCGCGCCGTTTTCTTATTCGGACTTTTCATCATTCGACGTGCTGTCGATACATCTTTTTTTTCAGCCATTATCAGCCACTCCTTATATTAATTTTTCACTTCCATTGCCAATTCTTCCATCAAATCTTCAGTTACAAGACACTTTTGGAAAGACTCTTTCATTTCTTCCAGAGGTAAATTTTTCCCTATAAATACGAAAACAGATTCACGTTCTTTCTCACCCCAAGGTTCACTGCGTGCAGTTCTCAGCGTCATATTCACGCCCTGGTAGATGACCTGATTTGCCTCCCCGTACATCTGCAGTACCCCCTTATATCTTAACAAGTCCATCCCATATGTCATGATCAGTTCATTCATCCACATATCGAAAAGTGTCGGGTGGATCGGATTTCTGGATTTCAACGACAGCGTCACAATACCTTCCGAGTGGGGACCGTGATGATGTTCATGTCCGCCGTTTTCGTGATGGTGTCCATCATGGTGTTCATGACTGTGATGGGTTTCTTCCACCTGCGGACCATCATCCGCTTTAACTGTCTGCTCTTTAAAAAGAGCCAACCCGAGGACGTCATTTACCGAAACACCATCCAGATTCAATCTGTCGATGTCTGCAAAAGGATTGAGTGACCGCAGTTTCTGTTTCACTAGGTGAACAGTATGATCGTCTTCCTGTTCTGCTTTTGTCATAAACAGCTTATCTGCGAAGGCAATCTGAGCGATCGACTCCTCATAATGGGCCATTTGATACAAGCCGTTTCCGGCATCCACTAACGTCAGTACAGAATCGATCTCAAAATGATCCTGCAAGAATGCTGTACGCATAAATGTCTGCACAATGGGCCCGGGTGCCGCTAAACCGGTAGTCTCTATGACGATACGATCGATCAGAACCGTCTGCTTTTCTATTAAGTTATAGATCGTCCGCAGAGTATCCGACAGGTCTGTACGCAATGTGCAGCACAGACAGCCGTTATTCATTTGGTAAACTTCTTCCTCCACGTTAACGACGAGATTGTGATCCACTCCTGCATCACCGTATTCGTTGACGATGACTGCAACTTTCTCATCATAGGGTTGCCGGAGGAGTTCATTGATCAATGTTGTTTTTCCGGCACCTAAAAAGCCTGTAATAATCGTTACGGGTATTTTCGCACTCATTTTCATTTTCTCCTCTTCCAGTTACTGCCAGGCTGTCCTTCAGGATCACCAGCTGGCTTTTATGACTCCGGGGATTTTACCTTCGTGAGCCAGCTGACGGAACGTGATGCGGGACATCCCAAATTTACGCATGTAGCCCCGTGGTCTCCCGTCTGTTTCGTCGCGGTTCTGCAAACGCGTGGGCGACGCATCCCTAGGCAGTTTGGCTAAAGCCTGGTAATCTCCCTCTTCTTTTAGTTTCTGACGTAATGCCGCATATTTTTCTACTGTTCTCTGCTGACGCTTCAGCTTTTCTATTTTGCTCTTTTTAGCCAAAAGTCACACTCCCCTTTTTATTTTAGCGCTGACAACTTACTCGATTTACTTGTCGACCACTTTATTCCATTATAATAACCGTCTTTTGATATCCGATGACTCATTCTGTATTCACCTGAAGAAGGATCCAGCGAAAGGCCTCCCGGTGTATTCAATCCTTTATGCGTTCGTCTTTTTTTCTGTTTCGCTTTTGATGTGCGTTTCTTAGGGACTGCCATTATACTCACTTTTTCAGCAAACATCTAAATCGTAATCATTACGTTTTACAACTTTACTATATACTTCATTCTAAGTCAATAGGTTTATTCCAATAATATTACACTTGGACTAATTAGGCTTAGTTTATATGTATTCTTTTAAACATCATCATTACGTTTTATCACGATGAAAGGAATGCTTTTATGGGGGGCAGAAGCACGAAAAAAAGACGCGGAATGAGTGATTTAATTTGCTGGCTGTCCATCATTGTGAGTTGGTAAAGCGTGAAATCTTTGGGTGCTCAGTTTCGACAAACACAGTACTATCCGTACTATCCGCACTTTCCAAACTTCAGACTCCCAACTGGCCTTAGGTATGATCGAGGTTGCCAAACACCAGATACTGGACATTATGGAGGAATTATAGTCTGTTCAGCTGAATGATCAGGCGTCACCAGGCAAAGGTATCTTACTTTTTCGTTGAGCCTCTCCTCAAATTTTCTTATACTGGCCTGTATTCCATCAAGGTTTAATTTCAAACAAAAAAAGGTATCAGTACAGTGCTGATACCTTTTTTGTATGGTATTTCTTATAAAAAGAGGCGACTTGAAAACATAGGATCCGCTATTCCTTCTACACGGTCACTTTACTTCGTATTTTCTGATATTATCCTGGATAGCGGTCAAATAGGCTTTACCCTTGTTCATTTTTTCGCTGTTGGTTTCAATATCGGAACCGTCTTTAGGTAAAGATTTTTCCAGCAGTTCTTCATATTCATCGAGCGACAGCTCCTGACGGGAATTCAAGAGGGATTCATGTGTGTCTTTATTGAGATAGGCCTTGTACCCCGGCTGGATAACGCCACTGAAAAACTCGCCAACGGCGCCTGAACCATAACTGAACAGGCCGATACGTGACCCTTCAGGCAGTTCCTCAGACTGTTCAAGCAGGGACAGCATGCTCAAGTACAAGGAGCCGGTATATACGTTACCGACTTGTTTATTATAGGTAATACTGTTCTGATAATGACCCATCAAGCGTTCTGCATCCTCTTCAGGTGCGTTTTCAGTCAGACTGAGCAGTGCTTTTTTCGCCATTTTTGTGTACGGCAGATGGAAACAGATCGCTTCAAAATCGTTTAACTCTCTGTCTGTTTTTTCTTTATACTTTTCCCAGACCTCTTTCAGGAAAGAAAGGTAGGATTCATTGGAAAATTTTCCGTCAACGAAGGCATAGTCTGAATACAGGGGTCTCCAGAAATCTGAGATGTCTTTAGTCATTGCGGCACTGTCGTTATCCAGGGCCATCAGCCGAGGGTTTGAGGAGATGACCATTGCGACCGCACCGGCACCCTGAGTAGGTTCTCCGGGTGTATTCAGTCCGTATTTCGCAATATCAGAACCGAGGACCAGCGCTTTACTGTCGGGATTTAAAGCCACATGACCCATCGCCATTTTCAGTCCGGCCGTCGCACCGTAACATGCCTGCTTCAGTTCGATCGAACGTGCATTTTCCTGGATATCGGTCAAGTGGTGTACCCAGACTGCCCCAGATTTAGAATGGTCGACACCAGACTCCGAGCCAAACAGCACAAAATCGATCTTTTCCCTATCGTCATCGTCCAGAATCGACAGGGCTGCATTTGCGGCCATGCTGACTGCATCTTCATGAAGAGGAGCAACGGCCATTCTTTCCTGTCCGATCCCTATAGTGTATTTGGCGGGTTCGACCCCCCTTTTTTCAGCCAGTTTTTCCATATCTACATATTGATCAGGTGTATAAAAACCTATTTTATCTATTCCGATATTCAATCGCTTATCCTCCTATTTGCAGCTTTCATCTATTCATTCTTTTTCAGTATACCCAAGCTTCTTTAAAAAAGAATTAAGAAATCCTTTATTCTTTCATTTTAATGATCAGCTTCCCCCGGACATGACCCGTTTCACTTTTTTCGTGGGCTTTCCTAACAGCTGCTTCTGTAAATGGTAAGACGTCAGCGATGACCGGTTCAAGCTTTCCTTCGGCCAGCCACTCATGCAGCTGACTGAGGGCTGCTTGCGTGGGCTTCATCGAGAATGATGTTGCATCATAGTCCTCTGTATCGACGTATTCACTGGGATCTCCGGCAATAGACAACAGTCGACCTTGTTTATCAATAAGCGAAAGGCTTTTCTCCAGTACTTTTCCACCTAATGTATCCAGCACAAGGTCAATATCTTCTAAGGCTGTTTCAAAATCTTCCTTTTCATAGTTGACAGGACGATCGGCACCTAAAGACTCCAGCAGCTCCTGATTGCTTCCGCTGGCGGTGGCAGCTACCCATGCGCCTTTGATCTTGGCGATCTGCACGGCAAGAGAGCCGACACCTCCAGACCCGGCATGGATCAGCACTTTCTCGCCGCTTTTTATATCCCCGCGTCTAACGAGCGCTTCATATGCCGTTTGTCCTGTCAGGGGTACTGCTGCCGCTTCTTCAAAAGAGACAGAGTCATCCAGTTTTACCGTTCTGTCCGGGCGGACGGATACGATTTCGGCATACGTTTTAGATCCGTTAGCCATGACACGGTCTCCGACTTCAAAACCTGTGACTTCTTCACCGACTTCCATGACCTTGCCAGCCACATCATTTCCCACGATCATCGGAAGTTTCCCACCGAACGAGCCGCTACGCCGTTTTGTATCCACGGGATTGACACTCGTTGCGAATACTTCCACCAGCAGACGGTCGGGTTTTAATTCAGGTTTGTCGATCTCTTTCATATTTAATTCGTTGACTCCACCAAATCTTTCGATCACTATCGCTTTCATCACTTATCCTCCTTTAGTGCCTCCGTCACTCCACTCTCATTCTACTTCAGGAGTGACTTTTTACTGCTTCTCATGCCGGCTTTTCTGCAAAAATAAACTAAGGATCCAAAAGATGCTCGCGTTGTTACGATCAGTCAGCTTACTCTACCTTCCCAGGTTCATTCAGACGGATCGTGAAAAGAACGGAGCATGTCCATTACTTCCTCATCCTCGACCTGCGGAAAACTCATATAATAGGCGCCGACAGCCCCACGAAACATGTCAGGGACCTCGACGACTGACACCTCATCCACCAGTTTCTCCAGCTCGTGGTACGTGTCTTTTGGGATGACCGGTACAGCCACGATGATTTTTTCAGCTTCTTGTGCCTCGACCGCTTTGATTGCGGCTTTCATCGTCATACCTGTAGCGATTCCGTCATCGACGAGTATGACCGTTTTCCCCTTCAGCGGCTGTTTTGTCAGTGCTTTTGAATATGTCCGCTGACGCCGGGCCATTTCATTGCGGATGCGTTTGAGTTCTGTCGTCAGCCATTCGGGATCAAGCAGGGTCGCTGATGTCTCATCTAATATCGGATCGCCATGTTCGGATAGCGCACCGATAGCATATTCAGAATGGGTGGGATGACCAATTTTTTTCGACAGTATGATATCAAAAGGAAGCCGATGTCTTTCTGCTATTTCGATACCCAAAGGGATGCCACCACGCGGTAGAGCTAGCACAACGGTATTTTCAGCATCAGTCACATCAAGTCTATCAGCTAATTGCTTCCCGGCATCTAGACGATTTTTAAATTTCATCGCTATTCCTCCTAAGCATTCATCCATTGACAGTTTCTGCTGCAGTTCTTTCCGGTTCATTATTTTCAGTATAACATGAAACGATCACACTCAATATTGGAACGATTTCCTGTCTGCTTACTGTGCCACTTCCCCGCTATAAGTGGTTCTAATTTAAAAAAAATCATATTTGGTCTATAATAAACACAGAACATTAACCATTTATCAACCAAGGAGGAACTATTATGGGATTTATTAAAGGTGCTTTATTCGGTGCGGCTTTAGGTTTATTGCTGGCGCCTAAGAGCGGTAAAGAAACACGTGAAGACTTACGAAGAAGAATGGATGACTCAAAAAAGTCAGCTGGTGAATATGCCGACAAAGCCAAAGTAAAATCGGGTGAAATGTCTCAGACAGCTGGTACAGCCACAGAAAATATCAAACTGACCATAACTAAAACAGCTAAGGAGTTACGCGACCAGCTGCATCACGCTTCAGAAGAAATCAAAAATGAAGCCCGTACGCTGAAAGATGAAGTGAAAGAAACAGCTGAAGATGCCTACGTTGATGTAGCTATCGAAGTTGAAGACGCTTCTGAAAAGATCCGTAAAAATAAAGAAGAATCAGACTCCGATGAATCGGATCCAGTCGATCCTAATTCAACTCCAAACCTTTAGGCAGATAAGACCTCAGACTGTAAACAGTCTGAGGTCTTTTTTATGCTGCTCATTTCTTTAAAAACCCCTACCTCGTTAGTGTTTACCAAAAATGTAATTATTTCTAATTAGAGATATACAAAAAAATCGGGAGAGCGGCAGATTAACTGAAAGAACGATCATCCCATACAGGGCTCTACAGACCCTGTTTTATTTTGGTGCCAGCGGGATCCCCCTCACTGAACATCAAGCACTGTCAGCCAAGAAGTCAAAAATGAGAACTATTTGAAGATGCAGTTAAACATTCGGGCACGCAAGTTTTAAATGTGGCTCAACGTTTGGTCAGCAGTAATGATTATTCTGCAGTATCGACAACATTTTTTTGATATGAAATTGGATGAGTGTTTTTCAGGGGAAGTAGAGAAAGTGTTCACTCGAGTGAACTTTCTTATATGAGTGCGACATCTTGGCACCAAAAGTGTTCACTCAACCAATAC
>NZ_FOLT01000001.1 GCF_900112455.1 Alkalibacterium subtropicum | reverse complement strand
TCTCATAACCTTGTTCTTTATAATCATGAAGTAGTTCTAGATCAATTTGTTTAAAAGCAGTACTAAGCAATTCTTGAGTGATACGCTGGAAAACCGTTTCTAAAGCTAATTCAGTTTCTAAAAGGGTAGAAGAACCCTTTATAGTGTTGATGATTTCTGATATAATTTCATTCATAAGAAGACCTCTTTCTCTAGCGTTGTCGTTATCTCTAGATTAAGGGTCTTCTTTCTTTTTGTCTAGGTCGACCTTTTTCACTTCCGACATTAATTTTACACATAGCTTATTTGGTCACATCATTTACTTTCTGTGGTTTTGATACTGATTTTCTTTATATTTATGCATGGAAATGTGTAGAAAATGTGTCTTTCCTATTGCTATGAAAGCGTCTCTATCGGTATAATGAAAACAAATCATAAAAAAAAGGAGGTATAGCCATGGATCAGAGCCACTTACATAGTAAAAATAACCGTTCTTTGTTTATTCTGCTTATTACCGGTCTGGTCGTTCTCCTGCTGGGGTCTATCGTTGCTTTAGCCAATGAAAATAAAGTAACCGTACTGGCATCGACACTGAACGTCAGATACGGTCCCGGATTATCCCACGAGATCCTCACTCAAGTGAATGAGCAGGAGCAGTTGAACGTCCTTGGAGAAGAAAACGAGTGGTATAAAGTACGCCTGGAAACTGACCAGATCGGCTGGGTCGCCAGCTGGCTCGTGGAAAATGAAGAAGTATCCTTGGATAATCAGCTTTATGGACGGATCACCTCTGCAGAAGTCAACGTGAGACAGTTTTCAACGACAGATTCTAAAATCCTCGGGACAGTCAGCCAGGGTGAAGAATTCCCCATTTTATACAGAGAGGATGACTGGGTTCAGATTCTATTCAATCATCGCGTGGCCTGGCTTCACGCCGATCTGATCGCTGTTATCGATCAGCCCACAGAACGTGCTGCCGCCGGAGAAAAAGCAGATGCGTCGCTTAAAATCAGAGTAGGCAGCACACCGACAAATATCAGACATGAGCCGACCATAGATGCCGGCATACTGACCACCCTGAGAAGTGCTGAAGAATTTGATGTTTTAAAGGAAGAAAATGAATGGTATGAAATAGAATTAAGTGACGGTACACGCGGTTTTGTAGCCAGCTGGGTGACGGAAACTGTCTCTGCTGAAACTGTCAGTGCAAAAGAAACCCTGCCGAATGCCTCGGCCTCACATTATGCGACGACCCTGGCTGAAGCAACTATCGTCATCGACCCCGGGCATGGTGGCTATGATCCTGGTGCTGTCGCTTCCAGTGGGTTTACTGAAAAAGAAGTAACGCTCAACACGGGCCTGCTGCTGGCGGACCGGTTGAAGAAAGACGGCGTCAACGTGATTTTGACCCGCAGTACGGACGAGTATATCTCACTGAACGACCGCGTCTACTATGCTCATCAGGCCAATGCGGATGCCTTTATAAGCCTTCATTACGATGCTGTCCCGGAAGCTAATTCCATGTCTGGGACAACAACTTATTACTATTCGGATAATGAGCGATCATTAGCTGATGTCATCAACCAGCAGCTGTCCCAAAATGTCAGACTCGACAATAATGGTGTAAGACACGGCAATTATCAAGTGCTGCGACAAAACGCTCAGCCGTCAGTCCTCCTTGAACTGGGATACATGAACAACGACTATGATATCACACTGGTAAACACACCGGCCTATCAGTCAACGGTCGCTGATGCTGTCTACAATGCACTGGACCAGTATTTTTCTCAACGGTAAACGATTTATGAACGGTCTGGCAAGAGGTCGAGATGTCACTCTCGACCTCTTTTTCTATTTCTATAATGAAACACTCTCCGAACAGCGCCACCTGAATGACTGACAAAAATAAAAAAGAGACAGGCGCCACTTCCCCGTCTCTCTTCTTTATTTATTTTTCGAATCGATCAGGATAGTCACCGGACCATCATTGATAAAATCGATCTCCATATGCTTTCCGAAGTTCCCGGTTTCTACATGGATCCCTTCGTCAGCCAATGCAGCATTGAACTGTCTGTACAATTCATCAGCGTAATCTGGTTTGGCTGCCCCAGTAAAACTGGGACGGTTGCCTTTTCTGGTATCTGCATGCAGGGTAAACTGGGAAATAGATAAAATATCCCCCTTCACATCCTGGACAGACAGGTTCATCTTTTCCTGATCGTCTTCAAAAATACGCAGCTTGCTTATTTTACGTACAAGATAAGCGATGTCTTCTTCCGTATCTGCATCTTCCACACCTAATAAAACCACCAGGCCGTGGCTGATTACCCCCACCACTTCATCTTCGACTCTTACCCGTGCTTCTTTTGCACGCTGAATCACTGCTCTCACTTGAATCCTCCTAATCGTATTAAAAGCTTAGGTCGTTATACGTTTAACAGAATAGACATCCGGGACAGATTTCACCTTATCTACGATCTGTTCCAGTTCCTTAAGGTTCTGGATGGCGATCGTAAATTTAATGATAGCTGTTCCATTCTTGTCCACTCGTCCATTTATATTACTCAGCTTATTGGTCTGAGAGTTGATGACCTGCAGGATCTCATTTAAGAATCCGCTGCGGTCGTACCCTTCCACCTGCACTTCAGCATTATAGTCCTTATTGGCACTGGCCTCGGTCGATTCCCACTCAACATCGATGAGCCGGTCTTCGTTATCGTCTGATGAATGAAGGTTCGGACAGTCTTTTCTATGGATTGATACACCGCGGCCTCGTGTGATATAGCCGACGATTTCGTCGCCGGGAACCGGGTTACAACATTTGCTTAAACGAACAAGCAGGTTGTCTGCTCCCTGGATCACCACGCCACCTTCATGACGGATCTTCATCCGCTCAGGCTCTTTTTTATTTTTGAGTTCGATCGTATTGGTCGACTCATCCAGTTGGAAGGTTTCTTTTTCCCGTTCGCGACGTTCTTTCTCTGTGAGACGATTCGCAACCGTTGCACTCTTGACTTCGCCATAGCCGATGCCGGCATACAGGTCATCGATGGTCTGGAAGTTGAATCGTTCCGCTGCTTTTCTCAGTTTATCCTTTTTCAGGATATCTTTTGGATTAAATTCCATTTCCAGCAGCAGCTTCTCAAGGATCTCTTTGCCGCGTTCGATATTCTGCTCTTTTTCCTGCGTTTTAAAGAAGCGTTTGATTTTATTTTTAGCTTTAGAGGTGTTGACATAATTCAGCCAGTCCCGGCTTGGTCCGAATGAATTGGCCGAGGTCAGCATCTCGACGATATCGCCTGTCTTTAATTTATAATTCAGTGGAACGATCTTGCCGTTCACTTTCGCACCCATGGACTTGTTACCGACTTCCGTATGGACATGATAAGCAAAGTCCAGCGTGCTGGATCCGCTCGGCAATTCCATCACATCGCCTTTGGGGCTGAACACGTAAACTTTATCTTTAAAGATATCCTGCTTGATCGAATCCATGAAGTCACTGGCATCGCGGGACTCACTTTGAAGTTCCAGAATATCACGGAACCATGAGATGTGTTCGCTCAATTCATCGTTATCTATTTTTTGGGTGATGCCTTCCTTATATGCCCAGTGGGCCGCAACCCCATACTCGGCGATTTCATGCATTTTCATCGTTCTGATCTGCACTTCCAAAGGCGTTGCATGGGGTCCCAGTACAGTGGTATGGAGGGACTGGTACATGTTCGCTTTAGGCATAGCGATATAATCCTTGAATCGTCCCGGCATCGGCTTCCATCTTGTATGGATGGCACCGAGAACCGCATAGCAGTCCTTGATAGAATCGACGATGATCCGGATAGCCAGCAGGTCGTAGATCTCGTTGAACTGCTTTTTCTGACTCTTCATTTTTTTATAGATCGAATAAATATGTTTGGGTCTTCCCGTTATCTGTGCTTCGATCCCCAGTTCCTCAACGGATTTCTGGATCGCCGTTTTAGCATCTTCAATATAGTTCTCTCTGTCTTCACGTCTGGAATTCATTAGATGAACGATACGATAATACTGCTGAGGATTCAGATATCTTAACGAGGTGTCTTCCAGTTCCCATTTCATTCGATTGATACCCAAGCGGTCCGCCAGCGGTGCATAGATATCCAGCGTTTCTCTGGCGATCTCACGCTGCTTTTCCGGACGGTGATGCTTAAGGGTCCGCATGTTGTGCACTCTGTCAGCAAGTTTGACAAGAATGACGCGGACGTCCTGTGCCATAGCTAACAGCATTTTTCGATGATTTTCAGCCTGATGTTCCTGCTTGGATTTAAACTTGATTTTACCTAATTTAGTTACACCATCGACCAGATCGGCCACTTCCGGTGTGAACAGTTCAGCCAGCTGCGCATACGTATAGTCTGTGTCTTCAACAACATCATGCAGAAAGCCCGTTGCAACTGTAACAGGATCCATTTTCAGTTCAGCAAGGATCCCTGCGACCTGCACCGGATGCATGATGTACTCTTCCCCGGATTTTCGCATCTGTCCTTTATGGGCTTCGTTGGCTAAATCATAGGCTCTTTTTACAAAGCCCACATGTTCACTGCTCATATACGTCAGGCAAAGTGCGATAACTTCCTGCGGGGTATAATCTTTATTTTGTGGCATGGGTATCACCTTCATTCTTCGAGGTTTTCATAGCTTTTCGCCTTTCCTTATAAGAAAACCAGCACTTATAGGAGTGCTGGCTACTTCTTCTTATTAATTATAAAACTTTTCAGCTCTTACTTCAAGGCAGGCTGTGTCTGTGACCCCTTAATAATCTTCCGTTGCTTCATTTCCTTCAACGATCGCAACACCGTTAGATGTACCGATACGTGTCGCACCCGCTTCGATCATTGCTTTGGCATCTTCGATCGAGCGTACACCACCGGAAGCTTTCACACCCATATCTGGTCCGACAGTCTTGCGCATCAGTTTGACATCTTCAATGGTGGCACCACCTGTTGAAAAGCCAGTCGATGTCTTGACAAAGTCTGCCCCCGCTCTTTTAGCTGCTTCGCAGGCTCTTACTTTTTCGTGTTCATTTAATAGTGCAGTTTCGATGATCACTTTAACTAAGGCTTTACCGTTTACAGCATTGACGACTGCTTTGATGTCATCGTGGACTAATGTATAATCTTCACTTTTCAGAGCACCGATGTTGATGACCATATCGACTTCAGTAGCGCCTTCTTTCACTGCTTGTTCAGCTTCAAAAGCTTTGACTTTAGACGTATTGGCTCCTAGAGGAAAACCGATTACCGTACACGTTTCCACTTCTGAATCTTTCAATAAATCAGCAGTATATTTGACCCAGCCCGGGTTTATGCAGACGGACTTAAAGTTGTGTTTCTTTGCTTCAAGACAGACTTTCTGTACATCCATATCCGTTGATTCGGGTTTTAATAGTGTGTGATCGATATATTTTTCCATATTTTCCATTTTTTCACTCTTCCTTTTTTGTTTTTTTAGCGATGACAGCCACCCAGTCTTTCATCTGATTGACCTGAAGGATATCAAAGTCATGTCGGATCAAAGATTCAATAACTTCATCTTTTTTATCTAAAATAATGCCAGAGGTAATAAAGAGCCCGTCATCCTCTAAATGCGCATAGGCATCCGGGATAAAAGGTAGTATAACTTCAGTAAGAATATTAGCGACTATAATATCCGCTTGATCACTGACGTCTTTCAGCAAATTATTGGCTTGAACATCGATCCTGTCTTCGAGCTGGTTGAGCCTGATATTGTCTTTTGCAGACGTTACAGCCACTTCATCCAGATCATAGGCTCTCACTTCTTTTGCCCCGTATAGATCTGCGGCGATCGAGAGAACCCCCGACCCCGTGCCGACGTCAAAAAGTTTAGCTTCAGGGAATACATATGTTTCCAGAGCCTGTATGCATAATTGAGTCGTTGGGTGTGTACCTGTTCCAAAAGCCAGGCCCGGATCCAGGTACACGATACGTTCATCGTCAAATCTTTTCTCGTAGGTTTCCCATTGAGGGACGATAGTCAAAAAACGGGTGATATTTACTGGATGGTAATATTTTTTCCAGGCATTCGACCAGTCTTCTTCTTTGACATCACTCATAGTGATATCCAGATGCGTGATCATAATACCGTAATCAGCCAGTTGTTTCACTCGCCGCGTCA
Source organism: Alkalibacterium subtropicum (assembly GCF_900112455.1). Classification (GTDB taxonomy): domain Bacteria; phylum Bacillota; class Bacilli; order Lactobacillales; family Carnobacteriaceae_A; genus Alkalibacterium; species Alkalibacterium subtropicum. The sequence goes on along the minus strand of NZ_FOLT01000001.1, from coordinate 366,175 downwards.
GTTCGTCATTGATCTGGTCCAAGTCATCATGTTCTGTGAAGTAGCCTTTGATGACCACACCATCTTTGGGGAAGTTTTCTTCATCCAGTTCCCATAATGTGTCATTACCATATTCCGGCATATGCAGAAAATCATTGCGGTCACTGATAGAGACACCTGACGAGCCAAGCTCTGTGAAAATAGAAGATACCGCTTCTGCGGCCTCATTATTTATTGCGACACTAAACTCTTTCCACTCCGTCATCGGCGCCATCCTTTTTCAACTTTTCTAAGAATGATTGTTCATCATCCAGTTCCATTGGTATTTTTTCTTCACTGTATCGCCCAGTTTCTTTCAATGTGTCGACCATATTCTGCAGATTACTTTCTTTCCAGGTCAATGCGTATGAATCGGCAAAATCATCTCTTAAAAACTCAGTCAGCTCAACTTTTCCTTTTTTTGTTGTGTAATTCAACTGTCTGAGAATAGCATCGACATAACCTTTCTCGATGCCCGTATGACTGTCCATTGAGAAAGAAGCGAGATAATTTTGAGGCTTGACATGTGCATAAGCCGGATCGTAAAAGCAGATGACATCTTCAAACTGAACCAGTCCAGGTTCATTATTTTTGCCGAGCATATCCTGGACCTGATATTCTTCTTCTGTTTCGACATGAAACGTCAGATAAAGCTCGATCAGATTCTTTTTGCTCTCTTTGATTATTTTCCACTTAAAGTTAGGTAACATCTCTTTCAGTTCGTTATCAATATACCCTGATAAGTCATTCGACATAATAATCCCTCCTTTTAGTCTAACATAGCATCCCACCCATTATCTACTCTAACCGGTCCTTTTTTCCTTGAGACATAAGGGTTTCCTTTAACTGTGAAACGCAGCGGTGCATCTGTCCATTTCCCTTTATTCAAGATACCGATACGCTTGGATCTTTCGATGCTGACAGGTGATTTTTTCTGGTGTGTATCAATATAAAGCGACGGCTTCAGGATCGATGTTTCATGGTCGCCCATCGTGATCCCCATAGCTTTCGTCAGCTTCCCAGGTCCACTGGTGGCTTCCACACCCTGTTTTTTTCGTCTTTCCTCCATCACGTGTGTTCCAGCATGAGGTTCGACTGCCCGAATAAGGACTGCCTGCGGATCGCCTTTTTCTTTAGTCACGACATTCAGCATCAGATGGGTGTGCATCTTATAGATATAAATGGTACCGGCCGGTTCATACATGGCCGTCATCCTCGGTGTCTTCCTTCTGTTATAACTGTGACTGGCCTGATCCTCTATACCGACATATGCTTCTGTTTCGACGATATGTCCGGATGTAATGACACCGTCTGCTTCTTTTACCAGCAGACAACCGAGAAGCTGTTCTGCTATCTCTTCTGTTGATAAAGACGGATCTGTTAAAAATGACATGCTTTTTTTTATTCACTCCATTACTTAGTCGTCTGTTTTTTCAGTCGTATCCGTCGGCAGATAATCGATCTGGACCTCAAGAACACGTCTGTTTCTGACAGCTGTGACGGATACTTTCATATTGTAATATTTAAATGCGTCCCCTACCTGCGGGAACTGACCTAATTCTTCGATGACGAAACCACTCATAGAATTGGAGACATACGATTCATAACCGGTCAGACCGAATAGTTCAAATATCTTTTCCAGACTCGCTGTGCCTTTGACCTTGTATCGTTTTCCGGCCTTCAGTTCAACGACCTCTTCTTCAATGATGTCCGATTCATCCCAGATTTCTCCGACAAGTTCCTCGAGGACATCTTCCATGGTGGCAATACCGATGGTTCCGCCATGTTCATCAGCTACGATAGCCATATGCGTCTTACTCTTCTGCATCAGTCTAAGCAGTCGCGATAAATTCATGACCGGAGGCACAAAAATAACATCCTTTACCACTGAGAGTAAAGAAACGGGTTTTTGTTTCGTCTGTTTGGCACGCAGGTACCTGTTAAAGTCCTTTTCATGCAGGACCCCTACCACATTATCGATGGATTCATCGTATATGATCAAGCGTGAAAAATTATGATTCATAAAAATCTCTTCGATCTCTGCATCCGTCGAATCCAGCTCGGCACTCACGACATCCACACGCGGTGTGAGGATCACAGATACTTCCATATCATCAAACTCGATTGCGGCTTTTACAAGCTGGCTTTCATGTCCTTCGATACTACCGCCGCTTTCAGCTTCTTCTACGATCGACAGCAGTTCATCTTCACTGATGATCTCCGTCTCATCCAGTTGAAACACTCTATCGATCATGAGTTTCCAGCGTCTAAGCAGCCACAATACAGGTCTGAAAATGGTCATGAGAAAATAAATATAAGGCGTGGAGGCTTTAGCAAGCGGTTCACTCTTTGCTTTAGCGATCGATTTGGGTGTGATCTCTCCAAAAATCAGGATGATGATCGTCATGACCACTGTAGCGATCGTCGGTCCATAAACCGGGAACCAGCTGACAAAAAGCAAGGTGGCGATCGCTGACATGGCAATATTCACGATATTATTTCCGATCAGTATCGTTGAGAGCACAGCATCAAAGTTTTCAGCTAGCTTTAGTGTGAGCTGGGACCTTTTGTCCCCTTTTTCCGCTTCATTGCGCAGGCGGATCCGGTTAGCCGAAGTAAAAGCGGTTTCGGAAGAAGAAAAATAAGCAGATAACAAGACCAGTATAACAAGAATGATGATACTCCTTATATTATCACTATCCATTTAATTGCATTCCCTACTTTCATCGTTTTTCCCTTTTATTATAGCATAAATCGTAATAAAACTTGACTGTTACAAAGAAATAGTCAAGTAAAAAAAGAGAAAGCCCTTCTCTTTTTACCAGTTTAAATTCTCTATCTAAACTCGAAGAGCGGCTCTCTCTTTTAACTTTTGTTCTTGTTATTCTTCGTCCAGGTCCAGAACGGCCATGAAGGCTTCTTATGCTATGACTTTCTTGTATCCTATCATACTTACTCATATTACCTTATATTGTGTTGTTAAATCAAGCTTTTATGTGAGGCTGTAAACAAAACCATCTTATATTAGATTATAATAAGCGATACTCTATTTTGTATGCCGATGGCAAAATGCAGGAAAAGTAATATCTATTTTATTAAGCTGTTCTCTTCATTATAAAAATTTAATGGAACACTTCTTTTTGAAAGCGTATACTATTGCTCAGAGAGGTGTTACATGGACGAATGGACAGAATTATACAATAAAAAAGTGAATAATGTTATTCATAGAGGTAGCATTTCCGTACATATAAAAGACAATGTCATTATTGCTCAAGTTTATGATCAAATCACGATGGTGGTCAGACCAACGGAAGAAGATGCTATTATCGCAGCAACTGCTTTGGTCTTGATGTATAAAAGTCTGGATGAGATACTTTAATTTCCTTAGATGACAATGAATTAGAGGTGATTTATGTGTCGGCCGATTTCAAGAATGACATTATAGAAATTGATGGTTTCAGGTTTTCTCTGATCTGGCCATCACTGAAAAAAGTTGATGATGGCACGGATTGGATTCTAATGTTTGAGAAGGATTCGAAAGAGCTATACGGTGGCTATTTGAAACATGATACGCGGTTTTTGAAGAAGTATGAGCGGTTAAAAGGTCAATAAAAAAGAGCAGATTATTAGTCTGCTCTTTATCCAGAAATTAATTCGATTATAATATTTGAATAATAATCTAGCAAGGCCCATATGGCTGCACCTACGGTGGTTAACCCAACTCCTGTCCAAATTAAAAATTTGTTAGTTGTTTGGCTAACTAATTTTTCAACGTAATCTTTTGATGGTAATTCATCAATTTTGCTTTCAAGGCGCGTTAACAGGACTTTTACATCGTTTATATTGTCATTTAAATTATCGATTTTTGTATCTACATGTTCTAATTTTATGTCAGTTTGCTTTTGCAAACCTTCTAAATCTTTATGTCTAACATCATCAGTCAATTTGAAATCACCTTCCCTTTCGATTGGAAAGTTAATATGTGAAGTTGAAGAGAACACAGAGGTCTCACTTTCATATATATATGCAGTGTCGTTATAATCCACTTGATTTTTTGAAGCCTCGGAACTAGTTCTAAAACTAGTTAAATTTAGGACAGGATGTTGAAGTGCTGCAACAGTCAGAGCAAAAGCAGTAAAATACTTAATATTTTGAAAAAATGGATATTGTTTAATAACGTCTTCTACTGGCGCTACTTTGTAATACTCATCTTTATTTTCAACTTTATGAACATGGACAATGGTGCTAGTATTATAATCATTGAAAATATTTTCCATACAACTATTCCTTTAATAAGTTTTCATCAGCTACCACTTCAAATTGTTGAGAGTGAGACGTTCCATCAATTTTGAAAATGACTTTATACATGCCTTCTTCTCTAAATGGGGTATTTTTTAAATCTATATTAAAATTGAAATTATCAGTTACATTTTTATTGGGATTTAAAATTTGTGATCCAGTACTATATATAACCTTGTCTTGACCAGAGTCGGTACTATCTTCTTTAACCAACTCTATTGAAAAATCATGTTTTTTATTGAAGTCTATCCCAGTAGTTATAACTGAAACTACAAATGTTAACCCAGCCGGTATAAAAGGCACACGCATTTTCAAAACCGGATTTACCATCTTGGTTAATTGACCATTATTACCTGCGGGTAAAGTTTCTATATCTTCAGCGATAATGATTTGTGCATTGATACTCATATCATAGCCTCTTTTCTATTACTTCTATTTTTTGTATGTATTATCTAACTTACTAATATAATTGTATCATACCGTGTCAAGTAGAAATAAAAAAAGACCTCCACCAATAAAGGTAGAGGTCCATAATTATACTAGAATCTATTCTCATTCAATCGTCTCTGCATCTCTTTCACGACTGACGAGTTAGTGCGACTGATAGCACCAGTGACTGGTGTGCCCATGCGACGCTGCAGGGCTCTCAGTGTTCCTGGACCAAATGACCCATCGACTGTCACTTTTAATCGACGTTGCATTTCTCGGATAACTGCTGAGCCGCCTGTTCCAAACCTTACACTTGGAATGTTATTTGTGACAGCATGACGAGACTGGCCGCCTATTAAACCGGTAACAGGTGTTCCTAGAACTTGCTGCAGGCGTTTAGTCGTCGCTTGTCCCCATGAACCGTCTACGGCGATTTTAGCGACATTCTGAGGTGGTTTGTTACCATCTCGAATAATACCTAGCAGTTGTAGGTTCTGCGCCGCCGTGCCTTTATATCCTTTTATCCCTAATTCTTCTGCACGTCGTTTGCGTGCTGCGAATGACCCATCTTCTCCAATGCTCTCCAAGTATTTTTGAATAGAGTTCCCGTGATAAGCCGGAGATTTTTTCTCTTCTTCCGTCGCTCTCTCTTCTTCTTTCCCTGGAATATTAATCATTTGGCCAATCTGAAGAGTACGTGCATCTACTTTTGGATTAGCATGTTCCAGGTCGATCACATTGAAGTCTCGTCCTTTCGCGATGCTCCAGAACGTATCGCCTTCTTGAACTTTGTATGTTGAGCCAAGCTCTTCTTTAACTGGTACTTTAGGTTTCTCAGCTAAGACTTTCTGATAATCAAATTCACAACATGACTTCCAATAATAATCTGGGTACTCATCATGCGATCGCACGCGATTGATTTGTGGATACTCTTTCTTCAGTCGTGCGACTAACAACCGCAACGATTCCTTCTGCTCCTCAGTTGGCTCTTCATATCTAAAATCGCCTGTCAATACGATGCCGATTGAGAAGTTATTACTATTGCCGACGTGATATGTTCTCCAGTTTATTGGATTACAGAATTTAATCGTCCCATCCGGTTCAATTACATATGAGTACCCGATTCCTGGCCAATTATGAGTATCTACGTGATATTTTGAATACCCCCACGCATTAGATCCGCTCAGCCCTTGTCGAGTTAACGAGTGGTGGATAGCTATTTCTGTTTTACCTTCCATGTCTAACACAGGGAATTTCTTCCACGCATGACGAACCACCTTAGCTCTATAATCGACAAATTTTGGTACGTCTAAAAACAATCCATGTACTTTGCTCATCTAATTATTCACCCTTTCTAATTGACTGAATCCCGTCGTAGAGGCCCGAACTCGCCGCGCCAGATAAAAAACCAGCCAATCCATATAGGAATAAATCTGCATTGCCTGCAATCGCAAATACGATGCCGACGGCGATACCAAGTACGATACTGATTAACGGTAACCAGCGCTTGTCTAAGTCGGCTGTCTTAATTAACTGTACAAAGATTAAGATAACCGGAGACATAACTGCTGCCAGTCCGATCGCTTCATTTAATAAATTATCCATCGTTCTCCCCTTTCAAGTATGAGAGTTCCAGTTTTAAGTCGTTGCGCTCATCTTTCAGCGCGTCGATTTCTTCTTCGAGTTCTTCGACGTATATCTTGTACTCTTCGATTTTCTTATAGTGTTCGCGCCGAAAGTCACTAAATTCAGCTTTCACGACACGTAATTCTTCGCGGAATCCAGACACTTGTTCCTTGTACTCCGCTAAAATCATGCTCATATTCTGCACATACATTCCTTCCGTGTTCGCGTCGGCCTCGACTTCCTTTCCTTTGAGTTGATACTCCGTCTGCTTCTTCGTGCCAAAGTACGTGAGTAACCCCGTAATAACCGCAACGATGATTGCTTCGTTATTCATCGAATCGCGCCCTTAAAGAGATGCCCGTGCCGATTGCCAACACGAGCAGCGGGAATTGATACGGAATAACTACAACCGGATGCCGACCTGCGAGTAGAACGTAAGTCATCAGCGCCCAGAAGATATTTAAGCCAATTAAGCCGATGCGCCGAAGTTTCGTGTGGTTGATAATCAAGCCAGTTGCCTTAGCTGCCGTGAATAGCAGTAGAATGACTGACAGGAGGTAATGCACGCGGTTTAGGAATAATAACCCCAGCCACGTCGATATTAAGCAAAGAAGAATCGAATTCCAGTCTGCAATGATGCGGTCGATAATATGTTTCAATCGGTACATGTTCCACTCCTTTCTGTAAATTAAAAGAGCCACCATACAGGCAGCTCTTTCGCTTTCATTTCGTTTTTATCTGCTCGACAGTTTCGGTCTCTTCGACGTTTCTTTCGTCCTCCGCTCCCTTTCCCGTTTCTTCTTCGACAACCTCTAGCTTTCTGTCTCCCTCTATTTCCTCCAGACGTGCCTCTACTGCGTCTCTATAAACCGGTGGTACTTGTTCAAGTGTCATTAAGCCTGCTTTGATACGGACTGCTAAACTGTTGATTAGAATTTCATTCATATTAAGCCTCCTCTACTGTGATACTTGGTACACCATCTGAAACTTTGATAGACCACTTGTAGTGTTTACCCGTTACGTCATCAGTCACCGTATACCTTGAGTCATAGAATTCGAGTGACTTATTCCCGTTAGGTCCAGGTGCTTCAAATTCGTATATGAAGAAGGCTAGGTCTCCGTCAACTAGTTCAGGATGTGTGAATGCACGATCTGTGATCACTGCTTGTGATACATCCAAATCCTTTTCTTCTCCCGTCATGAAGTCTATTACGCTTAAACTTTCTAGTGACTTGATAGAAAGGTCAGGATGACTGATCTCAATACCATTTGAGTACATTCCTGCGTCTGCTTGATACTGCTCAAAGTAGACCGTTCCTTTAGGGCGAGCGGTGAGGTTTCCTGTTGTGACGTTCTTGTGGACTATTGGTTCGGCTAGTTGGTAGTAGATTTTGGTGCCGGCTAGGTCGGCTCGGACTTCTGCTAGGGTTATGCCGGACGCAAATATGGTTACGATTCTTTTGGCGTTACCCAATGACGTGTAGAAGTTTCCAATTTGCTTTACGTCATCTCTGTCTAAATAAGTTATTTCATGGGCACCGTCTTCATATAATACTGCGCCATCGATATTATTAGTGGTATCTGCCATATCATCGAATACCCTAGTTATAGCGTCTACAATATTCGTCCTTGGCGTGATTGCAGTCACATCACTTTCAACCAACGTATGCTCTTTTACTCTCTGTACAAAGTCCCCGTCTGCGGTAATCTCATCAGCTACTCCGTTAGGTAAACGGTTGAGTTTAACAGGTTCTACGTATTGGACAGTTTCTGTGTAGGGTTCATAGTCAGTGGCGGTTGAGCTCTCTTCTATTTGAATACCTGTTATTCTTGATTGTTCGGTCGAGTCCCCTCCGGTAAAGCCGATTAGAACATCATAGTCATCGTCCAATTGTAGTGTGAAATTGATTGATGATGTGTCACTAGAACTTTGATAAACGCCATAATTGTTAGCATATAGGCCATTAGTGGACGCGCCTAACAGTATGTGGTTGGTATGAGTGAAGACACCCTCTACTTGTTCTCCATTCTTATATAACCTAAAGTAATAACGCCATTTACTCATGTTGGTATAGTCTTTGGCAGTAAAGCGGTATACTACCCCTTTTTTTAACTTAACAGCGTATTGTTTGAATTTGTCATTTGTGTGGCTGCTTCTAATTATTTCATCAAACGGGTACAAGTTCTTCCCTGTAGCTCTAACCCGTCCAGGGGTGAAAGACTTTGTGCCGTCAAAATATCCGTCAATCATAGCGTCCATTTCTTCTTTGGTCGGTTCATTGCCGGCTCCAAAGAGTTGGGTGAGGTTGATGATCATTGGCTCTTTCACGTCGTAGTAGTTATATTCCTCTGTTTTATTTCCCGCATAAAATCTATGAATGGTAGACCCACTACTTTCATAGATGGCTGATGCCCGCTCCCATGCATTAGGAGGAATATCTGTCGGCAGATTTGTACCACCTAATACTACATTACTCACACCATCTGGCGAACGGAACAACGCACTAATATACTTTACACCATCTGAAGTAAGGTTAGTGAACGCCCCAACAGAAGTAGATTGCGTTTTGTACACTCTAAGATAATCATCAATAATTTCTCTAGAGTCAGTGCCACTAGATAAAGGCCAGCCATATACACTGTTCATAATAGTGACTGGTAGTAAGTTGACCAGTGTCTGTCCTTTGAGTTGAGCGTCCAGTGCACCGTTTCCTGCGGTAACAGGTAGGCTGGCAATATTAGCGTCTGTTTTTAGCGTCTGTTTAGCTTCTTGGTTCACGTTGACGTTAGAGACGGTGGCGGCAAGGTCTTTGGTTTCTTCTCGGTTTCTAACCGTCTGTAATTGTGTCGCGGTCAGCCTACTATCAAATCCGTCATAAAACTCGCTACGAATATCTTCGGCTTCAGCACGTGCAGTCTCTGCCGCCTGTCGATCACTCTCGTTGTCTTGACGGGCGCTCTCGTTGTCTTGACGGGTACTCTCGTTTGCAAGGCGCTCTGTTTCGTTAGTCTGACGTTCGATTTCGTTGCTCTGTCTAGTCGCTTCGTTGCTATCGAACTCATCTTGTCGGTTTGTTTCGTTAGTGTCGAACGTTGATTGTCGGTTTGTTTCGTTAGTATCGAACTCACTTTGTCTGCTCGCTTCATTGGTGGCAAACGTTGATTGTCGAACCGCTTCATTGTCATGGAACTCGTCAATGTAGTCACGCGCTTCTTTTGTGAGCGTGCTCCACGTTTGAATCATTATTTCAACAGCCACATCAGTTTCCAAGCCATTCTCGATCCTAAACTTATACTTCGGGCTAGCATAATGCTGGCCGTCGAGCAAAACTACTAATTGAACCTCTGAAGTCCCCGAATGATTCCCCTCGTTTTCTTTCATGGTGTACTTAACTGTTTTTCCTTCAATCGTCACACCACTCGTCTCGTCATTCTGGAAAAACGATCCGTCTTTCATGAATAGAATGACATTCGCCGTAGCGCCTGTTAAATCGATATCATCAAGGATATTAAATTGAAATTCGATGACATCTAAATCGTTGGTGTAGGCGGTGGGTAATGTGAATTGCGAATGCCTTTTGGTCGACGTTAGTTCAACGTCGTATATAAATGGTTTGACCACTTGCTCACTCTCCTTTTCTAATCTCCTAGTCTGACAACACTAAATTGACACCAATTGTTGTAGCTTAATTCTATACTGCCGACGCCTGCCGTTATCCCTGTGGCAGATGCGCCTTCACGTACAATGTCGATAGATATTTGGTCGTCGTACCAATGTGACACTAGCGCTATTTTTGCGGATGCGTTCGTGCCAGCGGGCGATACGATTGCCAGATATATTCCTCTTTCTGGCAAAGTGACCGTATGCGTCCCCCCGTTCGATGCGTGATCAAATAGTAATTTCGGAACGTTCAGGCCGTCGATTTGGAACAGCCCGCCGCGATTAGTATCGTAGGCGCGCCCGAACGAGATCCCTTTCCCGTCTGCGGAGAAGTTGATCAAACTGAACGTCGATAACACCTCCGCGTAGGCCGGAATACTTGTAAAGTAATCACTCGCTACAAACTGTATATCATAAGCATAGTCAACGTCTGCCGGGAAAGTATATGAGCCTCTGCCTGAATTGAGTGTTTCCTCGCTGAAATATGATTCATCTGATCGTTTATGCCTGACCTGATACACACCAGTATTCGTGCCGTTCAAGCTACTAATGCTAGAGGTGTACTCAATTGTTGCATGATCGCCATCCTCGTCAGCTACACCATTCGCATCTGATCGATAAGCGTTAGTAATCTCCGGCTGTGGATTCGAATACTGATAAACAGTAACCGTCCGCGTCGTTGATGTCTTCCTTCCGCGCGAATCTGTTATTTCAAACGTGATTGTATTTGATCCGCTGGATTTTAGCGTATTCGTCGTACCCGATTTACTATTAATCGTCTGGCCGTTACCTGTGATTTTATAACCAGTGATCGATGCGCCGTGACCAGCGCTCCCGCTCATGGATAAATCCAACCGCGATTTATACTGAACGTACACTCCTAGGTCGTTGGCAATATTCGTCACGTCTTCGCTCACACTGACAGATGATATCGTCGGTTTGACTGCGCTGCTGACGTTGACGGTGAGGTTGCGATAGGATTCCCCGATATACCCACTTCCGTTATTCCCGGAATACGTCCTGAGCCTTATTCTGAACGTCTTTTTAGTGCTGTTCGGCATTCGATCTAATAGCTTATTAGTATAGCTGCTAGATAGCTCATAGGTTGAATCAGGGCTGCCGTAGAAGTAGTTTGTGTCCCACATCCAAGAAGTCCCGTCGTAAATAGTGATAAGATGATAGAACCCACCATATTTGACGTCTGCCCCGATTGTTAAAGTTGAGGCTGTATCATCCTCTAGATACTCTAAGCTGGCGGAGGTCAGCGAACTTGCTCGCGGTATGGTATCAAGAGTAATCGAACCGCTGAAGTTATAACTGCCAAGACTAACGCCTGTATTCCCACTTGCCGATACAGACATCGTTTTCTTGCCGTCGTCGCCGTGATACACACGTCTCGTCCGCGTCCACACGACTTCTCTTGATGTCCCGCGAATGTCGAATGTTCGGCTTGCCGTTTGTTTATTCCCGTCAACAGTGAACGAAACAGTATGACCATTTGCGTTCCAAGACTGCCAAGACGTGTTATATCTATAAAAGACAAGCGTCGCTGTAACGTCTGAATAATTGTTAGGTGGCGAGGCCGCTGTTGCTGTGATTTCAATAGCCGGTCGGACATTGCTGGTAGCAACGCCGCTAAAACTGCCGTATATCGTCTTAGTAGCCATCAGTCACTCACCTTCTTAAAGTCCAATGATCCATTGGCTCGGGGAACAAAGCCAAAATTACCAACTCTTAGCTGATCGAAGAAGTGACCTTTTCGGATATTGATTTTGTCTTCTTCTAACCACATCATCTTTTTATTATTTTTCAGCATGGCCCATTCATCATTAGCAAATATCGTAAGAATATCTGCATTTTCTTGACCGATATTGACTTCTCCGTTAATAAAACGGATGTATTTGTTAATCTCTTCAAACTCTGCCTGAGTTTCGCCTTCAAAAGTATTTATGTTTTCGGTCAACGTTGTAAATTCGAAGTTAAACGAATCATTCAACTGGCCGAATTCAGTCGATATAATTTCCTGGTACGAATTGAATTCACTCTGAGCTGTATATGTCTCTGACACTTCTGTACGAATCGCATCAGCTGTCTGTTCAATATTCGAGCTGAGTGCAGTAACTTGTTCAGAAACATAATGCTTATCGGCTTTCTGTGATGCGACGTCTTTTATATTGTTTTCATTTGATCGCGTCACTTTGTCCGTCTGCATTTGTTCTTCGGTAAAAGTTTTGTATTTATTTCCAAGTGTCAGCTTGTTATTCTGAGGATCATCTAAATGGATCTCTATTTTAGACGTCAGCATATCATCATCCAATAAGTGAGAAGGGCTGTCTATCTCGATATATTCAAAAATTCTGAACTGGTCAAATTCCGCATCTGTCATCGATAAATCAATAGCTGAAACTTCAATCGACACATACATGTTGATTCGTTCAGCCAACTCGCCCTGGGCCTTTGTAATTAAATTGCTGGCCACCGTCACATCATCGTATGTAGCTGTGCCATAGACCCAGCCATACAGATCAACCGCTTCTTGGTTATAGATGTAATCCATACCATTATTAACTGACTCAATAGTCAGACGCTCATCTAACTCGTTGCCTTCTTCATCTGTGAGTTTTGAACCATAAGGAATTAAAGCGGTAATGATTTCTTCGCTTTTAAAGTTTTTGGTCAAATCGAGCAGGTTCTCACCTAACTCAATCTTTTGAAGACTTTTATAACTTGAATCTTCCAGATAATCGATATAGTTAATGCCATTTTCTCGCCGAACCATGATATATCCGCCAAGCATATCGATCAGCTTATCATTGATGACATTCCAGGACTTATCCGGATTAATACTTGACCGAACAATATAGTTGTTTGGATCTTCAACTGTTACATTACCCAAAACAAACTGCTTACCTTCTTCTACCTGGGCATTATGACTGTCTATAATCAGCTGAATAAAGCCAATGACCGATCCGCTGTAGTTATATGGCCGTAAAATGCTGTCATTGAAGAAAGCCAAATCACCTTCGCAGATGATGTTTTTTGCATTATAAAAGTCGTGCTCATCATTAAGAACACGACCCCTAAAAAGCAAATAATCGTCTTGATAAACTTCGATAGATGACTTCAGCCTCATGATCTGACCATACATCGGATGAGACGGGTAAATTATAAAATCAAAGCCGCCAGTTTTATTAAGTTCCAGTGTTACTGTCGGCTGGAGTATCTTAAGTTCGTCTACTCTGGGATCATAGAGCGTCTGTCCGTCACATTTAACGTGATACACTATAACGCCCCCTCTTGATATTCAAATTCCACAGTGGCACCGGCAGGACCAGTTATCGTTATCTGGTTATTCCCTTCAACAAAAATAATATTCGTGAACCGATGAGTGCCAGCGTTAACGGTCGTCGATGAATCGTTGAAAAGAATAGTGACTTCATCACTTGCTGTAATTGAAGGAATAACACGCTTACGGCTATTTAAGCAATGGCCTGAAGCTTGACCTTCAACGCTTAAAGTAAAGCGCCGGATCGTTGGTTTTTCTTTGTATTTCCACGGCTGGCATGTAGCCGTTACAGTCAATTTCCCAAGCGCCCCATCTCGATTGAAAGACGTCTTTAGTCTTCCGATCAGATAGTAACCGGGTTCATTCGTCGCTCTAATCAACCGTCGCTTGCCATTGAGGTATGCTCTAATATGTTGCAGCAATGGAATCCACTCACTTTCTGGTGGTTTGATCGTGAATTCTGCTTCCAGCGGTCGGTTTGAATAGTGAATTTCTCCGGTTAATGCTTCAGATAGATCAAGCGTGCCGTCGCCGTTAGGTATGTCGATATAATATTCTTTAGGCTCTGCATCCCCAATGGCTAATGAAGTGAGATACATGCCCCAGTCGTCAAATGATGCTTTATTATCAAAAAAAAGCTGATTCATGATCTCCCACGTCCTTTCAAGCTCCGGTCATAACCAAGTTGTCTGTTGATTTCATGTTTGATTGCTCCAACTAGTGCACCGGTATCCATAACAACCTGAGAATCCGGATCATAGTCCGCAAAGAAGTTGGCTAATAGATCTATAATCAAATCTAACTTCTCAGCAATGCGTTCTTCACTCCATCCCATTGATGCAGCTACTCCAGCACCAATGCCACCTAATGTTTCTTTATTAAGCGGCAATACGGCTTCTCTTCCAGCTTCTCCGCCTACCATTAGATTGTTTCCATTCATCCCGAATGCTGTTGCTTTTTCTAAAATACCACCTTTTGCATACCATTCGACACCAATCTTTGGTACGCCTTCCTTGAGCCAGTTGATTGGATTAGCTGAACCTTTTACCGTGAAACGGGGCATTTTAAGCTTAGGAAGCTTCCAAGAAAAGTTGAAAAAGCCCTTAATTTTATCAATCATTGTCTTCACTACATTTTTAGCAGTTGTTATCGGATTCGTGATAGCAGATTTAATGGAATTGAAAACTCTAGTCACAGTTGACTTCAATAGATTTACTGATTTTGTCGCTCCGCTCTTCATTCCGTTTATGATTTTCAAGACAGCGTTTTTTGCCATGTTCCAGGCATTTGAGAAACTAGACAGGCCTGTTTTCGCTCCGCTTACCATGTTGGTAAAGAAGTTCTTGATGGTGCTTATGCCTGTTTTGACAAAGTTCTTGATGCCGCCGAGTAATTTACCCATCATGATTAGATTCCATAAGTTCCAGGCAAACTCGACAGCGCCTTTCAGAAGCTGTTTGACACCTTCCCACATGGTGGACCAGTCTCCAGTAAAGATACCAGAAAAAATTTTCAATGCGCCCATAATGATATTTAGTGCCCCTTGGATCACACCTTTTATATTTCCCCATACCGATTCAACTAAATACCGGATGACCGGAAGAAAAAATTGGAATGTATTAACTACAATAGTAGCCAGATTTTTGACAGCTGAAATAATTTGATCACCATTTTGATTCCAAAAAGCAGTTAATTGAGAAATAATATCTTTAGCAAAAGAAATGGCATCCTGTAAAATTGGCATAGCGATTTCTTTGATAAGGTTAAACATACGTACAAAGTTCTCTCCGAGATTACCTTCACCACTAAAGATGCCGGTATAAAAATCTACAAGCGCTTGTAAATAGCCTTTCAAAGTATCCCAGATAGCGCTATTCGTAATATTCTGTTTGATCGTATCAAAATTTGTGATAAAGTCTCGGAATTTATCAATAACCAATTGAATAGCTTCCTGAATCATCTGCCAGGCTTCAGTCTGTTTGATTTGTTCGATAAATGTACCGAACCACTGTTGAGCGATTTGCACTTTCTCGCCAGCGATAACTAACCATTCAGATACTTTAGTCAGTCCAGCAACGACGGGCGCCAGTATCGGACCACCAATAATGGCCAGAAAATCTTGCCAGGCTTGTTTCAAGTTCCCCATCTGGTTTTCATACGAATCAGACTCACGTGCAGCTTGCCCCGTAGCGCCGGCCATTTCCTGCATGTTCTGAGCATATTCGAGTCGAGTGGCTTGTTTAGTTGCTTCGTCAAGTTTCTGCCATTCGCCAGTAGATGATACGACACCTTCTTTGATTGCATACGTAGCCATTTGCGTATCGTTCGCAAAGATCCCAATAGACTCACCGGCCTCGTAGTTACCTTTAATGAAGCTGGTCAATGATCCGTTAGCTTGTTCGTATGCCACATCGTAAAAGGCTGCAGCATCTGCACTTAAAGTCACTGCTTTTGTCGCTTGTTCCATCGCATCTTCAGTATCTAACCCTAATCCTTTAAACATTGAGGTCATTTTAGACATCGACGGTTTCAATCGATTCGGTACCATTCCGAATTCTTCAGCCAGTTTATCGATAGCTTTTTGTGCTTCAGGCTGCAGTTCCTGGAAAACTTGCTCAAATTGTGCACGCATCGCTTTGGCACCAGCAGCCGCTTGAACAGTCATAGCCCCAAAGTCAATGAGTTTCTTGGCTACAAATAGACCACCAATAACTGCAGCTGCTTTTTTAAAGAAGCCGGCTATTTTACCACTAGACTTTTTAGCTTTTCCCGTGGTTTCATCGATCCCCTTATTGGCTTCATCATTATTTAAACCGATTGTTCCAAATAATTTGAATATTTCACCCATGTACTATGTTTCACCGCCTTTTTTAATCGGCTTAATAAATCTCATATTGCTTTCAATGATTTGTTTCTCTTCTTCCTCAGATAATTTCTGCATTTTGTTATTTTTGATTTTTCGATAGTGCTTTTTCTTGAATGTAGGGAAGTCATCTTCTATTTGTTTGTTTAACCATATTTCCCATAGCTGATCTTCATTTTGCTGATCGTATAACTGTAAAATAAAATCCGCCAAGCCTTCAAGAGTATAAGTACTCATGAGCCTTAGCGGATCCGCATATCTTTTAAAAAGTAAGTCTTTTAACTTAAATTCACCGTCATTTTTTATAGTAACGATGCGATAGATGAGAAAAAATCTTTTAGCTCTTCTTTCTTAAAGAAGGCAATAAGTAGTCCGGTGTATTCTTTCAAACCGAGATCTTGAATGTCTTTCACATTTTTTCCGGTTAAATCAGCGAAAAGAGAATTGATATCAGTTTTAATCTTGCCGATATTCAACAATGTTTTTTGAAGTAAGCCAGCCATCGCTTCCATGCCACGCTTTTCTGCTTCAGCTTCTTGTTTAGCTAGTTCAGCTTTAGTCGGTTCTTTCTTCTTGTGGTCCATTGGTACGACTTTGCCAGATTCAGCATTTTCTTCGAATATCTTAACAAAATCATCTTTGATATCTAGCTTTCCTATGATCGGAAGAAGAGTGAATAAATCATCACCCTTCAGCTCTCTCATTTCTAATGTCATTTACTTTCCTCCTTTTAGCTTGCTGCTACTGTTGGATATAAAATCTTCCATGGGTATTCGTCTGCTTCTAACTGTTCTTGAGAAGCATGCGCTTCATATACTTGTTCAACTACTGCTTCTCCGTCGTCTTCGGTGCCCAGTTCTAGTCCGTTTGTGCAGAAAGCATTATCTAAAATTGCAATAACCGGATCATTTGACCCCGATAATTTACCGACAACTGCTATATTATCGATGTAATCTGTATCTTCCACAAAGCGTTTAGTTCGAATCACCTTGTATCCAGATGGTGCTTCCTCAATTGCGGCATCAACCATCGAACCATTCAAAGACTGTCTAATCGTTTCTGCTGTAAGTTCTTTCATGTTGGCGGTAACCGTAGCGTTGGCTGATGCCAAGACTTTGTTACCTTTCACTTTCATGTGCGTCGTACCATCAACTTCGACATCCCGATACGTTTGTTCAATTGTTAAGGTAACCCCGCCTGAAGTCGCACCATGTAATGTCCCGGTGAAGCCTGTTTCTGCTGCGAATGTGACGCCTGTATAAACTGTAGCTGCATCAATAATGTAGCTCTCAGACGTTTTTTGAGTGTATCCTGTTTTCTTTAATCCCATTTACCTTGTCCTCCAATCTGTTTTACAGTAAAACTGCATGTTTCGTCTTTTTATCAAGTCGTCTCCCGTAGGAATTTTGTTAGATCTCAGAAAGTTAAATCGGATGAACAAATCATCGGTTAACTTTCTGTTGTCTTTAAAATGAACCTTCAAAGCCTCTTCGACTTGAAATACATCTGTATAACTTGAGTTGTTATCAAATATATCGACATCGATATAGAAACCCTCTACATTTCGCTCGATTGATTCTGAATCAAAATCAAACGTGACATAAGGATAGAGGACCGTTTCTTTTCTGTTTCTGTCGTGATAGCTTTCCGGAACGACTGCCCTAAACTGCGACGTCAATTCCTTGACAAATTCAATCACTTAATCACTTCCCTTTGAATGAGACGCCGTACTCTTTACCGATAGTATCAATGATTTTTTGCTTGTTTCGTCTAAACGCTGGTCGCAAGAACGGCTGAGGTTTTTGGCCACGAGTAAAGTAAAACTTTCCGTTTGGAGCCTTGTATACCCAACCGCCCTTTCTTCCAGCGCCATTTTCCGCATATTCACCTGTTCCAAACTCTACATAAAAAGAATGCTCATTAGGAGAACCCATCAGTCCGATCAAGTCATTTCCGTTTTCTTTCTGGATGTGATCCAGTTTGTCTCTCAGTTCGCCGCTTTTTACTGCTGCTAGACTTTTAGCTTGTCCTTCAACTAACAGCAAGGCTGCTTCCATTGCGGCACTACGGTTTTTGCTTAGCTGCTTTTTTATTTTTATGGAATTGTCTTCAAATTTGAAGTTATTAGCCATTTACAAGCACTCCATTGTATTTAAGATAGACTTCATTATGATGCCCTTGACCGACTGGATCATCAGCGTACGTCACGGAATAAGACCGGCCATTGGCTTCAGTCACGCGCATGTCATCTGTAATGCCTTCGGTAAACTCAGGAATGATCAGCATGTGAGTAGACTGTTCTGTAACAGCGTTCTGAACATTGTTGAGGTCTGTCCCAGTCACTAAGTCAATGTATCCTTCAACGGTCTTGAATATCGTCCAATCTTCCTTAAATCCGCCGATACCATCATCAATCTGCACCTTCTTCTCAACGACAAAGAGTTTCATTATCCCCACCTCATCTTTTTATATTTATCTAAAAATGAGAGTAATGAAGCTGGATACCCTTCGATATTTTCAGATGCATTGACATCGTAGTAAGTCTTGCTCATCCGGCTGATCGTTTCTGACTTGATCCCTACTTTATCAGCCATCTTCTTATCGTACTGAATTAGCTTCTTCACGCCTCTTTTGATATCTGGTGGGTATTTAACCAAAGTTATCATCGCATTGTTTGAGGATGAAGAAATCAGCGTCTCTGTACCTTTCACAATAAAAGTGTTCTCATTAATGGCTACGATGACATATAAACCGTCGTTATAGGTCGACCCAGTCACTTCAATCGTGTCATTGACTCTAAATCCGGTCAGATCACCAGTGTGGATAGTAATCCTGTCTGGCACTTCAAAGGAAACATTAGTTACTCTCACTTTTGTATCCTGAAAGTTATTGTTTGTTAACTCTCTGACCATCGATTCAAACGCATCAAGGTCTTCCGGATAAATATCCTCATTTATCTTAATGGCTTCACTTAATGGAATAATCATCTGTTCACCTCTTCCCAAAGAAAAAGGGAGTAATGACTACTCCCCTAATAATGCAATCAGCTCGTCTTTTTTGATAGCCGCTTTGTATTCCAGACCTTTTTCATCAGCAAGTTCCTTCAACTCATCCACTTTCATAGACTCATAGTCTGGGGCCTCTTTCTTTTCGTCTTCCCCGGCTTCTTGAGCCTCTTGAACTTCAAGCTCTTTAAACCCCATTGCCAGGTACTTTTTGATCTTTACATCGTTATCTGTTTTCTTGATAACATTGTCTAATTTGAATGTACGCATCAGTCAACCTCCTCTTATGCTACGGGTTTAGTGTTGGCGTAAATAGATTTCAGCTTGCTTGCTGGCACCCATAGATCGTGGTATTTGCGGTAGTCCACTTTCCAAGCATCTGCCTTTTGGTTCGTTTCTGGTGTAAATGTGCGGACCTTGTCTGTTTTAGAAACAGCGATCGGCGCGTCTTTCGTAGCGATCAACCAGTTGATGTCCAATGCATTTGAAGCGACTTTAAACCCACCGGCTTCTTGTCCTGCAGTCGTACCATCCAGGAACTCGAACGCTGTTTTTAATAGTTTTGATGGCGCTTTGACAATCGGGTTACCATTGAACGACTGAACTTCTACAGACAGCGCGCCTTTTGCCAGCATTGCTTTCGAAATGAAGTCTTTACCTGCTTTGCCTAACATACCAGCCATGATCGGATTCATAGTGATTACGACGTCTTTTGCACCGATTTCATCTTCCATGTTGTTCAAATCAGCCAGGATCTCATCCAGGATATTGCTTGATGTAATAGCGATTGAGCGGGTCTGTTCAGCATCAATTGCCAATGTTGCCAGTTTAGAATAACGATAGGCATCGATTTCAGGAACGACTTGAACACGTTGGAACTCACCCATGACTGTGCCGGCTGTTGTGACAAAATTGGTTTCGTCTACGTCCATTGCATCAATAGAGAATGTACGGCCACGGTCTTGAGTAAGAGAGTAGGTTTTCCATTCCAGTGTGACGTCTCCACCGACGAAGCCATTTGTGCGGTCGTAGTCAGCCAGACCATCCATCAAAATGTTAGGGAGTTTCACTTCGTTCCCGCCGTTATATTTAATTAAGTTGTCATTTGCTTCCATCCAGCCTGTAGTAGATTCTTGTACCACTTGTTTGTCGAGTGATGGTTGGAAGATTTTTGAATATTCTAATACGTTTGGCATTTAAATTCCTCTTTTCTTTTATTAGTTGTTAGTAATACCTAAAGCTGCTTCGAAATCTGCTGTTGCCGCTTCGATCGGATCGGTTTGTTTCCCAGTATCTAATCCATTATCGATAACTTGATACCCAGGAGGGTTGTTGTCTTGCTCATTATCTTTCTCAGCTTTAAAAAACGATGGATTGGCTTCTTTTAGCTCTTTTACTTTACTATCCAGTTCTTTCACGTTTCCGTCTTTATCGACTTCTAACTCTCCAAGTTTATAAAGCATATAATCGACATCAGAAACGCCTTCTTTAGTTAATGCTTCTTTAACAGCAAAGGTCTTTCGTTCGTTCACCAATGCTTCTTGAAGCTCCTTAGCTTTTGTTTCGTGCTCTTGGACCTTCGTTTGCAATGCTTCGACGTCTTTATTTTCTTTTTTTAGCGTTTCTAGCGTTGCATTGGCACTCTTCAACTCTTCATTCTTTGAATTGAACTCCGATTTCGGCACAAATTCTTTCCCTTGTGTTTCTTTTAACTCTTTTGCTGCAGCAATTTGGTCGAATTTGCCCTCTTCGTTGATGTGTTTCTTTAGTATTTCTTCAATATCCATGTTGCAAGCTCCATTCCTTTTTATTCTGGTCGGTACCAGTTAGAGTTGTGAGATATTCCGCTCACAGTCGGTAATGAGACTTTTCAAGTCATTCTCCAGGACATAAAAAAGAGCCATAAGTTCGACTTATGACTTAGTTAAGTATTCCTATTTTAAAAAATAGCTGTTTTTGCAAAGTAGACTGTTCGATTATGCTGAATATCGTGGGAATTTAATGCTTTTCGCTTTTAGCGCTTCTTTAACTAAGGCTTGACCGTTTCTCCCGCCTGCAGCGATATGTTCTAGCACATCCGAATATAATTCATCTTCCATATCATGCGCTGCTTCATAATCACCTTTAATAGCTTCAATTTTTGCGACTCTGTTGCTTACGTCCTGCACTTCCATCATTTACCACTCCTTATTGATGACGTTCAATAACAAACGAGATAGGCTGTTTTCACAGCGATCACTTCCTTCCTACTTCACACGGTAGAACTTCAGCACAATCCAATTAAGCGCCTTTACAATAAATTTTTTTATCCGCACGGCTTACACTCCTTTCTTTTCTGCCCATTCTTTATAATTTTTATATTTAATAACCTTTTTGGTCTCATTATCCTTTCTCACACTTGGAGATAGGCCATTAACTATCGATATAGTCGTGCATCGGCAGTTGATATCCAAACCAGCTACGCCAAATAAGCGTGGGCCGTCAGCGGTATGTCCGTTAAAAATAAATTTTTCATTAATATCTACTGTTTGACCATCTAACTCCTGATGTTGATGTCGTGTTTTTTTATCCAGAGTAGCTTGCCAACGCTTTTGCATCCTAACGCCTTTAGCTTCAGCTGCTTGGTAGGCTTTCTGCTTAGTCGTTGACTGGACCCTTCCACCTTCAGTTCTTGCTATTCTGAGCGCTTGCTTATAGCTTGCTTCGGTCAACTCTCCAACGTTTTTAGCAACATCAGCATAACTTTTTCGATGTGTCGTAGCATTCAGCAGTTCGTTAGTGACGGTTTTTGCCAATTGATCGCGCTGCTCATACAATCGTTTGGAAAGAGTCTTTCCGGCTATCTTTTTATCAACTAATCGTTCAATATAGCTTTCGCTTAGTCTATTAAAATCAAGCTGAATGTTCTCACTGCCTTCAAGTGCATAGAAAACACCTTGATAACCAAGTGTTGCTTCGTTTTTTATATGCTTTGTTATAGAGGGTTGCTTTACTGATTCCAGTGCCCATAAAATCTCATCGATTCGCTTGGCAACCTCTAACTGACTATCGACAGCTAAGCGTTTAGAAAAAGAAAGTTGATCATAATTATCAATGTATTGTTTAATCTCAACTTTCAGCTCTTTGAGTGCTTTTTTATAGAAGTCAAACAATTCATTATCCAGTTCTTCATAGGACCTGTTACTTAGTTGTTCAAGCTCCTTGTGCCACTTGTCCAGCTGCTGCATTTTCTACACCCTCTTCTGGCGGATCAGTATCATCTTGCAAACCGGATGAGTATCCCTGTTCTTCAATGAGCAGCTGTACCTCTTCCCAGTCCAGTTCGAATTGTTCGCAGATTAACTTCAGTACATTTTCGTCATCCAACCTAGGAGCTACAGCCAATATCGATTCAATAATAATCTGCTTAGTTTCGGCTTCGATTCGTTCAATTTCGACGATGTCCTTTTCGTTGACCATCGCTTCTCTTACAATATTTACTTTAATGTCCTGAGCTTTATACGATGTATTAAAGCGCCTGTTAATATCTGCCACAATCATCTCATTGATCCACTTCAGCATCGCTCTCAATCTTACTTCTGCTTTATTGGCTTTCATATCTAACAACGCATACCGCGATTTAATCACAACGTTCGTAATATTGCCATCACCGACCTGAGTTGAATCAAAGGCCATACCAAACTTGTAAATGGCATCTTTATCAATTTCCAGCTTGGTTTTCCGCGCTTCAGTCGGGATAGCTACCGTCTGCACGTCCACTCCACCATCAGATCCGACACTCACCGTCTTTTTAGCTTTGATATTCTGTCTCAGCTTACTTAAATCATCACCTCGGAAACCTCGTACAACATAAATGGCTTCTGAGAAGTCTTGAAGGTTATTAGATAAGAATGCTGCCATCAGATCATAGTCGTCAATCAATGCTTTAATCGGTTCTAAATCCGTCTTCTCTGCTTTATTATTAGATAATCGATAAAATGGTAAGGTATCCATGGATCGTTTAAGCAGCATCCCTTTTTCGTCTTTAGCAATCACGTGTGGACGAGGATTCAACTCTCTTGTTTCGTCAAACTTAAATCGTTTGTTTTTATCTGTGACATAGAAGGTGACTTGTTTCTCATCCCACACTTCAGCAACTGTCACTGTTATATCTTTGCCTTCTCTAAAAATATCTTTGTTATAATACCGGATTATGCGCTTGTTCTTACCGTTATCATCATGGACGACAAACGTGTTAATGCTATCAGAAACTTGGAAGCACAATCTGTCTGATTCGTTCGTTTTGGCAAAAACATATTCGTGACCTTTTTTAGACGCCCCCTCCAGTGCTTCCTGGAGGAACAGTTGGAAATCTTCATCGTAATACTCTTCAAGGCGTTTCTTGAACTGTTCATCTTCCAATTCTATTTCAACTGGATTGGATAACAGATACTGGACTTTCTGATCGACTTGTTCAGTGAAGAATGCATGAGGTATTTTTACATTTGAAGCATTTTTATCCTCTTGCAGCACATCATTATCATCGATATAAAAGATGCGATTATCTAAAATATCATGCTTGTAATCGTAATACCGTTGGCCTGTCTTTGCGTTTTCTTTTGCTTTTGATTGATTATCCTCATCAATCGCTTTATTTAATGCCATAGCGATCGTTGCGGGATTGTCGCTTAATAAATACTTACTGTCCATTCAATCACCTCTCTAATATAGCCATTTGCCGTTTGGCTTCATTTCATCCTCTAAACTGTATCTGCATGTATCAATGCTATGATTATCCTTGTCCGGATACGTGCCTTTTAAATTCCCGTGGGAGTCTCGTTCGATTTCATAACTTGAGAACTCTCTATAGGTATTCGGGCAGCGCTCCGGGTCAATGATTATCTCATTCAAGTCTTGCAGGAACTTAATCCCATGTTCAACGGATCCAGGACCTTTTTTGGCTGGGTCGATACGTAATCCTAGCTCTTCGAATTCAGCTATGGTTCTTGGTTCAGCACTATCCGCAGTGATCCAGCCATTAATTTTATTGATTTTCTTAATCGCATCAACAGCCGCTTTGTTTTTCATGCCGGTTTTATGGATTTCTGCGAAGATATATAGCTTCCGTCGTGCCTTATCCAAGTAGTTTTCCATGTAGTGGAGCGGATCTGCTGCAAAACCAAAGTCAAGACCACGCCTTATTTTGTCGAATCGTTTAATTTCATCATCGCTGATCCGTCTATTTATAATGTTAGTAAAGACCTCTGCACCTGTACCGGTTACGATCCCCATGTACTCATGCTCATACTTTTCCGGTTTCGTTTCTTTTAAATGCTCCGCATCACTAATAAACTGCTCACCTAACCATTCTGGTGGAACTGTTAGGTATGTGCTGGAATGTACCAACGTATCGCTTCTATGCCTTTGAGATTCAACCTCGGAATTGACCCAGTTGTTTTGAGATTGAGGTGGGTTGTATGTATAGATGACTTGGATATCATTACCACCTCTGATTAACGTTTGGTTAATATTCCGGATGTCAGCCATACTTGAAAACTCGTCTACTTCTTCATACCAGATGAATTTGGCGTATCCTCGTCTAAATTTACTACCTTTAACTTTCTTAGGGTTGTCAGCTCCTTTAAATACGATCTTTTGACCGGTTGGAATATAGGTTATATTCATTGGACTAATCGAGGCATGCCATAAGTGAGAAACACCTAGCTTGTCTATCGCCCACAACATCTGTTCATATACAGATTCTCTGAGGGTTTCTTTAACTTTTCTCAGGACAACAGCATTGGCATCCGGATCACTCATCATCCCTGTTATAATCTCTACAGAGGCAAAGGATGATTTGGTAGAACCACGACCACCTTGCAGCCAGTAATGATCGTATATCTTATTTTTTAAGAAATGATGAATGCTATAAAAAGAAGGTGCGATAATGTCGGTTAGACTGTATCTAGTCGCCAGCATTCTCTTCACCTTCAGGGATATCATCTATTATCTGGACCATGCCGACCGCTCCGGATAATTCCGTTTTATCTGTCCACAGTGCATAGCGTTTACCTAGCAGTTCAGCCGCCTTTATCCGATCTTTTGCGCTCACATCCATATCATCTATCTCCTGGAATCCTTCTCCCATACCTCGCAGGACTTGTTCTTGCTGCTCTCCTCGCATAATAGACGTTAGGTATTTCATGATTTCATCTTGCTTAGCTATTTGTTTATCTTCTAACTCTTTCAAGCGATCATCTATATAGGTTTTTATGTTAGGTTTTGTTAAGTTTTCATTTCCTATGAACCGAGCTGTCTTCTTACTGTATCCAGCTTTTTTAGCCGCCTCTGTCGCATTTCCACTGATGATGTACTCATCCGCAAAGCGCTGCTGTTTAACTGTCAGTTTCGCCATTTTCCATCACCTTTCTTTCCGTGTATGATATTCTCTAAACTACACATACCAAGAGAAGAGAAAGGAGGAAACTCTATGATCGGTATGTGCAGTTTGCAAAATATGTAAAAAAGAGCCGCCCAATCGGACAGCCCTTTAATAGGTTTTTTTGTATAGAAGCTGAGGAACGTTTTTCCAGGAGGCCTTCTGTCGGTGTTTTTCTCTCGCTCTATACTTTTCCATACTACTATTATAATTTATCGGTTTACCTTGTGCTGCCCTCAATCTTCTTCAATTTCTACCAACAAACGCCCACTATCGTAGCTCTCAGCAAATTCTATCAAAGAATTCTCTAGCTCTCTATAATACGTGCTTTTACTCATCCCTAGATCCATGTAAATCATCACATCGGTGAATTCTCGCTTATCTATGTACCTGTCATGCAACAGTTGACGATGATAAGCATTCAGCTTGTTCATGGCTCTGCCGATCTTCCATAGCTCTCTTTCTGCCGTTACTTTCCTTGCAACAGCATTCCCGACCTGGTCACTCGGTTTCCCGCCGGATCCTTTGAGTTCCAATGAGAAGGTAGCGGTTATTTTTGGAGTGTACTCTTCATCCGCTAGCCTTGCCATTGAACGATAATGAGATAATAAGCGATGGACGTTTCCCTTTGTCTTCTCGTTGTCTATTTCTGGGAACATTACGTCACTCCTTGTGTTATAATTTTATTAGGTCGACACGTTGCTGCTTTTTTGAGTGACGTGTCTTTTTTTATATTAAATTGGGAGAAAACTCCACACGCTTATTACTCCTCTAAGAATCAGTCCTAATATGACTAAGCAGAGTCCAAAAAACATCCCCAGTATAATCATCATTGTTAATCCTTCGACTACTTTTCTAAATAAATCCATTAATTCACTCCTCAAAACGGCAGATCATCATCTGAGATGTCGATGCTGTCTCTGTTATTTTCGAATGGATCTTCATCATAATTCTGATAACCGTTATTACCCTTATTTTCACTCTGTGAGCTATTTTTGTTTTTCGGTGTATAATTACCTTCCGGAGCGTTTGAACCATGCTCATTTGTTTTCTTTGGTTCTAAAAACTTAACGTTTTCAGCTACCACTTCGGTTACGTAAACTCTCTTTCCGTCATTACCTTCATAGTTCCTTGTTTGGATTCGTCCTGTTATTCCAACTAACGATCCTTTTCTCGTATAATTTGATAAGGCTTCGGCTGTTTTCTTCCAGACTACGCAGTTTATGAAGTCTGTTTCTCTTTCTCCTTGTGCATTGGTGTATGGTCTCTCTGCCGCAATTGTAAAACTCGCTACTGCGATTCCGGATCCGGTGTATCTGAGTTCTGCATCTCTAGTTAAACGCCCCACTATTGTGACATTGTTAATCATTTTACTTTCACCCTTTCAATTGTCGGTGTTAGTTTCATCCCGTGTCTACCGTATTTGTTTTTAGCTTTTTTATATCGCTTGTCTGTATCAGGATCTATTAGGTTTTTGAAGTTAACACACGTTATTTCTCTTGTCGTTTGATCCCTAACCAAGGCGCTTACCTCGTAAAACCCGATTATTTTTCCCTCAAATTCACCTTTAGCGTTTAAATAGACTACATGCTCGTTCTTATACCGTGTCACGCCATCAATTTCCACTTCTTCTTTCAGCTTACTTTTTAAGTACGGTTCTCTTTTTATAAAATTAGTGAACGTATCCATGTGCGCCTCCTAAACTATGCCCCCGAGTAGATTCAATAGCCCTTTATCGGTTGATATTTCATAATCAACCAGATCGGTTTGATTAACTGATTTCTTACCACTGTTTTCTTTCAAATATACCCAGGACGGCCATGGTACTGCATAGAATTTTTTCATTGCAAAACTCACTACGACTAGCGCTCTGGCTCCCAAATGGTCATGTAACTTCAAATCTCTTTCTTGCGCTGCGTTTATACGGTCGAAGGCGATATTAGTTGATTCTGTATGTTTCGCTTCAAATACAATCGATTGACCGTTTTGCAAAGTGCCCGTGTAATCTGGTTGTGCCTTCTTTGTAAAGACTGCCTGATACAATCCTTTCGATCGATTCATAGCCTTGATTGGCTTCAATGGTTCCGGCGTCTTCTGGATGTGCGCTAATCCTCTTAGACTGTAATGTGCACAGGTCACATCAATAAGATGCTCAAAGCGTTCACCGTTGCGTTTTGCCTTCAATGCGCTGTAGCTTCGTTTAGTCATCATCACTCACCCTTAACTTTCCAGCCATTCTCATAAATGCTTCTCCAATGTTTTCCATCGCTTCTTCTAATGCTCTTTTCATGTTTCTGATTATTTGACCAACGCTGGTCGGATCCGTGTTTTTTAAATATATCATCGCTCTTACAGTATGCGGATCGACACCATACTCTCGCCTGACCTCGTGTTTGCCAATCGTGTTTAAGACTGTCCAGTCGTGTTTTGTCATTTCATTACTTTTTATATGATCCAATGCTTGTTTGACTGCTTTTTTCTTCTTTCGTTTATTCATTTTTTCGTTGCCTCCTCATCCGCTTTTTCATATTCAAACGGAAGTGGTTTATAAACGACATGTACATCAAAGCTATATGTCCCGTCGTATGCCATATTATCCTCTGCATCAATCTGCACACGTTCTACCTTTTCGCCCTGCAGTATTTTATTTAATTTACTTATTGCTAGAGCCATCAATTCATCTTGTTTATTCATTCGTCTGCTCCTTTCATAAACTCTTTTTCAGTCTTCCAATGTGAGGTGTTTTCGATATATGTTGAGTACCACTCGTCAAATTCAAATACTCCTTCGTCCTCATCTGTTCTTCTGTATATATACATTCCTATCTCATCTGGATCTGGTTCTAGCGCTGTGAATGTGTAGTAAAACCAATCAACGTATCTTTTGTCATAATAAGTCTGAGGCATTTCACCTAGATACTCTTCGTGATGCTCTCCTTCAATCTCACCTGTCCAATACACACTTTGCGCTGAGTGCGCAGGTTCATAATAAGGCGGAACTACTGACCCTCTTTCTACTACTTTTTTCCATTCTTTCTCATTCATTCTTCTGCTCCTTCCATTTTCTTAATTAGTAGAGCTGTTTCGTAAGGATAACGACTAGTATTTTCTATCAAATCGTTTTCCATTTCGATTGGATAAGCCGGCAAAGCTGCACTTTTATTTACGTCTTCTTCCCTATACCCCCATCCGAAATCACGATATTTTTTCGGTTTCATTGAGTAAAAATAAACAGTGTTTTCTTCCCTGCATGCCCATTTATATCCTCGTTTGATTAATTCTTTCATAACTTCAAGCTGCTGCTTTTTTGTTTTTGCGCCGTTCAAAACTACTTTAGTGAACTCTTCGCTGTTCATTCCCTATCTTCCTTTCCTGCCTGCATCAGACACATGACTCCAACCCCAATATAAGTTCCAATATAGATTCCTAATACCAGGTACATCATTGGCTTTCTCCTTTCGCTTCTCTCATCCTTTTCCTGGCTTCATCGCTCTAAACTCAGCTATCCGTCTCTGCATTTCTTCTTTTTCATCAGCTGATAGTGGTGTATCTTTCACGGGCTCGTAACCATCTCTCGCCCATTTCGGTAACGATTCGGATCTGGTGTGAGTGTTTTTATTCCAGCTTTTCTTTTTCGCTGGTTTAGTTTCTTGCTTAGCATTTCTTTCAGCTTCAGCAGCTTCTATCTTTTCTAAGGTATTCAGACCTCTGTTCTCCCAATTGACTAAGATACGATTGACATAGCTCCAGGTCCGCTTGTTGTGTACGACTCCAAATTCCATGGCTTTGATAATAATCTCGTTAGCTTCTTCTTCAGATGTACCTGTTTTAGATATATCCTCTACCCAGCCATCAATCTTCTGAATGGTTAGAGAAGCAATTGATCCATATCCATTCGATTCATAAAATCTAGCCGGTGTGTTGTTGTTGATGTAATTCTTTTCATTCTTTAAGTTCTTTTCATTCTTGTTTGTGTTCACCCGCTGTTCGGTCGCTGTTCGGTCGCTGTTCACTTGTTGTTCACTCACTTGATAGTCATGCCAGTTTTTTATTGTTATGACGCTGTATTTCGTGGTTGAATCGATGTTCAACATTTCTTCTTTTTCGAATTTTTTTAGCCTTCTCCATACACTTGCCTCTGTCATGCGATGTTCACTCTTGGCTCCTTCATTAAGTTCTTTTGTTATAGCGGCGCGCCCGGTGACGAATTGACCGCTGTTCACCGTTATTTCTTCTCCATTAAATAGAAATTTATTATCTTTATGAGCTGCTTTAAGTAGACAAAGAGTCCATAATTTAAACGTATAAGGATCAGTCCAAACAAATGACTTAGTTATTTTTCTATAAAACTTAATATAACCATTATTCACGCTGATCCCCCTTCCTAATATTTAGAAGGAGGCTAAGCCTCCTCCCGTTACTCACTTGGTGTTATAGTTCCGTCTTTAAACAATTCAGTCAGTTCATCTTCTGATTCTTTATCGCTTGATTCCTCAATGTGTTTAACAGGCTCGTCGTCTTCAATCATCTCTGCCTGCTTCAATTCGCCTTTTTCGTCCATCTCTTGGACTGTTTCGTCAGTTGTAACAGCTTTTTGCATTTCGATAGATAGAATACCCCACTTGGATAACATGCTCTTCAGGACCGTTTTTTGAGCCATTGCGTCATAGTCAGATTTCCACACACCTGTTAGCTGTTCTTTATTCTTTGATTTATTATGTTTGACTCTGTGCATCTCTACTTGTTGCTTCGTCCAGTAAACCGTCTTCTCAAAACCATTGACTAGTCTGAAATACGCCACGTATCCAATAACTTCATCTGATTCTTTTCCTTCTGGATCGAACTCAAATTCTTCTGTCAGTCTGTTCCAAGATTTTAATTCTCCCTCATACACTTCAGTTACATTTAAAGCCATATACTGTCCACTACGTTGAGCCAATTGAATGTAGCCTTTATACCCCAATTGAAATTGAGCAACCTTCTCATTCCCCTTTTTCCAATCTCTAAAAGGTACGATATAGGCATATCCTAAATTTTTATCAATCGGTAAATCGAGCGTTGCAGCTACCATTGCACTCGTTATGATACTCATAGGTTGAGCCTCGGCTAAGTTAGGATCGCCATTAACCATATTGAGTAATGAAGTAGTAAAGCCGCTTGCTTTTTCTTCCAATACTGCCTCAAATCTTTTTTGAACAGCAGGAGAGCTTAATAAAGACTTCAATGTCATTTGCTTAGCATTACTCACCTGGTTATTTCCGTTGGATTTAGATATTTGATTTTTTAAACTTGAATTAGTCGCCATGATTATTTAATCTCCTTTATGGTAAATTTTTTATAAGATGACACCTTGCTATATTTATCAAACAGTTCAGGCGCTTCTTTTTTAATTCGTTTTGAATCAATTCGCGTACTTTCAATAGGTCTCCAAGTCACAATGTGGCGAGGAGCTATTCCTACCTCTGCCTCTTGATCTCCTAGTTGAACTTTGATCATGTTGTCTATCTCTTTAATTGAGGTCTCAACTACTTTCTTTGTTTCTTGTAGTTCTTCTCTCTGATCTAAGAGGTCATCAATATCTTTCTTAAGAGCTATTTCTTTTCCCGGCTCAGATTTTGCATACCGTTCCTTAATGTAGTCTTCGGTTGACTGACTTCCATCAATCGCAGGAGGAATCATTTGTTTAACATTTACTTCCCAAAACTCAACTAATTGTTTCTGGATGATATCGATCAGTTCTTGGTCACGTTCAATCTTCTTCCAGACAAATTTCTGTCCTCCGATCAGAACAGCGATATAAGCATAGTCTCTATCTAGAACATTCATGTAATGCTGTACCTGACAGATATATTGTTCCGGTATCTCTTCTCCTTCCCAGCGGTCAGCCAGGTACATAGAAGCTGTTTTACACTCCAGAATGGCATCCTCTCCTACTATATCCCTGTCTATATTTGCCGTTAAGAAGGGATAGTCCGGATGTAAAAACATTCTATTGGCTCTTCTAACTTTTTTACCCG
The DNA here is from genome assembly GCF_900112455.1 of Alkalibacterium subtropicum. Taxonomy (GTDB): domain Bacteria; phylum Bacillota; class Bacilli; order Lactobacillales; family Carnobacteriaceae_A; genus Alkalibacterium; species Alkalibacterium subtropicum. The sequence goes on along the minus strand of NZ_FOLT01000001.1, from coordinate 334,554 downwards.
TGCGTTCTGTAAATTCCTTAGCGACAACTTCTTCCAAAATGTTCCCAAAATGAGCAGCATCACTTACATCAGAATCGTCAATTTCAACTTGTCCTGTTTTATCGAGCCATAGCTGATAAGGAGAGTTATATTTATTCAGTCCCAAGATGGTAGCGACATCTGATCCACCTATGCCTGACCTTCGCTGTTCCAACCAGTCCCTATGCGTCATACTTCTAGTGTCAATAGTTTGCATGTTAATCCTCCTAAAATCTGTTATAATGTTGATAGATAGTTTTTCTTAGACACCTTGCCAGAGGTGTCTTTTTTAATAGATTCCTTCATCCCTGCAACGTTCTTCGTAGTATTCTCTGTCTTCTTTCAATTCCTCAATCCTGGCTTGAGCTTCGTCTAAACGGTTATAAAGTTGATTGACCCATACAAAACATTCAGCTATCTTAAGATGACCTTCTTTTTCAGCAATCTCTTCCATTTCTCCAATAGTCTGAAGCATATATTCATCACGATCAGATTCCTTCATCCGCTCTTCTATTTGTTGTTTCATATCATTGCCCAACTTTCGTTTCTAGATCTTCCAATATCATGTTGCGTAAAACGATTTTTTCTCTTTCCATCAGTTTATAATCTCGTTCAATATCTTCTCTTGCCTGCTTGGCTGTTAATCCGTTAGACATGATTCGTTTCCAGTCCTCAAAGGCATGATTAATCAGTACATAGCGCACTTCATTTTTAACGATTCCTGTCATCATTCAACACTCCAATCTGCTTTAAATGTGAAGTAAGCTACCATTATTAATGGGATGATGAAGAACTCTCCGCCCCAGCTTGGAGTTAATCCCATCGCTAGACGTTGATTCACTGCATAGTCTCTGGCCAGAATAGTTAATATCAATCCTATAGCGATCAGGGCTATTTCAACTTTTCTTCTTCTCATTGGCTTCCTTCCTCTCTATCTTTTTCAATCCAATTTTTATTCCTTTGATGTAAAACTTCTCGAATGCCCAATCTATTTGCAGATAGGTTTCTAACCCTTCAAGTATGATTTTTGCTTTTTCATCGTCAGTCATCTGTCTACCTCCTTCCTCGTGGTCTGGTTTCTTTCAATAAAGTCATCTAATTCCCTGTCGGAAATTTTATAATTAGGTAAAAGCATAAACCGGAGATTACCTTCTCTTATTTGTTTGTAAACTTCTCCAGGCGTTGTATTCAAAGCTGCTGCAGCTTCTTTTACCGTATAAAGCTTCTTTTTTATTGGTGCTGTTTCTACTGGCATGTGATCACTCCTCAATGTCCATCAATGCTGCAATGCCTCTGTCTTCTAAAATCTCATGAATAAATAATCGGCCTTTTTGAGTCCATTTCGTGTTCATCTTTGTATCAGGGCTGCCATCAGTACGTGTAATATTAATCGTTTGAGATTTTGTATACCCTTTGTTCATGTGGTTCTTGTATAAGATCCATTGGCCGCCAACTTTATGCTGCACTCTGTCTTCATGAAGAATCTTATTGAGCGCTTGAGCTGTCATACCATAGTCTGCAGCTATCTGACTAGTGGCTAATAAGCCTTTTGATTCTAAGATGGTGTCTAAATAACTGATCTTCGGTTCGTATTCAGCAATCAACTGGTCCTTCACTTCGTTTTGCTCAGCAAGGAACTTCATTTGTCTTTGTTCTTCAATCCATCGTTCTGCTCGTTTGATTGGATCATCGATCATGTAGCTGCTTTGACTCTGTTCCATTTGATTAAATTTTTTTACATATCTTGCAGTAAAGATCACGCCTTTTTTGCCAGTCAACTTATTCGCTACCATTTCACAGCCTTGTTTAGTGATTAAGTAACAAGGACGTTCTTGATTATTAGCATCTGTATAAGTTGTCTGAATAAAGAAATCCCCCAGCGCAATTTTGCTCTCGGCTAAATATTCACTGTATTTCCTAATGTCTCTCAATAAATCTCTGTGTTCTTTTTCAACCATACGTGCTACTTCTCTTGATTCGATTGTTTGCGTTTGTGTCATCATTGCCAGCATTTATTTATTCCCCTCTCAAATAGTTTTGTTTTCTCCAGTACGGAGTTCTTTTAATGACTGCATCCATTAAAGACAAATTTATTCTTTCCAATATCGACTCAACACATCGCGTTTCAATAAATATTTCATCTAGATAGTTCATCACATAATCATTAATTGCTTCTTTATCCTCTTCAGTCATTGCTGCTTCTCTTTTAGCCAGCGCCATCATTGCTTTATTCTTTCTTATTTGTCTTTCACCTGTTTCGAATAACTCGATCATGTCTAATGTATGCGGACTGTCCTGAAACACATCTGACTGCATAGGTGGGATCTGTTTGAATACTCTAAATGACATTTCCTGACTGAATAGTGAATCGTTCATGTAATTAGCTATGTCCTTCATAGCATCTACTGGTGTAGGTTCCCCTCTGAAGTACCCATTTAATGTCGTTTTTGCCCTAAAAGTACCCCTGGCTAATTTAACTTGTGTGATTCCCTTACGTTCTGTTGCTTCTCTTAACTCCTGATTGATTACTCGTGAATTCATTTGACTGCCTCCTTCGATTTCGTATTTGGTTTGTAGATAGTACGTAACGATTTCTTATAAAATATCTTCAAGGTTAACTTTTGGTATGTTTTGTATCAAAGTTAATTAAAAAAATATCAGGAAATAAATAATCTAACTCTTTTTTATAAAAAATCGCAATCTTTTTTGCTGTCTCCGAACTAGGATTTCTGTTCCCCGCTTCTAACTTCCTTACCATAACCTCTGATATACCAATTCTTTCAGCTACTTCTTTTTGGGTTAGATTTAATTTATTCCGTTCATTAACTAAGTTATTTCGCTTTTCCATATCAGCACTCCTTTCTTTTTGTTTGATACAATTTGTATCTTATAAACACATACTACACGATACAAAATGTATCGTAAAGCGTTAAGTGATATTTTTTGTATCTTTTTTCTTTTTAGATACTTTTTGTATCGTTTCTTTGTTATCATATCCCTAAGGCGGTGACCATCTTGATAGGTGAAAGATTAAAGTCTTTAAGAAAAACAAAACAACAAACCCAAGAAGATGTAGCTAAATCAATTGGAGTGTCTAGAGCAGCATATTCCCATTTTGAAAACAACAGAAATGAGCCAGATATTGAAATAATAAAAAAGCTGTCCGATCATTTCCAAGTTTCTACAGATTATATTTTAGGAAGCGATATTCCCTCCTGGGCAACCCAAGAAGATGTTATAGAGATAGAGAAAATTTTAGATGAAAATGCAAAAATGACCTTTGGTGGAGAAGAACTGAACGAGGAAGAAAGGGAGGATGTTCGTCAGGTATTGCGGGCGTCTCTATGGAGGAAACTCCAAAAGAAAAAAGTTCGTGATACTAATGAATGAAAGAATAACTGAACTGTTAGAGGAAATTATGTCAGAGTATAAAACAATGGATCCATTCAAAATAATTGAAATGAAAGGCATCGAACTCGAATACTCACCTTTCAAAAGCGAAAACAAGTCGTTGGGGCTTTATATGAAAAGCTTCGATACTCCTACTATTTATTTGAAAGCGGATTTAGAAGATAGTCCAGAAAAGTATTTTGTTGCGGCTCACGAACTACATCATGCCTTAGAACACGATGAAATCAGTAGCTATTATACTTTAAATTATCTTTCTCGATCTAAAATGGAACAAGAAGCCAATAAGTTTGCGGCTGTTATGTGTATGAACTTATATATAGAAGAACAAGGGAAGTTGCCAGAAACCACAATCGAATTATTGAATGAATATGGGGTGCCGTTGGAATTGTCGGAAATATTGTTGTAAAAGAAAGGATGAAGATTGATGGGTTTTTTAGATGAGTTAAAAGGTAAAGCTAACGATTTAAAAGATAAAGCTAAAGTTGCATTAGATGAATCTGAAAAAAATAGCAACATAAAAAAGAAAATAAAAAATGAAGAGACGTTAAGTGTTGAAGAAAAAGTTTTCTTTGAAAAGTACAACAAACAAACTGTTGAGGCGTTTGTTATCGGAGAAAAGAATAAATTCAGACCTACTAAACGCACAAAACACTTGATTATTGATGACGACTCAAAACAATGGACTACGGTTAAAACATCGAACAAAACATTTAAGTATTCCGAGTTACTTTCTTATGAATTAATCGAAGATGGTGAATCTGTTACTAAAGGCGGCGTGAGCTTAGGTCGTGCAGTTGTGGGTGGAGTACTTTTCAGTGGTGTTGGGATGATCCTTGGGGGACTAACTGGAAAGAAGAAAAGTAAAAATTTTGTTACGGAGATGAAAATAGTTATCTCTGTAAATAATCCTGATAACCCCTCTATAATCATACCGTTAGTAAAGAAAAAAATGAAAAAAGACTCAAAAGATTATAAAAAGCTAGCTGAGGATGCGCAAGAAACTTTAAGTTACTTAGATATGATAGCAGCATACGAAGAAGAAAAAATTAGCCCGGACAAAAAGCCGAACGAAAAGAGTGTAGTAGAAGAATTGAAAGAATATAAGGAATTATTAGATGCCGGTATAATTGATCAAGAAGATTTCGATCGAAAAAAAGCAGAGCTATTATAGTTATGATAAAAATTCGGAGCTATTTTGGTAATCAGGAGGCCCAATATGCACTTAATTATCAATACACCTAAATTGAACATAGATGATTTAATACTTTTGGAAGTAACAACAACCGATGATAATCCTTACTTTTCAAATGGATCACTCATAGCAGTTGACACTAACATTAAGCCTGACTTCTGGAGTACATTACAGGACGGCGATTTCATTACGATTGAGTCCAATGGTCTAACCTCTGAAAAAGAAATGACTGTTCGAGTAACTAAAAGCAACGACACTTTCATACTCAAATCTACTTCCTCCTATTTTGATTTTAAAAAAGAGTTAACTCTCGACGAGTTGGACAGTATAAAAGTCATTGGAAAAGTAGTGTTTAACTTTAATTCTTTTGATAACGATGTGGCGCTGGGGAAGTTAAAGTAAGTTATATTAATGCATAAGTTATTGAAAATGATGGAATTGTCAGAGGTATTGTTGTAGAGGAAAATTTTATAATCTGCATAAAAAGTAGTTTTACACTTGCTTAAGTTAAATAGAGAGTTGGGATATAGTTTGGTACTTGAAGAAAATCATAAAACAGATATTAAAAATCAGGAAAACGACTATATTGAGGATAGAGTAAACGATCAAATAAATTGGTATGATTCAAAAAGTATAAAAACCCAAAGAAAATATAAGATATACAAAGGTATTACAATTATCACATCAGCCCTTATTCCTATCCTCTCTTTTACTAATCTCCCTAGTCAGGGAACTCAATATTTAATAGCTACTCTAGGGGCAGTCATTGCCATTTCTGAAGGACTTATATCTTTAAACAAGTATAGTGAAAATTGGATCAGATACAGAAGCATTTGCGAAACATTGAAACAAGAGAAATTTATGTATTTGAATGAATCCGGCGTATATTCTGAAGAGGATAGTAATTTTTCATTTTTTGTAGAAAGAATTGAAACCATTATTTCTCAAGAGAATGTTAACTGGGCTAGTTTGAATAAAGATTACAAAAAGAAAGGTTGAGAATATGGTTGATAAACATAAATGTTTCATATCTTTCAAAAGTAAAAATATGGATTATAAAGAGCACATTCAAGAAGAATTAAATGTCGATATGATTGATAAATCTTTAAATGAACCTATCAATTCATTTGACGAAGACTATATTATGGCTAAAATCAGAAGCGACTATTTGTATGACTCTACTGTGACAATTCATCTCATAGGAGAACATGGCTCGGAAAACAACTTTTTAGAGAATCAATATTACATTAAGAAAGAACTTCAAGCTTCTTTAAGTAATACAGCTAATCACAATAAGAGTGGTATTTTAGGTGTTGTATTGCCCGAAGTTTATAGTAAAATTTTCAGTGGTAAGCGTACTTGTTCAACTTGTGGCGAAGAACATAATATGCTCGTAATTAATGATTCTACAGTGGTTAAAGAGTTTAGTTATAACTATTTCATTCCAAATGACAAATGTTCATGGTCAGAGGATGATCGTTACTGCGTATTAGTTAAATGGGATGACTTCGTTAAAACTCCAAATGATTATATTCATCAAGCTTATGAAAAAAGATTTGAACAAATCGCAAAAAAAACAAAGGTTAGACCAAAATAGTCTAACCTTTGTCTTCAATAATCTCATATGTCTTTTCAAATATCTCTTTTTTAACAGGCCATTGTTCTCCGCCAGGACCAGTTATAATATAGTCTCCAGGATTAGCATGCATGGTCCCTTCCAATGTCTGAATGTCTTTATGCTCATCAGTTTGTTCTGCTTTTACTGTTATCGGTTTTTTTATAGCTTTAAGAGTTTTCATGCTGCCAGGCCTCCTTTGTTTAGTTATATTATACCATATGAAATAATTATTCCCTATTAGTAAAAATAAAGCCTTTCTAGGTTTTTATTTTTAATCAAAAAGGAACATACATTCGTATTTATATTTAAAAAGTACGAGAAATGGAGTGAAAACCATGTTTGTTATTGAAATGACTACCTATGAATCGGATTTTGTTTTTAAAAATACGGAATCCACCGGCGCTTATGACATCCGAACTTTTGATATTGATCACGAGATGTCTCTATTTGCTTATTACTATGAGGACTATATCCATCTGAAAATAAGAAGGTATAACGATCAGGAAACAACCATGAATGATTGGAAAAAATTAAAGTCTGTTGGTCTCCTCTACCCTGATATCGATTTTGATGATACAAAAGATATTTTTCTCGATGAACAAGAAAATCAGCTGCATATTCAAATTGCACATACTATTTATAAAAGGAATGATAAATCATGAAAGGATCTGTCAGAAAAAGAGGCAATCGATGGTATTATTTTTTTGATGCTGCTCCTATTAACGGGAAGCGTCAAGTTATCGAACGAGCTGGTGGAGATACAAAAGCTGAAGCTTTAGATGCATTAAGAAAAGCTCTAAATGAATATGATAAGTCGGGATCTATTGTTGAGGAATCTAATCTAAGTGTTCATGACTACTTTGAATACTGGTTTGAAGATTACGTTATGAGGAATTTAAAATATAATACTCAGGAGAATTATCGAAATATACTTGATAAGCATATCTATCCGTACATCGGTGGATATCGATTAAGAGGCATTCAACCATCTACCGTTCAGAAGGTCATAGATAAGAATTTCGAGAAAGGCTTGTCTAAAAAAACACTGTCTATTATTAAAACGGTCCTAAATGGTGGGTTCAGACGTGCTGTCTTTCCTTACCAATATGTTAAACAGGATCCAACACGTTTCATCACTATGCCAAAATATGATGAACGGAATAAATCCACCAAAGAGGATCTCAAAATATTAAAAGTAGCCGATTTCAAACGAATGAAAGACATTGTTGGTCAAGCTAGTCCCTTCTATATCCCAATGATGATTGCTTTCTATACAGGTTTAAGGCGTGGTGAAGTGTCTGGATTAAGATGGAGCGATATAGATTATGATGAACAGACACTCACAGTAGAGCGCATCATCATCATGAAAAAGAAAGAAGTCACTGTCGGCACACCCAAGACTCAATCATCATATCGAACCATCGGTATTGGAAATGAATTGATTTCTGCTTTACGAACACATCGCAAACGTCAATTAGAAAATAAGTTATTCTATGGCCAGCACTACATCGATAGTGAGTATATCTGCACCAAAGAGAACGGCAGCCTGGTTACACCTAATTCAATTAAATGGCATGCGGAAAAAACGAAAAAGGAAATGGGGATTGATTTTAATTTCCATTCATTCCGTCACACGCATGCCTCTCTCCTACTTGAAAGCGGAGCAAAGATAAAAGCTATCCAGGAGCGTCTGGGTCATTCTAAAATAGCAACGACAATGGATACCTATTCCCACCTCACTAAGAAGACTAAAAAAGAAACCGTTGATTTATTTGAAAATCTGATGAAATAGCAAAAAACTTCCATCATCTGCCGTCTTATGATGGCAAAATGATGGAAGTTTCCTATTTTTAAGGTTTGTCACTTATTAAAAACGTTGGTATATCAATGTTTATTCTTCATCCAGGTCAAGAACAGCCATGAAGGCTTCCTGCGGGATCTCTACATTCCCGACGTTCTTCATGCGTTTCTTACCGGCTTTTTGTTTCTTCAGAAGTTTCTGGCGACGTGTGACGTCCCCACCGTATAGCTTGGCTGTAACGTCTTTACGGTAAGCTTTGACGGTCGAACGGGCAACGATGCTCTGTCCGATAGTCGCCTGGATAGGGATCTCGAACTGCTGTCGTGGAATAGTTTTCTTCAACTGTTCAACGACTGAGCGTCCGCGGTCATAGGAGAAGTCTTTATGCACGATAAAACTCAGTGCATCCACTCTTTCTCCATGGATCAGGATATCCATCTTCACAAGATTGCTCTGACGGTATCCGGCTTCGCTGTAATCGAGTGAGGCATAGCCTTTGGTGCTTGATTTCAGACGGTCAAAGAAGTCATACACGATTTCTGAAAGCGGGATATTATAAACGACATTGACACGGACATCATCCAAGTATTCCATTGTCAGGAATTCTCCACGCTTGCGCTGAGAAATCTCCATGACTGCCCCAACGTAATCATTGGGCACAGTGATCGTGGCCTTGACATATGGTTCTTCGATCGTCTCAATTTCTTGAGGCTCCGGCATTTCTGACGGGTTGGAAACCATGATCGTTTCACCGTCAGTCTTATTGATCTTGTAAATAACAGAAGGCGCGGTCGTGATCAGGTCCAAGTTGAATTCACGTTCCAGTCGTTCCTGGACGACATCCATATGCAGCATACCTAAGAAACCACAGCGGAAACCGAAACCTAAGGCCTGAGATGTTTCTGCTTCATACTGCAGGGCTGCATCATTCAGCTGCAGGCGTTCCAAAGCTTCTCTTAAGTCTTCATATTTTGAAGAGTCAGTCGGATACATGCCGCAGAATACCATCGGATTCATGTGACGGTAACCCGGGAGTGCTTTTTCAGTCGGATTGTTGGCTAAAGTGACCGTATCACCGACACGGGTTTCACGAACGGTCTTGATATTCGCTGTGACATACCCGACGTCACCGACCATCAGATAATCCCGCTCGATCGGTTTAGGCGAGAATACCCCGACTTCTGTCACTTCAAAGGTCTTGCCATTACTCATCAGCTTGATCGTGTCACCTTTTTTCAGTGTCCCATCCATCAGACGGATGCTTAATACGACGCCTCTGTAAGGATCGTAAGCTGAGTCAAAAATAAGAGCTTTCAGCGGATTGTCGATGTCCCCTTCAGGTGCGGGAACTTTCTCGACGATCTGTTCCAGGATCTCTTCGATACCGATCCCGGTCTTGGCACTCGTCAATACGGCTTCACTGGCATCAAGTCCGACAACGTCTTCAACTTCTTTACGCACACGTTCCGGATCGGCAGCGGGCAAGTCGATTTTATTGATGACTGGAAGGATCTCCAGATCATTATCCAAAGCTAAATAAACGTTGGCTAACGTCTGCGCTTCCACGCCTTGAGCTGCATCGACGACTAAGACGGCCCCTTCACAGGCGGCCAGACTTCTGGATACTTCATACGTAAAGTCCACATGTCCCGGTGTATCGATAAGGTGCAGGATGTAGGTTTCACCATTTTTGGCTTTATAAACCACTTCAACTGTATTCAATTTGATCGTGATCCCGCGTTCACGTTCCAAGTCCATAGAATCAAGTAACTGTTCCTGCATTTCTCGGTCAGCAACGGTATGTGTCAGCTGAAGAATACGGTCAGCAAGGGTCGATTTCCCATGGTCGATATGTGCGATGATAGAAAAGTTTCTGATTTGTTTCTGTCGTGCTCTCGCTTGTTTTTTATCCATTTCTCTGTTTCCTCATTCCTCTAAAACATTCCATCCTATTATACCAACGATTAAGGCAGAGTACAATTACTTTCACTAAGACAAAAAGAAGGGGAACACTCTCAAAATTGCTGAGAGTGGCCTCTTCTTTTCAAATAACATGTTATTTACCTTGTTTCGCTTTTCCTGAATCTCAGCGTTTGTCTTTAAAGGCGTCTTTTACTTTCGAAAAAAAGGAGCTGTCTCCCTGTTCAACGACGTTATCGTAATCACTGGCTTCAGCGAATTTTCTTAAATGTTCAGCCTGATCTTGAGTCAGCTTGTCCGGTACGACGACCTTCACTTTAATGTGCTGATCCCCGTTTCCGGTTCCTCGAAGACGTGGCGCCCCTTTCCCTCTTAAACGGAAAGTCGTGCCAGGCTGGGTTCCAGCCGGTATTTTAAACTTGACTTTGCCATGTACGGTCGGTACTTCCAGTTCGTCACCCAGCGTAGCCTGAACCATGTTGATCGGCAGTTCATAGTAGATCTCTGACCCTCTGCGTTCGAATGTTTTCGATGCTTTCACTCTGAAAATGACGTAAAGATCGCCGTAAGGTCCGCCATTTTCGCCTGCATCCCCCTGATTCTGAAGACGCATCTGATTACCGTCTTCCACACCAGCAGGTACCGTCACTTTAACAGAATGCTGTTGTTTCGTGTGTCCATCACCGTGACAGACCGGACATTTTTCTTTTATTTCTTTGCCTGTTCCATGACATGTCGGACAGACTTGCTGTGTCATCACACGACCGAATGGTGTGTTTCTTTCAGCATTCACTTGTCCGGCACCATGACAGGTTGAACAGGTCTGCGGACTTGTGCCGGGTTTTGCGCCACTGCCGTTACAGTTATCACATTCTTCTTCACGGTTATAGCGGATCGTTGTTTCTTTTCCGAAGATCGCTTCTTCAAATTCCAGATCCATCACATACTGCAGGTCTTCTCCCTGGCGCGGTGCATTCGGATTCCTGCGTCTGCCGCCGCCTCCGAAGAACTGCTCGAAGATGTCTTCGAAACCGCCGCCTCCGCCGAAGCCGCCGCCTCCGAAGCCACCGCCGAAACCGCCCCCGGCTCCAAAGTTCGGATCCGTAGACGCATGTCCATACTGGTCATAAGCTGCACGTTTCTGTTCGTCACTCAACACTTCATACGCTGCTGAAATCTTCTTGAACTTCTCTTCGGCATTTGCTTCTTTATTGATATCCGGATGATATTTTTTTGAAAGCTTGCGGTATGCTTTTTTTATTTCTTCTTGCGACGCATCTCTCGACACACCAAGCAGGTCATAAAAATCTTCTTTCTCAGCCATAGTATTCCTCCATCGTTGTGATCAAATCGGTATGCCATCTCTTTTCAGTGCTTAATCAAAAACCAGATGGATACCAAAAAGAAAGAAAGCACTTGTTGAAAACTTAGCAAAAGTGCTTTCCCCTTTTTGTTAACTATAAAATTTATTTTTCTTCGTCGTCTACTTCTTCGAAGTCTGCATCTACGACATCATCTGAAGATCCTGCATCAGCTGTCTCTCCAGCTTGAGCGCCTTCAGCTTGCTGTTGAGCAGCAGCTGCCTGTTCATACAACTTCACTGACATTTCCTGAACGATTTCGTTTAATGCGTCACGTTTCGTTTTGATTTCTTCAGTGTCGTCACTTTCCAGCGCTGCTTTCAGTTCGTCGCGCGCTTCTTCCGCTTTTTTGACATCGGCTTCGTCAACTTTACCTTCCAGTTCTTTCAAGGTTTTGTCGATTTGGAAGACTAACTGATCAGCTTCGTTGCGTAATTCTACTTCTTCTTTACGTTTCTTGTCTGCTTCAGCATTTTCTTCCGCTTCTTTGACCATGCGTTCGATATCTTCATCAGATAGGCCAGAAGAAGATTTGATCGTGATCTTCTGTTCTTTACCTGTACCTAAGTCTTTCGCAGACACGTTGACGATACCGTTTTTGTCGATGTCGAAGGATACTTCGATTTGAGGAACGCCGCGTGGTGCTGGTGGGATGTCCGTCAACTGGAAGCGTCCAAGTGTTTTGTTGTCTTTAGCCATTGGACGTTCCCCTTGAAGCACATGTACATCTACGGCTGGCTGATTGTCAGCAGCTGTTGAGAAGACTTGTGACTTGCTTGTAGGGATCGTTGTGTTTCTGTCGATCAGTTTAGTAAATACGCCACCCATCGTTTCGATACCTAATGATAACGGTGTAACGTCAAGCAGGACGATATCTTTAACATCACCTGAGATAACGCCGCCCTGGATCGCAGCACCCATCGCTACAACTTCATCAGGATTGACTGAACGGTTAGGTTCTTTTCCTGTTTCTTTCTTCACTACATCAACGACTGCCGGGATTCGTGTGGATCCACCAACAAGGATTACTTCGTCGATGTCAGATTTTGATAAACCGGCATCTTTCAATGCTTGACGCACCGGTTGTTTCGTGCGTTCAACCAGGCTGTCTGTGATTTCATCAAATTTAGCACGTGTCAGAGTGATTTCCAGATGCAATGGACCGGCATCTCCAGCAGAAATGAACGGCAGGCTGATTTGTGTTTGAGAAACACCTGATAAGTCTTTTTTCGCTTTCTCAGCAGCATCTTTCAAACGCTGAACGGCCATTTTATCTTTAGATAAATCGACGCCGTTTTCTTTTTTGAATTCAGCGACAAGATAATCGATGATCTTCTCGTCAAAGTCATCTCCACCGAGGTGGTTGTCACCGGCAGTAGCCATAACTTCAAAGACACCGTCGCCTAATTCTAAAATAGAAACGTCGAATGTTCCGCCGCCTAAGTCAAAGACCAGGATTTTTTCATCTTTTTCCACTTTATCCAGACCATAAGCCAGTGATGCAGCCGTTGGTTCGTTCACGATACGGTCGACTTCAAGACCGGCGATTTTCCCTGCATCTTTAGTTGCCTGACGCTGTGAATCGTTGAAGTATGCTGGTACTGTGATGACCGCATTTGTTACTGTTTCACCTAGATAATCTTCAGCATAATCTTTGATGTGCTGTAAAATAAATGCTGAGATCTGCTGTGGTGAATAGCTCTTGCCTTCTGCTTCAACTTTGTAGTCTTCACCCATGTGACGTTTGATCGAGCTTACCGTATTCGGGTTAGTGATCGCCTGACGTTTAGCGACCTCACCAACTTGTACTTCGCCGTTTTTAAATGAAACGACAGAAGGTGTTGTACGGTTCCCTTCTTTGTTAGGGATGATTTTAGCTTCTCCGCCTTCTAAAACGGCAACTGCTGAATTTGTTGTTCCTAAGTCGATACCAATGATTTTTCCCATAGTTTATCTCACCTTTACTTTGATTTTTATAATGTTACAGATACTTTTGCAGCACGTAAGACACGTTCATGCAGTTTATACCCTTTTTCAAATACTTGAGCGATTTCGTTGCTTTCCTGACCTTTGTTAGCCGGGACTTGCGTATAGGCTTCATGAAAATTAGGATCGAACGGTTCGCCTAAAGGATCGATCACTTCGATGCCTTCTTTTTCAAAAGCCTGGAGGAAACTGTTGTGCACCATTTCGATTCCTTTTTTCAGGCTCTCTCCCGCTTCAGTGTCGGCTTCTATCGTCAAGGCTCTTTCCAGATTATCCAGAACAGGAATCAGTTCCTTTGCCAGTGACTGAGAACTGAAACGACGGAGATCCTGACGTTCACGCTCCTGGCGCTTACGTATATTCGCGAGTTCTGCCTGAAGTCTAAGGTAACGGTCAGTCACTTCATCCAGTTCTTGATGAACCTTAGCCAGTTCGCTTTGTTCAGAATCTTCGGCTGAATCAGTGTCTGCTGTTTCTTCTTCAATGATCACAGACTCTTCTTCAGTTACATCTTCCTGAGGCGTTTCCTCTGTCTGCTTGTGCTTCTCTTTATTATCTTTCACAACTCTTCCTCATTTCCTGATTATTCTAAATAATACTCCAGTAATGTGTGTGTCAGCTGTTTTCTAAATACATCCAGCACACCGAACGTTTCATCATAAGCCATACTCGTTGGTCCAAGTACCGCGATGACACCTTTTCCGTAGCTGCTTACATTGTAAGTCGTGGTAACCAGACTGAAGTCTTTCAGTAAGTCATGATCGATTTCCTCGCCGATTTTGACAACGAAATCATCATTGACCTGATCGACCAGCGCATATAAATCGCCACTGCTGTCGAGCATCGTATACAAGGATTTCAGTTTTTGGGTGTCAATGTTTTCAGAAAAGTCGAGAATGTTCAGTTTCCCGGAAATGTGATGTCTCGATTCAGCGGATTCTTTGAAAACTGATTCGATCGACAAGAACATTTCTGCGGCATTTGATGCATACTTCCTGATCAGTAGAGGAATATCACGCTGTAATTTTTGTGTTACGTCCGTTAACGTATGACCGACTAAATGCTGATTGAAAATATTCGTTACTTTGACCAGATCTGATTCATTGATCGTCTTGGGCATACGAAAGACTTTATTTTCGATCGTTCCCTTGTCCGTCTGAATGATCGCCATCACATGGTTATCATTTAAAGCGAGCAGTCTGAAACCTGTAAGACGACTTGTTTCGGCTTTAGGTCCCAGGACGATAGCTGTGTAATGCGTTAAATCAGATAACAGCTGGGCCGACTGATACATGATGTCATCCATCTGTTTCACATGGGCACCTAATACATCACTGATGACCTTAAGCTTATCCTCCGCGACTTCCTGAGGCTGCATGAGGTTATCGATATAGAAACGATAGCCCTTGAGCGAGGGGATCCTTCCTGATGACGAATGCGTCTTCTGGATGAATCCCAGCTTTTCAAGCTGACTCAGCTCATTTCTGATCGTGGCTGAACTTGCATCGATTGCCGTAGCAATCAGAATGGTTTTTGACCCGATCGGCTGACCCGTCGATGTATACAGTCGAATGAGAGCATCTAGAATAATTAATTGTCTCTTTGTTAACATGTGTAATCACTCCTTGATGCATCCTGCATCATTAGAGACTAGCAAAACCCAGCAATGATTCGCTGTGCTTTGTTTCTGTGAGCTGTCATTAAATTAGCACTCGAAGTTATCGAGTGCTAACACATCTATAATTTAACAAATCTAATGTTACCTGTCAACAATTAAATCTGATTTATTTTGACCTTTGATAAACTTTCTTTAGCATCCAGTTCATCCTGATCCAGTCTTTGGATCAGTTCTTCTACAGAATTGAACTTTACTTCCTCTCTCAGATAATCGACCCACTTCACTTTGACATCTTCACCGTAGATATCTTCACTGAAATCAAAAATATGCACTTCTATGGAGTAACTCGGCCGATGACCGAATGTAGGATTATAGCCGATGGAGGCCATCCCGTCCCGCCATTTTCCGTCTACCCATAATTTAACGGCATAGACACCGCGTTTAGGGACCATGACGTAGGGATGCGGATAGATGTTCGCAGTCGGATAACCCAGATCTCTTCCTCTGGCATCGCCATGTATCACAAACCCGCTTGTTTCGTAGATATATCCAAGCAGTTCGTTAGCCTGATTTATTTTACCTTCACTGATATATCGGCGGATACGTGTAGAACTGATTTTATCCTTTGCATCGACTTTCTTGTCTACTTTAACTATTTCAAAGCGCCCTTTAGCATATTTCGCCATGGTGTTCATGTTCGCTTCTGCCGCTTTACCGTAAGTATAGTCAAAGCCGGCGACGACGACTTTCGCATGCCACCCGACGATATACTGATCGACAAACTCCTGAGGAGACAGTCGTCCAAAGCGTGCAGTGAAGTCCACTTCGTAAAGAATATCGACATCTAAACTTCTGATGATATCTTCTTTACGGTCAAGAGGAGTAAGATACGTATGTTTGTCCGGGTCAAAACTGCGGTAAACAAAAGCCGGATGACGATTGAATGTCATGACAGCACATTTCAGTCCTTTTTCTTTTGCTATCTCTACACCTTTGCTGATAACAGCCTGATGGCCCCTGTGCACACCATCAAAAAAGCCCAAGACGAGAACAATTTCTTCTTCTGCTATTTCTTCTTTTTTATAGGGATGATGAATTCTTCTGATATCCATCCTTACACCACCCAATCATTTCGCAAAACTTTTGCCGGTTTTATAAGGTCTTTCTTTGTCGGATGTACCTTGTAAATAGCCACAGCCTTATCCGAATAATAAAAGACGATCTCATCTTCCTGATTTTTCATATACGTTTGCCGTTCAAGCCGACTCCCATTTTTTACCAGAAGGTATTCCTCTTTAGATAGATCATACTTTGGCATATGCTCCAGCGCTCGTTCAAGCGGGAAAACGTAGTCCTCAATGCTGCCTTCATCGACCAGTACCTGGATCTGAGAGAGCGTCAGTGCGTCTTTTCGGTCAAATCCGCTGCTTGCTTCCCGGGTCAGGTCAGACATATGCGACGGACTGCTCAGTTTTCTTCCCACATCGACAGCCAGTGTTCTTACGTACGTCCCTTTACCACAGACAACATGAAAAGAAAAAGAAAGTGTCCCTTTTTCTTCGTTTCTCGTAATATCTGAAGTCCGTTCGAAAGAATGGATCATCACTTCTCTGGAAGGTCTGTCAATGACTTTCCCTTCTCTGGCATATTCATATAGTCGTTTGCCGTTTATCTTCACTGCGGAATACATCGGAGGGGTCTGTGTTATGATCCCATTGAATTCGGACAATACTTTGTCAATATCCTTTTCATCAATCGTGCTTTTCACAGGTTTCTGTTCGACGATCTCTCCAGAACGGTCTTCTGTCGTCGTGGAAAACCCAAGCGTGATCTCACCGGTATAGATTTTTTTAGAATCCATCATGTATTCGATGACTTTGGTTGCTTTGCCGATCGCTACAGGCAAAACACCGTCAACATCCGGATCAAGCGTGCCGGAATGGCCGATTTTCTTCATTTTAAGTATTTTTCTTAGTTTAAAAACACAATCGTGACTCGTCATACCTCTTTCTTTCCATATAGGTAATAATCCTTCCATCGTATCCTCCTCAATCTATTCCTTATTAAAATTTTACAAAAGAAAAGAGAATCAATGTTCACTAAACAAAGATTCTCCTCTTTTCTTTTGCTAAGAAAAACGACTTCAAATCTTACTTATAGACTTATTCGTCTTGCTCTTCTTTTATTTTGTTCAATAGCTGATCGATTTTGCTGCCGTATGCAACAGATTCGTCGCGGGCAAAGGTCAGTTCAGGTGTTTTATACAGAGACAGTCTGCTGCCCAGTTCTTTTCTGATCAGACCTGTCGCTTTTTCCAGACCGGTCTGTGTCTGTTTGACACTGGCTTTATCGTCAGAAAGCGTGCTGTAGTAGATCGTTGCCTGCTGCAGGTCACCTGTCACATCAACCCCTGTCACTGTCACGCCTTCGACACGCGGATCACGGACCCGCTTGCGCAGGATGTCAGTGACTTCTTTCTGTATTTCCTGTGATACTCTACCTACTCTATAGTTAGGCATACTATTCACCTATCCTTAAGATATTCGTCTTATTTTTTGATTTCCACCATTTCGAAGGCCTCAATGACATCGTCAACTTCAATGTCGTTATACCCTTCGATCGTCAAGCCACATTCGTATCCGTTTCTGACTTCTTTCGCATCATCTTTGAAACGTTTCAGACTTGAAAGTTCGCCTTCATGTTTAACGACGCCATTTCTGATCAGACGAATGGAACTGCTGCGTTTCAGGACACCATCAGTAACAAAACATCCCGCGATCGTGCCGACTTTAGATACGTCATACGTCTCACGGACGGTTGCCTGACCGGTAACTTTTTCTTCATATTCCGGATCGAGCATCCCTGTCATGGCTGCTTCGATTTCATCGATAGCATTATAGATGACACGGTGGGTTCTGATGTCGACTTCTTCACGGCTGGCACTCTCTTTAGCCTGAACCGTCGGACGTACATTGAATCCGATAATGATCGCTGAACTGGCTGATGCCAGTGTGACATCACTTTCATTGATCGCACCGACGCCTGTGTGGATAATGTCGATCTTCACGCCTTCAACTTCGATCTTCTCAAGACTAGCCGCCAATGCTTCAGCTGAACCTTGGACGTCAGCTTTGATGATGACATTAACTGACTTCAGTTCGCCTTCTTCCAGACTGTCGAACAGGTTCTCCAGTGTTACTTTGTTCGTTGTTGAGCGTTGCGCTTCAGTTGCAGCTGCCGCTCTTGATTCGCCGACCTGTCTTGCAGTCTTCTCATCTTCAAAGACAACGAAACGGTCTCCGGCATGAGGTGTACCATTCAATCCTGTGATCTCGACAGGGGTTGACGGTCCGGCTTCTTTTACACGGCGTCCTTTATCATTGGTCATCGTTCTGACTCTACCAAAGGTATTGCCTACAACGATAGGGTCTCCTTGACGCAGTGTACCTTCCTGTACAAGAAGGGTAGCAATAGACCCTTGAGACTTGTCTAATCGCGCTTCGATGACGGAACCAATAGCTAAACGTTTAGGATCAGCTTTCAGTTCTTCAACTTCAGCTACAAGCAGGATCATTTCAAGCAGTTCATCCAGGTTCTGGTTGAATAAAGCTGAGATCTGAACAAAGATCGTGTCTCCGCCCCATGCTTCAGGGATCAGTCCGTATTCAGTCAGTTCCTGCATGACACGGTCAGGATTAGCACCCGGCTTGTCTACCTTATTGACGGCAACGATGATCGGTACTTCAGCAGCTTTAGCGTGATTGATCGCTTCAACTGTCTGAGGCATAACGCCGTCATCTGCAGCTACAACGATGATCGCGATATCCGTAACGTCTGCACCACGGGCACGCATCGTTGTGAACGCGGCGTGTCCAGGTGTATCCAGGAATGTGATCGTCTTGCCGTTTTCTTTGACCTGATAGGCACCGATATGCTGAGTGATTCCGCCAGCCTCGCCTTCAGTGACTTTCGTTTCACGCAGGCTGTCCAGCAGGGTCGTTTTACCATGGTCGACGTGCCCCATGATCGTAACGGTCGGTGGACGCGTGACCATATTTTCTTCGTTCGGTTCCTGATCGAAGAAGGTATCAAAGTCTGTCAGATCGATCTGAACTTTTTCTTCTGTATCGATGCCGTATTCAGCTGCCAGTAATTCGATCGTTTCACTGTCCAGCGACTGGTTCTGAGTAGCCATAACACCCATCATGAACAGTTTTTTCACGATTTCAGCTGGCTCACGGTGGAGTTTTTTCGCTAGTTCAGCAATAGTCATGCCGTCTGTATATTCCAGGACTTCCGGCAGCTCTTTATGCTTACGCGGCGTCACAGGTGTCTGCGGCTTCTGATTCTTCTTGCCCTTGCGTCTTCTTGCTCCGGCAGGTCCACCGTGGATACCTCTGTGCTGTCTTGAATTACGTCTGCGTTTGTTTTCGAATGACTGTTTCTGTTTTTCGTCAGTTGTACGTTTAGGCAATTCGGGCGTCTGGCTTTTGCTTGCTGCAGGTTTTCTGGTGCTGTTTTTTGGCTGAGATGCTGTTTTTTTCTTATTTATATTCTTTTGTCCTTTACTGTGTTGAGAATTTTTCTCATTTTTTTTGTTTGGCTGGTTGTTCTGCGATCCTTGCTTAGATCGGTCAGCAGGTTTTGACTGACTGTTTTGACGCTTGTTCTTATTTGGACGAGCATCACGTTTACCAGCGGGTTTGTTTTGACTTGCTTCTTGATGCCTTTTAGGCTGGCTCTCTTGTTTAGCTGGTTTAGCTTTTGGAGCTTCTTTCTGGCTCAATGCCGTTTTCAGCTTGCTGACCTCATTATCTTCCATGGAAGACATATGACTGCTGTAATCGATCCCCAATTTTTTTGCTTTATCCAGTACATCTTTGCTTGCTACATTATTTTCTTTCGCGAATTCATAGACTCTCTTTTTGCCCATTTAATCACCTTCCCGTTCTTAATTAGAGCAATTTTTGAAGGGAATGCATAAAACCATCATCCATGAGGGCACATACTGTCCGGTCCTTCCCCAAAGCGTGAGAAATCTGATCCCGTGTAAAAGCTGTCACGAGAGGCACATCATAATACTCACACTTATTCAAAAATTGTTTTGACGTATTGTCGCTTGCGTCAGACGCGAGACAGACAATCTTCGCCTTGTTCGATCTTACGGATTGCAGAACGAGCGCTTCGCCGGATATCAGCTTGCCCGCACGTTGAGCCAATCCTAACAGATTCAAAGCTCGTTCTTTATTGTTCATTTTCAATTTCCATTCTTGCTTGCTTATACTCAATGTATTCAATCAGTTCATCGTAAAAAGAGTCAGCGACCTGGGCATTCAATGCCTGGTCCAGCATCTTTTTCTTTTTTGCTTTTTTCACGAGGTCCGTGTCTAAAGAGACATAAGCGCCGCGTCCGTTTTTCTTGCCTGTCGGATCGATCGAGACCTCGCCTTCTTTATTTCTAACGATACGAACCATGTCTTTCTTTGGTTTCATTTCGCCGGAGACAACACATCTCCTCATAGGTATCTTACGCTTCTGCATAATCCCTCACCTTATTCAACATTGTTTTATTTTCCAATATTTTCATCATCCGAGAAGGTCGTTTCCTGATTTTCCGGGAATCGTCGTTCCTCGTTATCAGTAAACGGCGGCTCGCCTTGTCCGCCACTTGTCGGTGTCGCCTCGTCGTCTTCTGAGAAAGTCGCTTCTTCCACTTCTTCCATTGACGCTTCATAGCCTTCTTCTTCGCCCATACCGTCTCTTTCTTCTGCGAATTCGATCAAGTCTTCAGTATCGTTTGGATTCAGTTCGCCCGTCTGAAAGTCAGTTTCCATGACTGGTTCTCCAGGCTGTCTGTCCATCTCATTACTGTCCTCAGCTAACACTGTTGAATCGGCATCATCTGATACGCTGTCATCGTTAAAGGCTTCCACATCTGTTGAATCGTCTTCCTCAAACAGTGAAGAGGCCTCTGAAATCGCTTCGAGGTCATTTGCTGCATCCGCATCGTTTTCATTCAATGCTTCAAAGAAGGAATCGTCCTTCAGATCCTCTGACTCTTCTGCCAGAGCAGCCATGTCAGATTCAGACTTGATATCGATCTTGAAGCCGGTCAGTTTCGCTGCCAGACGCACATTTTGACCACGCTTGCCGATAGCTAGTGAAAGCTGGTAATCCGGAACAACGATGACACAGGAGTGCTGGTCTTCGTCAAACTGAACATCAACGACCTGAGCAGGATTCAAAGCATTCTTGATGTATACTGAAGGGTCTTTGTCCCATTCAACGATATCCATGTTTTCGCCATTCAGTTCATTCACGATAGCCTGTACACGTGACCCTCTGGGACCGACACATGTGCCGACCGGGTCAACGTTCTCATCCCGTGAGAAGACAGCGATCTTGGAACGGTCGCCGGCTTCGCGGGCGATCGATACGATTTCAACGATACCATCATATATCTCCGGCACCTCCTGTTCAAACAATCGCTTGATAAGATTAGGATGTGTGCGGCTGACAAACACCTGAGGGCCCTTAGTTGAATTCTCCACTTTGCTTACATACACTTTGATACGGTCATGCGTGTCATAGGTTTCGTTTTCAATCTGATCGCGCTTGGAAAGCACAGCTTCGACTTTACCTAAATTGATGTAGATAAATTTGTTGTCTTGTCTTTCTACTGTCCCCGTCATCAGATCATCTTCATACTGGATGTACTCATTGTAGATAATCGAACGTTCTGCTTCTCGCATGCGCTGCATGATGACCTGCTTAGCTGTCTGAGCAGCAATGCGCCCGAAGTTCTTAGGAGTGACTTCGAATTTGATTTTATCTCCGACTTCATACGCTTTTTTACGCTCACGCGCTTCTTCCAGGCTGATTTCAAGTTGTGAGTCATATACATCTTCAACGACTTCCTTGACTTGATAAACCGTGATCGACCCTTTTTTATCATTGAAATCGACTTCAACGTTCTGAGATGTTCCGTAGTTGCGTTTATACGCTGATACAAGTGCAGCTTCCAGCGCATCGATAACAACCTCTTTAGAAATACCCTTTTCTTTTTCTAAAGTTTCAAGAGCAGATATTAATTCTTTACTCATATTTTTACTCCTTTTACTCATTTCTAGACGTATTGAGAATTTAAAATTCGATAGCTAATCGAGCCTTAGCGATGTGTTTCTTTTCGATCTCCAAATCTTTACGTCTGGTCTTGTCTTTGACGGTCAGGACGATATAATCATCGTACCACTCTTTGAGTGTGCCTTCATAGGCATTTTGACCGTTTATTTCGCCATGTAACTTGACATGGATATACTGACCGACTGCATTTTTCATTTCTTCATCTGAACGAAGCGGTCTTTCAGCCCCTGGAGAAGATACCTCCAGATAATAAGCGTGAGGGATAGGATCCGGTTCGATCGCATCCAGTTTTTCTCCGATTTTTTCACTGAACAGAGCACAATCATCCAGATCTACGCCGTTTGCCTTATCGATGTATAAACGCAAGAACCAGTTCTTACCTTCTTTTACATATTCGACATCGACCAGTTCATACCCAAGGTCTGCTGCCACAGGCTGGGACAATTCTTTCACTTTTTCCACTGTATTCAATGACGTCTTCACTCCTCTCAGACATATTGTCCGGTTATTTTCATTGTTTAATAAAGGCTGTGAAAAAGAGTGAGCGGATTCGCTCACTCTTTCCTCAGTCTATCTCGCTCGATTCCTTAACAGTGTACCACAGATACAACGCTGTCGCAACTTAGACACTTTCTCTTTACAAATCAAATAAGGATAATTGATTTTCATCCGGCAGCCCAGCGAGCGCCTGATTTGTATCCAGATATTCCATAACAGTCTTAGACACTTTCCCTCTTCTGGATAAGTCTTCTTTAGATAAGAATGGGCCGTCTTTTCTGGCTTCGACGATCGCATTGGCTACACTTCCTCCAAGTGAAGGCACTGCTCGAAACGGTGCCAGCAGGGCATCATCCTGGATCAGAAAGTCTTTGGCATCTGATTCATCGATATCGACCATCTTGAATGAGAAACCGCGTTCTACCATTTCATTCGCTATTTCAAGCACCGTCAGCAGGTTCTTCTCTTTCGTCGAGGCATCCATCCCCTTATCCGTTATTTCTTTCATACGCGCCTTGATGCTTTCCTTTCCTTTGGCCATGGCTTCCAGATCGAAGTCGCTCGCGCGGATAGAAAAGTAAGCGGCGTAATAATAAAGCGGATGATGGACTTTAAAGTAAGCGACGCGCAGGGCCATAAGGATATACGCAGCCGCGTGGGCTTTAGGGAACATATACTTGATCTTCAGACAGGAAGCGATATACCATTCCGGTACGTCGTTATTGCGCATTTCTTTCTGCCAGTCGTCAGGGATCCCGCGACCCTTTCTGACGTATTCCATGATCTGAAAGGCCAGACCGTCTTCCAGTCCCTTGTGCTGCAGATAGATCATAATATCATCACGACAGCCGATAACTTCTGACAAGGGGATGTTGTGCTGTCTGATCAGTTCTTCCGCATTCCCGAGCCAAACGTCGGTACCGTGGGACAGTCCTGAAATCTGAAGCAATTCTGCAAAGGTGGTCGGTTTCGTCTGTTCCAGCATCTGCCGGACGAAGCGGGTACCGAATTCAGGCACACCCAGCGTTCCGGTTTTCGAATAAATCTGCTCTTCTGTGACGCCTAAAACCTCTGTGCCACTGAAGAGTTTCATGACATCCGGGTCATTGACAGGGATGTCCAGAGGATCTATCCCTGATAAGTCCTGGAGCATGCGGATCATGCTGGGATCATCGTGACCCAGGATATCCAGTTTCAGAACGTTGTCGTGGATCGAGTGAAAGTCGAAGTGGGTCGTTTTCCACTCGGCTTCCTGATCATCGGCCGGATACTGGATAGGGGAAAAATCATAGACATCCATGTAATCAGGAATAACGATGATCCCCCCCGGATGCTGGCCGGTCGTTCGTTTGACGCCTGTCAGTCCTTTGGAGAGACGGTCGACCTCTGCCGAACGGTAATTCAGCTGATGATCGCGTTCGTAGCCTTTGACGAACCCGAATGCTGTCCGGTCTGCGATAGTACCGATCGTTCCGGCACGGTAAACATACTCTTCACCAAACAGTTCTTTCGTATACAAGTGGGCTCTCGCCTGGTATTCACCCGAGAAGTTCAGATCGATATCGGGGACTTTATCGCCATTGAAGCCCAGGAACGTTTCAAAGGGAATATCCTGACCGTCTCTGTATAAAGACGTCTCACATTTCGGGCAGGCCTTTTCTGGCAGATCAAAACCGGAGCCGTATTCGCCGTTCGTAAAGAATTCGGAGTGCTTACACTCGGTACAGCGGTAATGCGGCGGCATGGGATTGACTTCTGTTATCCCAGTCAACGTAGCGACAAGGCTGGAACCGACTGACCCCCTGGAACCAACCAGATAGCCATCCTCCACACTTTTATGCACCAGCTTCTGAGAAATCAGATAGATGACCGAGAACCCGTTTCCGATGATACTGTCGAGTTCTTTTTCGATCCTGGCTTCAATGATCTCAGGTAAAGACTCACCGTACAGCTCATGCGCTTTATCGTAACTCATTTTACGGATCTCTTCTTCGGACCCTTCCATTTTTGGTGTGTACAGGTCCTGTTTTACAGGAGTGATGTCATCTGCGACACTGTCGACAAGGGCATTCGGATTGGTGATCACCACTTCTTCAGCTGTTTCTTCGCCTAAAAAGGCCAGACTTTCCATCATTTCATCCGTGGTCCGGAAATAGACCGGCGGATTCTTATGCTGGCTGACATGCGATTTATTCTGTGTTTCCAGCAGGATATCCCGGTAGACACCGTCTTCCGGATTCACGAAGTGCACGTTTCCGGTCGCAATGACCTTCTTGTCCAGTTCCTTACCCAACTTCACGATATTTGTAATGATGTCTTCCAGATCATCTTTATTTCTGACCAGTTCGCGGTTGATGAGATTCAAGTACGCTTCTTTAGGCATGATTTCAAGGTAGTCATAATAATCAGCTTTCTTTTTGGCCTCTTCATATCCACGCTGCATCATAGCCTCAAACACTTCGCCCTGAGCACAGCCGGACCCCACGATCAGACCTTCTCTGTATTTGTCCAAAAAGGAGCGCGGTACGCGAGGGATCCGGTAGAAATAATCGACGAGCGACCCGGAAATGAGTTTGAACAGGTTTTTGAGTCCGGCCTGATCCTTCGCCCAGATCGTCACATGACTGGGGCGTGACTTTTTATAGGCATCTCCCCCGCCCATATATTGGTTCAGTTCACTGTGGCGTTCAATGTTATACTCTTTGTTCGCCATCTTTACAAAGATCCAGAGCAGCTGTCCCGTGGTCTGCGAATCATAAATGGCCCGGTGGTGCTGTTCCAGATTCACTTTGAACTTTTTGGCCAATGTGTTCAGACGGTGACTCTTGAAGGACGGATTGATGAAGCGCGAAAATTCAAGGGTATCGATGACCGGCAGTTCAGACATCGGCATATCATGCTTTTTATAAGCGGTGTTCAAAAAGCCCATATCAAAGGTCGCGTTATGGGCAACGAGGATACTGCCTTCTGAAAAGGCCCTGAACTGTTCCAATACGTCTTTTTCCGACTTCGATCCACGGACCATTTCATCCGTGATCCCTGTCAGATTGATGGTCGTATTCGATAAACGGTGACCGGGATCGATGAATTCCTGGAATTCTTCCACCACATTCCCTTTATGCATCTTCACAGCGGCCAGCTCGATAATATTGTCATAGATGGCTGACAGGCCTGTGGTCTCCACGTCAAACACGACATAGGTGGCTTCATGCAGGTCATCGTCTGATTCGTTATAGGCAATGGGTACGCCATCATCCACAAGATTGGCTTCCACGCCATAAATGATCTTGACATTATTCTTGCTGCCGGCTGCATGGGCTTCAGGATACGACTGGGCGACAGCATGATCTGTTATCGCAATGGCTTTATGTCCCCATTCAGCCGCCTGCTTGACAAGATCCGTGGCACTAGGTGTGGCATCCATCTGACTCATATTCGTGTGTGCATGCAGTTCTACCCGTTTTTTATCTTCCGGATATGTATCTTTTCGGCTCGCATGAAAAGTCTGAGTGATGTCCTGAACATTCATAACCAGATCTCGCATAAAGGTATCTTCCTGAATGCTTCCCCTGACTTTCACCCATGTTCCGGGTTTGATCCGTTCGAACATGGCTTCGTCCTGTTCGTTGTTGGAAAATCGTTTGCATGAGAACGACGAAGAATAGTCTGTTATCTTGAAAATAAGCAGTTTGCGTCCTGAGCGCAGTTCTCTGACTTCCGAATCAAAGACATATCCTTCGAGAGTGACGCGACGCTCTTCCTCTTCGATCGCTATCATCTGTTTGATTTCTTCATTAGCCGGGATCGGTCTTCCCAGTTTTATCGGACCTTCTGCTTTGGTCTCTTTATTTTCTTCTTTTTTCTTTTCAGCTTTTTCTACTAAACGCGTGTATTCCTGTGCCATGATCTGGTCGTCTTCTTCTTTCTGGAGCTTGAATTTCTCTACTTTCTCCTCGTGAGCATGGGAATCGACTACAGGCAGGATTTTAAACTGCTTCGGGAACCCGAGCTGGTGGTAGCTCTGTGAAATCTTAGGCAGAAAGTCCGTTTCATATTTTTCTTTGGCCAGTTCCTGATCGATCAGTAAGACCCAGTGATTGCCGTCTTGCGTCGGATAGTTCTCCGCCAACGTCCGGTTACAGATAGGGGAGTCCACCCCACTCAGGTGACAGGCATATTTCCAGTAATGCTGAACCTTTTCTTCAGTGACCACCGGATCTTCTGTCTGAATGGTCAATTCGATCTCCGACAAAACGTCAAAAGAAGCTTTTAATGCATTTTTCAGAGACAAAAAGAGAGAAAAAGGTAAAATGTTCATCAATTTTAAGGTAATGTGCCATTTTCTCTCTTTTTTATATACGGTAACGGATTCAACTTCCCCTTCTCTAAGCCACTCCGCTTCCTCTGGAGAAGGAGAAAAACCGATTTGTTTCAAGAGGGTTTGAAATAATTCCTGTTTACTTAAGCTCACATTCAATCCTTCTTTCTAAAGTCTTCGCTCGTCTTAAGGTAATAGCATAGAGAACTGAGACATAAAATGCCTCAGTTCTCTTCTTGCTTATTTCTGGTCCATATTGGAAGTCAGGATCTCAACAGTATGGAATAGATCATCCACTTTTGTTTCGACCATCTCCCCAGTTTTTCTGATCGTCACTTCAACGATACCTTCTGAGGCTTTTTTACCTACAGTGATCTGTACCGGGATCCCGATCAGTTCAGCATCCGTAAACTTAACGCCCGGACGCTCTTTGCGGTCATCGATCAGTACAGAATAGCCGCGATCTTCGAACTCTTGATACAGCCTGCGGGCTAAGTCCATCTGTTCTGCTTTCTTGACCTGAACAGGGATGACATGCACATCAAACGGCGCAACCGCAGCGGGCCATACAAGACCTTTATCATCCGCATACTGTTCGGCGATCGCAGACAGCAGACGGCTCACGCCGATACCGTAGCTTCCCATAATGACTGATGTCTGTCTGCCATTATTATCCAGGACAGTCGCATTCATCGCATCGCTGTAACGTGTCCCAAGTTTAAAGATATGTCCGATCTCGATTCCTTTTGTGAAACGCAGCGTCCCTTTGTTGTCGGGAGCCGGATCGCCTTCTTTAACTACACGGATGTCCGCATAAGTATCTACCGTGAAATCTCTGTCCGTGTTGACGTTCGTATAGTGCTTGTCTGCTTTATTAGCTCCTGTGACGCCATTGACGATGTCCTGTACATGAAGATCCGCAACGATCTTAACATCTTTAACCAAGCCTACAGGTCCGACGTAGCCAGGATATGTTTTAAATTTACTTTCGATGTCTTCTTCGGTAGCCGGTTCGACTTCTTCAGCATCGAGAGCAATGCGCAGTTTGACCTCATTGACTTCCTGGTCCCCAGGGACGATGGCTAAAACAGGCGTTTCCTTATCAGCCATATACAACACACTTTTAAAGATCTTATCCTTAGCCACTTTCAGGTAATCAGAAACGTCTTCGATCGTTTTTGTATCCGGTGTATCCACTTCTTTAAGTTCCAGCTGGACATCTGTTTTGGGTGACTTTTTGTAGTAACTGGCAGCCATTTCCAGATTCGCAGCATAATCGGTTGAATCGGAATAAACGACGGTGTCTTCACCGGCGTCAGCCAAAGCCATGAATTCAATCGAATCTCTTCCGCCCATCGCTCCCGCATCACCGATAATCGCACGGAAATCCAAGCCGAGTCTGTTGAATGAATTGGTATACGCCTGAGCTATCGCATCGTATGAATCAGCAAGGCTTTCATAGCTGTCGTGGAAGGTATAGGCATCCTTCATGATGAATTCCCTTCCTCGCATCAGACCAAAGCGCGGGCGCTTTTCATCGCGGTACTTTGTCTGGAACTGATATAAAAGCAGCGGGAGTTTTTTGTACGACTTGATCTCTTCGCTGATCAGTTTGGCAAAGGTCTCTTCATGGGTCGGACCCAGAATGAAATCTCTGTCATGTCTGTCCTTTAATTTGATCAGGTCTTCGCCATACGTCTCATAACGTCCAGATTCCTTCCATAAGTCTGCAGGCAGTAAAGCCGGCAGCAGCATTTCAGAACCGTCGATGGCGTCGAGCTCTTCCCGAATGATCGTTTTAATTTTTTCCAGCACACGGTTAGCCAGCGGCAGATAACTGTAGATGCCGGAGGACAGCTGACGGATATACCCCGCCCGTAATAGTAACTGATGACTGATGACTTCAGCATCATTTGGAACATCTCTTAACGTCGGTGCAAATAATTTTGACTGCTTCATTATAAACTGATAACTCCTTCAATGATTAATTTAAAAAGAATGTTTGTATATCGTTCCATGTGACAAGCAGCATGAGGATAAGCAGGAACAATACGCCCACTAGTGTGATATACCCCTCTTTTTCCTGACTCAAAGGCTTTTTACGTACGCCTTCGATGATATTGAGTAACAACTTGCCGCCGTCTAAAGCCGGTATCGGCAGAAGATTCATTATACCTAAATTGACACTTAAAAAGCCCAGCCAGCTGATCAGACCGATCGTTCCAGCCTGGACGACCTGTTCCGTCGTGGCATAAATCGCAACAGGACCGCCGAGCTGATCGACACTGAAGCCTCCGGTAAAGAAGGAAGCAAGCAGCGTAAAGATCTGGCTGATGATAAAGAAGGTCTCAGTGAAGCCATAAGTCAGCTTGGCCCCGAAGTCGTTTTCCATGTAGGCTTCTACACCGATTCTTCCAATGGTGTCCCCTTCAACTTCTACGCCTGAAGGCACGATCGTCTCTTCATAGACATCACCTTCTTCGGTTTCCAGTGTAAAGGTGAGTTCCTCATTCGGATTATCCTGAATGATCAGGACCATTTCGTTCCAGGAATCGACGTCCTGGCCGTCGATCGACAAGACGCGGTCGCCTGTTTCGACCCCAGCTTCAGCCGCCGGCGTGTTTTCTTCCACGTTTCCGAATCGCGCTTCATCCGAGCGTACGCCACCCTGCACGAAAGCAAGAAGTGTGAAGGCCAATATGGCTAATATAAAGTTGTTTAGAGGGCCGGCAAAGTTCGTCAGCATGCGGTTCGGCAGTGAGGCACTCTGAAACTGGCGGTCTTTAGGAGCGATTTGCAGTAAAGTACCGTCTTTTTCAACCAGCAGAGCATCCCGGTTGACATTGAAGGTGGTTTCTTCTGTATCCATCCCGACGCGTCCGGTCAGATACATTTTTTCATCAAAGTCAAAAGATGAGACTTCAACAGGTATAGAATCAACAGTCTCCTCAGACCCCTGAATATCTATTTTT
This sequence comes from Alkalibacterium subtropicum, assembly GCF_900112455.1. Lineage (GTDB taxonomy): Bacteria > Bacillota > Bacilli > Lactobacillales > Carnobacteriaceae_A > Alkalibacterium > Alkalibacterium subtropicum. Next base: position 304,698 of record NZ_FOLT01000001.1, on the reverse strand, counting down.
TTCACATTGTCATTTGAGTCCAGAGATAGCTGAACGGCCATCCCAGGTCTCAAATCGGCTTCTTCTTCATATCCTGCCATCCGCACATACCCGCCGACTGGCAGCATGCGTACAGTATAGGTCGTTTCTCCTTTTCTGTGATAAAACAGTTTAGGTCCGAATCCGATCGCAAATTCCCGCACCAGAATGCCGGCTCGTTTGGCAAAATAAAAGTGTCCGAACTCATGCACCACTACGATGATTCCAAAAACCAATATAAATGCTAAAATATTTTGAATCATATCAAAACTCCTTTATAGATCATACTACGCCTAGAATAAACAACACATTTAAAACAAGGAGCAAACTGTCGAAGCGATCGAGTATGCCTCCATGACCGGGTAAGATCGTGCCGGAATCTTTTGTATCGTACTCTCTTTTTATCTTGGATTCAAGCAGATCCCCAACTTGACCTGTAATGGATATGACGACCATCAGTAAGAAGGTCGCAAAGAGAGACTCTGACTGCGGAAAGTACAGCAGAAAACCGAATACCAGCGCTGATGCCAATACCGTACCGCCCAGTGCGCCTTCCACCGTTTTATTGGGAGAAATCGCTGGAGCCAGCTTGGTTTTACCTATTTTCCGACCGATCAGGTAGGCTCCGGAGTCCGTGGCCCAAATATCCAGCAAGATCAGAATAAGCAGAGACACGTTATTCATTCTCAGCGAGACGAAAGCATAAAAGCCTATCCCGATATAAATCATCATCAGGATCATCTCTCCGATATCTTTCGTGGTCGTTTCCTGAAAAGCAAGTGAATATATAAAGAGCAGCACCATTGTTAGGATGATGATCCGCGAGAAGACTTCCACTGCAAAGAGGATCGGGAAATAAACAGAGAGGACCATAAGGGCTACGCCGACCAAAGAAAGCACCGCAGGGGTTGAAGACATTTTTATTTTTTTCATATCAAGAAATTCTGAAAGACCAATGACAGCCAGTAAGGTCATTCCGATAACCAGTGGCCACGATCCTATCCAAATCAGTGGTACAAACAGTGCTACAGCAATGAGAGCTGTAATGACTCTAGTAAACATATGCAATCCTCAGCTTTCTGTATGTTAAAGTGCTCCGTATCGTCTTTGTCTTTTCTGATATTCCAGAATAGCCTGATCAAAAATCTCTGCATTGAAATCTGGCCACAGTAATTCAGTGAAATAAAATTCACTGTATGCGTTCTGCCAAAGCAGGAAATTACTCAATCTCTGTTCACCACTGCTTCTGATGAGCAAGTCGACATTCTGGTATGGCGTGATCGACTGGGTAAATAAATGTTCTTCGATACGGGCTTCAGAAATGTCACTGCAGGCGATTTCCTTATTCAAGACCTTTTGGCACAGAGCCTGTGTCGCTTCGACGATTTCAGCCCGTCCACCGTAATTGAAGGCAAAGTTCAGCACCATTCCGGTATTGTTTTTTGTCTGATCCATTGCCCGGCTGATCGCTTTCTTAGTGGAATGAGGAACTTTCTCTTCAAAGCCTATCATATTCACTTTGACATTTTTTCTCTGAAGTTCAGGTACAAAACGGTCAAAAAAGCGGATCGGCAGCTGCATGAGAAAATGAACTTCCTGAGGAGGTCTTTTCCAGTTTTCTGTCGAAAAAGCATACAATGTGAGGACCTTGACTCCTCGTTCACTCGCACGCATCGTGACTCTCCGTATCGCTTCCATACCTTCTTCATGTCCAAACTTTCTGGGTTTCCCCTGATTCTGGGCCCATCGACCATTGCCATCCATGATGACTGCGACGTGATCCGGAATATTGTGTTCTTGTTCACTCATAATAATCGGTGCATAGATTAACTGCACCCTACCTCCTAAAGTCTGTGACATCTCTTCTATTGTAGTAAAAAAAAGCAGGAATTACCATTAAATTATCTATAAGAATCACGTGCCCCGATCCTAATAGTTTATCAGAAAGGGCTTGTTTGCTATACTGTATGTAGACTTATTATCATTTAATAAAGATTATCAAGGGAGGAGCCCCGCATGAAACGTTTAAGTAAATACGTGATCAGTATAGTTATAACTACCGCAGTTACCCGTCTGGTCAATAAATACATCATCGATAAACTATGATCAATATGAAGAAAAAGGAGAGTAAGCTCACAAACTTAGAGAATGACACCTGAAAAGGGCATTCTGATAAGTTTCCCTGTGCTACTCTCCTTACTTTTTTAACCTTCGATGATTTCTTTTTCTTTTTCTGAGGATAACTTGTCTATGGCTTTAACACTTGCATCTGTCAGTTTCTGAACTTCTTCTTCATACTGACGCAAGTCATCTTCAGTCAAGTCCCCGGATTTTTCAGCTTTTTTAAGAGAATCCATTGCATCACGACGAATATTACGTACAGCAATCTTTGCATTCTCAGCTTCTTTACCCACTTGCTTGGCGATGTCTCTGCGACGCTCTTCAGTCAGGGCAGGAACGACCAGTCTGATGACATTCCCGTCATTTGAAGGTGGAATACCAATGTCCGACTGGTTGATCGCTTTTTCAATGTTACCTAAAGCACTTTTATCATAAGGTGTGATCAAAAGCACACGCGGTTCAGGTACAGAGATCTGTGCCAGCTGGTTCAGGGGCGTCGGAGCCCCGTAATACTCAACATTCACACGATTCAGCAAACTTGGATTCGCACGTCCGGCTCTGATCGAACCTAACTCTCTCACATAAGCCTGCTCGGATTGCTTCATACGCGCCTGTGTCTCTTTTAAAATTTCCTGTGTCATTACTTTTTCCTCCTAACAGTTGTCCCGATCGTATCACCTAGAACAACGCGCTTGATATTTCCTTTTTCATTCAATTTGAATACGACTAGAGGGATATCATTGTCCATACTTAATGATGAAGCCGTGGTATCCATGACCTGCAGAGATTTATTTATAATGTCCAGATAAGTCAGTTCTTCGTACTTGACTGCATCTACGTCAATGTTCGGATCTGCAGAATAAACACCGTCCACATTGTTTTTAGCCATCATGATGACATCAGCCTGCATTTCGGCTGCTCTAAGTGCCGCAGTGGTATCCGTTGAGAAATAAGGACTGCCTGTTCCTCCGGCAAAAATGACGACTCTGCCTTTTTCCAGGTGTCTGATTGCTTTTCTTCTGATGTACGGTTCTGCAACCTGACGCATTTCGATCGAAGTCTGCACACGTGTAGGTACACCGATGTTCTCAAGTGAATCCTGCAGTGCCAGTCCGTTCATGATCGTCGCGATCATTCCCATATAATCTGCCTGCGCACGTTCCATGCCCATTTCTGCACCGACATGACCACGCCAGATATTACCGCCACCTACAACGATAGCGATCTCGATCCCCAGTTCATGTACCTCTTTAATTTCCTGACAAATTTCGTGAATGGTTGGTGGCTGTATACCGAATCCGGTATCACCAGCAAGTGCTTCACCACTTAGTTTCAATATAATGCGTTTGTATTTCGGCTCATCCATAAAATCTTTCCCTCCATCATTCATACACAACAATTTTACCATAATTAACAGGTAGCGTCATTAATAAATCTTACAATCGTACGGTTATTACTCTAAAAAAAGCAGGGATAGTCGACTATCCCTGCTTTACTCTTCTTATTTTTTACCTAATTGACTTTGAACTTCAGCAGCGAAATCTTCAGAACGTTTTTCAATGCCTTCTCCGACTTCGTAGCGGATGAATGACTTGATTGAAGAGTTATTCTCTTTCAAGTATTCTCCCACAGTCAAGTCTGGGTTTTTAACGTAAGGCTGATCCACCAAGCTTACTTCAGCTAACCATTTGTTCAAACGTCCCTGAACCATTTTCTCAACGATGTTTGCTGGTTTGCCTTCATTTTTAGCTTGTTCAGTCAACACGCTTAATTCGTGGTCTCTGTCTTCTTGAGCCACATCTTCACGTGTGATGTATTTAGGGTTGATCGCTGCAACGTGCATAGCAACGTTACGTGCCACTTCTTCGTCAGCGCCTTCTAGTACAGTCAGCACAGTGATACGTCCACCCATGTGTTCGTAGTCACCAAACACATCATTGTCTGTTTTTTCAACTACTGCAAAACGACGGAAGGTGATTTTCTCACCGATCGTTGTTGTTGCTTCAGTGATCGTGTCCTGGATCGTTTCGCCATTCATTTCAAGTTGCAAAGCATCTTCAACAGAAGCAGGATTGTTCTGTGCTACTGTTTTAGTGATACCTTTAACAAGGTTCTGGAATTTGTCGTTTTTAGAAACGAAGTCTGTTTCAGAGTTGATTTCAGCGATTGCCGCAACATTACCTTCAACGTGAATGTTTGCCAAGCCTTCAGCCGCAATACGGTCTGCTTTTTTAGCTGCTTTAGAAACGCCTTTTTCTCTCAGGTAGTCAACAGCTGCGTCCATATCACCATCAGTTTCTACTAATGCTTTTTTCGCATCCATCATACCTACGCCTGTTTTATCACGTAATTCTTTTACTTGAGCTGCTTTAATATTTACCACTATTTTTCTTCCTCCTCAGTAGATTATGATTCTAACCCGTAAGTTTTAAATTATTCGTTGTCGCCTTCTACAACTTCAACGATTTCATCTAAAGAATCAGATTTAGCTTCTTCTTCAAAGCCTTCTTCTCCCTGGTTACCTTCGATAACAGCGTCTGCCATTGTTTTAGTTAATAATTTAACCGCACGGATAGCATCGTCGTTTGAAGGGATGATTACATCGATATCATCTGGATCACAGTTTGTATCTACCATCGCAACGATAGGAATGTTCAGTTTTTGAGCTTCTTTAACTGCAATGTGCTCTTTGCGTGGGTCTACGACGAACAAGACATCTGGTTTGCCAGGCATATCTTTGATCCCGCCTAAGAATTTGTCTAAGCGGTCACGTTCTTTGATCAATAGACCGACTTCTTTTTTAGGTAAGACTTCGAATGTTCCGTCTTCTTCCATTTTTTCCAGTTCTTTCAAGCGACGGATACGTCTTTGAATCGTGTCCCAGTTAGTCAACGTTCCACCCAACCAACGGTGGTTGATGTAGAAAGCGCCAGCTCTTACTGCTTCTTCTTTGATTGCGTCTTGAGCTTGTTTTTTAGTTCCTACAAAAAGAACAGTTCCGCCATCTTCTGCAACTTCGCGTACATAGTTGTAAGCTTTGTCGATCAGCTTAACAGTTTTCTGCAAGTCGATGATGTAAATACCATTTCTTTCTGTAAAGATGTAAGGTTTCATTTTGGGGTTCCAGCGTCTAGTCTGGTGTCCGAAATGTACCCCTGATTCTAATAATTGTTTCATTGATACTACTGCCATTTGTCATTCCTCCATTTGGTTTTTGTATTTTCCTCCCCTGACGTCATCTGCCTGAACACTCCATGGCATACAGAGCACCATTCAAGACATCGATCAAGGTGTGAAATCAGTGCGCTATGCACCGCCATTAAGTATACAACACAAATCGGATAAATGCAATAAAGTACTAAAAAAATCTTGCTAATTCGTCAAACCTGTCGCATACTATTAGAAGAAGTATGAAAAGGAAGTGACGATTATGTTTTTCTCAGTTGTACGAAGTATCGGACTCGTATTGGCATGGATACTAAACGGAAAACCTAAAATTATTGGTAAAGAGAATCTCCCGCAGGATGAAAATTACATTTTAATCGCTCCTCACCGTTCGTGGATCGATCCGATATATCTTGTACTGGCGACGACACCCAAGCAATTCAGTGTCATGGCTAAAAAAGAATTATTCAAGAACCCGATTTTCAGCTGGATCATTACACATATGAATGCTTTTCCAGTCGACAGAGACAATCCCGGCCCAAGCGCCATTAAAACACCTGTCAAATCTCTGAAAGAAACAGATTTAGGCCTGCTTATCTTCCCAAGCGGAACTCGGCATTCGACCGAATTGAAAGGCGGCGCAGTGACCATTGCCAAATTCAGCAAGAAGCCGATCGTCCCTGCTGTATACAGTGGCCCACTCACTTTCAGCGACCTGATCAAACGTAAAAGAGCTGTTGTGCGTATCGGTGAACCCTTTTATGTCGAACGCAAAGTCGAAGGCGTCAAAGACACAAATGCTTATTACTCAGAAAAAATCCAGCAGGCTTTTGACGAACTCGATCATAACTAGAATGCTATAAATGATTTCGTGTTTTAATTGAATAAGATCAGAACAGGCTGGCGCTTCTGCGTCAGCCTGTTTCATTATAGACGTTCATTTATACTGAAATAATGAAACGGTAATTGTGCTTAACCCCAGTGTTTCCTTCTATTTACGACGGTATTGTTCACTCACGCCTTTTTCTCGATGTGAGTCAGCAGTATTTCATCCGAAATGTATCACTCATATAATTTCTTGTGGGTGAGTGAGCACTTTTCTTCTCAAAATGTTGCACTCACTAACGGCTTCACTCCCCAGTGGACATTTTTCACCGTCGGATGTCTTACTCGCTATGCATCTGGACCATGAGTGGACACTTTTCTTCTCCGAATGTCGTACTCATCTACAGCAGTCTTGCTGAGTGAACAGTTTGGGAATCAAAATGTCGTACTCACTGAGAATGCTCACCACGAGTGGACACCTCCTTCTTAAAACATCGATTTCACCTAGCGTATCTTCTTTGATTTGACCGTGACCCTCTCTACCCTCTCTCTGCATGACCAGCTCATTATTTTTTTGACCATGACTTTGACATTTTCAGCGCATAATGACAAGCTCAACGAGGAAATATAGCTGACCTCGCTATTTGACTCGCAAAATTTTAAAAAAGCAGCGGAATATTCATCCTCAGATGAAATCCCGCTGCTTTTCACTTTATTTCGTTTATTGTGTCTGCAGCCCAAGGTTTTGAAGTTCGTACATATCTTTGTATTGTCCCCCGCGATCGATAAGTTCATCGTGCGTGCCGCGTTCAATGATGTGCCCGTTATCCAGTACTAAAATCTGGTCGGCATCTCTGATCGTCGACAGTCTGTGAGCGATCGCAACCGTTGTCCGCCCTTTTCTCATTCGCTGCAGACCTTCCTGAATGAGTGCCTCGGTTTCTGTATCAATATTGGCTGTCGCTTCATCCAGTATAAGGATCTTCGGATCTCTGACGATCGTGCTGGCAAATGAAATCAGCTGCTTCTGACCGCTTGAGAAACTGGCTCCCCGCTCAACCACTTTCGCGTCATACTGTCCCGGGAGTTCTTCGATAAATTTATCTGCCTGAACGAAGCGGGCCGCCTCAATGATCTCTCTATCGGTGATCGATTCATTCAGCAACCGAATATTGTCTTTGATCGTCCCGTAGAAAAGGAAGGAATCCTGAAGGACGAGCCCTGTACGCTGACGAAGTTCCCGCATTGGGAAATCTTTGATCGATCTGCCGTCGATAAGGACTTCGCCTTCCTGGAAATCATAAAAACGCATCAGCACATTAATGATAGATGATTTCCCGCTCCCGGTATGGCCGACCAGAGCAATGGTCTCACCTGGGTTAACTGTGAAGGAAATATTTTTCAATACGTTGTTCTTGCCATCATAAGAGAAGGATACATTTTTAAACTCGATCTTGCCTTCTTCGATATGTGCGTCTTCCTTATCCAGCTGAGCCGGCGCATATTGTTCATTATCCATAACTGTCAAGATCCGGCTGCTTGAAACGATACCGTCCTGGAACAGACTCATGCTGTCCATCAGCCGCGTCAGCGGTCGGAAAAAGTTATTGGCGTAAGTCGTGAACGCATAAATAATACCGACTTCGACCGGTCCTGTCAAAGCCTCTAGACCGAATATCGTCAGGATAACGACGACGGATAATGTGTACAGCAGATTGATGACTGGACTCAAAAGCAGGGCATTGATCTTCGTCATTGAAAAACGCGAATCAAAGTAGGACTTGTTTGTCTCTTCGAATTCCTTCTGAAGACGTTTCTCCTGACGGAACTGCTGAATGATCGAAATGCCATTGATGGTCTCAGCCAGTTTCGTATTCAGCAAACTCAGTTTCGATTTCATTTCGCTGTAGGTTTTGGAGCTGTAGACCTGATACACGCGTATCACAATAAGCAATACTGGTGCAAAGATCAGTATCCAAAAGGTGACCGTCACATCCAGAAGGAACATGGCCCCCAATGAAATGACAACACCGAAGACACCCTGCATGATATTCAAAAAGACATTCCAGAAATCTTTCATCGCTTCCGTGTCATTGGTGACCCGCGTAATGAGCCAGCCCGTTGAAGTCTGGTCAAAGAAACGCATCCCAAGTGTATGCAGCTTTTCAAACAGCTGATTCCGTATGTTCTGGACCGTTTTCTCTGAAGCCATATTGAAAAGATACAGTTCCAGATACCAGACAGTCATCCTTACGAGTGTGACGCCAAAGTGCAGTCCTGCAAACATCAGAATGATTTCAAGTGACAAGTCACCTGTAGTCAAGTGATTATCGATGAACAGTTGAATGATACGCGGTAAAGCAGCCGTTGAAATAGCCAGAGCAATACTGAAAAAAATCGCAATGGCAAACTGTTTCTTATAAGGCCGGCCGAATGTCATGATGCGTTTCAAGATATGCATCTGCTCTTTGAAAGGTATGGATCGTCTAACTGATAATTCTTTCTGTTCCATCATTAGTCATCCACCCCTTCCAGTTTACGTTCCAGCTGCTGCTGTGCATACATTTCACTATACCAGCCACCCTGATCAAGCAGTTCGCTGTGCGTCCCTCTTTCGATGATCGTACCGTCTTCGATAACGATGATTTCTTCAGCGTGCATGACGGAACTGATCCTGTGAGCGGCAATGATCGTTGTCTGACCTTCCCTGATCTCTTTCAGTCCAGATAAAATCGACTCCTCCGTTTTGGCATCTACAGCGGATAAGGAATCATCCAGAATCATGAGCTCAGGGCTGATGAGGATCGCACGGGCAATAGAGATACGCTGCTTCTGACCGCCGGAAAGCGACACGCCTCGTTCCCCTACTTCAGTATCATACCCGTTTGGAAGTTCCATAATATCGTCATGAATATCTGCCAGTTTAGCAGCTGCCTCGACAGCCTCCTGCGACAGCGTCGGATCAGCGAAACGGATGTTTTCTCTGATCGTTGTCGAGAAGAGATAGTTATCCTGCGGCACATAACCGATCTGTTTCAAAAGGGCGTCGAGCGTATAGTCCTTGATATCGTAACCACCATAACGGATCGTTCCTTTGTAGTTATCGTATTCACGCAGAAGCAGTTTCATGATCGACGTTTTACCGGCACCGGTTTTACCGACTATTCCTAAAGTCTGGCCCTGTTCGATATCGAATGACACATGATGCAGAGCGACCATTTCGTCATCCGGATAACTGAATACTTCGATATCGAAGGCAAGTCTCCCTGAAATGGGTTCGTCGATCGCTCCTTGTCTTTCACTGATCGCACTGTCTTCTCTCAAGAGATTCTCGATACGGTCGTAGCTTGCCGATCCGCGTTCAATGATGTTGAACAGACGCCCGATAGCGAACATCGGCCAGACCAGCATACCGATATAATTGATGAACGTGACAAAATCTCCGATAGAAATTTCGTCTCCCATAATCAGTAATCCCCCGACTATAATTGTCAGGACATAGGAAATCCCCATGATCAGTGTGATGGCCGGATCAAAAAGCGAATCGATTTTGTAGACTGATTTATTTTTCATAACGACATTATCCGTCTGATTTTCGAATTTCTCTACATCTTCCTTTTCCTGTCCAAAGGTTTTCATAACTTTTATCCCCTGAATACTCTCTTGCACTTTATCATTCAATTGAGAAAAGGCAGCTTGTGCATCTCTAAACCGCAGATGCAGCCGCTGACCTAAAACCCGTGAAGTCAGCGCCAGAAAGGGCAATGGAATGACGGCGATCAGCGTCAGACGCCAGTCGACGACGAACAGCATCGCCAGGAGGGTGGTCAGCCCTACGCTGATGGCATCCGCCATGGTCAGGACACCCCCACCTGCCACCATACGCAAACCCCGTAAGTCGTTTGTGGCATGAGCCATCAAATCGCCGGCTCTGTACTTCTGAAAAAATGTATTATCCATATTTGTAAAATGATCGTATAACTGCTTTCTGACGATCTGTTCCAGCTTGGCGGCATTTCCCCATATATTCACACGCCACATGTAGCGCAATAAATATTGCAGCACAGCTGTAGATGCTAAAACAAGCAGCCACTGAAGCAGTGATTGTTCAGTCAAGACGTCTGTCTCGATCTCATCTACCACGATCCCGATGATCCGGGGCGGTATCAGCTGCAGCACAGCGACGATTAATAAGCCTGCGACCCCTATTAAATAGGACTTTTTCTCTTGCTTGAAAAACCATCCTAATCGTTTAAATATATCCATAATTCTAATCTCCCACGATTTACATTTTCCTTTGACATTTTCTCAATGTGACAATATGTCATATTGTGTCAAAGTTGAACGGACAGGCTGTCTGTCCGTCAATTCCACACTATTTCTTTTTCTTTTTTGCACTCTTACTTTTCTGTTGCGTCTTCATCTGGCTCATCATCTGGTTGATTTTTCTTTCAGAAGGTTTCTGACCCATCTGCATCATCATCATGCGCAGCATGTTCTCATCAATAGGAGGATTTTTCTCAAAGTAGTCCATCATATATTTTCTTGCAATGAAGAATCCACCAGCAAGTCCACCGATCAATGCCAGTATAATTAATAATATTGCTAACCATAATTCCATAATTTTTCACTCCTCTCGCCTGTTTTATACCTTTCAATAAAACTGCTCACTGAACTATTTTACACAATTAACGTGGAAAAATAAACCTATAAACTCAATTTCGTGGATATAATAAGAATAATCAGCGAGATGGTGACTAAAAAAACTTCCTTTCAATTAAGCCATTGAAAGGAAGTTCCTCAAATTATCGATCAGTATTTGAACAGATTAGCTGTTTAATGAAAGATAAGTGTTCACAACGTTCTCAGGTGTAAAGCCATACGCTTCAACAACTGCTTCGCCGTTACCGCTGGCACCGAATTTATCGATAGCCATCACTTTACCGGCATCTTTGACATATTTATGCCAGCCGAATGATGAACCCATTTCGATTGCTAAACGATTTTTCACAGCACTTGGAAGAACTGACTCTTTATATTCATCAGACTGATCTTCGAACAAGTCGAAACTTGGCATGGAGACGACTGATACATCTTTGCCTTGAGCTTTCAACTCTTTTTGCGCGTCCATTGCCAATGAAACTTCAGATCCTGTCGCGATCAGTATACCGTCCGGTGTTTCTTTGTCAGCTGGTGACAGAACATAGGCACCTTTTTTCACGTTCTCTCTCGCCAGTTCTTTGGAACCGGAAAGGACTGGAAGGTTCTGACGTGTCAACACAAGCATTGTGGGTCTGCTTTGTGAAGTCAATGCAACTTCCCAGGCAGCCGCTACTTCGTTGCCATCTGCCGGTCTCAGAACAGTCAGGTTATGCATACCACGGAAACTTGACAGCTGTTCGACAGGCTCGTGTGTCGGACCATCTTCACCTACAGCAATAGAGTCATGTGTCATGACATAAATAGCTGGGATTTCTGATAAGGCAGCTAAACGGACAGCCGGTCTCAAGTAGTCAGTAAATACGAAGAATGTTGAAACGTAAGATTTAGTCCCTCCGTGCAGCATGATACCATTTAAGGCAGCAGCCATGGCAAATTCACGTACACCGTACCAGATGTTGCGTCCTTCATATTGTCCGGCCTGGAACTCTTCCACACCGTCGATGGTTGTTTTGTTAGATCCAGACAGGTCAGCAGATCCGCCCCATAAGTTAGGAACAGCTTTAGCGATCGCGTTCAGTACTTGACCACTTGTTGAACGTGTAGCGGCAGCTCCGTCTCCTTCTGAAAAGACTGGCAGCTCTTTATCCCAGTTCTCTGGTAATTTACCAGACAATGAATCTTCAAACTGGGCAGCTAGATCTGAATGGGTATTGCGATAGTCTTCAAGTTTTTTGTTCCATTCGGATTCAAGTTTTTCGCCTTTATCGATCATGTGCTCTTTAAAGCGTTTTGATACTTCTTCAGGTACGTAGAAATCTTCGCCTTCCCATCCGTAAGCTTTTTTAGCTGCTTCAACGCCTTCAGGTCCCAAAGGTGCACCGTGGACATTGTGTGTTCCAGCGTTAGGCGCTCCGAAACCGATAACTGTTTTGATTTCGATCAAGGTTGGTTTGTCTGCTGATTCTTTTGCTTTTGTGATCGCTTTGTCGATAGCATCAAGATCGTTGCCATCTTCAACTAAGATATGTTCCCAGCCATACGCTTCAAAACGTTTGCCGACATCTTCAGTGAACGCTTTAGATGTTGGACCGTCCAGCTGAATGTCATTGGAATCGTACAACATGACCAGTTTACCTAATTTAAGGTGTCCGGCAAGAGACGCTGCTTCTTGTGATACGCCTTCCTGAAGGTCGCCGTCTCCACATAGCGCATACGTATAGTGGTCTACGATAGAGTGTCCTTCTTTGTTGTACGTTGCTGACAAGTGTGCTTCTGCCATTGCCATACCTACAGCGTTAGCGACCCCTTGTCCAAGCGGTCCAGTCGTTGCTTCCACGCCATCTGTGACATGTACTTCAGGGTGTCCTGGTGTATTGCCATCCAGCTGACGGAAATTTTTAAGATCATCGATGCTGACATCGTATCCGGATAAATGCAGTAAACTGTACAGCATCATAGAACCATGTCCTGCACTCAATACGAAACGGTCACGGTCGAACCATCTTGGATTTTTGGGATTGACATTTAAGTGACGCGTCCACAATGTATACGCCATTGGTGCAGCTCCCATAGGTAACCCCGGGTGCCCTGAATTTGCTTTCTGTACGCCATCGATACTTAATGTGCGAATCGTATCGACCGCCATCTGATCAGTTTTATCGAACAATGAACTTCATTCCTTCCGTTTGTTTAGAATTTAAAATTACCTTGTTTAGTGTACTATCATTACGCTTTCATTTCAATGTGAACCCTACCAATTGAAATGAAAGATAGAGGACTTAGTTGCGATCGTGAAGACCTTTATCCCTCTGAATTTCCTTAACTTTATCAGGTGTCACATCGTTACCGTCAGGATCCACTATTTTCATACCTTCTATATGGTTTCTCATTCCGGAACGGAACGCTTTGATGTACTCTTCTCTCAAACCTTTTTGTTCCTGCTTTTCTTCATCAGTCAAGCCGTCATTGCGCTCTTTTCTTACTAATTCATTGATGCGGTCGAGCTTTTGTTTCTCAAGCATGTTATCCTCCTTACACCATTTAAGTCATTTATTTCTCACATTATCTATCATACCATTGTTGACAAAAAAGTGATAGTTATAGACAAAATTCTCATTTATTTATCAAATTAAGAGACAACCAACGATTTCACTCATGCGGGTGTTGATCAGTGTCTGTTTTTCGAACATTCGTTTGATTCGAAGTATATACTATGCTATACTTTAGTAAAATATAGAACGGTTGTTCCATATACTGAACAAATAACAGAGAGGGTTTTAGTATGACGACAAGAGGGCGTAAAGGTGAGAAACAGCTGGAGATTCTGAATTTCATCTATAAGCAAGTAAAAAAGAAAGGTTATCCACCTACTGTTCGGGAGATCGGTGAAGCAACAGCACTATCATCTACCTCTACAGTGCACGGACACCTGGCCAGACTTGAAAAAAACGGCTTTATCCTGCGTGACCCTTCTAAACCGCGAGCCATCGAATTTACTCCTTTAGGACTGGATAAACTGGGTATCGACCTGGACGAGGATAAAATCCCTCTACTGGGGATCGTTACAGCTGGGGAGCCTATCCTGGCAATTGAGGAAGCAACGGATTACTTCCCTATCCCCAATGATCTCGAGATTGAAAAAGGGAATCTATTTATGCTGACCATTCGCGGCGACAGTATGATGGATGTCGGAATCTTAGATGGTGATCAGGTCATTGTAAGAAAACAGGAAGCTGCCAATAACGGTGATATCGTCATTGCTATGACGGATGAAGATGAGGCTACCTGCAAACGATTCTATAAAGAAGACGGCCATATCAGATTACAACCAGAAAATGAAACGATGGATCCTATTATACTTAATGATGTTAAAATACTCGGAAAAGTTGTTTCATTATACAGAAGTCACATTTTTTAAAGAAATATATCATATGACACGAAAGAGGCCGGGACATTTCTGTCCCGGCCTCTTTCGTGTTTCACTATCGATTCCTCTCGGAAAGGTGACTTGAAAACCAGTTCGTCGTCAACTTTATCATAAGTCGGTGCTTTACCGTTTATACCTTAGACAGCCTGCATATCCTGCAGGGCTGTTCAAGCTATTTCCACTCAGCCACTCTTGATCGCTCCCGCTGCATTAGACGATTAGGTTCAGGTCTCGCTTTCCTAAGTGACGAATAAAGCAAACTTCGGCAGGTAAGCCGTTTCGATTTCTTTCTAACTGTCGAATGAGGGTGTTATTCGGTCGATAGGTTTATTTGACATTAACCTACTTACCGAAAGAAGGCTCAATTCGGTAAGTAGGTTGGAAGGATAAATTTCAAAGTGTCAAATAGAGGTCCACTTCGGTAAGTTCTTTCCGTATTCCAAATCGTACTTACCGAATCAGCTGAAAAGCAAAAGCTTTTTCGGTTCAGACTTTTACCGTAAGCGCCTATCAAAAGGTTATTCATCCTTACTGTACCCCTATAAAAAAACAGGTAAAGACCACTAGCGTGGTCTTTACCTGAAAATGTCAGAATGCTTATTAATATTTCATCAACGTGAAAATATCGTAACCCTTGATTTTGTCGCGGCCTTTCAGCTCTTCCAGTTCGATGAAGAATGCTGCGCCGACAACTATGCCGCCCAGTTTCTCTACAAGTTTGATCGTTGCAGCGATCGTTCCGCCAGTAGCTAACAAATCATCTGTAATCAATACTTTCTGGCCAGGTTTGATCGAATCTTTATGCAGCTGCAGAATATCTGATCCATACTCAAGACCGTAGCTTACTTCGATCGTTTCTCTTGGCAGTTTCCCTTTTTTTCTGCAGGGTGAAAAGCCTATCTGCATTTCGTAAGCAACAGGGCAGCCGACGATGAAGCCTCTCGCTTCAGGTCCAACGATCATTTCAACACCTTTGTCCTTAGCGTATTCGACAATTTTGTCAGTAGCGGCTTTATATGCTTCCCCATCTGCCATTAATGGCGAAATATCTCTAAACACGATACCTTTTTCCGGAAAATCAGGAACATCAGCAATATATTTCTTAAAATCCATTTGTCTTCCTCCATCGTTTGAATCGTTCATCTCTATTTTTTAAGGTAAGCAAGCAACTCTTTAAAAGAACTGTAGACAAGAACTTCTTCAGCTTCTATCTGTTTCAGTCTTTTTTTATAAGTCAGCGTATCTTCCAATTGTTTTTTACTAGGATTCGACACTAAACTTAACTTCCCATCTTCCATTGTAACAAATTCATTCTCTAAAAACACCATTAACATGAATTTTAATGTGTCTTTATCTAAATTCATGTTTCGTACCATTTGTTTCGTGTCTTTAGACAGCACGACCTCCTGTTTTTTCATCAGCCATTTGTATAGTTTCTGAAAATGATGTTTTTTCGGCATCCCTTTCAGATAATACTCATGAGGCGAATGAAAATATAGGTAGAGCGGATGCGCCTGATAAGTCTCATATATCGTTTTAAAATCTTCCACATTTTCTGGAGTATCTACGATAATGACCGGTATACCGGAAGGAAGTGCTTTTAGTTCTGTTTCCCTGGCCGCTACCTGATGTGTGGACTCTGCATCGATCCGGGGTATCCATTTTCTGGCAACGGCTTTCTGGAAAAAGATGAAATGGACATTCGATGTTTTGAACATTTCCTCCTGTATCACGCTTTTTCGCTGATCGATGACCAGAGGTTCTCGGGATTTATAGTCAAGAGCCTGCAGCTGTACTTTTCTGAAACCGTTCCACTCATTGATAGATAAATATCCGATAATGTCTATTTCTGGTGAAGATTTTAGGATATCGGACCACTGCGCACGATTAAAGGCGATCATATCCAATTGTTTGTCGTCTCTCTGCAATGTAGCTTTGAAATGGGTCTGGTTGGCACCTATTTTTTTCGTGTTTTCAGGATGAACTGCGGCGATTTTCACAAGCGGTTTCGGATTATCCTGTCCAAATGGTCTGAGCAGATTGATTTCTTCAACGACTTGAGTATCGATCTCGGTCCATTCGATCGCCGTTTCAATCCGAAAGATTTTTTCGCTTTTAAGTGAATCTGACAATGCTTCAGCTTTTCTATTAACTTCTACTGAAAATTCTGACAGATAGCTCCGGTCGAGGCTCAGTCCACAAGCCATCTCGTGGCCGCCGAAGCTCTGAAGTTTATCCCTGAATGCGTTGACGCACTCATAAAGATTGAACCCATCTATACTCCGGCCTGAACCTTTGACCTTATCTTCAGCTTCATTGATTGTCAAAACGAGCACCGGCTTGTGGAATTTTTCGGTAATCTTGCTTGCAACGATACCTAAAACACCCTCATGCCAATTTTTCTGAGCCAGGACCATCATTGCCTGGTCTTTTTTCTCTTCAGCCATGATCAGCGCCTCTTTAGTGATCGTTTCCACGATAGCTTTCCGCTCGTCATTTTTTGACAAGATTTCTTTACTCAGCTTAAATGCCTTTTCTTCATCAAAGGTGGTCAGTAAGTCTACTACCACCGAGGCATCCCCTAGCCGTCCCACCGCATTGATTGGAGGGGCAAGCTGAAACCCTACTGTTTCTTCATTCACTGCTTCAGGTTTGATGTTTCCAGATTGCATTAAAGCTATCAGTCCAAGGCGCTGTGTCTGCTTCAGCACATTCAGACCGTAATAAGCAATGGCTCTGTTTTCTCCTGTCAAAGAGACCAGATCCGCAATGGTCCCGATAGCAGCTAATTCGAGAAATTCTGTCGGGTTCTCCCCGAGCAGTGCATGAGCCAGTTTCATACTGACACCGGCTCCGGACAGATCTGGTGTCGAATAGTGTTTCTCAGGATGTCTTGGATGTATGATCGCATATGCTTCCGGAAGCACTTCTGGACATTCATGGTGGTCACTCACAATGACATCCACCCCTCTGGACCGTGCATGTGAAATTGCCTCGTGCCCGGAAACACCATTGTCGACCGTCACGATCAGTTGGGTGCCGCTATCGATAAGCAGATCGAACGCTTCGATATTCGGACCGTAGCCTTCTTTGAATCGATTGGGAATAAAATAATCGACCTGTCCGCCGAGCAGTTCTATGGCTTCGTAGAGGATGGCCGTACTCGTTACACCATCTGCATCATAATCGCCGTAAATCGTTATTTTTTCACTACCGGATACGGCAGCCATAATACGTTCCACTGCTTTTTCCATATCGTGAAATAAAAACGGATCTCCAATCAAATCCAGACTGGGTGTAATAAAACTGTCGACGGCTTCTTTCGTGTCCAAACCTCTTTTCAAACATAACTCTGCAAAAGTCCTGGATTTGCCCAGTTCAGCGGCCAGCTGATCCCGCCTCACTTCAGCTGTTTCTTCATTCAGTTTCCATATAGTCACTTTATTTTGCATTCTGTCACTCCTCGTCTTACTCACAGACCTTTATTATAACAAAAAAAAAGACACAAGAAAGAATAGACTTCATTGTGTCTTGACTTCATTTCATTTTGGGAAGATCAGTCGAGGATCTGTACCCCTATCCCGATAAGTCCAGGACCTGTATGGACGCCTAGGGCAGGGCTTACCTGGTCATAGTAGAAACGTTCATAGTGTGGTAATATCTCTTTCATTTCTTCTCTGATCGATTCAGCTTCTTTGCGTGCAGACTCGCCGCCATACGCAATAGCTAAATTATATTTTTGAGACCCTTCAGCAAACTCCTGAACGAGTTCAAGTGTTTTCTTCACTGATTTTGATTTCCCTCTTACTTTAGCTACAGTATGATAGATTCCTTCATCATTACATGTAATAATAGGTTTAAGATTCATCAAGCTTCCGACAACAGACTGAACCAGTCCGATTCTTCCACCTTTCTGCAGATATTCCAGTGTCGGGACATGGAAAAAGATTTTAGCTTTATCCACACCTTCTTTAAGGTTCGTTTTCAGCGTTTCCCAGTCCACACCACTGTTGGCCTGTATGGCCGCTTCAGCGACAGAAAAACCAGAACCGATACCTATATTTTTGGTGTCCAGCACGAAGATGTCTAAACCTTTGTATTGTTCCGCAACAACTCTTACCATATTATTCGTACCGCTTAACCCACTGGAGATCGTCACAGCGACCACTTTTTCATAGCCTTCCGCTTTTATTTCATCAAACATTTCCTTGATCATTTCACCATCAGGCAAAGATGTTTTTGGAATTTCCTCTTCCATGCGATCGTACACTTCCTGTGCAGTGATGGTTTTTTTATCGATATATTCCCCATCGCTGAAGATGATTTTCAAAGGAATGACTTTCACATCATATTTTTCTTTGATCTCCTGAGGTACATCTGAACCCGAATCAGTTAAAATAGCAATTTTGTTTTCGTTCATGCTTTTTCCCCCTACCATAATTTACTGTCTTACAATATGTCATCGTTCTGCGACTTGGTATCTGAATCAGACTTTTCATCATTCGATCTATCCTTGCTGCTCTTCTCTGATCGCATCATACCTGCTCTTGAACTAGGTCCGGCATCTGATTTTTCAGCTGATTTCTGATGTTTTTGTTCACGCTGGTCCTTGAATGCCCGGTACGTCGACAGTAAAGTAGCGATTAATGCCCCCAGTAACACCGATGCGAAAATAATGATAATCAACGGCCATTCCACTTCAGCAAATCCGAAATTGACAGGTACAGGATCAACATTTAATACAGATAAAAAAGCGATCCCTAAAAACAATATGATAGCACCAACCATACTCCATTGTTTTTTCATTTTATTCTCCTCCAATACACCACTTTATATTAATAGAATAACACATATCATTCGGATGTTACATTGATATATATATCATTTTTTGTCAAAGACGTGTTCGACAAAAAAATCACCAAGCACAGGAAAGAGAGAATAGAATTTTGAAGACGCCTCCAGCATTTTCGGTATATTGACTTCTCTCTTATTCGTCCCTATGACAGCTATCGTCTTTTCAGCTACTTTCTCCGGGGTCAGGACAAACGGCTCAACTCTTTCAAGATAACTGCCCTCCGGATCGAAGGTATCAAAGAAAGCAGTGTCCACAGGCCCCGGATTTATCGTCGTCACTTTAATATTATGCTGTTTGAGTTCCAGTCTTAAGGCATCACTGAAACCGATCACTGCAAATTTCGAAGACGAGTAGACAGCTGATTTAGGTGTGGCGATTTTACCCGCGATCGAGGCAATATTGATGATATGCCCTGAACGATGCTCTACCATTTTAGCGGCCACCTGCTGAGACATGTACATCAGACCCAGGACATTGACTTTAAACATATTTTCGACCTTGGAAAAATCATAATCGATAAAGTTCTCAGTATGTCCATAGCCTGCATTGTTGATGAGCACATCGATCTTATCCAGCTTGGAATAAAGGATGTTCATCACACGGTCGATCTCGCTTCGGTCTGAAACGTCCAGTGGACAGACAATCACCTGTGCCCCGTATTTTCTTACACAGGACTGTTTCACACGTTCCAGTTCTTCTGCCCGTCTGGCACTAAGTATGAGAATGGCGCCTTTTTCAGCTAACCCATAGGCGAGGGCTTCGCCAATACCTGAGGAAGCGCCTGTTATCCAGACTATTTTATTTTTTATTGAATACATCTTATCCCTCTTCTTTCTTTAATGGAATAGAAACTTCAGTAAAGTCATTCATGACAAAGGTATTTGAAAATTTCTCCTGTGCGGTTTTCTCCATCAGTTTACTTTCAGCGTAAAGATACCGGGCACTGATATGCGTCAGGAGCAGTTTAGATGCACCGGCTTTTTTAGCCACCATTACGGCTTCAAGATTAGTCGAATGATTGTAACTGTGCGCCAGTTCTTTATCTTTATGCATAAACGTACTTTCGTGTACCAGTACATCTGCATTTTTTGCCAGTTCTATGCTGTGTTCGCTGTATTTAGTATCACCGAGAATAGTGACGATCCGTCCTTTTTGTTTAGGACCTATAAAATCTTTTCCACTGATCTCCTGCCCATTATCCAGAACGATGGTCTCACCTTTTTTTAGTCTGCCGAACAAGGGACCAAAAGGAACACCCATGGCCTGTAATTTATCGGCTATAAGTTCTCCTTCCCTGTCCTTCTCGACGATCCGGTAACCGTAGGAAGGAATGCCATGATGCAACCGTTTAGTTGTAACAACAAACTGTTCATCTTCAAATAACAAGCCGTCCTTCTCGATCTCAACAAAGCGTATGCCATATCTTAAATGAGACTGGGACAGCTTTAATGTCATGGTCACGTACTGTTTTATCCCTTTAGGTCCGTATATCGTTAACGGAGTGTCTCCACCTTGAAACGCACGGCTGCTTAAAAGGCCCGGCAAGCCAAAAATATGATCACCATGCATATGGGTGATGAATATCTTTTCGATTTTCCGTGGTTTGACCGTTGTGTTCAAAATCTGATGCTGAGTGGATTCACCACAGTCAAACAGCCACATGCTGTTTCTTTCATCAAGCAATTTCAGTACTGTACTTGACAGGTTTCTATGTTTGGCAGGAACGCCTGACCCTGTGCCCAAAAATAATAATTCCATAAAACATTCCTTTACTCTCTTTATTCTACAAAATCAAATTCAAAATTATCGATTCTTACGGTATCGCCATTGCGGGCTCCGCGATCTCTAAGTGCCTGATCGATACCCATTCCTCTAAGCTGACGGGCAAAACGCATCACAGATTCATCGAACTGGAAATTGGTCATCTGATAAAGTTTTTCCACTTTGTCACCAGATATCACCCATGTCCCGTCCGGTTCCCTGGTAATGGCATATTCTTTATTTTCAGGTATGAATTTATAAAGGACTCTTTCCTCTTTCTCGGTCTCTTCTTCATATAGAGGGAACTGGGGTGTTGTTTCCAGCAGCTCGGCTGTGCGAGACATGACGGCATTCAACCCCGTTTGAGTCAGTGCGGATACTTCAAAGATTTCAATATCCTCATCGTTTTTCTTAAGTGCTTTTCTGAAGTTTGCCAGATTCTCTTCAGAGTCCGGCATGTCCATTTTATTGGCGATCACTAACTGGGGTCTTTCGCGCAGTTTCAGATCGTATTCTTCAAGTTCCTGATTGATGGTATAGTAATCTTCAACAGGATCTCTTCCTTCTACACCGCTCATATCGATGACATGCAGAAGGACACGGGTACGTTCGATATGACGGAGAAATTCGATTCCCAGCCCGACACCTTGAGAAGCACCTTCTATCAATCCAGGCATGTCAGCGAGGACGAAGCTTCGACCGTCTTCAGTTTTCACCATCCCAAGATTAGGAACGAGGGTCGTGAAGTGGTACGCACCGATTTTTGGACGCGCCGCAGATACAACTGAAAGTAATGTCGATTTTCCTACAGAAGGGAAACCGATCAGACCAACATCTGCCAACACCTTCAATTCTAATTCGATTTCTTTTTCTTCTCCGGGTTCGCCGTTTTCAGCTATTTCCGGTGCAGGGTTTCTTGGAGAAGCAAATCTGATATTACCTCGGCCTCCACGTCCGCCTTTCGCTATGATTGCCTTCTGTTCATGTTCTGTCAGATCCGCGTACAGCGTTCCCGTGACGGCATCTTTAACGACCGTACCAGGAGGAACTTTAACGAACAGATCTTTTGCTCCTCTACCGTGCATGCCTTTAGACATACCATTCTCTCCATGTTCTGCTTTAAAATGTCGATTGTATCGGAAATCCATCAGCGTTCTTAATCCTTCATCAACGATGAAAACGACATCTCCACCTTCGCCACCGTCACCACCTGCGGGGCCACCGTCAGGTACATATTTTTCACGTCTGAAAGCTACCATGCCGTCTCCGCCATTGCCAGCTTTCACATTAACTTTTACTTGATCCAAAAACATAGACACTTATATCCCTTCTTCCTAAAAAAACACTTATCTGTCATCTATTCATTTTACACTAAATGACAGGTGATATCTAATTTGATTTACTACGAAAAAAGAAGAGTCATCAACGGACTCTTCCTATACTTTATAACTAATTTTTTTAATGTAGCTGACATTATGACTGGCCTGCTCTTTCAAAGGTAATACGCTGACCTTCTCTTCGTTTATGCGATTGAATTTTCCCATGAAATCGTTCGTCTGGCTAGTCAAATACTCCTCGTACTGGGCCTTTGCTTCTTCGATCTTTTCTAAAGAATATTCCTCTGCCAGGGTATCATCGATTTGAATATAACTGAGGTTGGGATAGTCAGAAAAAAGTGTTTCATCCTGCGAGCCACATAGGTCAATGATCAGCTGTTTTTTTGCTGTCGGTCTCATTTCGGACATATCATCCAGCAGCTCATTTGAAAGCCAGGCATTTTGTATCGACGGGCCTATGATAACAATATCGGCCTTTGATAAACGATAGACCAGCTGGCTTAAATCGACGGATTGAATGCCCTTTGCCCATACAGTCTGATCGGTGAGCGCCATCCACTTTTTTATGTTGGCGACCATTGCTTTGGACTTTTCGTTTTTTTCCAGAAAAGTCATATAGGCTTGTGTTTTTCCTATAATGTATTTGGACATCTGGTTGATACTTTCATTGCTCCCAATAATGAGGAAATCCATATCTTCGTTTATAGGATAATACTGTTCCATGGACTTAATGGTCTTTGTTTCATAGCCGCTTACCAGAGGGTATAATGCTCTTTTGTCAAACAGCGAAAGTGAAAATGTGATCGCTTCCTTGAAGAGATCGGTCAGGACATCGCCGACAGTTCCGTTTTGACAGCTTTCATCAAATGCCTGTTCAAGGACACTCAATGATTCTGCCTCTCTGTTCGCAGCGCTTGTCAAACCGAGCAGATGTTTTACCACATCATCATTGAATTTGCTGTATGTCTCCAAAATGATTTCCTCTAGACACTTACCGGTATGAGAAGACAAATACCTCAGCAGATCCCCATGTCTGAAATTCTGTTCATCGATATATAGATAATATTCATTTCTATTGTCGGACGTGAGCAGCACGACCTCAGACACTCCATCAAATCGACTGATGTCATTCAAATGACATCTCCGCATCGGTTCGTTTAGACCATATTTGTGAATGTCATCAGCAGAAACCGTATCCCGGTTCACGCCATACATAATCAGTTTCATGCCTTCTCATCCTTTGAAATATATGCCAGAATAGCATCCCAGACCTCTTGTCTTCCTTCTCTTGTAAATGAAGAAAACGTGAAGAATTGGTCTTCAGAACTGATCTTGAGTGTTTTCCTGATCAAACTCTCATGCTTATTGTATTTGGATTTTTTTATTTTATCTGATTTTGTAGCCACGACAAACACCGGCACATCATAATGTTTGTAAAAATCATACATTAAGACATCGTGTTCTGATGGTTCGTGTCTGAAATCAACGAGCAGTATTCCAAGCACCAGTTCTTCACGCGTTGAGAAGTAATCCTCCATCATCCGTCCCCATTTTTCCTGTTCTGCGTTTGACGCTTTAGCGTAACCATAACCGGGAACATCGACAAAAAAGAGTTCATTTTCAATATTGAAAAAATTCAGGGTTCTAGTTTTCCCGGGTTTTCCGGAAGTTCGTGCAAGCTTTTTTCGATTGACCATTGTATTGATGAATGATGATTTTCCGACGTTGGAACGTCCTGCTAATACGATTTCTGGTAAGCCATCTTCCGGATATTGAGTAGGAGAAACTGCACTTATTGTTATTTCAGCATAATCTATTTTATTGCTATTCATTGTCATCTCTCCTCGAATCGTTTAATAAATCACTTGTTAGTATACCACATTTTCAAAAAACATAAAGATAAATATTAAATATCGATTACAAATATGTATTCTGTTACATATTAATGTCATAAATTCACAGCTTGCTCCATACTTTCTTAGTTTGGCAGTATTATATGTTCAGATACGGATAAAATTTCCGCGTGGATTTATCACCGTTTTATGATAGCTGAATGTGCTTTACTACACGTTTTTTATGACTAGTGATAAACTGAAATCAGGATATTTTTCTTTCAGCAATTGCAGAGATGCAAAAAAAATTAAAGGAGCGAATAAAATGAAAGAGAATCAATTCAATAATATGTCAAACGGTAAAGGGTTCATAGCAGCTTTGGACCAGAGTGGCGGCAGCACACCAAAAGCACTGGCTGCATACGGCGTCATGGAAGATGCCTATTCTTCGGAAGATGAGATGTTCGACCTTGTCCATGAAATGAGAACGCGTATCATAACGGCCCTCGCCTTCGACTCGGAACATATATTGGGGGCCATCCTGTTCAAGCAGACCATGGACAGTAAAATTGAAGGTAAATACACTGCTGACTATCTGGCGGAAGACAAAGGGATCGCCCCTTTCCTTAAGGTAGACAACGGACTGGCTGAAAAATCCAGGGGTGTTCAGATGATGAAACCTATCCCGAACCTGAAAGATATGCTTGATCGTGCCAACGAACGCCATATCTTCGGAACTAAAATGCGTTCAGTGATACATGAAGCAAACCCTGAAGGAATCAGAGACATCGTGGATCAGCAGTTCAAATTTGCCAAAGAAATCACCGATGCCGGCCTGGTCCCTATCGTTGAACCGGAAGTGAATATCCACAGTGAAGAAAAAGAAGAAGCCGAAAGCATCTTGAAAAACGAGATCATGAAGCATCTCGACACATTGGCTGAAGATGAAAAAGTCATGCTGAAACTGACCCTTCCAGAGACACCAAATCTCTACAAGGAAGCCACCGAACACCCTCGTGTGGTTCGAGTCGTTGCCCTGTCAGGCGGATATACTCGGAAAGAAGCTAACGAGAAACTTAAAAATAATGACGGTGTTATCGCCAGCTTTTCAAGAGCTTTAGCCCAGGACCTGCGTGTCGACCAGTCCGATGAGGAATTCAATGAGGCGTTGAGAAAAGCGGTCGAATCCATTTATGATGCGTCCGTCAACAAAAAATAAGGGTTTAATTTAAAAGAGTTAGTCGAGAGAAAGATCACTCTCCCTTATCAAATGATGACAGTTCGTGTCTTTTTCATATCAGGTCTCTGTACAAAGGTCACTCATATAAGACACTAGACTAGACACAACTTACTATCCGGTCAGTGCATCGGACGCTTTTTAGACTAACCTAGCTTTTCATGGAGCCCCTTCATTCAACTACAATCAAGGAGATGATAAGGTGAAAAAGACATATGATATCGTTGTAATCGGCAGTGGCGTAGCTGGTAAAGCCGCCGCTTCCGGTCTCGCCTCTGCTCAAAAAAAGGTAGCGGTCATTGAAAACGATCTTTGGGGAGGAACGTGTCCAAATCGCGGCTGTGACCCGAAAAAGGTGCTCGTTTCTGCAGTAGAGGCTCAGACCATGGCGGCACAGATGAAAGGAAAAGGAATCACTGATGCACCTTCAGTCGACTGGCCGGATCTGATGGCGTTCAAAAAGACGTTCACGGATCCTGTACCTGAACAGAGTAAAGAAAGTCTGAAGTCTGCCGGCGCAGATGTCTATATGGGAACGGCCTCATTCATAAACGAAACGTCTCTCAAGGTCAATGAAGACGTACTGGAAGCTGAACGTTTCATTATTGCAACAGGCGCGCATCCGTTTATTTTGGATATACCGGGAAACGAACATTTCCTCACGAGTGATGACTTTCTGTCTTTGCCTGACATGCCGGAAACCATCACATTTATTGGCGCCGGTTATATTGCCTTTGAATTTGCGGCAATCGCTTCTGCAGCCGGCGCAAAAGTACATGTCATCCAGTATAACTCCACGCCGCTTAAAGAGTATGATCAGACTTTTGTGAAAGAAGTTATGGATCAGCTGGAAGACAAAGGCATCACCTTCCATTTAGATACTAATGTTACTGAGATCAGTAAAGATGCGGACGGGTATCTGCTGACCGGGGACAACAACTTTTCACTCCGCACAGACCTGGTCTTTGGGACGACTGGTCGGGTAGCGAGCATCGATAAACTGAACTTGGAAAAAGCCGGAGTCGACTATGATGATAAAGGGATCAAGGTAAACGACTACCTTCAGACAAGTAACGCTGCTATGTATGCATTAGGCGATGTGCTGTCTAAAAAACAGCCTAAACTGACCCCAGTTTCAAGCCTGGAGGCGAGCTATATCGTCTCGCTCTTAGCAGGCAGACTGAATGAACCACTCAGTTACCCCAATATCCCCACCATCGTCTTTACGAGCCCTAAGCTCGCTCAGGTCGGTGTAACGGTGGCAGAGGCACAAGCTGATGATAACAAGTATGAGCTTTCTGAAATCGATGCGTCCAGCTGGTTCAGTTACAAGCGGAAAAACGAACCAGTATCCAAAGCCAAGATCATCACGGACAACGGATCTGGTCAGCTAGTGGGAGCGACCTGCCTGAACAGCGAAGCAGATGAATTGATCAACTACTTCAGTATACTTATCAATAAAAAAGTGAAAACTGACGAGCTGTCGGATATTGTCTTTGCGTACCCGACCATAGCCAGTGATTTATCCTATTTTTACAGCTGAGCCATGAAAAATCCCTGCTTCTCCGGTTAGATCGGAAAAGCAGGGATTTTTCATTCTAGGCTAGTCACTTAACTGACCATTTCTCCGTCTTCGTTATAGAAAACAGGGTGTTTCTTCGTTTCGACTGTTTCTTCTGTAATGCGGACTTTCTTGATTTCTGATCGGCTCGGTACTTCAAACATGATATCCATCATGATGCTCTCTATGATGGAACGTAGTCCACGTGCACCGGTGTCTCGTTCGATAGCTTTTCTGCCTATGCTGCGCAGGGCATCTTCTTCAAATTCCAACTCGACATCATCGATTTTAAGCAGTTTCTTGTACTGCTTGACGAGAGAATTCTTCGGTTTAGTCAGGATTTCAACTAAATCGTCTTCATCAAGTTTATCAAGAACAGCAGTGATCGGCAGACGGCCGATAAACTCTGGGATCAGTCCATATTTCAGGAGATCCTCTGGAATGATCTGCTGCATGATGCTGCCTTTATCTTCAGCGTCCTTACGTTGAGTTGAAGCTCCGAAACCGATGACTTTATCACCTAAACGGTTTTTAACGATCGTTTCGATCCCGTCAAAAGCGCCGCCGACGATAAACAGGATATTCGTCGTATCGATCTGGATCAGTTCCTGATGCGGGTGCTTACGTCCGCCTTGAGGAGGAACGCTGGCTGTCGTGCCTTCTAAAATCTTCAAGAGCGCCTGTTGGACCCCTTCACCACTTACGTCACGTGTGATCGAGACGTTTTCTGATTTACGGGCTATTTTATCGATCTCATCCACATAAATAATTCCGTGCTGGGCTCTTTCCACATCATAATCGGCAGACTGCAGGAGTTTCAGCAGGATATTTTCGACATCTTCACCGACATAACCAGCTTCCGTCAGGTTCGTCGCATCTGCGATAGCAAACGGCACATTCAATAAACGTGCAAGTGTCTGAGCCAGATAGGTCTTACCGGACCCAGTTGGACCGATCAGACAAATATTGCTTTTCTGCAGTTCGATGTCATCATCCTCCGCTTCAACCATGCTGTTGATACGCTTGTAATGATTATATACCGCTACAGATAACGTTTTCTTGGCAGACTCCTGACCAATAATGTACTCATTTAAAATCTCTCTGATTTCGAATGGCTTGGGTACAGTCATGTCGCCTTCAAACGATTGCTTACTGAACTCTTCTTCCATGATTTCCTGGCAGAGATCCACACACTCATTACAGATATACACTCCGGGACCAGCGACGATTTTCTTCACTTGGTCTTGTGATTTTCCGCAAAAAGAACATGAAATATTGCCGTTTTGTTCTTCATCATCAAACATTGTTTTGGTCACCTCGTTTCCAGTTTATTCCTTGATTTTTCGTTCTTATTAAGAAAAACGGGAATGCTTTATCAGCATCCCCCATTTTATTTAAAAAATTATTCAGAGTCAGAATCTTCTTTAGATTCTAAAGTTTCATTAGCTGTTGATGTAATTAAATCAATGGCTTTTTTCAATGAAATGTCTCTATTTAAAAGTTGTGGAGAAAGAACATTGCGTACTTGCTCAACGTCCATATTATATTGTTCAGCTAATTCAGAAATTTCTTTTTCCATGTCTTCGTCTGTTGCTTCAAGGTTTTCTTCTTCAACGATTGCTTCCAGCACTAAGTTTGTGCGAACGTTGAATTCAGCTTCGCCTTCGAACTGCTTGTGCAGGTCAGCTTCAGTAGAGCCTGTCATCTGGTAGTACATATCAGCTGATATACCTTGCTGTTTCAGGTTGTTCAGGAACATTTCCATTTGACGGTGCACTTCTTCGTGAGCCATTTCATGTGGGATTTCTTCGATTTTTGCGTTTTCTACAGCTTTTCTGATTGCTTCATCGTCGCGCGCATCATTGGCGGCTGTTTCTTTACGCTCTTTGAGCTCTTTGCGGACTTTCTCTCTTAACTCGTCCACAGTTTCAACATCTTCATCAAGGTCTTTAACGAATTCATCATCTAAGTCAGGCAGTTCTTTAGATTTGACTTCATGTACTTTGACTTTGAAAGTAGCTTCCTGTCCAGCTAATTCATCTGAATGATACTCTTCAGGGAATGTCAAATTGACTTCTTTTTCGTCGCCGGCTTTAACGCCGACTAACTGCTCTTCAAATCCGGGAATGAAAGAATTTGACCCCAGCTCTAGTGAATGGTTCTCACCTTTGCCGCCTTCAAATGCTTCTTCGCCTTTAAAGCCTTCGTAGTCGATGACGACTGTGTCGCCTTCTTCTGCAGCGTCTTCTTTGATGACAAGTTCTGCCATGCCTTGACGACGTCTTTCGATGCTTTCTTCAACTTCTTCTTCTGTTACTTCTCTGTCTTGTTTGACAACATCCAGGTCTTTGTACTGACCTAATTCAACATCAGGTTTCAGTGTCAATTCAGCAACGAGTTCCCAGTCCTGGTTTTTACCTACTGATTTGATATCGATGTTTGGCTGAGCCACTGGTTCTGCGTCAACTTCATCGATAGCTTTAGAATAGGCAGCAGGCAGAAGATCATTTAATGTGTCTTCGTATAAAGCTGCTTCACCATACATTTGATTGAAGATACGGCGCGGGACCCGTCCTTTACGGAACCCAGGCACATTAAGGTTTTTCTGAACTTTTTTAAAGGTCTTGTCCAACCCGTTTTTCACAGTTTCCTGATCAATTGTAAATTCTAAACGACCAGTAGTTGGCCCGGTTTTTTCAAAATTTGTTTCCATTACTATTAACCTCCGACATTGTTTTTATTTTAAACGTTATAAAAGGATGTATCCAGAGAAAACCTCTTCCAGATACGATCGTTTTATTAAACATATTAATTAAACATACTTACATATCATACAATATTTAAGCACAGATGTAAACTGTCGTTACTCAAATCTAAGCAATTCACTGTGGATTTTTTCGACCCAGCGTAAGATATGCCCGAATTTTTCATTTTCTTTCCTTTTTCCTGCTTCAAAAGTCGGATCGATCGTCATGAGTATAGAACTGAGCCAAGCTTTTTCTTCACCAGGTATGATGACTTTATCCTCAAACGGATACAGCATGAGCAGGAGCGTATCGACTTCATTTTTCGCCAGCTGATAGAGCGACGGATTTTGAAACAGACGGTCATCCAGTTCATCGGCTAACAGTTTACCTGTCGGATTTTGCTCTACAGGTAATGTGTCTTTAGGTTTTACATCTTTGATCTTATCGAACCAGAGATACTGGTATGTGCCATCCACCTCTCTTTCTGCCAGCAGAGAAAACAGCGTCGCCCTGACTAGCGGATGAACATAAGGATTGACCAGCAGTTGGGGAGCGAGCTGTTTCAGTCTGTCATTAGGCAAAGTATAGAGACCTTTCATCGCAGCAAACTGTTCAAGTGTATTCAGCGACGCTAAGGAATAAAGCTGTCTAACTATGCTTTCTTCTTCTTTGCGCTTGTTATCTTCCTGTACCTTTTTTATTTCAGTAAGCTGGCTGTCCAGGCGATCCCAGGAATCGGTATACTTGGCTGCCTGACTCTTCAGCTTGTTTTTTATATGTTTCTCAGCCTGAAGGATCTGGTTGTTTTCCAGCAGCACCTCAACATAAATAAGCAGTCTTTTTTCATCCGAAGTATAAAACCTCTTCTTCTCATCGGCAAACTGAAGTGCTTCTTTATACTCTCCCGCCTGTAAAAGGGATGAAACCAGCAGGACATTCAAGCTGTCTTCGTCTTCAATAGTGTAGGCTTTTTTCATAAAGTCAATAGCCTCTACAACACTTCCCTGCCTTAAGTGCTCCATGACTTGTGACATGTACATATTGAAATTTTTCGGAAATTCTATCTGTTCTCCCATGTTATCTCTCACCTCTTCACTAGTGTATCATACCTTATTCTTGAAGAGACGAAAAAAAGCAACAGGAGGATGCTTTCCCATTGCTTAGAAGTGTCTGAACCTCTGGTATCTGTTTTCAAGTAATTCCTCTACTGGCAGTGCTTTAAGGTCATTCAGTTTTTCTGTGATATCATTTTTTATCTGTTTCATCAGCAGTTGCTTATCGATCCACTGATTTTTGTTTTTTTCATTGATGACTTTTTCAACGATCCCGAGTTCTTTTAAATCATAAGACGTCAGCTTCATCAAACCCGCTGCTTCAGATGATCGTTTGGCATCTTTCCACAGGATAGAAGCAAATCCTTCCGGAGATAGGATGGAATAGATAGAAAATTCCATCATCCACACTTCATCTGCCAGGGCTAAAGCGAGTGCCCCGCCACTGCCGCCTTCTCCCATGATGATAGAGAGGACTGGAACGCTCAGGCTGCTCATTTCAAAAAGGTTGTGGGCAATGGCTTCGCCCTGCCCCCGTTCTTCAGCTTCAACGCCACAGTAAGCACCGGATGTATTGATGAAGTTTACGATGGGACGATCGAATTTTTCGGCCTGCTTCATCAGCCTCAAAGACTTGCGGTATCCTTCGGGATGCGGAGAACCGAAATTACGTCTGACACTTTCATTGACGTCCTTCCCTTTCTCATTTCCGATGACCGTGACTGGCATGCCGTTGATCCTGCCAATACCGCCGATGATCGCTTCATCATCTTTATAGAGTCGGTCACCATGCAGTTCAATAAAGCCTTCAACTAATCCAGTCGTTATATCCTTCATGCTGAGCCGGTCCGTTTTACGTGCCTGATTGACGATGTCCATTGCCTTACTCATCAAGATCACCTTCTTTTTCTTTTGGGTAGGTATGCATAGCGATAAGCTCGGCGATGACTTGCTTAAGTTTTTCTCTTTCGATGATCTGATCGATAAACCCGTTTTTCATAACGGTTTCTGCCAGTTGAAAATCATCCGGCAAAGAAGCTTTGATTGTCTGTTCGATGACACGCTTGCCGGCAAATCCCACAAGGGCGCCTGGTTCAGCCAGAATAATATCGCCCTCCATGGCGAAGCTCGCGGTCACACCGCCCGTGGTCGGATCAGTAAGTATTGTCAGGTAAAACAGCCCTTTGTCAGAGAAGCGTTTTATCGCTGCACTTGTCTTGGCCATCTGCATCAGTGAGAATATCCCTTCCTGCATGCGGGCGCCGCCTGAAGCAGTAAAAAGCACGACCGGCAGATCTTTTTCAGCCGCTCGTTCAAACAAGCGGGTGATTTTCTCACCGACAGCCTGCCCCATGCTTCCCATTATGAAATGTGAATCCATGATACCGATAGCCGTTTCATGTCCACCTATACGCGCTTCTCCCGTCATGACTGCTTCACGCAGACCCGTTCTGATCTGGGTCTTGACTATTTTATTTTCATAGTCCGGGAACTCAAGCGGATTGTCTGTCGTGACTTCTTCATCCCATTCATTGAATGAATAAGTGTCCACGGTAATGGCTAGTCTTTCCTGTGCACTGATCCGGAAAGTATACTGACAATTCGGGCACCGTCGCGCTTTACCTAAGGATTTAACGTAAATCGGCTTCTGACAGTTTGGGCATTTTTCAAACATCCCATCCGGCACCTGCGGACCATTCTGTGCCTCAGTCTTCTGCAGGGATATATAAGGCCGCTTCTTGAATAACCTCATCCATTAGCCTCCTTGCGTTTCAGCCAGTCGGGAATAATGACTCCTGAAAGTGTATCCGTGGTGTATCGACCGTCTCTAAAGTGCTCATCACGAAGCAGATCGATATGAAAATCCAGATTTGTCTGGATCCCTTCGATCACCATTTCATTCAGGGCGCGGTTCATCTTATTGACTGCTTCATCCCTTGTGTTTCCGTGGGTGATGACTTTGGCTACCATCGCATCATAATGCGGCGGGATCACAGATCCGGCAAACATTGCTGTATCCACACGCAGACCTAAGCCGCCAGAGGGGATGTTCAGAAAGTCTATACTGCCTGGCGACGGCGCGAAATTGAACAATGGATTTTCAGCGTTGATCCGGCATTCTATCGCATGTCCCGTTAACGTCACATCTTCTTGTGAGATGGAAAGACGTTCGCCGGATGCGATCCTGATCTGCTCTTTCACGATATCTACAGCCGTGATCATCTCAGTGATTGGATGTTCTACTTGAATCCGGGTGTTCATTTCCATAAAATAAAAATTTTCATCCGTATCCACAAGGAATTCGATTGTTCCGGCATTTTCATACCCCACTGTTACAGCTGCTTCTACAGCACTCTGACAGATTCGCTCGCGGGTTTCTTCAGATAACGTCGGACTTGGTGCTTCTTCCAGTATTTTCTGGTGATTACGCTGTAGAGAACAGTCACGTTCGCCGAGGTGGATGACATGACCATAGTGATCAGCTAATATCTGTACTTCGATATGTTTCGCTGGTGTGATGATTCGTTCGACATACATTCGGTCATCATCAAAGGCCGCTTTCGATTCTGACTGAGCCTGGAGGAACTTTGCTTCAAGATCTTTTTCATCAAAGACCATACGCATCCCTTTCCCGCCGCCTCCAGCCACAGCTTTGATAATGACAGGCATCCCGATTTCATCGACCATTGCCTTGACATCTTTAAAATCGGTGATTGCATGGTCGCTTCCCGGAACGACCGGTACATCCGCTTTTTTCATCATATCCCGAGCGTTGGATTTGTTGCCCATCTGATCGATGACTTCTTTTTTTGGACCGATGAACGCCACGTTGACCTCTTCACACATGGCCGCAAACGTACTGTTCTCCGAAAGAAAACCAAATCCCGGATGGATCGCTTCGGCGCCAGTCAAAACCGCTGCACTTAGAATATTATGTATATTCAAGTAGGATTCGTTTGCTTTAGAAGGGCCTATGCATACTGCTTCATCTGCCAGCTGCATATGAAGAGCATCCTTATCCGCCGTTGAGTATACAGCCACCGTTTTTATATTTAGTTCCTGACATGCCCGAATGATCCGGACAGCGATTTCTCCTCGATTGGCTATAAGTATTTTTTGAAACATGCACATACCTTCCTTATACATTTTTAAGCGTCTAATAGATCATCTTCCGATAATGAATGTCAGTTCTGCTTCACATACTTTCTTGCCGTCCACGTATGCCACGCCTTTTCCAATACCAGCATAGTCTTTCAGCTTAACGATGTCCACTTTCAGTTCCAGGACATCACCCGGCTGTACTTTTTTTCTAAACTTGACTTTGTTCAGTCCGCCCAGATAAGCTGTCTGAGATTTGAACCGATCCAGTTTCAGCAAAGGGATCGATCCGGCTTGAGCCAAACTTTCTACGATCAATACGCCCGGCATGACAGGTTCTCCAGGGAAATGGCCTTGGAAAAATTCTTCGTTGATCGTGACATTTTTAATTGCCGTCACATGTTCTCCAGGGATCAGTTCTGTCACTTTGTCGATATAATAGATGGGATAACGATTCGGGATCAGTTCCTGAATCTCCGCAATATTCATTGTTGTCATTATATTCTCCTTTTTACTTCGCTTTGATTTTTACGAGGGTCTGATCAAATTCGATCGCCTGTCCGTCTTCGACAAGTATTTCTTCTACCGTCCCCTGGACATCACTTTTGATCTCGTTCATCACTTTCATGGCTTCTATGATCAGAATAGTCTGTCCTTCTTCAACGGTATCCCCAACTTTGATAAAAGGTGGAGAGTCCGGTGAACTGGACCGGTAACTCGTACCGACGATCGGTGAGTTGATCAGATGAAAGTGTTCGTCTTCCGCATTCACTGCATCAACTGAATCAGCTTCTACTTCCACTCTATTTGATTGCTGCTTAGGGCTTTCTGGTTTAGTGAATGCAGACTGATCATCGGATCTGGATGATTCGATTTTCTGACTGTCAGATCCGGATTCACGCTTGCTGAGCGTCAATGAGGCCGATGCATTCTCAAATTCAAAATGCGTCAGGCTCGACTGATCGATCAGATGGATCAGTTCTTTGATTTCTTCGTTATTCATTCAGCGTCACTCCATTTTTTAAAGCAGGTCACAGCGTTGTGTCCGCCAAAACCAAGAGAGTTGTTTAAGGCAAACTGATAATCTTTTTCACGGGCTTCGCCAAGAATGTAATCCAGATCACAGTTTTCATCCAGTTCTTTTGTATTGATAGTTGGAGGCAAGATGCTTTCCTGCAGAGACATCACAGTGGCAATAGCCTCTATTGCACCTGCTCCACCCAGCAAGTGACCCGTCATGCTTTTCGTACTGGATACAGCTACCGCTTTGGATGCTGCTTCTCCAAGAGCTAACTTGATCGCACTCGTTTCTGCAGAATCATTAGCCGGTGTGGATGTGCCGTGAGCATTGATGTAGCCGACATCTTCTGGATCGATTCCAGCTTCTTTCATTGCCAGCTTCATCGCTTTGGCGGCTCCTTCGCCGTCTGGTGTCGGTGCAGTCATATGGAAACTGTCTCCAGTGGCACCATAGCCGACGATCTCGGCATAAATATGCGCTCCCCGCTCTTTGGCAGATGTCAGACTTTCAAGGACGATGACCCCTGCGCCTTCTCCCATAACGAATCCATGACGATTTTTATCAAATGGCATTGATGCGGCATCAGGATCATTGCTTGTCGATAAGGCGTTCAATGCGGCAAATCCTGACATGCCGATCTCGTTCATGCTCGCCTCGGATCCGCCGGCCAGCATATAATCTGCATAACCGTGTTTGATCTGTCTGAAAGCTTCTCCAATGGAGTTATTCCCTGAAGCACATGCCGTCACGATAGATAAATTAGGCCCTTTGGCACCTGTTGCTATAGAAATGTTTCCGGCGACCATGTTTCCGATGGCTTTAGGCACAAAAAGAGGTTCAACTCTATCCAGTCCCTTTTTATGCATTTTAATGATCTGACTCTGCATAGCCTGCAGGCCACCGATACCTGATCCGACGATGACACCTAAGCGGTCAGCATCAAAGGCATACTCGTTCAATCCACTATCTCTCATGGCTTCAAGGGCCGCTGCGACGCCATACTGTGAAAAGGGATCCATACGTTTGGCCAGTTTTCTGTCCATTAATTCCTTGGCCACAAAGTCTTTCACTTCACCGCCGACACTGACATTGATCGCTTCCCCGTCAAATTTAGTCAATGGCACAATACCGTTTCTGCCTGTCTTTAATCCTGTCCAAAATTCTTCAGCTGAGTTTCCTAGTGGCGTAATAGCCCCTAGCCCAGTAACGACAACTCTTTCCATTTATATCCTCCTAGATTTAACCGTTCATGACCATTCCACCGTCAACATGCAAAACTTGACCGGTGATGTATTTCTGGTCGCTTAAAAAGTTCACTAAATCCGCAACTTCTTCTGCTTCACCCAATCGTTTAAGTGGGATGGACTGTAAAGCCTGTTCCTTGACATCATCTGTTAAGCTTTCAGTCATGTCCGATTCGATAAATCCAGGTGCGATCGCATTGGCCACGACGCCGCGTGGGGCGAGTTCTTTTGCAATAGATTTAGTGAAGCCGATGACCCCCGCCTTACTTGCTGCATAATTCGCCTGGCCGACATTGCCGACTGTACCGACAACACTTGAAATATTGATGATATGTCCTGAACGCTGTTTCAGCATGATTTTTGCCGCTTCTCTTGCGGTAAAGAAGGTCCCTTTCAGGTTGACGGTCAGCGTAGAATCAAAATCCTCTTCTGTCATGCGGATAAGCAGATTGTCTTTGGTGCGTCCGGCATTATTCACAAGGACATCGATTCTCTTGAATGTCTTTTTCGTTTCTTTGATCATCTGTTTGACAAACGACTCGTCGCTGATGTCACCGACGATCGGATGGACCTTGCCGCCGAGACCGTTAAAATAGTCCATCAGTTCAGCGCTGAATTCGCTGCGACCATTGACGATGACCGTATGTCCCTGTTTTAAAAACGAGGACGCGATCGCCTTGCCTATGCCTCTTGAACTCCCTGTTACAATGACAACTTTTTTATTGTCCATACTCGACTCCTTTAAGACTGTATTACTTTTCTGATCGTCTCTATTTGTTTGACTTTTTCTATGTTCTTGACTGTTACGCTTTTATCGATGCTTTTAACAAATGAACGCAGCGTTTTCCCCGGTCCCACTTCGATAAAGGTCGTTACCCCATCAGAAATCATCTGGCTGACCATCTGTTCGAACTTCACCGGTGATGAGATCTGTCGGGTTAGAAGGGGACTGATCGCTTCAGTATCCGGATAAAGATCTGCCGTCACATTGGAATACACAGGGACAGTGAATGCTTTAAAATCGACTTTTTCGAGACTTTTTTTAAATGCCCGTCCTGCCGGTTCCAAAAGTTCAGTATGAAAAGGTCCGCTCACATTAAGTGGGATGGCTCTTTTCGCGCCACTATCCACTGCTTTTGCCATGGCTTTCTTGACACCTTTAGCCTTGCCGGATATTACCAGCTGGTCTGGTGTATTGAAGTTGGCGATGGCCACATAGGACTCTTTCGATACTTCGTCACATATCTTAATCAGCGTCTCAGCTTCGAGACCAAGGATGGCGGCCATTGCCCCTTCTCCAGTCGGGACAGCTTTCTCCATCAAGGATCCGCGCTGGTGCACCAGCAGCACCGCTTCTTCGAAACTTAAAGCGCCCGATGATACAAGTGCGGTATACTCCCCTAAACTCAATCCCGCGACAGCATCCGGCATGATGTCCAGAGACTTTTTCAGGATATGTTCGATCGCATAGCTGACAGTCAATATAGCCGGCTGTGTATAAGGTGTTTCACTAAGTCGGGCATCACTGTTGAAGCATATTTCAGCTAAGTCCGTATCCAGCTGTTTACTTGCTGAATCAAAGATTTCTCTGACTTCACTGTACTCCTCATAGAAGTCTTTCCCCATCTCATTGTATTGTGCACCTTGTCCGCTGAATAAAAATGCTGTTTTCAAGCTATCGCTCCTGTTCTGTTAGTCAAATTCATGCTGATGAGCTCATTTCTAATTAGTTTGAATATCAAAGTATTAACTTAAAAAATTTTCGGATGGCTGACCAGTTCATCATATTCACTCATCAGTTCCTGAATGATGTCATGACAGCTCTGTTCTTTGTTCACTAGTCCGGCAATTTGACCGGCCATAAAGGATCCGCCGTGCTTGTCACCTTCTACCACCGCTTTCCTCAATGCCCCTTTAGCTAATGCTTCCAGACGTGAGAAGTCAGGATGTTCATCACTCGACATTTCCTTTTCAACTTTCAGGTATTCTCTAGTCAGTTTATTCCTTAAAACCCTGACTGGATGTCCGGTGATCTGTCCGGTAACGACCGTATCGATGTCACGTGCTTTGATGATACGCTGCTTGAATGTATCATGTGCGATACTTTCATGTGCCACAACAAACCGGGTGCCTAACTGGACGGCTGCAGCTCCAAGAAACATCGCTGCTGCCATTCCGCGTCCATCTGCGATTCCGCCAGCTACGATGACCGGAATATCTACAGCATCGACCACTTGGGGAACCAGAGTCATGGTTGTCAGTTTACCGATATGACCGCCGGCTTCCATTCCTTCACAGATAATGGCATCCGCACCTTCTTTTTCCATACGGCGGGCTAAGGCGACAGAAGCAACGACTGGAATAACGGTGACTCCGGCTTCTTTGAACCGTTTCATGTATTTACCTGGTGTGCCAGCGCCTGTAGTGACGACTTTTATATTTTCCTCACACACGACATCCACCACATCATCCACGTAGGGAGACAAGAGCAGGACATTGACGCCAAAAGGCTTATCTGTCATTTCCTTCGTTTCTTTGATTGCTTTTCGTATCACTTCACTCGGCTCATGACCTGAACCCAGCATACCTAAACCACCGGCATTCGAGACGGCTGCTGCAAGACTCGGTGTGGCTACCCATGACATGGCTCCTTGTATGATAGGATAATCGATCCCTATCTGTTCTATTAATGATTGAGTCATCTAGGAGCTCCTTCCAGAATTATTAAGCTTCTTGTTGTTTTTCGACGTATTCAACGAGATCTTTAACAGTGTTCAAACCTTCTTCAGATTCGATTTTGATGTCGAATTCATCTTCGATATCGTTGATGATCTGGAATAGGTCCAGGCTGTCTGCTTCAAGTTCATCTCTGAAGTTTGTATCCAATTGTACTTCGCTTTCTTCTTTGTCTAACTGGTCCACGATGATTTCCTGTATTTGTTCGAATGTTGTCATTTTAATTTCCTCCATTTATGTTGTTTGATTTTTATATTTTTATTAACAGCGTTCCCCAGGTCAATCCCCCGCCGAACGCGCTTAACACGATTTTTTGTCCGCTGCCCAGTCTGATCGTCCCGTTTTCAATCGATTCGTCCAGCAGGATAGGTAAACTGGCAGCAGAGGTGTTGCCGTAATTTTCGATATTCATCGGAAATTTAGACAGTGGTCTTCCTAATTTTTTTGCAACGATTTCTATGATCCTTGCATTAGCTTGATGAAGCAGGAAAAAATCCACTTCTTCAAGGTCAGTCGATCCTTTTTCCACTGCTTGCGTGATACTTTTAGGAATCGATTTGGTCACAAAATTGAAAATAGCCCGGCCGTCCATCGTCAGATAGCCGTTTTTATCATCTCTTGCACAGACGGGATTGGCCACTTCCTGTTCCCCTGAGACCAGGGCACTCCCTTTTTCACCGTCTGTATGTAGATCTTCAGCAATGAAAGCCTCTGTACCCACTTCTCTTTTTAAAAGGACAGCTCCTGCACCGTCTCCGAACAGGACCGATGTTTTACGATCGCTCCAATTCAGTGTTTTTGACATGACTTCTCCGCCGATCACTAGTGCATAGGGACAGGCCATATGTCGCAGCATTTTTTCTGCTGCAGACAGACCGTATATAAAGCCTGAACAGGCGGCACTCAAGTCAAAGGCGACCGCATTCTCCGCTTTAATGGCTGCCTGGACTTTACTCGCAACAGACGGCGACTGACTGTCAGGTGTCATGGTTGCCACGATGACGAGACCGATCTGACTGGCATCTACTTTTTGATTTGCAAGAGCAGCCTGACTGGCGCGGATACATAAATCGCTCGTATCCTCTCCTTTTGAAAGGTGTCTTTTTCTGATTCCGGTTCTTTTTCTGATCCATTCATCAGACGTCTCCATCCAATGAGTCAGTGTCTCGTTATAGACCTCATTGTCAGGAACATATCTGCCTGTTGAGTGGATCGTCACTCCAAAGGTTTTCATTAGTCTGGTAACTGCTCCTTTGTACGCTCCAAGAACCCATGTAGATTTTTTAACCCGTGCATGAGTACTTCAGATTCTTTTTCACCCATCTCATTGATCGTTTCTTTGACCATGTCACGATGGAATTTATCATGCAGCCGATAAAGCAGCCGCCCTCGCTTAGTCAAAGCCAGTTGAACGACTCGGCGGTCTGTTTCACTTCTCACCCGATTAACGTACCCTTTTCTTACCAAGTTGTTGACAGAAACAGTCAAGGTCCCCACGGTGACCCCGAGTTTTTTTGCGACTTCACTTGTGGTATGCTCCTGGTACATGCCGATCGCATCTATCGTATGCATTTCTTTGATTGAGACATCTTTGAATTGACTCATTTGTAATGTTCGTTCTTCGATCATAAGGACATCATTGAAAATAGATACTAAGTATCCATTGAC
The DNA here is from genome assembly GCF_900112455.1 of Alkalibacterium subtropicum. Taxonomy (GTDB): domain Bacteria; phylum Bacillota; class Bacilli; order Lactobacillales; family Carnobacteriaceae_A; genus Alkalibacterium; species Alkalibacterium subtropicum. Next base: position 264,330 of record NZ_FOLT01000001.1, on the reverse strand, counting down.
TTCGTCTATTCGTTGATCCACATCAACCCCTCCAAATCTTAAGTCTCAAATATTGTTTGAACATCAAACTATTTGACATTCAAAATACTAACTTAGATTTTACCTCCTGTCAAGAAAAGATTCCAAAAAAATAAGCCATCACTGTAATGGCTTATCGCAAGGTTTATTCTTCTGGTTCTTCTTCGTTGATCTGACTCTTGAATCCTTCGATATCTTTAAAATTAACAACCGTCTTTTCTTCAACCAAATCATGCATACGTTCAGCTGAATGTGTCCAGTTGATCTTTACTATCGCACTGTTCGTCAACAGTTTTTCGATCTTACCTTCCATCGGTTCTTCCCGGAAAGTAAAGATGATCTCATCCCCCACATCTGGTCGGAGATTCTCTTTGATCGTATCTATGATTTCAACTGCTTCTTTGTAAGGCAAATCCAGTAGATTAGCAATACGGGAATTGCTGGCGCCTTTTCGAAGTTCTGTTTCCACTAGTTCTTGAACTTCAGCGGTTATTTCGACTTTTGCCACTTTCATCCCTCAATTCTTTCATAAAGTTTTTATATACCTTTAATCATTATACCATAAAAAAAAGGGTTTATCGACTAAACCCATGTCCGGGATCGAAAATGCGCAAAAAAAGAAAAAGCGACTGATACTTACTTCAATAAGTCAGCCGCTTTATATCCTATTTTTTTCAGTATAGACTGTAAGGCAAGAACCTCTTCGGTAGTGCAGGACTCAAAAATCTCAGCGATTTTGTCTGCATGTTTGGGAAAGATCTCCTTCATCAGCTGTTCCCCTTCAGCAGTTAGTTCACAGAAGGTGACCCGTCTATCGCTTTCATCAGCGACGCGCTTGACAAATGTCTTTTCTTCCAGACGATCGATCACATAAGTGATGCTGCTTGAAGCAAGCAGGACCTGCTGACCGATTCTCTGTATGGGTTGTCTTCCTTTACTGTAAAGGAGTTCCAGCACCGTAAATTCTGTCGCATTGAGCCCGTAAGAAGACATGTCTCTTTTGACAACTTTCTCAACGCTCGAAGATGCTTTTAAGAGTATCGTTAGTGCTTTCAGTTCATCTTGATTCATAGTCATCTTTTTATCACCTTTGTATGTTGACAAATTTTTAAACCGTTCTGTTACTGGCTCCACTTATCAGAGGATCAGCACATTTTATTTTACCATAAATGAGAGGTGATAAAAATAACTATCAGATCCTTTTATTCTTTATGCATATGATTAAAGAGTCTGGCATAGTAGAAAAAAGCAAGCAGCTGATAGGCACTGGCAAGAACAACTAACGATGTCACGGTCACATCTGATAAATTAGGGAAAAAGACGGCAATAAACATCGTCAGATAAAAGACGATGGTAGCGATCTTCCCATACCATTCTGCCCCGTCAAGTCTTTTACTTTTCCGATATAATCGAATGTTCTGAACAGTCATATACGTTTCTTTGATCAGGAATAAACTGAACAGAAAAATGAAGACCCGCCACTTCAGCATCAATACGCTGACGACCGCGATCTGTGTCAGCTTATCTGCTATTGGATCAAGCAGCTGTCCGATTTTTGTGCCCTGATTGAATTTCCTGGCAATGAAACCATCTGCCGCATCTGTAATACCTGAAAGCAGCAGGATCCCTGTCGCCAGCATATAATCCGCCTGCGTTTCCGCAATGACATAATAATAAACGAAAAAAGGAATGAGGATAAGCCTGAAATAAGATAGAAGATTCGGTATCGTAAACCAGTCTCTCTTAGCCATATCATCATTCCTTTCAACTGTATACCGAGAGTGAGGGATTCGAACCCTCGCACAGCACAAAGCCGCCTAACGGATTTCGAGTCCGTCCCCTTCAGCCGGACTTGGGTAACTCTCGTACTTACAACTTCTAGTATATCTAATTTTCCGCTTTATTTCAATGTAAAAAAGTAAAGAGACTGCATACTTGAAAAATCTGCACGCAGTCCCTAGTTTGCTTATCTTCGGTGATGATCAGGATCCGGATCTTCAGGGTTAAAAACGTCTTCATGCGTCTCGGCATCGGACTGAGCTGGATTGAAATCCACGCCAAATCCGGGTGGTGTGACATCTTCGGGTGAAGACATGTCTGATCCATCAGAGGTATTCTTTATTTCTTTTGTATGGGAATCGTCCGTCTCCTCTGACTGATTCCTCTTCAGCATAGAGTTCTTGTTATTCCGGTGTGAAGGTGCAGAGGCATCTTTAGCTAAAAGGATAAAACCGCCTCTGGCAATCATATCATCGTATACAGTCAGGTCTTTCTCTTCCAGATGATATTTTCCAAGCGGATGAGCATTCTCCGTATCCAAGTTATCTGTGTTGACCGTTTCCACATCGATCTCGACCATCGCTTCGCAGTTCGATCGATGTTCCTCTGTACAGATAAGTACCAGCTCATCCTTTGAGTAAGTTCCTTCTTGAATGAATCTTTCAACATCCGACACCATATTGCCTATCTGCTGCTGAGCCTTTAAAAATTTCATTCTGATTCCTCCTATGAATTGCTGTTCTTCACTATAATTTTAACAGAGTTGATGAGCGGTCACCAACTATAACAACTGAAGCAGCCGTTTATCAGCCTAAAGCGACGTCTAGAAACATCATGACTGTAAAACCGATCATTGCCCCTATTGTCCCGATATCATTATGCCGTTCAACTTTTGCTTCGGGAATCAGTTCTTCAACCACAACATAAATCATAGCGCCTGCGGCAAACGATAAGGCATACGGCAGGAGCGGACGCATCGACAAAACCAGAGCCGCACCCATGACGCCGGCAAACGGTTCAACGATCCCTGATGCCTGGCCGTATGCAAAGGCTTTAAAACGGCTGAACCCTTCTCTGCGTAAAGGAAGCGATACCGAGGCGCCTTCTGGGAAGTTCTGCAAACCGATACCTACTGCCAGAGCAATAGCACTGGCCACCGTAGAAGCCGGAAACCCGGCAGCAGCAGCACCAAATGCTACCCCTACGGCAAGTCCTTCAGGTATATTGTGCAGGGTGATAGCTAAAACGAGAAGGACACTGCGACGCAAATCTGTTTCGATCCCTTCTTTTTTTCCATTGTCACCATTCAGACTCGGATGCAGATGGGGCAGCAGTTTATCTGTGATGAACAGAAAAACACCTCCCGCTAAGAATCCAACAACAGCCGGGATCCAGCCGGGAACGTCTGTCGCTTCAGCCAGCTCAATGGCCGGAGCAAGCAGTGACCAGAAACTGGCCGCAATCATGACGCCGGCCGCAAAACCAAGCATAGCAGTCAACGTGTTTTTGTTCATGTCTTTCTTTAAAAAGACTAAAGATGCACCAAGTGCTGTAACTGCCCAGGTAAATATTGTGGCCAGCAAGGCCTGCAGTACCGGATGCAAAGTAATAAACCAATCCATTTCTCATTCTCCTTTAATTATCTAGTCCTCCATATTATAGCGAAAAACAGGTCTGATTGGAATAATATAACATTTTTGAGCCGATAGATTCACATTCTGACTTTACAGTACTTTTTTACGATCAAAAAATTCTTATTGACTTTTTCAAAAAATCACTATATAATAAATTCTGTTGGTAAAATTGTTCTGGTAGCTCAGCTGGATAGAGCATTCGCCTTCTAAGCGAACGGTCGGGGGTTCGAATCCCTCCCAGAACGTCATTGATCATAACAGAAAAGAGAGGATGAGACTTTTATCTCATCCTCTCTTTTCTGTTTATATACATCTGATGTGAAAGCAGCGCTTATTAGTCGAGTTTACTCATTCTATCTAATTAAACACAGGTTTCGGATTTTTATCCGAACCTGTGTTTAACTACTTTTCGTCTTTCTTTTTTGGACGTTCATCATTGTGGAAGACTTCCCCGGTTTTTGTGTAATACACTTCTTCTTTTTCAGCAAGCTTATTCAGATATCTGGCTAATACGAAAAAGTAATCGGACAAACGGTTAAGGTAAATCAAGGTAGGCTCCGCCACAGGTTCTTCTTCATTCAACCTCAAAACTGTTCGTTCTACCCGGCGTGTCACTGTTCGTGCAACATGGGCCTGAGAGGACTGCTTTGCTCCTCCCGGTAAGATAAAATACTTGATTTCACTGACGTGTTCTGTCAGTTCATCGATTTCCTGCTCGATAGCCTTGATTTCCGAAAGATCAAGCACCATCCCCATCTTGTTTCCTTTATCCGCGAGGATGCTGCCGATATCGAACAGATTATGCTGAATACGATTCAGGAATGCTTTATGATGATTCATGGACTCGGACCATTCGTCATTGACCAGACTTGCAAGCATGCCAACGTGAGCATTCAGTTCATCAATGCTGCCATAAGCCTCCACTCTTTCATCTGTTTTTTTGACCGTTTGACCACCTATCAGATTCGTATTGCCGTAGTCTCCTCTACCAGTATATAGTTTCATTCTACCACCCCAAAATTAATCATTATATTTTGTATTGTAATCCTTAAGAGCGGGTCTTAGCAATTAAAAAACATGATCCTCTAGAAAAAGGATCATGTTTTTTAGTTTTATTTAATATAAATGCAGATAGTTGTCTTTCTCCCATTGACTGATAGACGCTTTATAAGCATCCCACTCCACCATTTTTGACTGGTAAAAGTTTTTGTAAATGTGATTGCCTAATGCTGACTGGATAGTCTCATCATTTTCCAGCACTTTTAAGGCACTATATAAACTCGTAGGCAGAGACCTGATACCATGTTCTTCCAGTTCATAGTCATTCATTTCATAAATGTTATCACAGGTTTCTTCTGGCGGCATCCATTCGTTCTTCACCCCATCAAGCCCTGCTTTCAGCATAACTGCCAATGCCAGATACGGATTAGCTGTCGGATCGACGGAACGTACTTCCAGCCTTGTAGACAAACCTCTTGAAGCCGGAATCCTGATCATCGGTGTACGGTTACTTCCAGACCAGGCGATATATACAGGTGCTTCATAACCGGGTACAAGCCGCTTATATGAGTTAACCGTTGGATTAGTTATCGCTGTATATGCCGGTGCGTGATGCAGCAGGCCCGCCAGAAATTGATAGGCTGTGTCGCTCAGCTCTCTTTCATCCGATTCATCATAAAATGCGTTCTTCTCCCCTTTAAACAATGACATATTACAGTGCATCCCTGATCCGTTGATACCGAATAAAGGCTTCGCCATGAAGGTCGCGTGCAGACCATACTTACGGGCGACAGTCTTGACGATCAGTTTGAACGTCTGGATATTATCACAAGCCTCCACCGCATCGGCATACTTCCAGTCGATCTCATGCTGGCCAGGTGCGACTTCATGATGACTCGCTTCGATTTCAAAGCCTAAATCTTCCAGTTCCAGCACGATATCACGACGACAGTTTTCAGCTAAATCGGTAGGTGCCAGATCGAAATAGCCGCCTCGATCGTTCAGGTTTTCAGTGATTTCATGATTTTCATTCAGTTTGAACAAGAAGAATTCAGGTTCCGGTCCGAGATTGAATGAAGTAAAGCCCATTTCTTTGGCTTCCTTCATCATTCTCTTCAGGTTTGTGCGCGGGTCACCAGAGAAAGGTGAACCATCCGGATTTACAATATCGCAGATCAATCGTGCCACTCGACCACTCTTTGTTGTTTCAACTTCCCATGGAAAAACAAGCCAGGTTTCCAGATCCGGTTTCAAATACATATCTGATTCATGGATACGGACAAATCCTTCGATCGAGGATCCATCAAACATCATTTTTCCATCCAGTACTTTCTCGATCTGACTAACCGGCACTTCAACATTTTTAATGATCCCAAGGATATCTGTGAACATCAGTCTTAAAAAACGGACATTCTCCTTTTTAACGTCTGCAACGATTTTCTCTCTAGTTATTTCATTCATCATAATCTCTCCCCGTATATACCAATATTATTTTAAAGCTTATTATTCCTTTGTTAATAAGTACTTTTGAATAATACCACTTTTGTTTTTAGAGTGCAAGAAAAAACGATCGATTTTCTCGATCGATCTTCGAATAATAAAAACCCTCTGAAAGCAGCATAGAAAACTGCTTTCAGAGAGCTGATTTTCATTTATATTGTAGTCACTTAATATAGTTTGAAATAACGGTCCATTTCATACTGAGAAACAGCTGTGGAATATTTTCTCCAGTCTGCTTCTTTGGCAGCCACAAAACGTTCAAAGATATGATGACCAATGGCATCTTTGATGGTCTCGTCCCCTTTCAAAGCTTCAAGTGCTTCAACAAGTGTCTTAGGCAGTGACTGGATCTGATTTTCATCCCGTTCAAACTGATTCATGTTATAAATATTCTGATTCACTGGACTAGGGGCACTCTTAGCTTCCGCTATCCCTTTCATCCCTGCTTTCAAGAGCACAGCCAGAGCTAAATAAGGATTGGCTGTCGGATCAACACTTCGGAGCTCAACCCGTGTAGATTGTCCTCTAGAGGCCGGTACGCGGATCAGAGGGGTTCTATTCGTTCCAGACCAGGCAACGTACACAGGCGCCTCAAATCCGGGCGTGAGACGTTTATACGAGTTGATGATCGGGTTGCATATAGCTGTATAGGCTTGGGCATGATCCAATAGACCTGCAATAAACTGATAGGCCGTCGTACTCAGACCATCTTCATTGCTTTCATCGAAAAAGGCATTCTTTCCGTCTTTGAATAAAGACATATTGAAATGCATGCCCGAGCCGCTGATTTCTTCAATCGGTTTGGGCATGAACGTGGCATGGAGGCCGTGTTTTCTGGCAACCGTTTTGACGATCAGCTTGAACGTCTGGATATTATCACAGGCTTCTACGGCATCTGCATATTTCCAGTCGATCTCATGCTGTCCCGGTGCGGCTTCGTGATGACTGGCCTCGATTTCAAAACCCAGTGCCTCAAGTTCCAAAACGATGTCTCTGCGGCAGTTTTCTGCCAAATCAGTTGGCGCCAGGTCAAAATATCCGCCATGGTCATTCAGATTTTTGCTTGGATTACCGTGTTCGTCTAATTTAAACAGGAAGAATTCGGGTTCCGGTCCTAAATTGAACTCAGTGAATCCCATATGTTCCATTTCATTCAAGACACGTTTCAAATTGCTTCGTGGATCCCCATCAAAGGGTTCGCCGGTAGGCATATAAACATCACAGATAAAACGGGCAATACGGCCGTCACTTGAATCGAGTTCCCAAGGGAAAATCAGCCATGTATCCAGATCCGGATGCAGTTTCATATCACTTTGATCGATTTCCACAAAACCGTCTATGGAAGAACCGTCAAACGCCATTTCGTTGTCCATGACTTTATCCAGCTGACTGATAGGGACTTCGACATTCTTAATGACCCCGTCTATATCCGTAAACATTAACCTCAAAAACCTGACGTTTCTCTCTTTTGCCTCGTTCTTAATTTCCTCTTTTCGATTGGAGGACATTGTCCATTCATCATCCTTTCAGATAGTGTTTGATCTTCTTCAATATTAAGACTACGTACATCTTATTTAATTGTCAATTAATTTCTCTTTTAAAAAAAGTCCCTTAGAATTCACTGAGTAACACCGACAAATGCCTCATAAGTCTGAGCCTCGACCATCTTTCCTCGTCTACCGTTTACATGACCTTGAAAACACATGCACTGCACCTGTGATTTTATACAAAAAAAAGTCGAGATCAGCTGATCTCGACAATTAAAAAGTATGGTACTTTTATGATTTAACTGCATCTTTTAAAGCTTTACCAGCTTTGAATGCTGGAACTTTAGTTGCAGGGATCTGGATTTCTTCCCCAGTTTGAGGATTACGTCCTTTACGTGCTGCGCGGTCGCGTACTTCAAAGTTACCAAAACCAATGATTTGTACTTTTTCACCGTCAGCTAATGTATCTTTGATTGATTCGAAAACTGCTTCTACTGCAGCTGTTGCATCCTTTTTAGTAAGGTCAGCTGAAGATGCTACTTTTTCGATTAATTCTGCTTTATTTGCCATCGTTATCTTTCACCTCCTCAAAAGAAGATCGATGCATGCCAATTTAATGAATTAACGTGCGATCTTACTGCACTCTCTTTTATAAAAAATGCACTTGGGTGAAATAGTCTGTTATGACATTTCATTTAAAAAGATACCATAGAATCCTTGATACTGCAATGCTTTTATCCCATTCTCTTAAAATTATAGCTAAATTACAGAAGAAAATATAGTTGACTTTTAAGGATTTTCTATTCTTTCTATTTTCGTCTGCGAGGAATGATCCGAATGGGTGTTCCTTCAAAATTAAACGTATCTCTGAATCTGTTTTCCAGGAAGCGTGCATAGGAGAAATGGAGCAGATCCGGATCATTGACGAAAATAATGAATGTAGGCGGTGACACAGACACCTGTGTCGTATAGTAGATTTTCAGACGTCGGCCTTTATCTGTCGGTGTCGGATTGGTCGCTACAGCGTCCATTACCACATCGTTGAGGATCGATGACTGTATACGCAGATTCCGGTTCATGAATACTTCTTCGATTCGTTCAGGCAACAAATGCAGACGTTTCTTCGTCAGTGCGGAAACAAACACGATGGGTGCATAACTGAGATACTGGAATTCATCTCTGACATCCTGTTCGAATTCTTTCATGGTATTTGTTTCTTTTTCAACGGTATCCCATTTATTCACAACAAGTATGATCCCTTTACCGGCTTCGTGTGCGTAGCCGAATACACGCTTATCCTGCTCTCTGATACCTTCTTCGGCATTGATGACACATAAGACGACATCGGAACGTTCAATGGCTCTAAGGGCTCTTAAAACGCTGTACTTTTCAGTCGTTTCATAGATCTTGCCTTTTTTACGCATTCCGGCAGTATCTATGACAACAAAGTCCCGGCCTTCTTTAGTCTGAAAACGTGTGTCGACAGCTTCACGTGTCGTTCCTGCAATGTTGGAAACGATCACACGTTCCTCACCGATTATGGCATTGACCAGACTTGATTTTCCTACATTCGGACGTCCGATCACACTGAACTTGATCGTTGATTCATCGTAATCACTTTCATTGTCAGTCGGGAAGTGCTTGATGACTTCATCCAGAACATCTCCAAGTCCCAGACCATGAGACCCTGATATGGGATACGGATCTCCAAGGCCTAAAGAATAAAACTCGTACACATCGTTTCTCAGTTCAGGATTATCTGCTTTATTGACTGCCAGAATGACAGGTTTGCCTGACTTAAATAAGATCGGCGCAATCTGCTGGTCTTCATATGTGACGCCTTCTTTAACGCTTGTCATCATGATGATCACATCAGCTTCTTCTATGGCGATTTGTGCCTGCTGTCTGATTTCGACGTTCAGCGGCTCGTCTTCCAAAGTGATGCCGCCAGTGTCTATTAAAGCAAAGTCGCGACCGAGCCATTCGGCATCGGCATAAATCCGATCTCTCGTTACGCCGGAGGTATCTTCTACGATAGATATCCGTTCCCCTACAACGCGGTTAAAAATCGTAGATTTCCCTACATTTGGTCTACCTACGATTGCTACAGTTGGTTTCACTACTCAAACACCTTCTTTCTCAATTCTTAAATACTCAGTAAAAACAGGACACCCAACTGAACTAGGCATCATACCTAAATACAGTTGGGTGCGGTAAAATATACCCTTTTATTTATTACTCTTCGTCATCATCAGCCACGAAGCCTGAAAGCTGATCGCCGATCTGATCACCTAATGTGAATGCACCTTCGTCTTCGTCATCACGCAATGATGGCTGCTTGATTTCAGGTTTATTTTTTGCCTGTTTATTTGACGTTTCTTTTGGTTTTTTAGTTTCTGCTGGTTCTTCCGTATTTTCTTCCAGCGCTTTGATACTTAGAGAAATACGTTCTTCTTCAGGATTGACACTCAAGACCTTCACTTCTATCTCTTCATCTTTAGCTACCACCTCATGTGGGGTTTCCACATGTTTGTGTGCCATTTCAGAAATGTGAACAAGACCTTCAACTCCCGGTTTAACTTCAACGAACGCACCAAAATCTGTGACACGCTTGACCGTTCCTTTAGTTACTGTACCTGCCGGCATTTCTTCTTCAAGATTGTCCCAAGGTCCAGGTAACGTTTCTTTAATAGATAGTGAAACACGTTCCTGTTCTTTATCTACTTTAAGCACCTTAACGTTTACCTTATCGCCTTTAGATAATTTATCTTTAGGGGAATCGATACGCTCATGAGCGATTTCAGAAATGTGAACCAGGCCGTCAACGCCTCCGACATTTACGAAAGCACCGAAATTAGTCAGGCGAACCACTTCACCTTCGACAACTGACCCTTCTTCAAGATTCTCAAGAGCTTCTTCTCTTTCGGCAGCCTGCTCTTTTTCAAGAAGGACTTTACGGGAAAGAATGAGCTGGCGTTCTTTAGGATCGATTTCAATGATCTTGAAGTTATAGGTGTTGCCTTCAAACTGATTCAAGTCACTGACAAAGTGCGTATCGATCTGTGAAGCGGGTACGAAACCTCTTACGCCTAAATCAACGGTCAGACCGCCCTTAACGACACGTGAAACCGTTGCTTCGATGATTTCATCGTTATCGTATTTCTGCTGAAGCTCTTCCCAGACTTTACGCTGGTCGACGCGTTTTTTAGATAAAATGAAGCTGCCTTGTTCTTTATCTTTAACATCTCTTAAAACAACTACATCAATTGTATCTCCAATAGAGACAACATCAGAAGGATGATCAAAACGTTCAGTTGCCAGCTCACGCGGTGGAATAACACCTTCCTGTCCACCTTCTAAACCGACAATGACCTGCTTATCCTTATCAATAGTCAGGACTTCACCTTTGACAAGATCACCAGGAGTGATATCGTCAACAGCGTTCATCACGTCTGACATTGATTCAGATGCAGCATTATCCGTTTCAACTGCAGGCTGAACGTCTGCTTCTTCATTTTCAGCCATGACATCTTGCGGAGAGGTGTCGCCAGGTGTATTCACCTGTACCTGCTCATTTGCAGTTTCGACTGCTTCCTCTTCTGTCACCTCTGTGTTCTCTACTTCGTTTCTATTTTCTTCTGTCATAATATTTGCCTCCCAAAACCAATAATTCCTACATCTTTAATTGTACCGAATATATAAAATAATTTCCACTAAAACATACTATCTTGTGCAAATCCTTAAAATCAAGCTTTTTTTATCAGACTTTTTATTGTATTGACCACTTCTTCGATCGTCATTTTTGTCGTATCGATCCTGACAGCATCAGCTGCCTGCTTCAAAGGAGACGAGTCGCGCGTGGAGTCTTTATAATCTCTTTCAGCAATGTCTTTCTTCAATTGATCAAGATCAGAAAATATCCCTTTTTCCTTGTTTTCTTTGTGACGGCGTTCAGCACGTTCCTTGACACTGGCCACTAAAAAAATTTTCAGGTCGGCATTCGGCAATACCACTGTGCCGATATCGCGGCCATCCATAACGACCCCGTTATCCTGAGCCATGTCCTGCTGACGTTTGACCATCAAGTGTCGGACTTTGGAGTGTGCGGCAACGACTGAGACCGTGTTGGTGACGTTATTATCTCTAATGTCATACGTGACATCCACGCCGTTTGAAAATACAGACTGGCCTTTCTCATCCGGTTCAAACGTGATCACTGTTTTATCCAGCAAGTCGACCAGAGCATTCTGGTCCTTTATATTCACATTGTTTTTCAACGCTTCAAATGTCAATGCACGATACATCGCACCTGTGTCCACATAAATCAGACCTAAGTCAGCAGCGATCCGTTTAGCTACTGTACTTTTGCCTGATGAAGCCGGTCCGTCTATAGCAATGGTTAATGATTTATTTTCCATTTTATCCACACTTTCATTATCTAATTAGTTAACGCGCAGTTTTTGTCCTACATACACTGTTTCATCCTGAACACCATTCAGCTGCATCAATTCCTGAGTGCTCATACCATGATTAAGTGCAATACGGTACATGTTGTCTCCAGCTTCAACAGTATAGTAGTCGGCATCTTGTACGGGTTCTGACGCTGGGTCGACAGCTGATTCAGAAGCTGTTTCAGCACTGTTTTCTGTATTGGATGCTTCATTGCCGTTTGCCTGTTCCTGTTCCTGTATGTTTTCTTCGGCGTCAGCTTCTATACCACTTTCATCTGTAACTGTTTCAGCAGCTGAGGCGTCCTCCGTTCCAGAGGCGGTTTCACCCGATGTTTCACCGGATTCATTATCAGCATCTGCTGTTTCCTCTGATGCTGAATCTGCAGAAAAATTACCGTCGGATTCTGTTCCTTCGTTATTTCTCTCTCCAGCATCTTGTGCATCTGCTGTTTCTTCATCCTGACTGTTTTCAGCCACCTGCTCGACTGAAGGACTTGCCGGTTCTTCCGACAAGCCGTCTCTGCTTGACCACCAGAGATACGCAGACGTCGGCAGAATGATAAGTAATGCCATAAATATCAGGGTAACAGTTAATATAGGAGAAATACCTTTTTCTCTTTCGCGTTTAGCTTTTCTTGACAGCGGCTCTTCCTGATTCATTTCAGTTTCTTCGTCAAAGCGTTTTGACCAAAGCTCTTCCATGGATCGACGATCTTTTTTCCCCATAATGTGACTCCTCTCATACGATTCGATATTTATTATAGCATAGATACGGCTACTTTTTAGGCTGCAAATTAAAATTAAATAATTTGTTCAAAATCACTTCCCAAGTCTGTTCCCCCTCCAGTTTCTTATGGATAGGAGCCCGCTGCTTATTGTACGGTAGGGGTAATTTCGATTCACAACTCGAACAACAGGCGTTCTGTCGCTCTTGCAGCTCTTCGTTAAAATAGTTCAAAAGCATTTCCCGTTTGCAACTTTCTGTGGATGCATACTGAACCATTATTCTCAGCTGCTGCTTTTTATACCGTTTTCGTTCTTCGATGCGTTCCAGCGCCTCATTGATTGCTGTTTTCCGGCTGACAAAGTAACGGGCAAGTCTGGATTTGCTGTCATCCTTCAACGCTTCCAGGGCTTTTGGATGTCTGTAAGCATACCTCAGTTCTTCTTCCTCCGGCAAGGATTCTTCCTGCAACCTGTTCTGAAGATGTTCATCTCCTGCCTCATATAAGAGCAGCGCGATCCCGCCTTGTTGGTCACGGCTGGCACGTCCGATTTCCTGCAGATACATTTCGGGGTTTGCGGGCATATGATAATGGATCACATAACGGATATCCGGCTTGTCGATCCCCATCCCGAAGGCACTCGTTGCACAGATGATATCCAGTTCATTCGTCAGAAATTGCGCCTGGATTTTTTTCTTGTCTTTTGCTTCAATGTCACTGTGATAGCTTTCAGCACTAAAACCAGTTGTTTCCCGTATGCGTGTTGCGACCTTATCAGCGATTTTTTTACTGGAGAAGTAGATGATACCTGATCGTCCGAATGTGTTGATCGCATGAAAGAGCTTGCTGTCTTTATCTCCCACACATTGTTCAACCCTTAACTGTATTGTCGGACGATTGACGGAATAGATCACCTCTTTGACATCTCCATTCAAATTTAAATTTCGGATGATCTCCTGTCTGACGGCTTCCACTGCAGTCGCTGTCAAAGCCATCGTCAAAGGGCTGGACAGCTGGTTTTTCAAATCTCCAAGTCTCAAATAATCAGGGCGGAAATCCATTCCCCACTGGGAAATACAGTGGGCTTCATCCACCACAAGCAGTGAAATAGACACCTGCTTCAATCGGGTCAGAACTCTTTCCTGCTGCAGCATTTCCGGGGACATGAAAATAAATTTATAGGTATTTAATGAATTCATGACCAGCTTTTTTTCTTTCTGAGACATAAAACTGTTGAGAGCAACGACCGACTTTTCCCCATTCTTTTTCATCGTTTCGACTTGATCTTCCATCAGAGAAAGCAGGGGAGACACTATAAGAGTAGCACCGGTCATGAAATATGACGGCAGCTGATAACAGAGGGATTTCCCAGTGCCTGTTGGCAGCATCACAAGCGAATCTCTTCCAGTCAGGGCTGCTTTGATCGCCTCTTTCTGGCCAGGTCTGAACGAAGAAAAACCGAACTTGGATTCGAGCATGTCATACATCTGTTTTTCAAGTAAGTCATCCATGACGTCGCATCCTTTCTATTTCAATCAAACGAAAAGTAAAGAAATCTAGATCAGTGATTTCATTTTTTGCTTCAGCATAGCTTACTGCCGGATCTGCTCCAATTAAAGTATGACAGGCAGTATAATGATCAGGCCGGATATACTGCTTAAAATGCGGCCAATCGGTGATCAGAACACATTCAAGGATGTGTTCTCTGATCGTATTGGCTTTCAACTTTCTTTCCACGGCAACTTCATCTATCCCTTTTCCTCTTTCAAGCATTCGTCTGGATAATCTTGCACTGTGACTCAATCCTTCATCACAATCCAGATGCGTCCTGTTCCAGAGAGATAAAAGCAGAGGGAACCGCTTATTATCATGCTGAACTATCTTGTAGCTGAGCTGATCAATAAAAACAGTATAGTGTTCTTTGCTTAATCCGTAGCGTTCTTGGAGCTGGCGGCTGGTACTGCCACTGACATGATGACCGGAAAAATGCCCAGCGATAAAATCTGCTTCCTTTGCCGGCAACGACTGAAACAAGGCTTTCAGTTCCCTAAACCATTCTTGAGCCAGCTCATCCATTGGCCTCCCCTGTTCCACCAGCCACTTTTTCATGTTACGCTGATCTTCTAGTGATGAGAGGTAAGGAACATACTGTTTATTCTTATAACTGTACTCTGAAAAAACTTGGGTCGTAAAAATCATACGATTCCAGTAGAGAGGCTTAGTTGTAGAGTATCGCAGTTGTTCAAGTCCGTTATTCACCGGGAAATCAGTGATAAATGATTCTCTGGCTTTAAACCCTTTTTCCGTCAGAGACAGAGCGTCTTCGGTCGACTTAACTAGCCTGTAGTCTAACAGAGTCTGCCCGACCCGCTCCCATCCCTTCAAAGAAACCTCCGGGAAAAGACCAAACAGCGTATAGAGATTGTTTTTTTCAACATTGAACAAAACAGAGGGCGTGCGCTTGCCAGCAGCAATCAGACTTAGCTGTTTAGTCGTCACCGATGTTTTTTCGTTAAATAGACTTACTATGAATCCGGCAAAAAAATCAGCATTCACTCGTGTTCCACCTCCCTGTTCCTACTTGTGTATTAGCCCCATTATATCATTAAATCATGGTTCACTTCGCACGAATTATAGCTTTTGCCGAAACAAAAAAACGAAGGACCCTATCTTGATTTTACCAGATAAGGTCCTTCGCTTTTATAAAGGTCAATTCAGCTTAACGTGTTTCATTAGCGACCATTCCAGGCGCTCGCTTTTTTTTGAATTTTTTCTTCGTTTTATCCAGCCAAGGTTTCATTTTACTGAATGCGACGTAAAAGACAAGTCCCACCAGTACACCTTTGATCAGATTAAAGGGAACCACGGCTAACAGTAAATACGTACGCATAGGACCGACATCGAATCCCATGACAGCCATATAGGCAGGTGCAATAACTAGCCAGTTCAGCACCGACATCATGACTGTCAAGGATAACGTCGATGAGAAAATTCCTGCTATTTTATTTTTCAGGGATGAACCGTATTTTACCAGGATCATATAGATCGGGAGTGTAAATGACACGGATGCGATAAAAGCTGCCGTATCACCGATAGGGAATCCCATCTCTCCACCCTTTTGTGCATAAGATAAGAGTGAGCGTATAAACGCAATCGTTATACCGGCTGCAGGTCCATAGACATACATGCCGAATAGTACAGCTAAATCACTGAAATCCACTTTTAAAAAGGGGGAACCCGGCAGTACCGGAAAAGCTAACATAGAAATCACCCAGGCTAATGATGCTAACACGGCGATACCTACTAATTTTTTCGTCTTACTGTTTGACATAATAAATCCTCCTAAAAGGATTCATCCTACTGAGGGTGAACTTCTCTGAATACCACTGTCCCGCTGCTGCTTCCAGAAAAATGAAGAAAACAAAAAACTCTGTTTGTCTCCATATTTCAGGAGACAAACAGAGCTGTAGACAGATTTATATTCAGTCAAAAAGCTCCATCTTCTTTATCCAGACTATACTGTCGGTACTGGAATTACACCAGTTCAGCAATTTTACTCGCTCGTGGACTATACCACCGGTAGGGATTTTCGCCCTGCCCCTGAAGATGAATCAAAATATTTTATTTTCAATACTTATTATAATGGAATACCAGGAAGAGTCAAGTGTTAAAATTCACATGCCTGACGCTCTGCTGTTTATTCTTCATCAGTCATAGGGATGTGAATAATAAAGGCAGACCCCTGTTTAAATTCTGATTCCACTTCAATAAAGCCGCCATGAGCTTCAACAATGTTCTTGACTAGTGACAGACCGATACCTGTCCCCTTGGCGTTTGACGAATAATTGTTACGGGATTTATCCGCTTTGAAAAACCGGTCAAAAATGTACGGCAGATCACCTTCCGGTATTCCTGTCCCGGTATCTTTAACGATCATCACCACTTCCTCCAGTTCTTCTTCTTTAAGCAGCTGCAGAGTGACGATTTTTTCGGCTTTCTCTGTCATGCTGGTATGTCTGATCGCATTATTGATCAGGTTCACAAAGACCTGGTCCATTTTATCTTTGTCCAGCATCTGGTGGATCGTTTCTTTCGGTGCTTCCATCTGGAGCGAGACTTCTGCATCACTCGCCATGTTATCGAACCGGAACAGAAGATTGCGCAGATAGCTGTTCATATTGACTTCAGTCTTCTGAAGCTCGATATAGCCGGCTTCCATCCGTGACAGATCCAGCATCTCATTCACCATCCGGTTCATACGCTGAGATTCGTCTCGAATGATCTGGGCCATTTCTTTTTTCTCTTCAGTGCTTTCTGCTACATCATCGAGTATGGCTTCACTATAGCCCTGGACCATGACTAAAGGCGTACGTAATTCATGAGAAATGTTATTGATGAAATCGACTCTCATCCTATCCAGACGGTGTTCCTTGGTCAAATCTTTTGCAGAAACGACTAGCCCTCTAAGATCGTTGCTCTCTCTTTCCAGTAAAGGCAGAACGGTTACGACATAATATGTTTCTTCCATCTCAATGGTAAATTCGACCGGTGTTTTCATTCTAATGACCTCATCCAGTTTTTCTTCCACATCGACGAATTCATCCTGATCCGAAAAATTAGATTCTTCGATCTGATATTGTGTCAGGAATACATCCCCGACAGGATTGGATAATAAAAGAGTTTTATCCGAATCGTAATAGAGGATCCCGGTCTCGATATTGTCCAGAATATGTGATAATAATTCTTTTTCCTGTTTCACGACCATCCGGTTCGTTTCAAGAGAATGTCCCATCTTATTCATCGCCATCGCAAGTTCAGACAAGTCGTCCCGTCCGGAGATCGGCAACTGATGGCTGAAATCATCACGGGCAAAATCGAAAGCGATATTGGTCATTGCATTGATCGGCTCTGAAACATGTCGTTTAAGATAGACATAGTAATAGAAAGCCGCAAAAAGATGGGCAAGAATCAGTCCGGTCAACAGGTAACTGATTCGTCTTTCTAATGTTACGAGAAAAGACAAGTTTGCCCAGGAATAAAGTAGTGCCTCTTCGCCATCGATGACCGTGGGCTGTATGTGGAAGACATAAGGGATATTTGCGTCGTATGCGTTATTTTGATCTGAACGCATATGAACGTGTTCACTGGAATCAATAACATCCATGATACTTGGTTCGTCTGCGATCATTTCCTGTTCCTGTTCATCAAATGGTAAAACCCACTCATCGTCGTTTGGGGTGTAAGTATCCTCTAGTAACAAGGCAAAATTGACTTGTGAATGAAAATCATTGATGGGCTCAATATTTTCCAATAAAAAATGCGGATCCGCAATTGCCAGGCGTTCCACATTTTCTATGATCTGTTCATATTCATCCATATAGTTTTCTTTGATCTCTTGAGAATAGAAAACACCGTAAAACACAGTGGTGAAGACGAAAGACAATAACGTAATCCCAAACGTAATGAGCCAGATCCTGATTGCCACTACATTTATCTTCATACGATTACTCCTCTTCGTCTGGATATGAATTCAGTTTATAACCCAATCCCCAAACTGTTTCAATCATTTTAGATGCGACTTCCGATTCTTTTTTCAGTTTTTCTCTCAGACGCTTGATATGTGTGTCCACGGTCCTCAAATCACCAAAGAATTCATACTTCCACACTTCTCGCAGTAACTGTTCACGTCCGAATATCTGATCCGGTGAAGACATCAGGTAATGAAGAAGATCATACTCTTTAGGTGTCAGGTTCACAGCTTTTCCGTCTGCTGTGACCCTTCTAGAATCATTATCGATTTCTAAATGAGGAAGTGTCAATGTGTCTGAAACATCTCCGTTTGCTCCACTGGGCGACTCGCTTTTTGTCCGTTTGATAATTGCAGCCACGCGCAGAACGATTTCTCTTGGACTGAAAGGCTTGACGATATAATCATCCACGCCAGCTTCGAAACCCTGAATACGGTTTAATTCTTCTCCTTTGGCCGTCAGCATCATGATCGGGGTTTCTTTTTCTTTTCTGATTTCTTCCGCAACTTCAAGCCCGTCCATTTCAGGCATCATGACATCCAAAAGGATCAGATCATAATCGTTTTCAAGTGCCATATCCAAAGCTTTCTGTCCATTCTCAGCTTCTTCAATGCTGTAATCAGCTTTTTCTAAATACATTTTTAGTAGTCTTCTGATTCTGTCTTCATCATCAACTACTAGCAATTTCTTTTTGTTGTCTTGATTAGTCTCTTCGGTCACGTTTAGACACTCCTCTAATTCATACTTTAGTCATTGCTAGTATCTTATCTGTTCAGCAAAGATCATCTACAACTATTATAACGAATGCGACTTGTTTCCGCCAATATATTCGCTTTTAAGAGTTTTCTTTTACAAGTTGTTTCAGTTTATTCACTTCAAAAGTTTTCAGTTCGCGCCATTCACCCGACTGCAGCCCTTCAGTTGTCAGGAAGCCATACCGGTCACGGTTCAGCTTTTCGACAGGATGTCCCACCGCTTTAAGCATTTTCTTGACTTGATGATTTTTACCCTCATGGATAGTCAGTTCGACCATGCTTTTATTTTTTTTAGCATCGATATCCAGGATCCGAGCTTTGGCCGGACGGGTCTTATAGTCATCGATCTTCAGGCCTTTTTCGAGTTTTGAAATAGCAGACTTGTTGATGAGTCCCTCGACTTTGGCAATGTACGTTTTTTCTATCCCATACTTGGGATGAGTCAGCTGATTGGTCAATTCCCCATCATTTGTTAACAAAAGCACACCGGTCGTGTCATAATCCAGACGACCCACAGGATATATACGCTGATCGATGTGAGAGAAAAAGTCGACAACTGTTTTTCTGCCTTTAGGATCATCAGCACTGGAAATAACGCCTCTAGGTTTATTCAAAATAAAATACAGTTTTTCTTCTTTTGTGATCGGAACACCGTCTACTGCTATTGTATCAGCATGACTTACATTCAGCCCCATCTCGGTGACAACTTTGCCGTTCACTTGTACACGGCCTTCTTTGATCAATTTTTCTGAACCCCTGCGAGAAGCGATTCCTGCATGTGCCATAACTTTTTGTAGACGTTCCATAATAATCTCCTTTAAAATTCTAATTCTTCCTCAAATAAACGCTGGTTTTCCATTTTTTCCTCGACTTCAAGTTCCGGCAATTCTGTTAAATCATTCAATCCAAAATAATCCAAAAAATAGTCGGTCGTACCATAGAGTACCGGACGTCCTGGTGCTTCCACCCGTCCTACTTCATGAATCAGATTTCTTAATTTCAGTTTCTGCAGGCTGGAAGATAATTGCACGCCTCTGATATCTTCGATCTCCATACGGGTGATCGGCTGCTTATAAGCTATGACTGCCAATGTTTCAACAGAAGCCTTGCTTAATTTCTTCGTCAACGGGGACTGCGCATACAGTTCAATGACGCCTGACATTTCCTTTTTGGTGACCAGCCGATAAGTTTCTGCTGTTTCGATCAGTTTCAGACCACTGTTCTCATCTTTCATATATCGTTCAGATAACTGGTCAAGGCAGAACCTGACGTGCTCAGGAGTCGATTTAGTCAACTGAGCCAGATCCTTCAGGCTCATCCCCTCTTCACCGGCTACAAATAATAAAGCCTCATATGTAGCAATCTCATTCATCCTGCTCATTCAGTCCTTTCTTTTCCTGCTGTACACGAGATAAATAGATCTCACCAAAGCTTTCAGACTGCTTAATAATGATCCGATTGTCTTTCATCATCTCCAGCAGGGCCAGAAAGGTCACGACATACTCTCTTTTAGTCGGTCTGGTGAACAGCAGTCTGAAAGGAATGGCCTGGCTGCTCTTCAACATACGTTTGTCCAGCCATTCGATTTTCTCGTCCACGGTGACTTCTTCGAGATCGATGGTACTGGGAGCCGGTTCGAGCCATTCTTTTCTTCTGCACATTTCACCAAAAGCTCCGATCAGATCTCTCAGCTCAAGTTCTCCCGCTTGCATAGGTATAAACTGCTGAAAATGTGTCAAATCTTCGTGAGGTTTTGAATAGTGCTGTTCTCTATTTTTCCTGTTCTCATTTAGTTTCGTCGATGCGTATTTTATCTTGCGATATTCGAGAAGTTTCTGCTGAAGATTTTCAATGGAGTCTTCTTCAACTGCATACTCTTCGCCTTGATCTTCCCACGATTCGTTTCTTGGAAGCAGCAGCTGACTCTTTATCGACATCAGGGTCGCCGCCATGACAAGATATTCCCCTGCGACATCCAGCCGGAGCATCTGCATGGCATGAATGTAGTTTAAATACTGCTCTGTTATTTCTTTAATGGGAATATCGTAAATATCTATCTCCAGTTTATTGATCAAATGAAGCAGCAAATCAAGTGGACCTTCAAAAATATCCAAGTTTACTTTCCATTTTTCGCTCATTCGGATTCCTACTTTGTTGGTTTATTGACGATCTGTTCCTTTTTGCCACTTCGTAACGATAGAGGCTGTTTCAAGCGTACCCACAACCCGTTTCGAAGCATACATTTTTGACAGTGCCGTCAGCATCCGGTACGCCATCCCTTCTTCACGATAGGAAGGGTTTACCGCAATATGTCTCAAGAGAACGATTTCTTCATCCTCTTCTATACCAATAACACCGGCTAAATCACCAGTTTCTTCACTTTTCCATAAAAAAAGCTGTCTGTTGTCTTCCTGATTATACCATTCCATTTCTTTTGTCAAACGAGCTGTCTCTTTTAAATCAGGAACGTAGGACAGTAATCCCATCGTTATTTTCTGATAATCAGCTTTATATCTGATGAGCATAAGAGCCCTCCTATTTTACTTCCAGTTTTCAATACTGTTTTCCAGTTTCAGGTAATCCTGAACTGTTTCTCTCCGAATCGCTAAAAAGTCTTTCCCGTTTTCTACAAATACCACCGCTGGTCTAGGCAGGCGATTGTAGTTGCTGGCCATTGAATAGCCATAGGCACCTGTACTGAAAACAGCCAAGATATCATTCTGATCCGGTTGAGGCAAGGTGATATCCCAGATCAGCATATCCCCACTTTCACAAGCTTTACCGGCAATGGAGACTTTTTCCTCTTCCTCTTCGTTGACTCTGTTTGCCAATACGCCTGTATACTCAGCCTGATATAAGGCTGGTCTGATATTATCTGCCATTCCTCCATCCACAGAAACATATTTTCTGATCGAAGGGATCGTTTTTTGCGTTCCAATGGTGTACAGGCTCGTACCTGCTTCGCCGACGATACTTCTTCCCGGTTCGATCCAGATCTCCGGCAGTTCCATATCGTTTAATTCAGCATGCTTTCTGACAGCACTCATAATAGCCTTTGCATACTCCTCCAGCGGAAGGGGAGCATCTTCATCCGTATAGCGTATCCCGAATCCTCCACCTACATTGAGGACGTCTAAATCGAAGTTATAGGCATTTTTCCATTCTTTAGCCTTGCTTATCAGCTTTTCAATAACTACCTGATACCCATCGACTTCAAAGATCTGAGAGCCGATATGGGCATGGAGACCGATCATATTGATTCGTTCAATGGACTTGATCTGCTTGATAGCTGTTTCGACCTGACCTGAAGTCAAATCAAAACCGAACTTGGAATCTGCCTGTCCTGTCGTGATATATTCATGCGTGTGGGCCTCGACCCCGGGAGTCACACGAATCAGAACATCCACTTTTGTATCGCATTTGTCTGTAAGCTCTTTAATCATACCGATCTCGTAGAAATTATCGATCACTATGCAGCCGATTTGCTCGGAAATAGCAGCTTCCAGTTCTTCATAGGATTTATTGTTTCCATGGAAATGAATGCGTTCCTTTGGAAATCCGGCTTTTAGAGCCAGAAAGAGTTCGCCTCCGGATACTACATCAAGAGAGACATCCTCCTTAGCCAGCATTTCATAAAGTGCGAGTGAAGAGAACGCTTTACTTGCGTAAGCGACCTGTGTTTTATTTTCATAGTTTTTAAAGGCTTCTTTAAATGCACTGATTTTCTGCTTGATCAAAGAGATATCATAAACATTGACAGGCGTACCGTATTTATTGACGATATCCACTGTATCCACACCATCAATGACTAAATGATTCTGACCATTAACACTCATATTGCTCATCAATCGTTTATTGTATGTCTGTTTATTCATCATTTCCCACATTTCTTTTTAAATTAGTTGTGTACAACGAAAGAAAATCATTCATGATAATCATACCTACTTATCTCTCAAAAATCAAACAGATACTGATATGCAGACAGAGAAAGAGCGAAAGCTTCTAAACTTTCGCCCTTTCTCCCGATATTCTTAACTCAAGCTGTACTAAAGTTTCGAAATCACTGATTTTACTAATGATTTGAATGTTTCTCTTACGCGTGTCGTAACTTCTACCACTTCGTCGTGATTCAAGTTTTCCTGCATGCCTGCCGCATAGTTGGTGATGCAGGAAATACCTGCAACTTTAAGGCCGGCATGATTAGCGACGATCACTTCAGGGACAGTGGACATCCCGACAGCATCTCCGCCGAGGGTACGCACCATGCGGACTTCAGCGGGTGTTTCATATGTCGGACCTGACAAGCCCATGTACACACCTTTTTGAACGTTGATATCCTGTTCAGAAGCAGCCTCTTCAATAAGACGCTGATATTCTTTATTGTAGGCACTGCTCATGTCCGTAAATCTCGGTCCCAGTTCGTTTTCGTTTGGTCCGTGCAGCGGATTCACACCGATCATATTGATATGATCGGTAATGATCATCAAGTCGCCTGGGGTAAAATCCTCGTTTACTCCGCCGGCAGCATTGGTAACGACCAGTGAGCCAACTCCAAGAGCCTTCATTACTCTGACCGGGAACGTGACTTCCTGCATGGAGTAACCTTCGTAGTAGTGAAAACGCCCTTGCATAGCCAGAACTTTTTTCCCTCCGAGGTCGCCGTAAACCAGCTGGCCGGCGTGACCTTCAACAGTGGAAACAGGGAATTCAGGAATATCTTCATAAGGAACAACGACAGCATTTTCCGCTTCGTTTGCCAGTTCTCCGAGACCTGAACCCAAGATCAGTCCTACTTCAGGTTTTTCAACCCCTTTGGATTTCAGGAATGAAGATGCTTTTTCAATTGCTTCAGTATATTTTTCAGTCATTCATTTTTCTCCTTTTAACAGTCTATTTTAATTTGCCCAGGAAGCTGTCGCCGAAACCGGTATCCTTGACATTGAAGTTTTCAGCAATCGTTGCACTGATATCTGCAAACAGGCCTTGAGGCAATTCTTCTCCCTTTTCAAATTTTGGAGAATAGATCATAACAGGAACATATTCTCTCGTATGATCCGTCCCGGTAGCTGTCGGGTCATTTCCGTGGTCAGCTGTAATGATCAGCAGATCATTTTCTTCCAGTGCATCATAAAGTTCCGGTAAGCGGGAGTCGAAAGCTTCCAATGCATCTCTATAGCCCTCAACATTTCTGCGATGTCCGTATAATGCATCAAAATCAACGAGGTTAGTGAAGCTCACGCCATTGAAATCTTTCTTCATGACCTTCAGCAGCTGATCTACACCATCCATGTTGGATTTGGTCCGAACGGATTCAGTGATGCCTTTACCATTAAAGATATCATTGATTTTACCGACCGCGATGACATCTTTGCCATCTTCTTTCAGGAAATCCAGCACTGTATCGCCGAAAGGACTTAATGCATAGTCGTGACGGTTGCTAGTACGCGTGAAATCTCCAGGTTCGCCCACGTATGGACGGGCAATGATACGACCGATCATGTAAGGTTCATCTTTGGTGATGTCTCTGACATATTCACAGATTTCATACAGCTCTTCCAGAGGAATCACATCTTCGTGAGCGGCGATCTGCAGCACAGGGTCGGCAGACGTATAAACGATCAGGTCTCCGGTTTCCATCTGGTGTTCACCGAGTTCCTCTATGATCTTCGTACCAGATGCAGGCTTGTTGCCGACGACCTTTCTTCCCGTATGTTCTTCGATCTGCTTGATCAAGTCATCCGGAAAACCGTCAGGAAAGACTCTGAATGGGGTTTTGATATGCAGACCCATTAATTCCCAGTGGCCTGTCATGGTATCTTTTCCAACAGATTTTTCTTCCAGTTTTGTGTAGTAGCCTTTAGTAGAATCGACCGGGTCGATCCCTTTTAAAGGTGCGATGTTACCTAAACCTAAGGACTGCATGTGCGGCACGTTCAAACCTGCCTCTTCCGCGATATGGCCGAGAGTATGGGCACCTTCATCATCGAACTCTTTAGCATCGGGAGCTTCACCGATACCTACTGAATCTAAAACGATCAAATGAACACGATCAAAATTCATAAAAAACTTCCTCCTTTTATTTTCTCATACTTTCAGAATATATGTTTCTTCCTAAGAATGCAAGAATGACGCGGTGTTTAGCGCTTTTATGATAATATTTTTAGATTACACTCATTATCATGCCTATGCCCGTGGATGATAGGTCGTGTAGACATCTTTAAGTCTGTGCTTCGTTATGTGTGTGTAGATCTGAGTCGTCGAAACGTTGGCATGACCTAAGAGTTCCTGCACTACTCTCAAATCCGCCCCATTCTCAAGTAAATGTGTCGCAAATGAATGTCTCAGTGTATGTGGAGTGATCGATTTCTTGAGCCCGGCTTTCAGTGCAAGTTTTTTAATGTTTTTCCAGACACCCTGCCTGCTTAAAGGGCTTCCACGAGAATTCAAAAAAATGACAGCAGTCTCCTGCTTCGCTTTTTCAAGCAGTTTCGGTCTGCTCGTGGTCATGTAATAGTCCAGCCACTTGCAGCCCATGTCACCGATGGGGATAAGCCGTTCCTTGTTTCCTTTACCGACGATTTGAATGAGCTTCATTGACAGGTGTATGTCGTTGGTCGTCAATTCGATCAATTCGGTTATCCGCAGGCCCGTCGCATACATCACTTCAAGTATCGCCCGATCCCTTATCCCCAATGGTTTAGTAGTATCCGGGGCCTGGAGCAGCTGATCGATCTGCTGCATGGATACGATTTTAGGTAAGGCGTCTGCTTTCTTTGGTGTCTTTACGTACAGCATCGGATCTTCCTGCGTATAGCCTTCCTGCTTTAAGTACTGATGAAATTTTCTGATACTTGAAAACATTCGGATGATCGTATTATCTGCTTTAAGCATTTTCTTCTGGTCACTGAAAAAAGCGAGAAGGAGATAGCGGTCTATCTCCTTCCACGACTGAATTTCATTACCATCGAGATAACTGATGTACTGTTCGATATCTCTTCGATAACTGCTGACGGTATTAACGGATAAGCCCTTTTCGATTTTCAGAAACACGAGGTAGTCATCGAACGGTTCGCGATTTATCATACGATCAGCCTCATTAATTTAATTGATTACTGGCACACTCATTGCATATGCCATGAAACGTAAGCCGGTGATCTTTTACTATAAAATGGTATTCCTTCTCGATTTCCATCTCTATTTCCAGGAGCATATCATTTTTCACTTCTTCTATCTTCCCGCACTTCAGACACAATAAGTGATGGTGCTGATGTTTGTCCTCATTCATGTTGAGATCATAGCGAGCGATCCCATCCTGAAAAGTCAGCTTATTGATGATCTGGAGTTCTGTCAGGATCTCAAGCGTGCGGTAAACAGTAGCAAGACCGATTCCGGTATTTTTTGCCTTCACCAAGAGGTACACTTCTTCGGCACTCAGGTGATCTTTTTCCTTTTCAAGCAGCACCTCAACAGTCAACTCTCTTTGAGGTGTCAGTTTGAACCCTGCCTCATGCAATTTCTTTTTTATTACTTTAAATGAAGAGTCTAATTTTTTCATGCTGAACTCCCTTAGATTAAATTGATTCTTATCTAGATTCTTTTATCTCTATTCCTCATTAGAATAAGTATAAAAGAATCTCGCCAAAGTCTCAACCTAATTATTGTTCGTCTTCGGGATCCTTGATCAATTTTGTTCCTTCTTCATCCTGAGAAACCAATCCTTTTTTCATTAGTCTGCCGACGGCACGTTTAAACTGCCCCTTGCTGATACCAAACTGTTTTTTTATGAGCTCAGGTTCCGTTTTGTTATGGAAAGGAATACGACCATCCTCAGAGCGTTTAAGCATCTCAAGCAGCATAAGTGCGTCCTCTTCAATGACTTCATGTGCTCTAGGGTGCATCGAAGCGTATAAGACTCCATCTTCTCTTAGCCCGATGATCCGGCCTGATACGGTTTGCCCAAGCCTTGGTTCTTCGTCGCGTTCACTTGGGTGCACGAACAGAATGTGTTTATCTTCTGTAAGGACATACGTGCCGCTTTTTTTAAGATGAAAAACGATACCTGTGACATCCTGGTTATGCATCTGTTTGGTG
The DNA here is from genome assembly GCF_900112455.1 of Alkalibacterium subtropicum. Taxonomy (GTDB): domain Bacteria; phylum Bacillota; class Bacilli; order Lactobacillales; family Carnobacteriaceae_A; genus Alkalibacterium; species Alkalibacterium subtropicum. The sequence continues at coordinate 237,363 of NZ_FOLT01000001.1, read as the reverse complement.
CCCTCTACATAATCTTCGAAGAATTTTTCTTCGTCCGCCAGATCTCCCCAGATACGATTCTTGTCATCCACTTTTATCGAGAGGTAAAGCTTGTCTCCCTCTTTTGGCCAGATTCTGCCTTCAGCAGGCAGATCATCCATAGACACGACGACATCTTTGTCCTGCCAGCCGACATCTACAAAGACCCCCAGTTTTCTATTCACTTTTACGACTGTTCCCCAGCCGAAAGTTTCTTTATTGATTTCAGGAAGATCCGTTGTGAAGACTGCCTGATCCTGTTTGTCGACATAAACAAATCCTTTTAATGTATCCCCCACGGAAACCTCATCACCTGATATAACTTTATAGGTGATGCCATTCTTTTGTACAAATGATTCTTTATCGTTTTTATCTGTAACGATAGCTGTTATGACTGTTGCCAGATCTTTATTCATGTTTATCTCCTTTTTTAAGTGTTTAAGTATAACAAAAAAATGAGACAATGATTGAATGTCATTTCGAAGATGCTCAAGAACATCAATCCTACGAATTCTATCAACCATTGTCTCATTTATAACTTATTTATCTAGTTTAATAGATGGATCAGATTGCTGTAGTTGCGCCACGGTAGATAATACCACGACGAGCATCTACTGTAATCAATTCATCTTGTTCGATCAGTTCTGTTGCATTTTCAGCAGAAACGATCACAGGGATTCCCATAGCAATACCGATCACGGCTGCATGTGATGTCAATCCGCCCTGCTCTACTACGATTGCAGCAGATTTTTCGATTGCCGGAAGATAATCTTTATCTGTGCTCTTCACAACTAAAATGCCGCCTTCGATCGCACGCTCAATCGCTTCGTCAGCTGTTTCAGCCACGATTGCTTTACCGATAACTGATTCAGAGCCGACACCTTGTCCGCTTGTCAATTTAGAGCCGATCAGCTGGATCTTCATAACGTTTGTCGTTCCGCGTTCACCAACGGGTACGCCGGCAGTAATGATGATCAGGTCGCCTTCTTTAGCAAAGCCTTTTTCAACTGTTGTTTGAGTAGCCAAGTTGAACATATCATCCGTGGATGTAGGTTTTTCTGATACAGTTGGCTGTACTCCCCATTGCAGAGCCAGACCTCTTGCCGTTTCTTCGCTGAATGTCACAGCCAGGATATCTGCCTTTGGTCTGAATTTAGAAATCATACGTGCAGTATGTCCTGATTCAGTTGCAGCAACGATCGTATGAATATTCAGATTCTTAGCTGTGTGACCTACAGCTTGTCCGATGGCTTCTGTCATGTCGTTCTGGTCATAAGCTTTAAGAGCAAAAGCATCCTGATTGACCAATGAAGATTCAGTACGCATCGCAATGTTGTACATTGTCTGTACTGATTCAACAGGGTAGTCCCCAGCTGCTGTTTCACCAGAAAGCATGATCGCGTCTGTTCCGTCAAATATAGCATTGGCAACGTCTGATGCTTCAGCTCTTGTCGGACGAGGATTGACCTGCATGGAATCAAGCATTTGAGTAGCTGTGATAACGGGCTTGCCGGCATTGTTACATAAAGAAATCATACGTTTCTGAACAATCGGCACGTCCTCGGTCGGGATCTCCACACCTAAATCACCACGGGCGACCATCAAACCGTCAGCAATCGCCAGGATTTCTTCAAGGTTGTCGACACCTTCCTGGTTTTCGATTTTAGGAATGATTTGAACATGCATCTTATCCTGTTTTTCGAGGATCTCAGTGATTTCCAGAACGTCTGAAGGACGTCTCACGAAAGAAGCTGCAATAAAGTCAACGTTGTTATCCAAACCAAATTGGATATCTGAGCGGTCTTTTTCTGTCAGACCAGGCAAGTTAACTGAGACACCAGGTACGTTAACACCTTTTTTGTTTTTCAGCACACCTGTGTTCTGAGCTACAGTCACGATTTCACCTTTATCGTGTTCAAGGTCTGTTACCTGCAGGTTGATCAGACCATCGTCAAGCAGGATGCTTGAACCGGGGGTTACATCATTGATCAAATCTGTATAAGTGACTGAGAATTTCTCTTTCGTTCCTTCAACTTCTGACATGGAAATACGTACCGTATCTCCTTTGGTTAAAGTGATCGCACCATCTTTCATATTGTGGGTTCTGATTTCAGGCCCTTTAGTGTCAAGCATGATCCCGACCATTTTTCCTGTTTTTTCAGAAGCTTTACGGATGTTTTCAATGCGAGCCAAGTGCTCTGCGTGGTCGCCGTGAGAGAAGTTCAAGCGTGCAACATTCATCCCTGCTTCGATTAATTTCACTAGTGTATCTAATGATTCACTAGCCGGACCTATGGTACAAACAATTTTTGTTTTTTTCATACGTTAACTCTCCTATAAATTTATTTTTTATATAATTTACCCATATAATGATGATTTAAAGTTTACACGCGTAAAGCGCTGATCAATTTGAAATTTCTTCATTCAGCTTATACAGATCCAGGTTAGGTTTATGTCTTATATTATCTAATGTTTCGACAATATCTCTGACCACATATTCTTCTCTGTCTAAGCCAACACAAACTCCGCCGCGTCCTTCTTTAAGTGCCTCGACTGCCTTGGCACCGAACTGAGAAGCCAGCACTCTATCTCTAGCCGTTGGAGAGCCGCCCCTTTGTACATGGCCTAAAACAGTAACTCTGACGTGGAAGTTATCGATCGCATCCAGTTTTTCAGCAAATTCCTGCCCGTCCATGACGCCTTCCGCCAGAACGATGATCGAATGTTTTTTACCTTTTTCCCGACCTTCTCGAATATTATCTGCAACCTCTGTAATGTCGAAGTCTTTCTCCGGAATGATGATTTGTTCTGCCCCGCTGGCTACACCCGACCATAACGCAATGTCTCCGGCATCTCTACCCATGACTTCAATAACGAACGTACGAATATGCGATGTCGCGGTATCCCTGATTCTGTCCAGAGCTTCCAGTACCGTATTGATACTCGTATCAAATCCGATCGTATAATCTGTGCCCGGAATATCGTTATCGATCGTACCCGGCACCCCCACACAAGGGTAACCGTGTTTAGTCAGGGCATAAGCTCCACGATATGATCCATCCCCACCGATAACTACTAACCCTTCGATGCCAAAACGTTTTAGTTGTTCGATGCCTTTTAGCTGACCTTCTTCTGTAGCAAATTGAGGGTAACGAGCGGAATAAAGGAATGTTCCTCCGCGTCCTATCATATCTCCTACATCTCTTCTCGTCAGTTTTCTAATATCTCCAGCAACAAGTCCGGCAAAACCATAATTCACGCCATAAACTTCCATGCCTTCATGAAGTGCCTTTCGGACAACTGCTCGAATAGCAGCGTTCATTCCCGGAGCATCTCCTCCACTTGTAAGAACTCCAATTCTTTTCATCTTATATCCACCTTCAATGCAATTTTTCTTTCCACACTTACCCGATAACCCGGTAAAGATATGTAAAACACCTTGAGCAAAGAAAACTTTTCTCCTTACTCAAGAAAACTTTAAATCATCATTTTTATTACACCCATATCTTATCTTATCACTTTTTCGTCTGATTGTCTTATAAAATACGGATATACAGCGAAATTTTTATAATTATTTAAAAATCACATTGTTTTCACCCAGGAATCCTTTGAGTGCATCGATACTCGTCGTGTGACTGTTAAATTTATACCGTGGTTTCAGTTTTTCTTTTCTGTCCATCGACTGATCATAAATGATCACTTCGGTATCTCCCTGATCTTTTTCCAGGATTTCTAAGATTTTACTAAAAACTTCTCTTTGCTGATCAAGTTTTTCAAATCTCAAGTACAGATGCTTTTGAACTCTTTTAGATAGGGTTTCAGGATCCTGCATTTGAGAGACGAGAATGTTCCATTTATTTTTTTTGAACTCAGCTTTCCCTTTGACTGAAAATATCCTGTTCTTCTGGAGTACTTTAGAGTATCTTCGATAAATATCAGGAAAAAGTACACAGGTCGCTTCGCCAGAAGCATCAGTCACTTCCAGGAACGCCATCGGTTCGCCTCTCTTTGTCTGAATTTTCTTTATTTCCTGAATAGAAACAATATATGTCTGACTTTTATTCTGGACAGAATCAGTGATATAAATCATCTGCTTGCTGTCTCTCGTATCCATAAATTTATCCGTCGGATGTCCGGAAAGATAAACGCCCGTCACTTCAAACTCCTGTTTCAGTCGTTCTTCCAAAGTATATTCCTCTTTAACCTGGATTTTGGGCGCAAGGGATTCAAACAGTTCGATATTCCCGTTACTCATATTCACGCTGTTGAGTATCGATTCCAGCGACTCAACCAATGTACGACGGTTGTACTGGAGGTTGTCAAAACTGCCTGCATAAATCAGAGGCAAGACATACTGCTCTTTTCTCCATCTTTTATCTATATGGTTGATGAATGAAAGCAGATCCCTGAATCCACCATGTTTTCTTCTTACAAATAAAATGTGCTGAACAAAATCTTTTCGCATACCCTTGATCGCGTTCAATCCGAAACAGATCTTACCGTTCTCCGCTTTAAAATTATCACCACTTTGATTGATATCTGGATGAACAAGTTCAATATGCCTCTGCTTCGCCTCTAAAAGATAGGTGTTTAATTTATCTTTATTGTTTGCTGAAGCCCGCATGAGTGAAACAAAAAAAGCGGCTGGGAAATTGGCTTTAAAATAAGCGAGCTGAAATGCCAGTTTAGAATAAGACACTGCGTGTGAACGATTAAAGCCATAATCAGCGAAACGCTCGATATGTGCATAAATACGGTTGGCGCTATCTTCGCTGTAACCTCGACGTTTGGCGCCTGCAACAAACTGCTTGCGGCCTGCATCTATCTCTGTTTTGATTTTTTTAGAGATAGCCCGTCTTAGTATATCTGCTTCTGACAAGCTGTATCCCGCTATTTTAGAAGCCACTTTCATGACCTGCTCCTGATAAATCATGACGCCATTTGTGACTTCAAGTATTTCCTGTAGATCCTCGTGGATATATTCGATTTTTTCCTGTCCATTTTTTCTTCTGATATACACATCGATTTGTTCCATAGGACCTGGTCGGTACAAGGCGTTGACTGCCACAATGTCTTCAAAATCTGTCGGTTTCAGCTTCCTCAGCACATTGCGTATACCTCTTGATTCAAATTGAAAAATACCGTTTGTATCTCCCCTTCTGAATAATTCCAGTGTCTTCTGGTCATCCAGAGGGATAGCCGCAAGTTTATCTTTTACAGAGCCTCTCAGTTCCGGTACATTTTTCAGGCAATCCGCCAATATCGACAGATTTTTAAGTCCCAGAAAGTCCATTTTTAAAAGACCGACTGTTTCGACATCATTCATCGTATACTGAGTGAGAGGCATGGCGCCATTTCCCTCCATCAGTGGCGCCGTTTGAACCAGTGGGTCTCTTGAAATGACGACCCCGGCAGCATGAGTGGAGACGTGTCTGGGTAATCCTTCTAGGTTGAGAGCTGTTTTAAATAATGCTTTATGAGCATCGCTCACATTTACCAGATTCCGCAGTGTTTCGGACTCTCTATATGCTTTCTTCAGGGTGATCCCCAGCGAACTTGGAATGGCATCGGACCACTTTTTCAGCTCATCCGCTGACAAACCAAAGACTCGGCCGGTGTCCCGTACCGCCATTTTGGCAGCAAAGGTTCCAAAGGTGGCTATCTGGGCGACATGTTCTCTGCCATACTTGCGCAAGACGTATTTTAAGATACTGTCTCGTTTATCATCTGGAAAGTCTAAATCGATATCTGGCATCGTGTATCTCTCTTCGTTCAGGAATCGGTCAAAAAGCAAGTCATAAGCCACAGGATCGACATCAGTGATGTTCAGAACATAAGAAACCAGGGACCCCGCAGCCGAACCTCTGCCCGCTCCTGTCACGATCGCCTTACTGTGTGCGTACTTCATCAGATCCCAAACGATCAGAAAATAATCAGCAAAGCCCATTTTGATGATCACGTCGAGTTCTTTCTCGATTCGATGGTCATATATTTCAGAATGGCCGGGCAATTTCTTTTCTAAATGAGAATAAACTATTTCTCTAAGGTAATGGGGGGATGTTTTCCCGTCTGGTGTATCAAATCGCGGAAGGACACTTTCCCAGCTTAAATTCAAATCGATCGATTCAGCAATTCTCACAGTGCTATCCAGTGCGTCACCCAAACTGATCTGCTTGTATTTTCCAACTACATTGCGCGGCTCCTGTAAAAAGAAGAAAGGCCTCTCCCCCGGCTGCTCATCGGAATCCAGCGTAGTCTGATTTTTTATTGCATCTAACACCTTCAATGACAAGTAATCTTTTGCTTCCAGTGACTTGACAGGTTCACTGACTACGTTCGGAATCGCTGTTTCCTCAGATAATTTAATAATATTCTTTACTGCCTCGATATTTTCTCCGTCATAAGACACCCCTAAAAAAGTATGACTGATCTCCCTGCTTATCCTCTCTAAACGCTCGCTTAAACGGGACTCTTTATTGGATAGATGAGCAACCAAGCTTTGAAAGTTAACAATGGCCGTTAAATGGCTGCCATGGGTCTTCAATGTATCGGCTGTAACTCTTTCGTGTTCACCTTTGATTTTACTGGATAGGGACAGGAGATTCTGATATCCTTCGGCATTTTCAGCAAGCAAAACAGTGGATAATCCCTTTTCGTTTGTCTCATCCTCGTATATTTCGACCGTCATGCCGATGATGGGCTTGATTCCCTGCTTTTTTGCTTCAAGATAAAATTCGACTGCACCATGCATGACATTATTATCTGTCAGCGCCATGCTGCTGTAGCCGAATTCTTTGGCCTTAGACACTAGCTGTTTGACAGTTACTGTACTTTCCAGCAGAGAATAAGCGCTTATTATATTCAATGGTATGTAACTCATAAGTGGATTCACCTCTTTACTTATTTCCGTTTGAGGAAGGGTTCATCTTCTATTATAACAGTAAAAACTCTCACTAAAGCATGAGGAATAAAAACAATTCCTGAGCTTTACTGAGAGTATGAATTATCTGATCCCTAAAGCGATACGGGCATAACGGCTCATTCTGGAGGTATCCCAAGCCGGATACCATACTAATTTGACATCTGTTTCTGTCACTTCCGGAATAGTCTTCATAGCATTAAGTATATCTTCGGTTATGACATCGGCCAGCGGACAGCCCATCGTCGTCAGTGTGATTTTCATTTCGCAATAACCGCCGTTGAATACATTAACTTCGTAAACCAGGCCTAAATTGACGATATCAATACCTAATTCCGGATCGATAACTTGTTCCATTGCTTCCATTATACGTTTTTTTATATCTTCAATTTCCTCTTCAGTCCATACTGATTTCTTTTCAGTCATGAAATCTCCTCCTTACACTTCTCCATTTTACCATACTCACTCTTGTGAAATCATAGATATCCCCTATTTAGTTGAACAATTCTTGACAATTCTCACCTCATATTTCCCATTATACATTTACCTGAAGCTTTGCTATACTGATAAGGATACTGAACAGCTAAGAGCTAAAAGGATGATATATTATGCAAAGAAAATTGATTGCACTGGATTTGGATGGTACGACTCTTAATGACCACTCTGAACTCTCCCGCAGGACGCATCAGACGATTCAGCGGCTGAGAAAAGATGGGCATATCGTTTCAATCGTCACGGGCAGACCTTATCGAAACAGTTATTATTACTATAAACAGCTTGAATTGGATACACCGATCGTGAATTTTAATGGTGCCTGGCTGCATAACCCGTCGCAGAGATTCTGGACGCACGGTTATCATAAGACATTAAGCAAAGACCTTGCTTTATCCATGCTTTCTCTCAAGAATAATCCGGAAGTACAGCTGATAGCTGCGGAATCACAGACAGCCATTTATATTGAAGGCCAATATGTTCCTTATCCGGACTTCTTCCCTGAAGGGATCCATATGAGTAAACAATTGAGACCTGAAATTCTCCTTGAGGATCCCACTTCTGTCGGAGTATTCACGACTACTCGAAAATTTCAGCCTGAAATCGAACAAAAAATCATAGATACGTATAAGGATTCTGTGGAAGTGCGTATGTGGGGCGGCGATACTCCCTGTCTCGAAGTCGTAGCTGCAGGAGTTCAGAAAGCCATGGGCCTTGAACGTATCGCTGATTATTATCACTTCAGTCGGGAAGACATCCTGGCATTTGGTGACCAGGAAAATGATTACGAAATGATACAGTATGCTGGCCACGGTGTCGTCATGTCGAACGGATCTGAAAGGTTAAAACGGATAAGCAACGACATCACCCGATCCACGAATCACGACGACGGGCTTGCCGCCTATTTAGAAGACTATTTCAAATTGTAGCTTTTAAAGAAAATGTGAGGCAAACCCAAAAGGTTCTCATTTACTGACGCATACTTTATCCCAAACTATGAATAATGACGTAGTCTTCCAGTGGTATCGGGGCCAGTTCGAAAAGGGCCATTTATTAAAAGTAGTCTCAATATCCGCTTAGTGACCAGTTCAGGCTTTGATTTTTCAGGAAGTCGTCTCAATAGCGGTTTAGCGACCAGTTCACGCTGAGATCATTCTGGAAGTCGTCTCAATAGCGGTTTAATAACCAGTCGAACAATAATTCTTTAAGAAATTGATGCAATGTAATCAATGATAAAAATATCTTTTTTTAATAGGTATTAAAAAGGAACGAGGCTGTTTTTTTTCCAGCCTCGTTCCTTCTATTTGTCGTCTTTTATTAATTCCTGAGTCGCAATTTTAGCAGACGTCAGAACAATGGGGACCCCCGCCCCCGGATGAGTACTGCTTCCCGTGAAATACAGGTTTTCCGTATGCTTGGCTTTGGCCTGAGGTCTAAAATGATTGCTTTGGGTCAGTGTTGGCCTCAAACCGAATGTTGCTCCGTTGTAGGCATTGAATTTCTGCTCAAAATCTACTGGAGTCATATAACTCTCAGATATGATATCTTCCTCGACCGTTTCGAAACCTTCAATGGTTTTAAGTTTAGACAGCACTTGGTTTCGGTAATAAGCTTTTATTTCATCTGTCCATTCATAATCCGCTGTAGCCAAATCAGAAACAGGCAGTAAAATATAGAGGCCGTCTTTGTTCTCAGGTGCTAAATCTTCGTCCATCTTCGAAGCGATGTAGACATAAAATGAGGCATTTTCTAAAAGTTTCCCTTCGAAGATATCTTCCAGATTCTGGTCCAGTTCCTGAGAGAAAACAAAATTATGGACATTCTCTACTTCATTATATTTTTTGTTCATCCCCAGATACATCACAAAACAGGAACACGAATACTTCATGCTGTCTATTTTTTTATCTGTATACTTGCCCTTTGCCTTTTTATCTTTGACCAGATTTTTCATTGCATAGGGAAAATCGGCATTACACATGACATAGTCAGACAAGATTTTTTCACCGTTGACTTTGATGCCTGTGGCCCTCTTATTTTCAATAACGATTTCATCCACTAATGTATTATATTTCACTGTACCGCCCAGCTCTATGAAAAGGCGTTCCATTGAACTGGCCATCGTATGCATCCCCCCTTTAATGAACCAGATACCGTACAGGTATTCGATCATAGGAATGATAGTATACAGGGAGGGCCCATTTGAGGGCGATATACCGATATAGAGTGTCTGGAAACTTAATATCTGCTGCAGGCGTTTATCTTTTACAAATTTACCAATAGAATGGTTGGCACTGTCAAAGGTCTTCAATTTCATTGCCTGCCGGATCATGAACGGATTGTAGAAATCACTAGCATTCCTGAATGGACGCTGAATAAAATATTTCTTGGCAATGATGAACCGTTCATAGATGTCTTTCAGATAAGCAAGGAAGCCGACCGCATCTTCATCACTTATTCCTTCTAAATGATCGATCAATTTAACCAGATCATTGGATACATCGATACGCTCGTCTTCGAAATAAGCAGAATACATAGGATCCAGCCGTGTCATCGGTATGTAATCCTTAGGATCGCGTCCGGCCACTTCAAATACTTCATTATATATTTCCGGCATCATCACGATGCTTGGTCCCACATCGAATGTAAAACCGTCTTTTTTTATCTGATTCATTTTTCCGCCCGGCAAAGCTTCTTTCTCGTACAGCGTCACCTCATAACCTTCATTCTGTAAACGGATAGCACTTGCTAGACCAGCTACGCCGGCACCTATAATACTCACTGTTTTTGCCATTTATATCGCCTACTTTTTATGATTTTTTGTTAATACGCCATCTTTCATAGTATAAACCGCATCGCAGTAATCGGTCAAACGCTCATCATGCGTGACCATGATGGTTGCTTTCTTTTCTTTTTTTGTTTCCCGAGCAAGTATCTCCACCACTTCAAAGGCACGATCTGTATCCAGACTGGCAGTCGGTTCATCTGCAAGTATCACAGTCGGATTATGATACATGGCTCTGGCAATGGCCGCACGCTGTTTTTCCCCACCAGACAGATCGCTCGGATATTTATCCATCAAGTGATCGATCCCAAGTTCAGACAGTAAATTCTCTACTTTCGCTTCATCGAGTTTTGATTTTTCGATTTTATTTACCAGCTTCAGCTGATCCTTAACCGTGAGGAAGGGAATGAGATTAGACGCCTGAAGAATAAACCCTATTTCATTGAAACGTTTCTTTGCGCGGTCTTTCTCATCTAACTCGCTGAATTTATCTTCTCTTATAAATACTTTTCCTTCAGTTGGTGTCTGAAGCCCTCCAATAATAGTAAGAAACGTACTCTTGCCCGATCCACTGGGTCCGATCACTGCTACAAACTCACCTTGTTCTACTGAAAAGTTTGTGGGTTTTAAAGCCTCGATCATTTTTCTTCCGTCCTGGAATGTTTTCTTTACATCTTTCAATTCAATCAATTTCATAACAATCTCCTAATCTATCGCTTCTAACGGATCTATATTGACGACGGTCCTGACAGAGAAAAAGGCGCCTGCTACGGCTACGATTATCAGTAACCCTGTGATTGCAGCTAAAAAGATAAAGTTATTCTGATAAGGTACGGCTGCTGGCAACAACAGGCCCGTCAGTAAGGTCAACCCTAACCCTGTAAATACCCCTATAAAAGAAAGGAGGAACGTCTGGCCTATCACAGCTCTTGCGATATATGCAGACGAAATCCCCTGTGCTTTCATTACCCCAAGCATAGATGATTTCTGTAAAGTCAGGACATAAATGAAAATTCCTATGATCATGGCTGCGATCAAAACTAAAAAGCCGATCATCAGTCCAAAAGTCAGGACTTGGGCCATATAGCCAGGTAAATTTGAAATAAATTCACTTGTTGAGTAGACATTCAGATCATCCCTGTTCGTTTCGACATCAGCAAGTTCCTCTGAATCACTGCGTACGACAATGGCACTGATTATTTCCTCTTCCCTTTCACCAAAGCCGCTTGCTCGGATCTGCTGATATGTCGAATGATTAGTATAAAGAACTGGCCCGACACTGAATTTTGCATTCTCAGTAAACCCAACGATTTCCACAGTGAGATCCATTCCGGCTAATGACAAATCGTCACCGACCGCCATGCCTTCTTCTTCTTTGAGACTTATATCTGCAATCACTTCCCTGTCAGCACTAAATTCTTCTCCTTCAACGACTTCAGGAAAAATGAATTCTTCTTTGTCGATGCCGAAAAAGGTGACATTCACCTTACTGTCTTCGTCATTCTGTCCTGCAGGCTGCGCAACGCTTGATGCAACCCCCAGGGAGGCTTTCTCGGTTGCTTCTATTTCATCGATTTGGCCCTTGGGAAACATCGACATATTTATATTTAAATTGGATTCGTCTGCCAGTACAATACCGTCAGCTTCCCATTTATCAATGCTCATGCGATTTTCCTGAGACAGACCATACGCCAGTCCAGTTAAAAAGAAAACGAGATAAGCGATTAAAATAACTACACCAATGATCAGTGCAAATCTTGTTTTCGAGTACTTGATTTCTCTCCATGCTAAAAACATATGTAACCCTCATCGTTTTTTTATTTTGAATTCGAAGTAATTAATTAAATCGAAATCTATCTTTTATCATACCTCAAGAATAAAATAACTACAACTATTTAACACTAAAAAACACCCGGAAATGTTTCCCGGGTGTTCTCCGTTAGCTTATTTATGCTATTTAACTTTATTGTCCTGCGCGTTCTTCATCGATCAAGTATAGCGTATGCAAGCCTACACCCGGTGTGTCTGGGTTAGTTCCGATAGAAATATCGTAAGCTCCGACACGGTTATTGACCGGGAAGACTTCTTTACGGAAGAGCGTTGGAATAACAGGGAGTTCTTCCATGAAGTATTCTTGCCATTCATTGAATACTTCTGCACGCCATTCAGTGTCAAAGCCTTCTGCACTTGTCATTTGCTCCATAAACTCATCATTTTCTTCTGAAGTCCAACGCGTAAAGTTGAATGCCGCATCGCGTCCATATAATCCTTCAGGAGTTGGATCCGTACCTGTTCCCCAAGCCCCTTGATAAATGTCGATCTGTGGATCGTCAGCTCCTACACGGTCATAGAATGAATTGAACTCATGCAAGCGACCTTCAAGCAATTGAACGTCAATCCCGATTCCAGCCCAAGATTGCATATAGTATTCAACAATAGGTTCAGCGGTTTCGCCACCGGACATTGAAGCAAAGTTGATGACTAACTCTTCACCTTCTGGCGTTTCACGCATGCCATCACCATCGACATCTTCATACCCGGCTTCGTCAAGGATTTCATTTGCACGTTCTGGATCGTACGGATATCCTTCTAACTCTTCATTATAGTAATCAGCGAAGTTAGGGATGATCGGTGAGTTTGCACGACGACGTAAACCTTGGTAGAATCGTGCACCAACGGCATCGTTGTCAAGGGCATAAGCCATTGCCTGTCTCAAGTCCTTATCGGCCATTTTTGAATTAGGATCATAAACGTTTTGTGCTGGTTCTACGATGTTTCCATCTTCATCTGTTTCAGCTTCCTGCCATTCACCTAATTTGAAACCAATGTAAGTGTAGGCATTTTCATCTCTACCTAATATCGTATACCCTGGAAGATCTTTATACGTGTCATATTGGTCTGTCGGCATATCGATGAACAAGTCATATTGAGCATTTTCCATAGCTGCTACAGCAGAAGATGTAGGGACAGTCTCTAATTCGATTCTGTCGATCATAGGTGCGCCAAGGTAATAATCTTCAAATGCTGTATATGAAACAGATTCACCCGGCACGATATTTTCTACCTTGAACGGTCCAAATCCTAATGGATTCTCGCGGATCTCAGGTGCTGACTCAAGTTCTGCTACCGGAATATCTTCTAAATAGTGACGTGGTGCAGCATAAGCCCATACTCCCCCACCTGCTTGAAGCATTTGAACTCCGACAGACTGATATTCGATTTCAATCGTTTTATCGTCTACGATAGTGATTCCTTCGATGCTGTCCGCTTCACCAGTGTGGTAAGCTTCCATCCCAACGATATTAGCAATATCCCCACTGTAACGGACCCCGGTGTAGTCTGGGTGACCAATGATTTCATGTGTGAACGCAATATCTCCGGCGGTAACAGGTGTGCCGTCATGCCACATGACGCCATCTTTCACAGTCATCGTTACCGTGTTCGTTTCCTGATCCAACTCAAATGTCGCTGCACCGGAGTCGTCGTATTGATAGTTTTCATCGTATCCAAGTAAATCTCCCATGGTATAAGCCATAACCATAGCATCTGGATTACCTGAATATAATTCCCAGTTAAAAATCCCCGTAAACGGTGAATCAGATACAAAACCAATGCTGAGCGTTCCACCGTCTATAGCTTCTCCCTCGTTTTCAACACGCTGATCGAATTCGATCGGTGCCGGACCATCAGTTTCTCCGTCTGAAGCCTCTTCATCTACTTCTTCAGAAGTGTCTGTTCCATTATCGGTACCTTCTGATGTGTCTTCCGTATCCCCGTTACCGCAAGCTGCTAGTAGAAATGCTACGGCAGCAGTACTTGCTAACATTCTGTATCTTTTCTTGTTTGACATATTCTTTCTCCCCTTCTCTTATCCTAATCTTTGTTTTGCGTCTGCCGAACGTTGAAGCGCGCGACCGACGTAGTTTATACACAGCACCAACACTAAAATCAAGGTTGAAGCTGGTAACCAAACCCAAGCTTTATTTTCCAGAATATCTGGATTTGTGGCGTAGGAAACTAACGTACCTAAACTTGGTGTTCCGGTCGGTAAACCGAATCCAAGATAAGATACCCTGTTTCTAAGCCAACACTACCTGCAAAGTTCAAGGTCAAATTAACAATGATCAATGAACTTATATTCGGCATCATCTCACGAAGCATAATAACAAATGAAGGTGTTCCCATCGTTTTGGATGCACTGATAAAATCTAATCGTCCAACTGTCAGCGCTCGTCCACGTATGAAACGGGCCTGACCGTGCCAGCTGAAAAGAATCAGTATAGCTGCGAATGAAAACACATTATAATCCGGTACGATCGTAACAAAGATAATAATGATCATCAGTTGAGGTAATATCATAATGAAATCAATAATACGCATGATGACATTATCAACTAAACCGGCATAGTAGGCTGCTAAAATTCCGACAACGATTCCTATTCCACTCGATATGACAGTAACCGTCCAGCCTAAAATAAGTGAATTACGTGCACCGATCAGCAGAAGACCAAAAATATCACGACCTGCTGAGTCTGTACCCAGTATATATCTCGTTCCCTCATAAAGCGGATCTTCACTCATTGACATCGGTGGCAGATAAGAATCCCATAAACTGACACGCTGAACTGCTGTCTGATCAATAAGAAAAGACCAGATGAATACAGTTGCCAGAATAAGGATCAATAGAACCAGTGAGAACATAGCCAGTTTGTCTTTAGCAAATTCACGGACAATTACTTTGAATCCCATGGGTGGGGTGGAAACAGCCTCATCATCAGATAAAACGGCTGATTCTGCATCTTTATTTGTTGCCATAAGAGTTATTCATTCCTTTCTGTAGAAGATTCATTCTAATCAATCCTGATCCGCGGATCTACTGCCATAAGTATCAAGTCAGATAATAGTGTTCCGACCAAAGCCATGAAACCATAGAATAAGACTAATACGAAAATGACACTATAATCACGCGTGTTGATTGATTGGAGGAATAAATATCCCATCCCGCGGTATACAAAGATTTGTTCAATAAAAATAGAACCTGTGAATAAACTGACGATCGTGAAGCCGAATCCTGAAGCAATCGGCAGGGATGCATTTCTTAAGATATGCTTGGTATACACTTTTTGAATCGGCACGCCCTTTGAACGCGCTGTTTTAACATAGTCTGAAACTTTTGCATCGATAATTTCACTTCTGAGATATTGAATGATCGCAGTTGTTCCAAGTATTGCGGTCGTTATAGATGGTAAAATCAGGTGATACAATTGACTCGTCCAGATTTCCCATTGCGTTTCAGCACTTATACTGATACTGCCTCGAGCAGGGAACCAGTTCAAGTTGTAACCGAACACCCAGACCATAAGCAAGGCTAAGACGAAGATCGGCACCGCGAAACTTACAAAGTTATAAACAAGGACTGTCTTATCTAAAACCGATTCGTTATATCGTCCTGCTAATATACCTAGAGGCAAGCCAATAAGGTAGGTAAATATTATAGACAATAGAGAGAGTCTGATCGTATTACCGATCCTTCCTGCAATAACTGACGTAACCGGCTGCTGATAATTGAAACTTCTACCGAAGTCGCCCTGGAAGGCATTAGACATCCATCTGACATACTTGACTGGCAGAGGATCGTTCAATCCATAAGCTTCTCTCATTGCATCCAGCTGAGCCGGATCCAGGTTCGGATCGATCATACCGGTGAACGGATCACCCGGCATGAAGTCTGCAATGATAAAAATAAGAATACTTAAGATAAGAATTTGAGGAATCATCAATAGAACACGCCTGATAATTGTTTTCCACATGATTAACTTTCCCCTCCAGTCTTAACTTTTTCATTTTGTAATGATGCATTAGGTTCTTCTGGTTTTAGAGCAACCAAATGATCGTTATCGTATCGCTGCAAGTCATAAACACGGCCATTCGGATCGTAGTATTCCGTTTCCTGAGCATCGTATTCTGCTTCGACACGCTGCCTTTCAACTTTATGCGCTTTTCGCGTGGTAGGATCCATGTCAGGGATCGCGGACAGCAAACGTTTCGTATATATATGCTGCGGATTCTTGTAGATAGCTTCTTTCGAACCTTGTTCTACGAATCTTCCTCTGTGCATGATCGCTATATCATCTGACATATGCTGAACAACACCCAAGTCGTGGGAAATAAAGAGATAGCTTAACCCATATTCTTTTTGAATGCGTCTCATAAAATTCAACACTTGAGCTTGTACAGATAAGTCCAATGCAGATGTCGGTTCGTCAGCAATAATCAGTTTAGGGTCACTAGCTACTGCTCGTGCAACACCTATCCTTTGACGCTGTCCTCCTGAAAATTCATGAGGATACTTATACATGGCTTCTGCGTTCATCCCGACGATTTCAAGCAATTCAGCCACACGCCTTTTTGTTTCACCAGGTGTGTAGTCAAAATAATTATGCATGGGTTCTGCCATAACATCAATGATCCGCTTTTTTGGATTCATAGATGACGTGGCATCCTGAAAAATCATCTGCACATCTTTATTATAATTTGCATATTTCTTTTTCCTGCTTCGGGCTTTATTCGTCACATTCTCGCCTTCATAAAAAATTTTGCCGGATGTAGCTTTTTCCAAACCAATGATCGTTTTCCCGATCGTTGTTTTACCTGACCCTGACTCTCCTACTAATCCGTAAGTTTTTCCGCTTTCTATCGACAGATTCACACCATCGACAGCTTTTACATGGTCCTGGACAGTATTTAAAATACCTCCGCGGATCGGGTAATGTACTTTCAAATCTTTAACTTCTAAAAAAGCCATATCACTTATCCTCCCCTTCAAAGTGGAAATCTTTCCAGCATGTACATCTCACTTTGTGGTTGGGACTGACTTCATGTAAAACTGGATTTTCTTCATGTGCTTCTTCAGGGATCCACGGGATCCGCGGAGCAAATCGGCACCCTTTTCTTGGTAATTTCTGCAGAGATGGTACAGTTCCGTGAATAACATGGAGCTCATCATCTTCCCCTTCAAGCTCATGCGGAATCGAGTTCAGCAATGACCGAGTATAAGGGTGTTTCGGATTCGCAAACAATTCTTCAACCGGAGCTTCCTCCACGATCTGGCCAGCATACATGACAGCTACTCTGTCCGCTGTTTCGGCAACAACACCTAAGTCGTGCGTGATCAGGATGATCCCAGATCCCGTTTCATCCTGAATGTCGACCATCAAGTCAAGGATCTGTGCTTGAATGGTAACATCCAGTGCGGTTGTCGGCTCATCAGCAATGATTACTGGGGGTTTATTTGCCAGAGCTATGGCAATAACGACCCTTTGTCTCATCCCTCCGGATAATTCATGCGGATAGTTTTTCATGATTTGCTCTGGGCGTGGAATCCCCACTTGATTGAGTAATTCTAATACTCTAGCTTTTCTCTGCTCTTCATTTAAATCTGAATGATATTCCAAGGCTTCCGAAATCTGTCTATATATGGTCATTAATGGATTCAATGACCCCAGTGGATCCTGGAAAATCATGCCAATGTCATTTCCTCTGATACGGTTATACAACTTTTCGTTCAAATCAAGAAGGTTTAAATCTTTATAAATAACTTCTCCCTTGATCTCGGTATTCTTTGGATCGTGCAGCCCCATAATCGATGTTGCCAGTGTAGATTTCCCACATCCGGATTCACCAACAATGGCAAGTATTTCATTGTTCTCTAATGTTAATGAAACACCATCAACTGCATTATGATATATATCTCCAAAACGAAACCCTGTCTCTAAGTTGTTAATCTCTAACAAACTACGTTCGACGGCCACTACTTAACCTCCTATGCTTTCCTTCTTCGAGAAACAATTTTATACTTCTCGAAAGAAAATCACTAAACTTTCATCTTTTTCTAATCAAAAGCTTAATAATATAAATCGAATTATACACTGTTTTCATTAACATATCAATGCTTATTTCTAATTTTATAACAATTGGTTAAAATTTCAAGCATTTTCCTATCATTTATTTCTCATTATATTATAATAGTAAAATTTTGTTCAACTATTTCTATAAATTCGAATGTATGTAATCAACTGCTTTCCCAACTGTTGTGATTTGTTCAGCATCTTCGTCAGAAATCTCTCTGCCGAAAGTATCTTCCAGCTCCATGACAAGCTCAACGACATCGAGTGAATCTGCACCTAAATCATCTTTAAACGTCGTATCTCGAGAAATCTTGTCTTCGTCTACACCTAGTCGTTCTACGATGATCGCCTGTACTTTTTCAAAAACTTCTTGTTCTGTCATTTTTTTCGCTCCTTTGAACAGTAATAGGGATCTGTTATTGCTTTTTCATAAGCCTATTACCAAATTATCATTTGATGCACAAATGTAATTGTATCGCATTCT
The DNA here is from genome assembly GCF_900112455.1 of Alkalibacterium subtropicum. Taxonomy (GTDB): domain Bacteria; phylum Bacillota; class Bacilli; order Lactobacillales; family Carnobacteriaceae_A; genus Alkalibacterium; species Alkalibacterium subtropicum. The sequence goes on along the minus strand of NZ_FOLT01000001.1, from coordinate 218,761 downwards.
TTTTGTAATTTCCATCATTTTCAGAAAAAATATAATTTTCTTCATAACTTATTGACTACCTGAGTTGTGTTTAGTTTTCAGCGTGTTCGAAATAAGTGATCAGTTCTTCCAGCAATTTTGAGTCCAGCATTTCTCTTATCTGACGTATGGTGTGATAAACAGGTTCTGCTGTAGCTGACCCATGTGTTTTTATAACTGGTGCTTTCACGCCGAAGAGAACGGCCCCACCATATTTTGAGTAGTCCAGCAAATCTTTCATGCCTTTAAGGCTGTCTTTGAGCAGCAGGCCCCCTACTTTTGCTTTGACCCCATTATTGTAAATAGAATTTTTTAATACAGTCATCATCGACAAAGCCGTACCTTCAATGGTTTTCAAAACGGCATTACCGGTAAAGCCATCCGTTACAACGACATCTGCCACACCATTCAGAAGTTCTCTAGCTTCCACATTCCCGACAAAGCTGATTTCTTTATTGTCTTTTAATAACTGATAGGCTTCTTTTGTGAGTAGACTGCCTTTGTTTTCTTCTGTACCATTATTCAACAGACCGACCGTTGGAAATTCAATGCCATGTACATGTCTGGCATACTGTGTCCCTAAAGTGGCATACTGATTGATATTCAACGGTTTTGAATCAGCGTTGGCTCCAAGATCTATCATATGAAAGACCGAACGTTTGTCAGAAAGTGACGGGAACGTACCTAACAGTCCGGGACGGTCGACGCCTTTCATTCTTCCGATCAGCAACGTACCGGCGGCCAGAAGCGCCCCTGTATTCCCTGCTGAGAACAGGGCATGGTTCTCTCCATTCTTTACAGATAAAGCGGCTTTGACCATCGAAGCTTCTTTCTTTCTTCTTATTGAACGGACAGGATCATCTTCACTTAATATTTTTTCATCCGTATGAACGATTTCTATATTGGTCAATGACTCATCCAACCCTTCGCGGATCAGGTCTTCTTTCCCATATAGCACCAGGGTGACATCACTGAATTCTCTTGCAGCTTTTACACATCCCTTTACGATTTCTGATGGAGCATTGTCTCCACCCATCGCATCTACAGCAATTCTCATAATTTTTTCCTCCTCGATTTGAACTCTAATCCAGTATCATTTCATTCTCTTTAGTTATTCCTAAACTGTTTCTTAAAGAACTATATTCTTCTTTGTTATAAAACGCTTCTGTCTGTATCAACTGCTGAGCAGCCATTCTTGCTTCTTCCAGTATACTGAAATCTTCAACGATATCCGCCACTTTAAATTCGGGAAGACCTGATTGCTTTTTACCGAAAATATTGCCCGGTCCGCGCATTTCCAGATCCCGCTGACTAAGGGCGAACCCGTCAGAGGTCTCGGTAATGATCTGCATCCGTTCTGCACCTTTTTCACCTTTAGGATCGGCGATCAGTATGCAGTAGGATTCCTGTTCCCCACGTCCGACGCGTCCTCTTAGTTGATGAAGCTGAGCCAGTCCGAAGCGGTCTGCATCATGAATGATCATCAGCGTGGCATTCGGAACGTTGACACCTACTTCGATGACTGTAGTGGACACAAGGACCTGTATAGCATTACGCTGAAACTCTTCCATAGTCGCTTCTTTTTCTGAAGCAGACATTTTTCCATGGAGAAGCCCGACGGTGAATGAGTCTCCTAAGATTTCCTGATAAGTGTGATAAAGTGCTGTGACATCTTCTAGATCCATCATTTCAGATTCTTCGATCAGCGGACTGATGATATAGACTTGGTGTCCTTTTTCCAGTTCCTTCTTCAAAAAGCCGGTCATCCGGTCAAAATGCTTCGGTCGGATCCAGTAAGTGGATATTGGCTTTCTTCCCAAAGGCATTTCATCAATGACCGAGACATCCATCTCTCCGTATGCTGTAATGGAAAGCGTTCGTGGAATAGGTGTGGCTGTCATAAACAGCACGTCGGGATTCAATCCCTTTTCTCTCAGATTTTTTCTCTGATCGACCCCAAACCGGTGCTGTTCATCCGTGATCACTAAGGCCAGCGAATCAAAAACGACACCTTCCTGAATCAGCGCATGGGTACCGATGAGACAGTCGATATCTCCTGTTCTTAATCTCGCCAGTATCTTGTCGCGTTCTTTCCGTCTGGTCGATCCGGTCAGCAATTCTACATTGATCTCGGTTTTATCAAACATTTCATCCAAAGACTGTTTGTGCTGTGTGGCCAGGATCTCTGTCGGTGCCATCAAGGCAGACTGTTTTCCGGCCGTCTTAGCTGCCAGTATCGCGGAAGCCGCAACGACGGTTTTTCCACTCCCTACATCCCCCTGAAGCAGCCTGAACATCTGTCCTTTTATTTTCAAATCTTTACATACTTCATTCACGACCCGTTTTTGAGCCTGGGTCAGTTCATATGGAAGCGAATCAAAAAACATTTTCAACTGTCTGACATCATAATCGATCGTCAGCCCATTCTGAGCCAGTTTCGTCTGCCGCTTTATCCAGGCCATCCTCAACTGATAAATGAAGAACTCCCTGAAAATCACAGAATACCGCGCTTCTTCCAACTCTCTACTGTCAGCAGGAAAATGCATGCGATAAATCATTTCTTTGCGGGTCAGAAGGTTATGCTTCCGGCGCAAGGGATCGGGCACATCTTCCGGGATCACGTCCTTGTATTGGTCCCAGGCCTTTTCAATGAGTTTAAAGATCGTAGACTGTCTGATTTTTTTTGAAGAATGATAAATAGCTTCCTGATCGCTGGCCGAATCCGATGAGAGGATCTTGATGCCACTCAGCTGTTTTCTGATACCATCCCATTTGCCGAATACTTTTATTTCTTTACCTGTTTCGATCTGTTTCTTTAAATAAGGCTGATTGAAGAACGTGACAGAGACGATGACATGATCACAGTTCATCCGAAAAGTCAGACGATTTCTTTTTCTGCCAAAGTAAGAAACTGTTCCTTCGGAAATCGCAACCCCTTCCAGAACGACTTTTTCATTATCTTCGATCTCGTCGATCGATTTAGCTGTTAAATCTTCAAACCGGAAAGGAAAATAGGTCAGCAGGTCACTGATGGTATTTATTCCCAGTTCATTTAATGCTTCTGCTCTTTTTTCACCCACTCCGCTCAATCCAGCGATCGGGTCTTCGATCGACAACGTCATATGTTCCACCTTTCTTTCTTAAATAAAGAAAAATAGAGAAAACAACAGAAGTTCAAGTCGTTTCTCTATTTGTCTCCTTTTATTTATTCTACCGAAATAAGATAAGGATATACTGGCTGACCACCCTGGTGGATTTCCACTTCGATATCAGCAAATTCATCCTCCAGAATTCCGGCTAATTTGTCCGCCTCTTCCTCAGAACCTTCTTCGCCTATAAGTACTGTCACGATCTCACTTTCGTCGTCCAGCATCGCTTTTATCGTCTCTAAAGTGACCTCGAAAAGTTCAGGCGCTGTTACTTTGATATCTCCGTCAATAATCCCCATATAATCATCTTTTTTGATGGTCAGTCCATTTATTTCCGTGTCTCTGACTGCAAATGTTACTTGTCCGGATTTGACCATATCGATTTCATCAGACATGGATGCTTTATTCTTTTCAAGATCCTGCCTTGGATTATAACCCAGCATGGCAGTCAGCCCCTGCTGAATAGTGCGTGTAGGGACAACAGCCGCATCAGCTTCAATGACCTCGGTGGCCTGTTCAGCAGCCATAAAGATATTTTTATTGTTGGGAAGGACGATGTACTGCTTGGCAGGCACGCTTTCCATCGCTTTAACGATATCTTCAGTACTTGGGTTCATCGTCTGTCCGCCCTGTAAAACGTAATCGACTCCCAGACTTTCGAACAGTTCCTTAAGCCCTTCACCTGGAGCGATAGCAACGACCGCAAAGTCTTTTTCTTCTTTTTCTTCTGTTTCCTCGAGTTCATCTCCGGATAAAGCGGAGTGCTGTTCGCGCATGTTATCGACTTTGATTTTCATTAACGAACCGAACTTCTGACCATAATTCATGACTTCGCCCGGACGTTCGGTATGCACGTGGACTTTAATGATTTCTTCATCGGCCACGACCAGAAGGGAATCACCCAGTTCATTCAGATAGTTACGGAATTCTTCATAATCAAATTCTTTTTCTACCGTTTCCCCTTCGCCGATGCGGACCATGATTTCTGTACAGTAGCCGTAAGTGATATCTTCAGTATTCACGTGTTCGTGAACGCCGCTTCTGTGGTGCTCTGCCCGCACTAACTCGTCAAGATTCGGCTCTGCATCTTCGGCTGGTTTTTCGCCAGTCAGTGATGAAAGGAATCCTTCGTAAATATAGACAAGACCTTGACCGCCACTGTCTACAACACCCACTTCTTTCAAGATCGGTAATAAATCAGGCGTTTTCTTCAATGAACGTTTTGCAGCTTCCAAAACTGTCTCCATCAGGACGATCACGTCGTCTGTTTCTTCAGCTTTCTGAACACCAGCTTTGGCAGATTGTCTTGCCACCGTCAAAATAGTGCCCTCGACAGGCTTCATGACTGCATTATAGGCTGTATCGACCCCCGCCTGAAAAGCCTGGGCAAGCTCTGACGCATCCACTTCTTCTTTGCCTTCTAAAGCTTTGGAAAAGCCTCTGAACAGCTGTGACAAAATAACACCGGAATTTCCTCTAGCCCCCATCAGTAGACCTTTAGCTAATGACTGGGAAATTTCTCCGATTTTCTCACTCGAAGATTCTTTGACTGCATTCGCACCACTCGTAAATGAGAGGTTCATATTCGTTCCTGTGTCACCGTCCGGTACAGGAAACACATTCAGTGAATTGACGTATTCAGTGTGCTCGTCCAGTCGCTGTCTTCCGACAGCCACCATTTCTTTAAACTTATTTGCTTTTAAACTATTTACATCCACTTTTTCATTATCCTCCTTTGTCACTTAAAACATGTGACGTTGGCTTAAAAATCGTTTTGAACTCTGACACCCTGGACAAACACATTGACAGAACTGGCTTTGATGCCTAAGTCGTGTTCCAGCTGATACCCAACTCTTTCCTGAACGTTTTTAGACACTTCAGTTATCTTTGTACCGTAGCTGACAATAATATAGACATCAACGGCAATATCTGTGTCTTCCTGTCTGACAACGACACCTTTCGAATAATTGTCTCTGTTCAGGATCTCATTGATACCGTCACGTACCTGATTGCGACTCGCCATTCCTACGATCCCAAAAATTTCCGTTGCGGCACCACCTACCACGGTGGATATCACATCACTGGACATTTCTATGTTTCCGTACTTTGTATTCATTTGAACGCTCATGTTGCAAACTCCTTTCGTTTTACAAGATTATTTTTTACATTGTTAATTTCCTTTGATATTCAAACATATTTTAGCATATTACACCTGATAAAAAAAGACAGGGTCTCTCATGCTGCTTTATCTGTGCAGCCAAACGTTTCGTTTAGTTCACACTTTACCTAGTATACACTGTAATCGATAGATTTTGTAGGGAGTATTCCAGTTTAATGAATAAAAAGTTATTTTTCACTCCTTTACACGAGTGTCCTGTAAAGGGAAAACACTTGATTCTTTTTTTAAAAACTACTTGCTTCATTCGCCTAATTATGATACTTTATATAAGTATGAGTTAGCTTTATTTATTTGAGCTAGGCACGAAGGAGGAGAAAAAGAATGGCTAAAGAATGTTTTGTAACTGGACGTAAAGCTAGAAGCGGAAATAATCGCTCTCACGCTAATAACAAATCTAAACGTACCTTCGGTGCGAACTTACAAAAAGTTCGTATTATGGTTGATGGTAAACCTCAAAAAGTTTGGGTTTCAGCTCGCGCTTTAAAATCAGGTAAAGTTGAACGCGTTTAAAAACGAAAAAGAACGGATATCAAGGGATCAAATCTCCTTTAGATATCCGTTCTTTTTACTTATCATTGCTCTGGATCACTGCCAGCAAACCATCGCTGAACGAAAACCGGCAATCTTCCGCCAGAAATTCATTACTGACCAGCGCTCTTGGATAGGAATAGGACATTTTATCAAGAGGATATTTGACGCCTCTAAGCGTCAGCTCATCGATCGGCGTCATGCCTATGAAAGAAAGATAGTACCTGGCTGCTTCTTTCTTGATCTCATAGTTTCCAGGCCTGTAAAACCGTATCGTGTTCATCTTGTTCAATAAGGTGATCCTGTCGATCCCCTTATTGAACCTAGGCTGGTAGACCATATAGAGGACGCTCAGCAGATGATCCAGTCTCCCCCCTGACCAGTTATAAATGATGATCTCATTCACCGATTCATCATCCACAGCCATTGCTAAGGCGATTTCTGCATCCGTATCATCTTTCTCAGCATCAAATTCCCGGAAGGATTCAACGGACGTGCGAAGATACGCTTTCTCCTCAGGTGTAACGGAATCAAAATCTCCAACAGCTACATTCACCGATATATTTCTGGACAGACACTCAAACGCGCCTCTGTCCACCCCTATCACACTATCCTCCTGCCTTGGCTCTGGGAACACCGCATATTCTGCTGGTGCTCCCAGAACGATGTGAGCAGTCTTAGTCACTTGCCCTCACCGCATTTTTCAAGGCTTCGATACGTTCTCCAGGATCTTCAGAATTGAATACATAAGAACCTGCCACAAAAACATTCGCGCCTGCTTCAGCACATTCTTTTATAGTCTCGGGATTGATCCCGCCGTCGACTTCAATAAGGAAGTCATAGTTATTCTCTGTTCTCATCTGATCGAGTTTCCTGATCTTGTTCAGTGTTTCTGGAATAAATGACTGGCCACCGAACCCTGGATTCACGGTCATGACGAGTACCATATCTACCATAGAAAGAACATCTTCCAGCAAACTGACTGGTGTAGAAGGATTGATGACGATACCTGCTTTGACATCGAAACTCTTGATCAGCTGCAGCGCCAGATTGATATGGGCCGTGCTTTCGTACTGGATCGATATATAATTTGCTCCTGCCTGAGCGAAATCCTCGACAAAATTCTCCGGGTTTTCCACCATCAGATGGCAATCGATCGGTAAGCTAGTATAAGGGCGGATAGCCTTTACTACATTGGCACCAAAGGTAAGATTCGGAACAAAATGTCCATCCATAGAATCGACATGGATCCAGTCAGCTCCTCCTTCCTGAGCCGTGAGAATATCATCTTTTAAATTTGCAAAGTCAGCACTTAATATCGAAGGTGCGATTTTCATTATTTTTCCCCTTTCTTTCCATAACGTGGTTTTCTGTTTTGTATTTCTTCAAGCAATGACGAATAATTTTTATACCTGTATTGCGTTATTGTGCCATCTTCAACGGCCTTTTTTACCGCACAGTCCGGTTCGTTCTGATGAATACAGCTGCTGAATCGACAGTCTCTGCCTTTTTCCCAGATTTCAGGAAAACATTCGCTCAGTTCCTGTTCTGTGATGTCATCAAACTGAATAGCGCTGAAGCCCGGTGTATCTGCAACCAAGCTGCCCATAACAGGAATAAGCTCCACATGACGGGTCGTATGCTTGCCTCTTCCCAGCGATTTCGATGTCCCACCGGTTTTGATATTCAAGTTCGGGTCGATCTTATTCAGCAAAGTTGATTTGCCTGCCCCAGACTGTCCTATGAATACTACGGTTTTTCCTTCGACGTAAGGCTGCAGACTATTTTTTATCGCATCTGACGCCATTATTTTTCCCTGTTCAGGTAAGATGACTGTATATCCGATCTTTTTATAGTCTTCACAGATCGCCTTGACCTGACCATACTCGTTTTCACTGGCGATATCTGTTTTTGTTACGTAAATAAGTGGTTGAATGTTTTTATATTCAACTGAAACGAGAAAACGGTCCAGAAGAGACGTAGAGAAAACCGGATGACTAATAGACATGACAATGATGCCTAAGTCGATATTGGAAACTGAGGGTCTGTCCAATTCGTTTTTTCTTTGAAGTATCTTTTCCAGACTGCCTTCCTGTTCTGTCCCGTAACTGAATTCTACATAGTCCCCCACCAATGGTGTGATTTTTTTCTTTCGAAAAATACCTCGTGCACGTGTCTGATAGATGGTTCCCTCGGCTGTTTTGATGTAATAAAATCCACTCAGCGCTTTTATGATCTGACCTTTATTCAATCCCTCACATCCTTTCTAATTATTCGGTGTGATCCCTGTCTCTTCCATGATCAGTTCGTCATTTCTCAAAACTCTGTAACTGGCTGTTTCATCTTCCAGGACACTGAAGGAAATGATTTCCATTGTATCTTCATATATATCAAACTCCCGATAGATTTCATCATATGAATTTTCGGCATCACTGACATAAATTTCGATATGATTTGGTTCATCAGCCGGCTCTTCCGGCTGCGGCCCTCCATTTTCTTCAGAGAAATCCGTTTCATCGCCTTCCGTATTTTCATCTTCCTGAGTTTCGATGTACTCGATCGTTATACCTCTGTCAAAAGAGATGATTTCCGGCTCCTCTGGTCCTGTTGAAAAGACTACAGAGATGCGGGATCCATTATAAACGAGTGAACCAGCTTCGGGCGACTGACTCGCGACCTGTCCTTCAGGGATAGAATCATGCGGTTCTCGCGTGATCGTAACAGAAAGGTTATAGTCATCCGCATACCTCTCAACCCCTTCTAAAGAATAACCTGTAAGATTGATCAGGTCATGTCCTTCGGGGCCTTCACTGACAGTCAGAACCATTATTGACTCACTTGGGATCACTTCTTCTCCTGAGTCGATACTCTGAGAAATGATCCGTCCTTCAGGTATGGACGGATGATGAGCATTTTCTCTCTCCACCGTAAACCCTATTTCTGCAAGCTCAGCCCTTGACTCCTCAAAATCCTCTTCTTCATACTCTCCGACCGTAACCGGTGTTTTTCCGAGACTGACATATAAATCGACCTCACTGGTTTCTCTTAATGTTGATTCGGCTGCTGGGCTAGTACGTATGATTTGACCTTCTTCTATCTCTTCATGATTCTGTTCGACCAGTTCTCCAACACTTAAGTTCAGCGTTTCCAGTGCAGCCGCAGCCTCTTCTGTCGTCGTCCCTGCTAAATCAGGAACTTGGACCTCTTTGGGCCGAGTCAAGATAAAGGCCAGCACGCTCATCACAGCAATCACCAGAAAGATGATGATCAGGACCAAAGCTTTCTTTCGCTTATTTGTTTTTATCGATTGGGAACGATTTAACGCCTTTTTCTTGGCCGATGTCTCAGATTCTTCCTTCACAGTAGAAGCAGCTTCTTTGGCCACTTTTGGCGGCGTGACAGGTGTAAGAATGCGTGTTCTGTCGTCCACTGTATCTTCCGGCACAAATTTTGGTTCTCTGGCCCTTTCTGGAGAAAGGGCCGTCATGAGATCTTCTTTCATTGCATGGACGGACTGGTATCGTTTCTCCGGCTCTTTTGCTGTTGCTTTCAAAACCACATTTTCAAGAGCCTGTGGTAAGGACGCATCTTTTTTTCTGAGAGAAGGCATGTCATTCTGAAAGTGCTTCAGCGCGACAGAAACCGGCGACTCCCCGTCAAAAGGGACGTGCCCGGCCAGCAGTTCGTAAAGCAGTATGCCAAGGGAGTAGATATCTGACTGCTTGGTGGCCATACTTCCTCGTGCCTGTTCTGGAGAAATATAGTGCACAGATCCAAGCAGCGAATTGGTCTGAGTTATCGAGTTTTCCGACAGGGCAACGGCTATGCCGAAGTCTGTGATCTTAATAGTCTCATCATGAGCGATAAGTATATTCTGGGGCTTAAGATCTCTATGAATGATATTGTGTCTGTGCGCATACTCCACTGCATTCAATATCTGCGTCATGAAAGTCACTGTTTTTTTATATGGGATAGGGTGGTGCGCTTTTATATATTCTTTTAAATCATAGCCTTCTACATATTCCATAACGATATAAGGTGTTTCATCTTCCCCTACATCTACTACATTGACGATATTGGAATGAAGCAATTCCGTCGTTGATAATGCTTCCCTTTTAAAGCGGCGGATACTTGCTTCGTCGTCATGGAAATTGTAGGCCATCAGTTTCACGGCAACCTGACGCTCCAGGATCAGATCTTCTGCTAAAAATACTTTAGCCATCCCTCCTGAACCTATTTCTCTGATCAGTTTATAACGATCATTTATTCTTTCTCCTACCTTCATTTATTTACCCTCCTTCCCCTTATCCGCTGCATCCTGTCTGTTTTCGATAAGACAGATGGTTATGTTGTCTGTGGATCCGTTCTGCAAAGCAGACTCCATCATAATATTCGCTCTGTCACTTAAAGAACGCTGTGCTGTCAGAACTTTATTCATTAACGGTGTATCGATACCATTTGAAAGGCCGTCTGAACAAAGCATGAGCAGCGAATCAGCCCTCTGGTCTAAAAAGAAAAAATCGACAGCCACTTTATCAAACACGCCTAGTGAACGAGTCAGTGTATGGCGTTGACGATGGTTCTTTGCTTCTTCTTCAGATATTTCTCCTTTGAGCCTCAGTTCATTGGCAAAGGAGTGGTCTTCCGTTATCAGTTCCAGCCCCTCCTGATTCAAAAAATAGGCCCGGCTGTCTCCGACATTTCCGATGATGATTTCATCATTTATAAAGGCCGCGGTGACGATGGTTGTGCCCATCCCATCCAAATCACTGTATGTTTTAGCCACTCTGTAGATCCTCTGGTTTTCGAGATTGATATGCTGGTCGAGCCACTCACTCGCCTCTTTTGCACTGCTGAAGGTCGTGTCTTTCCAGTGATTGCCAATCTGAAGCACGGCCATTTCACTCGCTATATCTCCGGCTTTATGTCCACCCATCCCGTCACACAGGACAGCTAAGAGCTGATTGTCTTTATTTAAAAACGTCTCTACATAATCCTGATTGATCGAACGTTTGCCGATGTGTGTGTTCTTGAAAATTTTCAGTTTCTCTCACTCCTGCTTAACATAATTTCATAAATGCTATGTACGTTGGAAAGTCCCTGAGATTTTTTCAGGAACTTCCGATTCTGTGATGATCAGTATTTAACTAAACTAGCTATAAAGAATCCGTCTGTATCAAAATAATGCGGATATAAATTAATAAAGCCTTCTTTTGAATGGTGAACAGCCTTTTTATGAGTAAAGACTGGTTCGATTTTGAAATCAGCATGCTCTCTCAAAAAGGCATTGATCACGTCATTGTTTTCTTTCAGCGTTATGGTACAGGTACTGTAAATCAGGCGTCCACCTTTCTTAAGAAGCGGTGCAACACTATCAAGAATGTCTCCCTGTACTTTCTGTAAAGCATAGATATCTTCCAGCGTTTTCTGATATCTGATATCGGGCTTGCGTTTCATCAGGCCCAAACCGGAGCAAGGAGCATCCACAAGGATTTTATCGAAGGTCTGACTGCCAAATGCATCGCTGACTTTCCTTGCGTCCATCGGACGTGTCTGGATCAGCGACGACATCCCCAGACGCTCCGCATTTTCCTCGACTTTTTTCAGCTTGTTTTTGTTTAAATCCAAAGCTGTGACGGTTCCCTCAGATCCAGTGAGATACGAGGCCATATGTGTTGTCTTGCCTCCCGGTGCAGCACATGCGTCCAGGATCTCATCCCCTTCATCTATCTGCATCGCTTCTGCAACGAGCATGGAGCTTTCATCCTGAATCGTAATGATGCCTTTTTTAAACAGTTCCGTGCTTACCGGCAGACCGTTCTCACAGATCAGACCATCTCTGGCGATCTGGCTAGGTCTGACCTCATAACCTTCATCATTCAGTTGACTGATGACCTCTTTCATTGGCTTCATCTGAGTATTGACGCGCAGACTCACTTTCGCTCGTTTAGATAAAGACTGAATGATTTTTTCTGTCTCCACGATACCGACTTCTTCTATAAGGAGTTCGATCATCCAGATCGGGAAGCTGTATCTGATCGATAGATACTCGACAGAATCCGTTATTTCTTCCGGAAAACGCACCCCCTGACGGTCGATACTTCGAAGAACGCCATTGACGAACCCGGCTGTTCCTTTATGTCCCATGGCTTTAGCAATACGCACCGCTTCATTCACGCTCGCATGGGCAGGCACTTTATCCAGCTGGGTCATCTGATACAAGGACAGTCTGAGCAGCTGTCTGACCCAGTTTTCAACTTTCTCCGGATGCTTGATGAATGGCTCGAGCTGATAGTCCAGCAGCAGCTTGTTCTGGATCACGCCATAAACGAGTTCCGTCAGCAGTCCTCTATCCTTGTCTGACAACTGATTTTTTTTGACAGCTTCAGTGAGCAGTAAATTACTGAAAGACTGGTTCTTTTCGATTTTTCCCAGTATCGTAACAGCAATGTACCGGCTGCTGTGTTTAAGATTATTCGTTGTCAAAGTGCATTCCCTCTTTTAAATAATTTAAAGCGCCAGCCAGAAAATCTCTGATCGGCATTTTAGGTTTGCCGAAAGGCTGAACTTCATGAAGTGACAGAGCTGTATCGTCCCCACAGGCCACGATGCATTCATTTTTATTCAATACGATGATCGTTCCCGGCGCCTCATCGCTCTTCCTCTGAATCGGTTCAGCTTTCCATAATTTGAATCGCTGACCGCTCAATAAAGTAAACGCACCCGGAAAAGGATTCATTCCGCGTATTTTGTTATTGATCGTTTCGGCTGATTCTTGCCAGTCGATTCTTTCTTCCGCTGGTTTGATCATCGGAGCATAAGTGATCTCCGATTCTTTTTGTTTTTCTGGAGTGATCTCACCGCTGAACAGATCAGGCAGCGTGTCCATCAGCAGATCCCTGCCGAGCAGGCTGAGCTTGTCAAACAAACTTCCGACCGTGTCTGTCTTTTCGATCGAAAGACTTCGCTGTGACAAGATATCTCCCGCATCCATTTCTTTTTCCATATACATGATCGTTACGCCTGTTTCTGATTCCCCGTTGATCAGTGCGTAATGGATCGGGGCAGCCCCCCTGTATTTAGGCAGAAGAGAAGCATGGACATTAATCGCTTTGAAGGGAGGCGTATGGAGCAAAACGGTCGGGACATACTGACCGTAAGCAGCAGTGATCACAAGATCGGGACTCAGGTTTAATACTTCCTTCAATTCTTTGCTTCCAGACAGTTTCTCAGGCTGGAAGATTGGAATTTCATATTCCACAGCTTTATTCTTGACTGGGGGAGCGGTCAGCTTTTTTTTCCTGCCGACTTTTCTGTCCGGCTGTGTCACAACACCGACAACCTCGCACAGAGAGCTCTCTGCTAAAGCTTCCAGAATCGGGACTGAAAAGTCCGGTGTCCCCATAAATATTATTTTATACATTGGTAAGCCTCTTTTCTAAATAAAGTCTAAAGGCTGATAATCGATTGAAATGAATACGCCTTTAGCCTGTTCTTTCTGAGTTTCCTGCAGTAACTGATGTATTTTTTCTGTCAATCCAGCTTCATGCTTATACTTGATCAGAACTTGAAAATGATAGCGATTGTGCGTCCGGGCAATCGACTTGGGGGTAGGACCCAAAACGATTGCTTGGTTGGATAATGCCGGCCGAATAAAGTCTGTATATTGTCTGATCTTTTTAGCCGCTGTCATCTCGTTCTCATGACTCACAGAAACCTTTAAAAGAAAGTAGTATGGACTGTATTCACTTAAATGGCGCAGATGCATTTCTCGTTTGTAGAAAGAATCATAATCATGCTGTTTAGCATACTGGATGGCGTAATGATCAGGATTATAAGACTGGATGATGACCTTGCCTTCTTTTTCACCACGACCGGAACGTCCGCTCACTTGAGTAAGCAGTTGAAATGTTTTTTCCGCAGAGCGAAAATCAGGCAAACCGAGTGCTGTATCTGCATTGATCACACCGACCAGCGTGACATCGGGAAAATCCAGACCTTTGGCGATCATTTGTGTACCCAGCAGGATGCTGGCCTCTTTTCTCTCAAACTGATTGAAAAGTTTCTCATGAGCGCCTTTCTTACGGGTCGTATCCACATCCATACGTATGATCCCCGCTTCCGGGAGCAATTCTTTCAGTTCTTTTTCTACTTTCTGTGTACCCGTTCCATAATAGCGGATGGACCGGCTTTGACATTTAGGGCATATATTGGGAATGCCCTCTTCATGGCCGCAGTAATGACATTTCATGGTCTTCGTATCCATATGCAGCGTCTGAGAGATATCACAGTTCGGGCATTCGAGTACATACCCGCAGTCACGGCACATGACGAATGAGGAAAAGCCGCGTCTGTTCAAAAGGAGGACAGACTGTTCATTCTGTTTGATCCGCTTTTTGAGCCCATCAAGCAATGCTTCAGAAAAAATCGAATGGTTGCCGCGTTTGGCTTCTTCTCTCATATCGATCACATCGACTTCGGGCATCGGATAGTCATTGACACGACTTTTCAGTTCCAGCAGGGTATAAACTTCTTTTGTCGCACGGGCACGGGATTCCAGAGACGGTGTTGCACTGCCCAGAACAACTGGGCAGTTATGGTACTCTCCTCGCCATATAGCTACATCTCTTGCATGGTATTTAGGGAACTCTTCCTGCTTGTAACTTGTTTCATGTTCTTCGTCAATGATGATGATCCCGATGTTCTTTAACGGTGCAAAGATACTGGAACGGGCACCGACGACAACTTTAGCTTCTTCTTTTTCGATTTTACGCCACTCATCATACTTTTCGCCATTGGACAGCCCGCTGTGAAGAACAGCCACCTCATCACCAAAGCGTCCTTTGAAACGCTGGACCATCTGCGGTGTCAGAGCAATTTCAGGCACGAGCATCAGCGCCCCTTTGCCTTTCTCGATCACTTCAGAAATCGTCTGCAGATAGACTTCTGTTTTCCCGCTTCCTGTGACCCCTTTTAAAAGAAAAACCTTATGCTGCTCATCTCTGATCGTCTGATGGATCTCTTGAAAAGCATGTGCCTGATCTTCCGATAAGGACAAGGGCGTCGTTCGTTCAAAAGTGCTTGCAGCATAAGGATCCCGGTACACTTCCTCCTGAAAAACCTCACACCAGCCTTTTTTTACGCCAGACTGGATAGTCGAAGATGTGACCCCCCACTCTTTCAGTTCTGCATAAGTCAAAGCTGCGTCTTGGGCCAGAGATTGCAAAATATCCAGGAACAGCTTCTGTTTCTTTGCGTTGGACCGGATGCCGGCCTTGATTTCTTCGTAGGTTTCAAAACTGAGTGACGGCTTGACTTTTTTCACTTTTTTCACTGCTGCTTTATCTTGTACATCGTAGTCTATTTCGACCTTATCTTCTTTTTCCAGCTGAATGATTTGAGTCAAAGCATTCTCTTTTTCTGCTTCTTCCCAGCTCACTTCAGCTTTGCCTTTAAAGACATCCCATAATAAAGATTCAGGTATTTCGTCAATGATTTTTATTTTTTTACTGTATTTGGCACGCATCACTGCCGGCAGCATGGTCTGATAGCATTTCACCTGAAAGCTGAATGTCTGATAGGCCAGAAAATCACCCAGTCGAAGGAGCTCTTCCGTCAGGACAGGATAGCTGTCCATCAAAGACTCGACAGCCTTCAATTCCAGTTCCGTCGTCTTATCTTCTTTGACTTCAACAACAAACCCCTGTATTTTTCTCGATCCATTGCCAAAAGGAACGACCACACGCATGCCCGGTTCGATCACTCCGGTGAAGGCGTCGGGTATGCTGTAGGTATAAGCCCTGTTGGTCTGAAGCGTCGGGACATCTACTATTATATTCGCTACTAGAGACATGTGACATCTCCTCTTAATTTATAAAGTTACTGATCCAGTCGACAATATCTTCTGCAATGTCTTTTTTTGCTTTAAGATTTATAGTTTGTGGTTCCTCATGATGACTGAAAAAGATCACTTCATTTTTATCCACATTAAAACCACGGTCTTTCTTTCCAACATCATTTGCCACGATCAGATCGGCATTCTTTTCTTCAAGTTTCTTTTTAGCATATTCCTCTATCTTGTCTGTTTCGGCAGCAAAACCGACCAGACATTGCCTAGTCTGCTTACGTTTCCCCATCTCTTTCAGTATATCAGGGTTCTTCTTTAACGTCAGGGTCAGTTTATCCCGCTTTTTCATTTTACGTGTATGGGTCGTTTCAGGAGAATAATCTGATACAGCCGCTGCCATGATCAGTGCATCGCTTGAATCAAAACGACTGGATACGGCTTCATGCATTTCATCTGCGGATTCTACCCGTATAACTGTAATGTTTCCAGATACGGCTAATGGACTTGCCGTTATCAAGGTCACTTCAGCTCCCTTTTCCCAGGCAGCTTCCGCTACAGCATGCCCCATCTTACCTGAAGAATCATTAGATATGAACCTGACAGGGTCGATGCGTTCTTTCGTTCCACCAGCTGTCACTATGACGGATTTCCCTTTAAGGGGCAGCGCTCTTCCTTTTTCACGTATAAACAGACGCAATTCATCCAGGATGCGTTCCTGCGTCGGAAAACGACCTTTTCCTGAATACCCTTCAGCTAAAAACCCTTCATCTGGATTCATCACGTAAAGTTCTCTGCCTCGAAGTGTTTCGATATTGGTCTGTGTTGCCGGATTTTCATACATATGCTCATTCATTGCAGGGATAGTAAAAATGGGACATGTCGTAGCTAATAAGGCTGAACTCACAAAATTATCAGCAATGCCGTTAGCCAGCTTAGCCAACGTGTTCGCTGACAACGGGGCAACGATCGCTAAATCGGGCCAGTCAGCAAAGTGGATATGATTGACTTTTGCTGGATCGTCTTCTGCAAATATATTTCTATAGACGTTCCGTTTACTCAAGACTTGAAAGGTCAATGGAGAAACGAACTGTGTAGCAGATTCTGTCATGGCGACTTGAACTTCTGCACCGGCTTTGATCAGTGACCGCATCAAATCAACGACTTTATATACCGCTATGCCGCCAGTAACATACAATGCTATTTTTTTCCCTTTTAACATCTTTAACACCTCACAGGTCTTTTCCTTATTTTATCAGTAAAATACTTCGCTGTCTTTAACCAGCCTGTTTATTTTGCATACTAGAAAAAACCTCTGCACTTAGTCCTTTAAAAGAGAAACTCTTATAAAAGACCTAAAACAGAGGTTACTGATTATTTATTTTTCGATGCTGTCCGGATCGATCACTAAATCTCCTGCAATAATTTCCTCGAGAGATTTACCAACGTTTTTCACACTCTTATATTCTTCCAGCATTTGCGTGTCATCTTCATTATGTAATTGTTTAGCTCGTTTAGCAGCTAAAATCACCAATGAATATTTAGAATTGATTTTATTCAGTAAATCATCCTGTGAAGGGTATAATAACATTTATTCCATCTCCTCGATTATATGTGCGTACTCTTTCAGATTTCTTGTCACTTTTAAATGCTCACTTTCAATGATGTTACGAATTTTCCGCGCAGCATTCTCAACGGTATCGTTTTCAACAACATAATCATAATACTGAATGAGTTTTAATTCTTCTACTGCTTTTTTCATTCTTTTTTTAATCATTTCATCACTGTCTGTGCCGCGATTCACTATGCGAGAATTCAATTCTTCCAGGTTAGGAGGGGATAGAAAAATAAAAATGGCTTCCGGCATTTTTTCTCTTACTTTCAGTGCCCCCTGGACTTCGATCTCTAAAAAGACATCTCTTCCCTGATCTAAAGTCTGATTGACATATTTCATCGGTGTGCCGTAATAATTACCAACATAGTTAGCGTATTCCAACAGACCATCTTCTTCGATAAGCTTTTCGAACTCCTCTTTAGTCCTAAAGAAGTAATCCACACCCTCTACTTCCCCTTCACGTTTTTTACGTGTGGTCATGGAAATAGAGTAATCAAAGTTATTGGAATGATTTTCGAAAATAGCTTTCCGTACTGTCCCTTTACCGACACCTGAGGGTCCAGATAATACGATGAGTAAACCACGATCTTCCATTTGAACTTCCTTCCTAACACATACTATCATTAAAAACTTATCCTCAATTCTACCATATTTCAAGAATAAAATGAACTGATTTTTAAAAATTCTCATTTTCTTTGGAAAATAAGTATTTGCAGTATAGAGCAAGTATCAGAGGATATGGCTTTACTTTCATGATAATACTAAAAAGCGGATGATCAGATGAGATCCTATCGTCTGTTATCCACTTGAATATCTGCACGGTCATTCTTCGATTAGATACGAGAGGAAGCTGCTCGAAGAATTCTTTACTCCATTCTTTTCCGCTGAGGATATAAGACGGTTCGAAAGCATGGATCGGCTGTTCTTTTTCAGCTTCAAGTAGTCGCTCCAGCCTGTTTTTTATCATATCTTGAAAGTCATATAATTTATATCTATTATCAGGGGAAATTTTAAACGTCCGACCTGCCATTTCGAGAACCGCCAGCATGAGCGTGTGTTCATTTACGACTTTCCCCCACTTTCTCGACAGTTCCTTCAATAACGTTTTCTGATAGGTCTCCTTGTCGATCTGCTTGAATAAATGACTGGAACGATGACCCTGGAGCAATTGATGCAGAGCAACATAAAAGGCGTCTTTTTCTGCATCCTGATTTTCCGGATCGAAGGTATACCAGTATCCCATGTAATCATTGGCATGTGCCCGTTTCATTGTTTCCAGATAACCCAATTTGATGTTCAGTTCCGTTCTCTGCTTATCGAAAAGCAGCATATCTCCCAGCGGCCAGTTTGTTCTGATCCATATATATTCACAATTTCCGATCCGTGGATCCCGCTTGAACAGATGGGGACCATGAACATCCACAATAACAAGCTGATCCGGCTTTTTATCCAAAGCCATATCGATCGGAATATTGTTCCCGTATCCGCCGTCTATATATGGCGTATCGTTGATGTAATGCTTTTCCATAGCCGGATAGAGTGCAGAGCTCGCAAGCAGATAATCGGTCAGCTCCCCTTTTTTGATATCTTCAAGGTAGTAATTTTCAACTTTCATTGTTCTGAAATTCACTGTGGAGAGACCAAATATGACAGGTCTGCTTCTGATTTTCTGCTCGTCGTCAATATACTTCATGACCATATCTTCAAGGGGTTTCGTACTCAACCCTTTCTCTTTGATGACTTTTACGATGAACTCTGATACTGTTTTTCCATAATCACCAAAACCGGCACCTTGGGCCGGAGATTCAAAGCCAAGAATATCATTCGTTTCAATTTCTTTCCACATTTTCTCTGCTTCTTTTTGATTGCCTAATATATATAAAGCGCCGTTCAATGCCCCAACTGATGTCCCTGTGACGATGTCCGCATGGTAACCGAGTTCATCCAGCGCTTTCCACACACCTATCTCAAAAGCTCCTCTGGCACCGCCACCCCCAAAAACAATCGCCCGTTTCATATTTTCCTTCTCAAAAAATGCAGGCTCCAACAAGAATCGCCTCCCTTCGCATCCATCGCTGTGCTGCCGGAAATAAGCAGTCTACTTTATCTATCTATATTATAACTGAAATACACTATGGAGGTACAAAAAAACCACTGAAAGAAGTTGACCCCCTTCTTTCAGTGGTTTAGATCCTGCTGTAATCGATTAGCCCATATCCTTGACTTTCATCAGACGGGTAATTGCTGCACGTTCACTTTCATCCAGTTTCATTTGAATGAAGTAGATGGTTTCTTCAAGTTGAGGTATCGTCATATATTCCAATGCGTTAACACGACGTCTTGTTTTTTCTATTTCATCCGCCATCAACTGACATGTTTTTTCTATTTCTGCCAGTTCAAGCATCTGCGGCATGACTTCTACAAGATGTTCGAAGGTCAGATCGAGCTCACCATTCGAATTTAAATAGCCGTAAGTTAACTCTGTCGAATCCTCGACACTTTCATCATATTGAAAGTTCATTTGAGGCACCCTTACACTCATAATGTTTCGCCGCCCCATATTTAAAGAGACACTTCGTGTAGGAACAGCCATCAATTCTTCGATATAATTCTCGTGCAGTAATGATTTGGCCATCGCAAACGACTGCATGGCTTTCTCCAGTTTTTCTTCCACCTGGTTTCTCAATTCATTATTTTTTCTGATGAGCTCAATAAACTGACGCATGAGCTCATCCTGCTTATCTTTCAACAATTTATGACCACGACTTGCCACACCTAAACGTTTCTTTAGCTTAGCAAGTTCCATGCGAGTGGGGTTGACGTCTAACTTGGCCATTTACCTCACTCTCCTTTTGGCATATATTTGTCTAACATATCGTCTTTAATACGTTTCAATTCAGGTCTTGGTAGGACTCTCAGCAAGTCCCAGCCTAAATCCAGAGTTTCTTCGATCGATCTGTCCGTATAGTTACCCTGGTTAACATATTCTTTCTCAAATTTATTTGTAAATTCAACGTATTTCTTATCTGAATCAGACAAGGCCGCTTCACCAAGCACGGCAGACAATTCTTTGGCTTCTTTACCCTGCGCATAAGCAGAGAACATCTGGTTCATGGTCGGCGCATGGTCTTCACGGGTTTTGCCTTCACCGGTCCCTTTGTCTTTCAGACGGGACAAGGATGGCAGGACATCGATTGGAGGCTGGTAACCCTGGTTATAAAGTTCACGAGACAAGATGATTTGCCCCTCAGTAATATAACCGGTCAAGTCAGGGATCGGGTGCGTGATGTCATCTTCCGGCATCGTTAAGATCGGAATCTGCGTCACTGATCCTTTCGTTCCTTCCAGTCTTCCGGCACGTTCATACAAGGTCGCCAGGTTAGTATATAGGTAACCCGGGTAACCACGACGGCCAGGAACTTCACGACGGGCTGCTGAGATCTCACGCAGCGCCTCGGCGTAGTTCGTCATATCTGTCATGATAACAAGGACGTGCATGTCTTTTTCGAAAGCTAGATATTCAGCTGCAGTCAAAGCCATACGCGGGGTCGCGATACGCTCGATCGCTGGGTCATTCGCAAGGTTAATAAACAGCACTGAACGGTCGATCGCTCCAGTTTCTTTAAAGTCGTTCATGAAGAATTCAGCTTCCTCGAACGTGATCCCGATCGCTGCAAAAACAACCGCAAATTTCTCATCTTTATTTGTAACGCTGGCCTGTCTCGCTATTTGAGCAGCCAGTTCTTTATGGGGCAGTCCAGAACCAGAGAATACCGGTAGTTTTTGACCACGTACCAAGGTATTTAAATGGTCGATAGTTGAAATACCCGTTTGAATAAATTCATCTGGATACTCACGTGCAATCGGATTGATCGCCTGTCCATTGATGTCCAGACTTTTTTCCGGAATAAGATCCGGGCCGCCGTCGTTCACACGACCCATGCCGTCAAACGTACGTCCGATCATGTCTTCTGAGACATCAAGAGATAAAGGTTTTCCAAGAAAGCGAACTTTCGTCTCATCCAAGTTGATGCCGGATGACCCTTCGAACAACTGAACCACAGCTTTGTCGCCGTTGATTTCAAGCACTTGCCCGCGACGGCGTTCACCTGTCTGGAGTTCGATATCTACTAACTCATCGAATTTCACACCTTCGACACCCTGAACGGTCATTAACGGGCCGACGATTTCTGATACTGTTTTATACTCTTTAAGCATCTGATTCTACACCACCTTTCTCTAGTACTACTTTCATATCTTTTTCGATCTGTGCATTGATTTCTTTAATACGTGACAATTCTTCTTCAGGAACGAATTTCATACGTCCGATTCTTTCACGGACATCTTCCGTCCCTTTGATGATTTCATCGTAGTATGCGCCAAGCCCCATTGCCTTTTCGGCTTCCTGCTGATATTTCAGGATAGTATTCAGCATTTCATACTGTTTATTTCTTGAAGTGTAGGTATCGACATCGTCAAACGCGTTCTGCTGCAGATAGTCTTCACGAACCATTCGTGCCGTAACCAGCTTCAGACGGTCTTTCTCAGAAAGTGATTCCACACCGACAAGACGGACGATCTCCTGCAGCTCTGATTCATCCTGAAGCAGTGATTTAGTATGGGTGACCATACCACTCCAATCAACGTCCAGTTTTTCACCTACAAAAGAGTTCATATCGTTAGAATATAAAGAATATGAATTCAGCCAGTTGATAGATGGGAAGTGACGACGCTGGGCCAGTGAACTGTCCAGCCCCCAGAACACTTTCGCCACACGCAAGGTGTTTTGAGTAACGGGCTCAGATGTATCTCCCCCTGGAGGTGAAACGGCTCCGATAGCTGTAATGCTTCCTTCTCTACCGGTACTTCCTAAAGAAATGACCTTTCCGGCACGTTCATAATATTCGGCGATACGACTACCCAAGTAAGCAGGATAACCTTCATCACCAGGCATCTCTTCAAGACGACCTGACATCTCACGCAGAGCCTCAGCCCAACGGGATGTGGAATCGGCCATGATCGCTACAGAATAACCCATGTCACGGAAATATTCTGCGATCGTGATACCAGTATAGATAGAAGCCTCACGGGCTGCCACCGGCATATTAGACGTGTTAGCGATCAGTACAGTTCTAGCCATGATCGATTCACCGGTATTCGGGTCGATCAGTTCAGGGAATTCATTGATAACATCAGTCATTTCGTTTCCGCGTTCACCACAACCTACATAGACAACCAAATCAACGTCTGCCCATTTAGCGATCTGGTGCTGAACAACTGTTTTGCCCGCTCCAAAAGGACCTGGTACAGCAGCTGCTCCGCCTTTTGCTACAGGGAACAAGGTATCGATAACACGCTGACCAGTGATCAATGGTTCGACCGGATTCAGTTTTTCAGCGATCGGTCTTCCCTGACGTACAGGCCATTTCTGCATCATCGTAAATTCTTTATCGCCTGTTTCAGTTTCCAATACATAAATCGTATCCGTAACGGTGAAAGACCCTGTTTCGATCGATTTCAATTTACCTTTGACACCGTATGGAACCATGATGCGGTGTTCGATAACGTTAGTTTCCTGGACGGTCCCTACGATATCGCCTTCGGTCAAATCTGTTCCTACTTCTACAGAAGGGACAAATTCCCATTTTTTATCGCGGTTCAAGGGGGCAATAGTCATGCCTCGCTCAAGGTAATTACTTTGCGTTTTTTCCATAAATTCATCAAGCGGTCTCTGGATCCCGTCAAACATCTGTGAAATCATACCGGGTGCTAATTCTACTGATAAAGCTTCTCCCGTTGTTTCTACAGTTTCACCCGGTCCGACCATTGATGTTTCTTCATAAACCTGAATTGAGGCAACGTCGCCTCTCATTTCTATAATTTCGCCGATCAGTCCTAATTCACCAACTCGGCAGATATCTTGTATATTTGCTGTCTCCATTCCACTAGCTGTAACCAGCGGTCCGGAAACACTCACAATCGTTCCTTTACTCAAATTCGTACCCTCCTATAAGATATTTTGACCCACTGCTTTTTCCACATTATCCTGGACACGTTTTTTACCTATTCCTCGTGACCCGGCATGATTCGGGATCAAAATGATGGCAGGTTTCATTTTTGCATCATAGCGTCTAATTGTATCGGGAATCATCTCTGCCAATTGTTCCGTTAAATATATTACGCCAAAGTTCTTATCCGCCATACTGTCGATGATCCGACGGGCTTCTTTGGCCTCGGATGCGAAAG
Source organism: Alkalibacterium subtropicum (assembly GCF_900112455.1). Taxonomy (GTDB): domain Bacteria; phylum Bacillota; class Bacilli; order Lactobacillales; family Carnobacteriaceae_A; genus Alkalibacterium; species Alkalibacterium subtropicum. The sequence goes on along the minus strand of NZ_FOLT01000001.1, from coordinate 195,182 downwards.
ATACTGAAAAGCCCAGCATTTTAAAAGCTAAGACTGATTCTTTATCTCCAACAACACCAATTTTGTTAGGCATAGTTCAATCGCATCCTTTCTCTAATTTCATCCGCCGTTAAGCCATTTTCTTTACCTGAAAGAATCAAGCGCAGATTCATCACTTCTGTTTCTTTGGCGAACAAATAGGCAATAACAGGCATCGGCCCGAATGATTCCAGCCTTGCTTCACGCATTTTTTCCATATACGCATTATCCGTTTCAAAGTCGACATTGACTGTTGACAGTTCGCCCGTCTCTTTATCGATCGCTTTATCAATGAGCTTACGGTAATCTGTTTTTCTAAAGTATTGAGCCACTGCATTTAAATCCTTTTCCATCAGCTCCAATAAATCTTCTTTAGGGATAGAGCCGGAACTGGACAAAATCGTCAGCATAAAGTTTCGCGTGCGATTCTGTTTCATCCCTCTAACAAGCGTGGAAAGATTATTGTAGTCAATGTAGCGTTCAATCAATGCAGGTATGCCAGGTTCCCCGGTTTCATCAGCCAAGAGGCGTGAATGGGTAAAAAAGCGTCTATCCAGTATAATATCTACTGCCTGTACATTGTGGTATTCCTCATAATCGGTTTTCACTTCATTTATACTGTCCATATATGCTTTCGGCAGAACGTCTGACTCTCCTGTTCGAACGGCCTGTCGTAATTCAGCGATAGGGTATCGTCCGATCGGAATAAACAGATGATCTAAATCCTGATCAGTTATTTCTTCTTTGAAGAGGACTTTCAGGTTGTGATACGCATAGCGCAGACTAAACAGTTCGATCAATTCCTTGTTTGGAACAATGTCAAACATCTCATTATACGTCTGATGCAGTTCATTCATGAACATGGAATCATAATTTTTATCTTCTTTTATCCTGTCGACATCATTACGGTAAGGCGATTCACGAAGCACATTGACAGCCTCTTCAAATGAATCTGCTGTCAGCATTCTTTCAAAATGAGCGCGAGTGAGGAGGTTGTTCTCGTAGACACGTATGAGAACATTACTTGATCCATAAACGGTATCTTCCAAAGTTATTCCCCTCTCTAAAATAATTCATTTGATATATCAGATAAAATGTCGCTTTTAACTTCATCTACTAAAGTATCGAAAATGAAATTATAATCGATACCCGCTTTTTCAACGATAAAACCGGATTTATCCGGAATTGTTTCACTAGCAACATGCACAGTCAATTCCTTTGGACCATTTGTTCTTATCCAGTTTTCATCAACTAAATGCGCTGATTTTTCGCCAAAAGTAAGCGTTACTTTTTCTTCATTTTTGAATTGCTGCAACACACTGACTACAAAAACCTGAAAGGTTTTAGCATCAATTGTATTCATTTTTTCTTTTGCATCAGCGATCACTTTGCTCAATACATTTTGTTTAGCTGAAAGAATCGCATTACGTTTCTGAATTTCAAGTGTGTTTTTCTTGATTGCATATTCTCTTTCAACTTTCGCTTTAACATCGTCTTTAAGCTGCTGTCTATTCGCTGCTTCAGCTGCTTGAGAAGCTTGGATCTCATCTTCTGCTTCAACTTGAGTCTGTTCAACTTTCTGACGAAGTGCTGCTTTTTCTTTTTCTACAACACGTTCTGTTAATAATTTCAAGTCAGCCATCTTCTGGGTTTCCCTCCTATTCAAATACAATTAAAGAAAGAAAGGAATCGAGTCAATAGTAAAAGTATTGACTTCTTTCACTGAACCGTCTCAAATCCCTTCATTCGTTTTATTAGATAAAGATTATCATCATTAAGGAAATAACGAAACCTAAGATAGCGTATGTTTCAACCATCGCTGAATAAATAATACCTTTTGTTGTATGTTCAGGTTTTTGAGCCAGGATCTGCATAGCAGCAACAGAAACGCGTCCCTGCAAAGTACCTGAAGTCAAGCCGGTAAATCCAACAGGTAACCCTGCCATCAGGTAGTACCAGCCTTGTGATGGATCTAAGTCAGTTGTCAAGTTGATGATGATCAACAGGCCGATAACGAAGCCGTAAAGACCCTGCGTAGCTGGCAGCATTTGAAGAACCAATGCACGACCAAATTTTTCCGGCTGTTCTTTTGTCAAAGCTGCAGCTGCTTCACCGGCAGATCCAACACCTCTAGAAGAACCCATACCTGACAAAATGACTGCCAAAGCAACACCAATCGCTCCAAATACAAAACCTAAATTTTCTCCAAAAAACATTGTGAAATTATCCATTATACTTTTCCTCCATTTACGAAATTAGTTTGTTTAAATTTTTAACCTTTAATTTTTCTGGTCAAGCCAGATATGTTTCTCTAACGTTTTCAACGGGGTGAGTGGACGTCCGCCGCCTTCGAAAAATTTACCGAAGAACTCAACATACTGCAGACGGGACGAATGCACATAAGCACTCAAGAACGTCAACGCTATATTAAGTGTGTGTAAGGCAATGATGATCAGTACACCTACAGTAAATCTTGCATATACCGGTAAGAAACCAATGATCATATTAAATGCCATCCCGATATTTGCACTCGCTACACCCAGAGCCATTAGTCGAGTATACGACACAATGTCTCCGACGTACCCTGAGATACCGTACAGGTTATAAGCACCTAATCCAATACCAAGCGCAGTGTTTGGTGTCGATATGGCGCTGATTACAAGAATACCTACAGCATTAAGAACGACAATGCCGATCCCGATCTGTGTCATTAATGTATTTGACAATACCAGCGATCCGCCGACCCACAGAATAAAGCCGACCAGCATCATAGCCCAGGCATAACCATCAATGTACGAGGATGCTCTTTGACCTTGACGGCTCTTGACTATACCGTTCAGAATCAGTCCGTATAGTAACTGGACCAGTCCTATAACGACCGATAATATCATGATGACAAGAACGTCATCCTGCAGGGACAGCACTTGGAAAGGCAGTTCGATACCGAAGAAACTTCCGAAAAACAATCCGAAGGCCATTGTCGGATAGGATAAGACATACAGGAATTTTACAAAATTCCCTGTCGATCCTTCTATATTAAATGCTTTCATTGCGAACAGTGTCACACCAAACAGAAGCAGGCCATACCCCAGATCCGCAGCCATCATACCGAAGAAAATCATGAAGAACGGCATCATAAGCGGTGTAGGGTCGACTTCATTATATTGAGGATAGCTGAACATCTCTGTGATCATCTCGAACGGCTCGACGAGCTTATTATTCTTGAGCACGATCGGTACATCTCTGTATTCTTCCATCTTGATTTCATCAGTCAAAAGAACGACTTCACTTTCCCCGATTTCCTGATTGATGTTAGATTTAAGATTTTCGACCTTCTCTTCCTCGATCCATCCGGACAGTAAGAACAAATGAGGGCTGTCCAGAAGGATGTTCTTTGCTTTGTTCCTCTCTGACAGGTTGTGGTAGTACTCTTCAGCTAACTGCAAGTCTTTGTATACTGACTGCCAGCCATTCATTTCTTTTTTGATATTTTCAAGGGATTCTCTTTTTTCTTTCTGTTCCAAAAGGTTTCTATATAGGGCATCTTCAGGAAGCATGTCGTACTCATACTTCAACTCTCTATAACTGTACTGACTGATATTATCTGTCACCGTTTTAACATCATCTTTTGGAAGAATAAAGAGATAAGCAACCTCATCGCTTCGTCTGTATACTTCGTCGTAATATACTTTCCCATTTTCCTTTATAGAATCGATAAGAGGGGCGGCGTGTTCTTTGTCTACAGTACCAATCATGACATGCATGAGATTGAACTGATCGACTTCATTGGGCATGAAGTTAAGGCTGCGCCATTTTCTAAGGAACTGTTCTTCCTGCCTCAAACTTTTCAGTTGTTCACCAAGCTTATTGATTTCCTGTTCCTTTATTGAAACCTGATCGAGTGTTGCCTCTATATTGGCCGCTTCAACATGCGTTTCAAGTTCGGCCAGAGTGTATACTTCTCTTTTAGATTTCAGTTTTTCGATCAGACCTGGCTGGGCAACATAGTCATCGAGGTAATCGATAGCATACTCGATATCCTGAAGCCTGCCCTGCAGATCCTGGGTGTCAGTCTCTGACGTTTCTCTCGTAAATCCTCTTAATAGTTCTTCATCGTCTTTATCAGCAAGTGAAATGATTTCGAGACTCTGCATCTCCTGTACACTTTTTAAAACATTCTCTTTATGAGCATGCTCCGCTAATAAAGTCAATTTTTTCATTTTAGCTATTGCCATATCGACGCAATACCTCCTCTGCTATTCGATTGGCTAACACATCTTGCTTTTCTTTATATGCAACATCGAATTTCACAGTCTCTGCCTGAACAGCTTCATTCATTTCCTGCTCATCTCTTTCCAAAGCCTGTTCCATATCAGCATACTGTTCTTTCTGATAGGCATCCACTTCCTGATTTGTGATCGCCTGTTGACGTGTGACTTCCTCTTCTTTCTTTGCTTCTATTTCTCTGATTTCTGCCTTGGCATTCGCACGCAACTCATCTACTCTTGCTTCGGCTTCTTTAACATAATTTATAGCTTCCCGGTTCATTTTCTTCCCCCTTTCAAAAAAAGGTGGGCGCAGCTAACAAGCTTCTTCTCACCCCAGAAGAAATTTTCCTTGAAAGCTAACGCCCAACCGTATAAAAATTATTATTAATGTTTTACAACGGACTTATGTTACCATACTTGATATACCTTGTCAACTAATATATCAGTATTCCGAGTTAGGCTAAGCTTTAAAACGAGACGTCAGTGGATCAGTCAGAACGAGTATCTCCATAACTGAAAACAGCAATCGAACCAAAGCCTGTATGAGCGGCTACTGTAGGGCCATAGCTGGAAACGACCACTTCTTTAGGACTGACTCGCTCCAGGATTTTATCTCTGATTGCTTTTGCTTCATCAGGTACGCCAACATGACCGATAAAGATCGAGTGGTCTTCAGGGTCAGTCAAATGACTGACCGTCTGATCGATAAGATAGTTGATCGATTTTTTTCTGCCTCTCACTTTAGCGGCCGGAACGAGTTTGCCTTCCGTATTCATTATCAGGATCGGTTTGACATGAAGCAGTGAACCGACTGTTGCAGCCGTAGATGATATCCTTCCCCCGCGTTGAAGGTGTTTGATATCGTCGACTGTCACCCATGAATGATAATGAAGTTTGTTTTTTTCCACCCAATCCATTAGTTCTTCTTTCGTAAAGCCTTCTTTCTGCTTCTGACTCGCCTCGTAGACCAAAATGCCCTGACCCAGGCTTGCGCCTTTGGTGTCTATAATATCTATATCCACCTCGCCATACTCTTCTTCAAGCATTTTCTTCGCCTGAACAGCTGAATTAAAAGATCCTGACAACGCTGAAGAAAAAGCTAAGTAAAGAACCGGTATCTCCTTCTCGATATAATATTTAAATTTCTCTAAGTATGAATGCACATTGACTTGAGAAGTTGAAGCCGTTTCTCCTTCTTTTAGGCGCTGGAAAAAAGCCTCTTTATCAAAGTTTTCTCCCATATCGTCCACTATGTCTTCATCACCGATCCTAATGGTGAAATGGACAATATCCAAGTTGTACTGGTCGACCAGCTCTAAAGGCAAATCACTGCACGAATCAGTAATAATCTGGTAGTTCATTATTTAATTTCCCCCCTTCTTTACTACACTTTATATTATACGTATTCCGTCAATAAATAGAAACATTATCCACTAAATAATATAAAATTAATTGACGAATGTATGTTCGTTAGATATAATATGGGTAACATACGTTCGGGAGAGGATAAATATGAGCAGAATAGCTGAGAACAGACATTCGATCGTCCATTACTTAAAAAAAGGGTACGGTTCTTTGTTCCCGTCCATTACAAACGTGCATCCCCAGATGCCTAAAGAACAGATCGCGACTTTCTTAAAACAAGCAGTTAAGAACCGCTATCCTATTGTGATACAGGTCAATCCCACTTCACAGTCAGATAGCATCAGCGAGTTTACAGGCATAGCCTATTTATCACCTAAATCCACCCAAGTTATTATAAAATCCGATCTGCAATCGATCACTTACTTGATCAGTGCACGGGATATCAGATATATAAGACGGTTATATAAACGCAAATAAATTGCTGGAGAAAGCTGAACTAAGGTATCGTCCTTATGTTTGCTTTCTCCAGCATTTTTCCTGTCAGTCTTCCCCAGCCGCATTTTTTCCCTTTGAGGGGATGTTCTGCCCAGTCGTTTCAGATCACTTGTCATTTTCTGACCGGTCTGTGGAATTAAAAAACGACCAGCAGGGTAAACTGGTCATTTCATTTGGTTATAGTATGGGTGAAAATAAACGACTGAACTGCTGTTTGAACAGTTCCCACTTCGAGTAGTCATCGACGATTTCTTCGGTCAGTAAAAATGAATGAGCGGCATCCTCTTTAAAGAGCTGAACCTGACTGTGTGCCAGTTCCCTGTCATATATGAAAGCATTGACTTCGAAATTAAGTTTAAAACTTCTAATATCAAAATTAGCTGTCCCTACTGACAGAATTTCCTTATCGATGACGATCGTCTTGGCATGCAGGAAACCCTTATCATAGATGTAAACTTCTCCACCATACTTGACAAGCTCCGAAGCATAACTCAGTGTTGCACGGTAAATAAAAGGATGATCAGGCTTGTTGGGAAGCATGACCTTGACATCGATACCGGACAGAATCGCTATTTTTATTGTTTCCATCAACGCTTCATCAGGTATGAAATAAGGGGTTTGAATGTAGACGGATTCTTTGGCCATACTGATCATTTTTATGAATCCTTTTTTGATGGCATGCATCTCATTGTCCGGTCCACTTGAAACCATCTGCAAATCCGTATCTCCTTTTAAGCCGGAAAACGGAAAATAACTTTCCTCATATTCGATCGTTTTTTGTTTTGTGGAAGCATTCCAGTCCATCAAAAAGCGTGTCTGCAGAGAAAGCACTCCGTTTCCCTCAATTCTTAAATGAGTATCACGCCAGTATCCCATTTCTTCATACAGCCCGAGATAATCATCCCCGACATTGAATCCTCCAGTATAAGCTATTTTCCCATCGATAACCACGATTTTTCTATGGTTTCTATAATTCAGTCTTAAATTGATCAGGAAAAAGCGCGAACCAAAAAAAGGCTCTGCCTGCCCACCGTATCGACGCAGCTTATCAAAGAAATGCTTGCCCAGCACTCTTGCTCCGACCGGGTCATAAAGGACTCTTACCTTTACACCTTGTTGAGCCCGGTCTTCCAGTGCTTTAAGCACTTTCTTTCCGATGCCGTCGCCTCGGAATATATAGTAGGTCACGTGAATATGATCTTTCGCTTTGCTGATATCTTCCAGCATCTGATCGAACTTATCATGGCCGTCATTTATCAGTTTCACTTCATTCCCTTTTGTCAACACTGACTCATTCCCATTCAGGAATAACTGAATAAGTTCGAAAGTCTTGTCCTGATATTTGGATTCCGGAACATCAAGATTTTCTGTCTCTATCAACTTTTTCTGAGACTCGACCAACTGCGCCATCCCGATACGTTCCTGAGATCGAATATCAAATATTTTTTCTTTTGAAATCTTTCGCCCTAAAAACAAGTAAATAACGAACCCAAAGCCAGGCAGCATGATGATCACCAGCAGCCAGGCCCAAATCGCCGCAATATCTCTTTCTTTCTCACGAAAGACGGTAAATATGGCTAATGCTGAATTTAATATGATAGCTATCCAAAATAGTGTAGAAATAATGTCCATACTTGACTCCTTCTAAAAGTCTTCATTTCTTTAAGTGTACATTAGCTCTACACGCTCTGTCTAGAAATAAAGAGAGACACTTGGACTTTTATTTCTTGGGATGAAAGAGGACAGGGGAATTTCTATAAAGTATGAGCATGACGACCATCGTCACAAATGCCGTCACTAACATACTTAAACCATTCATAACGAGCGAAAACAATACGGCGCTCATTCCCCATAATGCATAATCGCCCCAAAAAATCCAGCCGGCGACAAAATGCCAGAAATAGCGGCCCAAAGCTCCGAAAAAAACAGCGACTAAAATGTAAAACTGAACTGTTTTGTGATTATTTAGAGAAATATTCTTCAATATCTCGCTACTGTAGAAGCCGGCCAGACCCACAAAAGCATAGGCCAGCGTGTATTCGATCATGACCTGATAAATATTCAGCATGTATACTGAACCGGTGACAAAATGCAGAAGCCCCCACAGAAATCCGGCATAGAGGCCCGGCACGAGGCCCCGTCTGATAGCATAAAACGTCAGCGGGATCATACCCAGGGATACACTGAATGATGAACCGATACCTGTTGGAATAAATGATAGAACCATAGCTATTGCCGCAAATAAAGTACCTTCCAAATAAATACGCAGTTTTCTGTTTTGCATAAAAAATCTCCTCCATAGTCTATAACTGAACTAGGAGGAGACTTTAGGCATAATAGAGCATATATACTCAGAAGCTTTTATTCTCACAACAAGTACTCTTCCTGCGCACGCATTAACGTACAGGTTCAAAGGGTCTAAACTTGCAGTTTACTCTCAGCCAATGTCATTGACTCCCCTAGTACAGTATGATTATTTAGTTTTTGATTACCGTTTGAAGCGTCTGTTCTGATTGACTTCCATGATGACCGGAAGGATGATCGGACGTCTCTTGGTTTTCTTGAATAAATGACTATTCAGGGCTTCTCTAATATCATGCTTGATCGATCCCCAGTCAAAGTCATTGTGTTTAAGGTTCTTCTTCACGATGTTTTTGACGATATCTGAAGACTCATCGATCAGATCCTGGCTTTCTTTCACGAAGACAAAGCCTCTGGTAACAATATGCGGATCAGAAACGATCTTCTGTTTTTTGCGGTCGATCGTCACGACAGCTACAAAAATACCATCTTCAGACAACAAACGTCTGTCACGCAGGACGATATTACCGATATCTCCGATGCCGATACCATCGATCAGTGTATTATCAGCAGATACCTGACCACTTTGAGTCATTTTATTTTTTTTATAGCTGACGACATCTCCGTTACTCAGGATAAAGATGTTCTGATAAGGGATCCCCGTTTCATGCGCTAAATCGGCATGCGCGGCCAGCATTCTATACTCACCTTGAATAGGGATGAAATAGGTCGGTTTCAGCAGATTGATCATCAGCTGCAAGTCATTGGGTGTGGCGTGACCGGATGCTTTCATGTTATCTGAAATCTGCTTGACGGTAGCTCCCGCACGGTAGATTCGGTTTTCAGTTTCCGCCACCATTACTTCCATCGCAATGGAGGGGCTTGTTGCAATAAAAATCAGGTCGCCTTCTTTAATGTTGACTTGAGGGTGACTGCCTGTCGCCATACGGTTAAGCGTTTTGATCGGTTCGCCCGCTGCTCCTGTTTCAAGCACAAGCACACGATCATCATCATATTTATCGATCTGTTCGACCGGAACAATCAAGTCCTCATCCGGCAATGTCAACTTATTCAGTTTCATCGCTGTTTCCAGTATAGCTTCAAGGTTCTTACCGGTGATGAACACTTTCCGATCAGAACGATGTGCCGCGTTCAACACCTGCTGGATACGCAGAATATTACTGGCTACAGCGGCTACAATGATCCTGCCTTCGGCATTCTGGAACGTATCCAGTACTTCTTCCTGGACCTTTTTCTCGGAAACATTCTCATATGGACTCTCTGCCTCGCCCGAGTCACTCAACAGGGCCAGCACACCTTCCTTGCCCAAGTCGGCAATTTGAGACAGATCGCTGCTGTACATGTCCTGGGCACTCTGATCAAACTTAAAGTTCCCGGTATAGACGATATTACCTTCTTCTGTCTGTACGGCAATCCCCATGGAATCGGGAATGGTGTGTGTCGTACGGAAGAACTTGACCAGCGTACCATGAAAGTCGATCTCCGTTTTCTCATCAATAACATGATAGTCGTTGAATGAAGGTTTCAGACTCGACTCATTGACAAACAACTTGGCCAGTTCGATCGTCAGTTCTGAACCGAATACGGGAACTTCAAATAAGTCCAGGAAGTAAGGCAGTGCGCCGATAGCATCTTCGTGGCCATGTGTCAGAAACACCCCGGCTATTCTGTCTTTATTTTCTTCTAAATAACTAAAATCAGGAATGACGGCGTCGATACCGAAAAGTTCGTCTTCCGGATAAATCAGTCCGCAGTCAAGGACGAAGATATCCTCTCCCGATTCCACAACGTATAAGTTTTTACCATTTTCTCTTACTCCTCCAAGAGGAATAATTTTTATATTACTCACTATTTTTTCCACCTCTAAAAAGCTTTTTCAGCTTATTTTATTTATAGTTTTTTTCACCTATGTATTGCCCGTTCGTTCACACTCGTATTTAAAGTATAGCATAGATAGGGTCATTTTCATACTCCGAGGCAATTTCAGTTCTTCACTTCTTCAAATATATAAAACCACGTCAGTATAACCACGTGAAACTCTCCTTGTCTTATCCGGCTCTCTCCAAATGACTTTATAATTCTGATAGAATAGAGATGATCCCCCATCATCACTGAAACTGTTTTTTTTAGATGTTAAAACCAAGGAGACTGAAAGATATGACTTTTAAACAGAATATTATCGATGCACTGACTATAGCCTATCCTAAAACACTTACATTTGAGAACCTGGCCCGTGCGTTAATGGTGGACCAGGCGCACGTGGTGCAGGCTGTCAACGAACTGCAGCAGAAAAATTTTCCGATCAGCGCACAAGGCAATGTTATTCATTTAGCTTATCCCCTCCTCTCAGTTCCGGCCATTTCAAAACTGCTGGATACTGATTTCATAGGCAAACCTGTGCAGCTGCATGCCAGGCTGGACTCAACGAACACCTATGCAAAAGCAAACCTGAGTGATCTCAAAAACGGTGATGTCATTCTTGCACACGAACAGACGGCCGGCAAAGGACGGCTGGGCCGGAACTGGACATCTCCTGCAGGTGCCAGCATTTCTATGTCTCTCGTACTTAAACCGGCCAGCCCTTTCGAAAGGCTCTCTCTGCTCACCCAGCTGACGGCTGCGGCTCTCATAAAAGCACTGAATGACTGGGGTGATGTGAAAATAAAATGGCCGAATGACATTATTTTAAACAGCAGGAAAATAGCCGGCATCTTAATAGAAACTGAATTCTCCGGGAGTTCTCTGGAAGGCATCATTATAGGTATCGGTATCAATACAAACGTAGATCAGGAAAATATCCCACAGGAACTGCAGAGTAAGGCAACGTCATTAAAAGAAGGAACGAACAGAGAGATCGATCCGAATACGCTTGTAGCCAGCTTCCTGACTTTTTTTGAGAAATATTATGTAGATTTTCTGAACTCTCAGCGTCCCGCGCCCTTTTTGTCTGTATGCCGGGAGCAGTCTATCCTGATAGGTAAAAATTACTGGATCATAGACACGGACCGTAAAAGAAAAGCCTATATCAAAACGATCGATTCAACAGGCGGGCTCGTCGTGACCTATCTCGATACAAATAAAACAGAAGTCATCACCTCTACTGATTTATCCATTCGGGGAGATGATCATTACGTCTAAGTGAAAAGAAAAACCACGGCCAGCCCCCTCGCGGTTATCTCTCCTTATTTTTAAAGGCTTGAAACGATAAGTATCAATACCAGCTGGTGCAGCGGATAATAAGCATAGAAAAAATATCTTGGAAGTTTGGGGAGTTCAAGACCTTTATCAATGATAAACAGAGGCAGTGCCAGAAGAGAAAAGATCTGAATCGACAGTCCTACGAAATACTGTGTCATTACTGCAAGACCGGTCCCTTGCGGCCAGTTGTGTTCTTTAAGCCAGTATATACTCCATCCGAATAAAAATCCATAAATGCTGTATTCAGCAAATATACTTAATAAACTAAAAATCAGAGCATATTTTTTAAACTTCAACGATAAAGAAAATAAGGCTAGTAAAAAAAGCACGTTGACCGTATTGGGAGTGACTGGCATAGATAAGATCCCAAGCAGGACCAGCCGTAATATGTATCGGCCATAGTGATGGGTCCGTTTTGTTCCTTCTATCGTACTGTAGAGAAAGCAGGGAAAAGCCACACGCCCGATGATACGTAATAACAGCAGCTCTGGTAGTAAAAAGTACCCAATATGATCGATGGTCATCGTTACTATCCCTACCCATTTGATCGTATTCAACTTGTGACTGAACGTTTTATCCACACTCTCTGCTCCTTTTGTTTCATATTTCAAACTACCGCCTTCACTTTCTATTCTATATCATACTTTATAGTAAGAGAACCGTAAAAACAAAAAGCATGTCCCCGTATTATCGGGAGACATGCTTTTTCAGGCTGCTTCAAAAGTTACTTCTCTTCTTTTTCGCCTTGTTCAGCTAATACAGCTTTACGCGATAAGTTGACTCGACCGCGATTATCGATTTCTGTTACTTTAACATCCAGTTTGTCTCCAACAGAAATGACGTCAGAAACATTTTTGATATACTTGTCTGACAATTCAGATACGTGGACTAAGCCGTCTGTTCCTTTAATGATTTCAACGAAAGCACCAAAGTTCTCGATACGTTTGACCGTACCAGAATACACTTTGCCGACTTCGACTTCTTCTGTCAATTCCTCAATGATCGTAATGGCACGTTTGATCGCTTCGGCATCCTGACCGTAGATCGAGACGTTCCCTTCTTCATCGATGTCGATTTTAACACCCGTTTCATCGATGATACCATTGATGGTTTCTCCACCTTTGCCAATGACGACTTTGATTTGAGAAGGCTTGATCTTGATCGATTCGATCTTAGGCGCATACTGGCTTAGCTCAGAACGCGGTGCGTCGATAGTGGCTTCCAGGTTATCAAGGATCTCAAGTCTGGCTTTTTTGGCTTGAACCAATGCTTCTTCAAGGATCTCTTTCGTGATCCCTTCGATTTTGATGTCCATCTGCAGAGCAGTGATCCCTTGACGGGTACCAGCCACTTTAAAGTCCATGTCGCCTAAGTGGTCCTCCAGTCCCTGAATGTCGGTCAAGACAGTATAATTGTCTCCCTCCATCACAAGTCCCATAGCAATACCACCAACAGGGGCTTTGATCGGTACACCTGCATCCATCAGAGCCAGCGTACCTGCACAGATACTTGCCTGAGAAGACGACCCATTGGATTCAAGTACTTCTGCAACCAGACGGATAGTGTACGGGAAGTCTTCTTCACTTGGGATGATCGGAAGCAGGGCACGTTCGCCTAAAGCACCGTGACCGATTTCTCGACGACCCGGACCTCTGACTGGTCCGGTTTCTCCGACAGAGTAGTTCGGGAAGTTATAGTGATGCATGAAATGTTTGCTGTCTTCGCTGCTCAAGCCGTCGATGTGCTGATGTTCCGTCAGCGGTGCAAGCGTTGCAACAGACAATGCCTGTGTCTGACCTCGGGTAAAGAGACCTGAACCATGAACACGCGGCAGTATCGTTACTTCAGAATCAAGCGGTCTGATTTCATCCACTTTACGGCCGTCCGGACGTGTGTTTTCTTCAGTGATCAAACGACGCACTTCATCTTTTTCCATGCCATTGATGATCGTTTTAACATCTTTGATGACCGCTTCATAATCTGGGGCATCCATATATTCGCTTTCGTACTTCTCTACGATTTCATTTTTAAGCGCTTCTGTTTTTTCCGCACGTTCCTGCTTATCAAACGTCTGAATCGCTTCTTTCATCTTGTCATTATATTCATTGACGATTTCATTTTTTAATTCCTGATCGGGAAGCAGTAAAGTAACGTCCATCTTCTCTTTTCCTGCAGCTTCAACGACTTCTTCCTGAAAGGCAACCAGTTTTTTGATTGCTTCATGTCCGAACAGCAAAGCTTCCAGCATGTCTTCTTCAGCTACCTGGTCCGCACCACTTTCAACCATGTTGATGGCATCTCTTGTTCCGGCAACAGTAAGCTGGATATCCGACTCTGTCATTTGCTCTTCTGACGGGTTGATAATGAATTCGCCATCGATACGTCCGACATTCACGCCTGCAATAGGACCATTGAAGGGGATATTAGATACACATAATGCCAGTGATGAACCGAACATAGCTGTCATTTCAGGAGAATTATCCGGGTCGACAGACAGGACGGTATTCATGACCTGCACTTCGTTACGGAAACCCTCGGCGAACATTGGACGGATCGGTCTGTCGATCAGACGCGCAGTCAATGTGGCATTCTCAGATGGTCTTCCCTCACGTTTAATGAATCCACCAGGTATCTTTCCGACAGAATACATTTTTTCTTCGTAATTCACCATCAGCGGGAAGAACGGGAGGGTGCTGGCTTTCTTGCTCGCTACTGCAGCAGTTAAAACCACAGTGTCTTCATAGCGGACAAGAACGGCCCCATTGGCCTGTTTTGCCATCTGGCCGATTTCAACAGTTAACTTTCGTCCACCGATCTCAGTGGTGAAAACTTTTTTTTCAGTCATTCATTTCTCTCCTTCATTTTGACAGGAAGCCGTACCTACTAAACAAACGTCATATTTCTGACGATTCAGACTCATCACGTTTGGTTAGTAGTATGACAGGCAACCTGATCTTTTTTATAAATAAAGCGAGATTCCAAAGAATCCCGCTCTGTATTTATCATAAATATTAAACATGACTTCGCTTATATGAATAAGCAGCCCTGCTTAAGATATAAATTAACGACGTAAACCAAGTCTTTGGATCAATTCACGGTAACGCGTGATGTCTTTGTTACGTAAATAAGCCAACAGGTTACGACGGTGACCAATTTTTTTCATTAGTCCACGCATTGAATGAAAATCTTTTTTGTGTGTTTTTGCATGTTCATTCAATTCATTAATTTCAGCAGTTAAAACTGCGATCTGTACCTCCGGAGAACCAGTGTCTCCTTCGTGACGGGCATATTCATTAATGATTTCTGTTTTTCTTTCTTTTGAAACTGCCATTTTTTCCACCTCTTTCCATAATATGAATCCTGTTACTGAGTAAGCGCTGGTGATGCGGCAAACCAAGTAACGGTCTGTGCGTCAGCACACTCTAAAGAGTACACTAGTATCGATGAAAAATCAAGGGATTATACCTTTAAAACTTAGAAGAAGCTACAGTTTATTTCATATATTTCGTTTTCAGCTCCATGACGACATCCCTTAAATCAGCTGCCTTCTCAAAGTTCAGATCCTTGGCTGCCTCTTTCATCTCAAGTTCGATCGTTTCAATGAGTTCCATTCTTTCTCTTCTGGACAAGTTTTTGATCGTTTCTTCTGACAGATCTTTTTCCTCTTCATCCACAGCCGTCGTGATCTTGATAAGGTCCCTGACTTCTTTCTTGATCGTCGTCGGCGTAATGCCATGCTTTTCATTATATTCTTCCTGAATGGCACGCCGTCTTTCTGTCTCGTCAATCGCATTGCGCATGGAATCGGTTATGTGGTCAGCGTACATGATGACCTTTCCGTTCTCGTTACGGGCCGCACGTCCTATAGTCTGTATCAGTGCGCGAGAACTTCTAAGGAACCCCTCTTTGTCTGCATCCAGGATGGTGACTAGAGACACTTCAGGCACGTCCAGTCCTTCCCGCAGCAGATTGATCCCGATCAGTACATCGAACTTCCCTACTCTTAGATCACGGATGATCTGAGTCCGTTCGAGCGTCTTGACATCACTATGCAGATACTGGACCTTTATCCCCACTTCTTTCAAATAATCGGTCAAGTCTTCTGACATCTTTTTGGTCAGGGTCGTGATGAACACCCGCTCGTTCTTCTCGATACGCTTGTTTATTTCTTCAATGATATCATCGATCTGTCCCTTGATCGGTCTGACTTCAACGATTGGATCCAAGAGGCCTGTCGGACGGATGATCTGTTCAACGACCTGGCTCGAGCGGCTTATTTCGTATTCGGCCGGCGTAGCTGAAACGTAAGTGATCTGAGGGACTCGTTCTTCAAATTCTTCCAGTCGCAGCGGGCGGTTATCCAGGGCGCTCGGCAGTCGGAATCCATGGTCGATAAGCTGCTGTTTTCTGGCTCTATCTCCATTATACATCCCTCGTATCTGCGGCATCGTCATATGGGACTCGTCGATGATGAAAAGCGAGTCTTTCGGAAAGAAGTCCAGCAGTGTGTATGGTGCCTCCCCTGGTTTACGCCCATCGAGATGTCTGGAATAGTTTTCGATCCCGGAACAGTAACCCATTTCCATCAGCATTTCAATATCATAATTGGTGCGCTGTTCAAGCCGCTGGGCTTCCAGCAGTTTATTTTCTTTATGCAGCTCTTCCAGTCTGCCCTTTAATTCAGCCTGGATCGATTCAATAGCCGATCGGGTCTGTTCATCATTTGAAACGAAGTGGGTCGCCGGGAAAATCGCGGCATGAGCAAGGTCTGCTTTGACTTCTCCTGTCAAAACATCCACTTCTCTGATCCTGTCGATTTCATCTCCAAAAAACTCGACACGTATCGCTTCGCTCTCTCTTGATGCCAAGAATATTTCGACGATATCGCCACGCACTCTAAATCGTCCGCGCTGAAAGTCGATATCATTCCGTTCGAACTGCATATCCACCAGTCGACGCAATAAGTCTTCTCTGCTGATTTCCATTCCTGATCGCAGAGAAAGAACGTGTTCCTCATAATCTTTCGGGTTAACTAACCCATAGATACACGAAACAGAAGACACCACGATGACGTCCCGTCTTTCAAGCAGAGAGCTGGTGGCAGAATGACGCAGCTTGTCTATCTCATCATTGATACTGGCGTCTTTCTCAATAAAGGTGTCTGTTGAAGGAACATAAGCTTCGGGTTGATAGTAGTCATAATAACTGACGAAATATTCCACCGCATTGTCGGGGAAAAATTCTTTGAATTCGGTATACAACTGTCCGGCCAGCGTCTTGTTGTGAGCCATCACAAGCGTTGGTTTATTGACCTGCTGGATAACATTGGACATTGTAAAAGTCTTGCCTGTTCCTGTGGCTCCAAGAAGTACCTGTTCTTTCTGATCATCCTTGATGCCCTGTACAAGCTGTCTGATTGCTTCGGGCTGGTCGCCGCTTGGTTTATATAGCGATTTTAAATTAAACCCCTGCTCAGCCATTCTAACACTCCTTAGTAAACTAGTCGCTATCATTTTATCATAAAAAAAGTATTCCCGAAGACTTTTCGTCTCATGAGAATACTTTCAATACTTATTTAGCTAATTTTTTGCTTAAACGTGATTTGTCGCGTGCCGCTTTGTTTTCGTGAATCAAGCCTTTTGTTGCAGCTTTATCGATTGCTTTAACAGCATCTTCATATAATTCTTTTGCATTGTCAGCATCGTTATTAACAGCACTCAAGAATTTTTTCTTAGCTGATCTCATTGATGTGACTTGGCTTTGATTATTTTCTCTTTTTTTCACATCTTGTCTCTGACGCTTAATCGTTTGATCCATGTTTGGCATTGTAAAACACTCCTTATTTAGTAAACATATAGTTGGAATTAAATGGTTACTGTCATTAAACAGTACTATCTAGACCATGTGAGTTGATTAGTTCAACATTCTCCATTTTACATCACATGGCTTATTTTTTCAATGAAAACTTTTTCTCATTTCAGGTTTACTCTGTCATTGTGGAAAATTTCCATATAAAGAGTTCGATCTGCATCTCTGGATCCACTTTCCCACTTTTGATCTCGTAATCTGCACTGATCAGATACCGATGCGCTTGCGACAGGGTCGTCTGTTTGAATCTTTTCTCAGTCTGCAGCGCCAGCTTGACACGATAAGGGTGGATCTTCAGGATTCCTGCAATATCCGCCTGCTGATAACCCTTTGTTCTCAGAATCTTTACCTGAAGAAGTAACCTGAACTGACTGATCATCAAGGCCAGGATCTTAATGGGATCTTCCTTCTGATGCAAAAGATCCTGATAAAGCTCTATGGACTGTTTGATGTTCTTCCTCAATACCCTTTCATTCAACTCAAAGATATTCTGCTCCAGCGATTTCGATACCAGTTTGTCGATCGACTCCATGCTGATTTCCTTATCTTCTATATGATATACCATCAGCTTGTCCAGTTCGTTTTTAGCTTTTGACAAATTTCTATCAGTTAACTGCATCAGTCGCTCCAAAGATTCTCTGGACATATGGTATCCGCTTTTTTCGCAGTAATTTTTTAAATAATCAGCTGTATCCTTGTCAGATGCCGGAGTCACATCGATGACTTCGGCAGATTTTAACAGGGATTTAGTCACTTTCTTTCGTTTATCCAGCTTATCATATGGCGCAATGAAGACAAGTATGGAGAAGTCCGACGGATCCTTCAAGTAGTTCTCCACCAGTGACGGCGTGTGTTTAACAGCCGACGAAACTTTCTTCCCTGTAAATATATAACTTGAATGGATGAAGATGAGCTTCTGCCCCCCAAAAAAAGGAAAACTTTCGGCCTCATATATCACATCATCTATACTGGTTTCGTTGAGGTCAAAATGCATAATATTCATGTCGTCTTCCTGACCGGACCGGATCGTATCGGTTAAAGAAGTTGTCACTTCTTCTATCAGCATCCTTTCTGTACCTGTAACAGCGTATACAGGTTTCAGCTGACCTTTTTTAATTTTATCGATCTGTTTCAATACTGTTTTCATCTCATTCTCCTCATTGTCCTCTTTTATGTTCAAAAGAAAACAGATAACTGTTCATATTTGTAATGGGGTACTCGTCAGTGAATCTATATCTTACTGCTCCATCCATATCCGTCCGATGTATGCGGATATTCCTGTCAGTAAGCTTTTCAACTACACTAGTATGCGGATGCCCGTATCGGTTTGTTTTACCTGCGGATATCCAAGCTGTATCTGGTCTAAGCTGATTTAATAAGGCATCATGCGTGGACGTCTGACTTCCATGATGGGCCACTTTCAAAACATCTACAGTCATATTTGGATATTTTTCCAGCAGGACTTTTTCGCCTTCAGTCTCCAAGTCGCCCGTTAAGAGCCACGTTTTCCTGCCGATCAAACCATATAAAACCAAAGAACTGTCATTTTTTGAAGTCCCTGCCACTTCTTCATTAGACAAGACCGAGAATGTGTTTTCAGGAAGATAGGCGCCGCTTCCCTCAACTGCTTTTTTTATTGCAGCACCATATTTGGTGATAGAAGGAAGCAGACGCTGAAAGTTTTCCTCCAGGAAGGTAGCCTTAGCGGACACCACTTGTTCTGTGTGCATTTGACTGATAATATCCATCATCGCGCCATAATGGTCTATATCCGGATGAGTAATGATAATGGACTCCAGTTTATGTACTCCTTCTGATTTTAGCACAGGAAGGATGATGTTTTCACCCACATTAAACATTTTTTCCCTTTTTTGCCATTCTTCGATCGGAAACTCTGCTTGTCCTCCGGTATCAATGAGATAATTCCCTCGCCCCCAAGGTTCTTTTATCAAGATAGCTTCACCCTGACCCACATCGATCATTAATACCTGTCCTGCAGGGGAAAACCTGACAGAGAGTATACACATGATTATACCGATGACTGGAAAAGCAAGAAATCGTTTTTGCTTTTTTCTTTCGATCATTATTAGTAAGACTATAATGAATAAAGCCAGCAGAAAATAGGCTGGCTGTGAGAGTCTTCCCGTAATGAAAGTAAAAGTCAGTTCCGATGTAGCCTGACTGACAATATTTTCCAAGGCGGCTATCAGCCTATCCAGTATAAATAAAATAGATTCAAATATAATTGAACGGGGAATCAAAAATGAGAGCAATAGACTGACTACAAGCAGCGGCAATAGCAGACTACCCACTAAAGGAATGAATAAACTGTTCAAAACCAGAACACCCCAGGAAAATTCGTAGAAATGATAAGTTAATACTGGTATGGAAGAGATAAGCAGAAGCAGATTCATGACGATGTACCTCTGCATTTTAGCCAAGTGTTTAAAGAAAGACTGATGTGTCAGTATGATGATAATAAAACTTATGAGATAGCTTAGTTGAAAACCGATCATATACAGACTGTACGGCTGAATAAAAAGAGTCAGGATCAGCATCATTGACCAGCTGTCTAATGCCGTCACTGTCAGATTGAGTTTATCACCTAACAGTTTTATCCATGCCTGACCTACAGCTCTGAAGACGCTCACGCCGAAACCTGTCGCTATGCCATAAAACGGCAGGATCATTAAAAGACTTGAATCTGTGTCCTCTTTGGTTACTTTCATGCTCAAAAGCGTATAGCGTATCATATCAATCAGGAAAACGACATGCAGCCCAGAAATACTCAGCAGATGAACGATCCCTAATTCTTTAAAGGAATCCATTATGTCATTAGAGAATGAGCGTTTATCTGCAAACAGGAGGGTCTTGGTATAAGCGCTCGTCTTCGGTGTCAGTGTACGGTCAAGATGCGATAGTATGACTTGTCTGAACGAATCGAATACATACACATTTCTCGGCTCTTTCTGATCGTTTTCTCGTATAAAAAGCTCAGAAGCTCTTAGTATACTAAAAATATTTTTACTTTTCAGGTACGTCTGGTAGTTAAACTGGTTAAAGTTTGAAGGTTCCTCAGCTACCGACAGAACCCCTTTGATGACGGCATTATGAGGAATCGACGCAGCTAGTCTCTTTTTTTCACGTTCGCTCTTAATGTAATAGGTCACTCTGACTTTTTCCCGAACGCTGTCCTGCCGGATCAGGCCTTCAAATTCTAATTTATCTCCGTCAACTTTCCAGGTGGTTTCTTTAACGGCCACATTTATCCATTCATTTTCAGACAATGTTAAGGAAACTCCTGTCGGATAGAAGTAAGTGAATCTCAGACCGAACAATAGAGTTACTAAAATCGAGACGATCAGAAGGAGACGGTTCTTTTGACTGAGCACTCTCTGCCAGAGAAAAGCCGATACTACAAACACCGGCAGTGTATATCCATTACTTAGGCCTGCTGCAACAGGTAATAGAGACAGAGCAATAAAAATCAGTTTTCCTGTAAACATCTAGATGACTTGTTACTTATACTGTTATTTTTGAATACCTGAATTTTTCTACTGCTCATTTTTCCGCTGTTCATAGTTTAAGCCACCAGTCTTATCAAAATATCAAAATCATGCCATTTAATTGGCTTTTATCTCTTCCTTGATTCGTTCGAACGTTTTATCTCCTATTCCTGTCACATTCTTCAGTTCTTCTACTGACTTGAATGGACCGTTCGTCTCTCTATATTTTATAATATCAGCCGCTCTGCTTGGACCAATGCCATCTAACTGAAGCAGCTCTGTTTCATCTGCTGAATTGAGGTCGATAACGGTCTCTTTGGATAGATTCCTTTCAATAATATCGGATAATTGCGTGGTATCCTCGCCCGTTTCCGGTATATAGATATACATCTCATCTTCCAGCAACTGCGCAAAATTAATCCCCTTCGAATCAGCATCTTCTGTCAGACCTCCTGCAGCCTCTACTGCATCGATAACTCGTTGGTCTGAATCGAGAGAAAAAACTCCCGGATACTTAACAGCACCTTTAACGTCAACGACTACAGTCAAAATTCCTCCTTCCTGTGAATTTTCCTCCTGATGCAGAAGTTTGGCATCATCCCCTCCTTCCTCATCCTCAGTCGTTTGAGAAGGATCGTCGATCAATGTCTCCAATGTGACAGTATCTTCCATATTCTCCCCTTCATCAGGGTCTCTTGACATACCGAAATAACCAATGAAAAAAATCCCCATAACGAGAATCCCTATACTTATTTCCTTCAAATATCTGATCTGGTCCATTTTTTCCAATCCCTCCTCCAACTCCTCACCTATTATATTGTCCAAAGAAATAAAAACTCACTAAACAATTTTCTCCATTTTATATTTTTACAGAGTGATTGACTGATTGCTTAGGAATACTATATCTATTTGATCTCTAGACATTGCATACAGCGGTAAACTGAGCGAAGTAGATTTTCGAACTAACTGTCACAGCGATTATATCGACATATACTGATTATATTTTCTGCGAAGTAATTAATGCGAGGCCTATATCGGCAAGCCAGGAGCTAAATCCCGTGGACTACCCCATCTAAAGACTGCGTACTTCATAAGCATATCAGGCTGTTGTTGAGTTAAATAAACACCGATACAAATACTTCAGCTTGATTACTTGCACAAAAAGGATTGTAAAACAAAAGGAAGAAGCAGGATCAAATTATCCCTGCTTCTTCCTTTTGTTTAATCAATATTATTCAGATAATCAATAGCATCGCTGATATGGTCAACGGGGACGATTTGCATATCTGTATTGATGTCTTCCGCCGCTTCAAGTGCTGTTTCATAATTCGACTGCAGGTCAGGGAAGTCTTCCAGTATCTGACTGTCTATTTCATCTTCAGGAGCAAAGAAAATTTCCGCACCTTCTTCATGAGCAGCTACGACTTTCTTATCAACACCACCGATGCGGCCAACGTCACCATTTTCAGCAATGGTGCCTGTCCCAGCAACAACCAGATCACTGTCAAAATCCTCAACAAGCATTTTATACACCTGCAGCGAAAACATGAGTCCAGCTGATGGTCCACCGATATTTCCGGCATCTATTGAAACCTCTGGAGAAGTCGTGACAGAAGATTGCGTCACGAGTGTTATGCCGATTCCAGGATTTCCAGTTTCCTCAATAAGAATCAGATCCCCGCTGACTTCGCTTGTCTCTCCGTCGCTGACAACTGTGAGAGTCATCTGATCCCCCACCGACTGCCGGCTCACTTTGTTTATAAATTCGTCTGTATTTTCAAAAGATTCACCATTGATTTCAGAAATACTGTCTCCCATCTCCAGCTTTCCATAGAAGTTGGATTCAGGAGACACCGACATGACGTAAACCCCTTCATACTCTATTTCATAAGGCAGATCAGCGGCATTGAATGCCGCTGCTTTAGCTGTGTCAATGGAATAATCCATGTAATACTGCTGCAGCATCCGATAGTCATCATAATTTTCGTAACTTCCAAGTAAATCGGCTTCACTCACCACGGAATGATAAGGTAAAAACTGAAATAATGCTGAGAATGGAGTGGCCCTAAAGACCTCAATAGTGGTGAGCATATACTCGCTCTCTGAATCATCCGTTTGCCCATTCACCTCAACTTTATCGTTGATAACTACAGCACTGCCCGGCCGTTCGATAAAGTATGGAACAGGCAGAAAAAACAACAGATAAACCGCCAGCCCCAACAGTAACGTTTTTAATACTAAGCTTTTCTTGTTCACTCCTCTTTACCCGCCTTTGCCATAACTTTTTTCAATTGTTTCGCTACACCGCCGGGAACGAGATGCTGCACATCTCCCTCATAATAAGCGATCTCTTTCACCATAGTTGAACTGATGGACTGATATTTTGGGTCAGAAATAAGACAAACTGTTTCAACTCCTTGATCCTGCAGTGAGTTAAGGTCAGCTATGTCACGCTCATACTCAAAATCTTTCACTGAACGGATCCCCCGAATAAGAAGTCTGGCATTTTTTTCTCTTGCCAGTTTAACAGTCAGTCCATCGTGGGCAATGACCCGGCAGTTTTCAATCTTTCTGTCCTGCAAACTCTCTCTAACCATTGAGAGTCTTTCTTCTTCAGAGAACAAATAATTTTTTGCCGTACTTGCGCTCACTACGACAATCAACTCGTCCACTAATCGTGCAGCTCTTTCAAGTATATTTAGATGTCCATAAGTCAATGGATCAAAACTTCCTACATATAGTGCTCTTTTCATGCATTCGTCACCTTCTCATAGAGAGAAAGTCGTGTCGTTCCATACGTTTTATCTTTTATGAAGCTTAGTGACGGATCATCGATAGTGAGTGACACATCTTTGTCTGTTTCACACACTATAATGGCCTGATCATTCAACAACTGATAATCAACGAGCTTCTTCACTATCTGTTCCAGTTCTTGACTGCCATACGGAGGGTCGAGAAGGACAAGATCGAACGTCACATCCAGCTGCCTTAAACTCTCCAGAGCTTGAGTATCTTTTTTCTTCCAGATAATAAATTTATCCGGCTCTTTTGTTACAGCAATATTCTCGTTGATCGTCTTGATCGCCTGATGGTTATGATCAACAAGATAAGCTTTGTTTATTCCTCTTGAAACAGCTTCTATTCCAAGCGCCCCACTCCCGGCATACAGGTCTAAAGCCCTGCCACCATCGAAGTACGGGCCGATCATATGGAATAAGGACTCTTTGACTTTATCCGTTGTAGGACGGGTATTTTGACCGGGAACAGCTTTAAGTCTTCTGCCACCGTATTCTCCTGAAATAATTCTCATGCACGATCATCCTTCACCATTATTTATACATACTGTTCATCATGTTATCTTTCTCATCTGTTTTTGACAAGGCTGCGACTTCATCCAGGATGCCGTCAAATGTATTAGGGATGTCACAGCGATAAGACTCTTCAACTTTTCTGACAAAGTGCTGCTTGGCGATCGTGCCGGCGATCGAATCCATATCCTTGCGGTCCACATAAATGATCGCATAATTCATATTTTTAGAAACGTAGTGGACCAGACCGTAACGTTTTAATTTATTGACATATTTTGTTGTATATAGCCAGACGACTAATCCGGCTCTGGAGCTTTTTTCCTGTTCCAAATACTTCACCTTCTTCTGTTTTTTTCATTATAACAAAAAAGTCCCTCTACACGAGAGGGACTTTTAAAGTGCTTAAATCTTTTTAGTTGGAATTAAAAGCGTCTGTGTATAAATCATTTAAATGTTTTTCTAAAGAACTCAACATCAAATGGCCTTCTTCTTCATCCATCATGCCCATAGCGATTGCAAACTCAACCTTTTTTGAGAAACCAAACATTTGAGTGTCAATGACTTCTTCAAAAGCCGGGCAAGATACACATAGATGCTGCTGATTTTCAATCAAAGAAGCTATTTTTTTAGCATCTTCATTTAAAACGTCTTTAGCAAGAGCGATCTGTAATTGATCCATAAGCATATCCTTCCTCAAACTATTCCCATAGCTTTCTTTTTACAAGTATATCATAACTGTACTGAATTGGAAATATAAAAGAAATGAGTTACGATTCTGTCCAAACTTAAGAATTTAAAGTGAACGTTTTGCTGCTTTCTCACGTTCATTTTTATTTAAAATTTTCTTTCTTAATCGAATAGACTCAGGTGTTACTTCACAATATTCATCCTCAGCCAGGAACTCCAGTGATTCTTCAAGTGTCATGATACGCGGACGCTTGATTACGTTAGTCTGATCTTTATTCGCTGAACGGACATTGGTTTTCTGCTTTTCTTTAGTCACGTTCACTGCAATATCATTATCTCTGTTATGCTGACCCACGATCATTCCTTCATAGACCTCTGTACCAGGCTCTACAAAGATAACGCCCCGATCTTCAAGATTCATGATGCTATAAGTTGTAGCTACACCATTTTCCATAGATACCAAAGCACCATGACGACGTTCACCTGTTTTTCCTTGGATCAACGGCAGGTATTGATCAAACGTATGGTTCATGATTCCATAGCCACGTGTTAAAGATAAGAATTCATTGGTGAAACCGATCAAACCACGAGCAGGAGCAAGGAAGATCAGACGAACTTGGCCGTTACCAGTATGGATCATATCCTGCATTTCGCCTTTTCGCTGACTCAAGTTCTCAATGATCGAGCCCATATATTCTTCAGGCGTATCGATTTGAACACGTTCAAACGGTTCACATTTGACACCGTCTATCTCTTTGATGATAACTTCCGGTTTAGATACCTGTAGCTCATAGCCCTCACGACGCAAGTTTTCGATCAGGATAGATAGGTGAAGTTCACCTCGTCCAGATACGATCCAGGCATCAGGAGACTCAGTCTGTTCTACGCGCAGCGATACATCGGTCTGCAGCTGCATCATCAGACGTTCTTCGATCTTTCTTGATGTGACCCATTTACCTTCTCGACCTGCAAAAGGTGAGTTGTTGACCAGGAAAGTCATCTGTAAAGTTGGCTCATCGATATGCAGGATAGGTAACGGATCTACATGGTCAGCCGGTGTAACCGTTTCTCCAACGAAGATGTCTTCAAATCCTGAAACAGCGATCAGATCGCCTGCTTTGGCTTCCTGTATCTCTACACGATCCAGTCCAAAGAAACCAAAAAGCTTAGTGACACGGAAATTCTTAGTGGAGCCGTCCAATTTACTTAATGTAACATTGTCTCCTACCTTGATCTTCCCTCTAAATACTCGGCCGATACCGATTCTTCCAACGTAATCATTGTAATCCAGCAAGGATACTTGGAATTGTAAAGGTTCATCACTGTTATCCACTGGAGCAGGAACTTCTTTCAAAATACTTTCGAAAACAGGTTCCATCGTGTCCTGCTGATCTGCAAGCTCATCAGAAAGACTGCTCGTTCCGTTAATAGCTGAAGCATAGATGACCGGGAATTCCAGCTGATCTTCATCAGCGTCTAATTCAATAAGCAGATCAACGACTTCGTCAACCACTTCTGCCGGTCTGGCTGTATCTTTATCGATTTTATTGACAACCACGATCGGTCTCAATTTCATTTCAAGTGCTTTTTTCAAAACAAAACGTGTTTGAGGCATGGTTCCTTCGTAGGCATCTACGACAAGAATGACACCGTCCACCATTTTCATGATACGTTCAACTTCACCACCGAAGTCTGCGTGTCCTGGTGTATCCAGGATGTTGATGTTGTGGTCCTTATATCTAACAGCTGTGTTCTTAGCCAAGATCGTAATGCCACGTTCTTTTTCCAAATCGTTAGAGTCCATGGCTCTCTCACCTAATTCGCCGTGAGCATCCAATGTGTCAGACTGCTTCAGTAACTCATCGACCAGCGTCGTTTTACCATGGTCAACGTGAGCTATAATTGCAATATTTCTTATATCATCTCTTCTGTTCATTTTATTCCTCCAAATTCATTACCTTAGAATCTAATTTATCTGTTGTCGTTTTCATAGAGCTTTCTTTTCTATTCATTATAAAAAGCACTTATTCTTGATAGATTCATACTCAAGAATAAATGCTCCCCAAATATCCTATATTGTTGCCCCAAATATTATACCAGTAAAGCAAACCAAATTACAAGCTATTACTGCATTATTAATTTATAAGCCGCATTATTTCTTCGTGAGCTTTTGGAGCAGCAAAAACAATATTATTATTCTTCAGTAAATCTAAGGGTTCATTATTAAATTGAGTAGCTTTCAAACCAAGTTCTTCCATAAATAAAATACCGGGAGCAACATCCCAGGGCTTTAGGTTGGTAGCGATATACGCGGCAATACTGCCTTTCGCCACTTCAACTGTTTCGAGTCCCGCGGAACCAACGAGTCTTAAGCCTAAACTCTTTCTGGCTATTTTTCTGACTTTATCATACTTATCTTCTATCATTATACTTGAGTTGGTAGCTAACATGCCGTCACATAAAGAAACATCCTTAGGTTTAGACATTTGTTGTCCGTTGCAACTGACTCCTTCACCTTTGATTGCTGAGTACAACTTATTCAGTGTGATGTCATAAATGTAACTCTGTACCGGGACCCCGTCTTCGAAGATAGCCAACATCAAGGCAAAGTTTTCGTTCTGCAGAACAAAATTTAAAGTACCGTCAATAGGATCAACAAACCACACGGTACCACTCATGTCTTTAATGGAATCGCCGAAGCCTTCTTCTCCTACGATCCGGTCTTTCGGATAAGCCGTACGGATTCTTTTAACCAGCTCTTTCTCTACCCACTTGTCCATGTTCGTTACTAGATCATTGGCTGCGGTCTTCTGTTCGATGTCCAGCTGAGCATCTTTTTCCTGAACGATCACACGACTTATTTCCTCGATCCATTTTGTGACAGTTCTATCTCTGTGCATTATATTCTCCGGCATAACTATTCCTCATTTCACACGTCTTTATTTTAAGTTTAAATGAGTGGACTGAAAATTGCAAAAACAAAGAGATTCCAGGCATCAAGCCTGGAATCTCTTGTATTTTCAATCATTCATTTATTACATGTGGATAGGCAGGCCTAAAGCTGCTTCAGCCGCATCCATGACGACTTCACCTAACGAAGGATGTCCGTGGATCGTTAAAGCGATATCTTCAGCATTCATGCCACTTTCGATAGCTAAACCAAGTTCAGCTATGAGATCTGATGCACTGATCCCCGCTACTTGAGCGCCAACAATAACATTGTCTTCTTTCGTTGTTACTAAACGCACGAAACCTTCAGTAGCATTAAGAGATAATGCACGACCGTTACCACCCAGAGGGAATTTAGTGATTTTAATATCCAGACCTTTTTCTTTTGCTTCACTTTCAGTGTATCCCACAGAAGCGATTTCCGGATCTGTAAAGGCTACAGCAGGCAGTGCGCGATAATCCACCGCTACTTTTTTACCAGAAATAGCTTCAGCAGCGATTTTCGCTTCATAACTTGCTTTGTGTGCTAAAGCAGGTCCTGGAACGACGTCCCCGATAGCATAGATACTGTCCACACTTGTTCGACCTTGTTCATTGACTTCGATCAAGCCGCGGTCACTGACTTTGACACCCGCTTGCTCAAGACCTAGTTCATCAGTATTTGGTTTACGTCCGACAGTAACTAAGACATAATCCACATCCAGAGTTTTTTCTTCTCCATTTGCTTCATATTTAACTGAGACACCATTATCTGTAACAGTTGACTCTTTAGCCATTGCTTCAGTTATGATTTCGACACCGCGTTTTTTGAAGTTTCTCTCTACAAGCTTGACCATGTCCTTATCGAAACCGTTCAAGATTGAAGGAAGTCCTTCTAAAATAGTGACTTCAGTACCTAAATTAGCATAGACACCGGCTAACTCAGAACCGATGTACCCGCCACCTACGATGGCCATTTTCTTAGGAATTTCAGTTAAGTTCAATGCACCGGTAGAGTCTAAAACACGGTCACTGAATTTGAATCCTGGAATCTCGATCGGACGGCTTCCTGTTGCAATGATCGCATTGTTGAATGAATATGTTTGAGCACTGTCTTCACCCATCACGCGCATAGTGTTCTCGTCATTAAAGAATGCCTCGCCACGTAAGATTTCTACTTTATTCTTCTTCAGCAGACCTTCAACACCTTTAGTCAGTTTATCAACGACTTGTGTTTGTTTCCACTCTTGCGTTTTTGAAAAATCGATTTTTACATTTTCAGATGTTACTCCAAAAGTCTCTGAGTTAAGTGAGTCCTGATACTTATGACCAGCAGAAATCAATGCCTTAGAAGGAATGCATCCAACATTCAAACATACGCCACCTATAAATTCTTTTTCCACAATAGCGACTTTCTGTCCCATTTGGGCGGCACGAATAGCTGCCACATACCCACCGGGTCCAGCACCAACAACGACTGTATCTAATTCAATTGCGAAATCTCCTACTACCATTTATGATTCACCTTATCCTTCCATTAATAATAACTCAGGATCTGCTAACAGACGTTTTAATTCGTTCATTGCTTTTTGGCCTGTTGCGCCGTCAATGACACGATGATCGAATACTAACGACAACGCCAGCATTGGAGCAGCCACGACTTCTCCCTCGTCATTTACGATTGCTTTTTTAGCGATACGTCCCACACCTAAAATAGCGACTTCAGGGTGGTTGATGATTGGTGTAAACCAACCGCCTCCTACAGAACCAATGTTAGACACTGAAATCGATCCATCAGCCATATCACTAGATTTTAATTTACCTTCATGTGCTTTAGCACCTAACTCTGAAATTTCAGAAGCGATATCAAACATTGATTTTTTATCTGCATCTGCAATGACAGGAACATATAATCCTTGTTCTGTATCAGCAGCGATACCGATATTGAAGTAGTTTTTATAAACGACTTCATCAGTCGTGTCATCGATCGATGAGTTAAGAGCCGGGAATTTCTTCATAACAGCGATGATCGCTTTAACAATATACGGTAAGAAAGTTAACTTGACGTCTTGTTCAGCAGCAATCGTCTTGAATTTCGTACGGTGAGCCATTAATTTAGTGACATCTACTTCGTCAAACAAGGAAACAGACGGAATCGTCAGTGTGCTGTTGACCATTGCTTTTGAAATAGCTTTACGTGTCGTTGACATTTTTTCTCTGGTTTCTTCGTCTGGACGTCCTGACTTAAATGGTTTAGCTTCAGAAGAAACTCTTTGTACATGTTTGCTTGGCTCTGATGCAGTTGTTCCCTCAGCTTTTTCTTCTGTGGCAGTGGCTGCTTTTTCTCCGCCGCCTGCTAGGAAGTTGTCGATATCTTCACGGGTCGTACGTCCGCCTTTGCCTGATGCTTCTACCAGACTGATGTCAACGTCTTTTTCACGTGCGTATTGTCTGACAGACGGCATCGCAAGAACGCGTTTATTCGGGTCAGAAGTCTTGACGACATTGTCAGAGACCTTTTCTTCTGATTGAGCCGGGTCTGCTTTTTCTGCCCCAGCTTTTGCTTCTTCAGAAGATACTTCAGAGGCAGCAGCCGTTTCTTCTACTGCTTCTTCTGCTGAATCCTCACTGTCCCCTTCGTGTCCTTCAGCATCGATCTCAACGATAGGATCGCCAACAGAAGCTACGGTACCTGGTTCTACCAAGAATTTTTTGATCGTTCCATCTACTGGAGAAGCTAGTTCCTCAACTGACTTGTCGTTTTGGATTTCAGCAATCGAATCGCCTTCTTCAATGGTATCTCCTTCAGAAACTAACCAGCTGACGATTTCTCCTTCAGCCATGCCTTCCCCAACATCAGGGAGTTTAAATGTAAAAGCCATTGTAATTTTCTTCCCTTCTATAAGTGATTTCACTTTTGACGTGTTTAGTCATTATTTAATAATGAACAAACTCTAGTCGGTATAGACCAAATAGAGATTGTTCATTACTGTCTGTTCAATTAATTTAAATTAAAACTCTGCTGCTTCTTTAACAGCTGCGGTGATATCTTTAGCATTTGGTAACCAAGTGTTCTCGATCTGACCAAATGGATAGACAGTGTCCGGTGCTGCAACAAAGCCGATAGGTGCTTCTAACGATAGGATAGCACGCTGAGAGACTTCAGAAATAACTGTGTTACCAACGCCTGCTTGACGCTGAGCTTCCTGAACCATAACCATGCGGCCAGTCTTCTCAACAGATTTTACGATCGTTTCATAATCAACTGGTGACACTGTACGCAAGTCGATAACTTCAGCAGATACATTGTCTTTTTCCAGTTGTTCAGCAGCTTTAAGGGCTTCACGTACCATATAACCATAAGCTACGATAGTTACGTCAGAACCTTCTTTAGCAACAGCCGCTTTACCTAGTGGAACAGTATACTGTTCTTCAGGCACTTCATCACGGAATGAACGATATAATTTCATGTGCTCAAGGAAGACAACAGGATCTTCATCACGGATAGCTGATGTTAATAGTCCTTTAGCATCGTAAGGGTTTGAAGGAATAACAACTTTAAGTCCTGGTGACTGAGCCATCAATCCCTCTAAACTGTCTGCGTGCATTTCTGGTGTGTGTACGCCGCCGCCGAATGGTGAACGAACAACCGCCGGCAAGTTCAACTTTCCGCCTGTACGGTAACGTGTACGAGCCATTTGACCAACGATCGAGTCCATAACTTCGAAGACAAAGCCGAAGAACTGGATCTCCATTACTGGACGAAAACCTTGTACAGCTAAGCCAAATGCCATACCACCGATTCCAGATTCAGCAAGTGGAGTGTCATTGACACGGTCTTCACCGTATTTGTCAAAAAGACCTTGAGTCGCACGGAAAACACCGCCGTTTTTACCTACGTCTTCACCGAATACCAAGACTTTTTCATCACGAGCCATTTCTTGATCTAAGGCTTCTGTGATCGCTTGAATCATTGTAAGATTCGCCATGATTATTTACTCTCCTTTGCTTCATATTTCTCGATCTGCTCAAGGATGTTCTGACCAGGCTCGCCGTGCATGTTTTTCAGGAATTCTGAAACTTTCATTTTAGGAGCTTGATCTGCTTCTTTAGCAGCTTGTTTGATTTCTTCTTTAGTTTTTCCGATCAATTCTTCTTCTTTTTCGTCAGACCATAAACCTTTTTCTTTCAGGAAGTTACGGAAACGAATAAGCGGATCTCTTTGTTCCCAGTAATCGAATGATTCTTGTTCACGGTAACGTGTTGGATCATCACCAGATGTTGAGTGAGGTCCGAAACGTGATGTGATCGTTTCGATCAGTACAGGACCATTTCCTGATGCAGCCCATTCACGTGCTTGTTTAGTTACTGCATAGACTGCTAATGGATCCATACCGTCGACCTGAATTCCTGGGATACCAGCAGCGGCAGCTTTTTGAGCAAGCGTATTGGCAGCTGACTGTTTCTCACGAGGAGTGGAAATAGCATAGCCATTGTTTTGAATGAAGAAGACGATAGGTGCTTTGTAACGTCCGGCAAAGTTCATACCTTCATATACGTCACCCTGCGAAGATCCGCCGTCACCAGTGTAAGTGAAGGTTACTTCATCTTCTTTTCCAGCTAGTTTCTGTCCAACTGCATTACCCATGGCTTGGATATACTGTGCACCGATAATGATTTGAGGTGCCATAGCGTGCAGGTCTTCTGGATAGTTGTTACCTTCTACGTGTCCTCTAGACCATAGGAAAGCTTGTGATACTGATAGACCGTGCTGGATCAACTGCGGGATATCACGGTATCCCGGATATAACCAGTCTTGTTTTTTGAATGCGAAATGACTAGCTAACTGCGATGCTTCCTGTCCCATAGTAGGAGCGTAGAAACCTAATCTTCCTTGACGAGCTAACGCCATTGAGCGATCGTGAAGAACACGCGACCACACCATTCTTGTCATTAATTCTACTAATTCATCATCAGATAAATCCGGCATGATGTCGTTGTTAACAACGTTCCCATCTTTATCTAAAATTTGAACCATCGGAAACGAAGCTTCAAGTGAACTTAGTAATGCTTCGTAATCAACTGGTTGCTTTGCCATAGATTACCCATTCCTCTCTCTTTGTATAATTAAGTGTAACAGCAGTTTTTGACTGTTACATTTTTCTCTATTCCTTTTCCAATGTATCACTATTTTTTTAAAAATGCAAGCGATAGCGTCTTGAACAGGCGGGTTTAAGCGCCGGTATAAAAGGATTGGCAGCTTATTGTGATGCAAAACACAACTCAGCTGTTATACTCACTTCATGTGTATATTTTGAAAAATTTATTATATAAAGTAATACAGGCAAAAAAACTGTTATATAAAAGAGCTGACTTTTTTTTAGTGTACTAGTTAAATATCCCTGTACTGACAGCATGTGAAATGAATCACTCATAAAAATAAGAATTTTTTCATTTACACCTATCCTATTTTACTAATATTGATGCAGAAAGGAGGAAAAACTGTTAAAATACTAATGAGCTTGCACAAGGAGGAAATAAGATGTTAACTATGGAAGATGTTATCCGTGAAGGTCACCCTACATTACGTAAAGTAGCAGATGAAATGACTTTGCCTTTAACTAATGAAGAAAAAGAACTGGCGGACAAAATGCTTGAGTTTTTAATCAATAGTCAGGATCCTGAATTGGCAGAAAAATATGAATTAAGACCAGGTGTGGGGATCGCTGCGCCACAAGTGAATGTATCCAAGCGTATGATTGCTGTACATGTCCCCTCAGAGGACCCGGAAGAAACTGACCCGGAATTCAGCGGGATTCTGATCAATCCTAAAATCATCAGTCACTCAGTTCAGCAGACTTGCCTTTCAGAAGGCGAAGGTTGCCTGTCAGTGGACCGTGAAGTTCCAGGGTATGTCCCAAGACATAAACGCATTAGAATTAAGTATTTCGATATTGAAGGAAATGAACACAACAAACGCCTGAAAGATTTTCCCGCTATCGTTGTTCAGCACGAAATCGATCATCTTAACGGTGTGATGTTTTTCGATCGCATAGATCCAGAGAATCCTTTAGCTTTACCAGACGATGTAGATATACTTGGCAGCGATACGCAATAACAAAAAAATATCCGGTCCGTTCGATCAGTGAACGGTCCGGATATTTTTTTATATTTCCACTTCGATTTCTTCTTGTGGATCTACAGGTTCTCTCATTGCAAGCTTCTTGCCCTTCTGATATTCTACAGCTTCTAATAAAGGGATCATTATTGCCGCTACGAATCCGCCCGCAAATCCATTGTTGTAAAGGTTGATGCCGCCATGTAGATATCCGGTATTGCTGACTACACTCAGATGGAAGGCTCCAGCCAAGATGCCTATCAGTGTTCCGTATCTCCCGGCTATGGGAGCAATCGTGGTACCAAACAAGCCGGCGATAACTACGCCTGTGGCGCTCATGTCATAATCATTAAGATAGCCCATTAAAGATACACCGATCAGGATAGGCAGAACATTTCTTATATGCTTACCAAAAGCACCGAATCCAACGACGGTCAGAATTCCGCCTATTACAGGACCATTGATCTCTCCGCCGTGGAAAAGAGCATAGAAGACTGTTATGAAACCAAGCAGAGCCATATTGATCAATGTTACACTAAAACCGTTTGTTTCTAAATAATCTGTAGACAACTGTCCGGTATGTTTTAGCAAAGACGCATAACCATTCAATGTCCAGTCATTAAAATATAAACCCGCAATCAACATAAAAGCAAATAAAGTCAAAAAGATTATAGTAAAGGGCTGGTTGTTACCAGATGAAAGAACCGAAACGGGCTCGATCGATCTTCCGGTACTCCGAAGCAGCGAAGTGAAAATAGTACCGACCACCCCGCAGGTAAAGCCGATGTTATAGACACTGAAACCTTTGGTAAAGCCGACAAAATGTTTCGCCAGCGAGGGAATGACAAACCCGGCAATCAGTCCGGCGATATAACCGAAGAAAATCCCTTCTGGTAAGGAAAGACCAATGTTGAACGAAATTTCGCTTACCAAAGGTCCCAAGGCTGTTCCAAACAGTGCAGCAAGCAAAGAACGTTCTGTAGGTACCTCTGTAATTTTTGCATAGGCAAATGCCCCTACCACTATCGGTGTAGAATTATAAAGATTCTTACCAAAAAAAGAAAAAGCAGCAACTGTAAGCACAGCTGCAATAACAGGACCGTTCACTTTTGCCCGTGTCATTTTTATGAGCATGATCGCATGAGCAGTCATGATAGCTGAATTAAGTAACGTTGCTCCGACATTAGCTAAAGCAAAGTAGTCAGTTGTCAAGTTGGCTGGTGAAAACAAGATCTTGAGTTGTCCATCTATGATTTCAGCAGGACTATTGAACAGAAATGCCAAGAGTGCAAAGAAAATCGCGATGCTCCATAAAAATCTGTATTTCACCTTCTGTGATATCGTGGTGTAATCGGAGAAATATAATTTATTATCATTAACCATTGATTATCCTCTTTTCAAGTTTTAATGTTACGTACAATGTTTCGGTACAATATAAAAAAGTGGAGGTCGGCAAAGTCCTTGACACAGCCATTCCACTTTATCAGATCAAATTACACATGTGAATCGGTTTTGGGAAGGATTCGAAGCACTCCAAATGACATTCCGAATCTTTCCTTAAATAAATATTGTCAAAAAGCATATATATTTTACCACAGTCTGATAATTAAATAAACTCTTTGTTATAAACAAAATCAGCGATATACACTGAACTACATATTTTGGTCATGTTTAAAGCCTCTTCGTGGCACTAGCTTTATAAAAAAGCAGAATCCCTTAGGATAAATATCCGTTTCCAATCAGTCACAAAACTTTCTTATAAAGACCTTCACGTCTCTGTATATCCTTCCAAGTCTTCTTCATAACAGTTTCACTGATTTGTTCCGGTCACTTCATACAGCTTTGCTTTTCTTTTTTATCCGGATCAATCGGATAGATCAGATTAGTCACATCGGCGATTCGAAGCGACTGATCATTGTTTTTATGTTCATTCAGCAAGTGTTCAAGCTCCTTGATTTGATCTTCTGTCAACATCTTTCCGCCTCCATCCTTATAGGGTGATACTTTCAGAAATTGATTATACTACAAAAATGTAAGCGTTTCAATAGCGGTTCACGAAATTCAAAATCAGCTAAGGGGATTGCACTACCATTGCATCTGCTCATTTACATATGGGTGATTTAATACATGGAGGGAACCGCTGATCATCGTAGATCAGCAGATAATTATAATAAAAAACCTGCAAAACCTCTCACAAAAAGTGCGAAAGGTTTTGCAGGTTATAAAAAGTATGGAGATAAGCGGGCTCGAACCGCTGACCTCTTCGCTGCCAGCGAAGCGCTCTCCCAACTGAGCTATACCCCCAAAAAGAATGTCCTTTTATATTATTACTTATTTTAGACTATTTGTCCAGAGTAAATTTTATTTTGGACATCTTTTTTTGATTTTGCTGAAATTTTAAATATCAGTCATATGAATTATTTAATGTAATTCAGTTTGCGTAAAGCATTGGCGATGCCATTATTCTCGTTAGATTCTGTGACCCTGTCGGCAACATCTTTCACTTCTTTTTCTGCATTCCCCATTGCAATTCCTGTACCTGCATGTCTGATCATTTCAATGTCATTCATGCCATCACCGAAAGCTATGACGTCATTCAGATTTATCCCCATATGGTTAGCTAATATCTTGATAGTCAGATATTTCGATCCATCTGCAGGCAACACGTCTATCCCTTCTTTATACCAGCGTACAAATCTGAAATGCCTGAACTGATCAGCGTAGATAGCCATTTCTTCTTCAGCAATAAACAGCAGACACTGAACAAGCGGATTTTTTTTGTAGAATGTTCTGTCGTAAGCCGGGACATCAAAGCCTACAAATGTCATCCCGTTTTTCATGCGTTTACCGGGCACTTCATTCCTGCGTCTTAAATCATCTATCGTTTCATAGACCAGCTGGTGGTCGTGTTCATCGGCGATGTCAATCAATTTGTCCAAATCCTCTTCATTCAGGAAATTTGTGTAAATGGCTTCATCTTTATAGTATGCCGCCGCACCATTACATACGATATAACTGGAAATCCCCAGTTCCTCAATGACTTCTCTCGCCATCGTACGATTTCTTCCGGTCGCAATTGCCACTTCATGTGATTCACTCAACTCTTTGATCGCCTGCTTTGTTTCCAGCGGGATTGATTTGCTGTTGTCTAATACCGTTCCGTCGATATCAAATATAAAAAGTTTTTTATTTTCCACTTCCAGACACTCCTTCACTGTACATACACTTCTACTATATATAAAATACCATGAAACTACAATCCGGTTTTTCTGATTTGTTCTTCCTCAGACTGGTTTCCTTATTCTATACTTATTATTTTTAGTATGGTAGAATAATTATAACAGTGGTTTCTTACACCACGCACCGAGCGGAGATTATCAAAATAGATCAACCTTTTTAATTTTTATAAATATCACAGTTATGCAAAGTAAGATTTTAAATTGATCAATAATTATGACAAGGGAGTTATACAATGAAACCAAATATAAAAAACAACGAAACGGCCATATTTGCATTAGGCGGTTTAAATGAGATAGGTAAAAATACCTATGCTATACAATTTCAAGACGAAATCATCCTGATCGATGCCGGGATCAAGTTTCCGGAAGATGATTTACTGGGGATCGATTATGTGATACCCGATTACTCTTATCTTGTGGAAAATAAAGATAAAATCCAGGGGCTCTTCATAACCCATGGCCATGAAGACCATGTTGGCGGAACGCCTTATCTATTGAGAGAACTCAATATTCCTATCTATGCTGGAAAACTTGCGCTTGCTTTGATCAGAAATAAACTGAGCGAACATCATCTGCTGCGTTCAGCGACCTTGCATGAAATAAATGAAGACTCTGTCATCAAATTCAGAAAGACCCAGGTGTCTTTCTTCAGAACCACACATAGTGTGCCTGAAGCATACGGAATCGTCGTTAAAACACCAAACGGGAACATTGTGGAAACGGGAGATTTCAAATTTGATTTCACACCTGTAGGAGAACCTGCGAACCTGCATAAAATGGCTCGTATCGGTGAAGAAGGCGTACTCGCTTTACTTTCAGACAGTACAAATGCCGAGATCCCCAACTTTACACAATCTGAAAAGATGGTCGGTGACTCGATCAGAAGCTTGTTCAAAAAAATCAATGGCCGTATCATATTTGCTACTTTCGCCTCTAATATTTCCAGAGTCCAGCAAGCTATCGAAGCAGCGAACAGAACCGGTCGTAAAATCGCCGTGTTTGGACGCAGCATGGTCAACAATCTGGAAACAGGTAAAGAGTTAGGTTATATTCAGGCAGATGAAGGAACATTTATCCATCCGAATGAAATAAAAAATTACAAAGCAAATGAAGTCCTGATTTTATGTACTGGATCCCAGGGCGAACCAATGGCAGCCTTGAGCAGGATCGCCAATGGGACACACAGACAAATATCGATTCAGCCCGGAGACAATGTCATCTTTTCAAGTTCACCTATTCCAGGCAATACAATGAGTGTTAACCGTGTCATCAACCAGTTGCTTGAAGCTGGCGCAAACGTCATTCATGGAAAAATAAATAACATTCACACTTCCGGTCACGGTGGTCAGCAGGAACAGAAATTAATGCTGCAACTTATGAAACCTAAATACTTTGTACCTATCCACGGAGAACATCGTATGCAGCGCATCCATGCCCAGCTTGCTCAGCAAACTGGCGTGCCAAAAGACAACTGCTTCATATTGGATAATGGCGATATCCTTGCTTTTACCGAAGACACCGCGAGACGGGCGGGCGAAATCGAAGCAAGAGATATTTATGTAGACGGCAGCGGGATTGGAGATATCGGCAACGTTGTCCTCAGAGACCGTAAAATCCTATCTGATAACGGACTTGTCGTTGTTGTAGCTACGATCGACGCGAAGAAGAAACAGGTTCTTGCCGGTCCCGATATTATTTCCAGAGGATTCATATACATGAGGGAATCTGAAGAATTGATCCAGAAAGCACAAAAAGTTGCTTACGACAGTATCCAGCGTTCATTCAAGCACAAACAGCTGAATGAATATAAAATGAGGAATGAATTGATCGATGATATCAAAGCTTTCCTCTTTACGGAAACAGAACGTCGCCCCATTATTTTACCTGTCATTTTAACAAACTAATTTAAAGACAAAGGCCTCAGTCATATGACTGAGGCCTTTTGCTATTCATTTTCAACAAGATCATGTCTGAATGCATAAATCGCTACCTGCGTGCGATCCTCTACTTCCAGTTTTGATAATATGTTCGAGACATGTGTTTTCACAGTCTTCAAGGTAATAAACAGTTCGTCAGCAATATCCTGATTGGTGTATCCCTTGGATATAAGTTGAACGACTTCGTTTTCCCGGCTTGTAAGCCGATCATGCAAGTGGTCTTCATTCTCTTCAAATCTTTTCTCTTCCAGAATGCTCGTCACTTCATCTTCAATGTAATTATGTCCATTATACGTTTCTCTGATTGCCCGAGCTATCTCTGTTGCAGAAGATGTTTTCAGAATATAACCGCATGCCCCGGCTTCCATCGCCGGATATACCTTTTCATCATCTATGAAACTTGTCAGAATGATGATTTTGGCTTCAGGCCACCTTTTCATAATTTCAATAGTAGCTTCTGTTCCATCCATGTTCTCCATGACCAAGTCCATTAAAATGATATCCGGTTTTTCTTCTAAAGCCCGTTCTACACTTTCCTCTCCGTCTGACGCTTCTGCTACGATTTCAAAATCCTCCTGAATAGAGAAAAAAGAGGACAAGCCTAATCGGACCATTTCATGATCATCTACCAGCATTAATCGTATCACACTATCACTCTCCTAATACTAAAGGTACATTTATTTCAATACGTGTTCCAAAGTTTGGAAGAGAAACGATTTTAACGCTTCCTCCCATGCCCTCTATCCGTTCTTTAATGTTATGTAACCCATAACTGCCCGCCTTTTTATTATCGACATTAAAGCCCACACCGTCATCATTTACTTTTAGCTGGATTCCACTGCTGTTCTGAGTTAAATAGACCTCCAGCACCTTCGCCTTGGCATGTCTCAGTACATTAGACAAGAGTTCCTGCAGTATCCTGAAAAAATGATCTTCCATGACAGCAGGCATAGTGATTTTTTCTATCTGATAATGAATCTCTACTTCGATTTTGGATGAGAGTTCCTTCAACAGCTGCTCTATCCCCTGTTTTAAAGATTTTCCGTCTAACTGTACGGGTCTGAGATGTAACAGCAGTGCACGCATTTCTGTCTGGGAGGCATTGATCGTCTGTTCGACCATTTTCAACTGTCTGATCACAGGTTCCGGACAGTCACTGACCTGCTGATTGACGGCAGAAAGCATCATGGAAGCCGCAAATAACTGCTGGGATACAGAGTCATGCAGTTCTCTTGCTATACGTTTCCGTTCGTTCTCAAGGATATCATTTTTTGTTTCATTATCCAGTGTTTTAGATTCCTGAGCATTTTTGAGCGCTTCATCAGCCATGAACATCAACTTTTCATGCAATTTCAAAAATTGTCGGTCAATATCTTCATTTATCTGCAGCGGCGTATCCAAGGAATACATGTTGAGAAAAATAGAAGCCGAATAATGCCCCTGACTCATCATCCTCAAACCTTCTTCCACTTTTCTCAGTTTCTTTTTCTCAAATGCTCTCAAATAAGAAAGGGTTACACCTGCCAGGATAAATGAAAACAGGATCAGGTAGAAAATCAGAGAAACACCAACAATGTTTGCACGATATAGTGCAGTGACCCACTGGTATTCAGACAAGGACAAGAAAATGAATACAGTTATAAACAGCAGGATAAAAAAGAACAGCAGAAAATACTTGAATAAGTGAGAAAAG
Source organism: Alkalibacterium subtropicum (assembly GCF_900112455.1). Lineage (GTDB taxonomy): Bacteria > Bacillota > Bacilli > Lactobacillales > Carnobacteriaceae_A > Alkalibacterium > Alkalibacterium subtropicum. The sequence goes on along the minus strand of NZ_FOLT01000001.1, from coordinate 154,232 downwards.
GTCTTTTTCATAAGTAAACGACCTCAACTTCACCTATAATGGTGCTGGATACCACTTTGATTTTTCGTAGAGCTGTTCCATAATTCTCTGACTGCCATTTTACTGTTTCGTTTTTCAAATCAAAGACGTCATCATCGACAATGAGCTTACCGAGAATTAGGCTGACATCCAAAGACACCGCAACATCCTTTGGTATGAATAGTTTTGTATCACCGAAGCCTTTTCTAAGCATCAGTACATTTTCTCTTATCGGTAAGACAGTATTGCCCAGATCAAAGAAGGTATCTCCCATGATTTTCTGATGATTATGGTCTTCCCATTCAAATATATCTTTTCCTACAAAGTCATCGCCGATCCACTTGTTTCGGTAAAGTTTCAGTTCATTAGACTCCAAGTCATTCCATTGAACTGAAATAAACTCTTTATCGCGCCAATACTGTTTCTTTCTAAAGAAAGGATCACGCATCGTATTGAGCAGTTTCTCATCCGAACTCAGTTGAAAAAGAAGGAATAGCACCAACAGTACCCAGAAGGCACTTGTGAATATGAACGAAGCCAAGAAAAAAGCAATACTTGTCCATAAAAAATTGGTATGCCGCTGTGTTTCTTTAGGAGAGGATTTATACAAAATAAGGAACCCTAATGCTAATACAAAAGATAAAAGAAACACAAAATTATGAACGATCTGATACAAAAGCCAGACGAATAAGACGACCAGCGTGGCTTTATAGGCATAGTTACTCATAGTCTCTCCCCCTTTACTTGATCTATAGCAAGTATAGCGAAAATATTCTTAAATAGCATTACTTTCTTTCAAAGATAGGTCTTAAGTCTGATAAAAAAAGCTAAAGGCTTATCCTTTTCAGATAAGTCTTTAGCTTATATTTTTAGTTAAACAACTTTTGTGATTTCCACTGACATTGTTCCGCCAGGTGTTTGGATCTCAACTTTATCTCCAACTTTTTTACCCAACAAGGCTTGTGCTATAGGCGATTCATTTGAAATCTTACCTGAGAAAGGATCGGCTTCAGCTTTACCGACAATGGTATATTCTTCTTCAATACCATCTGGCAGTTCTTTAAAGATAACGGAACGGCCTAATGTCACTTCGCCTTCTTTGGAATTTGAACTGTCGATGATTTCTGCATTTTGAAGCATATTTTCCAGCGTACTTATTCTGCCTTCGATAAATGCCTGTTCATCTTTTGCTGATTCGTACTCGGAGTTCTCGGATAAATCTCCGAAACCTCTTGCTATCTTGATACGTTCGACTACTTCTTTTCTCTTCACTGACTTTAGTTCATTTAATTCATTTTCCAGCTTTTCTTTTCCCTGAGCTGTCATTGGATATACTTTTTCTGTCATCATTATCATTCACCTCATAAAATACTTTAGTCATATTAAAGCTATATATCAAAAAATTTAATGTCAACTAAATTCTCAATGGAATTAAGATACCATGAACGTATGTCGATGTAAAGCGTTTTTATAAAATTAGACATCCCCTTTTACAAGGAACGCTCCTGAAAGATAGTATGTATCTTCGTCGTCATCAGATCAATAGCCACTTGATTTCTTCCACCTTCGGGTATAATAATATCTGCATATTTTTTTGTCGGTTCTATAAATTGAGAGTGCATCGGTTTGACAACGGATAGATATTGTTCAATGACATTATCGAGTGTTCTCCCCCGCTCTTCGATATCTCTTTTAATGCGACGAATGATCCTTATGTCATCATCTGTATCTACATAGACTTTGATATCCATTAAATCTCTCAATCGTGCATCTTCCAGTATCAGTATCCCTTCAAGAATGATGACTTCTTTTGGTTCCTGCAAGATCGTTTCGTCACTTCTTGTATGTCTGGTGTAATCATAAACCGGTTTATTGATACTTTTATAGTTTAATAAATCGTGTAGGTGAGAAATAAGTAAATCTGTATCAAAAGCAAAAGGATGATCATAATTTGTTTTCAAACGTTCTTCAAAACTCAGATGATCCTGATTTTTATAATATGAGTCCTGTTCAAGCATCATGATCGATTTCCCGGGAAAATAGTTATAGATTGCCTGACTGACGCTTGTCTTCCCACTGCCAGAACCTCCAGTTACTCCAATGACAATCGGTTTGTCTTTTTGATTCTTATTCATCACACATTTCCTTTCTTAAACTAACAGTATAGTCATCTTAACAAAAGCACTGAGTCAATAAAGACTCAATGCTTTTATTTATTATCGTAAATATTCATCTCTGTAATCCAGATGCTGTTCATAAGTCTCTGAGAAATATACCTCTCTTGTTGCTAAATCTGCCAGGAAATACATGTAATCTGTTTCAGCAGGATAAAGCGTCGCTTGAACGGCTTCTTCGGACGGATTATTTACCGGTCCAGGTCCAAGTCCAGTATTTTGATAGAGATTATAAGGAGAATCCACTTCCAGATCATCATAGGTGATCCTCTCCTGATGCTCTCCCAGCGCATAGGTGACACTCACGTCTGTCTGCAGGGCCATACCTACATCAAGACGATTGTAAAAGACTCCAGCGATCAGTTCGCGGTCTTCATACGTGATACCTTCTCGTTCAACAAATGAAGCCAGCGTCAGAATATCGTGAACAGATGTCTCCTGTGCTTCGATTTCAGTATAGTGTTCCTGGAACACCTGATCCATTTGGCTGATCATCTGAGTAACTAAATGTTCCAGGGTCGTATCATCAAGAAATTCGTATGTAGCGGGAAAGAGATACCCTTCCAGCGTATACAGTGTTTCTTCCTTGACCTCCATTGCCCCAGTCAAGAGATCTGGATATTCTTCTAGTTTTTCCTCGAGGAAGACGTCGCTTTCGATCAGTTCAAAGAATTCCTCGACTGAATAGTCCGTCTGCTGTTCAATGACGATGGCCACCTGTTCTACTGTAAAACCTTCCGGAATCGTTATGCTCCCGGCTGATTCTTCCAGGATAGGGGTGCCTCCTTCTTGAAGCTGGGTCACGATTTCTTCTGTAGACATAGAAGGCGAAAACAGATAGTAGCCTGCCTGGAAACCCTCTTCCCCAGTGAACCTGAGATGGTAATTAAAAACAAAGGCACTCCGTATAATATTATTTTCTTCAAGAATCCGGGCAATATCGGTACGTGACGAGCCAATAGGGATTTCTATCGGAACATCTGTATTACTTTCCGGTTCCAGCGGTTCCAGTGATGATGTGTAGTACTGGTAGCCCGATACAACGAGCACAATAATTAATATGATCAAAATTGAAACGATACTCAATACTATTTTTCTAACCGTCTTGGTCGATTTTCTATCAGGCATGAACTGTCCATCCTTTTTTATTAAGATAGTTATCTTAATCATTATACACAATATCCTGAGCATAGAAAAGATAATTCTACGCTTCATTTAAATTTCACTCTTATCGATTACATATATGAGATAACCTTATATGTCTGGCCCCAAAAAAAAGACGGATAACCGTGAGGCTTTCATGTATGCTGCCTGATGAAAGCGACTCACTGTAGATATCCGTCCTTTTATTCACTTTGTTTCCTTAATCTTCTTCTTCGCTGATGAATGTATTCAACACTTCTTCGATCATTTCCCATTCTTCATCTGAATCGATCGAACTTAATGTTCCTTCAAGTCCGCCTTCTGATTCTTTATATGAAAATGCAGACAGTTCGACTTCATCCCCTTCACTTGTTCCAGCCGGGTAGACCAGGACATAAGATTTATCGAAGTCTTCTGATTCAAAAGTGAAAAGGATCTCGTATAATTCTTCATTGCCCTCTTCATCTATAATCGTTATATGTTCATGATCGTGATCATGGTCGTGGTTGTGGTCATTTGACATAACAGTTTCCTCCTTCAGCTTTTTGACTGCTGATCTAAATAATTTTGTAAGATCATTACAGCCGCAAGTTTATCGATTACTTTTTTTCGTTTTTTACGGGAAGTATTCCCTTCTTCTATCAGCATTCTCGTTGCCTGCATCGTAGTCAGACGTTCATCGACATACGTTACCGGTAATCCGAAACGTTCTTTGATCTTATCTCCATATTCCATAGAGATCTCAGCACGCTCGCCAATCGAACCATCCATATTCTTGGGTAGTCCGACAACGAAAGACTCTATTTCATACTCATCGATGAGTTCTTTTAGACGGTCAAGTCCAAATTCTTCTTTGGATTCATTTATTTTTATCGTTTCGATACCTTGTGCTGTCCAGCCGAAATAATCACTGACAGCCACCCCGACCGTTTTCGATCCGACATCCAATCCCATTATCCGCATGTTATTTTTTAGTCTCTATATAGCGTGTAACGAGTTCTTCCAGGACTTCGTCTCTCTCATGCCGCTTGATCAGGTTTCTGGCATCCTTATGACGAGGTATATAAGCCGGATCTCCGGACAACAGATAGCCGACGATCTGATTGATCGGGTTATATCCTTTTTCTTCCAATGCTGTATATACCAGTTTCAATGTTTCTTCAACACTGTGTTCATCTACATTGTCTACACTAAATCGAACAGTATGATCATTTGAAGTCATCTAATGTTCCCTCCGTCTTTTCATTAAAGAATATGATTTGTCAATCATATTCTTTCTGAAAGTTTCTAGTATGTTCATTTTACTAGAAATCAAATCAAAGTACAATGCATTCTATGAGGCTGGACTAAAATATGAATATACTTATTCATAAACCAGGCAGATCAGCTGTTGTCTTTTATCCAATCAGAAACTGCCTTCAGCGCCTCCGGCAGACCATCAGGATTTTTCCCGCCTGCCTGAGCAAAGTCATCACGGCCACCGCCGCCGCCTTTGACATAAGGAGAGATCGTTTTGATAAGATGTCCGGCCTTGAGCTCCTTGTCTCTTGCTTTCTCATTCAGGGAAGCGATAAGATTGACTTTGCCCTCGTTTCTCAATCCAAGGACCAGGATATCCGAGTAGTTGTTCTGTTTCCACTTATCTGCCAGCTGTCTCAGCTGGTTCATGTCTTTTGCCTTGATCTCTTCTGCGATTACAGTAAGGTCCCCGACCGTATCTACCTTTGTGAAGATATCTTCTGCCTGAGCATTAGCCAGCTTGGCGTGTAAAGATTCATTCGCCTGGCTGATTTCTTTGATTTCTTTTTGAAGACCTTCCACTCTAACAGGCAAGTCGTGAAGTGACTGCAGTTTCATCAATTTTGAAACCTGTTTTAAGATAGTCAGCTGTTCTTCCATCCAGCGATATGCACCTTCACTTGTTCGAGCAATGATACGTCGTGTCCCGGCACCGATCCCCGTTTCTGACAGGATTTTGAATAATCCGATTTCTGAAGTAGATGTGACGTGTGTTCCTCCACATAACTCTTTCGAATAATCATCGATCAATACGACTCGGACATGTTTCCCATATTTTTCACCAAACAAGGCCATGGCCCCCATGTCTTTGGCTGTATCGATATCTGTTTCCACCGTTTCCACCCTAATGTTTTCCTGAATCTTCTGATTGACCTGTGCTTCCATTTGCTTCAGTTCTTCTTCGGTTACTTGTCCAAAATGAGTAAAGTCAAATCTCAGTTGGCTGTCTTCCACTAAAGATCCGGCCTGATTGGCATGCTCACCCAAAACGTCTTTTAAGGCCTGATGCAGCAGGTGCGTGGCAGTGTGATTGCGTTCGATCAGTCTTCTGCGTTTCCTGTCTATGATCAGATGGTAGGTATCATTGACATTCAGCTTATGTCTGACTTCTACTTCGTGAATCGGCTGCCCGTCTGGACCCGATTTGACATTTGTCACCTCTGCCATCACGGTTTGTTCGTCATCCATGATCAAGCCGCTGTCACCCACTTGTCCGCCTTTTTCGGCATAAAATGGACTTTCGCTGAATATAAGTCTGACTGATTCCCCCGGCTCTGCTTCCTGAACAAAGCTATCTTCTTTAATGATCTTAACAAGTTCACTTGACGTTTCGTCTTCGCTATAACCTATAAAATCACTTTCCACAGACACATCATTCAAAAGAGAGGATTGAACGGCCATAGATCCTTCAGCCTGACGAGCTGATCGAGCCCGTTCCCGCTGTTTTTCCATTTCCACTTCAAATTCCTCATAATTGATCGCGATCTCTTCTTCTTCAACTACTTCTTCAGTTAGTTCCAGAGGGAAACCGTATGTGTCATATAACTGAAAGACATCTTTCCCTGAAATGACAGTCTGCCCTTCTGCTTTCAATTCTTCAACGATTTCTTTCACCCTGTCCAGACCCGCAGCAAGTGTTTCAAGGAACCTTTCTTCTTCATTTAAAATAACCTTTTCGATAAATTCAGTATTTTCACTGACTTCCGGATAGTGATCATGCATGATTTCTGCCACGACTGGGATCAGCTGTGTCAGGAATGGCTTTTCAATAGACAATTTTCTTCCATGCATGACACTTCTTCTCAGCAGTCGTCTTAACACGTAACCCCGTCCCTCATTGGAAGGCAGAGCTCCATCACTGATGGCGAACACTAGTGTTCGGATATGATCCGCGATCACTTTGAAACTGATTTTATTCTTTTCATTCTCATTGTAATCATGACCTGATATCCATTCTACTTTATTGATGATAGGCATAAACAAATCAGTTTCGAAATTTGTCGGTGCGTTTTGGATGACCGATACGATACGCTCAAGTCCCATCCCGGTATCAATATTTTTATTAGGTAACGGGGCGTAGGTCCCATCAGATTTGTGGTTGAATTCAGAGAATACCAGATTCCATATCTCCAGCCAGCGTTCATTTTCCCCACCAGGATAATTTTCTTCATGTCCTGCAGGGAGATCGTTGAAAGATTCTCCCCTGTCATAGAATATCTCAGAATCCGGTCCGCACGGTCCTTCTCCGATATCCCAGAAGTTACCTTCCTCCAGAATAAGATGAGACTCGTCTATCCCGATCTTATCCTTCCATATACTATAGGTCTCTTCATCCTGAGGATAGACCGTGATATAAAGTTTCGACGGATCAAGCGCCAGCCACTTTTCACCTGTTAAAAATTCCCAAGCCCACTCGATGGCTTCTTCCTTAAAGTAGTCGCCGATAGAGAAATTGCCCAGCATTTCAAACAGCGTGTGGTGTCTAGCCGTCACACCGACATTCTCGATGTCATTTGTGCGAATACTCTTTTGTGAACTGGCGATCCTCGGATTATCCGGCCGGACTGTGCCATCAAAATATTTCTTCATTGTAGCGACCCCGGAATTGATCCAGAGCAGTGTCGGATCTTCTACCGGAACCAGTGAAGCACTTTTCTCTACTTGATGTCCTTTTTCTTTGAAAAAGTCTAAAAAGAGTTGTCTTAACTCTGAGCTTGATAAATCTTTCATTTTCACTTCTCCTTTTATAAACAATCTATATAAACAAAAAGACTGAATAAACTACTACAGACAAGGACGAGTTTTCGCGGTACCACCTTGTTTGTAATAACTTATTCAGTCAGCCATTACCTCTTGAGACTTGTTAACGCCAAGTAACGTTATACTTTCGTATAAAAGATTTGAAGGTGGCACTCAAGTGTGTGATATTCTTTCAGCGGTCGAATATCTCTCTTTGTTTACACTCCAGCATGTCCTTCTGTGAATGATAAAAGTATAGCGCAGATCGACCGATTAGTCAATATACTGCGGATACTTGAAAAAATGTGCGCTTCTTAAGAAAACAGTTGACCTGGTTACGCTTCATCTGTCCACTCTGTTTCATGAGCAGGGAAATATTTGTGCATTGAAAAGCCCCGTCCCAACACTTCACTCGCAGGCATTGCAACGACAAAAGCATCCGAATCAGCTTTCAGGACCGCTTCTTTCAGTAATGTAAATTCTCTTTCCTGAATAACGGCCATCAGCATATCTTTGTCTGTATTTCCATAACCTCCGCGAATACCGAGATTCGTAACTCCTCTTTCCATCGTGTGGAGGATCTCCTGTCTGATGTCATCCGGATTGTCTGAGATGATGAAGACATTTTTGTTCCTGTTGAATCCGAGCTGAACCATATCGATCGTTCGAGAAACGATGTACAAGGCTATCAGTGAAAACATGACCGTCTCAACGTCAAAGACTAACAAAGCGATGAGGATAACAACACCATCCACTAGTATGGTGCTCAACCCCAGCTGGAGATGCAGATATTGATAAAGGATCTGCACAATAATACTCGTCCCGCCTGTCGAAGATTTCGCCCGGAAGACGATCCCCAGACCTAACCCGGTGATCCCTCCACCAAACAGAGCCGCCAGGAGCGGTTCACGGGTGACCGGATCCCAGTCTCCGATAAACATCAGAAAGAATGGAATAAGCAAGCTGCCTAAAATCGTTTTATAACCCGCTTCTTTACCAAGCAGTAAAAAACACAGGAGCAGTAAAGGGATATTAAGTGCATACTGAAACAGTGCCGGGTCCCATCCGAATGAAGCATTTGCGGCAATAGATAATCCTGAGACCCCGCCTGAAACGATATTGTTGGGTAATAAAAAAACCTGAAAGGACACAGCCGCTAAAAATGATCCAAAGATGATATAGACATAATCCACCGCGCTTAATGTATATTTTTTTGCTACTCGTAACATTTAATATCCTCCTTATTTAGCTATTCGTCAACTCGAAACATTCTAACACTTTAAGTGTCAGTATGACAAGGACAAGTTCCATTTATGTGTATTTACTAAGATTATCTTTCTTTTATATGGATTTCACGTATACTATGGTTATAAAACAAGAATCGGTGATAACGTGAATAATAAACATTTGATTTTTATCGTTAACGAATTTTCCAGAAAAGGCAAGAAAACCACACATCAGATCAGACAGTGCATGAAGCATTACGGCAATACGTATGACATACATATTACCCAGTATCCTCAGCATGCCACTGCACTGGCTGAGCATTTATCAGCAAAGGTCGATGAAGATTCACTTATTGTAGCTGTCGGCGGTGATGGCACTCTGAATGAAGCCGTACAGGGATTACTGAATGCTGAATCGCCCTTGCCCTTAGCGTATATTCCGACAGGCTCCGGGAATGATTTTGCCCGTTCACTCGATCTGCCTTTAACGATCGAAGCCTCGATCAGTAATATACTGAAGACGGACTCCCCGACTTTGCTTGATGTATTGATCGGAACATCTGACTATTCAGATATTGTAGCAGTAAACAGTATAGGATTCGGGTTGGACGGCATGGTAATCAACAAGATCGACCAAACTAAAAACAAGCAAACTATCGGCAAGTTTTCCTATCTGGCCTCTGTTCTATCCGCCTATTTTTCCCAGAAAGCTTTCCCACTGAAGCTCACGACCGATGAACAGAGCTATATATATGGCGAAACACTGCTCATCGTATGTACAAACAATAAGTTCTTTGGAGGAGGCATCCCGATTCATCCAAAAGCCGTGGCTACGGATAGCCGGATAGATCTGGTTATTGCTGAAAAAGTGAGTTTTAAGGAATTGCTCAGCATTTTGTTTTCCATTTTGACTACACAGAATCACCTGAAACACCCCAAGCTGCATAGTCACCGTGTGGCTTCCTGCAGTTTCATGCTCTATACTCCCCAGTATGGACAGCGTGACGGCGAGCTTATAAACAAGAGCTTACAGAACATGTCTGTGAGAACAGTCAAACACCCCTTCTGGATATAAAACGCAAGAAGCGATCTCACTTTATGAGGTCGCTTCTTTATGGTTTAATCCCTTTCATACCGATCATCGGATCAACTGCATCGGATTCAACAGCCGAAGGCGTTAGAACATAGTCAGTTCTCGAGGGGGATGTTTCTACTTTTTTCCTCTTGATTTCCAACCCTGTATTTTCTTCTTTCGAATTAAAACGGATTCGACTGGCTAAGGACGTCAGTCGTTCAGTTGTATTCTCAGAAACACTTTTGAGGAAAGCATTCTGCTCGCCACATAAAAGCAGTGTCTGGCTGGCGCGGGTGATTGCTGTATAAATGATGTCTTTTTTCAGCATACGCCCATAACCGAAAACGATGGGCAGAATGACCATCGGATACTCACTGCCTTGAGACTTATGAATAGAGCAGCAGTATGAGAGCGTGATCTTATTCCATTCATTTCTCAGATAATTGACTTCGTTGCCGTCAAAGTCGATGACCAGTTCTTCGGAATTATTTTCCGACTCTTTAGAAGAGAGGATTCCTGTGATGATCCCCATATCTCCGTTAAAGACGTTTCGTTCAGGTTCATTGATGAGCTGTAGAACTTTATCACCGATCCGGTAGGTTTTATCCATAAATTCTACTTCTTTTGTTTTCTCTTTTTTGGGATTGAAGAGATCCTGAAGGTGTTTATTCAACCGGTCGATCCCTGCATTGCCTTTATATATCGGGGCCAGCACCTGGATGTCCTGAGCTGTGTACCCTTTTTCGATAGCTTTTGAGACCAATAGTGACACGATATCAACGACCTGATTCGTACCGCACGGGAAGAAATTCCGGTCATTTTTCTTTGCAGTGAAATCATCGGGTATGTCCCCTCGTTTGATTTCATGTGCCAGCGAGACGATCGATGACCCATCATTCTGACGATAAATTTCAGTGAGTTCTTTTTTTTCTATTTCTTCACTCGCGATCAAGTCTCTGAGGACCTGACCAGGACCAACTGAAGGCAGCTGGTCTTTATCTCCGACCAGGATCACTTTCATATTATCGGGTACAGCTTTCAGGAGCTGATAAGCTAACCAAGTATCGACCATCGACATCTCATCAATGATCAGCAAGGTTCCTTTCAGCATCCGATCGGATTCCTGCAGCGGATCATCATCAGAGCCCGTCAAACCGAGTAACCGGTGAATGGTGCTTGATGGCAGCCCCGTCGTTTCTTTCATACGTTTAGCTGCACGTCCGGTCGGAGCTGCCAGCAGGACAGGAAAAGGTTCGTTGGGATAGTCTGCCGGATCCAGGCTGATATCTTCAAGTTCAGCATAAATAGATACGATGACCTCAAGGACGGTTGTCTTACCTGTACCCGGCCCTCCTGTCAGCAGGAATACCGGTGAGGTCAAAGCTTTTTTTATGGCTTCTTTTTGAGAGGAGCCGAAGGTTATGCCCCGGCGTTTTTCGAACTCTTTTATTTTTTTATTGATAGCAGCGACTTTGGCTGTTTCTTTTTCCGCATTTATTCTTAATCGCTCTAGTGCATTCGCTATGCCCCACTCTGAAGCATACAGAGAAGGCAGATAAAAGGCATTTTCTTCCTGGATGATGCTTTGAGAGTCCACAAGTTCAATGATATTATCAGCAATCAGATCGGGGGCGATGATAAACGGCCGACTTTTTTCCAGTACTTCAATACTGTTTTTCACTAGGAATTCCGCTTCTACATAAGTATCGCCGGATTTCATGGTCTGTTCTTCAAGTGTATAAACGATCCCGGCTTTCACCCGTTCCGGTGCATCGCTGACGATACCGATTTCCTCAGCAACTGCATCTGCCCGGCTGAATCCGATACCCTCGATTTCTTCGATCAGCCGATATGGATTGGATTGAATGACCGAAAGTGTGTCGCCTTCAAAACGCTGATAAATCTTATAAGCCAGTTTATTGGATATTCCGTAATTGTTTAAGGCAATAATAACTTTCTGCATACCCTGTTCTTTTTCCAGAACAGAAAGAATCATTTCTTTCTTTGATTCATTCAATCCAGGTACATTATCCAAAACACGTTCATCTTCAAGGATCTTATCAATACTGTCAAGACCTAAAGTATCTACTATCTTTTGGGCTGATTTCTTCCCGATCCCTCTAAATCGGGGACTGGAAAGATACGTTATGATCGCTTCTTCTGTAGAGGGCTTTTCTTTGACGTACTTAGAGGACTGAAACTGCAGTCCGTATTTAGGATGATCGGTCCATTTCCCAATGAATTTATAGCTGTCTCCTTCCTGGATCTGACCAAAATTCCCTGTGACCACTGTCTGTGGCTCATCCACTTCGGTATTCGTCGAATCGATTTTTATAAGCATTACTTTATAGTAATTAGAAGGACTGGAAAAATATATAGCAGCTATTTCACCACTGATATAATCTTCTGATTCCCTTTCATTTGAAAAATCAAGCTGCTGCACGAGACGTCCTCCTTCCTTGAATAGTTTATCTAATACTTGGCTATTAATCTAGGTCTTTTTCCCATAATCTTTATTTTCTTCTCTGAAAACAGATGGTGATACATTCTTCAATTCCTTGAAGTTGCGGTTGAACGTGCGTAATGTTTTGTATCCACATGTTTGAGCAATATCACTGACCGACTTTTCTGTATTTAAAAGTAGATAAGTTGCCTGAGTTAATCGGTATCTGTTTATATAAGTTGTAAATGTTAGGTTGGTATAGATGTAAAAAACTTTGGAGACATAAGCATAATCATACTGTATGGCTTTGGTGACATCTTTTAATGTACAGTCATCCTGATAATGATTATCGATGTAAAGCAGGACGTTCTGGATGATTTTTCGTTTTGAAGACACTTTTATTGTCTCAAAAGTTGTCGATCGGATCAGTTTGTCACAATACCTGTATAAGACGGCTTTCTGGGCATAAACAGATGACAGCGCCTGTTTTTCCGGTATTTCTGTCACGGTAAAGCGGTTATCTTCTGGTGCAGAACCTTTGTATGATGAAAAAAAATGTCCGATCAATTCCGGCGAAAAAATGAGCACTCTACAGACTGACTGTTCCGGCGTAAACAGTTTATGCAACTGGTTCGGAAAAATAAAGACCGCTTCATTAGCTGTTAGATGGTAGTTTCTTTCTTCAATGGTTATGCTCATCTCGCCTTTCTCAACAATGATTATTTCATAGGCCCGATGAAAATGTAGAGGAAAATTCAAGTCTTTCAATGAAGAAAAGTTGAATTGTTCTTCTCCTTCCATACCATACTGCTCGAATAAGTACATACTACACCGCTCCTTTTATCACTAATATTGTCTATCAGTATACTACACCTGTAATGAAAATACATTCTTTTTAAAGGGTTCATCCCTAATGCAAAAAAGAGCTGTCTGATCAACAGAGCAGCTCTTTTTTAATCATCTCACTTAAATGTATTGCAGTAATTCAGTTTCCTTATAGGCACGATCTATCGTACCACCGCCCAGACATTCTTCGCCGTCATAAAAAACGATGGCCTGACCAGGAGTGATTGCACGGGCAGGTTCGTCGAATTCTACCACTGCCTTGTCTTCTTCTTTATTGTAGTGAACGGTCACATCGACGTCTTTTTGTCTGTATCTGAATTTAGCAGAGCATCTGAACGTTTCAGGGTACTCTTTGTCCGTCGTGAAGGAGAAATCACTGGCTTCCAGATGCGTCGCATAAAGATGGGGATGTGTGAATCCCTGGCCGACGATCAGTTCGTTGTTCTTCAGATTTTTGCCGATAACGAACCACGGTTCATTAGACTGACCTGTTCCACCGATACCCAAACCTTTTCTCTGCCCGATGGTATAATACATCAGCCCGTCATGACGGCCCATGACTTCTCCCTCTTCAGTTACCATATTACCTGGTTGAGCCGGCAGATAGTTCATGAGGAATTCCTTGAAATCTTTTTCTCCGATAAAACAGATACCGGTGGAATCTTTTTTCTTGGCTGTCGCCAGTCCGGCTTCTTCAGCGATCTTCCTGACTTCACTCTTGTCCATTTCACCTAGCGGGAACATGACTTTAGACAGCTGTGCCTGAGACAGCTGGTTCAGGAAATAAGTCTGATCCTTGTTGTTATCTACGCCACGCAGCATGTGAGTTCTTCCGTCTTCGTCTCTGCTTACCCGTGCATAATGCCCTGTAGCCACATATTCAGCGCCAAGACTCATAGCATAATCAAGGAAGGCTTTAAATTTAATTTCTTTGTTGCACATGACATCCGGGTTCGGTGTGCGTCCTTTTTTGTATTCATCCAGGAAATACTGGAAGACTTTGTCCCAATACTCCTTCTCGAAATTGATCGAATAATAAGGGATGCCTATTTTGTTGGCTACGAGAGCCACATCTTTATAGTCTTCTGTAGCGGTACAGAAACCATTCTCGTCTGTATCGTCCCAGTTTTTCATAAAAACGCCAATAACATCATACCCCTGCTCTTTAAGCAGTAAAGCCGTAACTGACGAGTCGACTCCACCACTCATGCCTACGACTACTCTTGTATCTGCATTTGACATGTGTTCACCATCATTTCTGTAAAGATTCTGTACTTGCACGAATTGAAGGTTCGTATGTTTCCAGTCTGTACTATTATACTGTCTATCATGAATAAATCAAGGGATAGCAGGGATAATTAAAAGAAAAGACACACAATGGCCTTGTGTGTCTTTGATCTGACAAGGTGTACACCGTGACGAGCTAGTCTGGCTAAACCTTTTTCAGTACCTTTGCATTCACCAGAGATTCAATGATCCCTTCAGCAAATTTCCTTTCCTCTTCCAGCTGATCGGATTTATACAGATCGACCTTTTTTAAACCATTCGAAGTCACGGCAGATAACTTCAGCTCATCGATATCCTTGGAAATAACAAGTTTCAGTTTGGGAACTTTTTTATCCTGACTGTGCAGAGACAGAACTCTTTCGTACTGAAACGACCCGTTCTTACTTTCAAGGAACCCGTTATCTCTGAGTGTGTACCGTTTGGCATCTTCATGCACAGCGTAGTGCGCCTCACTGCCTAATAAATGATCTTGCTTATACGTTGCCATCCACTAATTCCTCCCTTTACGTTTCACTGTCTTTATTATACATCAATTTACCTTTAAAGAAGCACAGGTATTCTGAATTTTATTTACTGTTTTTATAATGCCCTCTTCTGTTACACCCTGACCAAAGCTGATCCTGACCGTTTCTTCTATAGCCGGATGATTGTCATTATACAAAGCGATCAGCACATGGCTGGGATCCACATTCCCCGCTGAACAGGCAGAGCCTATAGAGACAGCGATTCGTGCCAGATCAAGGTGAATCAGCAGCTTATAAGCCGGTATACCTTTCAAGTGCAGACTGAGTATATGAGGCAGACCTTTTTCTATTGATCCATTCACACTAAAGTCTATCTCCGTTTCCTCCAGTTTATTAATAAAGAGTTTCTTGAAGTAGCTGTATGACTCTCTCAATTCTGACTTGTTTACCATTCTAAGTTCCACTGCTTTTTTAAAACCGGCAATCGCAGGGACGTTCTCCGTCCCTCCTCTTCTATTGTTTTCCTGTTCTCCGCCCATGATCAGACGAGGTATCGAAAGATCGTCGTTTATATACAGAAACCCTATTCCTTTGGGTCCATTGATCTTGTGTGCCGAAACTGATAATAGGTCGATTTTTTCATCCTTCACATCAATATCTTCTGTCCCATAAGCCTGGACAGCATCTGTGTGAAAGACGACCCCCGGGGCTGACTCCTTCAGGTAACGGCCAATGTCTCCTATGGGCATCAGACTGCCGATTTCATTATTGCCATACATTATCGAAACAAGGATGGTATCTTCCCTTAAGGCTGCCTGAACTTGTTCCAGTGTTATTTCCCCGTCTTCATTGACAGGAAGATACGTGATCTCAAACCCCGCTTCAGCGAGATACTCCACGGGCTTTAAGACAGCCGGATGTTCAACGGCTGTCGTAATAATATGTCTGCCCCTGTCTCTATACTTCTCAGCAGTCTTCAAAATAGCCATATTATCACTTTCTGTGCCTCCGCTGGTAATGACGATTTCTTGAGGCTTGGCATGGATACTTTCTGCAAATGTACGACGTGCTTCTTCCACCAGCCCTCTGCTTTCGCGTCCGATCTGATGAATGCTCGAAGCATTGCCGAAATTTCTTTTCATCGTTTCTGTCATGACTTCGATCACTTCAGGATGCATCGGTGTTGTTGCTGCATGATCTAAATAGACTGTTTCACTCATTATTTATCCTTTCTGAACTAGGAGAGTTCGATATGGGGATACAACATGTCCAGCACTTTTCTTGATAATCGCCTGCCTTTCCCTTTTTGTACAAAGGCATGCATATTCATAGCCGGATTAAAATTGGCTTCGATCACGGTGTATCCGTTGTTTGCTTTGGTGCTAGGCATATGAATATCCGGCACGATCAGATCCAGACCTGTAACTTTGACGTCTAAGGCGCGGGCGATATCTTCCGCAACAGACTTATAGCTTTCGTGCATGTCATCTGTCACATCGATGGAATCTCCACCGGTCGAAATATTTGAATTTTCCCGTAGATACACTTTTTCGTTTTCTGGAAGGACACTTTCAAATGTGTAGCCCTGTTCTTTAAGCATCATCGCTTCGATTTCACCCATTTTTATTTTTTCAAGCGGAGCCCGATGATTCTCTCCCCTATAAGGGTGTCTGTTTTTTTCAGCAATCAATTCTTTTACAGAATGTTCGCCGTCGCCTGTTACATTCGCCGGTTCTCGAAGCAAAACAGCTTCAACTTTTCCGTTCAGAACAAAAAATCGGTACTCTGTTCCTTCAATGTATTCTTCCACAAGGATACTGTCATCTTCTTTAAAGGCAAAAGACAAAGCTTCTTCATAATCTGTCCTTTTGGGGGTCTGTTTGAATATCGTGATCCCGATGCCGTAATTTGTAGACTTGGGTTTGATCACCACCGCTTTTTGGGATGCGATGGCGTAATAGTTTTTAGCTTCTTCCAAAGAAGAGAACTCTTCTCCGGCAGGCACTGCGAAACCATTTTCTTTCAGTACTTTTTTAGTTACTGTTTTATTAGCCATGAGCCAGTGTGAAATATACGTATCTTTGGATGTCATGTTCCCATTTCGAACATATTCTTTGTCTCCTTTATAACTGAAGGCGAGAAACTGATCATTCTCATCCAAGATAGTCGTTTTCACTCCCAACTGCAGAGCATCGAACAGAAGCAGCTGCGTACTCATTTCAAGAGTTTCAAATCCGTTGAGCAGGAATGGTTTCTGCATGGACAACTGTTTGTAACTCTTGCCGAGCGTGTTGCCAAAGTCAATGAAAGACGTTCTGTCTTTCAGTTTATCCATGATGACAGCGGATAAGGTCTCTTCTGGATGATGGAACTGATGAATAGCTTTATCGACGACCGTTGTGTACTCATCGCTCAAGTTCAATTCCCGGCTGGTGTCTTTCATCAGATTTAAAAGTGATAGCCCCTCTTCTTTATATTGCGAATAGGCATAGGGGTTTTCAAGAGATGTCCGTGCATTCTTCTCTATTCCCTCTTTGATATCTTCATCTCTGTTATCTTTGTCCATCCACACCATCGTTAACACGTACAAGTGAAGAAACACAGATTGCTCATATGAAAAACCAAGAGGGTCAAACGGATTAAGGTCAAATGACCGGAATTCCACATA
The DNA here is from genome assembly GCF_900112455.1 of Alkalibacterium subtropicum. GTDB lineage: Bacteria > Bacillota > Bacilli > Lactobacillales > Carnobacteriaceae_A > Alkalibacterium > Alkalibacterium subtropicum. The sequence continues at coordinate 136,850 of NZ_FOLT01000001.1, read as the reverse complement.
GCGCGTACCATTATTGACTAGCTGACAGACGTATTTCCCGGCTCCTCGCAGTCGTGATGAACCGTAGTATTCTCTTTCTTCATATAGAATATTGTTTTTTACTAATTCTTCAATATCACGAATATAATTCTCTATAGACTCATAAGATACTGTGTCGCTGAACGTATTATGGTATCCATATTCGCTGTTTCTCAGACTTCTTACAGGACCGATCGTCTCACTGTCCAGCAGTGAAGGATGACTGACCGGGGAAGCCCCGAATAAATAGGTCAGCACCCACTGATACCTCAAATAGTTACGCGACATTTTCAGATAAAGATCATTACACCACTCATCCAGATTATCTTCAGTCTGTACATATTCATTGATTTTATCCAGGAATTCGGGTGTAAAAGAAAAGTTGTAGTGTACGCCACTGATCATCTGCTTTTTCTTCCCATATTTTTCAGACAATTTTTCACGGTAGCGGACTTCCCTGTAATCATCTACTTTTATTAAAGGGATATCCGCTTCTGCTGGCAGGATATTGGGCATACTGAACGGCCAGACGAATTCGTCTTTTGGGATAGTTCGGTTGACTACGTCATGCAGTGCCTTCAACCACTGATACTGCTCCTTCAATGTATCCTGAGGCGGCGTGACCAACTCAAGCTGAGACTCGCTGAAATCTGTCTGCACATAGGGGTGATGGTTGCGGCTGCCAAATTCTAAAGGATGATCTGTTCGTGCCAGATGCCCTGATGCATCGGTCCTGAGCCCTTCCTTTTCAATGCCAAAGGATCCTTTAACAAAATATGGCTCAAGCTGATTGTTCTGTACTATTTTCTTTAGATTCATTTTATACTTCCTCTTATTATAATGTGCGTTTAATGTCAAATTATATCATATCACAAAAGCTGTCACTGAACATAAAAAATAGTCTTTTTGCTGGCAAACAACTGTTCACTTTATTTCATTGATCAAGAAAGAATGCTATACTTGTATCACCTGAAACCATGCTATCAATTAAGGAGAATCATATTGAATAAACCATTAGCCTATCGTATGCGGCCAAAAACCATTGACAACATCGTAGGACAAACACATCTCGTGGGAGAAGGTAAGATCATATGGAGAATGGTTAAAGCCAAACAGCTTTCCTCAATGATTTTATACGGTCCCCCCGGTATAGGAAAAACAAGTATAGCCAGTGCCATAGCCGGATCCACCCAATACGCCTTTCGCATGCTTAACGCAGCGACTGACAAGAAAAAGGATCTGGAGATCGTTGTCGAAGAAGCAAAAATGAGCGGTACAGTCGTTTTGCTTCTCGATGAGGTACACCGTCTGGATAAACCGAAACAGGATTTTTTACTCCCTCATCTTGAGAACGGACGGATCGTTTTGATTGGGGCGACCACAGAAAATCCATATATATCTATCCATCCTGCGATCAGAAGTCGGGCACAGATTTTTGAACTGAAACCATTGACAGCAGACCATATTATCGCCGCGTTAAACAGAGCTTTGACTGACAAAGAAAATGGCCTCGGCACCTATCCTATTACTATTGCAGATAATGTTTTAGACTACTTTGCCCGGTCGACCCAAGGTGACTTGCGGAGTGCTTTAAATGCACTGGAGCTGGCTGCAAAGTCAACTGAACCAGACGGTGCCGGATCCATTATCATCACGAAAGAAACCGCAGAGGAATGTCTGCAAAGGAAGGCTTTGAATCACGATAAAGATGGCGATGCTCACTATAATGCCATCTCAGCCTTCCAGAAGTCGATTAGAGGAAGTGATGTTCATGCCGCTCTTCATTATCTGGCCCGTCTGATCGAAGCTGGAGAGTTAAAGATCATTATAAGACGCCTGATCGTTACCGCTTATGAGGATATCGGATTAGCCAACCCTGCCGGGGTTGCCCGCGTTGTCACAGCAGCAGAAGCGGCAGAAAAAATCGGCTTTCCTGAAGCACGCATCCCTTTAGCCAATGCAGTGATCGAGATGTGTCTCTCACCAAAATCAAACAGTGCGATTTCCGCTGTCGATGCAGCCTTAGGTGATGTCAGAAACGGCTTTTCAGGAGATGTTCCGGCCCATCTGAAAGACGCCCACTATTCCGGCGCAGAAAAACTGGGCAGCGGTGTCGGTTATCAGTATCCTCATAATCACGAAAGTCACTGGGTGAAACAGCAATATCTGCCTGACAGTATCAAAAATAAAAGATACTACTACCCTGCAGTTACATCTAAATTCGAAAGTGCCCTCGAGAAGCAGTTGTCTAAATATGAGAATAAATAAGTTTTCTATTAGCGAGCACTCTGTATTGACTAAATATAACCTCTGTGCTAATATAAGGATAAGAATTCTGAGGTGTACGCGATGCCTACAAACTGTGTTGACCGAACGTTTTATTCAAACATTGGGATTCTAAAGGAAGAATTGCTGACACGCCTTATCACTTGGAAGTCAAATATTTTTCTGGAGAAGCCCACCTGCCAATAGCGGGTTCAACCTAACATGGCATTCAACCGGCACCATCGGATTTCTTATACTTAGTCATACACAGAGCCAGGACTTTATGTCCTGGCTCTTTTTTCCTTTTATTAGGTATTTAATTTCTTTTTTAGTATAATGTAGGTAAGAATATAAGAAGGGTTGTGTGTCATATGTTACAAGAGTATAAGAAAATTTTGGTAGCCATCGATGGGTCTTCACAGGCAGAAAGAGCATTTAAAAAAGCTGTTGAAGTGGCCAAGAGAAACGATGCAGTTCTTGTTCTTGCTCATGTTATCGATACGCGTGCCTATCAGTCATTTAGCACATTTGACGGATCTATTGCTGATAACGCACGTGAAGAAGCGAAAAACACCCTGAATGACTACAAGGAATATGCTGAAAAAGAGGGACTTTCTAAAGTCAAAACAGTTTTAGAGTATGGTTCACCGAAAATAATGATCGCCAAACAGATACCGGAAGCTGAAAGTATCGATTTGATCATGCTCGGCGCAACCGGCTTGAACGCTGTGGAACGTATATTTGTTGGTTCAGTGTCTGAGTATGTTATCCGCCAGGCTAAATGCGACGTATTGATCGTCCGTACTGACTTAAACAATGAGTTTATTGAAGAATAAATAAGCATTAAAAGACGTCTCTTTTCCGTTTTGGAAAAGAGACGTCTTTTAATTTTTAATCAACTTAATTGCTTAATTTTTCTACATCGCGGGCAATCATGACTTCTTCATCGGTCGGGATGAGTAGTACTTTTACTTTAGAATCATCTGTTGAAATAACTCTTTGCTTGCCACGGACATTATTTCTTTCACTGTCGATTTCAGCACCGAAATATGAGATGCCATTAATGATATTCTCACGCGTTTCCGGTCCATTTTCACCGATCCCTGCAGTAAATACGATGGCGTCGACACCATTCATCGTCGCAACATATGAACCAATGTACTTTTTAACTCTGTCTTCAAATATACGTAGAGCCAATGCTGCACGTTCATTCGTGTCTTCAACGTCTTCCAAATCTCTCATATCACTTGAAACACCTGAAAGTCCTTTTAGTCCAGACTCATTGTTGAGAATATAAATCATGTCCTCGATCGATTCAATGCCTTCTTTTTCCATTAAGAATGGTAGTAATGACGCATCGATATCCCCGGAACGTGTCCCCATGGTGACCCCTGCTAATGGTGTGAATCCCATAGATGTATCGACAGATTTACCCCCGTCGACAGCCGTAATGGAAGCACCGTTACCTAAATGACACGTAATGATCTTCAGGTCTTCGATCGGTTTCTCCAGCATCTCTGCTGCCTGCTGTGCAACATATTTATGGCTTGTTCCGTGTGCACCATATTTACGTGCATTGTGTTTTTCATAATATTCATAAGGAATACTGTATAGATAGTTCACTTTAGGCATGGTTTGATGGAAAGAGGTATCAAACACGGCAACACTTGTAATATCCGGCAGGATTTTCTTGAAGGCTTTAATACCGGTAGCATTGGCTGGATTGTGTAAAGGTGCAAATTCAGCTAGACTTTCGATTTGCTCGATGACTTCATCTGTAACCACAGCAGAGTCTTTGAATATTTCTCCACCGGCAACCACACGGTGTCCTACACCTGTAATTTCATTGAAGTCCTCGATGATATTCAATTCAATTAATTGTTTCAGAAGCATCTCGACCGCTACTTCGTGATCAGCAATATCGACAACTTGCTTGTACTTTTCTCCATCATTATATTTAATAGTGAAAATAGAATCATTTAAACCGATACGTTCGACCACGCCGGATGCCAGTTCTTCTTCCTGTGGCATTGTGAATAATTTCCATTTCAGACTTGAGCTTCCTGCATTGATTGCAATTGTTTTTGACATATTGTTCGCTCCCTTTTTTATATTTGCTGCTCTTTTTTCCATTTTTTTATACTTAAAATGAACTCATTGAAGGTCTTTTGGTCTTTAATGTTAGGCACATCAGAGACGAGTACCTCAGACACCTGTTTGCTGCCTTCACCCTTCTTCTGAATAATGAATAATGACTTTCTAGACTTGACTGAACTGAACCATTCCAGTGGCATGTGGATGATCGCCTGAACATGACCGACCGAATGAACATACTTCAGCAAGCTTTTTACTTCCTCTGTTTCAAATACATTCGTCGGGAGTATATAGAAAGCGTACCCGCTTTCTTTCAAATACTTCATTCCCTGTTCTATGAGTAAATAATGACTGTAGGAATGCCCCTCTTCAAAACGTGTCTTGAAGTCATCCTTTTTAACATCTATGGGGTAGAAACCTACCGGCAAATCAGAAATCATCAGGTCCACAGGATCCAGCAACAGTGGCTGCAGTGCATCCTGATGCATCAAATGAACAGGTATGTGGAGTATAGCCGAGATCGTAGAAGCCAAAGAAATAAGCAGTTCATCATTGTCTACACCCGTTAATTTCACTTCTTTATTTTCTGAAAATAGTGTCGTAAACAAGGTATAAAGCAAATTGCCGCTACCAACGGATAAATCTGCGAGATGGAGTGGTTCATCTGTTTCAAAGAAAAGATCTATGAAATAGGATAAGATGACGCCGATCCCGTCTGGCGTAGGTTGATGGTTCACTTGTAGCTGATCCTCTTTCACTATACTGATCAGCATCATCTGGATAGCTTTTTTCTTCTCCTCCAGAGACAATTCTTCGATCGATACAGAATTGTATAAAGCTATTAACTTATCTCTTGTTTCCGGATGAGGAAGCCCGTCTTCGACGTGTACTTTTCCGTTATCCAGAATGTTTTCACCCGTTTCAATAAAAGCTTCGACAAAGGTTGAATCCAAATCTTCCTTTATATTTCTTGTTGATTCCAGTAAAACAGTATAAAATTTTTCCACTTTAGATGTATCCACAGCAACAATCCTTTCGCTTTTATTCCTTATCCAGTCATTCGGAAGTGAATAAAAATCCATTAAAGCTCTACTGTTATTTTAACTCATTCGATTGTCATGTACAAGATTTAAGCTACATCTATACCGTACTGAAAATCACATTATGACATGGTGTCAGTTTTTATGATAGAAAAAAAGGAACCAAAATCGATTAGATTATGATTCCAATTTATTTGATAATTAGTTTGCTACAGGATAAACAGAAACTTGCTTTTTGTTTTTTCCTTTACGTTCAAAGCGGACAACACCATCGATTTTAGCGAATAGCGTGTCGTCTCCACCTCGGCCTACGTTTTCACCTGGATAAATCTTAGTTCCTCGTTGACGGTATAAAATAGATCCGCCAGAGACAACTTGTCCATCTCCGCGTTTAGCTCCTAAACGTTTTGATTGTGAGTCACGACCGTTGGTTGTTGAACCGCCACCTTTTTTATGAGCGAAAAATTGTAAATTCATTTTCAACATATTCAATGCACCTCCATTATTTCTCTTGTAGAGAATTAATTTTTACATACTCGCTGTATTCTTCTTCTATGCTTTTTAAAGACAGATGAAGGCTTTTCAGGAGTATCTGGCCTGTTTCCATTTGTTTTTGAGAAATACCAGCAGGAATAGTGAATTCCAGATAGCCTCCAGAATCTTCAGCAGAAACAACCTTTAAGGGTATCCCAGCTATCTCAGTCAGACTATTTACTGTACCGATACTTAAGGCTGAAACGGCAGCGCAGACAATATCATAACCGTATGGGCCGGCCTCAGCATGTCCAGACATTTGAACTGACATCAGATTTGAACCTTCACGGCGAAATTGAATAGCTATCATTTCAGTCTCTCTTTCTCAATGATTAGTTTGATTTGATTGATGTGATAGAAACTTTTGTATATGGCTGACGATGTCCCTTTTTGTTATGGGAATCTTTTCTGCGACGGTATTTGTAAGTCGTTACTTTTTTAGCACGACCTTGCTTTTCGATCTTACCTTCTACAGACGCGCCTTCGATGAAGGGATTACCTACTACAGTATTATCTCCTCCAACAAACAAAACTTCGTCAAAAGTTACTGAATCACCAGCTTCTCCGTCTAATTTTTCTACGAAGATATCTTGGCCTTCTTCAACTTTAAACTGTTTTCCACCTGTTTTGATAATTGCGTACATGTTTGCTGCACCTCCTTTAATTAATGAATAAAACATTCCGTTTTATTCTTAAGCACTTAGACTCGCCGCTATAAGTAGCAGTTTCCTGCTTTTTGACTTATATACGAGCGGTTGTAGTTGTGGTGCTACACATTTACAACGTTACTAGCATACCAAATCACCGCACCAGAGTCAATCATTAATTCAGGAAGCAGTAAAGAAAACAGTCAGCTGCTTATGCGTTCAGCTTTTGTTCAAAAACTGGCGTGAAGATACGATACGATCACTGAATGTCTCGGCAAATCTCAAGTCGTGGGTGATCATAATTACGCCGACATCATTTTTGATGATGGAAATGAGCAGCTCACCGAACCGGTTAGCTGTCTCATGATCAAGTGCGGAAGTCGGTTCATCCAGACATAATATCTGAGGTTCCAGCATGAGTGCCCGGGCTATGGCCACACGCTGTTTCTGGCCTCCCGATAGTTCTTTAGGGTAGACAGCCTGTTTATCGTCAATAGCTAATTTTTTAAGTAATTCATCGGCTTTGAGTTCGGCTTCTTTTTTACTGAGATCCTTATTAAGGATCGGACTGAGCGTACAGTTTTCTTTAACGGTGAGGTTAGGAAACAGCTGAAAATCCTGAAAAACCAGTCCGATTTTTTTATTTGCTTTTTTGTCGCTCTCATGGCTGGTAAACAAAACATCATTATCCAGTCTGATCTGACCTTCGTCCGGAACATCCAGTTGATTCAGCACCCGGATAAATGTTGTCTTGCCTGAACCGGATTCACCTACAATCGAAACGATCTCTCGCTTTCTGACTGTTAAAGAAAAGTCTTTGATCAAATCGATCCCATTCATCTTCTTACCTAAATGATCTATTTCAAGCATCTGAATACCTCCTTTATATTTGATACTGCTTTTCGATTTTATTGAGCAGATATGAAATTACACCTGTCACGATAAGGTAAAGGGCACCAACGAATATAAATGGAATAAGTGAGGCATACCGGTTGGCTGCAATTTGACCAGCTCTCAACACTTCACCTAAACCCAGAATATAGACAAGTGATGTATCTTTTACCAGCGCCAGTACTTCATTACCTATGCTGGGTAGCGTCGTTTTCAGCACCTGAGGAAAGATGACTTTCCGGTAACCTTTAAAGTGGCTGATTCCAAGCACTTTCAGTGCTTCAAACTGGCCAGTCGGTACACCTACCATCCCACCTCTGAAAATCTCTGCGAAATAAGCAGCATAGTTCAGGACAAAAGCAAAAACTGCAGCCGGGAAGCGATCAAGTGTCACTCCAATGTAAGGCAAGCCGAAGAATACAAACATTAATTGAAGCAGCAGCGGCGTTCCCCGCATCACATATATATAAAGCGTAATGAGCCTTTGTAGAAATTTAGGTCCATACACTTTTACTACTGCCACAACCAACCCAAGCGGCAGTGACACTACCAGTACTAAACCGAACAACTTCAACGTTAACTCTAAGCCTCCAATAATTGAAGGCAAGGCTGACCATAACATGACTTTCACTCCTATAAATTATTCCTGTTCGCTGAACCATGTCTGATAGATATCGTCATATGTTCCATCTTCCATGAGTCTTTCTAATGATGCATTAAATTCTTCTCTCAATTCATCATCATCTTGCCTGAAACCTACCGCATACTCTTCATTACCGAAATTATCCTCCAGCACCTTGTAATCAGGTGATGCATTCTGTGACATGTAGAACCGTCCCAATGTTTCATCAACGACTATGGCGTCGCTTCGCCCGGAGATCAAGTCATTGAACACATCATTATTTGATGGGAACTGTATCACTTCGCCATTATCAAATTGGCTCAATATATCTGAAGGATCGCTTTCGATGGCGCTGACTGCACTCGAGGATTGCTGGGCTGCAACTTTTTTGCCTGCCAAGTCAGATTTGGTGTCTATCCCGTTTCCTTCCAGAGTTACGATCAGCTGACTGTTTTCCAGATATGGGGTTCCAAAGTCGACTTTTTCGGCACGCTCATTCGTGATGGTGTAACCATTCCATATCATATCGATATTACCGGCATTTAATTCTGTCTCTTTCATCGCCCAGTCGATCGGCTGAAAGCTGATCGAATAATCCAGATCAGCAGCCACAGCTTCGGCCAGATCGATATCAAAACCAACTAGATTGCCATCATCATCTCTGAATCCCATAGGCGCAAAGGTGTCATCTAATCCGACAACATATGCATTTTCACCTGTACTGCTTTCTGACTCATCGGTCTGGCATCCTGTTAAAACGATTCCCGAAACAATTAATCCTGTTAATAATAATTTTGAATTTTTCATGAGTGTTCCTCCTAGAGTTATTTATACTTTTTCAATTTCCAATTCAAGTGTTCACGCAGGACTGCAGTTCCTGTATAAACAAAAAAAACGTCCTTTAATCCTCTTAAAAAGAGAATTAAAGGACGATCAAATATCGTGGTCCCACCTTTATTCGTGACGATATAAAGTAATCATCACCTCAACACGTTCAAAACGACTAAACGCTGGCACGATAACGGGTGCAGCCGATAAGCTTACTCGAGTTCAGCTTTTAGCTTAGAGATGTGTTTTCAAAGACCACCTATAGTTACTCTCACCGACCGTAACCTCTCTGAAAAGGTATATCTTTTACTTTTTCTCATCATAGCCATTTATTATTTTTTACATCATAGCATATTTATTTTCCAAAGCCAAATATTTTTTTCCAGAAACTGACTTTTTCTTCTTTCAGCGTCATCAAAGGTACAGTATCACCGAGTATTCTTCTCGCGATATTACGATATCCTTGCGACGAAGGGTGGTCAGGATCTAATACGACGGGATTTCCTTTATTGGACGCCCGAACGACTTCATCATCCTCGAAAATAATGCCTAATAATTTAATAGACAAATGACGTGTGATTTCTTCTACGTCCATTACGTCTCCAGCTTCCATCATTCCTTTACGGATACGATTGATAACAAGCTGAGGCGCCTGAATAGGCGTTTGTTCGATCAGCCCGATGATTCTGTCAGCATCTCTGATGGCAGAAATTTCTGGTGTAGTGACTAATATGGCGTCATCTGCGGCAGCAATAGAATTTTTAAATCCTTGTTCAATACCCGCTGGACAATCGATGAGGATGTAGTCGAAGTCTTTTTTCAGTTCTTCGACCATATCCACCATCTGTATCTCATTTATCGCATTTTTATCTGCATGCTGGGCCGCTGGAAGAAGGAACAACTGGTCATTGAACCGTTTATCTTTTATCAGGGCTTGATGCAGTTTGGCTCTACCTTCTACTACATCGATAATGTCATAAATTATTCTGTTTTCCAGACCTAAAATAACATCAAGGTTTCTCAATCCGATGTCCATATCGACAAGACAGACTTTTTTCCCTTGAAGTGCTAGAGCTGTTCCAATATTTGCTGTGGACGTGGTCTTACCTACTCCACCTTTACCTGATGTTATTACTATGGCTTTACCCATTATAAATACCTCCTGCATGTTTACCTAATTCTGGTCGAATCGTTTTTAAATTTTCCAAACTGGAAATTTCAATGATATGTAAATCATTAACATATACAAATTCAGTTGTGTCAGCATTTTCATCTTTAGGCTGATCTTTTTTCTCAATAACATGTACGTTGTCGCCTATCCTTACTTGAGCATTATACCGGAAATTGGCAACCACTACAGCACTTTCTTTGCCGCTGACCCCTGCGTGGGCAATTCCTTTTAGTTCACCTATGATATAAATGCTCCCTGTTGCCCGTACGGTCCCTCCAGGATGGACGACCCCGATGAGCAGCATATCCCCCTCCGCTTCGACGATCTGTCCGCTTCGAACAGTTCTGACTTCCAGCGTGGGGCTTGCTTCTTTATGCCACTGTAAACACTTTTCCAGTGACATGACTTCTGATTCGAAGGAAGAAATCTTAAAATAGTCATCTTCGACGATTTCTGAAATCTTGTCTTTTTCCGCGTCCGTAAGTTCTCTCTGGCCAGTCTTGACATGAAAGATGATTTCTCTTCCAGCATGAGAGTCTTTTTTCATCTGTAAAGTCAGCGATTCCAGTTCATCATACACGTCCTGGAGAGAAGCTGAAGACTGAATAATAAGCTGATAACCTTCTTGTGTTCCTTTTAGCGATACCGCACTCTTCATTCCGTTTCACCTCTAGTTTTATCTTATTGATACATTGTTTTTTCTGCTCGATCCTGTCTTTTTATCTTCCATACTGACAAGCACCTTGATCCATTCCTTCAGCGGATAGCCGATGACTAAAAAAGCAACAGTATTAAATATCAGCGTACCATTCAGACGACTGACTAAGAACAGTTGCAGCGTCATATCGGACAAACCGATGACCCGGTACACACTAAAGACAAATAATTCCATCAGTGTCAGGACGACAATATTGATCAGCAGTATTGCATAGAAATATGGATTGATTATCTGACGGATTTGTATGATCAGATACGGGATCAATATGAATGCTGCAATATAAATGCCCAAAACACCACTGTAGTAACTGTCATAAACAAATCCGAATGCAAAGGCAAGAATATACAGCTGCCTTGGTTCCAGGTAGAAAGAGAGCATGATCAATGTAATAACGACCAGTCGGGGGATCATTAAGCCAAAAGATGTACTCAGCTGATCGCGAAACAGATAAGTCAGGCCGCCATCAATAAGCAAAGTAAAAAACAAAAGAAAAATGGGAATGGTCACTTTTTTCCAGTTACCCATCAATCTTCACCACTTTCAGCCAGACGGTGAATAATGGTCACGAATCGTATATTGTTAAAATCAGCAGAAGGCTTCACATATACCTGCTGAGCAAGTCCGTGAGCATCCATAGAAACTTCTTCCACTTCACCAATAACCAGTCCGCGAGGTATGGATCCGCCTAAACCGGAAGTGGTCACTAGTTCTCCTTCGCTTATTTCTAATGTTGACGTTATCTGAGACATCAGGAGCTGATTTCTCTCCTCGTCATAGTCGCTGATGATACCATATACTGTCTCATCTTCCATGACGATCTCTGAAGAAACCTGATTAGACGTCTGTTCGATATTAGTAAGCAGAACAACTTTCGAACTTGTCGGATTCGTTTCAGAGATACGTCCAACCAGACCGTTGCCTGACATGACCGGCATCCCTACCTCAACACCATCCTGACTTCCGCGGTCAATCACCACCTGGTCGACCCAGTTATCCGGATTGCGGGAAATAACGGTCCCAGAGATCGTTCGGTAATCGGTTAGTGACTGCTGTAAATCCAGTTCTTCTTCAAGACGAGTGTTCTCCTCTTTTAATGTATTCAATTCTGCCTGACGTTCATAGATGCGATCGATTTCTATTTTCAACCTCTGGTTTTCCGCATACGTATCCTGTAAATCATCTATCGAATCAAACACGCTGATAATAGCATTCGCAGGTTTTGAATAGACTCTTCCAAGCACCGCAGTAATATCATTGGTCGCCTGTTGAACGAATGGAATATTTTCAGCATTTCTCATCGATAATGAAATGAGTGAAACAAACAAAATCACACTCACAAGCAGGACGATTAATTTTTTATTTGTAAAAAACTGGTTCAATTGTGACACCTCTTATAATTTAACTTCGCTTATTTTACCATAGATTATAGTCAGTTCGTAGAGGCAGTTTGAAATGCGCGGCTGGTATGCGTATTCTCTTATAGAACACGCATACATTGGCGCTCATTAAACTAGCGGGAAGAATATCTTCCCGCTAGTTTAAATATTTATCTTGATTGCTTTCTGTAGATGTGCATGTGATTCAATGCTTCTCCGGTTCCTATCGCTACACAATCTAAAGGATTGCTGGCTACAAAAACAGGGACATCAGTTTCTTCTGCAATCACATCGCTCAGATGCTTCAGCAAAGCTCCGCCACCGGTCAAGACGATACCACGATCAATAACATCAGCTGAGATTTCCGGAGAAGTATCCTCGAGTGTTCCCTTAACAGCTATAAGAATGCCTTCGATCACTTCTTTGATTGCTTCTGCTACATCAATAGCCGGAATCGATATCGTTTTAGGTAAACCTGTCAACAGATCTCTTCCACGAATATCCATTGATCCCATGTCTTTAGCCTCTTCGATCGAAGCACTTCCTAATTCTATTTTCACAGCTTCAGCCGTTCTTTCGCCAATAAGCAGATTATATTTGTTTCTAATATACTGAATAATGGACTGATCCATCTGGTCCCCTGCCATTTTTATCGTACGGCTGCTGACGATACCACCTAAAGATATCGTTGCGACATCTGTGGTTCCACCCCCGATATCCACGACCATACTGCCTGTAGGTTCGTTGACAGGTAACCCTGCACCGATCGCAGCAGCAAACGGCTCTTCTATCAGATAGGCATCTCTTGCTCCAGCCATTTTAGCCGCATCAATGATCGCTCTCTTTTCGACTTCTGTCCCTCCACCAGGCACACAGACAACAACTTCAGGCTTAGATCCACGTTTTCCAACAGCTTTAGTTATAAAATATTCAAGCATGGCGGCTGTTGTATCAAAATCTGCGATCACACCGTCTTTCATGGGACGTAGAGCGACGATACTTCCCGGGGTACGACCAATCATTTTCTGAGCATTTTCACCAACAGATACCACTTCATCATTTGTTTTATCTTTTGCTACAACTGAAGGTTCGCCTAGGACGATACCTTTTCCTTCTATATAAACATTCGTATTAGCGGTACCCAAATCGATACCGACCCCTTTTTTTCTGAACCAGAACACTAAAAAATCTCCTTTCAACACTTTCACGTACTAACATTATAGATCATAAACTTACATTATGTAATTGTACCTTTTTCTTTGCGAATATGCACTAGCTTACGGGCACTTTCTTTTAAATTTAATATTTGAAATGTCACATTTATTTTTTTCAGTGTACTAAAAAACCGAGTAGGATAAATATCCTACTCGGTTAAAAAAATTATAATAGTTTAGTATTAAGCTTTTTCTACGTTTGCTGCTTGAGGTCCGCGTGCGCCTTCTTCGATATCGAAAGTAACTGCTTGACCTTCTTCTAATGATTTGAATCCTTCTTCGTTGATAGCTGAGAAGTGTACGAATACATCGTCTGCACCTTCGCGCTCGATAAATCCAAATCCTTTTTCTGCGTTAAACCATTTTACTGTACCGTTTTCCATGTTTACTGTTCCTCCTCGTGCCTTAAAGCACAAATTATTTCACATTATTGCTATAGGTACGAATCGGAATGTTGTTACACATTACTTTTTTCTTTCCCTAACAAAATGCTAAACTCATAGTACCACGCTATATTCTTTTGTGCAAGTATTTAGCACTTTTTTGTCAAATTATCTTGTTCATACTTTGTGAAAAAAAGCAGTATTCACATGGCTCCATACTCTTTCAGACTGATATACTGATCCTCTCCAATAATAAAATGATCCAGGAGTTCGATACCTACGATTTTACCCACTTCACTCATTCTCTCTGTGAATCTCAAATCAGCTTCTGAAGGTTCAGGATTACCGGAAGGATGATTATGCGCAATGATTATGCGCGCGGAAGAATATTTTATAGCAGCTTTGAAAATTTCTCTCGGGTGAGCTACGCTCGAATTTAAACTTCCTTTAAATATCGTCTCTTTTTTTATTATTTCATTTTTCGTGTTTAAAAACAGCCCTACTACCAATTCCTGCTGCAGCCCCTTCAGTTCCTCCATCAATAATTTCCCGACAAACTGACTCGACGTCACAGCCCCTTCTTTCAGAACGGTTGTTTTAGCAAGGCGCTTGCCCAATTCGATAGAGGCAAGCATTTCAAAAGCTTTCGCTTTGCCAATACCGGGTATCGATAACAGTTCTTCAAGTGATGCATTCTTAAACATATATAGATCATCAAAGTATGAAAAAACCTGCATGCTCAATTGAATGACATTATGATCTTTTGTTCCTGTGCGAAGCAGTATGGCCAGCAGTTCATGATTGGCCAATGCTTCAGGACCATATTCCTTCATTCTTTCTCTGGGTCTTGACTCTTTTGGAACATCAACAAATTTCTGATTAAGCATAGAATTCCCTCCAATAAAAAAACAGAGAAGATTTTTATCTTCTCTGTTTAATATACTGTCTTTTAAAAAAAATTCTCACTTTTTATTTTGATAAGAATTTCTTCCAAATCCTCACAAATTTCTAATGTTTTCGCTTTCGCTTCTTCCGTCGGTTCCACTAGATCAGGGACCATGATCACTTTATATCCGGCTGCATAGGCTGCCCGGATACCATTAAGTGAATCTTCCAGCACCAGGACATCAGACTGCGGATTCCCAGCACGCTCTACTGCTTTCTGGAATATTTCAGGATGTGGTTTGGATTCAGCAACTTCGTCTCCTCCGATATAAGCATCGAAATAATCTCTGATATCAGTTAGATCAAGAAGGTTCTCCACTAATTTCCGTGTTGAACTGGAAGCAACCACAGTTTTATATCCCTTGCCTTTTAAATAATCGAGCAGCTCGACTAGACCTTTCTTCATTTTCGGCGGTTCAGAAAGCAGGAGTTTTTCAACATCTTTTTTACTGTCGATAATGAACTGCTGGACATTGCTTTGAGGAAACTGATCGAACATTGCATCAAAAAAATCACTCTCACTCGCTCCGATATACTTCTCGTAAAAAGAGTAGTCAAACGGAATGCTCAATGCATCAGCTGTTTTCTGATTCGCTTTATAGTAAAGCGGCTCCGTGTCGAACATCAAGCCATCCATATCAAAAACAACAACTTTATTCATAGTCAGCCTTCTTTGACTTGCTTTAATTTTTCGATCTGATTAGTTACCGCATCATATTTCTCTCTATAATCTCTGCCTTTCTCTTTTTCAGCGTGCACGATTTTTTCTGGTGCATTCTGTACAAACTTCTCATTCGCCAGTTTTTTCTCTACTCTGTCTATCTCCTGCTGCCATTTGATTTTTTCCTGTTCCAGACGTTCGATTTCTTCCTGTATATCGACCAGCCCGGCTAACGGCAGATAGACTTCAGCTCCGGAAATGACTGCAGATTTCACTTCACCCGGCATATCCACTTCCGTATCGATCACCAGTTCATTAGGATTACAGAAACGCTCGATAAAGGACTGGTTTTCCACTAGAAATGCCTTTTCTTTTTCACCTTTCGTTTTTATCAGTATATCGATTTCTTTCGATAATGGGCGATTGGCATCAAGACGGATCGAGCGGACGGATCGGATCAGTTCGATCAGCATCTCCATGTTGTTGATCGCTTCCTGATCGTTAAACTCACTTACCGTTTCAGGATATTCTGCCACGACAAGAGAATGACCTTCATGCGGGATATGCTCCCAGATTTCCTCTGTCACAAACGGCATGATCGGATGCAGCAGACGCAGCGTCTGGTCCAATACATGGACCAGGACAGATTTTGTCGTGACTTTCTGTTCCTCTGTACCCTGAATAAGCAGCTCTTTACTCATTTCGATGTACCAGTCACAGTAATCATCCCAAATAAAGGTATAGAGTCGTCTTCCTGCTTCACCGAATTCAAACTTCTCAAAAAGTTCAGTGACCTGTTTGATAGTCTGGTTCAAACGAGCGAGTATCCACTTATCAGCAATCGATTTATCTCCTGACAAATCGATGTCTGACACAGAAAAATCTTCCAGGTTCATAATAACGTATCGGCTGGCATTCCAGATCTTGTTAATGAAGTTCCAGGAGGCATCCATTTTTTCGTAGCTGAACCGAACATCCTGCCCCGGAGCCGAGCCATTAGATAAGAACCATCTTAAAGCATCGGCGCCATACTGATCGATCACATCCATCGGATCGATACCGTTACCTAACGATTTGCTCATTTTTCTGCCTTGCTCATCTCTAATAAGACCGTGGATCAGAACGTTTTTAAATGGCGCCTTTCCGGTAAATTCCAGACTCTGGAAAATCATGCGGCTGACCCAGAAAAAGATGATATCATAACCCGTAACCAGTGTGCTGGTCGGGAAATATTTTTTGAAATCTTCTGACTCTGTGTCCGGCCATCCCATAGTCGAAAACGGCCATAAGGCTGAACTGAACCATGTATCCAGTACATCGCTGTCCTGTTCCCAGTTTTCACTGTCCTGCGGAGCAGTTTCTCCAACATACAGTTCGCCGGTCTCTTTGTGATACCAGGCCGGAATACGGTGCCCCCACCATAATTGTCTGGAAATGACCCAGTCATGAACGTTTTCCATCCAGTTATTGAATGTTTTTTCAAACCGTTCTGGCACGAAATTGACCTTGTCTTCGGTCTGCTGATTTTTCAGGGCCTGTTCAGCCAGCGGCTGCATTTTAACAAACCATTGCGTAGACAGTCTGGGTTCAACGATCACACCTGTACGTTCTGAGTGACCAACGCTATGTGTCATCTCTTCTACTTTGATGAGGTATCCGGAATCTTTCAAATCTTTAACAAGGGCCTTTCGTGCGTCAAAACGATCCATGCCTGCATATTTTCCAGCCAGTTCGTTCATCGACCCGTCATTGTTCATGACATTTACTTGTTCCAGGTCATGACGCTTGCCTATTTCGAAGTCATTAGGGTCATGGGCAGGAGTGATTTTGACCACCCCTGTTCCGAACTCCCTGTCCACATAATCATCTGCGACGACAGTCAGTTCTCTTTCGACCACTGGAAGCAGGACTTTTTTACCTATGAGATGCTGGTATCTTTCGTCTTCAGGGTGTACGGCCACCGCTGTATCGCCGAGCATCGTTTCCGGTCGTGTCGTTGCGATTTCCACTTCACCTTCACCATTCACAATAGGATACGTGATGTGGTAGAAGGCACCGTTGACATCTTTATGGTCGACTTCGATATCTGACAAAGCTGTCTGCGCCTTGGGATCCCAATTGATAATGTATTCGCCGCGGTAGATAAGTCCTTTATTATATAAGTCGACAAAAACTTTATTCACTGCATCATTAAGACCTTGATCTAAAGTAAAGCGTTCCCTCGAATAATCTACGGAGATGCCTACTTTCGACCACTGACTGCGGATGTTTTCAGCATACTCTTCTTTCCATTCCCATACTTTTTCCAGGAATTTTTCTCTTCCCAAATCGTACCTTGAAATGGAATCCTGAGCTAGTTTTTCTTCTACTTTTGCTTGGGTAGCGATCCCGGCGTGATCCATCCCGGGCAGCCACAGGGCATCGTATCCCTGCATTCTTTTCTGACGGATAATGATATCCTGCAGTGTTGTATCCCAGGCGTGACCCAAATGCAGTTTTCCTGTCACATTGGGAGGGGGAATTACGACAGAATAAGGTTCTGCTCCTTCATCATTCGGTCTGAACAAATCTTCCTTGAGCCATTTCTCATAGCGGCCTTCTTCTACTTTTGATGGTTCGTATTTCTTTGACATATCTAACGGTTTTTCCAACATGATCACTCCTCTTTTTCATAAAAAAAGCATTCATCCTATGGACATAGGACGAATGCTTCGCGGTACCACCTAAATTACCACTGTCATGCACTACAGTGATCTCTTAACAACAGTTTTAATGGGCTGTCAGTCCATTTACAGCTACTTCCCTGTTCACTGCATAGCTCACATGCTACTTCTCAATAAGATCGATCAGGGATTTCCACCAGACACCCATTCTCTAAGACCGTCTTTATTGATACTACTCATGATCATTGCCTTTATTTATTCATTTATATTAACTCAGCTCAGCCTCTTCATGTCGGGCAGCTGATAAAGCCTCTTCGTAATTCGGATCACCGGACATTTCTTTAACGATCTCTCTATAAACGATCTGTCCTTGTCTGTTCAATACGAATACGGCACGTGCGATTTTATCCATATCTTCAATATACAGACCGTATTCCTTGGCGAAGGTCCGGTCTCTGTCATGCAGCAAGACAGTATCCACTTCTTTTGCTTGTGCCCACTTTTCCTGCTCTTCAACAGTATTTGCTGAGATCGAGAGGACTGTGGTATTGGTCAACTCTTTACCTTCTGTATTAAAGGTATCCGTCTGTCTTGCACAGGTACTCGTCGTTATATCTGGGAAAGTACTTAAAATAACGACTTCTCCTTCATAATCGGAAAGTTTAACGTCTTCATTATGCAGGTTCTTAAGGTTGAAGGAAGGAGCATTCTCTCCTACTTCTGGAACGGGTCCGTTAGTCTGAAATTTTTCACCTTTCATTGTTACGTCCATTGTTTCCCCTTCTTTCCTATAGTATACCTCTAGTTTACCTGTTTCGGCAGGGGTTTGGCAACTAAAACATCATAATAGCTCAGCAAAGACTTTTTCCATTTTTTTATTCTCGTTCGTCTTTTTACTGATTTGCTCGATTTTTATACCTTCAAGTGCCCTAGTGATCAACCCCGACACATCCAGCGCACTTTCAAAAGCCTGTACTTTTTTCAGTTTCGGTCTCGTTTTCGGGTTAGCGGGTGCAAAAATCGTACAGCAATCCTCAAAGGGCTGAACTGCCAGTTCGAATGTATCGATTTGTTCAGCAATGCTGATTATATCCATTTTATCCATAGAAATCAACGGGCGCAAGACCGGCGTGCTCGTCACCTCATTTATTGCCTGCATACTCTCAAGTGTCTGTGAAGCTACCTGACCGAGTGATTCCCCGTTAACAATAGCTGCGCCATTACGTTTTCTTCTTATTTCGTCAGTTAACCTAAGCATCATCCTTCTGGTGACTGTCATAGAATAATATTCAGGTACCACTTTTTTTATCTGTTCCTGAATTTCAGTGAATGGAACATCTATAAATGTGATCTCACCAGCGAATCGAGATAACTTAGCCGTCAGATCTTTTGCTTTTTTTAACGCCTGTGGACTCGTGTACGGCGGGCTATGAAAATGAACAGCTTCAATTTCCATACCTCTTCGCAACGAAAGGTACCCTGCTACAGGAGAATCGATACCTCCGGATAGCATCAGCATGCCTTTGCCTGAGGAACCGATCGGCAGTCCACCCATCCCCTGAATCGTATCGACCGAAATAAAGATCCCTCTTGTTCTGACTTCAACTCTCAATGTCGCGGTGGGATTTTTCATTTTAACATGGATATCCTCGATGGCTTCTTCCACAGCCGAGCCGAGGAGGCGATTCATCTCATTTGTATCATATTCAAAAGAATGGTCTGCTCGACGTGTATTAATCTTGAACGTCATCCCTGGACGATAATTATTTCTGATCAATTGAACGACCGCCTTTTTAGCCTTTTCAATCGATTTCTCGACTCTTATGATAGGCGAAAAGGACTGTATGCCCGAAACTTCCTTTAATTCTTTAATGACCTCTTCAGAATCTTCTCCATTTAGCTTGACGTGCATGCGGTCATGATTATAAGTGATCTTCAAATTCTGGTAGCCGGCCAGTTTTTTTCTTACGTTTCTATTCAGTATTTTAATAAATGCTTTCTTATTTTTTCCTTTGGTGGATAATTCACCGTAACGTATCATTAATTCTGTGATTTCCAAATTGGTTCTCCTCTACTCGATTGATTTCAACTGTAAATATATAGCATCAAATACATTCTTGAATGTATCGATCTCTTTCTGAGTATTTATATGACTCCAGCTTATGCGGACAGCAGATTCTGCTTCTTTTATTGAATAACCCATTTCTTTTACAGAGTAAGTTTTATCTTTTTTTCTGCTGGAACAGGCACTGGTCGTTGAAATGTAAATACCCTGTTTTTCAAGCGCATGTACTAACACTTCGCCTTTGATATTCTTAATCCCAAAACAGATGATATGAGGTGCACTTTCTTCCGGTGTAAAAACAGTCACTTTGTCCAGCCTTGAAAAATAATTCAATAAAGACCGTTTCATATCTATGAATCGCTGGTTAACTTCTTTTTTGTTTCCCATCAGTAATCTTAAGGCTTTTGCCAGCGCAACATTGCCGGGAACATTCTCAGTGCCATTTCTCACCCCAGTTTCCTGTCCGCCACCGCTCAGTAGAGGGGCCAGTTTCCTTCCGCTTTTCACATAAACAAAGCCAGTCCCTTTTGGTGCGTGAAATTTGTGGCCTGAAAAAACGGCAATATCGATCCTTGAGTGATTGAGGTCAAGGTCGATTTTTCCGAGAGCCTGAACTGCATCCACATGAAAATGGACAGAAGGATAATGTTCAAGCAGTTCTCCCACTTCTTTCAGAGGCTGAAGGCTCCCAGTTTCATTATTGACAGCCATCAAAGAAACGAGTACCGTATCTTTTCTTAATGACCGTTCAAATTCATCGAGATCTATTTGGCCTTTCTCGTCAACGGAGAGGTAGGTCACTTCCCACCCCAATGTTTCCAGCTGCTCCATACTCTCAATAACTGCCGGATGTTCAATGGTTGACGTAATAATATGACGCCCGTATTCCTTCTTCGCAAGCGCAGTACCTTTAATAGCCAGATTATCTCCTTCAGTTCCGCCGCTGGTAAAATAAATTTCTTCTTTGCTGACTTTTAGCAACTCGGCAATCTGATTTCTTGACTGAGTTAAAAGCTGCCTTGACTGTTCCCCCATCTGATGTAGACTTGACGGGTTACCGTAGTAGTGATCGCTGACAGAATGATAGGTCTCTAACACAGATGCATCGATTTTAGTCGTTGCAGAATTATCAAAATAAATCATCTTGCACCTCTTCTAAATTCTGGTTTTCATCAAACTCTATATATTATAACAAAATTCTTCCAGGCTTCAAGTCATAATCGACGCTTCTCAAAAGATGCCTTACCATAAAAAGACTCTCAGCCGTATACATTCTGCGGTCTGAGAGTCTCTGTCTTTCACTACTGAGCGTTTGACATTTCTTTCTTATACAGCGCCTTTACTTCTTCAAAGGCACCTGGTTCTATGGATTCCAGCTTTTCTCTCACCATTTTCAGTGAGGTTTCATAATCATAATCGTCAAGGAACAAGGCCTCACTGTACTTGATCGTTTCCATGACTCCCGGATACTCATCTTTGTACCGATACAGGCGCTGGCTTGTTAATTCTGTCAGCAGAGCATTATCGACAATTGCTTCAGTTTTATCTGCCAGATGCTCGATATCTTCATCACAAAGGGCATGCAGACGCGTGACTGCCTCAAGGTCAAGCTTTGGTCGAGCAGATTCTACTGATAGCTTTTCTAAATGATCGGTTGTATAGAAGAACAGATCCAGGTAATCTCCAGGAAGCCCCGGGAGGTGTTTCCCCTGAATATATCTCTTCATTTCTCTAAGCGCATGTTCCATTTCTTCCAGGTCTTTTTTTATTTCTTTTTCTTTATCCCGGTAGGCATACAAGCTCTCTGAAAGGCTATCGTAGGCATGTGAAAGGTTTTCCAGCTGACTGAAAGCTTGAAGCAGCAGTTCTTCAGCATCCGAATAGGCGATATTGTTTTTATCGATCTGCTCGGAAAGACTGTTCACTATTTTTTTCTGCTCCTTCATCAGATTATTCATTTCCAGATAGGTATCCTGTTCGCCCTGATAAAGGTGATAACTCTGTCCGATACGATCTATTTCCAAACTCAGTTCCTTACTCTGGTTCGTGACATAATAAATGATTTTGGGTATTTTTCTCAATAGTTTTTCGAGTGCATACTTGGCGTCGATTTCTTTTTCCATAACATCATACAGCTCATCAATAGCCTGTTCCACATCCGCTTGTTCCGACTCGATTTCATTTAATTCAAGTTGAACCAGCAGTTCTTTTATATGCGCTGTCTTACCAGCTAAGTGACTGATCCGCTCTTCGATATCTAGAGATTCAGGGAAATTGTAATTCTGTTCGACCAGCGTCTCATATCCTTCTCTGATTTCTTCAAGCTGTTTCTCATAATCATTTTCGATCTTAGCGTTGATTTCCGGGATTGATGCCATCATAGCTTCCATTTCATTCAACCGGGATTCCAGCTGATTCACTACTTTTTTTGCTTCTTCATGATCGCCAGAGGCAGTCAGGTCGGAAAAGGAAGTGAACAGGTTTTCCATCTCACCGAGCTTATCTTCAAGACTGTTGATCGACTCCCCGAAAGTAAAGCTCTTTGCCAGTAACTCTTTTCTTACCTTATGATAACGTTTCTTGATGGAATCGATTTTTCTCAGATTTGCCTGTTCTCTCTGCAGCAGTTCATCCAGTTTCTCAGAAGTACGCCCGATACTTTCGCCTGTCTCTTTCAGCAGTTCTTCTGCCTTCTGCTCACTTTTCGTGGACTGGCTGAAGCGATAGCGATCTGTTGCCTGCTCAGCCTCAAATAAATAGGATTCGATAGCCGGAAGTTTTTTTTCCTCAATCAGACTGATATCAGCTATAACAGTATTCGCTACTTCTTTTGACTGACCGGTGATCATCATTTTATCCAAGGTCCGGACTTTATTCGAAGGCATTTGAGCATACAACTCTTTTTTCATCCGATCCAGCTCATCGATACGCTCGTAATGTTTCTTTCTAACAAAATATGTAACGGTATAGATCAGTACAGCAAGTACAATAATACTCAAGGTTATGATTAATTCAACTGTCATGCTTTCGCCTCCAACACTTCTTTGCCGTTTATGGCTTTCTCACTCTTTTGTCTAGTATATCAAACTTAAGTGAATTATGTTATACTAGCAAGCAAATTAGATAAATTTAATAGAGAAGGGATCAACTTATGTCTAACGAAATCACGTACATGCTGAATAAACAACTGGAGGCTCTCATCGCAGGTGAAACAAACATGATCGCTAATTTGAGCAATGCCTCGGCTCTCTTGACCGAACAATTTTCAAACATCAACTGGGCAGGTTTTTACCTGTGGGATGTCTCTGACAACGAGTTGATACTCGGCCCCTTCCAGGGAAAAGTAGCCTGCATCCGGATCAGAGAAGGGGAAGGTGTCTGCGGAACAGCTTTACAAGAGCAGCAATCCCTTGTTGTTGATGACGTCCATCTCTTCCCGGGTCATATTGCCTGTGATGCCGCCAGTCAATCCGAAATCGTCGTACCCATGATCAAAAACGGTAAAAAAATAGGTGTACTGGATATGGACGCCCCTGTTAAAAACCGCTTTACAGAAAAAGACCGTCTGATGCTGGAAGAATTCGTTGAGGTATTATTGAAACACTTGAACATATAAAAGGCCTCTCTTCTATCATAGCCAGGACAGAGGAATCAGAAAAACGATAATAGAAATAATCGGAAGGATTCTCCAATAGAGAGTTCTTTCGTTCTTTTTTATAGTCAATAGCCGTTGTGCCTCCACTCTTTCACTGAATAGTTAAGTTCAAACCGTTCAAAAAGTGCTGTACTCCACTTTCTCAGCGGAACGTCGCATTCAGGACGTCCCTTATACGATGAACTTAATGTTTTCGTTTCTTTTCACACAGGTGTTCAAAAAGTTTAAGGGGGTCCAGTTTGAATTAAGTTATTAAAAAGGTTCTGACAGGTATCCAGCACTGGCGCATTGGACGGGGGATAAAGAAATAGGTTTAGCTGTCCCGCTGACTGCTCAAAAAAAGGCTGAGACAATTGAATGTCTCAGCCTTTTCAATACTATTTTGTATTTTATTATCTGTTGTAGTACTCAACGATAAATGCTTCTTCGATTTCAGCAGGCATTTCTTCACGTAATGGTAAACGTGTAAGAGTTCCTTCTAATTTTTCATCATCGAATGAAACAAAGTCAGGACGACCAAAGAGTGATTCTACAGATTCTTTGATGATTTTCATATCTCTAGATTTTTCTTTTACACCAACAACATCATTAACTGATACGCGGAATGATGGGATATCAACGCGTTTACCATTAACTGTGATGTGTCCGTGGTTTACTAACTGACGTGCTTGACGACGAGTTGTGGCCAGACCAAGTCTGTAAACGACGTTGTCTAGACGCTGTTCAAGTAAAATCATGAAGTTGACACCGTGTTTTCCTTCACGAATTTTTCCTGCTTCAGTGAACAGGTTAAAGAATTGACGTTCATTTAATCCGTACATGAAACGTAATTTTTGTTTTTCTTTTAATTGTAGTCCGTATTCTGATAATTTGATACGAGCTGTAGGTCCGTGTTGACCAGGTGCGTAAGGACGACGTGCGATTTCTTTACCAGTTCCTGTTAAAGAAATGCCTAAACGTCTTGATTTTTTCCATGATGGTCCAGTATATCTTGACATAATAAAATTCCTCCATTTTATATTATATGGAGTAAAATAACGTGTGAAAGCTCAGTAATACGTGCAGTTTCTTTTCAATCTTCACCTTTGCAGCCGCTGGTTACACAATTGCGCTCATAATTTATATGGCAAGAAACTGTTGACGCGGTTACCACTTTCTGCTGCGATATTTTACACAACTTTCAGTATACCTGTATCAACCTGATTAGTCAACACATAATAGTTGTCTAATTAAATAACCTCTCAAAACCAGAAGCGTATCTGGTTTTGAGAGGTCTCTTTTTATTCATTAAAATAGTGTCGGCACCTAGAATCTCAATAGGGCAGCGATCCCTGTATCTGAAGGCATGCTGGCCGTTTCAAGGACATATACCTGGCCGTTGGTTTTCAAAACGTTGTGGACAAGCTGATTGACGTAAATATTCGTTTCCGTCCCTTCATGATAACGTCCATTTTCGTCGATACGACCATGCACCTGATAATGATCTTCCAGCAGCAGTGTGTCGATCTTCCCTTGGATACTTGCCATTGCCAAGTCACCGTACTGTGCACCCAGCTTGAATTCCGGGGTTGTTTCTTCATAGCGGTCTACCAGTTTCTGATAACGTTTATTAACGATCTCGTTCACGACTTCACTGGTTTTGTTCTGTATGTCATTGACCGAAAGCTGTGCTGGTGAAGCTTCAACTTTGGTGTCGTCCAGGAATTCATTTTTAGAAACTTTTTCAAAGTCAGCGATATTTTCAGGTAAAGCAAACAGCACAAGCGGCAGTTCAGTGGGTTTAGAAAAGTTTTCGAAAACATATTTATCAACCGCTCTGAAGTAGTTCACCTGATCGATCTCCACTTCATTGCTTTTCTCATTATGACCGTGGAACATACCTGTTCCGGCACCACCTGCATAGTCAGCTACATTCAGTGCGCCCCCAGTCAGTTCCTCCCCCAGAGCCTTAGTCAGCGTTGTAGGAGCCTCTTCTGGCAGGCCGATTTCCTGAACTTTATTCCCGCGTCCATTGAATAGTCTGAATTTGTCATGGTTCAGGCAAAGCAAATGATAGTAACTGATATATTGAAAGTTCGAGATCAGCGGTAAAATATAAGCCTGATCCGACACGACTGTCCCGCTCTTAACAGGGACACTTAATCTATAATAATACACATCCTCTGGAGTAATATAGATGACCAGACTTTCCGTTACTTTTCTCCAGAAATCAGTATTCCCTCTAAGTGCCTCCACCTTTTCAAGCAATGAATCACAATATTTTTCATCATATTTCTCGCAAAGCTTCTCTTTAGCTTCTTTTAATAAGTTTTGAAATTGAATCTGATTAGCTTCTGTTTCAAAAGAGTTTGATTCAGAGTTCAGCGATATGGATACTACGACCTCATTTTCCTGCAGAAGTTCATCAGTTGGAAATGTAAACAGTTCTTTCATGTGCTTCACCTTCCATTCATTATTTTCTTCTAAACTGCCGAATTGCTCAAAGCCGGTTTAGAAGAGTTCTATACTTACATCATATCTAAACAAGCAAAAAAAGTCTAAAGATATGCTGAAAACTCGTGTATATGACATCTTGTACTGAATCCTTGCTCCCATGGCATCTAATCATTATCGATCGTCCGGATTATTCCAGCCGGGACTCCGCCGATAACGACATTAGCTGGGAATGATTTCTTTACGACAGCACCGGCTGCAACCACCACATTATCACCGAGTGTGACTCCACCAACGATCGTCGCATTTGTACCGATCCAGCAATTATCTCCGAGCGTTATTGGTCTGCCGAATTCATAACCTGAATTACGTGCCTCTGCCTCCAATGGATGCTCTGGTGTTACTAAGCTGACTCCGGGGCCCAGCATCGCATTTTTCCCGATCCTGATCGGGCAGACGTCCAGAAAGACACAGTTAAAATTTGCATAGAAATTTTCACCGACATGGATGTTGTACCCGTAGTCCGTTCTAAAAGTCGGTTCCACAGTGATGTTTTCTCCTGTCGTCCCAAACAGTTCTTTAATAACATCCTGTCTTTCCTGATCCGTCTCAGCATGATTAAATTCCTGAGCTTTCAGATGAGCAGTTGTCCTCTCTCTGACTAATTGCTCATCCGCGGACAGATACATTTCCCCGGCAATCATTTTCTCTTTATTTGACTTCATTTAGCCTCCGCCTCCTGATAAAGGTCTAATAATTCTTTGTATATGGGCAGCAGGACGTCCAATGTTTCTTTAAAGAACGCCTCCTGTTTATCAGGGTCCGCCAAGGACATGCTATCCGGTGTCAGGATCCGCCCTATCATAATTTCGCCTTTTTTGACTTTTATCAGACGCCGCAGCGTCTTTTCGACGGTCTCAGCTCCCGCTTTTTCTATGGCTGTTTTTGTATGGTCACCCGAGACATAGTAATCATCCGGGAGATCGTTCCACAAGGTAGGATGATTCAAAAGATAGTCGGCCATGAGCTTTTCGTGTTTGGGATTATCGATCAGCGAAAGAAACATGAAGATGTACTCTTCATTGATGCCGATCTGTATATGCGGATATTTTTTGTATCCGCGCTTATTGCCTCCGATCGCGCTCCAGGTCGATTCGGGCGGGTTAGTCGTTCGTCTTCGATGCTGTGCAATGTGAAAACTTCCATCAAATCCCGTATACTCATTCACATCCTCTATGTAGGTATCACCAAAATGCTGGAACACCGGCTGGATAGATTCTCTGATGACACTCATCCGTTCGTCAAGTCCTTCGATTGTAAAAAGATTAAAATCTGATTTTTCAAAATATTTTTTCACTTTTTTCCCTCCTTAAGTTCACTGCTATTGTATCAAAAAAAGAGCAGACTCTCGATATAAGGAACCGAAAGTCTGCACTATAAGAATAACCATTACTCTTTATTATAGATGCCGATCGCTTAGTCAATTAAACAGATAAATTCAAGGACGGTCTCCGCTGATTTTTTTCCGACTTTTTCAATGAATTCATCAAACGAGAGTGAAGCTTCTTCATCAGAGACATCTGAAACAGCTCGGATCACCACAAAGGGGATCCCAAACTGATAACAAGTCTGCGCGATGGCTGCCCCTTCCATTTCTGTTACCAAAACCTCAGGAAACTGCGCCCGTATCTTGGCAACTTTTTTCTGATCACTGATAAACGAGTCCCCAGTGACGATCAGCCCTTCTTTGATCGTCCAGTCCTTCTTCTGGGCTGCCTGTTTGAAGACTTTGACCAGATGCTGATCTGATGTGTACCTCCTTGGCATTTGAGGTATCTGACCAAAGTCATATCCGAAAGCCCGCGCATCTGCATCGTTATATGAAAGTTCTCTTGAGATGACCAGATCTTCCACCGCTAAACCTGCACCAATGCCGCCGGCTGACCCTGTGTTGATGACGGCTTCGACTTCGTACACTTCGATCAGTAATGTCGCTGCAATAGCTGCATTCACCTTTCCGATGCCAGACTGTACAAGAACGACCTGGACATCATGGATCTGTCCTTCATAAAAGTGCTGATTCGCCTTGATCGTTTCCTTTAGATATTTGATTTCACTAATGATTTCACATGATTCTTGTTCCATCGCAGCGATAATGCCTATTTTCATATTAACCTTCCTTATCTTTTATATAAAGAAAACATAAGATAAAACAATCAGCAGCAGTAAGGCAACGATAATGATGGCAAGAGTCAGACGCTTCTCCACCAGTCGATACCTGTCCATTTCTTTTGACCGCTTTTTAGCTGTACGTCCTGTTTTATTCAAATTTCTTTCTTTTCGCTTCTTCTCTTTTCTCTTTTCTCTATCTAATTTTTTTCTTTCTTTTTCTTTTGTCTTCTCTTCTTCTTTCTTTCTGATTCTAGATGACATGACTATTCCCCTAGCTCCATCTCTAATTTTTTCATTTTCCAGTAGTACAAGGCAAACACTGTCTTCGAGTCTCTAAGTACTCCCTGGCGGTAATAATCCCAGGCTTCCTCGTAAGTTGCAGTGATTACTTCTACTGTCTCATCTTCATCTAAACTTAAGGGATTAGCCGCAAAATACAAATCTTCTGCTTCGTAAATCTCCAGGAATTCATCTGTAAAACCAGGCGTACTATAAAATGAGGTGATAAATTTCCATTTTTTTGCGTTGTACCCCGTTTCCTCTTCCAATTCACGTTTCGCAGTCTCTAAACCGTCGTGATCTGAGTCGTCTTTTAATCCGGCTGGTAGCTCGATACTTATCTGATCGATAGCTTTGCGGTATTGCTTCACTAGAACAAGATCGCCGGATTTAGTATATGGTATAACAGCTGCAGCCCCGTCATGACGGACGATTTCTCTCTGAGACATTTCTCCGTTTGGCAGTTTCACATCCTCGACAATATATTCAGTCACATTACCTTTGTAAATCGATGTACTCTTTATTGTTTCTTCGTAGAACTCCATAAAGTCATCCCCTTCTTTATATTTTTTATCATAACCTATTTTCTTATGTTTTTCATCCTGTTTTGATCTTATAGTCTATAAATCCAACTAAGGTCTTATATAAAAAAATTCTCCATTTATGCTATTATTAAGGTAGAAGAAATTTATCAATTAAATAGAATGGAGGATTTAAATGAAACATTCAAATACACGTTTAAACTTAACTTACGCGTTCATCTTATTTATAATCATGTTCATCTTTTTACTGCTGGTGGGATTTGAAATCAATATCTTTGTCTCCTTTTTATTGAGCATCGGAATCGGCGTATTGCTGTTGAACGTTATGACTAAAAACTCTCGTGGAAAGACTAAAGAAAAACTACCTCGACTGACCAGGGAAAAGGAAGAGTTTTACTCTTCAAAAGGTCTGTCTAAAGAGGATATCGATTACTTCAGACGCACGATGTTTCAGGCTCAGCAGCAGATCATTACGATCGAAGAAAATATGCAGCGATCGGGGAAATTAAGAGCGATCGAACACCGTAACAATACAGTATCTCTCGCCAAGGAATTATTTAAAAACATTACGCAGGAACCAAACAGACTCCATGATGTCGACAAATTCCTTTACGTCCATCTCCCTTCTCTGGCAGACTTGTCTGAAAAATATGTTGAAATCGAAGGACATAAAGCAAAAAGCAAAACAACTTATGATATTCTTGAAAAATCTGCGGCTACCATCGATAAGATGTGTGAACAGATCGCCGAAGATTATGTTAGATTCAAGGAAGACGACATTCAGGACATGTCAGTGGAAGTTGAATTAGCAAAACGTACGATTAACAAAGACAAGTCGGATGCGCAGACATTTGATAAGTCGATTTAATACTACTGTCAACCAACCCAATAGACTACTTATAAGAGGTGCAAACTATGTCAACTAATCATGAAAATCAGTTTGATACTCAAAAATCAGCGGAAATCGATGATTTACTGGCCGATCCATTCGGGTCTGACCAGTCACAGATGAACGAATCAAAAATAACGAAACAGCCTTTGGTAAAAAAGACCGAATCCAAAAAGGTGATCGATACACTCAGCGAACAGCGCAGGACACAGGCTTATGAGCTGGCTAAGCAGATAGACATATCCGATACAGATTCCCTGCTGAATTACGGAGCTCAAGCACAGCAGAAATTGGGCGAGTTTTCACACAGTGTACTCAACCACGTACAGAATCAGGAAACAAATCATATTGGAGAGACTCTTAACGATTTGATGTTCCGATTAAATGAAGCGGATCCAAATGAACTAAAAGCAGAAAATAAGAACCTGTTCAAAAAGATTTTCAGGAAAATCAACCGTTCTATTTATGAAACCACAGCGAAGTACCAGAAAATCGGTGCGCAAGTCGATAAAATAGCAGTCAAACTCGACAAAGAACGTGAACTGCTGTTAAAAGACAATGAGATGCTTGAAG
This sequence comes from Alkalibacterium subtropicum, assembly GCF_900112455.1. Lineage (GTDB taxonomy): Bacteria > Bacillota > Bacilli > Lactobacillales > Carnobacteriaceae_A > Alkalibacterium > Alkalibacterium subtropicum. The sequence continues at coordinate 106,172 of NZ_FOLT01000001.1, read as the reverse complement.
AGTTGTATGATAAAAACTACGATTACTTCGAAGCGTTAAATGTTTATATTGCTGCAGGCGAAGTGAAAATGGAAGAGCTTCAGAATGACATCATTCCAAAAGCGATCGAACATGCTGAAAACAGCAGCAATCAGATGGAAGTTCAAAAAGTTAATGACCTGAATCAGTTCCTGAATCGTCTGGATAAGCGTGTTTATGACTTGAAGACAGCCCGGCAGATGACCATCCAGCAGGCACCACAGATTCGTCTTATCCAAAACACTAATCAGGCCTTATCAGAAAAAATACAGACCTCGATCAACACAGCTATTCCTTTATGGAAAAATCAGATTGTGGTCGCACTGACTCTTCTTCGTCAAAAAGAAGCTGTTACAGCTCAGAGACAAGTTTCTGAGACCACAAATGATTTATTGACGAAAAACTCTGAAATGCTCAAACAGTCTTCTATCGAAACCGCTAGAGAAAATGAACGCAGTATTATCGATATCGAGACACTTGAAAAAACACAATCTGATTTAGTGGAAACACTCGAAGAAACCTTGAACATACAAAAAGAAGGACGTTCGAAACGGAAAGAGGCTGAAGTCCAGCTTACCCAGCTGGAAAGTCGCTTGAGAGATCAGTTGCTCAAACTCACCGAGCCCAATAACAACGATCAATAAATCCATGAGTCGAAATATTTGAATAAAATATGACAATTTCCTATACTTCATATGTAAGGTCATAATGAAGAAAGAGGAGAGATAAGTATGTTAGGATTTATATGGTCACTTATTGTCGGAGGAATCATTGGTGCAATCGGTCAAGCGATCGTCGGCACGGATGTTCCCGGTGGTATTATTGGTAACATCATTATAGGTTTTATTGGTGCATGGGCTGGTCATGCCCTGTTCCAGTGGGGTCCTCAATTAGCTGATTTCTATATCATACCAGCAATTGTCGGAGCTATTTTGATCGTCTTCTTATATGACCTGATTGCCAGTCGTTTATAAACCGCTAGTATAAAAAAGGACTTCCCCGATAGCGAGGAAGTCCTTTTTTTATTTTTATATTTTATTTACGTTTGCAGCTTGAGGGCCTCTTTCACCGTCAACGATTTCAAATTCAACTGTTTGACCGTCATCTAATGACTTGTAGCCTTCACCATTGATTGCACTGAAGTGAACAAAGACATCTTCCTGTCCTTCGACTTCAATAAACCCGAAACCTTTTTCTGCGTTAAACCATTTTACTGTACCTTCAACCATTGTGTAGCCTCCCAAAATATATTGCAACAGACATGAAACATGATACAAATTCATTATATCGATTCTTTCACTTTCTATCACAAACAAATTATACAAAAGAAACCGTTTTATTTCAATACTTTGATGCATAAAAAAGAACATTTCCTGTTAAGCCAACAGGAAATGTTCTATCAGGCTTTAATTGTTGTTCAAGACTTCAGGATAGTGTTCCTTACAAATATCATGACAACGGTGGCACAGGAATTCATCTTCAGAGAGTTTTATGCTGTCTTCCGTTGTTATACGGCAGCGTGTGCATACATCGCCCTGCATTCTTTCTACAAGAATCGATACATTCTCAAAATCAAGAATGCGTTCCTCATCCGGCTTTTCTTCTAAATCTTTGATGTTGATTTCAGAAGCGATCAGTATTTGTCGGATATCACTGTTCAGGCTATCAATCAAGGCTTTCACAGACTGAGAAGCAAAAATCGTTGTTTTCGCTTCAAAATCTTTACCGATGATTTTGTTTTCACGCGCTACTTCATTCGCTTTAAGCACTTTGTCCCGTAATGACATGAAGGCGCTCCACTGATCCAGTAATTCCTTGGAGTCATCATATTCTTTCACTTCCGGGAATTCAGCTAATTGGACATAATCCTCCTCTTCTTCCAGATAACTCCAGATTTCTTCAGCTGTATGAGGAAGGATCGGGGTAAGCAGTTTAGTCAGGTCTCTCACGATATGATAAAAGACTGTCTGCATCGCACGTCTGTCATACGCATCCGGTGCGTCGATATAAAGGATATCCTTCGCAAAGTTAGCATAGAAATTAGAGACATCAAGGGTCAGGAAATGATTGATTTCTTTAAAGATATCTGAGAAATTGTAACGCTCGTAACCATCGATCACGTGTTCAACAGTTATATTGAGTTTATTCATTAGATACTGATCCACAGGTCTTAAGTCTTTATAGGCAATACTATCTTTATCGAAATTGAAATCTTCTGTATTTTGAATAAGAAAACGGATAGTGTTTCTGATCTTTCGATAGACTTCCGATACTTGTTTAAGGATATCCATACTTACCCTGACATCCGCCTGTGTATCCACACTGGAAACCCATAATCGGATCAGGTCGGCACCCATCTGCTTGATTACCTTGTTCGGATCAATGACATTACCGATGGACTTGCTCATTTTCTTGCCGGCACCGTCAAGAACCATCCCTTGAGACAAGACAGATTTATACGGCGGCACCCCGTTTATAGCTACAGAAGTGGTTAAACTGGAATTGAACCATCCACGGTATTGATCGGATCCTTCCAGATACATATCCGCCGGGAATTCCAGATTCTCCCGCTGACGAAGTACTGCATGGTGAGATGAGCCCGAATCAAACCAGACATCCATGATGTCGGTCTCTTTTTCGAACTGGCCGTTGGGGCTCGACGGATGCTCGAATCCTTCAGGCAGAAGGTCTTTAGCTTCTCTTTCAAACCAGACATTGGATCCATGTTCCGCAAATAGTTCAGCGACATGTTCAGTTAATTCCGGAGTTATGATCGCTTCGCCATTTTCACCATAGAAAATCGGCAGAGGGACGCCCCAGGCCCGTTGTCTGGAAATGACCCAGTCGCCACGGTCTCTGACCATGTTATAGATACGCTGCATACCCCAAGGCTGCAGCCAGTCGACATCCTGGATCGCATCAAGAATATCTTGCCTGAAATCTTTGATCGAAGCAAACCATTGTGGCGTTGCTCTAAAGATGACAGGTTTTTTTGTACGCCAGTCATGTGGATAACTATGCGTAAAGAAGTCGAGTTTCAGTAAGGCATCGTTCTCGTCCAGCCATTCAGTGATCGTCTTATTGGCCTTGTCGTAGAATATCCCTTCAAGACCGGGAGCTTCATCTGTAAATAAACCTTTGCCGTCAACAGGTGAAAGGACTGGCAAGTCGTATCTCTGACAGACGATATAGTCATCTTCACCATGACCGGGAGCAGTATGGACTAAGCCCGTACCGTCTTCCAGAGTAACGTGATCACCAATAATCAGCATTGAATCTCTATCGTAGAATGGATGTTTAGCAGTGATGCCTTCCAGGTCTTTCCCAGGGATCTCTTTAAGCAGTTCCACTTCATCCCAGTCCAGCGTTTCAGCTACTTTATCAGCCAGTTCAGCTGCGACGACAAATTTTCTGCCGTCCGCTTCATAGACACCATACTTGGCATCAGGTTTCACTGCGATAGCCAAGTTAGCCGGTAAAGTCCAAGGCGTTGTTGTCCAGATAACAAAAGATGTATCATTATCAAGGACATCATTGCCATCGTTCACTTTAAATGCGACATAGATATTTGGTGAACGGACATCATGGTATTCGATTTCTGCTTCAGCAAGTGCTGATTCACTGGAAGGTGACCAGTATATCGGTTTTAATCCTCTGTAGATATAGCCTTTTTCCGCCATTTTTCCAAATACACGGATCTGTTCTGCTTCATAGTCTTTAGTCAGTGTCACATATGGGTTATCCCATTCTCCAGCTACACCCAAGCGTTTAAAATCATCGCGCTGCTTATTGATCTGCTTCCAGGCATAGTCTTCACAGAGTTTTCTGAATTCTGCTATGGACATTGACTTTCTGTCTACACCCGTATTGGTAAGGGCCTGTTCAATAGGCAAACCGTGCGTATCCCAACCGGGAACATAAGGTGAACGGAAGCCTGACATGGATTTATATCGCACAATGATATCTTTAGAGATTTTATTCAAAGCATGGCCGATATGGATATTACCATTCGCATATGGCGGTCCATCGTGAAGGACAAAAGATGGCTTATCCTTATTAAGCTCCTGTCTCTGGTTGTAGATATCCTGTTCTTTCCATTCCTGTTGTCTTTCTGGTTCTTTGTTAGGTAAATTTGCTCGCATTGGGAATTTCGTTTTAAGCAAATTCAATGTTTCTTTCATTTCCATTTCATCACCCTCGATATTAGATTTTTTATGCAAAAAAAAGATCCCATCCAAAAGGACGAAATCTTCGTGGTACCACCTTAGTTTGAAAAGCATACTTACTTTTCCTCAGCCCTTTAACGCGGGAAAGCGCGGACAACTACTAACTTCATTATCCGTTGACTTGAATGATCGATCATAGTTTCCACTTGTCAAAATCTCAGCAGCATTTGACTCTCTGTTAAGCTTTCACTAAGAAAGGTGGTTCAAGATTTTCTGATTATTCTATTAGGGAAGTTCCACTGCCGGCGTCATGCCTTCTTCATATTCCTCTTCCACAGACACTGATGTTTCAGACTTCTGTATAAAATCAGCAGGTTTTTCTTCATCGCCTTTTTCATCCAGTTCTTTTTTCACTTCTTTGATCGTTTCTATTTCAGGTTGTTCGGAAGCTGGCGGTTGTAATATATCATCCCACTCTTCTTTTTTCACTAACTCCAATTGAGATTCTATCATTAATTGAAGTCTTTGTCTAAAGATTCTGCTCTGTTTTCTTAGTTCTTCTGTTTCCTGTTCGATTTTACGTGCTTTATTCACTGCATCTTTAAGCAGCTCATCGGCATTATTTTCTGCTTCATGTTTAAGGTTGGACGCTTCTGTGCTCGCTTCTTTAGCGATCATTTCAGCTTCTTTTTCAGCATTGAGTTTTAATCTGTCAGCTGCTTCCTGAGCGACAAGGATCGATTTATTCAAGGAGTCATGCATCTGATCATAATTAGCTAATTTTTCTTCAGCTAAATCTAATTTTTTCTCTGTTTCTTTTTTCTGTTTTAAAAGCATTTCATAATCTTTTATGATCTGATCGAGATAGTCGTTGACCTCATCCTGATCATACCCTCTCATTCTAACAGGAAACTCTTTGTTATGTATATCCATTGGTGTTAATGCCATGGATCGACACCTCCATAATTATTTTTTCCCTTAAATTATTAAACAATATATTAAAAGTCTAAAAACTCAAAGTTTATCTGTTTCGATCAAGCACACCTAATTTTAATCTGATTTTCTCTTTCTTTGTTTTTCCTTCAATCGCTTCTAAGCGTATTCGACCGTATCCGCGGATGGATACGACATCATGTATCCCTAAGACAATATCCGGTCTTTCTGTTTCATTCCAGTTTACTTTTACTTTATTTGATCCAATCAATTCTTTAGATTTTTGCCTGGAAACATGAAAGACACTTGCTAATACAACATCCAGCCGTAGTGAAGAAACAATTTCGTATTTCTCTTCCCAAGAATCTTTAGGAATGAGAATATCTGTATACGATACTTCTTCAATCTGAATGGTTATGTTACCTATTTTAGTCAGTGATGAAATCAGGTACTGCAGGATGGAACCCTCTGCAAAAAACTGCCAGTCTTCACCATCTGTGATAATATCTCCGATCATTTCCCGTTTGATGCCAGTCCCCATAAGTGTTCCCAGAATTTTCCCATGAGATAAATCAGCAAACTTCTTAGGATAACGGATTTCAGCGATTTTAATTTCAAAATCATTCTGGGAAGGTTCGAAATAGGGTGGTGAGAGAAACAGCCGTTTTCTTTCAGCCGTTTCATATCCACCAAACGACACAGCCCTTACTTCGCTGTGCTGGCCAATGATCGATTCTACGATATAGTGTTCTCTAGGATCTAAAAAGGGCGTAAGGTAAGGAGAATATTGAAATTCCACCTTTTGGACCCAATCCATCACCTGGTCGATAAAGTGTTTCTCATCTTCTCTGAAATGCTGGTATAAGTCTTCCATCTGATCATCATCCAATTTGTATTAAAAGATTAATAATAAACTCAAATACAGCGATCACGCCGTACTCTATAAATGTCAGGGCAAAGAATGCCACGATCCCGGCTAAACTGATCATCCCGATAGGCGGAACAAACTGACGGAAAATCCCGACATAGGGTTCACAGATCCGTATAAGAAACTGCCCCAGTTTCGACTGGTAGCCACCGGGCATCCAGGACAATAGAAAATAAACGACTAAAGCAATTCTGTACAAATCGATCCCTTGCATGATCAAACTGTAGACTGCTGATAATATTTGTACTAACATAGTAACTTTTGGAACTCCATTCTAATTAAAAATCAGTATTTTTTAATACCTGCAGTTCTGAACCATCGACTTCAAATGACTGCGGTGTACAGATAAATATTTCTTCACCTAACCGTTGGATATCTCCTTTAATGGCATATGTCGTTCCCATTAAGAAATCAAGCATTTGCTTGGCCTGTTCTTTTTCCATTCTTCTGAAATTCAGAATGACAGACTGATTGTTCAGCAAAATATCAGCAATTGATTGAACTTCAGAGTATAAACGAGGTTCAACCACTTTGATTCTAGGTTTTTTTATAGCCTGCTGCTGATTGATTGCTACAATATTTTGATTAGTTCCTTTATGGCTGACTTTTTTGTTGCCCGATGCTGCTAAAGGAGCTGATGACTTCTTCGTCTCTTTTTCAGGTGGCATGACTGATGTCTCATATTCCATGTCATCGTCTGTATCGTTCAGAGAAAAATAATCATTGAATTTATCCTTTAAACTCATTTATACTCTTCCTTTCTAGTGACCTATTTGCGTCTTCTTCTAAAGAAAGGCGGTGTATCCATTTCCTCATCATTAGATCTATCTTCTGCTGAATCTTCACGATCAAAGAGATTTTTAGATGAATCTGATTTGCTTTCAGCTTTTTCATCTAAGTCTGCATTGTGTCGATCTCTGAGATTTGGTTCTTTGCGGATATCCCAGTTGCCGAAGGGATCTTTTTCTTTATTAGAAGCGGGGGTCTGTCTCGCTGATTTCTGTTTTGTCTGTTTTGACTGAGATCCTCGTTTTTCTGGATCGATCCCTGTAGCAATAACGGTGACCACGACTTCATCGCCCAGTTCTTCATTGACTGATGTACCAAAAATAATGTTCACTTCATTTGTTGCGGCGGCTGATACGATATCAGAAGCATCTTGTGCTTCAAACAGTGTCAAGTCGGACCCGCCTGTAATATTTAACAGTACGTTTTCGGCTCCGTCCAGAGAGACTTCCAGCAATGGAGAAGAGATAGCTTTTTTAGTCGCTTCTGCTGTTCTGTTTTCTCCCGTAGCTGTTCCGATCCCCATCAAGGCTGAACCCTGATTTTCCATAACTGTTTTGACATCAGCAAAGTCCAGGTTTACATAGCCGGGATTCGTGATCAAGTCAGAGATTCCCTGGACGCCTTGTCGCAGAACATTATCGGCTTCCCTGAAAGCTTCCATCATCGGCGTTTTCTTGTCGACGATTTCAAGCAGACGGTTGTTTGAAATCGTGACTAACGTGTCTACGTGTTCGCGCATGGAAGCAATGCCTTCTGCAGCAAACCGTCCCTTTTTAGGTCCTTCAAATGTAAATGGTCGAGTGATCACACCGACCGTCAATGCACCTTGTTCCTTCGCGATTCTCGCTACGATACCAGCTGCACCAGTACCCGTTCCGCCGCCCATGCCGGCCGTCACAAAGACCATATCAGCTCCGCTTAACGCTTCAGCAATGGCTTCTTCGCTTTCTTCAGCAGATTTCCTTCCAACTTCCGGATTGGCACCGGCACCCAGTCCGCGCGTCAATTTTGGCCCGAGCTGAATCTTTGTTTCTGCACTCATCATATCCAGAGCCTGCAGATCTGTATTTGCTACAATAAATTCAACACCCTGGACGCCATCCTCGATCATACGATTGACGGCATTACCACCTGCTCCACCAACACCAATTACTTTTAATTTTGCTCCATTTGCAGCAAAAGAATCAAATTCTAAATCCATACTATTTTATCCTCCTGTAGAAAATATAAGTTATTAATCAAAGAAATGCGTTAAGAAATGTCTGATTTTATCTATAAAAGTTTCACTGTTTGCATCACTGGTTTTATTCGGTTTAGCATTCGCCTGCACAGGAGTTGTATCCTGATTTTTAACTATATTCTGAGACGGTTGCTCTTCATCGAATAACACATAATGATTCATCACTTCATGGACATCATCCATGTTTGCTTTGTAGTGGACTAACGAGATCGCATTCGTAAATGAAGGATAGCGTACCCCCATAAAGTCAGGGACATATTTCTTCACATGAACATTAAAAATCTCTTCAGCCAACTCTTCTATTCTGGGGATCGCTGATGTCCCGCCAGTCAGAATAATTCCTCCAGGAAGTTCCAGCGCCCCGATTTCATCAAGCTCTATTTTGATCTGTTCGAATATCTGAGCTAATCTAGCTTCAATGATTTCAGCAATATACGATTCTTTGACCTGGACTGTCTGATCCTGTCCCACGACGTCTATTGATATAGACTGATCATTTTCTAAAGCCTCGTCATCAATAAAACCGTAACCGACTTCTCTTTTGATTTTTTCCGCATTTTTCATTGAGGTATTCAAGACGACTGAAATATCTTTCGTGATATTCGATCCGCCCTCTTTGATCATGCTGGAAAACTTCACCTGCTGATCATGAACAGCGGAAACAGTTGCCTGTCCGCCTCCTAAATCTATCTGTATGGTGCCGAAGCGTCTTTCATCTTCAGACATTATCAGCTCAGCCATTGCTTTAGGCTGAAAGAGCAGATCCTCAACAGCATATCCTGCATTATTCACACTTTTTTTAATGTTGTGCAGGACAGTTTTTGATACAGTTAGTGCGGTACCGTAACACTCGACCTGATTTCCGACCATTTTCCTCGGATCCTTGATTCCGTCAAAACCATCTACAATAAATTCCTCGATCATGACTGATAAAAGTGTCTGGTCCGAGGAAACTTTTTTCTCGCGGATCTGTTTGACCATATTTCCAATCACTTCATCATTGACTTCCTGGTTGGCGCTAGAGACATCAGCATTTACATGAAAGGGATTGATTTCAATATTTAATGCAGGTACGCCTACGATCAGAGAATCGATCGTCACCCCAGCTTTTTCTTCAGCTTGATTCACAGCCTTTCTGATCGACTGGGCTGTTTCATCTATGTCAATAATCAAGCCTTTACTTATACCGTTTGTTCGTTCACTTCCAACTCCAATAACATTCATCTGACCATTCAATACTTCAGAAACAATGACTTTAATTGAAGTGGTTCCAATATCCAAACTTGTATAAACACCATTTTTCAATTTATTGAAACCTCCTATCTTCAATATCTTACTGTTCATATTGTCTTTTAAAGATTATATTTTTTTTAAAGTTATTACTCCAATTCATTTTACCATAAAATGACAACTATAATGAAGAGTGTTTACTGATTTATCAGTATTTTTCGATTACTTTTATGTAACAAAGGAAAATGACCTGTATACATAAAAAAAGCAAGAGTGAATCAAGTTGTCCACCCTTGCTTTTTACTCGAAATCTTCTATTTTTTCAGACTCTTCCTCAGTGGAAAACGGAATAAAGTAAGCTCCTGCTTCCAAATCGAATAGGCCCTTTCTATTTTCAACAGCCTCTTTCATTCCCTGATAATAATTTAACCGATCCGAAAAATTTGGGACATTCACAAGCACTTCATTCCCATCATTCATAAAGACACGAACCAGCAGTCTGTTCCGTTCATTATTCAAAAAGTCGATTTCGGAAATTAGAGCCTTAACCTCTTCATCCACTTTTTCATACTCGACGATTATCTTTTCCAGCGGCCGACCTTCTTCGAAATCGTTAAGTATGGGCTGACTGGAATGGATACGGGGCACAGTCTCATTTAAGATATCTCCATTTTCCAGTATCTTTTTGTACGAATTATCATTGGACAAGTAAGCGACCGTACTATATTCTTCGATCGTAATAGTAAAAGTCTGCATGCCCGTCAATGCTACTTCCGCCTTTTTGACCTGCGGGTTAGCTTCCAATATCCGCTCTTCTATCTCGTTTCTATTCAAATAATTTTCCCAGATAGACTGACCTGAACTTAAGCCGCTCGAGTCAAGGACCGCCTGGTCATAAACTTCCTCTGATCCCGAAACAGAAATATTTTCGATCAAACGATAGGGGCTGACGAAATAGAGTGAGAGAAGCGCCGCAGTTACAAAGAGCGTGACAACGAGCCCCCACTTCATCAGCCTTCTTTTGTCATTCTTCACATCAGCCCCAGTAGAGTCAGGAACAGCTTTCCCGTTTTCAGTTTTTATGAGATTCTGCTCTTTCTTACTCATTGTTCTATCTCCTAAGTTAGCTCGCTTTTCAACAGTTTTAAAATCGTCTCGATAATCAAATCTGAGGCATTAGGTTTACCTAATGCTCTTGATGCCTGACCCATTTCATCTCTTTTATACTTGTCGGTCATCAGCTGATCGATTTTATCGATCAGAACTTCCGACCTCAGTTCCGATTCTGTCAGCATAAACGCAGCCCCCTTGTCTGCAAGACTTTTGGCGTTTTTTGTCTGATGATCTTCTGTTACGTTCGGGCTCGGGATCAGTATACTCGGTATCCCTAACGCCGTCAGTTCGGCAAGCGTCGTGGCCCCGCTCCTTGAAACAACCAGAGAAACCGCGGCAAAAACTTCTGGTAAGTTATTGATGTAAGGAACGATTTTTACGTTACCTGATTCTTGGTCCGAGGCAAAAGCAGCGTTATGCCATTTTTCCATGATGGATTTATGATGATGTTTCCCGGTGATAAATAAGATCTGATATGGCTTTCTTATTAAATCAGCCCCACTGTCCAGTATCGTCTCATTTATTTTAAAAGCCCCCCGGCTTCCCCCAAAAATCAGGACGGTCGGTTTATCTGGGTCTAAATCATAGTCTTTCAAAATGTCTGTTTTCACTAATCCTGCGACTTCCTGCGCGCGGGGATTTCCGGTATAGACCACTTTGTCTTTATTGGGACCGAACTGTTCACGTGCTTCTTCAAAACAGATAGCGATCTTGGATACGTGTCTAGCAAGAAATTTATTCGTCAAACCGACCACACTATTCTGTTCATGGATGAGGGTCGGCACATTTAATTTAGCCGCGGCATAACATACGGGTGCACTGACATAGCCTCCGGTGCCGATAACGACATCAGGATCAAACCGTTTGACTAGTTTCTTGGCTTTAAATACAGAGGATAGAAAAAGTTTCACTGTATTCAGATTATACACTACACCCTTGAAACTTATATCTCTTTTAAACCCCTCTACTTTCAACGGTTCAAACATATATCCCTGTTCAGGTACAATCGTACTTTCCAGTCCGCGATGTGTCCCGACATATAAAATCTCAGCTGTGTTATCGAGTTCTTTCATCCTGTTCATCAATGCTAGAGCAGGGTAGATATGACCGCCCGTGCCCCCACCTGTAACTAATATTTTCATCCTGTTCGCACCTAAGTGCTTAGCCCCCCTTTGACTGACTGATCGATTTCTGTGACAGTTTGAATGAAGTCATTTCCACGTTCTTCAAAATTTCCATACTGATCCCAGCTTGCACAAGCGGGCGACAGTAATATGACGTCTCCATTTTCACTAGTTTCAAATGCTTGCCGGGTTGCCTCAGGTACCGTATCTGCAACTATAATAGTTTCGATATCAGCTTTTCTCGCTACTTCGGCCATCTGCTGCTTTGTTTCTCCGAACGTTACAATAGCTTTAACATGTTCCTTCAATAGAGGGATCAAATCATCAAGTGATTCTTTTCTGTCCAGTCCCCCTGCAACCAGAATGACAGGATCTGTAAAACCTTCCAAGGCATGAATCGTCGCTAATGAATTCGTTGCTTTTGAATCATTATAAAATCTTCTACCACTTACTGTGTCTACCAGCTGCATACGATGTTTAACGCCGTTAAAATGTTCAAATGCTGATTGGATATCTCTGTTATCCATACCTTTAAGCTTTGCAACAGCAACTGCCGCGAGTGCATTTTCCAAATTATGTTCTCCTGGAATCAACACTTTTTCTGTCGGCATGACGTCTTCACCATTGAACACGATCATCTCGTCTTTAATATACGCGCCGCTTTTCAATTCCTTTTTTCGTGAGAATGGAACCAGCATTGCCTCCGATGTACTTGTTACTAGATCAGTAAGCTCCTCTTGATCCCGATTAAACACGATGCAGTCTGAATCTGTCTGATTTTCTGTGATGGTCATCTTTGCATTCACATACTCATCACGTGTTTTATGATAATCCAAGTGAGCAGAATAAATATTAGTGATGACCGCAATCGAAGGATGAAATTTTTCCACCCCCATTAACTGAAAACTGGATACTTCCATGACTAAATCATCGATTTCTGATGACTCCTGAGCAACCAGACTGGCCGGGGTACCTATATTCCCCACTGCATAAGCCCGTCCTTTTGAGCGGTTTTCATTTAAAAGCGTTTCGATCATCATTGTTGTTGTCGTTTTACCATTTGTACCTGTAATGGCGATTATCGGGCTTTCAGATATTAAGTACGCCAGTTCGACTTCTGTAATGATTTTTATCTTTTTATGCAAAGCCTGCTTCACCAGAGGATTAGAGTAGGGAATGCCTGGATTTTTGACAATAAAGTCCAATGGTCTATCCAGAATATCCAGAGGGTGGCCTCCAGAAATCACTTCAATCCCTTTGTTTTTTAAATTCTGAGCTTCTTTATTATCGTTCAAATCTTTAAAATCATTGACAATGACTTCAGCCCCCAGCCGATCGAGCAGCAGCGCTGCATTATAACCAGAAACAGCAAGTCCCAGAACCAGAACAGTTTTATCTTTAAAATATTCTTTATTTTTCATAAAAAAACCCCTCATTCTTTATAACTAACCTATGTATAAGTGTACAGTGAATTTAAAAAAACTGGAAGTAGAAAAACTACTACCAGTTTTTGATTTCTTTATAAAATCAGCAGTGTCAAAAGAGAAGCTCCCAGGGTGATCAGTGAAAAGACAATGACGATCTTCCATTCACCCCAACCCACCATTTCAAAATGATGATGGATCGGACTCATCTTAAATAATCGTTTGCCTGTTAATTTAAATGATGTCACCTGCATCATGACGCTTGCTGTCTCTACGACAAATATAAGACCAATCAGCAGCAGCGTCCATTCCTGATTCAAGACTATCGAAACGGCGGCTAACCCTGCTCCCAGAGCAAGCGATCCAACGTCTCCCATGAATATCCGAGCTGGCTTTCTATTGAACAGAAAGAATCCGATCAAAGCACCCAGGATGGCACTTGTAAAAACAGCCACCTCATACTGCTCTTGAATGACGGCAATAACTGTGTAACTAAGATAAGCGATGAATCCTGTGGTGGTCAGAAGCCCATCTAAACCATCAGTCAAGTTTGTTGCATTGGAAAAACCGACCAGCCAGAAGAGTATGAAAAAGACATACAGGAAACCTAACTCCAATTCTGCTCCAAAAGGCAGAGCAACACTCTGAATGTCCAAAATCTGTGAAACACCGACATAAAATAGCACGGCTGCTGCTATTTGTCCGATCAGTTTCTGAAGGCTGGTCAGACCCAGGTTACGCTTCATCATTACTTTGATATAATCATCGATAAAGCCGATGCTTCCATACATTAACAATATGAAAGTAAGCAGGAAGACCAGCAAGCTGTCGACAGGTAATATTGCACCAAAGAGGAGCGCAGCAATCGAAACGGCTATAAGGATAGAGATCCCGCCCATTGTCGGGGTCCCTGATTTCACCTCATGCCATGAAGGCCCTTCTCCACGCGTCGTTTGCCCCAATTGCTTTTTTTTGAAAATCTTGATAAATACAGGCGTCAAACCTGCGACGATTGATCCACTTAAAATAAGCGGATAGAGTAATTGAATGCTCTGCACTATTTTTTTCCTTTCTTTCCAATAAAATTAGTCGTTCGGTGATAAAATCACCGTAAGTTTCGATTCGCTTTCTATAAAAGACTGAGGTGGGAGGTTTTGTGAATCGACAAACCCTTCCCCTTCAATCGTTACTTCAACGCCTGTCAGTTCTGATAGTTTCAGCACATCACTCTTAGGCCAGCCAGTTAAATCAGGTAATGTCATTGCACCGTTGGTCATCAGCATGATCCTGTCCGAATCACTCAACTCTGAATCGGCGATGGGATGCTGCTGTACGATCGTATCTCCCGATCCTATAATACTGAATGTTTTCCCTGCATCGCTTAATTTTTCAATAACCGATTGCGTGCTCTGTTGAATGAGATTCTCCATCGATTCAAATGTTTCTTCAAAATCACTGTCCAGTTCTTCAGCAGAATAGTACTCCAGCGCCCGTTTCATTACCGGATTAAAAACCTTCTGAACAACCTGACTGCCATGTCCAGCTCCGTTCAGAACAGGCTGCTGAACAGTCACATAGAAAATGAGTTCAGGATCTTCTACCGGGGCCATACCTACAACAGAGTACACATAATTCGAGCCTCCGGACAAGTAACGGCCATTTTCTCCTATCATCTGGGCAGTCCCAGTTTTCGCTGCTATTTCAAAACCTTCCACTGCATAACCTCTGGCTGTACCTACGTCACTGTACACTGTTTCGGTCAAATATTCAAGTGTTTGAGCGGCGGTTTCTTCAGATATCAAAGTGCTTGTTTCTGACGATTCGAATACTTCTTCTTCACCACTCTCTTTATCTATGACTTTTTTCACTAAATGCGGCTCGACCATATTCCCTTCATTAGTAATGGAAGAAAACGCACGAAGCATCTGAACAGGTGTTACAGAGATCCCCTGGCCAAACGAAGTGTTGGCCCTTTGCAAATCTCCGCCATAAGGGTTTGCTCCGCTGTATTCATTGGGCAAGGATATACCTGTCTTTTGACCGAAGCCGTAACTGTCCAGGTGTTTTTTCCATGTTTCAAAACCCATCTCCTGCACTTGATGCACAAAAGCTACGTTACTGGAACGAGCCAGTCCCTCTAGATAGGAGATGTTCCCCCAGCCTTCCGGTTTCACATCATGAACTGTCCCCCCGCCGATTTGAATCTTACCTGACTTGTAGTAATCATAAGGTCTGAACGTTCCTTCCTGAATCGCAGAAGCCAAGGTCAGCACCTTCATCGTCGATCCCGGATCGAACGTATACTCTGTCAGATAATTCTGCCAGGTCTGAGCTATACCTTCTTTTGTCGTCCCGTTAAATGTCGGACGCTGCGTAGTTGCAAGTATTTCACCTGTCTTGGCATGCATCAGCGTGGCTGTGAGGACTTCTGGTGTATGCTCCTCGCTGACATCTCCCACGATGCTTTCAAGAAAAATCTGCATACGTCTATCCAGAGTCAACTGAATATCCTTTCCATCAGTCGGCATTACTTCTTCGATATCCTGATTCGGAATGACATAACCGAAGCGGTCTCTCTGATATTCGATCCATCCATCTTCACCGCTCAATATCTCATCAAATTCTTTTTCCAGTCCCATCACGCCTGTAAGAGACTGGTCCTCTGGATCATCAGTATCTCTCTGGGCCAATCCTATCGTATGTGAAGCAAATATACCGTTGGGATAGAGTCTGCTTTTTTTCTCTTCAAAAGTGATCCCTGTCAGTTCTGCATTTTCCAGATCTTCTTCGATCGCACTGACTATTTCATACGTCAGATTTCTTCCTACAGTGCCAAACTCTACTTGACTATTATCCATAGTCAGTCTGTCGAGCAGATTTTCTTCACTCATTGATAAATGTCTCGCCAACACTTCTGCAACGGCTTCCGGTTCCTGAATGTGAATCGGGCGCTTTGGTGTAGACCATTCATCAGTCAAAACAGCAATCATCTTATAAGAATTGGCATCCATTGCAATCGGATTGCCGCTGGAATCGTATATCGTTCCACGGTTGGCTTGCAGAGTCTTGTTACGGGTGTATAGCTTGTGCACGTTCGATACGAGATTTTCGCCATTGACTTCTCCTGTAACCATTATCCATGCAAAACGCGAGAAAACACCGAGAAACAATATAAAACAAAAAATATACAGCATGATCGCTATATATTTTCTATTACGAAAGGGATTCGATTCTTTTAGTTTTCTCTTTATCTGTTTCATTTAAATACATTCCTGATCTGTTCTTCATTCATCTTAAGATCATTTTCTTTAGCAATAGAATATACACGGTCATAGCGTGAGAGCTCCTGAACATTCTGTTCAAAATTACTGTTCTCCACTTGTACCATCGCGGCCTGTGCTTCTATATCCTGGATACTTCTGTTCGTTGTTGATACCTGCATGGATAAGGCGATATGCCCCACGGCCATGCCGAAAAGAACAACTCCAAACAGACTGCTCACCGCCATCTCCATGCGGGTCAGTCCTTTTTTATGTAGTCTTTTTTTACTCTCTCTCGTTTCGTTCGTTTTCGGCTGTTCTATCGGCTGAACTTCATTCACGAACTGTCTAGCCAAATTATCGTTCATCATTGGTAACCTTCTCCTTTCTGCAAATGATTCAGATATGCATTATTTTTCTCTCTGTTTTTCAGCAATCCTAAGTTTAGCACTGCGTGAGCGGTTATTATTATCCAGCTCTTCTTTAGAAGGCAATATCGGCTTTCTGTTTATTATTCTCAATATGGGCTGCTTGTTATCCGGGATGACCGGCAGTCCGCGAGGCAAATCGGGCAGTTCCGAATAACTCTTATATAATTGTTTCACTATGCGGTCTTCTAAAGAATGGAAGGTGATAGCGCTGATCCGTCCACCGACATTGATCATATCCACGGCCTGTTCAAGTGAATCTTCCAATGCTCCAAGTTCATCATTGACTGCTATTCGTAATGCCTGAAACACACGCTTGGCCGGATGTCCGCCTTTTCTTCGGGCTGGCGCTGGAATAGCGTCCTTTATAATATCCACTAAATCATGGGTCGTATCGATCGGTGCTTCTGTTCGGCTGGCTTCTATCTTCCGGGCAATTTGTTTTGAGAATTTTTCTTCTCCATAGCGGAAAAATATGCGGACCAGATCACTGTAGTCCCAATGATTTACAATGTAGTGAGCCGTCAGTTCCTGCGTCTGATCCATCCGCATGTCCAGCTGAGCATCCTTATGGTAACTGAAGCCTCTTTCTGTCACATCCAGCTGAGGAGATGAAACCCCCAAATCATAAAGGATGCCATCTACCTTGTACACATTTTCTGCTTCCAGTGCGCTTCTCAGATTTCTAAAATTATCATGAATAAATGTCAGTTTCCCGCTTTCGAGTTCATCAGTCAATAACTTGCGCGCATTATCAATAGCAGTCATATCCTGATCAAAGGCATATAAATGGCCCTCAGAACTCAATTTACTTAAAATAAGGGCTGTATGTCCTGCTCCACCTAGCGTACAGTCAACATAGATTCCATCGGGTTTTATATCGAGCCCTTCCACGGTTTCATTCAAAAGTACTGTCTCATGTTTAAATTCTGCCATTTTCATACTCCTCTATCAACTTTGTGTTAGAATCCAAAGTCAATCATTTCTTCAGCAATGTCTTCAAATGATTCATTTGCATCTTCCGCAAACGATGTCCAGCGGTCTTCGCTCCATATCTCTATACGATCCGACACGCCTATGATAAAACACGCCTTTTCAAGCGAGGCATGTTCAATCAATGTATTGGGTAAATTTATGCGGCCCTGCTTGTCCAGAGAACATTCAGTCGCTGCTGAATACAGAAAGCGTGTAAACGCTCTCGTTTCTTTTTTGGCAAGCGGGAGCTGTTTCAGCTTTGCTTCCAGTTGTTTCCACTCTTCAAGGGGGTATCCGAAAAGACAGCCGTCTAATCCTCGGGTCACAATGAAAGTTGTACCCAAATCATCTCTGAATTTTGCAGGTACGATCAGGCGTCCTTTTGTATCGATTGTATGTTTGTATTCACCTAAAAGCATTTCACTGCCCCCTCCCCCACTTATATGTTAAAGTCTACCACAATTCCCCACTTTCCACCACATCATTCCAAGTGAAAACACAGAATTTTTCCAGAAAATAAAAAAAACCTAGCCACTGACACCAATGGCTAGGGAACGCATGTTTATTAAAGTTTCATGACTACATATTTGTTCAATTTACCCACTGATAAATCATCCATATCCCAGTACTGACATAGAATAATAGACAGGTGATAAAAACGATCCGCCACCATATCCTGAAAAAAAGATACAGCTTCAGTTCTTTCTCGTAAAAAGTATAGTAACTGGCCAAAAGGATCCCCAGCAGCGAGATGACGAGGGTAAAATAAGGTATGAGATTGACAGGGACATACAGCTGACTCATAATGAACAGGAGCAGCAGCATATATGGAATAATGAGATCCACTACTTTAACCGATAGCCGCAGCAGTTTAAATTGTCTGTTGATCCATTTGGAAAAAAGCAATATTGCGAATGGCAGGGAATAAAAGCCGATCAATGGGAGTAAATCTGACAGAGTATTCACACAGTCACTTCCGTTTCTTGTCAAATATAGAGGGTACTACTACTTATATGTAAATCATACCATACCGAAAATCAAAAAAGTGTTTATGAACAAGAGTCATAAACACTTTTTATATAATTTAATTTCATCCTGAAGACAGATTAAATTATCCTTCTTTGTTGATTACCTCTTTGCCTGCGTAATGTCCGCATGAAGGGCAAACGTGGTGATTACGTTTAACTTCACCACAATTAGGACAATCACTCATGTTTGGAAGGTCCAATTTGATATGAGTACGTCTTTTCGCTTTTCTGCTAGTAGATGTTCTTCTTTTAGGTACTGCCATTTTCCAACACACCTCCTTAAAAGGGTTCGAATTCTATTGCTTACTCGTTATCTTCTTTGAAGAGATCTTTAAGTACTGCAAACCTCGGATCTCCTTCATCATTAGATGAATGCATATCATTGTTATGCTGATCTTCAGGCAAAACTACCCAATCTTTTCCACTTGGCATCTCATCTGACTCAAGCTCTTCCGCTGTGAAGATTTGACTAGGTTTGCTTGTCAATATAGCATCTTCGATGGGCTTCTTAAGATTCAACGTATCGGTGGATAAGCGTTCTGCCAGTTCCTCTTCTGCAAACTGTTCCAGACTGACAGGAGAGTCAGGGGCCAGGTAGATTTCCGAAAATGGAATAGTCATTAACACTTCAACAGGTTCTAATGAGCGTGAAGAAGGCAATGTCACTTTCACTTTCACCATCAAATCAACATAATAAACAGATTTCTCATCAACCGTCAAGCTCCCCTGCAGGGAAACTGGACTTGCCGCCAGGATATCATTATCTCTTTCTTTCAATGACTTTTCCAGATCGACAGCTCCATTTAAAGTTAAAGGAGAATCCTGATATTTTTTCAATTCATTTAATGCCCATTTTATTTTCATAGACTTCACCTCAGTGTTAAACGTCTTTTGTCAATTCATGTCACAGGCATAAACATCATTACTGTAAAAAGTTTTCACTTAATTGAGCAACAAAAATAATTATACAAGTTTAAACGGATAATGTCAATCCATTTTTACAGGCTTTCTTTTATAATCCTGACTTTTTATGCTGTCTTGATCAGCCAGCCTGTAGACTTCACCTACTGTAATATCATATCCTACCAGATCGTTATTTTTTTGACTGATATTTGTGACCAGCGGTATCTCTAACTCCCGCTTAATCTCTCTCAAGTATGTTTGCCCAGAGGTGTTAAAGCCCAGTAACCGGATATAATCGATTTGATCTGTTCTTTTGTCCATTTCTTCTTTTGACTGGTCGAGGAGAATATAAAAACATAAGCGCTGCAGTCTGGTCCAGGAAAGCTGTTTAGTCTTGAGTGCAGTCAGGAACTCATGCATATTTCCAGCATCCTTTATCAAAGCCTTCACTCTGTACTCAAACCCCTGTTCCATTAAGTAAATATGACTTAATTCCTCCAGCGATGTTGTCATGATCCTGTACTTCAAATACGGAAAGAAATCGTCCCATTTGATCAGTTTGCTATGTTCTAAGCTGACTTTTGTGTCTTCCGGAAAAGGCAGGTGCTGGTTATCTTTCCAATCATCAGATGAAAACAGCATTTTTCTGATCGCTGTTGCACTGGCTATTTCCTCATTCACTCTGATTTCTTGATCATGATAGTGACTGCTCCTTCTTCTGACAGTTTCGATAGCGATGGAACAGTTTTTCTTCTGCAATTCTTTAGCGTAGGCAAACCCTAGAATATTATTCGGCTGAGCAAGATCCAGCTTGATCTCTGGAACGTGTTTGGAAAGAAGGCGGCTCATATTTTTGGCATAAGTAAGTTTCTGCTGCTGTTCTTTCTGGAACAGCGCATCGATTTCCTGCTCTTTCTCCAAATAGACTTGAGCAGAAATAAGAAAATCAGAACCCTCACCGGATTCACTTCCAAAACTCAGCACATCTATCCCCATAAGTTCCAGCAGTTCGATCGCACCTTTAGCGAACAAATCAGCCGGCTGAACACTGAACGCCGCAGGTATTTCTAAAACAATGTCAGCACCATGATTAAGGGCAGCCTGAGCTCTCTGCCATTTGTCTATAATAGCCGGTTCACCTCGCTGAAGAAAATTCCCGGACATGGCTACAACCAGGACATCGGCTCCTGTTTTCTTTTTTGCCTCTGCCAGCTGATATAAATGCCCATTGTGAAAGGGATTATATTCAGCAACGATACCACATACTTTCATAAACGAACTCCTTACTTCGTACAGGCAAAGAACCAGCGTTTGCTATCGGTTTTTACTTCTTCTGTAAAGTCGGCACTGACTTCTATCTTTTGGAAGCCAGCTTCCTGCAGCAATTTTTTATACATATCCAGTGGATAGGTTCTTTCTTTATGTGTTTCTTCATATCGGTCATAGCAGTTATCATTACTATGAACAAAAAAAGATAATTCATGTTCCACCGAATAGGGTGCTTCCCCTTCAAAACTGTCCCACAAAAATACGATCCCATCAGTTTCAGCGTGAAAAGAGGTACTCAGGAACGCTTCGATCTGATAAATGGAGTGCACATCAAAAAGAAACATACCTTCTTTTTCGAGTTTGCTGTAAACTTCTTTGAATACTGCTAACAGTTCCTCCTCGTCTTTCATGTAACATAATGCATCACTGTAGCAGATGACATTCGGGTAGGCAGGCAGATCTTTCAGGTCTCTCATATCTCCTTGAATCAAGGGGAATATTAATCCGGCCTCACGTTGTCTGTTATATGCCAGACTCAGCATTTCATCGGACAAATCCAGTCCGGTTATATCATATCCGCTTTCTTTCAGCTTCAGCCCTAATATTCCGGTCCCGCTTCCCAGTTCCAGTATTATTTCTCCTTTAGGAATATATTTTCCTGTGTAATCCAGCCATTTCTCATATAAGCTGTCATCCATCAGATCATCATATACTTTAGCAAACCAGTTATACGTCATTAGTCCAGCCATTTCTCGATATCTACATACTCAGCATCTGACCAGAGGCGTTCCAGTTTGTAGAATTCCCGTTCCTCCTGATTGAATAGATGAACGATCACATCCCCTAAATCAATGAGTACCCATTTAGCATCGTCTTTACCTTCCACACGTTTAATTTCCTGATCGTGCTTGCCGGCTTCGTCTAAGATGCTTTCTGCAATAGCATTAAGTTGTCTGTCATTATTTGCATGTAAAATGACAAAATAATCTGCCAGCAGTGAAACATTTTTCATGTCAAGCGCGACGATATCCTGAGCTTGTTTAGAATCAGCCGCCTTCACTACATATTCTAGTACTTCCATTGGTGTTTGTGTCATACTTTCTCTCCTTAATTATCTACGACCCAAGCATTGTATGTTTCAACTGCCTTGGGATATATTTTGTTTTCTCTTTTCACTAAATGTTTCAGTGTTTGTCGGGTAATGTAAGAAACTGTTTTAACTAAATCCTTTTCTGCGAGTCTCCGGGCTTTATCTACGCCTCTGTGAGAACGTTTGGGTTCAATATAGTCAGCAACATAAATGATCTGTGCCACTTCTCCCATTGTTGGACTGCCGATAGTATGTGATTTTATGGCTTCAAGGATCTCTTTATCCTCAAGCTGATATTCATTTTTCATCAGTACGGCCCCGACAGGTCCGTGCCATATGTTACTCCCGAACTGGAGCATATCTAATTCCAGGTTCTCACTGATGATCAGATCACGCATTTCCGCATCAGGACGCTCCTTTGCATAATCATGCGCCAATGCAGCAACACTGACTTTCTCCATATCTATGTTGTATCTATCAGCGAGATATAAAGCAGTCTGTTCCACCCGCAACACATGTTTGTACCTGCGGTAACTCATAGACTCATGCATGAGGTCGACGAGTTCTTCTCTGCTTAAGCGGAGATACTTATTCTGGTATTCCATCTGAATTTTCTTCATTTTTATATAATCCTTTGCTTTCAATATAATTCTCTACTGCGGGAGGCACCAAATATCTGATCGAACAACCGTGTTTCACTTTCTGACGAATCAGCGTGGAACTGATGTCAATATTCGGTACATCGACACCGATGACAGGATAAGAGGTATCCAGATTATAATAAGGACGGTTGACTGCAACGAATTGAACCAGTTTTATGAGCTCATCGATTTTGTACCAGTTTTTCAAATCCTGGACCATGTCCGCCCCGATAATAAAGTAATAATCTACTTCCGGATTTTTTTGTTTAAGTTCAACGATGGTATCATATGTGTAACTTTTTCCTCCGCGTTTCAGTTCTGCATCTTCTATAGAAAAAGTATCATTGCCTTTCAAAGTCTCCGTCAGCATTGCGGACCGATATGTGCCATCAATGGTTTTCTTTACTTTCTTATGTGGAGGTTCTGCACTCGGCATAAACAGAATTTTTTCTAAATCAAGCTGATCCCTGACTTGCTCGGCTATGATTAAATGTCCCAAATGTGGCGGATTGAATGTTCCGCCCAAAATCCCGATTTTTCTTTTTGGGGATGCCCCGAACAATTCAGTTAGAACTTCCGGTTCAATGACATTTGCAACTTTATCGACCAACGCTCGTTCTCTCCTTTATGAATGATTGGATTTAGGCAGACGAGAAGAGTAGCGCTGATATTTTTCTTTGTCAGAAGGCTTAAACAACACTAATACCCTGCCTATTTTCTGCACGACAGTAATATCTGAGTTTTCTTCTATAAACTCAACAGCTTCAGTAGCTGTCCAGTCTGTGTTCTGGAGCAACTGGACTTTCATTAATTCTTTATTTTCGAGTGAATCTTCAAATTCCTGGACCATTTCAACGGTCAGTCCATTTTTTCCGATTTGGAAAATAGGCGTCAGTCTGTTTGCCTCTGATCTCAAGAATCGTTTTTGTTTACCTGTTAAATTCATATCCATCCTCTTTTCTGAGTATAAGTTCTTTAAATAAGCTGCTTTCTCATTGTAACGTCTACACCTTCCGGAGCCCAGCCGGCTACCGTGATATCTGCAGCGTCGATCGATACCCAGCCCAAGCCGCTGAAGACGATATCAGACGGTTCCTTGATTTTAAATTCATGACGCTTGAGTGCCGGGAAATCAGCAGCCGACTCAGCATTCGGAGGTGTAAGCAGTTCCCCTAACTGGTTCGCATACAATTCATCTGCTCTTTCTGTTTTTGTGCGATGAATATAAAGTTCATTCGATACATAACAGACAAAGGATTCTTTTTCTTCACCCATTAAGTAGTCAAAGCGAGCCAGTCCTCCGAAGAATAATGTCTGATTATCGTTCAACTGATAATTTTTCGGTTTCACTTCTTTTCTCGGTGTGACGATTTTTAAATCTTTGGCATCTAAAAAGTGTGACAATTGACTTTTTTGAATGATGCCGGGAGTGTCCACCAGAACTTTCTCATCATCTAATGGGATCTCGATTTTACCTAACGTCGTCCCCGGGAAATATGACGTCGTGATCGTATCTTCTGAATCCGTGGCGATGTTAATGATTTGATTGATAAGCGTCGACTTCCCTACATTCGTCGTCCCTACAACATATACATTTTTCCCCTGACGTTCCTTATCCAGCGCTTCCATGAAAGCTTCAACAGACGCTTTATTAAGGGCACTGATTAAATAGACGTTCTGAGGTCTGATACCATAACTGTGGACCTGCTCTGTGACCCATTGACGAAGTTTACCTTCCCCCAGCGATTTAGGCAGCAGATCACTTTTATTCGCTACGATAACGATAGGATTGTTCCCTGCAAATCTCTGGATACCTGAAATAATACTTCCGTTAAAATCAAATATGTCGATGACATTAACTATCAGTGCATTTTCTTCATTCAACTCGTGAAGCATATTCAAAAAGTCATCATCACTCAGTTCTATATCCTGTACTTCATTATAGTGTCTCAGACGAAAGCAGCGTTTACAGTACACAGGATCATCTGCGCTTTTTTTATCAAGGACAGATGCAGGGAGGTATCCTGATTTCGTTACGTCTTCTGACTGCAATACCGCTCCGCAGCCAATACACCTTAGTTCATTGTTCTTTAATTCGTCTGCCATGTATCGTATCTCTCCATTTCATTTCCGGATCTTTTTTTAACAGATAGTTCATTATCTTCAATTCTATAAATCTGTTCAAACGTGTGTTCCAGGCATCAGAATCTAGAATGGGCTTTACCAGTACCGTTTTTATGCCCGCCTTATTCGCCCCTCTTATATCAGTGATGACCTGATCACCGACCATCAGCCATTCGCTTTCAGAAAAAGGGTATTGCTCAAGAGCTTTTTTAAATCCTCTTGTTAACGGCTTAAGGGCGCTGGGTATAAAATCCAGTTCAAGGATACTTGCTACTTTCTTCACTCTTTTTCTGGAGTTATTGGATAAAATGACCACTTTGATATCATTTTTTTTCATTAATTTGATCCACGCGATCGTTTCTTCCGTTGCCTCCGGATTATTCCAGGCAATAAGCGTATTATCCAAGTCGGTCAATACAGCTTTGATATTTTCTCTCTTTAACTGTTCGGGTGTAATCTGATATATGGATTCAACCATCCACGTCGGCTTAAAACTACTCAACATATTTTCCCTCCTGACTGAAATCAACATGCACGAAAGGGGAGTTTCTAAAAAAAAGGAAGCACACAAAGCCCTTCCTTTTGTGCACTTCTTACTCTTCTGTAGATGTTGCGGGTTGGACCAGTTCAAGTATTTCAACAGCCACGTAATCGATATTATCGAATTCATAGGTCTGTTCTGTCGTGCGGTCTTCAAGCTCAAACATATTGGATTTATTATCATAGCGTACGATGCATTTTTCTTCACCATTTCGTTCAAAACGTCTTATTTGAACTTCATCCGACTGATCTTCACGCATTGCGTCCAGTCTTCTGATAATAGGTATAAGTTGGGATGGTTTCATTTGTTTTCCCCTTTCTCTTCTTTTGTCTCTTCACTTCTCCATTTTACCAGATTTCAGCTTAAATTACATCAGATGCACTGTGATTTCAACCGATTAATGTCACATATAGGTCTGCATCCGATTTTTTACTGTTTTTTCTAAATCACATTATGGTAAACTAATACGATATAGGAGGAGAAACTCATGAAAAAACCTATCCAATTTGATCTTAACAAACAAATAACAAACCTTGAAATCTCTAAAATCAGGCAGTTCGATGATCAGGTCAGCACTTTTGAACCACTGATCCGACTGACACTCGGCCAGCCAGATTTCCCCACTCCTGATCATGTCAAGGAGGCCGCTAAAAAAGCGATCGATTCTGATTTTTCATTCTATACACGGACTGCGGGTGACATCAAGCTTCGAGAGGCTGCTTCAGCCTTCGCAGCGGCTAAATATAACCTGTCATACGAACCGGAAACTGAAGTTATTGCAACCGTGGGGGCCACTGAGGCGTTGGCTACAACTCTATTTACCATACTTAATCCGGGGGATTATGTTCTGATCCCCTCACCTGCCTTTTCTCTATACGATTCACTGGTGAAGATGAGTCAGTCGATCCCGGTATACATGGATACATCTGGAACCGGATTTATGGTCACACCTGAACTGATCGAGGAAACGATTCGATCCCTGGATAAACCCCCTAAAGCTATAATATTAAATTATCCCAATAACCCAACAGGTACGACCTGGAACAAAGCTGAAGTCGAGGGTATCGCTCATACACTTTCAACATATCCTCAGATGCTTGTGGTCAGCGATGAGATATACAGCGAACTTGTTTATGACGACAGACATATCTCTTTAGGCGAACATCTCAGGGAGCAGACGATCGTTATCAACGGTCTGTCAAAATCGCACGCCATGACAGGCTGGCGTCTAGGTCTGATTTTCGCACCTCAGCCTATTTCTACTGAACTCGTCAAAACGCATCAGTCTCTCGTCACGAGTGCTTCGACTATTACTCAATTTGCTGGGATCGAAGCCTTGACAAATGGTCAGGATGACGCCCTACCGATGAAGACCGCTTATAAAAAACGTCGTGATGTCCTCATCCAGACACTTGAAAAATTGAATTTAAAAGTTACGGAACCTAAAGGGGCCTTTTATATATTTGCGGCTCTGCCAGAGGATATTCAAATGAGCAGCTACGATTTCTGCTACGGCTTTGCAGAGGAATACCGCGTAGCTATGATTCCCGGAGATGCCTTTGGAGCTGCCGGTGAAGGCTATTTCAGGATCAGCTACGCATCGAGTTTAGAAGATATCAAGACAGCAATGGTTCGGTTGACCGACTATGTAAATAAGTTAAGAGAATGAAGTTGGCAGAGAATCGAGGCTGGGAAGAGACTCCCAGTCTTTTTGCTTTTTGTAAAGACCTTTATACAAAAAACATCCAGATGACTTACTTAGTGTATGGTATCACAATCACTATTTGGTGAAATTAGCATTTATTGTTTCAATGGATTCCTAAAATGGGTTTTGAGACCACTTCCGGGAGACTTCCGGCGTCAACTGGTCACAATAACGTCAGAAGAATACTTTGCCTTGACTGAACCAAGAAAGAAGCTGGCGTTTATAATGACCCAAAAAAGTTAGACTTTTTGAGATCATTGTAAACGCCAGCTTCTTTAACTTCAAACACCAGTAACTATCTTATTCGTTTTCCCACCACAATTTGATCAGTGCCTGTGTCCCGTCTTCTGCGTGACCCAGCTGACTCAACTGCTCATATAACGCTTTGGCTAATTTAGTGGATGGTAAGTCCACCCCCATCTTCTCTGCTTCATCAAGCGCAATACTCAAATCCTTAATAAAATGTTTGACAAAAAATCCAGCTGTATAATCCTCTCTTAGTATCCGAGGAGAATAGTTCTCCAGAGACCAGTTTCCTGCCGCACCGCCGCTTAATGTCTTGACTACTTTGTCTAGATCAAGCTGAGCTTTTTCGGCGTAAACAAGCATTTCTGTCAGTCCCGTCATTGTGCCTGCGACCATTATCTGATTAGCCATCTTTGTATGCTGACCACTGCCGGCAGGCCCATGCAGTTCAAGCGACGATGAGAATAATTTGAAGATCTCTTTCATATCGTTGAATACCTGTTCATCCCCACCGGCCATTATCGTAAGTGTTCCTTTTTTCGCACCGAGGTCTCCACCGGAAACCGGTGCATCCAAGGCAGCTGCATGCTTCTTCCTTGCTGTCTGACTTATTTTTTCTGCCAGCGAAGGTGTACTTGTCGTTAAATCGATAAGGACTTTTCCCGTTACATTCGCCTTAAATATGCCTTTTTCTCCATAATAGACATCTTCTACGTCTATAGGATACCCTACCATCGTAAAAATGATATCTGATTTTTCCGCAACCTTCTGAGGCGTTTCAGCCCACACGGCACCTTTAGTTAAAAGTGTTTCCGCTTTTGCCCTCGTACGATTGTACACAGTCACAGCGTGATCATTTTCCAGCAAGTGTTCTACTACAGATTTTCCCATGACGCCTGTTCCGATGAATCCGATGTCAGTCATACGCTCACTCCTGTATTTTTAATATAGAAAAAAGATCGAGCTCCAAACGGAACCCGATCTATCTAATCAATCTTTTACATATTTGTTGACTAGCTCAATAACTTCATCTACCGTTGTGCACTCTGTAACAGCCTTATGAGACAATTCTTTCATTTCCGCAGAATCCAGTTTTTTAAGCAGGCTTCTGGTTTTAAGAATACTTGTGGCACTCATGGAGAATTCATCTAATCCCAGTCCAATAAGAAGTGGAACGGCAATCTGATCTCCAGCCATCTCTCCGCACATACCGGCCCATTTACCTTCGCTATGAGCAGCATCAATAACCATTTTTACAAGGCGCAAGATCGAAGGATTATACGGTTGATACAGGTATGAAACCTGTTCGTTCATCCTATCTGCAGCCATGGTATATTGAATCAAATCGTTTGTTCCAATACTGAAGAAGTCTACCTCTTTAGCAAACTGGTCAGCCAATACTGCCGCAGCAGGAATCTCGATCATTATTCCGACTTGGATCGAATCGGAGACCTCCACACCTTTTTTGATCAATAAGGCTTTTTCTTCTTCCAGTATGGCTTTAGCTTCTCTGAATTCCTGCAGTGTCGCAATCATCGGGAACATGATACGCAATGCACCGTGAACTGACGCACGCAGTAATGCTCTTAACTGAGTTCTGAAAATGGAATCCTGATCTAAACTCACGCGTATAGCACGGTAACCAAGGAACGGATTCATTTCTTTAGGCAATTCTAAATACGGCAGCTCTTTATCTCCGCCGATGTCCATCGTTCTGACAACGACCGGTTTGCCTTCCATGCCTTCCAGAACTTTTCTGTACGCTTCATACTGGTCATCTTCAGTAGGAAGTTCTGCAGAATCCATATATAAAAATTCAGTACGGTACAAGCCGATACCTTCCCCGCCGTTATCTTTAACACCGACTAAGTCTTTTGGTGTACCAATATTCGCAGCCAGTTCGACATGTTTGCCGTCTTTTGTAACACTCGGTTCATTGAGCAGCTGATCCCATTCCTGTTTCAGCTTGTCATAATCTTCAGCTTTCTTGTTGAATGAAGACACTTCATCTTCAGAAGGATTTATATAAACATCCCCTTCTAAACCATCAACAATAAGCTGATCGTTTTCAGAGACACGTTCAGTAATATCTTTAGTCCCAACGATTGCTGGGATTTCAAGTGATCTAGCCATGATTGCAGAATGCGATGTACGGCCTCCAACGTTAGTGACGAATGCCTTGACATACTTTTTATTCAACTGCGCTGTATCGCTCGGTGTTAAATCTTCTGCAATGATAATGACTTCCTCTTCGATGGTTGCTGGTGAAGGCAAAGTCACGTTCAGGAGATTTGCGATCACACGTTTTCTGACATCACGGATGTCGGCTGCACGTTCCTGCATATATGCATTGTCTTCCATACCCTCGAACATGGTGATGAATGTATTCGTCACCTGTTTGAAGGCAAATTCCGCGTTTACTTTCTCACTATCGATAACAGCTTTCGTCGGATCCATCAAATCAGGATCTGACAATACCATAATATGAGCATCAAATACTTGTGCCTCTTCTTCGCCTAATGATTCAGAAGCAATGGCTCTGATTTTAGTTAATTGTTCTTTAGCTTTATCAGTCGCTTCAGTTAAGCGTTTCATTTCAGCATCAGTATCAGAAATTTCATTTTTCTCGACCGTTAAATCTGGTTCAACGAGTAAGTAAGCTTTTGCATGGGCGATCCCATCACTGGCTGCAATTCCGGATACTTTTGAAGTCATTATTCAGCCATTCCCTCATTTTTGATTGTTTCTTCGATTCCTTCGATGGCTTCTTTTTCATCCGCGCCATCAGCTGTAATCGATACTTCTGCACCTTTACCTACGCCTAAAGACATAACGCCCATGATAGATTTCAAGTTAACAGATTTACCTTTGTAGTCTAAAGTGATATCTGAGTTGAACTTACTTGCCTGCTGTACTAATAATGTTGCAGGTCTAGCGTGAATCCCTGTATCTGCAATAATCGTGTATTCTCTTTTTTCCATTTGAACTGCTCCTTTTAAATAAAGTATTTTAATATGAAAAGAATAGAATGTCGATACACACGAATAGCTGCACTCATGCTTATGTTTCCATTAAACCGCCATTTTATTCTTTCTTCCTATACAGATTACCACTTTTCTCCTTTACCTACAACTACTTTTTCTCAACTCATGTAACTAATCCTTGAAAGTCAAAATTGGTCAATGTATAATATACACATCAAAGGTCAGCATTGGTCAAACGTTTTGACGAAGACTCAAACGTTTTGAACTGACCTTTGAATGAATAATACGTATAATGTAGTTAGAACTTAAATAGAAAGGAAGTTTTCTCATCATGATATGTCAACGTTGTATGGAACGGCCTGCAACGATTCATTTAACAACTAGCGTCAATGGACAACGACGTGAAATTGACCTTTGTCAAAAATGTTATCGTGAAATTAAACAGCAGGAACAGCAAGGACGTTTAAATAAAGGAAACAGCCAGGACCCCTTTGGTTTCAATCAATTTGACGACCTGTTCCGTGCTCTCTATCAGAATCAGAATCCAAATGCTCAGCAACCTACCCCTCCTAATCAGCAGTTCACTGGTAACAATCAGCAGCCCCCACGCAAAGGCGGCGGACGCGGAGGCTTACTCGGTGAATATGGCATAGACTTGACGAAAATGGCTAGAGAAGGCAATATCGATCCCATAATTGGACGAGACAAAGAAATTGAACGTGTTATCGAGATCTTGAATAGACGAAAAAAGAACAACCCTGTTCTAACAGGTGAAGCCGGTGTGGGTAAAACCGCGATCGTTGAAGGGCTAGCTTTAAAAATCGTGAACGGTGAAGTCCCACAAAAGCTTTTGAACAAAGAAGTCATCCGACTCGACGTAGCCTCTCTTGTTCAGGGCACAGGTATCAGAGGGCAGTTTGAAGAACGTATGCAGCAGTTAATGAATGAATTAAAAGCCACGGATGACATCATCCTTTTCATCGATGAAGTACACGAACTCGTTGGAGCTGGCTCAGCAGAAGGAAGCAGCATGGATGCCGGTAATATACTCAAACCTGCTCTTGCTACGGGCGAACTTCAGATGGTCGGCGCTACGACTTTAAATGAGTACAGAAAAATCGAAAAAGATCCTGCACTGGAACGCCGGCTTCAGCCCGTAAGAGTGAATGAACCAACTATTGAAGAAACACTGACCATCTTAAAAGGCATACAGTCTAAATACGAAGACTACCATCACGTCAAGTATACAGACAAAGCATTAAAAAGTGCTGTTGAATTGTCACACCGCTATATCCAGGACCGTTTTTTACCAGACAAGGCTATCGACCTGCTGGATGAGTCAGGTTCTAAAAAGAATCTGTCTATACAATCGGTCGATCCTAAAGAACTCGAAGAAAAGATAGATGTAGCTGAAAAGAATAAACAAGAAGCCCTGGAGCAGGAAGATTATGAGAAAGCTGCCTTTTATCGCGATCAGGTCAGCAAATATAAGGAAATGATCAATCAGCAGACACCTCAGTCTGAACAGCCTGAAGTCACAGAACAGGACATCATCAATATCATTGAAATCAAAACAGGTATCCCTGTGGGTGAACTTAAAGAAAAAGAACAGGCACAGCTTCAAGACCTTGATCGTTCACTTAGAAAACATGTTATTGGTCAAGATGAAGCTATTAACAAGGTGGCCAGAGCCATCAGACGTAACCGCATAGGTTTGAAACAAAAGAATCGGCCGATCGGATCATTTATGTTTATTGGTCCTACAGGTGTAGGTAAAACAGAACTTGCTAAGACTTTGGCACTAGAGTTATTTGGCAGCAAAGATGCCTACATCAGGCTCGACATGAGTGAGTATATGGAAAAACACAGTACCTCTAAACTGATCGGTTCCCCGCCAGGTTATGTCGGCTATGATGAAGCCGGACAATTGACCGAAAAAGTCAGACGTAACCCATATAGTCTGATCCTGGTTGATGAAGTGGAGAAAGCTCATCCAGATGTTTTGCATATGTTTCTGCAGATTTTAGACGATGGCCGTTTGACAGACGCTCAGGGCAGAACGGTCAATTTTAAAGAAACGATTATCATCATGACAAGTAATGCCGGAACGACCAATGTCGAATCAAGTGTTGGATTCGGTGCTCAAATGAGCGGAGAACAGCATTCGATACTGAATCATCTCCAGGACTACTTTAAGCCTGAATTCCTGAACCGTTTCGATGGTATCGTCGAATTTCACTCATTGACCAAAGAAAACCTGATGAAAATCGTCGACCTGATGCTAGCTGATGTGAATGAAGCATTAAGCCAGCATGATATGACCGTCCACGTCGATCAGTCCGCTAAAGAGA
The DNA here is from genome assembly GCF_900112455.1 of Alkalibacterium subtropicum. GTDB lineage: Bacteria > Bacillota > Bacilli > Lactobacillales > Carnobacteriaceae_A > Alkalibacterium > Alkalibacterium subtropicum. The sequence goes on along the minus strand of NZ_FOLT01000001.1, from coordinate 73,662 downwards.
AGCTAGTTGATTTGGGATACGATCCTAAGATGGGCGCACGTCCGTTAAGACGGGTCATTGAAGAACAAATCGAAGATAAAATCGCTGAGTTTTATATCAATAATCCAGAACCAGGTGATATAATGGCTACAGTAGAAGACGATTCTATTGTGATCACTAAAAAATCCAAAGAAAAGACAGCTAATGAAGATCAGCAGAAATCAGATGAAGAAGCTGATCAAAATAAAGACAATGATTAGTGATCGTACCGACGAAATATTGAAGTTCGGATAAAAAAACACAGGTCCCCTTTACGTTGAGTTCAACGAAGGGGATCTGTGTTTTTCGGTTTCTTATAGCAATGAAGTCAGTTCTACATCAGGATATTTATCACTGAACCATCTCATGGCAAATTGGTTTTCAAACAAGAATAACGGCTGATCGAAACGATCTCTGACAAGCATATTGCGGCTCGATCCCATATTCTCGTCCAACTGTTCCGGATCTATCCAGCGGGCAATGCGGCTGCCGATAGATGTCATGATGACTTCTGAATTGTATTCATTACGCATACGGTGTTCGAAGACTTCAAACTGGAGCTGACCTACCGCACCGATAATATAAGTCTCAGTATGATAGGATTTATAAAGCTGGATTGCGCCTTCCTGAACTAATTGGTTGATTCCTTTATGGAAGGATTTTTGTTTCATTACATTTTTCGGTTCTACTTTCATAAACAGTTCCGGTGTAAATTGAGGCAATTCCTGAAACTCTATCTCATCTTTCCCGGCATACAGGGTATCTCCTATCTGGAAGTTCCCCGTATCATAAAGGCCGATAATATCACCGGCAACTGCATCCGTCACAGTTTCTCTGCTTTCTGCCATAAATTGAGTGGAATTTGACAGCCTGATTTTCTTACCCGTTCGTGATAACGTGACATCCATACCCCGGTCAAATTTACCTGAGCAAATTCTCAAGAATGCTATCCGATCTCGGTGACGCGGATCCATATTGGCCTGAATTTTGAAAATGAACCCGGAAAATTCTGGTTCTGTTGGTTTGATGACGTCATTCTCTCTCATTTCATGAGCAGATGGTTCAGGAGCAAACTGCAAGAACGTCTCTAGGAAAGTCTGGACTCCAAAATTAGTCAAAGCTGACCCGAAGAAGACGGGACTTAGCTCCCCTGCAGCAATGGCTTCAGTGGAAAACGCGTTCCCTGCTTCTTTCAGAAGCAAGGCTTCTTCGAGTACTTGATCATAAAGAGACTCCTTCTTGAATCTATGATCCCCTTCGATCTCTCCTTCTTCATTGAGTGGGATAAAGCGTTCACCATTATTGGTTTCATCAGGTCTGAATGCTTCGATCCGATTGTGGAAAAGATCATATAAGCCTAATAGTGTCTTTCCGGAACCTATCGGCCAGTTCATGGGATAGGCATCGATTTCAAGGACTTCTTCCAGTTCTTCTATCAGCTCAAGCGGTTCTCTTCCATCTCTGTCCAGTTTATTCATGAAGGTAAAGATAGGGATACCTCTCATGCGGCAGACTTTAAAAAGTTTTTTCGTCTGTTCCTCGATACCTTTCGCGCTGTCTACAACCATGACAGCCGCATCTACGGCCATCAATGTCCGGTATGTGTCTTCAGAGAAATCTTCATGCCCTGGGGTATCCAGGATATTGATCCGCTTATTCTGATATTCGAACTGCATGACTGAACTTGTTACAGAAATCCCTCTTTGCTTCTCGATTTCCATCCAGTCAGACTTCGCAAATTTCCCGGATTTTTTGGCCTTTACGGTTCCGGCTTGTCTGATTGCCCCGCCAAACAGCAGCAGCTGTTCAGTTATCGTCGTCTTCCCCGCATCCGGATGGGAAATAATAGCGAATGTGCGTCTTCTTTTTACTTCTTTAGTTAATGTATTGGTTTTATTATCACTCAATATAAACGTCCTTACTCTTTAATATTATTTTTTTCTATTGAATACTTCATTAATTTCTGTTCCCGATACATTTTGACCAGGTATATCCCAATCGTTTTCAGGATCGCGAAAACGGGCACGCCGATCAGCATCCCGATCAGTCCGGCTATATTGGCGGATGCCAGCAACACCAGTATGACAGTCAGCGGATGAATAGCCAGGGACTTACCCACAAGCAGCGGGGTAAAAAAGTTGCTGTCCAGTTGCTGAGCAATCAGAACAAAGACAGCCGCCAGTATGGCCCGTGCAGGAGATCCAATGAGACCTACAACAATAGCCGGTCCTGCTCCGATGAATGGGCCGATGTATGGAATGAAATTGGTAATGGCAGCAAAAAATGACAGCAGGAAAGCTGAAGGCATATCCACGATCGAATACATGAAAAAGAGCAGTACGCCAACCAGTAAAGATGCCATGCCTTTTCCGCTGATATAACTAGAAATAGTGTCATCTGTCTGAATAATCATTTCTTTTATATTTTTCTTGTACTTCGTCGGTGTCATTTCCACTACTAAAGGAAGAAACTTGTGACCATCATGCAGCATATAAAACAGGATCACGGGCACTGTGATAAACAGAAACGCCAGTTCAGTAAAGGCCTGTATGGCACTGCCTACCCCGGACACCATTCCAGAGAGGAAACGTGACCCCATATCTCTCAACCATATTTCCAGATTTTCAAGAGCCATGCTGATATCGATTTGCTGCATCCACGGTTCTTCAGCTAATCGATTGGCGTATATTTCCAGTTCGCTAATAAACACCGGTATGCCGGAAATCAGATTTGATGTCTGTTCGATGAGCATAGGTATACCCAGAAGGATCGATAGGGCAATAAATCCAACAAGTAATATCATTACTATAGCAACCCCAAAAATCCGTTTCACTTTAAAGCGTTCCAGCAGTTCAACCAGAGGATTCAGTAAATAATACAGGAATCCGGCTATCAGCAGCGGCATAAATAAGGCAGTCAGAATACCAACTAAGGGATTTAATATAAAATCGATACGTTGCAGCACATAAATGAGTACGGCTACTATTAACAGCCATACTGTCCAAAACATTAATTTGGATTCTTTCCAGTCGATCACTTTATCCCCCTCTTTTTATTTGATTCTCTTACATTATAAGCGACACAGCGTTCTATTGAAAGAGTAAGTTCGCTGATACGTTGACGTAAAACGTAAAAATTGCTATAGTAAGACATAATTTCAGAAAAGAGGGATACAATGGATTTTAAAACAACCACAGATACATTATCTGAAGTCTACCGGGATTCGATCGCCATCAGAGCGGAAGTTTTCATCGAGGAACAGCATGTGGATCCTTCTTTGGAGATAGATGAATTAGAGGATCAGACATTGCATATCGTAGGCTATGAGAACAGCACCCCTATCTGTACCGCTCGTTTACTAAAAAAAGATGACAGCTCCATCAAGGTTCAACGGGTGGCCGTTCTTTCTTCCAGTCGTAAAGCCGGCATCGGGAGACAGCTGATGAAGCACATTGAGGCTATAGCCAAAAATCAGTTAGATGGTTCTCGTCTTATTCTGGATTCACAAGATCACGCCATTCCTTTCTATGAAAAAGAAGGCTACAGCGTAGAAGGAAACGGTTTTCTAGATGCAGGCATCCCTCATCATTTCATGCAGAAAAAAATTTAATCAGCGTTTTCCCCTTTTTCGTTCTGCGACTTACTCAATAGTCGTTTTCTTTTTGAGCGCGTAGCCTCATTTTCTTTCAGGTCTCTCTTTAGACATATCTTTGAGCCTTGCCCCTTTTCAGCACGAAAAACATCCCCGATTTCAAATGAGTCGGGGAGTGTCGTTACAGGTACATATAGTGGCTCATCGGATAATTCCGGAACGAGACGGGCAACATGGTCTTCTATTTCTTCTAACACCACATAGATCAGTCTTCCTCCTCAGTAAAAATCTCCAAGTGATCATCCTTTTTCACATTGATCTGGATAGCCCCGTGCGTGTCCGTTCCAAGTAATTCAGCAGAATGCCCCGCAACTTTTTCCATTGTTTCTTTATGAAGGGGACCATAATGACTTTCCGGAACGGTCTGATATACAGCCACTTCAGGTTCCACTACTTCCAGCCAGTCTGCACTTGTACTGGTGCTGGAGCCATGATGTCCTAAAATCATGATAGCCGCATGAAGGGACCCTAGATTATCATTTATTATACGTTTCTCCACTTCGGTGTCGACATCACCAGAATGCACCAGTGATGTCTTTCCTATTGAGATGCGTGTAACGATCGATTGATCATTTTGGGTGCGTTCTCTTTCATCTTTGAGCGGATGAAGGATCTGAATCAGAAAAGGCCCCACTTCTGCTTTCTCACCGGCTTTGGGTTCACGGTATGTGACGTCTGCTGCCAGCATGGCATCTAACAGGTCACTGTAGGTCTGAGAGGTATGATCCATACCGTTCATCCAAACTTCCTCAACTTGAAAATACTCAAGGACGATATCCCCGTTACCGATATGATCGGCATCGTTGTTAGTGAAGATCAGCAGATCGATCACGCCTCCTACACCGATCTCTTCATTAAGATAATCAATGATTTTGAATTCGCTGTCGTCAGATCTACCGGTATCGATCAGGATAGTTGTACCGTCATAGGCCTGCAGTAGCGTCGATGCTCCTTGACCGACATCAAAAAAGTACAGTTCAGCTATATTTTCTTCTATCTCATCTTCACTAAAGGGGATACGATAAGTCCTAACATACTCAGTGATTTCACTTACATAATCATTGATCCACTGAAAGGATAGATTACTTCTTTCTGTCCACGATCCCAACAAAAAAGCAATGCTGACAAGCAGTGTCGTCAGTAAAACCGATCGTGTTCTACTTTTCGCTGAATTATTTCGTTTGTTTTTTCTCTTCACTGCTCATACTCTCCAATTGACTAGATAATCTTGTTAAATCATCCGGTAAGGGGGCTTCCACGGACAGTCCTTCACCGGTGAAGGGATGGTCAAACCTGACTCGGTTACAATGAAGAGCCTGTCTGTCTATCCTGTTTTCTGCTGATTTCAGATTGTAAAGAGCATCCCCGAGCAAAGCGTGGCCGATATCAGAAAAATGCACTCTGATTTGATGGGTGCGACCCGTATGCAACTGAACTTTCACCTGGGTCGTCTCAGGGTATCGCTTCTGAACCCAATATTCCGTCAAAGAAGGTTTTCCAGATGCGGTCACCTGTCTTTTTATAATAGAATCCTCCATACGCCCGATCGGTCTGTCAATAAGATCCGATGATTTCTCCAGTTTACCTTCTACAAACGCAATGTACTCCTTGTATAATTCTTTTTCTTTTAAGAGCTGATCCAGATAGGAGTGCGCTAAGCCATGTTTGGCAAAAATCATGACCCCGGAGGTATCTTTATCCAACCGTGTAACGATGTGTATCGTTTTGTGTCTATAGTCCTCTTTTTCAATATAACCTTTTACTCGGTTAGCCATCGTGTGATTACTATAGAGCGAAGAAGGCACTGAAGGCACGTTGCTTGGCTTGTCAACGATAAGGAAATGTTCGTCTTCAAACAGGACAGTGATTTCCTGGTCTGAAATTTTCAAATGGTCATTAGCGGGTTCGTCCGGCAGACAAAGAGTGACGATGTCTCCCTCTGATACCTGTTTTCTGACTCTGCACAATTCCCGGTTGACTTCCAGACGTCCTCCCTGAAATTTAACTTTTGCAAGCAGACGTTTGGAAATGCGTTTCGTTTTTAAAAATGATTTTAAAGTCATAGGGGTCTGACTAGTGACTGTCCATTCGATTTTCATTATTCATTTTAGCTCCTAAAAATGCGTCTTCCACACGATCCCAGAAATGCGTATGCTGGTACTGGGCAAATCGGATGCGTTCTTTTGCAATTTGAAATCGTATGTACTCGACATCAGTTTCTGATGAAACTAACTGATCTATTGTTAAAGTAAACTCTTTTGTGTCGATAGGTTTTATTTTAATCCATTCGTCCCGCGCTATGATCATGGGAGAACTGAGTGTACGGAAAATACGATTGTTCAAAGAAGCAATCTCTGTCAGCTGCAACGCTTCCAGTCTGGGATGCAGAACTGCTCCACCGATCGATTTATTATAACCTGTTGAACCGGTTGGTGTAGAGATACATAAGCCATCGCCTCTGAATCGTTCAAAATGTTCTTCTTTAATATAAACATCTCCGACGAGAGTGCCGTCAGTTATCTTGACGATAGACTCGTTCAATGCCAGAAAATGCTTGTTCTTGCGCCTGTTATTATAAACAACTTCAACATCCAAAAGCGGATATTGGATGAACTCTCCATTATCATTTTTTAGACTGTTGACCAGTTCTGAAAGATTGTACTGTCTCCAATCTGTGTAAAAGCCTAAGTGGCCAGTATGGACACCGATGAATCGAACAGTGTCCAGTAAGTGGGCATATCGGTGAAAGGCAGACAACAGAGTCCCGTCTCCACCGACTGAAATAATGATATCCGGTTTCTGCGTCACAATTTCCAGATCCGCCTCACTGAGCAGTTCTCTAAGCTGCCTTACAACAGGTAATGATTCCTGGGTGTTATTCTGTACAATGGCTATTTTCACGTTGACTTTCCTTCCTTTACATCAATTACTCTTGAGAATAACGGAAGTTTTTTTGGATTTCCTTTATTTCTTCTCTAATGGTAGACATTTCTTCGTCCAACTGAAAAGCTGATTCTGCAGCTTTTTGTAGCCGGTTATTGATTTCCTCAGGAAACTCACCCTGATACTTGTAATTCAGTGAGTGTTCTATGGAGGCCCAGAAGTTCATAGCGAGCGTTCTGATCTGGATTTCCACTAAAACCACTTTCACTTCATCGATCAGCTGGACAGGATATTCGCATATCAGGTGATATGAACGATACCCGCTGTCTTTTTTATTGGTCACATAATCTTTTTCATAGACAACCGTCAGATCATTTCGTTTTTTCAGCATAGATACAACATCGTGGATATCTTCCACAAAGGGACACATGATTCGGATACCTGCCAGATCTTCCATATCAGTCTCAAGTTTATCTAAAGAAATACCTCTTGTTTTTGATTTCATTATAATACTGTTTATCGGCTTTACTCTGCCCGTAACAAACTCGATAGGGCCATGTTCTTTCCTTAACTGATACATCCCTCTCAGGCCGCGTAGTTTAACTTTTAGTTCATCCACTGTCTGTTTGTAAGGAAGCAGGAATAGTTCCCAATCTCTATTCATATCCTTCACCTTCTTTACTTTGATTTAGTCATTATTATTGATATCATTGTAACATATTTTCAAAAAATACCGTAGCAAGGGGTCTAACTATCTATATGAGACAAGAAGTAGAAATCGAGTACAAAAACCTGTTAACTAAGCAGGAATACGATAAATTAAAGGCCATATTATTTACTGATAAAGCCTCACCACAGGTTCAGGAAAACTATTATTTCGACACGAAAGATTACAGATTGAAAAAGGCCCAATGTGCACTCCGCATCCGTATAAAAGGCAATTCAGCCGAAATGACGCTGAAAACCCCTTTTGAAGGCCACCATACTGAGACTACCCTGGACATTAGTCCTAAAAGAGCGCGGGAACTGATTACAGCTGGATCATTTTCTTTGCCGAAGGCAATTCACTCTGTTCTACTACAGGAAAATATCTCAGTACAACAGGATGTTTTCAAGATCGCACAGCTTAAAACGGAGCGGCTGGAAGCTGTGAACCCTCATTCCATTATCGTACTTGATAAAAGTTATTATTCGAATCAGATAGACTATGAACTTGAAGTGGAATCTGATTCAAAAGCTACAGGCAAAAAATTATTTGCCCAAATCCTAAATGACCATGCTATACCAGAAAGAGCCACTCAGAATAAAATCGCACGCGCCTTTGACGCTGCTCAGTAGATTCTCGCCTTTTTTATACGTGTTGTGACATTTTCGTCACAATAACAGCCTTTTTTGCCTTTTAATTAAGCAGAATATTACAAAAAACGAGATATATTTGTTAGTCTATATAATGTAATCAACAAGGATTATGAAGACTTACTGACAGAGCAAAATCTCGACGCTACAGATCTCAACTTGCTTGACACTCAGCAGGTATAATGTGAAGTCGAAATACCATACTATGGATAACTATTATACTGACTAATAAAAAAATAAAAATTAGGTGTGTGCTAAAGATGTTTTTAAATGATATGATTGAAGTTTTCCTGTTTGTAAACCCCTTAGGGCCAACCTGTTATGAAACCGAGAAAATTATAGAGTCGTTTTCCAATGAACGTGACGAAAAAGTTAAAGTACGTTTTATTCCCTTACTCAATTTCCATACGATAGGAAACATTATGAAAGAAAAAGAAAACCAGACATTAGCCAACCGCAATCAGCTTTACACCGATTCCTTTCATGCCAGCTTAGCTTTTCAGGCCGCTTCCATGCAGGGCAAGAAGAAAGGCCGAAAATTCCTGATGGCCCTTCAGGATAAAGTGATCAATGAAGGAAAAGAAGTCACAAAAGAATTATTTACTCAAATAGCCGAGATGATCAAACTGGATCTGGAAATGTTCGAAGAAGATTTCGAGTCTGATTTTACTAAAGCGGCCTTCAAAAAAGATCAGAAGCTGGCACAGGAAATGGAAATACAAAATGCCCCATCCTGTGTATTGTATCCAAGCGGTGATGACGAATACGGTTATCGTTTAGATACCGCCATTACTAAACAGATACTGCATGGCTTCTCAGATGAAAAAATCCAGCTCAAGAAATCGACCCCAAAACATCTGTCACTGATTCAAATGGTGTAAAATCTTTAAATTAAATATATGTAAAACAGCCCGTCTCAGCTATTGCGATCAGCTCGAGACGGGCTGTTTTTTATTACATTGAAAGGATAAAAAGATGGAACTAACTCATTGATGTTTGATCAGATGAGTTAAATGGACGCCAGAGCTTTTTCCAGTTCATCCAGTCGTTCTTCAAAGACTTTCATTGCTCTCTCTAAATAATCTCTTTCGGTCATATCCACGCCTGCTTTTTTCATTACTTCGATCGGATAATCACTGCTTCCGGCTTTCAGATAGGACAGATACTTGTCCAGTGCTCCTTCTTCTTTATTAAGGATCTTGTCAGCCAATGCTGTAGCAGCGCAGAAACCTGTAGAATACTGATAGACATAGTAGTTGTAGTAGAAATGCGGTATGCGTGCCCATTCATATTGAATGGCGTCATCTTTTTCAACGGCATCTCCATAATACTTGCTGTTCAGTTTTCTGTAACTTTCACTCAAATAATCGGCTGTGAGCGGCGTGCCTTTTGCAGCTTCTTCATGCATAAAGTGTTCAAATTCTGCAAACTGTGTCTGACGGAATACCGTTCCTTTAAATCCGTCAAGATAATGATTCAAAACATAAGCTCTGGCTTTAGGGTCTTCTGTCGTCTCCAATAGATAGTCTGTCAGCAGATTTTCATTGGTCGTTGAAGCAATTTCAGCCAGGAAAATCGAATAGTTCCCGTAAACGTAAGGCTGATTTTTTCTCGTAAAGTAACTGTGGGCACTGTGGCCCAGTTCATGAACGAGTGTATACAGGTGATTGAGTGAATCGTGCCAGTTAAGCAGGATATACGGATTGGTATCATACATACCTGAAGAATAGGCACCACTGCGCTTCCCTTTATTTTCAACGACATCGATCCAGCGGCTGTTAAAAGCATCGTCAAGTACAGCTCTATATTCAGAACCTAGAACGTCCAGTCCTTCAAACGTTTTTTCTTTTGCTTCATCATACGTGAACTTCAGGCTGGCTTCACCTGTGATCGGTGTATACAAGTCATACATATGCAGTTCATCCAGTGCCAGAACCTGTTTTCTCAGATCCATGTATCTGTGCAGCAGTGGTAAATGATCATTAACGACCTCTATCAGCGTGTCGTGCACAGCTTCCGGGATGTGATTGTCTGACAAGGCACTTTCTCTTGCCGAATTGTAGCGATGGACCTTAGCCTGATAATTATGATGCTTGACATTTGCTGAGAGCGTGCTGGCAAATGTATTCTTGAAACTTTCGTAAACCTCGTACATTTTTTCGAAGGCATCTTTTCTTACTTCTCTGTCCGTGCTTTCCAGCAATTCTCCATACATTCCGTGAGACAACTGGACCTCTTCCCCGTCTTCTCCCTTGACCATAGGAAACTTCAGATCTGCGTTGTTCAATACGCTGAAAGTCTGACTGGAAGAGGTCAGGACTTCACTGGCTGCTGCCAGCAGTGCTTCCATTTCAGCTGAAAGCACATGAGCTTTGTTTGCAGTCAGCTGGGTAATATAATGTTTATATTGTTTTAGTGCTTCCTGTTCCTCAATATAACCGGACAGCTGTTCTTCTGGCAGCGCGATCAATTCAGGTTCAAACCAGGAAGTGGCTTCCTGAGACAAGGCTGCAAGGTAACGTGCCCGGTCGTTCATCGCCTGATATGTACTGTTCGCTGTATCCTGATCATTTTTAAGGTGCGCATAGACATAAAGAGCGCTTACTTTTCTTGACAGATTCAACATCGCTTCAAGTGCTTCAAGGAAAGTCTCGCTGTCGGTAGCTAATTTGCCCTGAAAGGCTTTCACTTCTTCTACTGATTTTTGAGTCTCATTAAAGTCCTCTTCCCACTTCTCATCAGATTTATAGATGACAGTAAGGTCCCAAGTCTGTTCGACTGGTATTTCTTCTCTTAACGGTAAAGCTTTTGATTCAGCCATTAAATATCCTCCTAAAATTTTATCAACATATTAATGATAACATAATTTGAAAACTAATAGAATATCTTTCTTTTTGTTAATCTTATCATTATCTTTACTCATTAAATATTCATAGTTATAAAATAGTACCCGAGCGAACCCATTTATGCTCAGCTACTTCATACAAATAACCTTTGTCACATAAAAGGTTCAAAAACTGAAAGAATGGCAGGATCTTGATATCCTCCTCTATAGCCGGCAAATAATGAAAAATGATTTCTCCCTCTTTCTCCCATCCCTTTACCTTTCGATTGAGGGCGGCGGTAGTGATGACCTGCGTCGGATGTAAGTCTTCCAACCACAGAACGAGTATCAGTTTCCATTGATAAGAAAATGTCCGAATGAACCATTCTTTTGAAACACTGTAAAATATTACATCAGGCAAGGTCTTTATATGCATATTATTGTAATAGAGCAGTTCGAAAAAACGTTTTGCTCTTTGATCTTTATAAAATGAGAGCCGGTATAAGTTTTTTTCCTCATGTATTCTGGACTTTAAAACAGGAAAATTATTATGCCATCGGCGTTCAACTATGTTTACCACACAGGAGATGTCGTCCTCATAATCGATCCTGTTGATCATAAATGACTGTCTTGTACCATACCCTTTAATATCTGTAATAACTTCCAGCTGTTCTTCCTTTCCATCGAGTTGAAACAGATGGTATGATCCATGCGTATTTAAGGAAAGATATTCATAGTGGCGCGTGGTGAGTGCTTTGTTCACCTTTAATTTTTCACCTAGTATCCAGATCACTTTGATATTATTCCGGTTGTATCCTTCTGTTCTGCTTCTGATTGTTTCCTTCGATATAGGACTGCACTGATATTCAATTGCCACCGAAAACCCATTGTACTGAATCAGCAGATCTGGTCTCTGATTCACTTCAGGTAGATAGGCTTCGAGCTCGACCTCGATTTCTTCTTTTTTAAACCAGTGATACAGGAGCAGTTTCCCCTCGATATGGGCAACTGTTTCTCCTTCCGAGAAAGTCTGACAGAGACTCTGATTTTTATGAGCAAAATGCGCCTGATTTATTTTACCTTTTCTGAATATGACCTCTTCCCGACAACCCGGGCAGTAGCATGGCCTCTCACCGGTGTACTCGCTCGCCGTTACCAGATGGTGCTGCTTATTCAATGCAGTAAACATAGTATCCCTTCTTTACGTTTTAATATCCTCACTTATTAATATTTACTATTTATTTATTTTTTAACGAAAAAAAACCTGCAGAACTGAAATTCTGCAGGTTCTTTCTTATATTGTTTGTTTTATTTGAAGTAATAACGCGTCAATTCTAGTGCGTTTGATTCCATTATTTTTTCAGCGTATTCATTTAATACTTCGGGTGTTGTTTTTGTCTTGTTTCCGTACTCCAGAGCAATTGCCAGTTCTTCATCGCTTGTCTTTTCTACCATTTCTTCGACAAAGAATGTTATGTGGAGGTAATACTTGTTTTTATAGCTGTAAAGAGTGGACATCCCGCTTTCTAAATACAATGATTTAGACAAGGCTATCAATTGTTCAAAGCTCTCTAAAGCAACCACTGCTTCTTTGGTCGGATTATTACCTTTAGCATATTCATCAACTTCATCAAGTGAGTCCTCATTCTGGTTTGTATTTTTGTTTAACTGATCTTTCAGCATGTCTAAAGAATTTAATTCCTCTTTACCATTTGTTCCCTTACTGATGAATAATTCTAATCCATTATTATTCGGCATGACTTGAAAAGTGACTGCTTCAGATTCCTGAAATTCTTCATCGATATCAACTTCTTCTAATATACTATAAAAGAATTTTTCGATCTGTTTCTGATTCCCCAGAAGATCAAGAAAAGTGATACCACGTTCTTCTAAATCAGTATTTTCAATGACCACACGAATCGTATCGTCGTTGATATGTTCAATTTCCATTATTCCACACCTCACATTTCCTTGGAATAAACGTCCCTGTGGGATAAATTTACTTTTCTCTTAACGTGCAATCGAAAAAAACTGCACTCTAGTTATTATACAAAAGGTACTGTTTAAATACAAGTCACAACTTTTATAAATCCTCTGACCTTATCTTTATCTTATAAAAGGATCGGCAATCTGTTTGCCGATCCTTTTATTATATTCAGCTTTGTTTTAATGCTACCAGCCTCTGGGCTTTTTGAAGTTCTACTTCTCTGATTGCTCGCGGCACGAACTGGCGTATTTCATCTTCATTATATCCGATCTGTAATCGTCTGTCATCGAGGATTATCGGTCTTCTGATCAGGGTTGGATTTTCCTGAATCAGAACAAACAATTCTTTCATTGAAAGTTCGTCTATATCGATGTTCAGTTCTTTGAATGCTTTTGAACGAGTAGAAATGATATCTTCCGTTCCATCCTCAGTTAAACGCATGATCGATTTTATTTCATTGATTTCTAAAGGGGTATGGGCCATGTTTTTCTCTTTATAAGGGATGTCGTACTCCTCTAACCAGGCCTTTGCTTTTCGACAAGATGTACAGCTGGGTGTTGTAAATAATGTAACCATTATGTATTTCTCCCTTCGCTTGTTTGATTAATAGTTTCTAATGACTCTGTCTACAGTTATTATAGTAGCTTAAATGTGACAAATTGTAAACCCCTTTTTGTCATTTCTTTGTCAAAAATACGTGATGTTTTTTTATAAAACTAAAAAAACCTGTTAAATCAACGTTTTTCCACCCTTTAATAACATGGATGCTGTTTACCGATTATAATAATTACAATTTGAACGAAATAGTATATAAGAAAACGTGCCCGCTGACCAGCAGGCACGTCGCTTCGTATCATTTAAAGTTGATCAGTAGAAGAGATCGACTAATTCCTCCGTGTCTACTTTACCGAAATATTTGTTCACATCCACCTGGTTGATGGCTTCTCTTATCGCTTCTTTTGTGTAAGGAATCCCTTGCAGTTCTTTTTCAACGTCTTCGATTTCTCCTAACCCAAAGAAATCACCGAATATACGAATATCTTCGATCTTACCTTTTCTGACGTTCATCTTCACTTCCACTGTTCCTACAGATAGACGCTCGCTGCGTTCCATATCAAATTCAGGGGATTTCCCATAATTCCAATCCCAGTTCGCTGTATATTCAGCAGCAAAGGCATCTATTTTTTCCCAGTCGGCTTCTGTCAGGACATACTCCTTTATATTCTCTTTGGAGTCTGTATCGTAGATATATAGAAGCAGCTGTTCCCGAAAATCCTTGGCATTCATATACTGATAGGAATCATCCAGGAAGGGTTTGATGTTCGTTACACGGCTTCGGATGGATTTGATGCCTTTCGATTCCAGTTTATGTTTTTTTGGTTTCAGCGCTTTAACGACTGCTTCGATTTGAGAATCAAACATCAATGTTCCATGAGCAGTCATCCTTCCATTCTTGGAATACATGGCATTCCCGGAAAATTTCTTGCCATCTATGACCAAATCGTTTCTTCCTTTTAATTCAGCTCCTTCTACCCCCATCTGATGCAGAGCATCTATCACTGGAGAAGTGAATTTTTTGAAGTCCCGGAATGAATTGCCATCGTCTTCAGTAATAAAACAGAAACATAAAACACCCATATCGTGATACACCGCACCACCGCCGGAAAATCGGCGTACGACATCTACCCCATTTTCTTCGACATAAGCCGTATTGACTTCTTCATAGGTATTCTGATTTCTTCCAATAATGATCGAATTGTCATTGATATAGAAGAGCAGTATCGGTTCATCCAATTTCACTTCATTCAACAAGTAGTACTCTATGGCCAAATTGAGTTTTGGGTCATGTATCTCCTGACCATCACGTTCATTCTTTACATAATACATCGTTATCTCTCCTTAAATGGTTACTGTGATATCTTTTTGCGCCAACTGTACGGGTATATCAGGTGCTTCTTCCTTTGCTTCTTCAACTAACTGGTTTAGATCCCCTTTTTGCGGCAAATGAGTAAGCACCAGTTTTTTCACACCGGCTCGCGTAGCAATTCTGCCACATTCCTTGGCTGTCATATGGACAGAGTGGTTTTCCATACCCCTGAAAAAGTTACTGTCTGCTAGAAGTAAATCAGCATTATCCGAAAAGGCTATAAAGTCCTTTTTATAGCCTGAATCAGCTGTGAACACTACTGCCTTACCTGTTTTTATCTCAGTGATCCGGAAAGCATAACAGGGTACCGGATGAAGAGTTTTCATATGTTCTATTTTAAATGGTCCGATCGTCAGCTCAGGTTCTTTAATATAGGAAATGCCTTGACTGACATTTTCAAATGTCATTTTTGCGAAATTTTCTTTATCTTCATCGTGGCAATATATAGGCAGCAGGTGCGGTTTGTTCCCATGCTCATCCTTTTTTAGTAATCGCGTAAACTGCAAAACACCCAGATCTGCGATATGGTCATGATGATAATGGGATAAAAGCACAGCATCCAGTTTTATGGGATCGACATACTTCTCTAAAGCCAGCAGACTGCTGCTGCCGACGTCCAAGAGAAGACGAAACCCCTCTGATTCAATCAGGTAAGCACTTGTTCCTACACCATTGGCAGGATAACCGCCATAATAACCCAGCACCGTTAACTTCATATTATTCTCCCCTCTTTCACTTAGCTCTACTACTAGAATACGTTTAAGGTCAAAAAAAAACAACTAAATCTCTTTCAGTTTCAGAGATTTAGCTGTTTATTTTCTGGATCTGCTCATAACACTGCAAAAAAACACTATATTGTTTTTTTGAGATACTCAAGAGTCTCCCGGCTGACTTCATTCGCTTGAGCCACACAATTATTGATGCCAAATCCTTTAATACCATTCCCGGCTAAATATAAACCTGGATATGTTTCACTCAAGAAATCAAACAAGTTCTTTCTTTTTTCTTCATGCATCAAGGTGAACTGGGGGATAGCATTCGGCCAGCGCTTGATGATTTTGTAATTAGGCTCGTTCTCCACACTCAGCATGATCGAGACGTCGTTAAGTATTTCTTCTTCTATCTGCCTGTTACTTAAGGACATCATGACGCCGTCCCCACTACGGCCAAAATAGACACCGAGAAGTTCTTCGTCTTTATCCTTGAAATGATTCCATTTCTTATTCAACCATACGATACTTTGAATGTACGAATTATTCCTTCTGACAGACAGGACCCCATTACCTCTCGGCGGATTCTTAATCGAACCTTTAGGAAAGCTGAATAATAGAAAACCAACTGATCCCATTTTTATATCTTTGAAGTAATCGCTGAGATCGATATCTTTAAACAATTCCTTGTAGGAACCGGAATCAGTCGCAACAATGACTGAGTCGACTCTCAGCTGCTCTTTTTTATTTATATCCAGTATATAGGTGTTATTGATACTTTGTTTGATTTCAGTCACTTTTTTAGAGAAACGGATAGTATGACTGACTTTTTCTGTCAATTCTTTTGTCAGGGTCTCCAGGCCTTCTTTAAAGGTCGCATATGCGCCGTCACCGTCCCACATTTCCGGATGATTCTCCAGAGCTTTCGTCCATGTCCCGTACTTTTTTTCTAATTTGATTATCGGTTCGTTGAAACCGTGAATTCCGATCTCATCGATATCACTGGAATAAATTTTGGAAAAGTAAGGTTCAGCGACGTACTCAGCCATTTCTTCTCCAATGCGCTTAGCCAGATACTGTTTGGTTGTCAGTTCTTCTTTTGTCTCTGATCCAGAAAAATATGTATCTTTCAGAAAAGATAGTTTACCTTGAAAAGACACTAAATCATATTTCCATACATCTGTCCTTCTGACCGGGATCCCTTTGTAAGTCGGGGAGTCAAAATAATACAACTTGTTGAATGCGTACACATCCTGTTTACCATTCTGGCTTAGTTCCACTTCGTCCTCAAGATTTAACTCTCTGATC
Source organism: Alkalibacterium subtropicum (assembly GCF_900112455.1). Taxonomy (GTDB): domain Bacteria; phylum Bacillota; class Bacilli; order Lactobacillales; family Carnobacteriaceae_A; genus Alkalibacterium; species Alkalibacterium subtropicum. The sequence continues at coordinate 56,997 of NZ_FOLT01000001.1, read as the reverse complement.
AGTTCCATTGCTTCAGGCAGGCGTGTATCAATCGACTCGGCCCCTAAATCAATAAACTCGTCACCAAACTTCATGGTATAGAGTTTTCCTCCTGAACGGATGGAAGACTCCAAAACAATGATTTCGACAGGAAGCTTTTCTTTAATGACCTGCTGCTGCAGGCGATAAGCAGTAGTGAGGCCGGTTACGCCGCTCCCGATAATGGCGATTTGTTTTTTATTTTTATCCATTCATCATACCTCACAAACTATAATTAAATTGAAACATTTCATTGGTCTTTACAAGAATTAACAAAGCCTTGCTCACTGACAGCTTATTCCTCTTTTATCGATAAGCTGTGACGTTTTCTGTTAATTCAAGCAATCTTTTCTATTATACCATGAAGTGAACAAAATTCATTAAATTAACTTTACTGTATGATTAACATTGTATTAATAAAAAAAACCATATGACACTGAACGATCATCGCTCACTGTCATATGGTTTCATTTAATTATTTATTTAATGCTTCTTTAGCTTGATCTGTCAATGATGTAAATGCTGCTGCATCGTTGATTGCCAAGTCCGCCAGCATTTTACGGTTCATATCGATGCCCGCAACTTTTAGTCCGTGCATAAATTTAGAATAGCTTAAACCATTCATACGTGCCGCAGCATTGATACGTGCGATCCATAATTTACGGAAATTACGTTTGTTCTGCTTACGGTCTCTGTAAGCATACATATATGATTTCATTACTTGCTGTTTTGCAACCTTGAACAAGCGATGTTTTGCACCATAATATCCTTTAGCTAATTTTAATACGCGATTACGGCGTCTGCGAGTGACGACTCCACCTTTTACTCGTGCCATTGTTTTTCCTCCTTCAATACAATCCTAGAAATCTAAATTTTTATTTCATGTAAGCTAATTGCTGTTTGATACGTTTGTAATCACTATCTGAAACCATGGCAGACTTACGTAATTTACGTTTTTGTTTCTGCGTTTTATTCGCAAACATATGGCTACGTTTTGCGTGACTTCTTTTTAGTTTACCAGATCCTGTTCTTTTGAAACGTTTTGCTGATCCTTTATGCGTTTTTTGCTTAGGCATAATACTTTTCCTCCAATACTCTTCTCTAAAATTTTAAGCAGAATCATAACGTGCTGATTCTATTGCTTATTACTTCTCACTTTTCGGTGCGAGCATCAAGAACATGCTGCGGCCATCCATTTTAGCTTTAGATTCAACTTGTGAAATATCAGATGTTTCTTCCGCCATGCGTTCTAACACTTCACGTCCGATTTCCTTATGAGTAATAGCTCGACCTCGAAAACGAATAGAAACTTTTACTTTATCGCCTTTATCTAAGAATTTACGAGCGTTACGCAATTTAGTGTTGAAATCGTGGTCGTCGATCGTCGGACTCAAACGAATCTCTTTAACATTGACGACTTTCTGATTTTTTCTTGCTTCACGTTCTTTTTTCTGTTGTTCATAGCGATATTTTCCGTAATCCATTATACGAGCCACTGGGGGTTTGGCATTAGGAGAAACAAGAACCAGATCCATACTGGCATCTTCTGCTAATCTCAATGCTTCGTTACGTGAAATGACTCCTATCTGTTCACCGTCTTTACCTATCAACCGTACCTCATTAGCACGAATACGATCGTTGACAATCATGTCTTTAGCTATGGTGGTCACCTCCAAAGTATTTGCGAGAAAAACACAGAAAAAGACGACATTTCTATTTACTATAGAAATCCCGCCTTATCTCCGCATAAAAACACAAGTCATTGCGTTTAATTATATATACGTTCATATCTGCCCAGAGATTTGCATCACTTAGGCGAGAAGCGGGGGCTTCTGCTTTGTTTTCTCAACTTTTTAATAATATCATCAATGATCTGTATTGTCAAATCATTGTTCAACTTTTTATTTTTTGCCTTCTGTTTTCAGCTGTTCGATGAATGCATCCAAATCAACCGTCTCTGTTTTCTTCTCACCATATTTACGTACGGCAATCGTGCCCTCTTCCATCTCACTGTCACCAATGACAAGCTGATAAGGGACTTTGAGTGTCTGAGCTTCCCTAATTTTATAGCCCATTTTTTCATTACGCATATCTACTTCCACACGCAGACCTTGTAATGACAGTTTTTCCTGCAGGTCTTTCGCATAATCACCATGGATATCCAGGTTGACTGGGATGATTTTAGCCTGGACTGGCGCCAGCCATGTCGGAAATGCCCCTTTGTAGCGTTCGATCAGATAGGCAACAAAACGTTCCATCGTTGAAACGATCCCTCTGTGAATGACGACTGGGCGGTGAGTATCTTGGCCGTCTTCGCCGACATATGTCAAATCGAAGCGTTCAGGCAGCAGGAAGTCCAATTGAACAGTAGACAGTGTTTCTTCTGTACCTAAAGCCGTTTTCACCTGTACGTCAAGTTTTGGACCATAGAAAGCTGCTTCGCCCATGGCTTCAAAGTATTCCAGACCCATCTCGTCCAGGGTATCTTTCAGCATCGATTCTGCTTTCAGCCACATGGCATCGTCATCAAAATACTTCTCAGTATTCTCAGGATCACGATAGCTTAGGCGGAAACGATAGTCCGTTATATCAAAATCTTCATATACCGCCAGCATCAAATTGACCACACGTCTAAATTCTTCCTTGATCTGATCCGGACGGACAAAGACATGCGCATCGTTCAGTGTCATTTCACGGACACGCTGCAGACCGGATAGCGCGCCACTCTTTTCGTAGCGGTGCATCTGACCCAGTTCGGCAATGCGGATAGGCAGGTCTCGGTAACTGCGAACATCATTTTTAAAGACCATCATGTGATGCGGACAGTTCATTGGACGCAGGACAAGCATTTCTCCATCACCCATGTCCATCGGCGGAAACATGTCTTCATGATAGTGATCCCAGTGACCTGATTTTTTATAGAAATCCACGTTAGCCATGATGGGGGTGTAGACATGCTCATAACCAAGATTGATCTCTTTGTCTGTAATGTAACGCTCGATGATTCGTCTGATCGTTGCCCCTTTCGGCAGCCAGAACGGCAGACCAGAACCGACTTCCGGATTGAGCATGAACAGGTCCAGCTCTTTACCCAGTTTGCGGTGGTCTCTCTGCTTCGCTTCTTCACGCATCTTCAGATATTCTTTCAGTGCTTTTTTGTCAAAAAAGGCAGTACCATAGACGCGCTGCATCATTTTATTATCTGAATTACCTCTCCAGTAGGCGCCTGCCAGAGAAAGAAGTTTAAAGACCTGGATCCGTCCTGTTGAAGGAACGTGGACACCACGACAGAGATCGGCGAACTCGCCTTGTTCATAGATCGAGATGACTTCATCTTCCGGCAAGTCATTGATCAGTTCTGTTTTGTATGGATCCTTTTCAAATAACGTTAATGCCTCTTCCCGGCTGATTTCTTTTCTCACGATAGGAAGATTCTCTTTGACGATTGCCATCATCTCATCTTCAATTTTACCTAAATCTTCATCTGTGATCGGTTCGCTCGTATCTGTATCATAGTAAAAACCATTTTCGATAGCCGGACCTACGCCAAATTTCGCATCAGGATACAGGCGTTTGATGGCCTGAGCCATCAGATGAGCTGTTGAATGGCGAAGGACTGACAAGGCATCTTCATGATCTTGTGTGATGATTTCAAGCATCCCGTCTTCATTTAATGCACGGCTGAAGTCTATGAGTTCACCATTCCATTTTGCGGCCAGTCCCTTCTTTTCTAAAGACTTGGCAATACTCCCGGCTATATCTTTCGGTGTTGAGCCCTGTTCCACTTCTTTGACTGTACCGTCAGGCAGTGTGACATTGATTTGTTCGACCATTTTTATTCCTCCTTATATATAAAAACGTCCCATTGAATAAGTATACCTCATTCAATGGGACGTCAGAATCATACGCGGTTCCACCCAAAATTTATAGAAAAGTACACGTGTACATTCTATCTTCATTACTCGATAACGCTGAGACTGCGACTATTTTTACTCAGGATTCAAAATAGTACTCGAAAGGGGTCTGCGGCAGTTAGTCTTAAGAATGTCCCAGCAGTCATTCTCTCTCTGAAAAGCTACGCTGTCACAGCTGTCTTTCTCTTCGTTTTATTGTAATGATCGTATCATAAGTTCATTCGTTTTACAATACTCCGCCCCTATTTATGTCTTCTGTTTTCTCCGGACATCTCTACTTCTTCAGCCAGGAATCTGATTCTTTCCATGATACGCTTCGCCTTCAATGGTTCGTTTTCTCCACGCTGTGAAAAAGTCAGGTGTTCATTCTCCAGCTGGTCCATATCGAAATTCGAAGTAAAGAACGTCGGAAGTTCCTGCTGCATACGGTATTGAAGGATCACACCTAAAACATCATCTCTGATCCAGGACGACATGGAGTCTGCTCCAATATCATCGATCATCAGGATCTTTGCTCGCTTGAAACTGTCCAGTTTGTCTTCCGTCGTGTTTTTTCCTATCGAATTTTTCATTTCAACTGCAAACGTTGGAAAGTGTACGATCGTCGAAGGATGTCCCTGTTCGGATAGTTCATGAGCGATGGCTCCCAGCAAGTATGTTTTCCCCACACCGAAAGCACCATGTAAATATAAGCCTTTATGGAAAGCCTCGGGTTTATCAAGATACGATTCAATAAACAGCATGGCTTTTTCTACAGCCGCCTGTCTTTTTTTCGTTACTTCAAACGATTCAAATGAAGCTGATTTCAAGTCTTTGGGCATGAATACTGAGTTTATTCGACTCATGATCCTCTCTTTTGACCGCCTGCTGATCAGTTCAGGCGTCGGTTCATAGGTCACATCGATTCGATGGTTGTTCAGGATAAGCTTTGGCTCATACCCCGGGGCAAGCCCCCCCTTCATATTTTGTGCTTTCTGCTTTTCTGAAACGAATTCATAAAGTTTTGAGGCACTTCTTTCGATCGCTGATTTATCCAGACGCTCTTTATTCGCTGACAGGAATTCCCGGACATCGGGATCAGTGAAGACCTGGTTTTTCATGATATCTCTATATGTCTCGTTCAATTTGCTGGCGTCCATCATCTTTTCCAGTTGACTTTTAAGACTTTCCATTATTGGTCACCACTTCTCTGTTTTCGGATTTTTCTCAGTTTTTCCCTGAAAGCTTCTTCTTCTTCGACACTTAATCTCTCGTCTGTCTGCTGAGCTTCTTTTGCCCATGAAGGTAAGGTTTCTTTTCTACTGCTTGCAGAAGATTTATAGCTCGATTTGTAGCTGGACTTAGGCCGGGATTGTTTCTGACTGTTGTTATCCCGGACCGAATCATATAATTCCTTCACTTTCAGCATAGCCTCTTCGGGCGAACTCACTTTATTCTGAGCCCAGTCATTGGCAATTTTACTGGCCAGATTTTTCTCCAGCATCGGCGCGTTTTTCACGACCAGGATATAATTCATCAATATATTGATCACAGCTGTGGATAACGGGGCCTGTTCAACCAGCTCCTTTAACAGCCATGTTTCATTTGACGTGACATATCCGCCTTTCTGCTGTTTAATGGATTTCAAGTATGCATAGGGCTGTGTTTTTTCAGCATGTAAGACGATTTCGATTTCTTCCGGTTTAAATCCTTTCGCTGTCAGTTCCTGCATTCTTTTTTTATCATCAAGAGCAGATTCAGGTTCAGGTTTAAATTGTTTCGATTTACCTAAAAAATGATTATGGATAATGCGAGTCAGATTCTTTTCACTGACTTCTCCAGAAGTAATATCTGCAGATTCCATGACAAACTTCTGCATATCCAGTTCATTGATAGCGTATATCGAATGAAAGGTTTCGATCAGTTTTGTTATGTCAGGAGTAAGAGATCTGGTGCTGATAAAATGTTTATTTAATCCCGAGATGAAAAAGTCCCAGTCGAAATCACTGTCTTTTAATACATCATCCATCGGTGATCTTTTAGTCGACTGACTGGGCATATCTACGGTATTGAATGTTTCGGTATAGTTTCCCATATTAAAATGGACCACTTCATGGAAAGACTTTGTTATTTCTTTGTATCGTTCAGTTAAATGAGCCGTTTTGATGTATTTTTTCTTTAATTCAGAAACGAGACGTTCTCCCAGTTTTTCAGTCAGCAGCATTCTCAACATCGTGTCCTGGAAGAACTGCTTTGGATGCAGGGGGGCTTCGATATTCAATAAATAAGTCTCTTCATCCTCCTTATGCTTGTAGACTTTCAGCAATCCATAGGCCTCAAGTTTGATCCGTGACTCATAGTATTCCCGCAGGCCTATATCCAGTTGAGCGAGAACATCTGACAGGGTCAATTCTCTGACCTCAGAGGTATCCAGATATTCCTTGATCAGCAGATACAGACTTGCTGCCTGTACGCCCATTAAAGGCTGATATAAAGAAAGGACAGTGGATACATTTAAATCAGATAAAATGTCTGTCTTTGTCAGTATCAGACTATCTTTCGGGCGAAGATTTTTCCATGGGTAACTCATTATGTGTTTATCCTTTCACTTACTCTTTATCTTTTCTCTTTTTCTCCAGTTCCTTCATCTCCTGCATGAAGACTTCAATGTCTTTGAACTGACGGTAAACACTTGCAAAGCGGATATAAGCGACGTCATCCAAATCGACAAGTTCTTCCATGACATATTCACCGATTTTTGTTGATGGTACCTCACTAAGTCCTAGATCACGGATCTTCCGCTCTACTTTGTTTACGACATTTTCCTGATCTTCTGCTGTAACTGGACGTTTTTCACATGCTCGTCTAATACCCCTGAGCAATTTTTCTCTGCTGAATTCTTCACGGTTGCCATTCTTCTTGACAACTAAAATAGCACTTTGTTCGATCCTCTCAAATGTAGTAAATCTAAACGAGCAGTTCTCGCATTCACGTCGTCTTCTGATAGCCCGACCATCGTCAGCCGGCCGACTATCTATCACTCTGCTTCCATTGTGCTGACATCTTGGACAATGCATGTATTTCAGCCCTTTACTTTGGATTTCTTAAGGTTATTATACCATATGACTATAGTGGTGACGAATAGTCATTTTCTGTCAACCAGTCATCGATCTGCCGTTTTGTCTGTTCGCGTGATCCACTGTTGTCGATAACGACATCCGCTTTGTCTTTTTTGGATTTTAATGGCTCCTGTGCTTCTATGCGTTTAACAGCAGCTCCTTCTGCAAGCTGGTCTCGTTTCTTTAACCGACTCAACTGTGTTGAATAATCCACATACACCACCATGACTTCATCAACTGCCTTATCATAGCCGGCCTCATACAGCAGTGGTATGTCAAGCACGATCAGTTTATGTTCGTTTTGACTCAATTCACGCTTTTTCTTCATTATTTCAGTGAAAATCTCTTTTTGAACAAGCGCATTGAGTTGACGCAGTTTCTCGCTGTCATTAAACACGATGTTCCCTAATTTCTTTCTGTTTATGGACCGGTCCTTGTTTAAGATCTCCTGACCAAAGTGTTCAATCACTTTTAAATAGGCAGGTTCCCCCGGTTCCATGACTTTTCGGGCAATGACGTCCGCATCTATGACGGGAAATCCTGACTCTTTAAAATATCGGCTGACAGTCGACTTTCCACTGGCTATGCCTCCCGTCAATCCTAATACATGTGCGATAGCTATTCCCTCCCTGCTTTTTGGCATTGCGGACAGTAGTGAGTCCCCCGCTGGCCAACTTTGATTTTTCTGATCGTATGCTGACATCGTGGGCACACTTCTTCGGTTCTTCCATACACAGCCAGACACTCCTGATAACTGCCCTCAGCTCCATACGCATTCGCATACGTACGGATAGTCGTGCCACCTTTTTCTACGGCTCTGTTCATGATACTGATGATAGAATCTCTTAATCGCTTGATTTCATCTTCATTCAGTTCTTTGCCTTTTCTTTCGGGGTGGATATAGGCATCATATAAGATTTCATCAGCGTAAATATTCCCTATACCCGCTACGATTTTCTGATCAAGCAGACAGGCTTTGACAGGACGCTCTGTTTTTTTCAGTGCTTTTATTAAATAGATTGTTTCCAAAGTGTCGTCTGTTGGTTCAGGTCCCAGACTTCTCATCGATGGATGTTCATCCAGATCAGCTTTTTCAACTAAACTCATCTTACCGAATTTCCTTACATCCAGGTATCTGAGTTCTTCTTTGGAATCCAGTTCAAATATCACATGGGTGTGTTTGGTCAAGGGGACTTCCGGTCCTTCCAGACGGTATTTCCCTTCCATCCTCAAATGGCTGATCAGGACATCACGACTCAGGACAAACAATAAAAATTTGCCCCGTCGTCGAATATCTTTGATTTCCTGTCCCTCTATCCTTTGTTTAAATTCAGTTACCGAAGGATCCTTTATGATGTTGGGCCACAATACGCGTGCACCTGTGATCCTTTTTCCGACGATCAGCTGCTTTAATCCATTTCGCACATTTTCCACTTCGGGTAATTCAGGCATATTCTCAACTCTTTCTTTAGTATTAAATTCAATAAAAGAAGCGAGAAACAATCCCGCTTCTTGATCTTTATTATTTTGCGTCGTACCAGCTGTCTCCATAACTGCTATCGACCTTCAAAGGCACAGAAAGTTTTACCGTGTTTTCCATGACTTCTTCTACGAGTTTTTCGAGTTTTCCGATCTCATCTTCAGGCACTTCAAATATCAGTTCATCATGGACCTGCAGCAGCATCGTTGCCTGCATATTTTCTTCTTTGAGCCGTTTACTCATTTCGATCATGGCCTTCTTAAGTATATCCGCAGCGCTTCCCTGTATAGGGGTATTCATAGCGGTGCGTTCGGCAAACGATCGTAAATTGAAGTTTCTTGAGTTGATATCCGGCAAATAACGTCTGCGATGGAACAGCGTCTCAACGTAGCCTTGTTCTTTGGCCTGACGGATTATGTCATCAATGAATTTCTTCACTCCAGGAAAACGTTCAAAATAAGTATCGATATACTCTTTTGCCTCTTTCCTCGTGATATTCAAATTCTGAGACAAGCCATAGTCACTGATACCGTAGACGATCCCAAAATTCACGGCTTTTGCATCACGACGCATATTCGGAGTGATGTCAGAAGCATCATCCACATCAAATACGCGCATAGCAGTCGTGGTATGGATATCCTCGTCATCATTAAAGGCTTTGATGAAATGCTCGTCTTCTGAAATATGAGCCAGAATACGCAGCTCGATCTGGGAATAATCAGACGCGTATATTTTCCATCCATTTTCTCTAGGGATGAAGGCCTGGCGGATTTTTCTGCCCTCTTCCAGTCGGATCGGAATATTCTGAAGGTTGGGGTCCACCGAACTTAACCGGCCGGTCCGCGCAACAGTCTGCAGGTAACGGGTGTGTATCTTGCTCGTTTCAGGGTCGATCACTTTTAACAGACCTTCGATATAGGTCGACTGAATTTTAGATATCTGACGATATTCCAGAATATATTCGACGATCGGTGCCTGGTCTCTCAATTTCTCAAGGACATCCTGAGCAGTAGAATAGCCTGTTTTTGTTTTCTTGATCACCGGATAGCCCATTTTTTCAAAGAGAATAACACTTAGTTGTTTCGGCGAATTGATATTGAACTCTTCGCCTGCTTCTTCGAATATCTGCTTTTCTACTCTATCAAGAGTTTCCTGGAATTCACCTTTCATTTTTTCCAGTCGCTCAGCATCTGCGGTGATTCCTTGAATCTCCATTTCTGCGAGGACCATGGCAAGCGGCAGTTCCATTTTTTTCAGTAAATCTTCCTGTTCATTTTCTTTCAGTTCTTTGTCGAGCGTTTCTGAAAGAACAGTTATAGCTAAGACTTTTCGGGCTAAGTGATCATGCATCAGTGATTCGTCTTCCGGTCTGCTGGTTTTCTTGCCTTTTCCATAAACCATTTCATCCGGTGAAACGCCCTGATAATCATGCTTGACCGCCACATCCACAAGGTCCCCGCTGCTGCTGTCCTCGGCGGTGAGCAGATAAGACGCCAGCATGATATCGAAGCTTATTCCCTTTATGGTCAAATCATGTCTGTTCAGTGCAACATAGGTCTGTTTGGCATCATAGACAACTTTTTGCATCGTTTCGTCTTCGACCCAGTTCCTGAATGCCTCAGATTTAAAAGCAGTCTTCGGATCTGCAACATATACATTGTCCTTGTTTCCCCAAGCCACGCAAATGATTTCCGAATGATGGTAGTTCTCATCAAGCATTTCTGTATAAAGCGCCATATCATCCTTGAACATGGATGCATCGATTTCTTCTGCGAAGGTATAATCGATTTCCGTGACGTCTTCAGCCAGCTCTTCCATATAGCCGGACGTATCCAGCTTGCTCAAATGGGAATTGAAGTCCATTTCTTTGTAAAAAGAGATGAGTGCTTCCATATCCTGACCTTCATATTCCAGCTCATCGAGAGAAATCTCAACAGGTGCATCCCGGTCTATCGTAGCCAGTTTCTTGCTTAAAAAAGCTGTTTCTTTTTCGTCAATCAGATACTCTTTACGCTTTGATTTTTTCATTTCATCAATATGTTCATACAGGTTTTCAACGGATCCATATTCATGAAGCAGTTTAAGTGCTGTCTTTTCTCCGATTTTTGTTACGCCGGGAATATTGTCTGAAGCATCGCCCGCTAAACCTTTCATATCAACGATCTGTTCAGGGCTGATTCCCATCTCTTCCTGGATGGAATCTTTTGTATGTTCTTTAAGGTCTTTGACACCTTTTTTCGTGATGTCGATACGTACATGGTCAGACGCCAGCTGGGTCAAGTCTCTGTCCCCTGTCAGAACGACGACCTCGAACCCCTTTTCTTCTGCTTCTCTGGCCAGTGTGCCGATAATGTCATCTGCTTCGTAATCCGGCAGTTCATAGCTTTTCAGACCAAACCCCTTTAACAGATCTTTCATATAGGGGATCTGTTCTGCAAATTCAGAGGGCATTTTGGAGCGTCCGCCCTTGTACTCTTCGAAATATTTATGTCTAAATGTCGTTTTACCGGCATCGAAAGCTACGAGAGCGTGCGTCGGTTTCTCTTTGTCCACAATGACTTCCAGCATGTTGTGAAAACCGTATAACGCATTTGTATGCAGCCCGTTCCTGTTTTTCATTCTTTCCAGTTGACTATGCAGTCCATAGAACGCACGAAACGCTACGCTGTGCCCATCTATTAAAAGCAGCTTTTTATTATCGGTCAATATACTCCACTCCCAGTTGTTATTCCTAAGACTATAGTACCAAAATTTCAGAGATAGAAAAAGAGAACGTACCTCGGAGACAGGGAACGTCCGGAACACACTATGCGTTCCGGCCACTCCGCCTTCTCTTCAGTACCTTCTCTAAATTATTTTAATTCACAGCTTCCGACTGACTCAAAATACGTTCAAAAGCATGCTCGAATTTTTCGACATCTCCCGCCCCCATAAAGATAACCACTTCATGTTTATGTTTCAAAAGAGGAGACATATCTTCTTCTGAGATGATTTCTTTTCCTTTTTCTGTTTTCTCCAGAAGATCCTGAATGGTGACCTCACCATTCTGCTCTCTGGCTGACGTGAAGATGTCACACAGATAAACAGCATCCGCCAAATCGAGGGCTTCTCCGAAATCATCCATCAATGCGATCGTCCGGCTGAATGTATGCGGCTGAAAAACAGCTACGATCTCCTTATCAGGATATTTCTGATGGGCAGCATCCAATGTCGCTTTGATTTCAGCAGGATGGTGGGCATAATCATCAATGATCACGGTGTCCATGACAGTTTTTTCAGTAAAGCGTCTTTTGACTCCGGAAAATGACATGAGACGTTCTTTGACTTTTTCCTGATCCAGACCGTCATAATGGGCAAAGGCAATAACGGATAAAGCATTTTGAATGTTATGTTTGCCGAATGAAGGGATAGAAAATCGTCCATAAAAGTCGCCGCGTACATAGACATCAAAAGATGAGCCGTGAGTCGACCGCTCAATATTTTTTGCCTGGAAATCATTATATTCATCAAAGCCATAATAAACGATGGGGACAGAGGCATGCAGTTTCTGCAGCCTGTCATCATCGCCGCAGGCAAAGATCGCTTTTTTTATCTGCTGGGAAAACTGTAAAAAAGCCTCCTGGACATCATCGATACTCTTATAGTAATCTGGATGGTCAAAATCAACATTGGTGATGATTGCATAATCTGTCGCATAAGCCAGGAAGTGTCTTCTGTATTCGCAGGCTTCCAGAACAAAGTATTCTGCATCTTTCACCCCACTGCCGGTACCGTCGCCGATCAAATAACTGGTATCTTTAATGCCGCTCAACACATGAGAAAGCAGACCGGTCGTACTGGTTTTACCATGGGATCCTGTGACAGCGATACTGGTGTACTGGTTGCTCAATTCCCCAAGAAAGTCATGGTAACGTTTGACAGGCAGACCGAGCTCTTTTGCACGTACGATTTCTTCATGCGAATCAGGAAATGCATTACCGGCGATAATGGTCATCCCCTCTTTGATATTCTCTTTATCAAAAACAAGCATCGGAATACCGGCTTCTTCAAGATTCTTTTGAGTGAAAAAATACTTCTTTACATCCGATCCCTGGACGTTATAGCCTTTATCATGAAGGATCAGTGCCAGTGCACTCATACCTGATCCTTTTATTCCAACAAAATGGTATAGCGTATTTTGTATCATTTTTTGTAGTCCTCCAATTATCTCTAACAAGCTGAAATCACATCGTTATATACTATATGACAAATGACTGATAAAAGCTAGTCCTCAGATTCTAAAGTTAAAATATGCTAATAATTTTGTAAAATCTCCGATACAATAGGACTACAGATCCTTTTTGTTTTCAAATAATCCAGGAACATTACGTCGATTCCTGTTATTCCCGCTTTTTTCCTCTTCCATGATCGATTCCAGCGTTCGATTGAGGCCATAGGCTTTTCTGGTCAACTTTTTTATCTTAGTCTGACCTTGTTTCCTATTCGGGGCCTTTTTTGGAGGAGTTTCGTCTTTCGCTGTTTCTTTCTGCCACTCATTTTCAAGTTCTTCTGTTAAGAACTCTTCGTATAAAATCAGATCACGGGTCTCTTTTTTCATCTCTTCTTTTAGCCTATAGTAATCCACAAAGGGTTTCTTCTCTTTTTTTGGTTTATGGTAGCCATAGATAGGAGAAGGGACTTTACTTGCTTCAAAAGGAGGAGAAATATAACCTCGACGTCTATCTTCCTCTTTATGACTCAAGTATTCTTTAAATCCTTTCTCTACGCTTTCTCTGCTTTTTACATGTTTAGGAAGTGAATAGGAGTCATCGAAAGATACCTGCTTCGTCTTTTTGCTGTTCTGATTTTTTTCTTCTTTACGGCCGGTTTCAAAAAAATCTGTATATTTGGAAGACATCGTTTCCCTCCTTCATCTTAATAGAAAGTCGATTTAAAACTGAAACGCTTTGCCCGTTTCTCGTTCTTCATCGAGTACCATGATTCCTTTTGACTCCTGGGGCAGACCGAGTTCTCTTGCTGAACATACCATACCTTCACTCTTTACTCCTTTGAGTTCCCCAGGCCAGATGATCATTCCGTCAGGCATGACTGCGCCAACTGTTGCCACAACGACTTTCTGTCCTTCAGCAATATTGCCGGCACCGCAGACGATCTGAACAACTTTACCGTCATTGATTTCAGTCTGAGTGACATTCAAATGGTCAGATCCCTCCACCGGTTCACATGATTTTACATGACCCACGACAAAATGCGGTCCTTCATTCGGTTCAAGTGTTTGATTAAAACCAGCCTGTTCTATCATTGCATTCAGTTTAGCAACATCTTCTTCAGACAAAGACACTGGTCCGTTCTCCAGACCGTCAATAACAGATGAAGCATTAAACAAATTATATCCGACGACCTGTCCTGTTTCTTTACTGCTGATTTTCACCAGATCGTCGACTCGGTCGAATTCCTGTACATCACTTTCACTTTTTTCAAGTAAAACCATCAATGTATCATTCAAACCGTTATTATTATACGTACTTACAAACATGTTATGTTCTCCTTTAATTTTCTGTATTTTATTATTTCAGCTTTAATGTTTCCAGTGTGGAACGATCGAAGGCCTTCACGACATGATAAACCATTTCCCGGGCAGCTTCATAATCATCGATTCGGAATAATGACTGATGAGTATGAATGTAACGTGCCGGTACACCTATGACAGCGCTGGGGATCCCCTGATTAAGCTGGTGTGCCGCAACAGCGTCTGTTCCACCTTTAGAAACGAAGTACTGATAAGGGATAGCATTCGTTTCTGCTGTGTCGAGCAGAAACTCTTTCATTTCTTTTGACAGTATCATCCCCGGATCCTGGATCCTTAGTAAAAAGCCTTCTCCCAAGCGTCCGAAAGCTTCCTTATCACCATTCAAATCGTTCGCGGGGGAACAATCCACAGCCAGAAAAGCATCCGGATCAAATTTCCTCACCGCTCCCTTTGTTCCACGAAGCCCCACTTCTTCCTGAACATTGGCTCCTGCTATCAGGGTGCTCTTTAGTGGTTCATCTTTAAGCATTTTCAGCAGTTCCAGCACCAAAGTTACACCAAAACGGTTATCCCAGGCTTTACCAGCGAAAGATTTGCCGTTTGCCATTTCGATCGTCTCTACGGCCGGTACAAGCGCGTCTCCGGGTCTGACTCCAAACGACTCCGCTTCTTCTTTGGATTCAAAGCCACCGTCAAACAGAATATCTTCAATGGATAACTTGGATGACTCTTTGTTTTTCATCAGATGAGGCGGGACTGAGGAAGACACGACAGGATAGCTCCCTTTTCGTGTCTGCAGCGTGAACCGCTGAGATGATACGACGTAAGGGTTCCATCCACCCAGCGGCAGGACTTTTATCAATCCTTTTTCAGTGATCGAAGCGACCATAAAGCCAACTTCATCCATGTGTGCTGCCACCATCAGTTTTGGAGCCTCTTTTTCCGATGACTCTTTGACCCCGAAAAGTCCCCCAAGCCCATCATAATCGATGCTGTCCACGAACGGTGCCATTTCATCACGCATAAACGCTCTTACATCATGTTCAAAACCGCTTGTTCCCTGTAATTCAGTCGTTTTTTTTATAAGTTCTCTCGTATTAAGATTTTTGTGCATCAATGTCATTTACCTTTTCCTCTCACTAAACATAGTATTGGACCTAGTCTTAATTATTATACACAAAAACCTGTTGGATTTTAAGCTTTCCTATCCCTTTTCTATTACACTTGACTCACTTGTATGATAAAATGGACCTAACCTAAAATTTAAAAGGAGGAGTCGCTGTGTTTCACTCAGAAAATTTGAAAAGGTCCCGTTATTCTTCTCAAGAATGGTCACTTCTTTCCCTCGTTCTTGTCCTGTCCTTTCTTGTTGGTGCTCTATCATTCAGACAATACAGTAAGAAAAAAGCATTAAAAGCCGATGATATTCTAAAAACTGTTAAAAAGGATTTCCTCGAAGAAGGTTCAATAGAGGGCTCTTGGATCGAACTGACAAAAGTGCCGTGGAAAAAATTTGCGCATAAAACAGACGTTTACTATGGCGGGATATCCCGTTACGAAGATAACAAACTCGCCCAGTATGAGTTCATCGCTGATGCATACACAGGAAGTATCCTCGATATCTACCGTGTGTAACAGACTTTTATCAACTGTTAGAGAGAGGAGGGGACTTTTGTCGCCTCCTCTCTTCTGCCTTGACTTACGAACGAGAGCAGACAAGTCAGCTCTCGTTCTAGTGCCTGTATTTAAAAAACGTTATGTCAAAAAAATATTGGCATCAGCTTTTTCTCATAACTCTGGGAGCAATGGTCATACACTCATAAAACAGATCAGATCAAGCTGACCGGTACTGCATGGGTTTTGGGTACTTGAAAAGGAGTCTCGGACACAAGTCCGAGACTCCTTTTATTATTATTCATGGCTGTCAAACGTGAGCACTGCTTTATATATCCTGTTCCCTTTTTTAGAGAATTTCTCTTCGTACTCAGTCATAACGTTGTCTGTCACGTCACTATTGTGAAGATCAAGATACACGTCTTTCAATTTTGCAGAATAGTGTGAAAAACTGACCAGCGAGTATTCGAACAATTTCTGATTATCTGTTTTAAAATGAAGTTCGCCTTCTGGATTCAGAATTGTTTCGTAAACCTTCAAAAATGATTGATAAGTCAAGCGACGTTTTTCATGGCGGTTTTTAGGCCACGGATCTGAGAAGGTCAGATAAATACGGTCGACTTTATTCTTTTCGAAATACTCCGTTAAGTCAGCTGCATTAGCTTGAAGCAGCTGGACATTCGGTAAATCTTCTTCTATCTGTTTTTCAAGAGCAGTGACGATGACGCTGGTCTGCAGTTCGATGCCGATAAAATTGATTTCGGGATGCTGTTTAGCCATATTGATGATGAACTGGCCTTTTCCACAGCCGATTTCTACATGGATCGGATTTTCATTCCCGAATCTTTCCTGCCAGCGTCCTTTTAATCCTAACGCTTCTGTAACCACATACTGATCATATTCTGCCAGTTTTTCTTTAGCATAGGGTTTGTGACGTAACCTCATTTGAATTCTCCTTTACAACTCAATAAAAAAGAGGTCAGATTGGTAGACCTGACCCTCTTTTAAGTTTTTAATCGATTTAATACGTTATTTAATTTGATCAAGTCATTGTTCATTCTTATATAATCCTGTTTTTTATGATTATGCTTCAAATCATTAAGCAGGTTCACCAAGCTGTACCAGTAAACTTTCTCTCTCGAATAGTCGTCTGCTGCAAACCCTACCGACCCAAGCCATTCATCCCATTTTTCCGGATGGATATATCTTTCCATCAGCTGACTGATGTCATAACAGGCATCAGAGATAACGACAGAATCCCAATCCACCAGATAAAGGTGATTCTCAGTAGAAAGCAGCAAGTTCTTGTGTGAGATATCGCCATGACAGACGACTTTATTTTCAGTACTTGTTTCATCTGGTACATTCTCTTTTATATAAGTGGTGGCTTTATTGATTAAAGGGTGGTTTCTGAGGTCTGGAGCTAAATCGATAAGCGATTGATTATAAAGATCGGCTGGATTTAAAACGCTGCCCCCAAGTCGCATCAGCATCCGTTTTAGACTCTGGGATCCATGGACCCTGCGAATGATATTGAACACACTCGTCCTGTCCATTTCTTCTTTATGAAGTGTCCGGCCACTGCACCATTCTTGAGCCGTCAGGACATCGCCGTTACCGATCCTCTTTGTCCAGACGAGCTTGGGCGAAATACCTTCCAGCGATAAAGCTGCTAGAAACGGAGAAGAATTGCGCTTTAAAAATAACCGTTCTTCATTTCTTGTCCCCATATATGCCTGACCTGTTTCTCCACCGATAGGATGCAATTGCCACCCCGATTCTCTCTCCAGCTCCATACTTACTCAATCCTTTTTTATCTCATTAGTCAAACAATGGTAAAGACATTGATGCATCTTCTATTGTAGAAAGAAAATCAGTTATCGTCAAGCGCATGCATGTTCTTTTTTTATTTCAAAGTGAAATCATCCCCATTAATTCGTTAAATCGCCACATTGTTCGACTACTTTTTTTTCATAGCACGACTGCAGCAAACGAATGAGCGAGCCTGATTCCGGTAGTTCGAAGACTTTATCATCGATCTGATTGACCGGCATGACTTCTTTGGTCGTGCTTGAACAGAACACTTCATCAGCTTCAAGTAATTCTTCGGTCGTAAAAGGCCGCTCATAGACTGGGATGTTCAACTGCTCTGCACACGCCTTCCAGACGATTTTAGTGATGCCCGGTAAAATAAGGTTTCCATCGGGATGTGTATATATAGCGCCGTCTTTGACCATGGCAACATTCGAAGATGAGCATTCAGTGACGATATTGCCCCGGTGCAGGATGGCTTCATCTGCATTCTTTTTATGCGCCTCGTGTTTCAGCATGATATTCCCAAGCAATGAGATCATTTTTATATCGCATCTCAACCAGCGGATATCCTCTTCGAGTGTTGTCTTAATGCCCTTTTTCAATTTGTCCGTATCTCTTTCAGCTGCTGCGATCGAACCTGTAAGTAAAGGAACAACATCTTGAGAAGGATAGGAGTGGTCTCTTGGTGAAGCATTCCCTCTCGTCATCTGAATATAAATATATCCATCGGTCGCTTCCGATTCATTCAGGAGATCTGTTATCAGCTCTTTCAGTTCTGATTTAGATAATGGCATCCGCATTTCTATCTTTTTTGCACTGGAGAAAAAGCGGTCGATATGTTCCTCCATGCAGAAGTATGTCCGATTGTAAAAACTGATCACTTCATATACCCCGTCACCAAACTGGTAGCCTCGATCTTCAAAATCGATAGTAACTTTATTTCTGTCCACTATTTCATTTCCCCAAATGACTTTCATATAAAAATCCCCTTTTTATTTTTTTAATCGCCCCGGCAAGTATATATAAGTAAATAACAAGCTGAACATACCATTGAAAATCAGCAATCGTATCAATACCAGGATGCCACTGTTGACCGCAGCTAGGCTATAAACAAGAGACCCGCCTGTCAGCAACAGCAGAATTAATTTTTTGATCGTGTTTATTTTATCAGTATCTGTATTGGGATACAATCTGAAATAAACAGTTTTTTTGAATGTCTGCCTTAATGGTATCAGCTGGAACCCGATCAAATATAAAAACAGTACGCTTATCACAGTGTGGATGATCCAATTCTCAGAAAAATAAATCACAACACTTCCAATCAGCAGCAGCCTCAAATACAAGCCACTGAAGTTGTAATTCCTGACAAACACGCGCGACAGAAAATACATTTCGGTATTCCGGTCAAGTACGGGAAGCTTATACAAAAAATCCAGAAATTTCAGACGTTTCACCTTATGTTTGGAATAAGGGGTCTCGATAAACAGATTGATGATGGAATATATCTTTTGTATTCGTCTCTGTTCCGTTTCGATCAGCGCCTCCCAGCTCCAGCTGTCCGATCGATTATATTGGAAGACGAATAATGAAAAAAGTCCCAATGTAGTCACCGAAATGATAAACCCTGTCAAAATCGAAATAAAAAGACTCACCATGATACCTACTAAAGAGACTACTCCAATAATAAGCCGGGTATTTCTACTTATTTCACTTTTGTGCTGTTTCAGAGAGTAATAAGCATGGATCCCATGAATGACTTTCCAGCATACCAGCGTCATCAGCCAGAAAACAACACCGTCACTTGACATATGACCGATCGCTGAAAGTAAAGGCGCAGCTAGCCCCCCTATTAGTAGAGTATAGGAACTATGAAAAATCAGACTGTAGATCAGATTTTTTTTCATCACGCGATCGAATGCTTTTTCTTTGGGTAAGAGGAACACGGCATCCGCAGGTTCGACAAGTGTACGGATACTCCCCGAAAAAACTGTGAGTCCAATTATAACTAGAAGCAGGAATCTGGGAACCAGTGCATCATACTGGACAGCTTCCAGATAGTTCTGATAAGCCAGACCTGTAGCTCCGCCCAGAAAAAGCAGTAATATGACAAAGTGATCATTCAGAACATATTTCAGATATTTACTCATTTTCTTGTAATAAAGGGATTGTCTCGTGTTGAATAAATCTTCCATCGTCATTTCAGGAAACCTTCTTTGTCTGCGAGCTGAGTATACATTTCATCAAGTGTGGCCCCCGGCATGGCAAATTTTTCACGCAGCTCACCTAACGTCCCCTGGGCATAAACTTCCCCATTGTCAATGATCACAAATGTATCGCAGATCCGTTCTGCATTAGCCAGAACATGTGTCGACATCAGCAGTGAAGCCCCTTCCTTCTTCTTCTGTTCCATCATCTGGATCAGATCTCTGATCGCTATGGGATCAAGTCCTAAAAACGGTTCATCAATGATATACAGCGAAGGTTCAATGATGAAGGCACAGACGATCATCACCTTCTGTTTCATGCCTTTCGAGAAATCGCTTGGAAACCATTCCAAACGGTCGCTCAGGCGGAATTTATCCAATAGAGGTTTCGCTCTCTCCATTGCTGTAGAAAGCGGCACATCATAGGCCATTGCCGTTATTTCGATATGCTCTTTCAAAGTCAGCTCGTCATACAGTAGAGGCGTTTCTGGAATAAATCCTATTTTCTTTCTATAAAGTGCAGGATCCTCTTTCAGCGTTTTCCCATCCAATTGTATCTGCCCTTCAAAAGGTTCCATCAAGCCAATGATATGTTTGATCGTCGTACTTTTTCCCGCACCATTCAATCCGATCAGGCCGATCAGCTCGCCATCGCCTAAATCGAACGAGATATCTTTCAGGACAGGTGTCCGACTGTATCCACCTGTCAGATTTGTGACTTTAAGACTCATTTAAATGTTCCTTCCTTGCATTTATTGTAATTATTTTACCATATCTCAACAGGGGAGATTGGATTTTAGGCTTCTTTTTATTATTTACCTCTATTATATGATAAACTGAGTGTATACAAAATGACTGAAAGAGGGATTATATGGACGATTGTATTTTCTGCAAAATCATTGAAGGAGACATCCCTTCCCGTAAAGTATATGAAGATGACGATGTTATTGCGATTCTGGACATGTCTCAAGTCACCAAAGGTCATACACTGGTCATATCCAAAGATCATGTCAGAAACATTCTCGACTATTCAGATGAACTGGCGGCTCGAGTTTTTTCAAAGGTGCCAAATATAGCCAGAGCAGTAAAATCCTTTGATCCGGACTGCAAGGGACTGAATGTGTTGATGAACAATGAAGAGATAGCCAGTCAGAGCGTTTTTCACAGTCACATCCACATGCTGCCGAGATATGATGAAACAGATGGTTTCGGTTTAAAATGGGACACCCATGCGGATGACTATTCAGATGAAGACCTGGACCAGATCATGCACGCCATCAAAAAAGAATTGAACTGAAAGAGGAGGATGTAAATGAAACATTTCATATTAGGAAGTTTATCCGGTTTAGTCGCCGGGGGACTCTACGGCTTGATCAAAACACCACGCTCGGGGAAAGAAAACCAGCAGGCGCTGAAAAATTATGCAGATGAAACATCAGAGAATCTGCAGGATGTCTCAGATAAAGTGAGCGATCTAAAAGATTCTATCAATCAGTTAAAAGCTGAAGTGTCGTTCGTTCAAAATGATGTCATGGACGAGATGACGCTCATTGCCAAAGAATTCCAGCATGAAGCTGAACCGCGACTGCGCAGGATTCAGGAAAAAACAGAGAAAATACAGGCTGCCGTTCAGGAAACGACAGATAGTGTAAACTATTGACAGTTATCTTCAACTAAAAAAACACCTTTTCACTATCAGCATAGCTTAGCTGATAAATGAAAAGGTGTTTTTAATGCATCACATTCTATCTTTCTTATTCTTCGTCTGTAGTATCTTCTTCAGGTTCTTCATCTTCTTCTATTGCTGTATCCGGCGCTTCTTCAGCGGGTTCTTCCACTTCAGGCATTTGCATGAACTGCTGCATAGCTCCAGATAATTCGTCGTCAGCTATCTGAACATTAGCATCCTTAACGACTTCACTGACAGCCTGCTGGACCACTGCCTGATCCTGCATGAAGCCTTCAATGATCATCGTTTCAATGTTTTCACGCTCTTCTTCAAGAGTGCCTTTTTCTCCCTCTTCTACCATTTTAATAATATGGTAACCGAATTGAGATTCCACTGGCTCTTGAGTGATTTCGCCTTCTTCAAGTTCAAAGGCAGCTTCTTCAAATTCCGGAACAAAACGACCCGGTTCTAACGCCAGCTCTCCACCGGCTTCAACGGTACCTGTATCTGTTGAATATTCAGCTACGAGTTCACCAAAGTCAGCTCCATCGTTCAATTGATCAATGATATCTTGAGCAAGTTCTTCGTCTTCAACAAGAATATGAGCAACGGTAGAGTTGACAACATATTCGTCATAAGCAGCCTGGATATCTTCCTCAGTCAAGTCCGTATGCTGAACGATTGCCTCTTCAACATATAATGACGTACGGATATTTTCTTTTACATCATCCACAGACATACCCTGCTGAGCAAGCATTTCTTCAAACGCTTCAACCCCACCGTATTGTTCTGCTTCATCTTCAAATTCAGCCTCTACTTCTTCATCAGATACATCTTCTGCAAACTCATTCTCCAGGATGTCTTCCAGGAGGATTTGCTGAAGCATCTGCTCGCCATATGTCATGCCGCCTTGAGTGGGTTCGTTTTTCATGCGTTCATATAATTCACTTTCACGGACTCTTCCGGCTTCAGTTGATGCTACTTCTTCGCCTTCACTATTTGCGCAGCTTGCCAGCAGTAAACCGGAGCAAGCCATTGCGCCTACTAACCATTTTTTCATACTAATTCATACACATCCTATTATATTCTTTTATTTCCTCTTATTAACGAATTAACAAGCGGTACCTAGATAAATATACCATAGGTCATTTAAAAATGAAAACGTATCAATCAAACTTTTAAATTTTTCATCAACAATTCATAAATCCTTCCAGTTTTACTCAGATGGAGAAGCAGGATTTTTATACGCCTTTTTATAGAAAGACCGGTTATTCATTGCCCATACCCGCTCTGAAAACTCTCCAGGCTCAGTTTTCCTGAGAGCAGAAGATATCATGTTCATTTTTGCATCGATCTGATCGATGTAATGGATCATCTCTGCCTCTGGTATGAGCGGCCTTACAGGAGAGCCATATTCCAGTTCACCGTGATGGGCAAGAACAGTGTGTTTAAGGAGCAGTACATCTTCATGGTTCTCATCGATCTTCAGTTCTCTGCAGGCTTTGACGATGTCTTCATTGATCATTACGATATGTCCGATCAATTTTCCTTCAAGTGTATAGTCAGTAGCCGTCGGACCACTGAGTTCAACGACTTTTCCTACATCATGAAGGATGATGCCTGAAAAGAGAAGCGAAACATCTAATTCACTGTATATCTCGGAAAGCGATCGTGCGATGCGCAGCATGCTGACTGTGTGAAAAGCCAGCCCACCCATGAAGGCGTGATGATTGGTCTTGGCAGCCGGACTCTGGAAGAAATCGTGCTGGTATTTTTTCATAATGAAGCGAACGATGCGGTTCATATTGGCGTTTGTGATATCAAAAAGAGCATGATTGAACTCTTCTACCATTTTGTCCTTATTTATGGGCGCACGTTCGATATACAGCTCAGGATTATTGGGTTCGTCCTCTTTCGCCGGACGGATGGCATTGATGCGGATCTGGGGATTCCCCTTATACTCTTCCCGTTTACCTTCAAGTCTGATGACCGTCCCCGGCTTGAACCGTTCAACGTCCTCCGGTGTGACATCCCAGTAATTAGCACTTATTTCACCACTCGTATCCTGAAAGGTGAATGACAAATAAGGTTTATTCGTACGAGTGATTTTTTCATCTGCTGATTTTATAAGCACAAACAGACTTACTTGCTCATCTTTCTGATAATCATATATTTTCTTCATAGCTCATCTCTCCTTAGCCGGCTTATTTATTTAAGTATACGCATTTGTCCTCTTCGATGAAAGCCTGTATACGGGGATCAAAAGAAAAGTAAATCATTTGGATGTCAGGATCAAAGTCGTTCAGCAGCTGATACATTTTTCTGACACGTTTGTCATCGAGGTTTACAAAGGGGTCGTCGATCAGAACCGGTAACTTTATGCTTTCTTTGGTCGCCTTAATAAAAGCCAGTCTAAGTGAAATATATAAGGGTTCGACTGTCCCTCTGGATAGGTCATCACTTCGCCATCTTCTGCCGAATTTGTCTATGACAAACAGTACGTCATCCTCAAAAAGCAGTGACTGATATCGGCCGTCCGTCAGAAAGCTGAAAAAGGATCCTGCAATAGACAGAGCCTGAGGCAATTTATCTTCTTTTGCGTAATGCAGGGTTTTTTCGATGATTCCTGCAGCTGTTTTCAGAGTAGTCCATTTATTCACTACTTCTTGATAATAACTCTTTTCATTTTCAAACTCCTGAAGAAGTTCCGTATATACCCCGCCATCTTCAAGCCTTCTGATTTTCATTTCATCAGCCATTATGGCTTTCATACATACTTTCTGTTCTTCACTTAATTTCTGATGCCTCTTTTTTAGCTCATCCAGATTTTTTTTCACGTGATTCAGTTTGAGGCCAACAGTATCATCGCCCTCTTTAACAGGGAGTTTCTCTGACAGCATAGATAACCGGGTTTCTTTTTCCTGTTTTTCTTTCTGTTCAGAATATAGCTTGTACACCTCTTCATCATTTGCACATTGCAGGGAATCAGTAAACTGCCGCTTAGTCTTTTTCAGTTCATTTAATTTCTGTACATAATAATTGATTTCATGCTGCACCGCTTCTGTCTGTTTGATATACTCCTGCATGCCCCGTTGTTCATTCTTTATCTCTCTAAAGATACTACGCATTTCCTTAAACTTTTCCAGGATACTTTCAGACAGAAACTTGCGGGTTAAGGCTTCTTCAAAAGCATCCAACTGTGTCTTAAGTCTCTTTTCAATGTCGTCAGTCTGCTGTTTTAATACAGATTCTCTCTTTTTAAGTTCTCTAAGTCTGTGATAAACAGCTTGTTTGTCTTCGACATCAGAAAGAGCAACATTCACTGAGAATGAGTGATTCAGTTTCCATTGCCTGAAATCCTCTTCGATCAATCGCTGCGTCGTTTTTATCTTATCAAGCTGATTGGCCGTTTCTTCCTGTTTTGACTGATAATCATCATTCATGGCAAGCAGCTCTTTCCACTGCTCGCGCAAGTTTCTCTGCTGATACAGTAAATCACGCTGGTCATCAGAATAGGCTTCGGCTGACGGTTTTTTTATTCGATATCCGATATAAAAGACTATCAGGAAAAGGACAGCCGTCACAAGAGCAAACAACGCATCAACAGTAAGCAAATAGGCACTCAAAAGAAAGGCAGCTGAAACTGCCGCTGTCAAAAGCAGCTTAGGTTTCTTCTCCTCACCCTTAAGAGTTGAATCAGCATCCATCGCTTCTAGGGCATTGAATTCTGATAGAGACATGAGTTTGGGCTCTATTTTATCCATCATATCATTGTTGATATTGATTCGAGACATCAGGTTTCTGTGATTATCTTCAAGTTCTCCGCGCTTTTTTTCCAGTTTTTCGATCCGGTTGCGTGTACTGTTCAGATAACCAATATCCGACTGCTCCAGTGCAGGCGGTATCTCATCAGCAAGAGAAATGTCTTCTCGGATTTTCATTTCAGTTATCAGCTGTTCAAGATTTGATAAATCTTTCTTTTTCAGCTGAAGCTCCTGCACTTTATCTTCCCAGTGATCCAGTTCTTGTTCAAATCCGTTTAACGTTTCTTCATTCTGCTGATACAGGATGAGTTCCCTGGAAGGTTTGTACTGATGCTGCAATGTTTTTTGCTTATCCTGCAGTTCATTTATTTTCTGCTGGTATGTCTCTACTTCACTGTTTGTCTGCTTTAACTGATACAGTCCATCTTCTGGCAACTTTTGATCAGGCAGCTTTTTCAATTGCTCTCTGATTCTCTCGATCTCTTCCAATGTTTCTTTATACTTTGATAACTCATTCTGGTAATTCAACTCTTCTACCGTAATGGCCAGTTTCTTTTCTATTTCTTTCATCTGTTCCTGTTTTGATAAATGAGATGTGATCAGATCAATGTATGACTCATTCTTCTCTTTAGCCTTCTCGACCTCACGCTGTTTATCTTTCAGCTTCAATTGCAGCTGATTGATCTCAGGTTTTCTCCCCATCGGTTTAAACAATTTCCCTGCCTGGGTATGATAATAATCTGCCTGCTTTAAAAAGTTTTCATGACCGAGTGCTCCGATACTCAGAAAAAAGCGGTTCAGCTGCTCTTTACTTAAGTCCTGAATATTTTCTATCCCCTTCAAGTCGAATGAATAGATGCTCTCGTAGAAAGAGCGTGTTTTACTGTAAAAAAGTGTCGTTAAAAGGGACTCATCCCCAGTCGTTCCATCTTCCAGCTGAACCACGACGTCTCCGGTTACTTTTCCAGAAACGCGTTCGATGCTGACTTCACCAAACCGTTTATCCTTAATGATTATTTTACCTCCATAGCGGCTGCTTTCTTTCGGTTCGTAGCGTTTTGCAGAACTGTGCCGCGTAGGGAATCCAAAAAACATACTGTGAATGAAGGACATCAATGTTGATTTCCCAGCTTCATTTTCGCCAAAGAACAAGTGAAATGGCGCATTGACATCGAATTCAGTATCTATCCATTTACCATATCCATATATGATCAACTTCTTAATTATCATAACTGATCTCGTCTCCTAAATCCTTCATCAGGATATGCTTTGCTGCTTCTATGCAGTCGTTTTTTATTTTCTCCTGATTTTCATCTGTATATTTGGCATAAGCGTGCTGAGAGAACAGTTCCTGCGTCATTTCCAGAAATGTTTCTTCTTGTCTGACATCGTTTAATGCCTTATTCCAGGCTGAGGGGAATGAACTTTCCAAAGAGAGGATATGTTCATCAGCTTTTGTTACTTTAATTCGCGCAGAAACGATATAAACAAACACAGAGGGGGCGATTTTTTGAAACACCTGATAGAATGCCTCGTCCTCCAGTTTACTGATTACTGTCTGGGGTGTCTCTTCAGATATTTCAAGCTCCAGGGTGACAAGAGAATTCGTATAAGCTTCGTTATCCAGGGATTTCTTTATTTCATCGAAAATCCCATTTATGGATTTGTGATCTGTTACATCCAACTCAACTGTTTGCCATCTGATATCTGCTGTAGGTATAAATGTCACGTCCTGATCAGATTTGGTCAGTTCGATAAGCAGACATCCTTTTTCACCTGACTCATTTTTGTGCCGGCCTTGGGTATTCCCACTGTAATAGACAAGAGGATCATCTGAGAGCTGCTGTCTTTTGTGGATATGCCCCAATGCCCAGTAATCATAATTCTTTTCTTTAAGTTCAGTCAAGCTGAAAGGAGCATACCGGGCATGTTCTGCTCCCTGGCCTTCCATGTATCCGTGCAGTATCCCGATATGGTAATCGCAAGACCTATGACGTGGGGGATACTCTGTGATTTTTCTTTCTTCGATCCAGTTACGGTCATAGCTGAAGCCACTGACCGCCACTCTTTCATGACCAGTGGTTTCCAGCACCTTTGTTTCGACGTTCGGTCCAAATACTTCCACGTTTTCCGGTAGAGTAAGATGCAGTTCATCATTGATCAGGAAATCATGATTGCCGTGGATAAGAAATACTCTTATTTCTGCTTCGTTTAATCGGTCAAGTTCTTTCCGCAGCAGGACCTGTGCACGTATACTCCGGTCTTCGATATCGTAAATATCTCCCGCAAGCAGAACAAAGTCGACCTGATAAAAGATGGCCGCATCGACAATGTTCCTCAATGCATTGAATGTCGAGGCTTTGATTTTTGTGAAGAGTGATTCCGGTATATTTTTCAATCCTTTGAACGGACTGTCCAAATGTAGATCTGCTGCGTGTATGTATCGAACCATTTTCATCCATCCTTTATCGGGCACGTATGTTCTTTAGTGTTTTTAGGAAAAGGACCCACTCCACGAGTAAGTCCTTTCTAAAAATGCTTATTGATATAATTCTCTGACAGGTTTCAAAACTGTCTGGTTAATATCATCGATCATTTGTCCAACGCTTTTTTCAGCTTCAAGCAAGTTAGTGATCAGTTCATTCTCGCTGATTTTATTTGAAACTTCCTGAGCCTGCTGAGCTTCTTCTTCAGAAATCTGCTGCCCGCTCATTTGTTTCTGCTGGATCATTTGCTGAATTTCTCTGAATTCATTGAACACTTGATTTGCTTCTTCGTCTTCTTTTACAGCTTTGAACGCTGCATCAAGTTTTTGAAATTCATCTGTTTTCCTTAAATCTTGTTCTAATTGGTTAGCCGTGTCATAAATATTTACGGACATACTATCATCCCTTCAATTTTCGTTCTTATACGAACGTTTTTGCTTCCTTTACAAGTGTATCATGAATAGAAAACAGATACCAGAAAAGATTCCTTCTGCCTGGCCTACTCATTTTGTGTTCTGTTTCTGAACCGTTCAAAGAGGTCGCTCGTCTTATCTTTAAATAAAGCGGCACCTTCTTTGATCATCTCGCCAGCTTCCTCCATACCATCGGTGAACTGATTGAAGATGGAGACATTCTGCTCTTGCTGATAGCCTTTTCCCGCTTCTTCGACTAAAAATGCCGCCTGTTCTGTGTGAGGGAGGATGCCTTCCATCTGAGCTTTTAATACCATGCCGATTCCCTGAGAACTGTATGTTGTCAGGTGATAGGCATTCCGGTCATAACCCGTCCAGCTTGCCAGAACGACATCCGGTGTATATCCTACGATCCACTGATCATTGGCTCCCACATCAGTAGTTGTCTGGGTCGTTCCTGTTTTACCCGCAATTTTAAAGCCATTGGGCTGATTGTTTCTCGCCGTACCTGATTCAAAGACACTGAGCAGCATACTGTTCATTTCGTCGGATACCTCTTTGGACATGACACGTGTCGTGTCCACTTCTGTATTATCCACGACGATAGCGCCTGTAGCATCGACGATTTTTTTAATGAAATGCGGTTCGGCACGAAGACCATTATTCGAAAAGGCACTGTAGGCACTGGCGATCTCCAATGGTGAAACACCTCTGTTCCATCCCCCTCCCAGTGCTACTGTACCCAGCATTCTTTCACTGTCATCAACAGCGAGACCGAATTTTTCCAGTTTTCTGACACTTTTATCGATGCCGATTTCATTGAGCAGCCAGACCGTCGGGGCATTCAGACTTCTGGACAAAGCGTTATACATAGGGACTTCTCCCTCATACGTACCTGAAAGGTTGGTCGGCGTGTACGCTGTTTCGCCATACGACAGTTCCTCGTCGACCAGCATGGAATAAGCATCATAGCCTTCTTCAAGTGCAGGCGCATAGACACCTAAAGGTTTGATGACGGATCCCGGCTGTCTGTAACTCTGTGTCGCTCTGTTCAGGCCTCTAAAGGTATACTCTCCGCGTCCACCGACAACAGCCGTCACACCTCCAGTTTTAGGGTCGATGGCAATGGATGCACTTTGGGCTAGAGTGCCGTCGGGCGCTGATTCGAATAAGCGGTCGTTCTCATAGACTGCATCCATCTGCTGCTGGTGGGTCTGATCGAGAGAGGTGTAAATCGTATAACCATTGTTCAGCAAGTCTTCTTCTTCGATACCATATTCGTTGCTGGCTTCATTGATCACCGCATCAAAGTAGTAAGGGTAACGATAATTATCCTGCCGGTCATAGGCATCTGACAAGGTCAGTTCTGAATCCTGATAAGCCAGTTTTTCCTCAGTGGTTATGACTCCGGTATCTTCCATTAATTTCAGTACGACATTGCGTCGTTCGATCGCTCGCTCATAATCATCGATTGGATTGTAATGACTCGGTGCCTTCAGCATTGCTGCCAGAGAAGCGGCTTCCGGTATCGTCACTTCATCCGCTGATTTCCCGAAATACTTTAACGAGGCATCTTCCACGCCCCAGACGCCATTTCCGAAGTACGCATTGTTCAGGTACATTTCAAGAATATAATCCTTACTGTAATTTTTCTCTATCTCTATGGCCAGAAACAGTTCTTTCAGTTTCCTCATAATCGTCTGATCAGCTGAAAGATAAGCGTTTTTTGCCAGCTGCTGAGTGATGGTACTTCCTCCACCGACGATCCGGCCTCTATTGATGACATACCCGACCGCCGCACGGCCCAGACCAATAGGATCGAATCCTCTGTGTTGCTCAAAACGCTGATCCTCCGTAGCAATAACCGCGTCTGTAATATTCTCTGAGATCGCATCGCCCTCAATATAAGTTCCCTTTTGAGCGTAAAGCCGCCCGGCTTCTTCACCTGAGGCATCCATGACTGTAGTCGGCTGTGCCAGACCGGCATGCAGCGAATCTACATCCGCCGCTTCCGCCAGTATAGCTAAATAGACACTGAACCCTAAAGCTACTGTTAATACGGATAGGATCAGCAGTTTAGTCAGATGCATTTTTTTCCACTTCCTCTTTAAAAGCAGGAGCAGGCGCTGTAGTCGTGGCGATACGTGCTGATGGATCGCCTTTGTATAATTTTTCATCCTGTTTTTCATTTCATTTTTAGTCATCATTATCCCTCTATAATTTTTATCATATATATCAAGGTTACCACATAAACTGGATTAATCTATCCGACTTAAGAAGGATAAATGCTCACGTGCATCAGACACTTTCCTTCAGTTCTTTTATGATGGCTTCTATTTCATCTCTGTCTTTAGCATGCGCGCCACTTGCTAAAGGATGGCCTCCTCCGCGATGATTCACCGCTATGGTATTGATCACGGGACCTTTGGATCTTAGACGTGCGCGATATCCTCCTTCAGGCTGTTCCACGAACACTGCCCATACTTTGACACCGGCTATTTTTCCGAGAAACGGGACGATCGGGTGGGTGTCGCCGTCTTCATTCCCCAGGGATTTCAGAATGTCCTGAGTTAGAATGATATGCCCGACCCCATCATCAGTCAAGGTGAAATTCTCTAAGGCATACCCCATGAGTTTACTCGTGTGCGGCTGGATCGCATTCATTCTATTGTTCAATTCTGTATGAGAGAAATCGAACGTCATCAGTTCGCTGGCAACCTTCATCGTGTAAGGGGATGTGCTGTCGTACAGAAAACGGTTGGTGTCGCCGACGATTCCGCCGTAAAGAAGGCGTGCAGCTTTGCTCGTCATTTTTATTTCATCCGGAAAAGTCAGCCATAAGTCAGCGATCATTTCACTGCAGCTGCTTGCATCAGTATTGACCCATTCGACTTCCCCATAAGGATCATCAAGAGGGTGATGGTCGATTTTTATCCACTGTTTAGCCAGTTTATAATGGTCTCCATCGATACGTTTGATATTGGCTGTGTCCGTTACGATGACTAGAGCATCATCGTACACGTCCTGCTCTACATAATCCATGGTATCCAGATAATTCAAGTCATCCACCGATGTCCCCGCTGCAAACACTGTTTTTTCGGGAAAATTAGTCTTTATAAGTTCTTTTAATCCGCATTGAGAACCAATCGCATCCGGATCAGGTCTGACATGGCGATGTACGATGATCGTATCCCATTTTTTTATAATATCCCATACCGCTTTTTTCATCGCATGGTCTTTTACATTTTCAGATTTCGATTTCATGAATACTGCTCCTTCATAATGCTATTTTTTTTGAATCAGCTGACAGACGACCAGTGCTTTGGCAGCCAGTACTTTTTCCGAATAAACGTGTACATCTAACCTTGCTGAACGCCTGTTTTCGTCGAATACGACCGGTTTGATCGTCAGCGAATTACCCAGGTGGATCATATTGAAATAATGCAGGTTCATCTGTTCTACAACTAAATTTTTCTTTTTTAGCTGCGATAAGTAATTATATACGGACTCAGTGATGACTTCACTCAAAACACCGAATGATATTGTTCCCATACTGTCCGTTGATTGAGGGGTCACTTGAAAAATATAGCTCTCATCATCCGATTCTTTGATCATCTGGTTGATTTGATCTGCGATCGTATCACCGGACTGCGGCTGTTTTTGAACGGACTGCATGGCTTTCATGATATCCTGGCGTGATATGACCCCCACCAGTGTCATATCATCTGCCACGACCGGCATGACCTCTAATCCGTCCCATATCATTGTATGTGCAATAGATGCTACGCTCATATTTTTTTTAGCATAAGCCGGATTCCTTGTCATGACTTTTTCTATCTGTACAGAATCATCCTGACCAACAACATCTTTTGCAGTCACAATACCGGTCAATCTCATATCCGGCAGCACAACTGGAAATCGCGAATGTGTGCTTTTCTGATTCAGCATACGATACGTATAGACTGTATTTTCCTTCTCAAGGTACTGCGTTCGTTCGATCGGTGTATAGATATTCTGAACCCTCAGGATTTCCTTTTTTATCAGCTGATCGGTCATCGCACGGTTGATCATTGTCCCCACGGTAAAGGTATCATAAGAGGTACTGATCAGCGGCAGTTCTTTTTGATTAGCCAGCTGGACCACGTTCTCACTCGGTTTAAATCCCCCCGTGATCAGAACGGCTGCCCCTTGAAGTAATGAGAGTTCCTGAGCTTTGTCCCTGTTGCCGATGATCATCAGGGATTCCTCAGATATATACCGGAGCATCGCTTCTTCAGTCATAGCTCCAATGACAAATTTGGCCAGTGTTTTCTTCAGTCCCTGGAAGCCGCCGTGGACCTCGCCGTCAATAATTTTCACGATTTCTTCGTACGTCAGATTCTCGATGTTCTCGCTGTTTTTTGATTCGATACGAACAGTCCCCACACGTTCGATCGTTGAAACCAGACCAAGATTATCCGCTTCCTTGATTGCACGATACGCGGTGCCTTCACTGACATTCAGTTCTTTAGCTATCAGCCTGACAGACAGCTTTTCTCCGACCGGCAGTGATTCAATAAACGCTAAGATCTGCTCATGTTTTGTTTTCATTTTGATTCAGCATTCCTTTCTGCGGTATATGATTTCCATAAGGGTAGCGGGATATTTTCATAAACCACCGAGTCCAGGCCCGTAACTGTGATACCCAGGAGCCTGACACTTAGATCCAGGCTTTCTTCTTCCCAGATAGAGACAGCAATCTGGAACAATTCTTCTTCATTGTCTATATAATCAGGAAAAGTCCGCCGTCTCGTATAGGTCTGAAAATCCTCATAACGAATCTTCAGGACAACTGTCTTTCCATGCTTCTGTTTCTTGTTCATATTTTTCATCACTTTGGCTGACAACTCTCTTAAGGCTCCAATGACCTCATTATCAGAGGTCAGATTATGGGTAAAAGTCGATTCTTTGCCAATGGATTTAGGTTCACGGTCATTTTTCACTTCGCTATTATCGATGCCTCTTACTTTCCTGTACAACGAATGTCCCATTTTACCAAAGTGCTTGACCAGTTCCAGTTCTTCTTTATCAAATAGATCCTGGCCATTAAAAATCCCTGCAGCATGCATTTTTTCCACTGACTTCTCGCCGACACCGTGATATTTCTCAATGGGGAGGTGAATCAGAAATTCGTGTGCTTTATCCGGTGGAATGACAGTGATACCATTCGGTTTATTGTAATCGGAAGCCAGTTTGGCCAGAAATTTGTTATAGGATACTCCGGCTGAACAGGTCAAGTTCAATTCTGAATGAATTTCTTTTCTGATCCTCTCCGCAATGAGCGTCGCGCTTTTCTGATCGATATGATTTGTTGTGACATCCAGATAGGCCTCATCCAGGGATAGAGGCTGAATCTTATCTGTGTAACGCCGAAAGATTTGATGCATCTTACTGGATGCTTCTCTATATAGTTCAAAGTGAGGGGGAACAAATAAAGCTTTCGGACATAATTCAAACGCCTTCTGTGCACTCATCGCAGAGTGGATGCCGTATTTTCTTGCTTCATAATTGGCCGTGGTAACGACCCCGCGGCCTCCAGTATCCCTCGGATGTCTGGCAATGACAACCGGTTTACTTTTCAAGGAAGGGTCCTCCCTTATCTCTACGGAAGCATAAAAGGCATCCATGTCGATATGAATGATTTTTCTTGATGTATCTTTTTTCGGTTCATCAAACGTCAGAATGCCATAACGCATTTTCCTCACTCCCCCTTACTGCTTACATGTATTATACTAAAAATTTGATAAAATGACGAACACCTCTGACGTGAAGCGATGACGGCTGTTTTGCATAAGAAAAAACAAGCAGAGTCCAAAGCCCTCTACTTGTTCCTGTTTAGTTATTAGCTTAATAAATCATCAAATTCCATCTCATCAAGAGAGGATACATTATATACTTGTGCTTTGAGTGACGCATAGTTAAAGAAATCATTGGCATTGATAGACATGATGTCATTGACTTCCTGATAATATCTCTCACGTCCATTGTGTTTCCACATAAAATCAAGGCAGTATTCCCATAAGTCTTCGAGGCTGATCTGATCGTAACCATGCTGCTTCAACTCGTTTAATTTCTGATTTAACCAAACATCATACCGGGAAAAATCTTTGGATGTCATGTCCAAGAATTTACCTCCTTCGCTTCATAGAAAAGGGAGTAAAACAAGTATCCCTCGATCTATTCGCCGTCAACTGATTCTTCTGGAGTATTTGTTCCTAACTCTTCAGTTTGGGTTGCCGTTTCTGCTTTGGTAACGATTCTTGCAATAGCGCGACGTTCGAACGTCAAGTAGATCCCTTCACAGTCTATAACCACTGTATTGTTGGATTCAATGACCTCGTCCACTACTCCGTGAAGCCCGCCGATAGTAACGATCGAATCACCTTTTTTAAGTGAACTCAACATATTTTGCGTTTCTTTCGCTTTCTTTTGCTGTGGTCTGATCATCAGCACGTACATTAACCCCATAATAACTATAAAAGGCAGCATTGCTCCGATTAATTCCATTTAAACATTCCTCCGTTAATTTGTGAATTTATTTTCGTCAGTCTTAAACTGCGTACAGATTAATCAGTATGATTAACGTGTCATTACTTACCTTAGCAAATTTCTTTATAAATTACTAGGATAATTAATAAACTTTAGAAGTTTTTCGCATTTGGCTTGTTATACCCGTATTCTTCAAAAAACCGTTCTTTAAACTCAAGCAGATTATCTTCGCGGATCGCCTGACGAACATCCTTCATTAAATTGAGCAGGAAGTAAAGATTATGATAACTTGTCAGTCTTAGACCAAATGTCTCGTTGGACTTGATCAGATGTCTCAGATAGGCACGGGAGTAGTTGCGACAAGTGTAACAGTCACATTTTTCATCCAGTGGTCTGTAGTCTCTGGCATATGCGGCATTCTTAACGACTAATCGTCCTTGACTTGTCATCGTCGTCCCATTTCTGGCAATACGCGTAGGCAGGACACAGTCAAACATATCTACACCTCGCATGACGCCTTCGATCAGCGCATCGGGCGTGCCGACTCCCATGAGATAGCGTGGTTTGTTTTCAGGCAGCAGCGGAGTGGTAAAATCCAATACCCGATACATTTCAGATTTTGGTTCTCCAACAGACAGTCCACCGATCGAATAGCCCGCAAAATCCATACTCGTTAGATCTTTAGCTGACTGTCTTCTCAAATCTTCAAATCCTGCACCCTGGACGATACCGAACAGCCCCTGGGTATCAGGGTTCTTATGCGCTTCAAGTCCTCTCTCCGCCCATCTCGAAGTCCGTTCCACAGATTTTTTCACGTAATCATAACTCTCATCATAAGGCGGACATTCATCAAAACTCATCATGATATCCGGACCCAGCTGATTCTGTACATTTATGGCTTTTTCCGGTGACAGAAAAAGCTTAGACCCGTCCAAGTGGCTTCTGAAATGAACACCTTCTTCTTTAATATCACGCAGGTCTGAAAGTGAGAAAACCTGGAAGCCGCCAGAATCAGTCAGAATACCTTTGTCCCAATTCATAAATTTATGCAGGCCGCCGGCTTCTTCCACGATGTCCGCACCTGGCCGAAGCCACAAATGATAGGTATTGCTTAAGATGATGCCTGCACCCATTTCTTCCAGTTCTTCGGGTGCGATAGTCTTCACTGTAGCCAGTGTTCCTACTGGCATGAACATGGGTGTTTCAAACGTACCGTGAGGTGTCGTTATCGTTCCCAGACGCGCCCCCGTATGTTTTTCTTTTTTTTCTAATTGATATGTGACCGGATGATTACTCATTTAAAATGTCTCCTAATCCTCTTTATACTCTTTTTTCTTCACAAACATGGCATCGCCAAAACTGAAGAATCTGTATTTCTCCTCAACTGCATGGTTATAAGCCTTCAACACGAACTCTCTTCCGGCAAACGCACTGACCAGCATGATCAGTGTCGATTTAGGCAGATGGAAATTCGTCAGGAATGCATCCACGACACTGAATTTATAACCGGGGGAGATAAAGATATCTGTCCAGCCGCTCGTTGCTTTCAGGACACCCTCGTTCGCTTTCCCGATGGTCTCCAGTGTACGAATAGATGTCGTTCCAACAGCGATGATACGTCCACCGCTCTTTCTTGTTTCATTCAACTCTTCTGCAGCCTCTTCTGATAGCTGATAAAATTCTGCATGCATTTTATGCTCATCGATATTTTCCACACTCACTGGACGGAAAGTCCCCAGTCCGACATGCAGCGTCAGAAAGACGAGCTTAATGCCTTTAGCTTTGATTTTATCCAGTATTTCTTCTGTAAAGTGTAAACCGGCAGTTGGTGCTGCAGCCGAGCCGTTTTCTTTGGCATAGACTGTCTGATAACGTTCCTGGTTTTCCAGGCGCTCTTTGATGTACGGCGGCAGCGGCATTTCACCTAAAGATTCCAGGGTTTCCAGAAAAATCCCTTCATAAGAAAACTCCACCATGCGTCCGCCATGTTCCAGTTCTTCAACAACGGTTGCTTTAAGTCTCCCGTCACCGAAAGAAATGACCGTACCCTTCTTGGCTTTCTTAGCCGGTTTCATCAGTGTCTCCCATGTGTCGCCTTCAGTGTTTTTGAGTAACAGTACTTCGACATGGGCGTTGGTTTCTTCTTTTGTGCCATACAGACGGGCCGGCAGCACGCGTGTGTTGTTCATGACCAAGGCATCCCCTGGGTGCAGTTCATCTATGATATCTTCGAACTGCTTGTCCTCTATTTGCTCTGTTTCAGTAGTTAACACCATCATTCTTGATGATGAGCGGTTCTCCAAAGGTGTCTGAGCAATCAGCTCTTCGGGTAATTGAAAATCGAAATCTTTTGTTGACAAGTTCATACTGTTTCTCCTTTATCATAAAATTAATCAGTTATCAGATGGGTTAATTCAAGGTGTTCATATGCTTTAGGTGTCGCCATACGTCCTCTTGAGGTCCGTTGAATAAATCCTTCCTGAAGTAAATAAGGTTCGACCATATCTTCAATGGTATCCACCTCTTCACCAATATTGGCCGATAAAGTATTCAATCCAACTGGACCTCCATTATAAAGCTTGATCAGGGTGGATAAGAATTTCTGATCCACGATATCGAGGCCTTCATGATCCACCCGCAAAAGATCAAGAGCCAAAGCAGCGATAGGTTCAGTTACGATCCCTTCGCCCTTGACTTCGGCGTAATCACGAACCCTCTTTAACAACCGGTTGGCGATACGCGGTGTGCCCCTGGACCGACGTGCGATTTCATACGCACCGTTTAAATCCACCTCTGTCTGGATGACGTTGGCCGACCGCAGGACGATATCTTTTAATTCATCTTTGTGATAATACTCCATATGAGCAAGGATACCAAACCGGTCCCTTAAAGGCGCAGACAAAGAGCCAGCCCGCGTCGTGGCCCCGATCAGAGTAAATGGAGGCAGGGGAAAATGGACTGGATGAGCTGTATCACCCTGACCGATAATAATGTCAACATAAAAATCCTCCATTGCAGAGTACAACATCTCTTCTGCAATACGCGGCATACGGTGTATCTCATCTATGAAAAGGATTCCGCCCGGTTCCAGATCGTTGAGTAACGCAACTAAGTCTCCAGGCTTCTCTATAGCCGGACCGCTTGTTGTTCTTATATCCGCACCCATCTCATTCGCAATGACCATAGCCATAGTTGTTTTACCCAACCCTGGCGGTCCGTACAGAAGGACATGGTCCAGCGCTTCTTCCCGCTGTCTGGCCGCTTCAATATAAATGGCTAATTCCTTTTTTATTTTTTTTTGACCAAGGTAATCCGCCAGGGACTGGGGTCTGAGTGTCCGCTCAAGAGAAAATTCATCCTCATTTAAAAGCTGATCAGAAGTGATTGGCTGGTTATCTTTCATATCTTTCTCCTTTTACGCGAGTAGGATAAATTTACTTTTTCATCAGTTTGCTTAATGCTTCTCTTATGTACGCATCTGTCGTAAGATCTGACTGTGTGTCTATCTGCTTGCGTACCTTTTTTACATCTCGGCTGGTATATCCCAGAACAAGTAAAGCTTCCATGGCTTCTTCAAAAGCAGTGTTGCCTGAATCGTCTGATGAAGTGTCGGCGGCGTGATTTTGAGATTCTGATGTGTCGAATTCAGAGAGCTTCCCTTTTAGATCCAGAACGATTTGAGCCGCTGTTTTCTTGCCCACCCCGGGGAATTTAGTTAAATACGTTTTATTTTCATCTTCAATGGCCTGGACGAAACCGTTATGATCCTCGTTGGCCAGGATAGCCAAAGCAGACTTCGGTCCGATACCTGAAACGTTGATCAGTTTCAGAAACAAGTTCTTTTCCTGCAGCGAGACAAAGCCAAACAGGTTCATCGCATCCTGCTTAACATCATGATAAATATAGAGTGTTTCCTCGTTATGCAATTTTTCTGAATAACGGAAAGGATTGGCCATCAGTATTTTATAGCCGATACTATTAGCTTCCAAAACCACATAGCCCGGATAAATATGTTTGATTATGCCTTTTATGTATTCGTACATATAATTTCCTCATTCCACTTAGTGTCAATCCACACTATTATAACATAAAAACACCTGTTCATTAAACAACTCTCTGAACAGATGTTTCTATTTATCTCTTGATTTGTGTCCATTTATTCGAATTCAGCTAGATAGGCTTCATATCCTTTTTCTTTCAATTCGGATTTCGGGATGAATCTCATCGCTGCTGAATTGATGCAGTAACGAAGCCCACCTTTATCTTTTGGTCCGTCTGTAAAGACATGTCCCAAGTGAGAATCAGCTTCTCTGCTTCTGACTTCCGTTCTTTCCATGCCGAAGGTCCTGTCCCTTTTTTCTTTCACTGTTCGTTTTTCTATAGGTTTTGTAAACGACGGCCATCCGCAGCCGGCATCATATTTGTCCTTGGAAGAGAACAGCGGTTCGCCGCTGACCACATCTACATAAATACCCTCTTCGAAAAATTCATCATATTCACCAGTTCCCGGTCTTTCTGTTGCATTATTCTGGGTCACTTCATATTGGATCGGCGTGAGTTTTTCTTTTAACTGTTCTTTTGATTGCTTCATGATACCCCTCCTTACTTGTTAAATAGATCGCCTAAAGCATCTTTCGCTTTATTGACTGTGTTGTTTTGACTGTCAGATGAATCTCCAAGCACGGAAGACAACATTTCTCCATAACCTGAACCGGATGACTGCTGTTTTACACTGTTTGTCAATCCGTCAAGCAGTTGTGATACCCCTGATCCAGTAAGTGACTGGCTGTTTGAACTGTGTTTGGCAACCATACTTAGAGCCACTGGGGCCAGCATAGATAAAATCGATTTGACTGTAGACGAATCTGTCCCGGTTTTTTGCGCCACCCGCTTTTCCACTTCCGTTTCGCTGGACCCGAAGGCCATGTCCAGCAAATGGTTTCCTTCACTCTTATCTGTGTTTTCAAGTAAGTGATTCAGATCGTCTGTGTCATCATCGGCATGCCTTGACGCAGTACTAGCAAGTTCTTCTGAAGCTTTTGCGTCTTCAGATGTTCGTTTATTCAACCCATCCATGATCATAGGCAGACCGATCTGAGCTATTTTCTGGACGGTCGATGTGTCTGTGTTTGCTCTCTTTGCTACTGAACTCAAACGGTCTTGGTTTCCCAACTGGTTCATGATCATTGATACGATATCCATTTCTGCATCCCTCTTTCCAGTAATTAACCTCATACTCTATTGTAATTGTAAGTGGATAGAGGGCGGAATAGCAATTATATGCACTTTAGTTAGCTTAGCCTGCAAAAAAAAGGATCCTCTAATCAATGAGGATCCTGAATGCGTTTAAACATTTTTTCCATGTCATTCGTTGTGAAATTTACCGTTACCGGTCTACCGTGAGGGCAATTATACGGGTTCTTAGTGTATTTGAGCTGGGTCAACAGCTCTCTAGCTTCCTCATCTGACAAATAATGATTGGCTTTGATCGAACGTTTACAACTCATCATGATGGCTGTCGCTTCACGAAATCTATTTACAGTCAGCGTCGCTTTTTCCAGGAAAAAGTCGATCATTTCCTTGATCGTATCTTCTACCTGTCCAGCCGGCATCCACGTAGGGTGATGCCGGATGATAAAACTGTTCTGACCAAAGTCTTCAAGATAAACCGACGCTTCTGCCAGCTTATCTTTATTATCCTTGATAGTGATTGCTTCATTGGAAGGATATTCTATAACTATCGGTATAAGCAGTTCCTGCAGTTCTGTCCCGGTCTGATCGATCGTATCCCTATAATACTCGTACTTGATCCGTTCCTGGGCGGCATGCTGATCAATGATATATAGGCCTTCCTCGTTTTGGGCAAATAAATACGTTCCGTGCATTTGACCTATATATTCTAAGTCAGGAAACTGTTTGGACTGTTCTGTAGCTCTGCCTATTTTCTCTAATGTCTTGAGTACCGGCTCTTCATGGCCATCCCCTTTATCGACAAGGGGGCTGTGGTCCTGCTGACTGGGGAGGATTTTACTCTCATAGTTAGGAGAAAATGATTCATCTACATAGTCGCCGAACGGAGTCCGATTCGAATCTGTCTCTTCTGTTTTAAGACCTTCAGGAATGGAACTGTCAGTATCAGCTGCTGATTCCTGTGAAGTATTTCTATTGCTCCCCTGTTCAAACGCAAGACGCGTTTGTTCATCTTTAGGCAAGGACGCTGAACGCTTCTTTCGCTGACTCAAGTTGTCAAGCGCATTCGGTATTCTCACTTCCTTGTTCATCCGTTTCTCTATAGCCGAACTGATCAGCTGACCCAGTTCCTTCTCATTACTGATCCGGATCTGCTGCTTCGTCGGATGCACATTGACATCCAATAACTGCGGATCAAGGGTGATATTGATTACAGCGATAGGGTAGCGACCGATCATCAACTTTGAACCAAAACCGTCGACAATGGCTTTGTTCAGGACAAAGTTTTTGATGTATCTTCCATTGATGATCACTGTGATATATTTATTGTTTGACCGGGTGATTTCAGGCAGAGACACGTACCCGGAGATCTCGAAATCAAAAGAAGACTCTTTGATTTCCCGCATTTTTTTAGCGATATTCACACCATAAACACCCGCGATAGCCTGTTTCTGATCACCGTTACCGACCGTCTTGATCATGGTATTGCCGTCTGAAACCAGCCTGAATGCGATTCCCGGATGAGAAAGAGCCAGTCGGTTCACTGTATCATTGATGTGCGCCAGTTCTGTTTGAAGGGTTTTGACATATTTTAGTCTGGCAGGGGTATTATAAAAAAGCTCTTCCACTTTAATATTGACGCCCTGTCTGGAAGAAGATGTCCGCTGATCGATGATCTCCCCACCGTGTAGAATGAGTTGCTTCCCGACTTTGCCTTCTTCAGCAGATTCGACGGTGATTTTGGAAACAGAGGCTATACTCGGAAGGGCTTCGCCTCTAAAACCCAGCGTGCGTATCCTGAACAGATCTTCGTCTGAGAGCAGTTTAGAAGTCGCATGACGTTCAAAAGCAGACATCACTTCTTCTCTAGGAATGCCTTCCCCGTCATCAATGACCTGAATGCTTTTGAGACCCGCTTCTTCAACGAACACTTCAATGCGTGTACTGCCCGCATCGATCGCATTTTCCATAAGTTCTTTAACGACTGAAGCCGGTCGCTCAATCACTTCACCGGCTGCGATCTGATTAGCCAGGGTCGAAGACATGACTTTAATTTTAGTTGTCATTTTGCTTAACCAACTTTCATTAATTATCCTTTAATTTCTGCTGCAGCTCACTTAAAATCTGAATGGCATCCAGCGGTGTGGTTGCCAGGATATTCATTTTTTCAAGCTGTTCGATCACTGCCTTTTCATTTGTATCAAGTGCTTCAAATAAATTCAGCTGTTCCTGAGACGATGCCGGTGACTGTTCCTGAACAGTCTGCGAACTGTTTTCCTCTTCAAATAAGTGGTCTTCTTTCATTTCCAGACCCTTTAAAATGCTCTCAGCCCTCTTTAGTAAAGGGTGCGGCAAGCCTGCAAGTTTGGCGACCTGTACCCCGTAGCTTTTGTCGGCCGGTCCAGGCAGCATTTGGTGAAGGAAAACCAGGTCCCCTTCTTCTTCTACCGCTCCCACATGCATGTTCTTCAGCTTAGGCAGACGTTCGTCCAAAACAGTCAGTTCATGATAGTGCGTAGAGAATAGCGTCTTGGCTTTGATTTTATCATGCACATATTCAATAATCGCTTCAGCTAGGGCCATGCCATCGTAGGTTGCTGTTCCTCGTCCGATTTCATCGAACAGAAGCAGACTTTTAGGTGTAGCGTTAGCCAGTGCCTGATTTGTTTCCGTCATTTCGACCATGAAGGTACTCTGTCCGCCTATCAAGTCATCCATAGCACCAATACGCGTGTACAAGCGGTCAAAAATCGGCAGCTGTGCTTTCTCGGCAGGTACAAAACATCCCATTTGTGCCATGATTATCGTTAAAGCAAGCTGACGCATATACGTGCTCTTACCTGACATATTCGGTCCGGTTATCAGAAGGACGGCTGTCTCATCGATAAGTTCCACATCATTAGGCACGTAAGCCTGTTCACCCATAACTTTCTCCACGACGGGATGTCTGCCTTTATAGATCGCTACATCCTGGCTGTCCAACGTGAATAACGGACGAACGTAGTTGTATTCTTCACTCACAGTGGCAAAACTCTGCAGGACATCGATTTGAGCGATGATTTTAGCTAACTGCTGCAGCCGGTCGATCTGTTCCTTTACCTGGTTTCGGACATCCACGAACAACTCATACTCCAGATTCTTGGACTTCTCTTCCGCTTCCAGTATCAGCGATTCTTTATCTTTCAGTTCAGGTGTACTGTAACGCTCGGCATTCGTCAGCGTCTGCTTGCGTTCATAACGTCCTTCTTCCAGCTTAGAAACATTGGCTTTGGAGACTTCGATATAGTAGCCAAAAACCTTATTGAAGCCGATCTTCAGATTTTTGATACCTGTAGCCGCACGCTCTCTCTGTTCCAGTTCTGCCATCCACTGTTTCCCGTTGGTCATAGCTTCTTTATATTCGTCAAGCTGCTGGTGGTAGCCTTTTTTTATTATCTCACCGTCCGTTGTAGACAAGGGCGGTTCGTTTTCGATTGCCTGTTCGATCAGATCTTTTACATCTTGAATGGGATCCAACTGGTCCAGGTAACCTGTCCACTCGTCTTCGTCATTCAAGAGTTCCACGATTTCTCTGATGAAAGGGATCTGTTCGAGCGAATGCTTCAGTTGAACAAGGTCACGTGCATTAACTGTCCCGAAAGCAGTCCGGCCAGCCAGCCGTTCCAGATCATAGACTTTTTTCAGTATCTCTTTCAAATCACTTCTTTCGAAGAAATGATTGAGCAGGCTTTCGACATAATCCATTCTCTCTTCGATCTTGTCTTTCTGTATCAAAGGTTTATCCAGCCAGGACTTCAGCATGCGTCCCCCCATGGCTGTTTTCGTTTCATCAAGCAGCCACAGGAGAGTCCCTTTTTTGCTCCCATCTCTCAAAGAGGTGGATAATTCCAGGTTTCTTCTTGCCTCTTGACCGAAAATCAGATACTGGCTGGTTTTATATTCTTCAATTTTCTGAAGATGATCGAGGCGTCGCATCTGCGTTTCGGACAAATAAGAGAGCAGTAAATCAATCACTGGTTTCATCTGGGAGTTTTCAAAGCTGAATGTGAGATGATTCAGACTGTGTTCGCCGATTTCTTCTGAAGCATGAGAAAT
The DNA here is from genome assembly GCF_900112455.1 of Alkalibacterium subtropicum. GTDB lineage: Bacteria > Bacillota > Bacilli > Lactobacillales > Carnobacteriaceae_A > Alkalibacterium > Alkalibacterium subtropicum. The sequence continues at coordinate 13,179 of NZ_FOLT01000001.1, read as the reverse complement.
GGACATGTTCCATCTGTTTTTCAGTGATTCCTGCATCTCCAGAAAGTTTCCGGGAAGAAAGATGACTTCTCTACAGTTGAGAGAGGCGAGTTCGCTGATTGCCGCATCGGTGTCTTTTACCTGCGTGACTTTCATCTCGCCTGTAGTCAGATCAGCCAGCGCGATCCCTATCTTCTTATCCAGTTCCATGACCGCCGCAATATAATTGTTCTCTTTGGCATCGACCGTTTTAGACTGCATGACCGTTCCCGGCGTCACGACCTGTACAACTTCCCGCTTAACCATACCTTTGGTCGTCTTAGGATCTTCAACTTGTTCACAGATAGCTACTTTGTGACCCATATCTATCAGTGTATCGATATAACCTTTAGCTGAATGATGGGGGACACCACACATCGGTATTTGTTCTTCTGCATTTTTGTTGCGGCTCGTCAAAGTCAGCTCCAGTAAACGGGAAACTTGGACAGCATCTTCAAAAAATAATTCATAAAAATCACCTAAACGGTAAAATAAAAAAGCATGCGGATATTGCTGCTTTATTTCTAAATATTGCTGCATCATAGGTGTCTGTTTTGTTTTTTGAGGCACTTCTATCACTCTCTCATTGATTTCTATAATTCAAATAATGACATGTCATCGTCGATTCGAATAGGCTTGATTTTATTCGCTTTGCCTGTTTTGTCGTCTATGTCAACAAGACAGGCGTTCAGTCTGCTTCTCCCTTTATCAGGAACTTCGAACCTCTGAGGCATCTGAGTTGTGAACTTATGTAAGATCGGTTCTTTCTTCATACCCAGGATCCCGTCATAAAAGCCCGTCATGCCGACATCCGTCTGATAGGCTGTTCCGCCTGGCAGGATGCGTGAATCGTTGGTCTGCACATGCGTATGCGTCCCGACAACAGCAGATACTTTCCCGTCCATGAACCATCCCATAGCTTCTTTTTCACTCGTTGCTTCTGCATGGAAGTCGATAAAAATATGATTCGTCCGTTTGGCAGCTTCTGCCACAAGGGCTTCTCCCACGCGGAAAGGATCTTCATAGTCTCCCATAAAAGACCGTCCGTGCAGATTGATCACGGCCAGTTCCAGCTGGTTGATTTTAATATAGGCAATGCCTTTTCCCGGTACATTTGCAGTTTCCGGGTAATTAGCCGGTCTGATCATTTTCTTTGCCGCATCGATAAAGTCAAAAATCTCTCTCTTATCCCAAGTATGATTGCCCATTGTTACGAGATCGACACCTGACGTCAGGATCTCTTTGTAGATTTTTTCAGTTATTCCTCGTCCGTCTGCCGCGTTCTCGCCGTTTGCTATAGTTACCTGCGGTTTGTATTTATCCTTTAATTTCGGGAGCCATTCACTTAACTTTTCTCTTCCTAATGATCCCACAATATCTCCAATAAACAGCAGTTTCATCATCATTCCTCATTTCTCTTCACTTTATTCATTTTACCAGTTTTGAACCCCTAAAATCAAAACAGACTGAAGTCTCCTGATACATTTAGTCCCGTTTTTTTGCTGAAAACATATTGGCGGACTTCGTTTGTTGATGATCGTTCCCTCAAGAATCACTTTATCTATACGTCCGACATTCTAAAAAGGTTGCTGGACATTCAGCCCAGTAAAAAAGATCAGTCAAGAAGTAGACCTTCATTGACTGACCTTATAAAATTAACTTTTATTTAGCATATTCAACTGCTCTAGTTTCGCGTATAACCGTTACTTTAATATGTCCAGGATAGTCCATATCATCTTCGATTTGTTTACGTACATCTCTAGCTAACTTGGATGCCATGCTGTCATCCAATTCATCTGGTTTAACGATGATCCTAACTTCTCGTCCAGCCTGAATCGCATAACTTTCTTTAACACCTTTAAAGCTGTTAGAGATTCGCTCTAGATTTTCAAGTCGTTGTAAATAATGCTCCAAGGATTCACTTCTTGCGCCCGGTCTGGCAGCAGAAATAGAATCTGCCGACTCGACTAAGACAGCAATGACTGAAGTTGCATCAACATCACCGTGGTGAGATGCAATCGCATTGATAACTGTTTCATTTTCCTGATATTTCATTGCTATTTGTGCGCCGATCTCAACATGTGAACCTTCTACTTCACTATCTAGTGCCTTACCTATATCGTGAAGCAAGCCGGCACGTTTTGCCAGTTGAACATCTTCGCCTAGCTCAGCAGCCATTACACCAGCAAGTTTTGCGACCTCGATTGAATGATTCAATACATTTTGACCATAACTTGTTCTAAAGTGCAAACGTCCGATAATTTTCATTAAATCAGGGTGAATCGAGTGGATGCCAAGCTCAAACATGGCTTCTTCCCCGATTTCTCTGATGCGTTCGTCCATTTCTTTTCGTGATTTTTCTACAGCTTCTTCAATTCTACCTGGATGGATACGCCCGTCAGAAATCAATTTCTCTAACGCCATCTTAGCCACTTCGCGTCTAATCGGATCATATCCGCTTAGAACGACAGCCTCAGGTGTATCATCGATAATCAGGTCCATACCAGTCAGACTTTCAAGCGTCCTTATATTACGTCCTTCGCGTCCGATAATACGTCCTTTCATATCATCATTCGGCAGATTGATGACACTAACAGTCGACTCGGTGACCTGATCAGCAGCACAGCGTTGAATCGCTTGAGTGACAATGTTTTTCGCTTTTTTTTCAGCTTCAACTTTTGCCTGATCCTCATAACGTTTCACCATGATGGCCATATCACGAGTTAACTCTTGTTCTGCTTGTTTGAGCACGACAGATTTTGCCTCTTCTTCTGATAAACCTGCAATGGATAGAAGTTTTTCGTTCTGTTCTTCTAACAAATCTTTTGCAGCTTGTTCCAGCTCTTCCACTTTTTTCTGACGAGCAGACAATTTATCTTCTCTGCTTTGCAATGAACTTTCTCTTTTATCTATAGTCGTCTCTTTGCGCTCCATATTGTCTTCACGCTGCGCAATACGATTTTCTTGTCGAGACACTTCAGATCGGCGTTCCTTTAGCTCCCACTCTACTTCTGTTCGATAAGAATGGATCTCTTCCTTTGCCTCCAGCAACGCTTCTTTTTTCAAAGTTTCAGCTTCTTTATTTGCGTCTTCAATAATGTCTTCAGCTGTTTGTTTAGAATTAGCTAATCTTTTTTCAAAACTTTGTTTCGTAAAATAAGATCCTGCGACTAAACCAATAATTAAAGTAACGATAGCGGTGGCTAGTAAAGGTATTATCTCCATCTCATCACCTCCGTATCATTATTTAGTTTTTCATGCAATAAAAAATAATCAGATATCTCATTAACTGATAATATCATATTTAATTTGTAGTACACGATGACGTTTGCTTTAATAATTAAAGCAACATACTATTCTAATTTTATAGTTCTTTCGTTCTTCTGTCAACATAGATTTTGTTAAGGGCTTAATATTTCCTTGTGAGGGTCGATAGTAAGAGGTTTTCCAAAAAAAGGATTGAACTCCTATCTCACTGGCAAGTGAGCATCGAAATCCAATCCAGGATATGATATATCAGTCTAATTCAAGTACTTCAGCGTCTTCCGTTTTTTCTTCGACAGGAAGTTCATCACCGATACCGTAGGCAGTTCTAACTTGTTTTTCGATCTCGATTCTTAAATCAGGATGATCCTTCAGATACTGCTTGGCGTTTTCTCTTCCCTGTCCGATTCTTTCATCGCCGTAGGAATACCAGGCGCCTGCTTTAGTTATAATGTCTGCATCGGCACCCATGTCAACGATCTCTCCGATTTGGGAGATTCCTTCACCATACATGATGTCTACCATAGCTGTTTTAAATGGTGGCGCCACTTTGTTTTTCACTACTTTTAGTTTGGTGCGATTCCCAGTCATATCTGATCCGGATTTAATGGATTCTCCTCGTCTGACTTCTAATCGTACGGAAGAATAGAATTTCAAGGCACGTCCACCGGGAGTTGTTTCCGGATTACCGAACATGACCCCTACTTTTTCACGGATCTGATTGATAAATAATGCAATCGTCTTAGTTTTATTGATGGAACCGGACAATTTACGTAATGCTTGGGACATTAAACGAGCCTGCAGGCCGATGTGGGTATCTCCCATTTCACCATCGATCTCTGCTCTCGGTACCAATGCTGCTACCGAGTCGATTACGACAATATCCACTGCACCACTGGAAACAAGTGCGTCGGCGATCTCCAGAGCTTGTTCACCGGTGTCCGGTTGAGATAAAAGGAGTTCATCCACATTTACACCTAAAGCTCTTGCATATTTAGGGTCTAAAGCATGTTCCGCATCGATAAAGGCAGCAATACCGCCATTAGCCTGAACAGATGCGATAGCGTGAAGCGATACAGTGGTCTTACCGGAACTCTCGGGACCGTATACTTCGATTATTCTTCCTCTAGGATAGCCACCTATGCCAAGAGCCACATCCAGTGCTAAAGAACCACTCGGAACAGTTTTTACTTGAGTATCTACTTTTTCGCCCATTTTCATTATTGAGCCTTTACCGTAAGCTTTTTCAATTTTTTTCAGTGCTGTTTCTAACGCTTTTGCGCGATCGTCTGCCATTTATTTTCCTCCTACGATTATCACTATCTAATACGAGATTTTCTTGTTCTTTACTCTCTATATTTTAAGCTTCAGTGCAAAAAAAATCAAGTGTTTTTCGAACATTTATTCGCTTTACTGATTTTCGTCATAATTTAGTCGTTTTTTACCGGTTTTCCCAAGATTAAACGTCTTACCATGTCATGAGCATTCAAAACAGCCAGTTGGCGGTTTTTATTACGCTTATAGCCGAAGTGGAAACGCTTGGCAAATGGCGGGTCTTCCTTATATGACAGCCCAATATAGACTGTACCGGGTATCTGGTCTTCTAAAGATCCCGGACCGGCTACTCCCGTTAACCCTACACCGATATCCGCTTTAAACATTTTCCGTGAATTTTCAGCCATCTCTATGGCACATTCCGGGCTCACCACTCCAAAGTTTTCAATTGTTTCTGCTGATATATTTAGAACTTTCTGTTTTTTTTCTGTACTATAAGTAACTATCCCTCCCTCAAATACCGACCCAGCTGATACATCCGCTGTAATAGAGCTCAAAAATGCTCCTCCAGTGAGGCTTTCTGCAGCAGTAATAGTCAACCCCTGCTCTATCAGTAAGTCTCTGACGGCTTCTGCTAATCGTTTTTCCCCGTATCCAAAAAAGTAATCCGTTAAAGGTTCCAATATCAGGGATTCGATTTCATCAATACAACGGTTGCCCTCTTCTTCTGTTTTGGCCCGTGCAGTGATCCTCACAGTTATTTCCCCTTCATTTGCATAAACAGCTACTGTAGGATTGGTCTGTGCTTTAACGATGGGTTCGATTTTTTTAGCTAACTGAGCTTCTGTTATACCGAAAAAACGCAAGACACGTGAAACAAGAACCTGTTCATCCAGAAGGCGTTTGATCAATTCGTCTTTTAAATGATTTTCCACCATTGGATGAAGTTCATCTGGAGGGCCCGGCAGCAGAACATACTGATGGTCTTCACGCTCTAATATCATCCCAACGGCAAGCCCAGTATCATTTTTTAAAGGTATGGACTCAGCCAGTATCAGTGCCTGCAGCTGATTGTTTTCCGGCATTTCAAAATCAGAATTCTTGTGATATGTTATGATTCTATCTTCCGTTTCTTCGTGCAGGAGGAGATCCACATTCAGATATTTGGCGATCGTCTGTTTTGTTATATCATCTTCCGTTGGACCGAGTCCTCCTGACAGAACAATGAGATCCGCTCGTTTTTCTGCTGCCTGCACCGCCTCAGTCAGACGATCAGCGTTATCCCCAACGGTAACATGATGATAAACTTCTATTCCTAATGCAGCCAGTTCCCGCGAGATAAAGGCAGCATTCGAATTCACAACCTGGCCAAGTAAAAGTTCCGTTCCAATTGAAATGATTTCAGCTCGCACTGTGATTCCTCCTAATATAACTATTGTCCAATTAAATAATTTCTCACTTTTTATTTTAGCATATGCTCAAATTATTAGATGCTATAAACTATCACAAACAAAAAAACTCAAAAAGTTTAAACTTTTTGAGTTTTTTTGCTTGTGGGTATTATTTTGAGAAGGTGCCTTTAAAGACAAAACGTCCCTCGTAGAAATATAAAACTCCGGAATAAATTGTGAAAAACAGGCAGATATATAATAATAAGATCCCGACAGGAATACCTGTAAAAGCGAACGGAAAATCATCCAAGAACAGAAAGATGATAGCCAGCATCTGTGTGTTCGTTTTGATTTTGCCAGGCCATCCGGCCGCCATGACCTGTCCGCCCTGTTCCACCAGCAGCAGACGGAGACCGGTCACTGCCAGTTCCCGGGAAACAATGATCGCTACGATCCAGGCAGGCGCTAAAGATAGTTCGATTAAAAAGACCAGCGCAGTCATGACCAGCATTTTATCTGCTAGAGGGTCTGCAAACTTGCCGAAATTTGAAACAATGTTCATCTTTCTTGCTAAGTAGCCATCCAGCCAGTCAGTGAAGCTTGCGACAGAAAATACGACAGCTGCAACCAACAGATCGATCTCTATGGTCGAGGACAATATTTCAAGTGTTCCCCATTCAAAGGGCAAAACCAGAATAAGTATAAAGATCGGAATTAAAAAAATACGAAAAAGTGTTATTTTATTGGGTAAATTCACGGGTAAACCTCCTGATTCCTAAAAAATAGACCAGTGGTCAAACGTTAAACACTGGTCTAAATATAATGATTATTCAAATTCAATGGTCACTTCTTGTCTGACGGCTTCGGCGTCTGATGTATTATAAGGGACTTCCTGTCCGTTCAACTCGATAGTGGTCACTGGAGCATTACCGACCACGATATAAATCGAGGATACATTCTCATCTACAGGACCGGACAATGTTTCTCCATCTTCGATGAGACCTTGAGCCGTATCGCCATCGATAGTGATACTTGACCAGGACTGGCCACCTTCTGCCGTTAAAACGATCGTCTGTTCAGATGGACGGGGGCCGGAAACAGTATATGTTGTTGCAGTTTCTGTACTGCTCACTTCAGTCAGCACCTGTTCCTGATTTTCTGCAACATCTTCTACTGATTCTTCTTCGTCAGCGGTTTCTGTATCATCCGTCTGTTCTTCAGCCGTTTCTTGATCATCAGCTGCTTCATCCTGATCGCTGACTGCTTCTTCGTTATCATCGACTTCTATAATTGTAGACGGTTGATCTTCATTGATAAAAGAGTCAAGATCAGAATCATCACCCGTTGTTATTGCCAAGTATATAGCAAATATAATGGCTATAACCAGCAGAATGATGAGCAGTGTAGGAAGACTGTCTTTTAAAGTAGCAAAAAATCCACTGTTTTTTGTTTTTGATCGTGTCTGAGCCTTATGCACACTTTTTGAATAGCTGCTGTTACTTGTTTGAGGTAATGCATCCATGTGTTCTTTAATCAGATCTTCACCATTTAAACCGACAGAGTCAGCATACTGTTTTATAAAGGCGCGGGCATAAAAATTACCTGGCAACACCTCAAGGTTTCCTTCTTCGACCGCAATTAAATAACGTTTTTGAATTTTAGTTTTTTGTTGTAGATCATCAAGCGTATAGCCTTTAGCTTTTCTTGCTTCTTTAAGTCTATCTCCTATTTCGTTCAATCGATTTCACCTACCTAGCCTAATACTTTAACGAAATAATTTGATTGAGAAAAAATATCGATAAAAAGATCCCTTTAGTTGGATCCCATCCCTCAAAGTATACCATACGAGATTAAGCGAGTATAGAGTATCCAAAGGATTAAGATTAAACGTTTTTTAAATTTGTTTTACATTATTTTATAATTGTTCGCAGATGAGTGAATCTTCATTCTACCCTATGCATGCACATCATTGCCTCTTTGGATCAACAGTGAACACAGACATCTGATCCGCTCTAAAAAAATCCTTGGCAACGTGCTGCAGTTCTTCAAAGCTAATGCTCTTTAAGACGGATAGATAGTCAAAAATAGTAAGCTCAGAAAAAGGCTGATCAACAAATTCTTGGGCAATATATCCGAGAGAATTCAGACTTTGAATGGACTCTCCAATCATTTTTTTCTTTACTAATGAAAAATGAGCTGGCGTCATATCGGGATTTTGAGAGCTGTTCAGAAGAATAGTTTGGATGGTTTCTGCCAGTTCTTTCGGCAGCCTGGAATCTCCGCCTATACTGACATAATCAAATCCTCTTTCAAAAATATAATCATAACTGAAACTATCATCGATCAGATTTTTATCATATAAGGATAAATAATTTGCTGACGTTTCACCAAAGAGCAGATCAAGAAGAATCTCCATGCAGAGAATATGACGGAAAGCCTCTTTCTCACCTAATTCAAAGCAGTGACCTTTTACACCAACTGATACCTTAGCAAGATTTACGGAAACAGTGATGTTTCTGGATTTTGTGACGGGTTTGCCAGACTTTGTATTTATCATACGTTCTATCTTCATAGGCTTTGGATAAAACTTCTTTCCCTGATTATGCTTGATCCATTGAAGCGTTTCTACAGGGTCAATGTTTCCGACCAAAACCATCTGCAGATTATCCGGATGATAAAATGTCAGATAATTCTTATTCAGCATGTCTAAGGTTATGGATTCAACACTTTCAGATGTCCCTGCCACATCAATGCGGACCGGATGATCAGGGTAGAGATTTTCGATCAGTCCCTGGGTCAGAATCCAGTCAGGATCATCTTTATACATCAGAATCTCCTGGGATATTATACTTTTTTCATCTTCTACTGACTGATCACTGAAAAAAGGCTCTTGCACAAAATCCAGCAGTGTTTCTATATTTTGTCTTTTGTTTTTTGTGAATGAACACAGAAAAACGGTCTTCGTATTACTCGTATAGGCATTGATCGAAGCGCCTTGAGCTGAGAAAACTTGTGAGATATCTCCTGCTCTTGTCTCAAAAAGTTTATGTTCCAGAAAATGCGCAACACCGTAAGGAAACGTTTGATACTTTTTTTCTCCTCTTGGTATAAATTCATGATCGATAGACCCGAATTCAGTGAACAACACGGCATAAACACTATGATACCCCTTTTTCGGTATCATTTTGACAGTCAAACCGTTTTTTAATCTATCACTATAAATCACTTCATTTAATTCTTTATATGTCTTCATATCCACTAGTTGTTCTCTCCAATTAACTTAAATATCGCTTTAAGATTTATCAGTTGTGCCAAAAGAGCGACTTCTTCTCTTTTCACACCGTCAATCCTTTCGATCCAGTCATCGATAGTCAAGTCGTTCTGTTCAATCAAAGATAAACTGTAACGATTCTCGATCATTGCATGGGGAGAATCATCGATTTGATGCAGTTCACTCTTCAACAGCTCTTTTGTCTGAAATAGCTCATCATCTGTAAAGTGACCCTCTTGGATCTCTTGCAGCTTCTGTATTATAAGTGACTGTGTTTTTTTTATATCCTTGTAGTCGATACCCGCTTCCACAGATAACAGGCCTCTAAAAGCATCGATGTCACTTGATATAGCATAGGCGATATTTTCTTCTTCTCTTACAGTCTGAAAAAGTTTTGAATGAGTCATCCCACCAAACAAGCCATTGAATACTAAACCTGCATAATAATAGTTACCATGATAATATACCGGAGTCGTGAACCCCATAGTCAGTATGGTCTGATTGATTTCCTGTCTTTCTGTTTCTTCTCTGATTTTTGAAGAGTTATCTCTAAGGTAAAAAGGGTCACGTCTCAAAGGTACTCTCGGAGAAAAATCAAAAGACTGCATGAATAGAATGACTTCTTCTTCAGTCACATTCCCGACGATAAAAATATCGATCTGATCTTCCTTGATCATTCTTAGATACGTCTCATAAGTTTCTGATGAGGTGGTATCATTTAAATCAGAGATTTGACCGTAGCTCAGCATTTGATGCTCAGGTAAGTCAAAATACAAGGCATTTAATTTATCATCCGCATATACTGCTTTATCATCGTACCGCGATAAATAATCATCTCGTAAGTTTTCCACTTCTCTAGCGAAAGTTGCCTCATGAAATTTTCCATGACAGACATTCGGCACAAATATTGCCTGGTGTATAAATGTCATGACTTCTTTAAAAATGCCATTCTTCTGAATGATTTTCTCATCTACACAATCCACGTTCAGAGACAAAACATGATAATTGCCATATCTAGCAACATCAGTGAAGAAAGTTGCTCCATACAACTCGCTTAATTTTTTCCTGAAATCTATCTGCGTAGGATAATATTTACTGTTAACTTCCAGCATATTGGCTAAAAGCGTTCGTTTAGTTATTATATCAGCTTGAAGGGGTGCTCTGAACCGAAGCTGAATCGATATAGTCTTGAATTTCGATGTAGGCAAAATATGCAAGACTATCCCTTGTTGCAATTTTATCATTTTTTCCTCCGTTGACGATCTGGTCCTAATTCGAGCTATAGTGCTAAAAAAAAACGAGATTTCTTATGAAATCCCGTATTTTTCAGTAGTATTATTTTACGAAGCGGATCAGTTCATCTACTTTATCTGTCTCTTCCCATGGAAGTGCAATGTCAGTTCTGCCAAAATGACCGTAAGCAGCCGTCTGTCTGTAAATAGGACGTTTCAGGTCAAGCATCTGGATGATTCCGGCTGGCCTTAAATCAAATATATCTCGTACAGCATTGATCAGTACCCTATTGGTAACCTTACCTGTTTCAAAAGTATCGATGGAAATCGATACTGGTTGAGCAACACCGATTGCATAAGCCAACTGCACTTCGACTTTATCTGCCAGATCTGCAGCAACAATATTCTTGGCGATATACCTTGCAGCATAACTTGCAGAGCGATCGACTTTCGTAGCGTCTTTCCCGGAGAATGCTCCACCGCCATGACGAGCATATCCCCCATAAGTATCCACGATGATTTTTCTCCCAGTCAAGCCAGCATCACCCTGAGGACCGCCAATCACAAATCGACCGGTTGGATTGATATAATATTTCGTATTTTCGTCAAGGTAATCTCCAGGAATAACGGGTCTAATCACTTTTTCTAAAATGTCTTCTTTAAGACGATCATAAGTGATATCTGGATGATGCTGTGTACTGATGACAATAGCATCTACACGTAAGGGTTTATCGTCTTCATCATACTCTACGGTCACTTGTGCTTTACCATCAGGCCTGAGATACTTCAATTCCTTCGTTTTTCTGACTGTGGCAAGCTGTTTGGTTAATTTATGACTTAAAGAGATAGGTAAAGGCATCAGCTCTTCAGTTTCATTTGTTGCATAGCCAAACATCAGACCCTGATCTCCGGCTCCAATTTTATCCAATTCATCATGCACTTTAGATTTGTACTCCACAGAATCATCGACACCCACTGCAATGTCAGGAGACTGATCATCAATTGAAACGAGTACCGCACACGTATCCGCATCAAAGCCATATTTAGCACGCGTATAACCGATTTCTCTAATCGTGTCTCTGGCAACTTTCTGCATGTCTACATAAGTTTCTGTCCGGATTTCTCCCGCTATCAGCACAAGGCCTGTCGTCACTATCGTTTCACAAGCGACTCGAGCTTCCGGATCCTTAATCAAGATCTCATCTAAAATAGCATCACTGATTTGGTCTGCTATTTTGTCTGGATGTCCTTCAGTAACTGATTCAGAAGTAAATAGTCTTTTTTCTGTCATTATTATTCCCCCTTAATTTGCGGTTACAAGGCTTCCGACCGGTTGTGGCCGTCCTATCGGGAATTCATTGTAAACCTCTACCATTTTAACATATTATACGCCAATATTCATTGAAATTTAGATAAGATTTGTTATTCAAACGCCTTATTATTTAACTGAAAAATATGGTAAAATAAGGCAACAGTTAAAACAAGTTCTATTGGAAGTAGTGACCACATGACTCGATACAAAACCTCAACCGCATTCGACAAACTCTATCCACTAACCTCAACAAGTGTAGGTGCTCTTTTTGCATACCTTCAAACTAATATTGTGTTGCTGCCTTTTGTTGTTTTGCTGATCTATACGTCTACACAAGTCTGGCTAAAGCACTCAGATGATTATCATCGATCTAAAAAAGTAACAGCGGTCATTATATTGATCCATTTAGTCATTTTACTTTATCTCAGTATAAGTTTTTCTTTCTTTATCTTGCCTATCTTCCTTATTCTGACATTCTTTATCCAGACAAAAACAATTTTCAATTCAATGAAGCTACAGCAACTTTATACTTTCCTGTACTCATACGTTACAGTGATCATCTTCAACCTATTATCCTATTATCTTCAGGTTCGTTATTTATCGTTATCAGTAACTTTAAGTATAGCTTCAGTTATAACAACAGTTTGCCTAATCACAGCAATCTCTAAACGCTACCTAAAACGAAAAAGCAATCCTTAAAATGCAAAAAACGACGACAGTAAGTGGCTAGTTGCCAGTTACTGTCGTCGTTTTTGTATGATGGCGCAGGACAGAGTCGAACTGCCGACACACGGAGCTTCAATCCGTTGCTCTACCAACTGAGCTACTGCGCCAATAGGTTTATTCATAACTAACGGTCCCGACGGGAATCGAACCCGCGATCTCCTGCGTGACAGGCAGGCGTGATAACCGCTACACTACGGGACCTTGAAATGCTTAAAAGTAACACTGTGGACTAACGTCCAAGTGTATCATGTTTGTAATCTTCAGAAGAAGCAACAACCATGATAAAGGAGGATGTGGGATTCGAACCCACGCGCGCTTTGACACGCCTGACGGTTTTCAAGACCGTTCCCTTAAGCCGGACTTGGGTAATCCTCCGTTATACTACTAAACAACACATTCTGTGCTGTATCATGACCCCTACGGGATTCGAACCCGTGTTACCGCCGTGAAAGGGCGGTGTCTTAACCGCTTGACCAAGGGGCCTTGCTAATATAAAAAAACGGAGAAGGAGGGATTTGAACCCTCGCGCCGGCTAAACCGACCTACACCCTTAGCAGGGGCGCCTCTTCAGCCACTTGAGTACTTCCCCATACCAATAATAATAATTGATATAAATGGGCCTAAGTGGACTCGAACCACCGACCTCACGCTTATCAGGCGTGCGCTCTAACCGGACTGAGCTATAGGCCC